>CAVYTE010000017.1:0-245532 GCA_963771385.1 uncultured Actinomycetes bacterium
GCGCCTTCCGCCGGAGCCCCGGGACCTTGGCGCAAGCGTCGCAGCGCCGGCAGACGAACGCCTCCTCCTCGACCACGTAGTCGGCCACACCCAGCAGGTCGGGCATGTCAGCGTTCCGTCGTTCTCCGGATCGATGGCCCACGGACGACAGGTTCCCGGGGTTGCGGAGCACGCAATCGAACGCCTCCTCCATCGCGTCTGCAGCTTCCGGTTCCGTCGACGTGCGCCGGAGGTACGGGTCGCCCTGGAGCGCGCGGATCACGAAGCGACGCCAGGTTGCTGGGTGACGCACGCGTCAGGAGGTTCTGCAGCCCGTAGAAGAGCGCGATCGTGTCGACGAGGAGTCCACGCGGCGTCGATGCCCGCGTGGAACTCGCGGAACGGTTCTCCTCGTTCCCGTCTCCCAGGACTCCTCGGTCGCCTTGTACGCGTAGTACGCGCTGAACAAACGCCATGTCGATGCGGACAAGAAGATCGGGTTGACGAACTGTAGTGCGTCGCCGACCATCATCCAGCCGGGTCCCGCGTACGATCCACTTTGAACGAGTAGTCGTCGATCGAGTACGGGCGGATCCGTTCCGCGTCCTGCATCACGTACTCGAACTGGCGGCTCCGCTTCACGAGGGAGAAGAGTCCTCGTGGTCCAGACCGACCGCTGGGAGCCCTCCTTGTCAACCATGACCCCGATCCATCCCCTGCCCTCCCGCAGCGGAACTGCCACGCCCACCCCTGGTTCAACCCGATGAAGTAAGAGGCCTCAACTGGTCAGACGCTCCGGCGGTCGCTTTACGTCGGTGAACACGATACATGCAGAACTGGTTGAATTTCCGGTCCTTTTTCTTCATCTTCATCTTCGTCGCCAACAGGCATCGCTGTCCGGGGGCGTCAACTATTACCTTCGCCTGCAGCTCGCGCTCCCACCCGTCCGTGACCTGGACTGAAATCTTGACGCCCGGTCGTCCTCGAAGAGACGTCGGTCACCTTCGCGCCCGCAGGACCTGCTCCCCGTGGTCGTGCGCGTGCCGGATTGTTCGCGTCCATCGTGTTCCGCTCGACGTGGAACGTGTACGGCCGCGGGTCGCCCTCCAGCGGGAGCTCGAACAGGGGACCTCGACGAAGCTCCACACCTTCGACCGCGGCCCTTCGAGCCGGTGCGGGGCTCGGGGGACGAAGCCTGCGTCGTTCAGCTTCTCCAGCAAACTGATCTTGTGGAAGATCACGTTCGTCGACGGCACGAGCGATTCACTCACGTGGTCTCGGGGTGGATGTCCTTCTCAATTATCAACGTTCGATGTCGTTCCGGCCGAGCAGGGTTCCCAGGGTCGAGCCGCGGGGCCTCCCCCGATGACGATCACATCCAAGTCGTCCTCAGGTTCCTGCGTCATCCCTCGGTACCTCCTCGTTTCACACGGTCCGGCAGGCCCATACGGGGGAACACAGGAAGTGAAGTCTGACGTCGACGCCCTTTCCAGCGACGTTTCCGACGCTCCCCGGTACGGTGCGTTTTATCACCTCGGCTCGCGGTCGTTCGGCGCCTCGGGGACCGGCGCCGCCGATGACCCCACCCGCGAGACTTTCGCCCGGCGAGGTACCAGAGCTCCGCGGCCGTCCCGACGCCGTCGCGACCATCCGGACCGTGCGACGCCTGCGCCGGTGACCTCCGCGCACGTCGGCGAAGGCATCGCGGGTCGACTGGAGGAGCTCCCCACACATGGCACTCCGCCTGGGCCACCAGCACGATCCGCCGCAGCGGCGCCGTGCCGATTGCGTGCCCCATCACCTCCAGAATCAGGCTCCCCTGGGGGCGGGTCAGTCACGCGGCGCCCCCGGGCCAGAGCATCACCTCGGCCTCCGTCAACAGCCCGAGGCCCGCCATCAGCGCCGCAGCGGCTCCTGCAACCGGTGGTCGCCGCACGCGAGCACGAGGGCCCGGCGATCATCCCGCCCCGGGGGGCCGGTCCCCGGACGGGTACGAGCGCCCGGACCAGGTCGGCCACCACGTGGTCTTCCGCCCCGGGAGCGTCGAACGGGCGCTCCCCGCGAACCCGATACGCGTTCCGGCGAACTCCGCGTCGCCGCTTCAGGTACCCGCTCGACGAGGTCCGTCAGATCGTCCGGGACCGCGCGAGGGGTGGGTCCCGACCTCGTCACCGATCTCGCGAGACGGAGGTCGGGCCGTCGGGCCAGCGCGAGCAGGACCTGGCCGGAGTTCGAGAGGAACGACCAGCGATCCGAGACGGCTCAGAGGACCCGAGCGAATCGAGACGCCGCTCGATCCTCGAGTCCGCGAGCCCTGCTCCGTTCCGGCTCCGGCGCTCCGGTGGTTCCGGTCGGGTGGAGCGGTACCGACACCTCCGCGAAGCGCTCGAGGAGCTCGGCGTCCGCGCGGCGAGGTCGGTCGACTCTGCCGGGTCATCGTCGAGGTCGAACACCGATCGGGAGCCATCGGCGCCGGCGACGAGCTTGTGCCGACCGACGTACGCCGCCCATCCCCTCCACCGCAAGCGATGCTGCGCGGTCCACACCCGTGAGCTCGCCGTCCCAAGGGCCGTCGCCCCTGCGTTCTCCGGATACGCTGACTCGTACGACGTGATCGCGGAACGCCGTCGACGGGATCGAGCAGGGTCGACCCGATCGGTGCCAGACCTGCGAGACGTTCGAGCGTGGAGGGGCACGAAGGGTCGAGATCGTTTCGGCTCGTTCGCCGCGTGGCACCAGGTCCGGCGGGCCCGTCACGATCAACGGCACGTGCAGGAGCTTGCCCCCCAGCGACGCTTGGTGGCCCAGGAGATGGTGCTCGCCCAGGTGCTCGCCGTGGTCCCCGACCACGACGAGCACCGCGTCGCCGGTCGCATCGATCTCGGCCGCGAGGTCGGCCAGGCGCAGATCCAGGTACCGGATCTCGTCGCGATACAGCGAGGCGAGGAACCCGAGGTCGTCCGGCTCGAGCTCGGCGCGTCCCACGTTGAGCGACCGACGAACTCGTTCGTGAGCCGGCCGTTCAGGCCCGCCGCCCGGACGCGCCTCGCGGTGCCCTCGGCCCGAACGGGCGAGGCGGGAGGTACGGGAGGTGGGCCTCCATGAAGTTAAGAAGGCGAAGTAGGGGCGCGTCGGATCGCGCCCGCCGGCCCACGCGCGGAACGCCCCGACCGCCTCCACCGCTCCCGAGTCCTTCCGTCCCGCCCCGGCCTGGGCGGCACGCCGAGACCAGGTGGCGGCCCGCGCGAGCGGCCGCGGCATCCATGACGTCCTCGATCGCCGCTTCGGCGCCGCGTCCACCTGCCAACGCGGGGTCCGCACGTCCTGCCACGCCCTCGGAAGCTGTCGAACCCCAGGTCCCACCCCATCCGGGGCGTGATCCACGGGTTCGCGCTCGCGGCGAACGTCTGGTACCCGGCCTCCTGGAGCCGCGCCGGGAGCCACCGACCGGAGAGCTCCCGGATCCGGCCGCCCACCGGTCGCAGCCGGCCGTCCGCGACCGCGAGCTCGCCGGTCATGCCGTGCTCGAACGGGAGGAGGCCGCGGAACAGCGACCCGTGGGACGGCAGGGTCCACGGGGCGGCGGACAGCGCCCGCGTGAACGTCATGCCCCGACCGCGGAGATCCGCGATCGCGGGGAGGCCGTCCGGGGCAAGGAGCGCGTCCGCGCGTGTGGTGTCCAGGACCACGAGCACGAGGTTCGGCCGGTCGGTCGACCGCATCACGTCACGGCCCGCAGGACGGCCCCGTACCAGGGCACCCGGCGACCGCGGACGCGCGGACGGGGAACCGCTCGACGATCTCGAAACCCGTGAACGCGAGCATCGTCTCGAGCGCCTTCGTCGAGAGCTTCCACACGCCGGCGCCCCTGCTCTCCGTCCGATCGGCGACGCGACGAACCGTGATGAACTTGGCCCAGGAGCCCGGGAGCCGGATGATCCGAGACGACTGGAGATCAGGTGACCCTGCGTGACGGCCCGCAGTCGCTCGAGCACGAGGACGGGGTCGGAGACGTGATACAGCCCGCCGAGCGCGAGCGTCAGGTCGAACGGTCCCTGCACGGACGACGCCAGCTCGTACACGTTCACGACCTCGAAGCGAGGAAGCGGCGAGACCTGGCCGTCGACGAGGCCCGCGACGAAGTTCGCGCAGTCGATCCGCGGCGGATCGTAGTCGACCCCGACGACCTCGGTCGCGCCGCGCATCGCGGCCTCGAACGAGAACGCACCGTTCGCACAGAACGCGTCGAGCACGCGCGCTCCGGGCGCGAGCCGCGAGAGCGCCGGCAGCACCAGGTCTCGCTTCATGCCGCTCGCGATCTCCAGGCGCTCGGACTTCGGATGCGTCGGGCTGGCCGCGTTCGCGAACTCGAACCTCGTGAACCACCAGCGAGGGTCGGTCGCCGCGAGGGCGCGCTGCTGCTCGGGCTGCAGCTGGACGTCGATGTGGATGGACACGGCGCTCCTATTCCTCGTAGCCGAGCGTTCGAAGATGCTCCTCGATCTCGCGCTCCTGATCGTGGGTGACCGACGGGGCGGCGCCGGCCGGGCCCGCGACGTCGTTCGGGGCCGGGACGAGGGGCGGGAGCACGACGAGCTCGTCCCGCGCCTTCCCCTCCATCCACGGCGGTGCGGCGATCCCGAGCAATCCGAGCACGGTTGGACCGACGTCGACGATGTCCGCCTCGGCCGCATCGACGCCATGGGTCCCGCGGACCGCCGGTCCCGACAGCACGAGGACACCGTCCGGCTCGTGGACGCCGGATCGCGGGTCGAACGGCTGCGAGCGCGACGAGCCAAGCAGCCGCTGCGACGGGATGAACGGGTCGTGTGTCTCGACGAGCAGATCCGGGAACCCGGGGGCGGTCGCGCCGAGCTCCTCCCGGGCGTAGACGTGACGCACGATCGGCCGGCCGTCGTCGGCGGTCGCCGTCGCGAGCGCGTCGCGGAGGTTGGCCAGGAGCGCCGAGACGTCCCGTTCGGGAACGCTCCCCTCGGCCTTCACGTCCGCGCGGTTCACGACGACGCCGAACATCCGCGTGTGCGGGAAGCCGACCGCGTACGCGGACGAACGCGACCAGTCGATCAGGTCGGGATCGGCTCGAGCGGCCCGGCTCCGGCCGGACACCCGGGCGATGGGCCGGAGCGCGCGCCGGAGGACCCCCCGTCGCGCGTGGGCGCGCGCGACCGCGGGATCCTTCAGCCGCAGGAACCCCCGCTCGAGCAGCCAGGCGTTCACGGCGAACTTCGACGGCGGCGGCGGGCCGAACCCGTGATCGGCCACGACGACGACGTTGACGCCGGGGCCCGCCGCGTCCACGAGCGCCGCGATCGCCTCGTCTAGTGCCCGGTAGTACGCGACGACGAGCCGCTCGATCTCGCCCGAGGGCTCCGCGCCCGCGACGACCGACTCCTGTTCGGGCCACGCGCGATGCGACACCCGGTCCGGGCCCACGAAGACGACGACCCCGAGATCCACCTCGGACCGCAGGAGCTCACCACCGACGCGCGCCCGGCCGTGCGTGAGCTCGATCAGCTCCGAGATGTACGCCACCCGGTCGATCCCCTGCATCGGCTCGGCGTCCGGCGCTCCCGCTTCCCGCGAGGTCGACAGATCCACGCGGTACCCGGGGAACCGTGAGAGCAGATCGGAGGGATGGCACGTGCCGGTCTCGGCCGCCTGGGGGGTCAGCAGGCCCGTGATCATCTCGCCGTTCACCGGCCACGCCGGGTACGTGAGCGGCATGTTCAGGACCGCGACCCGCTTGCCGGCCGCGCCCGCGACGTCCCAGAACGTCGGCACCGGGAGATCGGCGCTCGTGACGAACTGCCGGCCCGGCCGGCGGTCCTCGAAGTAGTCCTCCGGCCCGGCCGCGACCCAGTACAGGAGCCCGTGCGTCGCGGGGCTCACACCCGTCATGAGGCTGGCCGAACCGGGGATCGTGTACCACGGGAGCGTGGACCGGAGCGTTCCGGCCCGCCCACCCGAGAGCAGCCGACCGAAGGCCGGCATGATCCCGGCGTCCGCGAGCGGGCGGAGGACGTGGAGCGTTCCCCCGTCGAGCCCGATCACGAGCACGCCACCGGGCCTCATGCGACCGCGTCCACGCGGACACCGCGCGCCTGCGTGAGCCACCGCCACAGACGCGGTCCGCCGATGATGGTCGTCACGAGCTGGCCGAGGACCCGGACCCGGCGGGCCAGACCCGGTCCGATCAGCAGGACCCGCCAGAACGTGTGGGCCGCACCCCACCGATCGCCCACCCGGAGCTGCGAGATCCCGAGCGCGTGCAGGTAGAGCGATCGCAGCTGGGGCTCGCGCGCGAACGCCGCCCGATGCTTGTCGAGCAGGAGCCGGATCCCCTCGACCTTCCTCGCCCAGTCGCGACCGACCCTGGTGCCCGCGAGCTCGTGACCGCGATCTACATGGACGGCGATCCGGTCGGTCCCCGCGAACCTGCCGACCTTCGCGAGGCGGATCAGCATGTCCGTGTGCTCACCCCACACGAGCCGTTCGTCGTAGCCCCCGCATCCCGCATGAGGGCCGTCGGCACGACGTAGGTGTCCAGGAACGCCCCGATCCGCACGCGATGGAACAGCGGCTGGAGCCGTTCGAAGCGCTCCGGGGAGCTGACGAGCGGCACGACCTCGGCGGTTCCGCCCCGTTCGCTCGATCGGATCCCCGCGACGACCACGAGGTCGGACGGGAACCCCTGTTCCCGAAGGACGGCGTCCTGCGCATCCCACTTCCCCGGGAGCCATCGATCGTCGTCGTCCAAGGTCGCCCAGATCGCCCCCGGGCCTCCGCGAGGCCCTGGTTCCGCCCGTGCGGCGCCCCTCGAGCCTCCTCGTTGCGCAGGACCCGGACCCGGGGATCGGAGCAGCTGTCCCTGATCGCTCGCGCGTTCTCGGAGGTCGATCCGTCGTCGACGACGATCACCTCGACGTCCTCGACCTGCTCGAGCACGCTTCGAACCGCCGCCGGCACCATCGCCGGGCGGTCCTTCGTGGGGATGACGACGGTCAGCACCGGTTCCGCCTCGCCTCGGCGATCGCTCGGCCCGCGTCCTTCGCTCGCGCTCATCGTCGGTCCTGCTCGTCGGAGGGGAAGGTGTGCGGCACGTCCTAGACCTCGGGCTCCTGGTCACCGATCGGACCGAGTGGCAGCGAGGGCTCGATGTCCGCTTCGGCCTCGTTCGCTTCGCGCTCGCGCCTGGCTGCTCGGCGATCGGAGGCGAGCTGCCGGAGCTCCCGGACCTCCATGTGGAAGGGCCGTCCCGTGAGCGCTCCGGCGAACCATGCGATGGAGGCCATCCCGCGACGAAGAACGCGGGATCACGTCCTGGGCGAACGGAAGCTGTCCCGCGACGGTCGCGACGGCGACGATCACCGCCGAGAAGAGGAACAGGCTGACGGTATCTCTGCGGAACGGTGTGATCCCGGTGCGCCGGTACAGGATCAGGCTGTAGGCGCAGTTGACGAACGAGTAGGAGAGGGTGTTCGACCAGGCCGCGCCGATCGGCCCGAAGCGCGGGATCAGGAGGAACCCGAGCGTGAGGTTCACGGCCATCCCGACCACGGCGAACCACGCCATCGGTCCCACGAGCCCGAGCGCGCCGAGCGTGACGCCGTTGAGACCCGTCATCAGGATGGCCCAGTAGCCGATCGCGAGCACCCACGCGACGCTCTCCATCGTCGCGTAGGGCGCCCCGAACAGGAACGGGAGCACCTGTCCCGGGACCGCCACCAGGACGATCAAGACCGGGATCCTGATCAGGTACCCCCACTTCGTGACGGACAGGTACAGGCCCTTGAGCTTGTCGGTGTGGTTCCGGGCGACGTAGCCGGTCGCGATCGGCACGAAGAGCACCGCGAACGCCGCCAGGCCCTTCGTCGCGAACTCGGTGAGCCGCATGACCGGCGCGTAGAGCCCGGCCTCCGCGGGTGAGCGGAGGGTTCCGAGCAGGAGCACGTCGGCGCTCCGCATCGCGAAGAACAGCAGCTGCGACGCCAACAACGGCAGCGAGAACGCCACGAGCGCCTTCGTGTCCGACATCGTGCTCTGCGTGATCGATCCGACCTGCCGGCGACGGCGGACCAGCGCCAGGCTCAGCAGGAGGTCGATGAGGGCGGACGCAACGAGGGCGCCGGCGAAGGCCGCGATCCCGTCCGCTCCGGCGAGCACGAGGCCGCCGATCAGCAACACGTCGACGAGCGGGGCCACGATCCCGAGGAACAGGATGGCCCGGAGATCGCGGTAGGCCCGGATCACGGCCCCGAAGGCCGCGCGGAGGCTGGTGGCGAGCACCAACGGTGCCAGGATCGTGAGCGCGAGCGAGACCCCGAACCCGTCCATGAGGCCGGAGGCCGCGAGGATGAGCACCAGGGCGGTCCCGGCCAGACCCGTCACCAGGCCGACGACGATGCCCGACCGCACCATCCGCATGGCCTTCGCGCGATCGCCTTCTGCGCGAGCGAAGGAGATCATGCGGACCGCGCCGTTGCCGATGCCGGCGCTCGTGACGGCCTGCACCAGCGTGACGACCGTGAGCGCGACCGCCATCGCTCCGTACCGCGCGGCGCCCATGGTCCGGGTCAGGAGCACCGTCACCACGAGGCCGGAGACGGCGGCGATCACCGTGTTCGTCAGCGACGCCGCCGCTCCCTTGCCGACCTCGGCGAGATCGCGGCGTGCGTCGTGCGGCGAGCCGTGGCTCGAGCCGATCGCCTCCGCGCTTCGTGTCATCGGCGGCCTTCGCGATCTTCCTCCGAGTACCGCGAACACCACTCGACGATCCGCTCCGCAGCCAGCCGCTGCACCTCGAGCGTCTTGAACGTGTGCATCTCACCCGGCACGACGTCGAGCTCATACCGGTCGGTGGGCAGGGTGAGCCGCTCGAGCGCGAACCGAAGCTCCGCCCACGCGAAGTCGCGCTCCGCGTAGAGGAAGTACACGGGCGCTCGGTCGAGCGTTCGACGCACGTCCCGAGCGAAGCCCGGGCTCACGCGCGCCTCGAGCGGGAGACCGCCCTCTCGCCGCTGCATCGCCGCCCGCGCCGGCCCCTGCTCAGGACCCGGTCGCCCCAGCGCACGCGCGAGCTTGACCTGCAGCCGGAGTCGGCGCGTGCGGGTTCGCGCGTGGGTCGGCGCGGACACGACCGCCACGCCCTGGACCGCCGGGATCGCGCTGGCGGCACGCAGGACGACCCGTCCGCCGAAACAGGTCCCGACCAACGCGATCCTGCGCACCGTGGTCTCCTGCAGCAGGAGTTCACACGCGTCCTCTACGGCCCACCCAGGCGGGTCCTCCAGGTCGAAGACCTGCGGCCTGCCGGACGAGTTGCCGACACCCGGGTAGTCGAGCCGGAGCGCGTACATCCCTCTCGCGGCCAGTGCCTCGGCGACGCGGACCCACATCCCGTTGCGATGTGTCCGGTCGCGAGCGCGACCGGCCATCAGCACGACGCCGAGGGCCGATCGAGGCGCGTGGCTCGGGACCGTCACGACCGCCCCGAGACGCTCACCGCGACTCGGGATGTAGAGCGGAACCTCCGTCGCGGACGCCACACGTTCGGTTCGCGCGCCGGATCCGCCGATCGTCGTCGTCACCAGACCTCCCCGGCCCACTCGACGGTTCGGCTCGCGACGTCCTCGAACAGCGCGAGGTTCGTCGCCAGATGGCCGCTGACCGGCAGCCCCAGCCCGAACGTTCCCTGCCCCGGACCCTCCGCGTGCGTGACGCTCACCTGCACCCCGAACCCCTCGAGGCGTGAGGCGCTCGTCGCGATCTCCTTGTCCACCCGAGGGTTCACCGCGAGGAAGAGCGCTCGTTCGGGGGGTCGGGCGATCGCATCCAGCGGATGCGTGGCCTGAGCGGCCGCATAGAACTCGGGGGTGAGTGGGAACCCGAGCAGGTCGATCTGCTCGCCGGAGGACAGGGCGTCCTGCAGCATCTTCGTGTTCGGCCTGGCGGCATCCGAACCGTCGCTCGCGTCGACCACCTGTGCACGCGAGAACGCGCGGAGCAGGCCGTCGAGGTAAGCGCCGGGATCCAGCGATGGTTGCCACAGCGCCACGCCCGGGGCGCCGAGCTCGCCCGCGACCATGAGCGCGATGGCCGCACCGAAACGTGCGCCAACGGGCACCACCCCCCGGACGCTGGTCCGCGCGACGAGCTCGTCCCGCGCCGCGAGCACGTCCCGGACGTGCGTCTGCGGCGAAGCCTCCGCCAGACTGCCGCCCGAATCACCGTACCCCCGCACCTGGACGTAGAGCGTGGGGAACCCCGCCGCCGCCGCCCGTCGAGCGAAGAGGAGCTCGAGTGGGAAGAGCTCGAACTGCTCGAACCCGAACGAGTGACAGATGACGAACCCCACCTCGCGACGGGCGCCGAGGGGCTCCGCGAGCGTGGTGAACAGCCGCCCCTCGTCGGTCTCGACGAACCGCTGCTCCTCGGACCACCCCGCGTCCGGTTCCTCCAGCACGGAGAAGGCACGAAGCCGGTCGAGCACATCGACGCCGACCGGCCGAGCGTCACGCAGGGGTCGGGGACCATCGGCCGGGTCGACCGAGGTCTCCTTCGAGCCGTCGTTGATCACGCCGTCACTCCACGTCGATGGGTGCCCGAGTACGGGTGACACCGTACGAACAGCCGAGTAGTGACCGCACGCCCACACCTGCGTATTCCTGGTACGGCCGATGGACGAGGCCCGATGGCCTACGCGGGACTAGCCTTTCGCACCGCCGAACCACGGGCATCGGATCACGGAGGCGGACGTGCAGGGACCGCGAGGGGCTTCGCCACAGCGTAGGCGCGTGGGATGGTCCCGTGCGCTGGGCGTGGCGCTCGGCTCGGCCGCGCTCCTGTCCTCGCTCCTCGTGGTCACCACCGCTCCCCAGCGGCCTGCGGCTGCGGCCGCCGCGGAACGGCCGAACTTCGTGATCATCATCACGGACGACCAACGCTTCGACACGATCGGGCGCTGTACCGGCGGTTTCGACGGGAACGATCTGGCCGCGGGCACCGACGCCTGCATGCCGTTCGTCCAGCAGCACCTCGTCGCGAACGGGACCACCTTCACCCGCGGCTACGTGACGACGTCGTTGTGCTGCCCCGCACGGGCGAGCATGCTCACCGGCCGGTACGCCCGGCATACCGGCGTGATCAACAACCAGACGTTGCACCTGCTCGACGACACCTCCACGCTCGCGACCTGGCTCGACGCGGACGGCTACCGGACCGCGCTCTTCGGCAAGTACGGGAACGGGTTCGGCGAGAACCCGAACATGTTCCCGGCCGGGTACGTCCCCCCAGGGTGGGACGCGTTCCACGCATTCTGGGGCACGCCGGGCTACACGACCTACTCGATGGTGCACCGAGATCCCGGCGGCACCGCGGCGATCACGTCGTACAACGGGAGAAATGTCGCCCCGGTCGCGTGCGCGCCCGGCGTCGTCTACTCGACGGACTTCCTCTGCCGGCAGGCGGTGGACTTCCTCGCCAGCGACACGACCGATCCGTTCTTCCTGCTCTTCGCGCCGTTCGGCCCGCACCTGCGTGAAGGGGACCGGATCGCCGCCTCCCGCTGGTCGACGAGCTATCAGACGCTCGCCCAGCCCCGTTATCCCAACTACAACATCCGCCCGGCGCCCAACCCGCCGTCCTGGATCCCGAGCCAGCCGATCACGCCGACCATCCTCGGGCGCACCGAACGGGGGTTCCGGGACGCCCTCAGATCGAACCGGGCGGTCGACGACGCGATCGGAGCACTCGTGGCTCAGCTCGCCGCCGACGGCCGTCTCGATTCAACGGTCTTCTTCTTCCTGTCCGACAACGGGCTCGCCCAAGGTGAGTTCCGCTGGAGGGAGAAGGGGTGCGAGTACGAGATCTGTCACCGGGTGCCGTTCGTGGTCGTGTGCCCGGCGACCTTCTGCCCCGGGGCGACGCCCGGATCCGTCGACACGGAACGAGCCGTGCTCAACATCGACATCGCCCCGACGATCGCCGACCTGGCGGGGCTCACGACCGCGGCCCCGTTCGACGGGAGCAGCCTCCTGCCGATCCTCGCTGACGCGGCGGCCCCGTGGCGCGACTCCTTCCTCCTGGAGGACCACGGGGTCACTCCGACGAACCAACCGATCGGGATCGTCTCGCTCGGCGCCGACGGGCATGTCTACAAGTACGTGGAGTTCCTTCGCCGGCCAGCGGAGTTCGAGCTGTATGACCTGACGTCGGATCCGTGGGAGCTCTCGAACCTGGCGGGCGACGGGATCCATTCGGCGATCCAGGCATCTCTGGCCTCGTCGCTGCGCAGCATGTTCTACCCGCCGGTCCTGACGATCACGGGTGGCCCCTTCGGCATCACGATGCAGACGTCGGCGACGTTCACGTGGACATCCGACGAGTTCGCCGAGTTCGAGTGCTCCCTCGACGGACTCCCCTTCACGGCGTGTGGGTCGGGGACGAACGGATCGGCCGAGTACGTCGATCTCGGCATCTCCGACCATACGTTCCGCGTCCGTGGGACCGACATCGACCAGAACGTCTCGACGCCGGTCCAGCGGAGCTTCACCGTCACGGATCAACCGCCGAGCGACACGTCGCCGCCCACGGTCACGATGCAGCAACCCCCGACCGACACCCTTCGGTCGACCACGCAGGTGAACGCGGCGTGGTCCGGCGCCGACGACACCGGCATCGTTCGATACGACGTGTTCGAGCGCGTCGGCCTCTCGGGGAGCCAGGTGTTGGTCCGGTCCGATCTCGGCACGAGCTACGTGCGGACCGGCTCGCAGGGCACGACGTATTGCTACCAGGTGCGCGCGTTCGACGCCGCGGGGAACGCGGGCACCGGTCCGGACCGATGCACCGGCGTCCCGTTCGACGACCGGAATCCCTCGGTCGTGTACTCGGGGACGCCCGCCCCGGCCTCGGTGAGCGGCTCGTTCCTGAACACCCTCAGCGTCATGGACGGCGTGGGTCTCCAGGCGCAGCTGACGTTCACCGGCCGCAAGTACGGTGTCCTTGCTCAACGGGGACCGAACTGGGGGATGGCCGACCTGTTCCTCGACGGCGTCTTCGTGCGCCGGCTCGACCTGTACTCGAGCACGATCCGACATCGCCAGTTCGTGCACCAGCAGAACGTCGCCTTCGGGTCACACACGGTGACGCTCGTCTGGACCGGCGCGCGGAACCCCGCCTCGACGGGCACGGCGGTCAACCTCGACGGGATCGCCCTGATCGGCTGAGGCGCCGAGCGACAGGTCCGCCGGCCAGGCTCGTACCCCGTACCGGAGACTCCGTTCCCTGATGCATCCACCGTACACGGAATACGTACGCGGGGGCGTGCGTGTGCAGTGCGTGCCTCCCTACCATGCTTGCCTGCCCTGCGGATGGTCGCGCGCATCGAACAGCCAAGGCGAACGGAAGGAGTGGCGTGGGAGCGGACATCGACGAAGGTCGTCTCGACCCGGCCATCTCCGGGCGCGAGCGGGACGGCCGCGAGCGGTCCGCACGGGCAACGTGATGCGTGCGGACCCCGATGGTCCGTTGCCGGCGTCCGGCGGCGCCTCGCGCCTGGGAACGAGCACCGCCGTGTCCGCGTCCTCCCGACGCGACCCCGTGACGGGTATCCGGGAGGAGGCCGCGTTCTTCGGTCCGGGCCCGGGGAGGCGGTTCGGCGTCCTCCACGTCGCCGCCGGGTGAGCCGATCGCCGGGTTGGTGATCTGCGGTCCCTACCAGGCCGAGGTCCAGCGCCACTATCGACGGGAGGTCCTGCTCGCGCGTCGCCTCGCCGACATGGGGATCGCGGCGCAACGGTTCCACTACGCGGGGTTCGGGCACAGCGACGGGGACCCGTCGGCCGCCACCTTCGAAACGATGCGCGAGGACGCGCTCGCCGCTGCCGATCATCTCGTCCGTGCCACCGGCGCAACGACGGTCGGGTTCCTCGGCACCCGGTGGGGCGGGCTCGTCGCCGCCTCGGCGGTCGCCGAGCGAGGCGGACACCTGGCCCTGTGGGAGCCGGTCGTGGATCCCGCGCGGTACTTCGACGAGATCTTCCGGTTCCTGATCATGTACCAGCTGAAGGAGGATCCGGCGGCCACGATGTCGGAGACCAGCGTGCTCGACGGACTCCGACGCGAAGGCTCCGTCGACGTCCTCGGTCACCCCGTCGACCTGGCGCTGTACGAGAGCGCCGTGGGGATCGGTCTCGACGGTTCCGTCGCCGATGCCGCGGACGCCGCACTGCTGATCCAGATCGGCGTGGGCAAGAGCCTGCGGCCCGAGTACGCGAGCCTGGTCGAGTCGTGGACGCGACGCGGGCTCGACACGCAGACGCACGTGATCCGGGAACGGGAGGCGTGGTGGATCAGCGGGCACCGGTGGCCGATCCACGAGGTCCACGCTCCCACCACGAAGCTGCTCGGACTCACCACGGGCTGGATCCGTGAGCGGCTCGGATCGGACGGCGCCCGGTGACCCTGATCGACGGCATGCGGGTGGCGACGAGCGAGCAGGAGACCCCGGTGTTCTTCCCCGCGGGCGCGGACACGCTGTTCGGCGTCCTCACCGAGCCGACCGGCGAGCCGAGAGGCACGGCCGCGATCCTGCTCGTCGGCGGCGGAACCATCTCGACGAACCGCAACCGCCTGTTCGTCCCCCTCGCTCGCCGGCTGAGCGCCGACGGGTTCCACGCGCTGCGATTGGACTACCACGGGGTCGGGGAGAGCAGCGGGGTGCTCGCGGGTGCCCCTCGGGTGGGCGACCCGTTCCTCACCGATCTGCAGGGAGCGGTCGACTGGTTCCGCCCAGGAGGAACGGACCACCTCCTGCTGATCGGATCGTGCTTCGGTGCCAGGACCGCGCTCTCGGCTGCTCCCGAACTCACCGGCGTGCAGGCCGTCGTGCTGATCTCCCCGCCGCTCCGCGACCTCGCGATGGACGAGGAGGTGGGCACGCGTCTCGCCTACCGGGTGAAGGGCAGGCACGCGATCCGGCGTGCCCTGTCCCCCAAGGCATTGCGCGCCTGGCGCGACCCGGCGGCCCGCCGCACCTACCTGCGCTTCGTCAAGGTGAAGGCCTCGATGCTCTGGCGGCTGCCCGCGCGGGTGTTCCGCCGCGGCGCCGACGACTCGTGGGTCAGCCGGGCCCTGCTCGAGCCGATCCAGGCGCTGGCTCGGCGCAAGGTGCCGGTCCTGCTCGATCTTCGGCACGAGGGACTACCACTACGACGACTTCCTCATCGCCCAGCCGGGCCGGCTCGGCAAGGTGCTGAAGGGTGCTCCGCTCACGGATCTGGTCGTCCTCGAGGGACCGGTCCACGGGTTCCCCAAGATCGACGTGCAGGAACGTGTGCTGGACGTGATCTACGAGTGGATCGACCGCGTGCTGCCACGTGGTTCGGACGACGGATCGAAGGGATCGAGCGAACGATGACGGAAGAGCGAATGACGGCGGCCGACGTGATCATCGTCGGCGGGGGTCCCGCGGGGGCGACGCTCGGCGGCCTGTTCGCACAGAGCGGGCATCGGGCGCTGATCCTCGAACGCGACATCCATCCCCGGGACCACGTGGGCGAGTCGATGGTGCCCGCGAACAACTTCGTCTTCCACCGGCTCGGGTTCCTCCCGAAGATGGAGGACGCCGGGTTCGTGCACAAGGAAGGCGTCGGTTGGACCGCGCCCCGGTCGAAACTGTGGGCCCTCGTGTCGATCCGGACCTCGGACTTCCCGGCCCCGAACGCCGTCCAGAAGTACAGCTACAACGTCGAGCGTGACGTCTTCGACACGCTCCTGCTCCGCCACGTGCACGAGCTCGGGGCCAAGGTGCTCCAGGGCGTGAACGTGAAGCGGGTGTTGTTCGAGGGCGATCGGGCGGTCGGGGTTCGGGTCGAGATGACCGAGGGGTGGGAGCAGGACCTGTTCGCGAAGGTCGTGATCGACGCCTCCGGCCGCAGGTGCCTGCTGGCCAAGCAGCTGAAGGTCAAGCAGAAGGACGCCGACTTCAACCAGTACTCGATCTGGTCGTGGTTCAAGGACGTGGAGGACCCGCCACCCGGCTACGAAGGGTTCGTGATCTTCCATTTCCTCGGGCTCGAGCGCGCGTGGGGGTGGCAGATCCCGCTGCGCAACGGCGTGAACTCGATCGGGGTCGTGACGGACAAGGCCGACTTCCAGAAGTCGGGTCGGACACCGGAGGAGTTCTTCGACAGCCTCATCAACCGGAACCGCACGTTCGCGCACGCGATGCGGAACGCCACGCGGACGCGACCCTGGTGGATCGAGGCCGACTACTCGTACCAGATGGACGAGATCACCGGCCCCGGCTGGCTGATGATCGGCGACGCCTTCCGCTTCGTCGATCCGATCTTCTCCTCCGGCGTCGACGTGGCGCTCAACTCCGCGTCCTTCGCGCACGAGGCGATCCTCCATGCCTGGGAGACCGGGGACGAGAAGGCCGCCTTCGAGGCGTACGCGGAGCGTGTGACCAGCGGCGTCGACGTCTGGTACGAGACGACGGACCTCTTCTACAAGCTGCAGCAGCTCTTCGGCCGGTTCGCGTTGGATCCGCGGTATCGAGAGGACATCGCGCGATCGCTGCAGGGCAACCCGTACCAACCGCAGAACCAGGAGCGCTCGCAGCGGATCCTCGAACTCATGCGCGAGGCCTACGACCAGGTCATGTCGGACCCGGACAACCTGCTGCGGCCGGGCGCGCTCGACCCCGCCCGCGCCGGATCGACGGGCTGAGGAGGTGGCTGCGATGCGAGCCACGGCGGGACCGGTGGGCGCGGCGAGCCCCTCGCCGGGCTCCCTCCGCGCCCGGACCTCGGATCGGACCGTCGTCGTGGCCGGCGTCTCGATCGGTGCCCGCGCGCCCGTCCGCGTGATCGCCGGCCCCTGCTCGGTGGAGGACCTGGAGCAGTTCCGGACGACGGCGCAGGCCGTTCGATCGGCCGGGGCGGTGCTCCTGCGGGGCGGCGCCTTCAAGCCGCGCACGTCGCCCTACAGCTTCCAGGGTCTCGGACGCGCCGGGCTCGAGATCATGCGGCAGGTCGGCGACGAGCTCGGCATGGGGGTCGTGACGGAGGCGATGTCGGCCGACGACGTCCTGCACGTCGCCGAGCTGGCGGACATGGTCCAGATCGGCGCCAGGAACATGGACAACCGGGCGCTGCTCGAGGCCGCGGCCGAGACCGGCCGGCCCGTGCTGCTGAAGCGCGGCGCGACGGCGACGGTCGACGAGCTGCTCGTCGCCGCCGATGTGCTGCGCGACCACGGGACCGAGCAGGTGATCCTGTGCGAGCGTGGGAGCCGAACGTTCGAGCCGTCCACGCGGAACAGCCTGGACATCGGGGCGGTGCCCGAGCTCAAGCTCCGGACCGACCTCCCCGTGATCGTGGACCCGTCGCACGGCACCGGCCTGCGCGAGCTCGTCACGCCGGTGTCGCTCGCCGGCATCGCGGCCGGCGCCGACGGGCTCCTCGTCGAGGTGCACCCGGACCCGGACGCCGCGCTGTCCGACGGACCGCAGTCGGTGCGCGCCGCGGAGTTCGGCGCCTACATGGACCGCGTGCGAGCCCTCTCGCTCGCCGTCGGACGGGCGATCTGATGCAGACGGCGTCCCCGCTCGTCGTCGTGCTGGACCCGGAAGCGAACGACGGCGACCTCGCAGACGCGATCGCCGCCGCGAACGACCTCCAGCCCGGCGTGCAGGTCACCCGGGGGAACGGGTGGGCCGCGATCGCGGTCGGCGACGGTGTGCGGCCGGTCGAGGTGGGAGCCTTGCAGGATCTCCGGGCGGTCGAGCGGATCGTCGAGGTGGACGTCCCGTACCGGCTCGCCTGGCGGGAGGTCTTCGGAGAGGACCTGTCCGTCGAGGTCGGCGACGCCGCGGCCGGCGATCGCTCCGGCGCCGTGACCTTCGGGGGCCGCGCGCCGATCCGCGTCATCGTGAGCTCCCGATGGGTCGGGGCCGGCGAGGCCCGGCTCGAGCTCCTGGCGCCGATGCTGGCGGAGGCGGGATGCACCGCGTTCCACGCCGGGCGCCTCGCGACGCCCGGCGAACGAGCCGCCGGTGAGGCCCTCGACATCGACGGGCTCCGGCGGATCCGGGGGATCGTTCGGAGCCAGGGCCTCGCCCTGTCCGTCGAGGTGGCCGACGTCAGCCAGATCGCGCTCGCGGAACCCGAGGCCGACATCCTGCAGGTCGGCAGCGCGAACATGCAGGACTTCAGCCTCCTGCGCGAGCTGGGAAGGACCCAGCGGCCCGTCATCATGAAGCGTGGGGCGGGAGCGACGGTCGAGGAGTTCCTCCTCGCGGCCGAGTACATCCTGTCGCACGGCAACGGCAACGTGATCCTGTGCGAGTCGGGGATCCGCACGTTCGACTCCCTCCGCAGGCCGCGGTTCGAGATCAACGCCGTTCCCCTGATCAAGGGCTCGACGCATCTCCCGCTGCTGGCGGATCCCTCGCAGGCGGCCCCGCATGCCGGCGTCGTGCCGGCCGTCGCCCGAGCGGCGATCGCCGCGGGCGCCGACGGTCTCGTCCTCGAGGTGGGAACCGAGTCGGTGCACGACCCCGAGGGGACCACGATCGACATCGACACCCTGCGACGGCTCACGGCCGAGCTCCGGCCGATCGCGCGCGCGGTGGGACGGACGATCGGGCCGATCGGTGTCGGGGACGGGGAGCCGCTCCCGGCCGACCCCGCGGACATCCTGCGCCACACCGATCGGACCCTCGCGCAGACGATCGAATCGATCATCGGGCTCCCGCCGGACCTGGACGTCGTCGCGCAATGGCGGCTCGACGGGGACGCGTCGGCCTGGCTCTCGCCGCCGCTCTCACGCGGTTCGCAGATCCTCGGCCGGTGCACCGGATACCGCATGGGTTCGGTTCGCCTGTCGCGCAACCTGTCGTACGTGGACCTGGGTCGGATCGACCCCACCCTCGCGGCCTTGCTGGAGACGCGGCAGCTGAACCTGGGGCAGCTGTTCATCGACCCGAGGATCGAGAAGGAGGACTTCGAGTTCGGGACGCACGAGGACGCCGCGGAGATCGACGCCGAGTTCCGCCGATGGTTCGCCGACGAGGAGGAAGACCTGCACCCCTACGTGTGGCGGCGGTACCGCGCGGCGATCGGCGGGATGACGAGCTTCGTCGTCGTCGAGGCGCTCCCGACGCGGGTCTGGGACGGGCTCCTCGGCACCGACGCCCTCGCGATCCGGCAAGGATGGCCCGGATGAGCACGACGCCGGCGAACGACGGATCCGGCGCCTACAACGCGACGGTCGACCTCCTCGAGCGGAACGTTCGCGAAGGCCGCGGCGGCAACACGTACCTGCGAACCGAGGAGCGCACCTGGAGCTACGAGGAGGTGGCGGCTGCGGCGGACGCCGCCGGATCCGGGCTCCTCGAGCTCGGACTCCGGCCGGGCGATCGCGTGATCCTGGCGCTCCGCGACCGACCCGAGTTCGTGAGCGCGTTCTGGGGAGCGATGAAGGCGGGCCTGGTCCCGGTCCCGATCGCCCAGGGCCTGTCGGCCTCGGACGTCGACTTCATGCTCTCGGACAGCGAGGCACGGGCGATCGTGTGCGACGAGTCGTCCGCGGCGGCCGTCCTCCCGGCCGCCCGCGAAGCCGCGGCGGTGGCGTGCCTGTTCGTGGGTGGGTCTCCGCCGGAGGCGGCGCGCGCGTGGGACGAGGTGTGCGGCGGGTCCGCCGCGCTCCAACCCGCGTCGACGGGGCCGGACGACATCGCGCTGTGGCTCTACACCTCGGGAACGACCGGGCTCCCGAAGGCGGTCATGCACCGCCACCGCCACCTGCGAGACGCGCCGAACGCCCTCGCCCGGCAGGTGATGGAGCTCACCGAGGACGACACGGTGCTGTCGGTCTCGAAGATGTTCTTCGCGTACGGACTCGGCAACAGCGTGTACCTGCCGGCGTCGGTCGGAGCCTCGGTGGTCGTGAACGGCGCGCCGAGCATCCCGGTGCGCATCCAGGCCCTGGTGAGCGAGTCGAACCCGACCGTGCTGTTCGGCGTGCCGGCGTTCTTCGCCGGGTTCGCACGCCTCCCCGAGTCCGAGCTTCCGGCATCGGTTCGGATCGTGCTCTCGGCCGGCGAGGCGCTGTCGGGCGAGCTGTTCGAGATGTTCCAGGAGCGCTTCGGGCTCCCGCTGATCGACGGCCTCGGGTCGACCGAGGCGCTGCACCACGTCACCTCGAACCGACCCGACGACGTCGTCGCCGGAAGTGCGGGGCGCGCCCTCGACGGGTACGAGGTGCAGGCGCTCGATCGGTACGGTCAACCGACGAAGGCGGGCAGCTCGGGCGAGCTGTGGGTCCGAGGGCCCACGACGTTCGCCGGCTACTGGCGCCGGCCGGAGCTGACCGAGCGGGCGTACTCGGGCGAGTGGATGCGGACCGGCGACGTGGTCCGCATCGTCGACGGTCGCGTGTACCACGAGGGGCGGATCGACGACCTGATGAAGCTCGGCGGCGTCTGGGTGGCTCCGGCGGAGATCGAGGACGTGCTGCGGAGCCACGCGGACGTGGTCGACGCCGCCGTGGTCGCGGTCGACGACGAGGTCGGGGTCCCCGTCCTCAAGGCCTTCGTGCTCTCCGAGCGGGCCGACGCGGCCCTGCCGCGGGATCTGGCCAAGTTCTGCAAGGGCAGGCTCGCGGCGTTCAAGCTGCCCCGGTCCTTCGAGGTCGTCCCGGACCTTCCCAGGACGCCGACGGGGAAACTGCGGCGGTTCGTGCTTCGCGGCGGGGCCGGCGACCGCTCCGCGGTGTCTTGACGCGGCGCTCGAGCGGACGGACCCAGGGACATCACGAGGCACGCGAACCTGACGCGCGCGCTCGACGTCTCCGAAGGAACGCGCGGACGCCGCTGAACGCGAGCTCAGCGGCGCCCGCTCGTACTGCTCGTCAGGAGCCCTGCGCCGCGGCTCGGTCCGGCGCTCCCTCGTCGATCTTCGCCTCGAGGAACGCCGCGAGCGCGCTGACCGACTCGAAGTTGTTCTTCACGACCTGATCATTGCGGATGATCACCTTGTAGCGATCCTCCAGGAACCCGATCAGCGACATGAGCCCGAAGGAATCGAGCAGACCCGACAGTAGCGGGATGTCCTCCGGCAGGTCGACCTCCTCGTTCTCGTCGAGCACTTCCTCGACGATGAAGGTCCTGATCTCCTTCTCGATCTCCGATCGCATCGCCACACCTCCACCTTCCCTATCGTTCGATCGTCTCCGTTGCCTGAGCGTCTCGTGTGCCCCGACCGCCGCGCCACGCGCTCTCAGCGCCCGGGGATCACCCCGTCCAGAGCCTTGCGCAACCGTCCTTCGTCCAACAGCTCCGACCACCGGATCCAGGGGTCGCCCGCATACACGACCTCGGCCGGCTGGTACTGGTACATCGTCTCCGGCGTCGACCGCAGCACGAAGGGTCCACTCGCGAACGCGTGCGGCTCCTGCGCAGCGTACGCATCGGCCAGGGCGGCCGAATCGAACCGGTACAGGAGGAACCGTTCGGCGTCGATCGTGAGCGCCGATCCCGTTCACCGCGCCGACCCGGAGCTGGCTCGGTGGCAGGAACCCGACGTCGATGACCTCGAACCCCGAGAGCCGGATCGCACGGACGACGTCCACGAACCCCGGGGGCGACTCCCCCTCCGCGTCCGAGCGCACCGTCGACTCGGACAGGGCATCCAACGCGGGGGCGGTCAGGACCTTGGACCAACGGATCATCGCGTCCGGCAGTGGAACGACGTTCGCCGGGTCCGCATAGCGCTCCGGCGGATCGGACTCGATCACGACGGTTCCGATCCGCCGCGTGCGCCCCTCGTGGGTGCGAGCCCGCAGCGGATACCCCGACCAGGATGCGTCGAACGCATGGAGGTCGCGGGCGGCGCCCTCGGACCCGAACGCATGCAGGTTGAGCCGGTCGCCGTCGACGTGGACGCGCAGGCTCGCGAGGGCCTCGCGTGGACGCCGCTGGCTCACGAGCGGCTCGGCCACGCGGATCTCGTGGCCGGCGCCGGCGAGGGCGGCGAGCAGCTCCGCGAACGGCCCGAGCGGACCGGCGATCTCCTCGAACGGAACCGGCTCCCGACCGCTCAGGAACAGTCGGGTGTCGCGATGCGAGTAGAACCACGCGTGCCAGCGGACGTAGTACCAGGGCACGGGTTCGAGCACGGTCCCGATGAGGGTGCCCTCGACGGCCCGTCCCTCGATCGTCCAGCGACTCCCCGTCTGCCGGTCGACGAACGTGCCGTGCTCGCGTGCGAAGGTCAGGGCCACGTCGCCCGCGCTCGGCACGTACGCGGCCATCGCGAAGCCGTCCTCGCCGGGACCGGCGAACACGACGACGGGCTGCCCGTCGATCGTGTCGGCGACCACCCCCCATCGCGCTGCACCTCACGCAGCGGGAAGGCGACGCTCTCCGTCTGCCCGTCGATGCCGACGACGACCTCGTTCTCCGGGTAGGTCGTGTCGAGGTTCCCCTGCAGGGTCTGCAGGAACGCCGCGTCCATCCCCTCGCGCGCGAACAGCTCCTCCCGGCCGTGGCCGTGCCGCGCGTCGGGGTGCGTGGGGTCCTCGGGGGGAGCATCACGAGGGTGTCCGGGTGCAGGCCGAGCCACTCCGCCCACTCCAGGTGGTACGTGGCGATCCACGGCAGCCGGACACCCGCCGCCCGTCGGTCCATGCCGACACCCTCGTAGTGGATCCAGTGGCTCCCGCTGCGAAGGTCCTTCAGCAGGAGCGTCGCGTTCAGGAACCCGACCGAGCGGAACAGCGGCTCACGGTCGGGGTTGCCGGCGACCTCGGCCCGGAAGGCAGACCCGGACTGGCATCGCTCGCAGCTGACGACGAAGAACGGCTCATCGTCGACCCGGTCGTTGACCACGTGGTAGTTGTCGACCACCCACACGGGGTAGGCCCGCGCGCTGCCCCCGAACGTGAGCCCGACCACGTAGTCGTCGGGCCGCATGTGGGAGGCGCGCTCGGCCGGCACCATCTCGGGATGGTCGGTCCCCGAGATCGCCTCGCCGAGCTTCCTCGCGAAGCGGTACCGGTCGTACGCGGACTTGTCGAACGCCGGATGGCGGAGCTCCGTGGAGCCGGTGTCCCGGGAGGGATCCATCGATCACGTCACCACGATCGCGAACGGTGCCGAGTAGGCGGCGGCGCCGACGCCGGGGTTCTCCAGCCGGGCACGGAACTCATAGGTGCCCGTGCCGGCGTCGGGGACGAACGTGGTGTTCGTGCCGGTCTGGTTCAGCCGCCAGTTGGTCCAGGTGGAGCTGCCGGGCCGGCGGAGCTGGACGTCGACGACGTAGCCCGCCGGCAGCGGCGCCGAGGCCCAGGTCACCCCGAACGATGTGCTGGTGCCCCCGGTCGTGGGCGAGACCACCATCGGCACGCTCACCGAGCCGGTCATGTTGCTCGGACCCAGCGTGCTGCGGTAGGGGTAGTTGCCCGCGGCGGCGAAGGTGAACTGGTGCGTGCCGGTGGGTGCGATCGTCCCCGAACCGAACAGGCCCATGCCGGTGGTGTCGGTCACGTTGTGGTTGACCGCGCTGATGTTGGTCCATCGCACGGTCTGGCCGAGCGCGATCGCGACGTTCTTCGGCGTGAACCTGGTGGCCTCGATCGACACGCCCACGGTCGTGGCCTGGGTGTAGGTGGCCGTGTAGGTGACCGGGGAGCTCACGACGACGTTGTGCGACTGCGCCCCCCCGTCGGACCAGGAGACGAACTCGTAGGAGCTCCCGCTCAGGCTCTGGGGCGAGGGCGCGTTCAGCGCGTTCGCGGAGCCGACGATCACGGTGCGGGTGAACGGCGTCGCCACGCTCTCACCGTTCAGGTCCAACGAGAGCCCGGTGGGGCTGGATCCCATCGTGATGGTGGTCGTCTCGGGATAGATCAGCACGCTCGTCGTGTCGGACAGGCCCCCGGAGTCGGTGACGGTGAGTCGGACCTCGAGGTGGGATGGATATCCGTGATCGGGAGCCGTGAACGAACCGGATGCAACCCCGGGGAACGTCTGCGGCGGATAGGAGTGGCAACTCGACGGACAGTGGTGCAGGATCGACCTGCCAGGACAACGCGGAGGCGGGAAGGTTCCCGGTCTCGGGGTCCGTCCCCTGTCCCGAGAAGGCCACGTTCTCCCCCACGTGCCAGGTGAACGCGCCGGTCGGTTGGTTGATCACGGCGGTCGGTGGGCTGTTGCCCACGCTGATCAGGATCGACTCGGTGTCCTGCGCGCCCAGCGGGTCGGTCACCCGCAGTCGCACCGTGACGTTGCCCGGCGAGGTGTAGGTGAACTGGGGCTGGGGTGCCGTGGAGTCGTCGTAGGCGCCGTCCCCGTCCAGGTCCCACGCGTAGGTCAGCGCCCCGCTCTCGGGATCGGTGGATCCGGTCCCGTCGAAGTTCACCACGAGGGGTGCCGGGCCCGAGGTGGGGCTGGCCCCGATCACCGCTGTCGGCGGCTGGTTGTTGGTCACCACGATCGCGAACGGTGCCGAGTAGGCGGCGGCGCCGACGCCTGGGTTCTCCAGCCGGGCACGGAACTCATAGGTGCCCGTGCCGGCGTCGGGGACGAACGTGGTGTTCGTGCCGGTCTGGTTCAGCCGCCAGTTGGTCCAGGTGGAGCTGCCGGGCCGGCGGAGCTGGACGTCGACGACGTAGCCCGCCGGCAGCGGCGCCGAGGCCCAGGTCACCCCGAACGATGTGCTGGTGCCCCCGGTCGTGGGCGAGACCACCATCGGCACGCTCACCGAGCCGGTCATGTTGCTCGGACCCAGCGTGCTGCGGTAGGGGTAGTTGCCCGCGGCGGCGAAGGTGAACTGGTGCGTGCCGGTGGGTGCGATCGTCCCCGAACCGAACAGGCCCATGCCGGTGGTGTCGGTCACGTTGTGGTTGACCGCGCTGATGTTGGTCCATCGCACGGTCTGGCCGAGCGCGATCGCGACGTTCTTCGGCGTGAACCTGGTGGCCTCGATCGACACGCCCACGGTCGTGGCCTGGGTGTAGGTGGCCGTGTAGGTGACCGGGGAGCTCACGACGACGTTGTGCGACTGCGCCCCCCCGTCGGACCAGGAGACGAACTCGTAGGAGCTCCCGCTCAGGCTCTGGGGCGAGGGCGCGTTCAGCGCGTTCGCGGAGCCGACGATCACGGTGCGGGTGAACGGCGTCGCCACGCTCTCACCGTTCAGGTCCAACGAGAGCCCGGTGGGGCTGGATCCCATCGTGATGGTGGTCGTCTCGGGATAGATCAGCACGCTCGTCGTGTCGGACAGGCCCCCGGAGTCGGTGACGGTGAGTCGGACCTCGAGGTGCGCGGGGTACTCGTGATCGGGCGCCGCGAACGAGCCCGAGGCCACGTCCTCGAATGACTGGTACGGGTGATCGTGGCAGTCCGACGGACAGTGGTGCAGGATCACCTCCCAGGAGAACGCGGACGCCGGTAGCGTGCCGTCCTCCGGATCGGTCGCGTGCCCCGCGAAGGCCACCGTCTCCCCCACGTGCCAGGTGAAGCTCGAGAGCGGCTGGTCCAAGATCGCCGTCGGTGGGCTGTTGCCCACGCTGATCAGGATCGACTCGGTGTCCTGCGCGCCCAGCGGGTCGGTCACCCGCAGTCGCACCGTGACGTTGCCCGGCGAGGTGTAGGTGAACTGGGGCTGGGGTGCCGTGGAGTCGTCGTAGGCGCCGTCCCCGTCCAGGTCCCACGCGTAGGTCAGCGCCCCGCTCTCGGGATCGGTCGGGTCCAGGTCCCGTCGAAGTTCACCACGAGGGGTGCCGGGCCCGAGGTGGGGCTGGCCCCGATCACCGCGGTCGGCGGCTGGTTGCTCGAGAAGTACTGGATCCGTCTGACCCTGCCGAGGCCGATGTCGACGTAGAACAGATCGCCCGCCGGTCCGGTCTCGATGTCGACCGGGAATCCGGCGAAGTCGACGAACACGTGGGCCAGGTTCGGGTCGGGCAGGCCGTTCTGGCTCCGAGGCATCGCCCAGATGCAGCTCCGGTTGTAGTCCGCGAAGAACAACGCGCCGTCGTACGAGTCGGGATACGCCCCTCCCTCGTAGAAGCCGACCGCGCTGACCACGCCGCTGCCGGTCGGGCACGTGTCGCCCGGGAAGACGGGCTGGCTGTGCCGATACGCGAAGTACGGGGCCTTCGCCGCCGTCGCCATCGGCTCGTTGTAGAGGTTCTCGCAGATCGTCAGGTTGCGCGTGTCCCATCCCGGCATCCGAGGCGATCCCTCGTAGCAGGGCCAGCCGAAGTTCTCGACGACGGCGTCGGTGGGACTCGGGATCCGGTTGATCTCCTCCCAGGTCGCCTGCCCCACGTCCCCGGTCCAGATCTCGTTGGTGCCGGGACGGAACGCGAAGCGGAACGGGTTGCGCAAGCCGTACGCGATCACCCGGCGCGCGTTCGGGTCGCTGCTCCCGAACAGGGGGTTGTCCGGCAGCGCGGCCCCCGTGATGGGGTCGACCCGGATGATCGTCCCGTCCAGCGTGGTCGGATCTGCAGGGGTCCGCAGGTCCTGGACCCGAAGCGCCCCGCCCTCCGCGGTCGGAGGCGTCATCGAGCCGCCGACGCCGCCCGGCGGATCGCCGCACGGGTTGACGACCGGGTTCCCGAACTGGCCCCAGTCGAGCGGGCTCGCCGCATCGCCCGCACCGACGTACAGCGCACCGTCGGGGCCGAACGTCACCGTGCCGATCGAGTGGGTCGGGCTCTGCTGGCACCAGTCCTCGATGAGGACCTGCTCCGGACCCGTCATCACGTCGCCCGACGCGGTCAGCCGCGAGAGGCGGGCGGCGGCGGGGCAGCCGTCGGGTGACGCGCCCGGGGGATCCGGGCAGGGGTCGGACAGGACGCCGGGCGTCCCGTACTTCGGCGCCGTCCCGCCGATGTCCCCGTCGTACGTGTATAGCGCGTAGACGTAGGGCTGCGCGGGGAAGTTCGGGTGGAGTTCGAGGCCGAGCAATCCCCGGTCGAAGAAGTTGTAGACGTTCGTGCTCAGGTCCGCGAACGTCGTCGGCGTGGGGTCATCCAGGTCCGTATAGACCTTGATGATCCCGCTCTTCTCGGCGACGAAGACACGGCCGTCCGAAGCGAAGGCGACGGCCGTCGGCGTGTCGAGTCCGCTGATCACCGTGTTCACTTGGAACCCGGGCGCGATCGCCTCCGCGACCGACGGCCGGAGCACCGAACCCTCGGGGAGCACCGTGATCGAGAGCACGAGGGCGAGGAGGGACACCTTGACCGCCCGGATGCCGTTCGTCGAGGCCCTCACGAGGCGACCCCGCTCACGCCGTCGGACTCCGGGTGCGGTGATGCCATCGTCGCACCGCTCATCGGAGCACGAGCTCCTCGATCGCCTGCGCGTCGGAGCGGTTGAAGCGCGCGTCCACCTGTTCGATCGTCTCGACGAGCAGACGGAAGGCCATCGCCGACGTGCTCGGGTCCGCGAGGAAGCCCATGTTGTGCAGGATGACGTGGGAGGCGCCGGCGTCGACGTACGGCGTCATCCCCTCCACGAGGTCGTCCGGCGTGCCGTGCAGCATGTACTGGTGGACGAGTTCGAACGGGATCCGATCGATCAGCCGCAGCGCCTCGTCCTTCGGGATGCCCGACGGGATGTAGGAGCTCAGGCCGTGGAACCCGTCGCCCATCGGGTGGTCGGCCCCCACGGTCTTGTAGAGCCAGTCGGGGAGGGACAGGCACAGGCCCTTCACCAACGGGTGGTCCAGCATCCGGTGGGCGGTGTCGTGGTCCTCGTGGGCGACGACGTACGAGCGGACGGCGGGCGTGAACGGGTCGCCCTGCCGGCCGGCGCGCTCGCGTGCCGCCTCGATCCAGCCGAGGCGCGTGCGCCAGTCCTCGATCGGCATCATCACGGGAACCCACCCGTCCGCGTACGCGCCCGTCAGCTCGCACATCTTCGGGCCGTGCGCGCCGACCCAGATCGGCGGGTACGCCCCGTCGTACGGACCGAGACCGAGGACGGCCCCGGACAGCCGGAACCACTTCCCGTCGAAGTCCACGGGCCCGTCGGCCTCCCAGAGCAGACGGATCACCTGGAGGGCCTCGGCGAGCTTGGACACCTGATGATCGAAGCTCATCCCGTACGGGATCGTGTTCTCGCCTTCGCCCGCGCCGATCCCCAGGAAGACCCGGCCCTCGCTCATGTGGTACAGCGTGAGGAACTCGTTCGCCAAGACGGCGGGATGCCGTCGGATCGGATCGGTCACGCAGGGCCCGAGCATGACCCGCTCGGTGGAGGCGGCCGCCACCGCGATGCACGCGATCGCGTCCAGGAACACGTGGGGGCTCTTGCTCGGACTGAGCGCGACGAGCGGCGACACGTCCGGCGTCCACAGCGACTCGGGGAGCCACCCCATGAGGTGGTCCGGCCACGTGATCATGTCGAAGCCGGCCCGCTCGAGCTTCTTCGCGCGGGTCCCCACGGCCGATGCGGGCGGGCCGAGCGTCCCGCCGGTGCCGATCCAGACCCGCTTGCTCCCGCCGTTCGTCGCGTTCGTGCTCACGCCCGCGCTCCGGCGCTCGAGCCGTTGTTCGAAGGCGCCCCGGACGAACGCTTCACCGCGACCACCTCGACGTAGTCGATCGGCGCGACGATCGTGTCGTCGCCGGAGATGTTCGCCTCGATCACGAGATCCATCAGCTCGCGCCCGAACCGCCCCTGCTTCTCCTCGTCGATCTGGTCGAACACGTTGCCGATCGGCCCGAAGAACCGGCGGAAGAACCCGAGCCAGTCCTCCGCGGAGCGGTAGCGCAGCTTCACGTTCTTCCGGTGCAACGCGAGCGACTCGATCGCGTCACCGAACAGATCGCGCGCCCGCTCCTCGGTCCCCCACAGGACCGGAGCGTTGACCCCGCGAGGCGGGAGGACCTGCTTGGCCGCGGCTCGGAAGAAGCCGGCCGCGAGGCTGTCGGGCGGGAAGTTCGCCTGGCCGATCGTGCCGCCGGGCCGGCACACCCGCAGGAGCTCGCTCGCCGTGCGCTCCTGATCGGGAGCGAACATCGTCCCGAACGTGGACAGGACGGCGTCGAACGACTCGTCGGGGAACGGCAGGTCCTCCGCGTCGCCGTCGACGAACGTCACCGCGAGGCGCTCCGCGTCCGCGCGGATGCGCCCGCGCTCGAGCAGGGCCGGGACGTAGTCGACACCCGTCACCTCGCACCCCCGCCGTGCGGCCGCGATCGCCGTGTTCCCGCTGCCGGTCGCGACATCGAGGACCTTCTGGCCGGCGCGCAGGTCGACGCGTCTCGCACAAACGCTCGCTCACGATCACGATCGTCGTGGCGAACATCGAGAAATCGCCTGCGGCCCACGCCTCCTGCTGACGCTCCTTGATGGCCGCGAGGTCTGCCATGTGCACTCCTTCCGTGGGGCCGATCGTCGGCCTCCGTACATCCGGGGTCAGGGTCCGTGTACCGCCAGTTGAGCCCGGCGCGGACCGGAAACCCATCGGGTCGCCGGCTCATCCGGCCGAGCTCACGTGCTCGCAAGCGTGTTACCTGGGCGTACGCCTGTCATGGTCCTGTTTGCGTATGTTCTCTACGGCGGAACCCTTGGCAGGGTCCGACGAACCCTGCGTGGCATCGCGCCGAGATACGATGAGCTCGATGGCCAGGGGCTCTCGGCGCGTACGTCCCTTGAGCCGCCCCGTCCACCACGTCCTGTCCGAGGGCGAGGTGAGCGAGATCCTCGTGCGGATCCAGGACCGGTTCGGGTGGCCGGAGACCTCGGAGCGTTTCGAGATCGCGGGGCGGTGGGGAAGCCGGACGGCGAGCCTGTACCGGTGCCGGGGTGCATCCACGGGCAGGCCCGACGTCATGCTCAAGGTCGGCCGGGACTGGACCCCCGAGATCGCGAGCGCCGTCCATAAGGAGATGGACGAGCTCGCACGGACCATCCGCGTCGCGGGCCGCCCCATGGTCGGCGTCCCGGACGCCCTCGGGTGGGACGGCGACCCACCCCTCGTGTGCTCGGCGTACGTGGAGGGGACCGACCTGTACTTCCTGCTGGCCGATCTGGAGCATCGCGGGTGGTCGGCCTCCGAGCGCTCGCCGCTCGAGGTCCTCGAGGCTTGCGGCCGAGCCCTGGGCACCTATCACGCACGATCCGTCCCCGGTCCGAGCGATATCGAGGCCCGCACCCAGGCGCTCCATGACCTCGAGCGTGCGGCTCGGGCGATGGCCGTGCCGCGGGACCGATCGAACGCGTCGCGGACGTGTTGGTGGTCGCTCGCGGCTTCGGTGACTTCGGGCCGCATCAGTTCCGCCTGGGCGGGCCGGACGGGCTGTACCTGCTCGACCCGCCGCTCGCCGAGACGTTCGAGCCGGTCCATCGGGACCTCGCGCGGTTCCTGTTCGGGCTCGCCAGGACCTTGGGGCGCGACGCCGGAGACCGGGGGCGGCAGCGCCGAGCCGAACCCGATCTGCGGTCGGCGTTCCTCCGCGGCTATCGCCACGACGGGTCCGACGGATCCCTCGGACCCGCTCGGACGATGGCTGGTGCGGCTCTACGAGGGCGCGGCCGCCGCCGGCATGGCGCACAAGCGCCTCCACAACCGCGAGCTCGTCTCGGCCGCGCGATACGCGTGGGCGTGGATGGGTTCCCTCATCGCGATCCGAACGACGGCCCGGCCCGGCTGAGTGCACCCTCCGGGTGTGGCTGGCGATCCGTTCGCCGGTCAGCGGCCGCCTTCGGAGCCGCCGGCCACGCCGACGCCCTCGTGCACGACGAACCGCCGGATCCGCGCCACGGCGTCCACGATCCGGTCCACGGTCGCCGGGTCCATGTCCGACCACAGGGGCAGCGTGAGCACCCGGGAGGCCGCGGCCTCGGTCACGGGGAGGCCGTCGTTGCCGGACACCAGCGAGCGATAGGCCTTCATCGCGTCCACCGGCGGCGCGTAGTACCGACGGGTCTCGATGCCGACGGCCGCCAGTGCCTCGCCGAGCTCGTCGGCCCGCAGACCGAACTGCTCGGCCCCGACGAGGATCGTGAAGTCCTTGAAGGTGCTCCGGTCCTGCGGCATCACCTCCGGGAACCCGATCCCGGGAAGCGAACCGAGGCCCGCTCGGTACCGCTCGACGAGCCGGTTCCGATGGTCGATCCGCGCATCGAGACCGTCTAGGGACGCGAGGGCGATCGCCGCGTGCACCTCGGACATCCGTGCGTTCAGGCCCACGAACAGGCAGTCGTAGTCGCCGGGGTTGCCGTAGTCGCGACCGATCCGGCAGCGCTCCGCCAGCACGTCGTCGTTCGTCGCCACGATCCCGCCCTCGGCGGCAACGAGCACCTTCGTCGGCGAGAGGCTGAACACCTCGGCGTCGCCGAACCCTCCGATCCGGGTGCCGTCGTGCATCGACCCGAACGCATGCGCGGCGTCGAAGAACAGGCGGATCCCGTTCCGGTCCGCCACCTCCGCGAGTCCCTCGATATCGCACGGCGTCCCGAAGATGTGCGTGGCCAGGATCGCCGAGGTCCGCACGCCGACCGCTCGTCGGGCGGCTGCGGCGGACAACGTCAGCGTCCCGGGATCGATGTCGGCGAAGGCCGGCCGGAGCCCGTTCCACGCCACCGCATGGGCGGTCGCGGCGAACGTGAAGGACGGCACCACCACGTCCCCGGAGAGCTCGGCGGCCCGAAGCACGAGCATGAGGCCGCTCGTGCACGACGACACCGCCACGCAGTGGCGCACGCCCAGGTACTCGGCCGCCCTGCGCTCCAGCTCGCGGACGTACGGGCCGTTCGTCAGGACCCCGCTCGCGAGGATCCGCTCGACGTCGTCCGCGACGGCTGCCGGATCCGGCACCACCGGCCGGACGAGCGGGATGTCATCACCGGGGGCCTGGGCCTCCGGGAGGACGAGCGGTCGGAGGGACCGGGGACTGGGAACGGCTGTCGCCACGCTCTTCACTGCTCCTTCGTCGATCGACGGATCCGCGGAACCGCCTTCGTGCCGGCGACCTCGTTGGCCGAGGCCGTCTGCTGATGGCCTCCTGCGACGGTAGTAGTCCGGGGCAGGCGTTCCATCCCCTCACCGCCGCAAATCGCCTATCGCACTCGACGTAGATGGGCCCTCCCGGACCAGCGTCGCCAGACGGCCGCGGCGGCGACGGCCCCCACGACCGCGACCCCGGCCGCGCCGAGTGTCCCCAGCGTGTCCGCGAGCAGGGCCAGCCCGGCGGCGACGATCCCGGCCCCCCAGAACACGAACGTCGAGCGCGTCCGGCCGATCCGCTCAGCCACGAGGTCGTAGGAATGCTGCCGGTCGCCGGTCGCCATCGGCCGGCGCGTGCGGATCCGACGCATCGTGGTCAGGACCAGCTCGAACACGAAGACGCCGAGGCAGATCCCGCTGGTCAGGACCCCTTTCCACCCGCTGTCCGCCACGACCAGCGCCGCAAGGACGGCGAGCAGGGCGCCGACCGCATACGCTCCCCCGTTCCCGAGGTAGATCCGGGCGGGTGGTCGATTGAAGACCAGGAACCCGGCCAGCGACCCGGCGAGCGCCAGCCCGAGAGAGGCATCGGAGGACGTCACGCCGCCAGCCGCGAGCGCCGCGAGACCCAGCGCGGCGACGAGCCCGAGCCCACCCACCAGGCCGTCCTGGCCGTCGAGCAGGTTCGTCGCGTTCGCGCATGCCACGGTCACGAGCACCATCGCGGCCCCCGCGAAGACGCCGAGGGGATCCAGGCGGACGCCGCCGGCCACGAGCACCGCCCCCGCGAGGATGAGGAGCACGACGCGCGACCACGGCGGCATCGGCCGCAGGTCGTCGAGCAGGCCGGCGGCCAACGCCACCCCGACCCCGATCGCGATCGCGACCGGGTATCCGGGGCCGATCCCGGCGGCGACCGCGAGCGCGGCGACGACCACGGCGGGACCGCCGAGCACGGGCACCGGAGCGGCGTGGATCTTCAGGTCGTTCCCGGGACGATCCACGATCCCGCCGAGCGAGCCGAGCTTCGCGGCGAGCGGCGTCAACACGAGCGAGACGACGAGCGCGCCTAGGAACGGCATCGGAGCGTCCAGACGTTGCTGGCCACGCCGTCGTGCACGGCGATCCGTGCGCGGTGCTCGAAGCCGACCCGCTCGTAGAAGGCGTTCGCCGGCTCGTTGTCGGTTCCGACGACCACCTTGAGCTCGTCGACGCCTCGCTCGCGCAACCCCTCGACCACCCCTTCGACGAGCGCCCGTCCGACGCCGCGGGTCCTGGCTCCGGGGACCACGGCGATCGACAGGAGCTCCGGATCCGGCAGGCTCTCGGCCGTGCCCGGGTAGGCGAGCGACTCCCGCACGCGTTGGAGCGTTCCCGGCCTGGCGAGTGCGGGGATCGCGGCTGCCGAGGCCTGCGCCCCGTGCCGAAGGATGAAACGACGGTAGAACGAACGAACCGACGGCACCCCGGCGGCGAAACCGAGGATCCCGCGCCGGTCCTCCGCCACCAGCGCCACCGCCTCAAGGTCTTGCGCGAGGGCCACGTAGAGGCGCCGGAGGAACCGGTCGCCGAGCGCCGGGAGGAACGCCGTCGGCATCGACTCTCGATGCAGTCGCGACATCGACCACGCGTCCCGTGGGGTGGCACGACGGACCCGCATCGGTCCCGCCCCGTTGCTCCCGATCTCCGCGCTCGCCTCCGGAACCGGCGCACGGAAACCGCGTCGGGACAGCAGCCGCCGGTACTGCGAGAGGACCAGATCGGCGACCCGTCGCTCGTCGAAGCGCTGCGTCGCGCGGACGCGTGCAGCCGCGCCCATCCGGGCTCGCCGCTCCGGGTCCCGGGCGAGCTCGAGGATCGCCTCGGCGAGCCGGCGCCGGGTCACGGACCGGAACGAGCACCCCCTCGAGCCCGTCGGTCACCACCTCACGGCATCCGCGGATGTCGGTGAGGACGAGCGGGGTGCCCATCGCCGCGGCCTCGATCGCCGAACGCGGGAGGCCTTCGCGCCACGAGGGCAGGACGAAGATGTCGAACGCACCGAGCAGATCCCGGACGTCCTCACGCCAACCCGCGAAGGTGACGTCCTTCGAAGCGGCCTCCTGTTCGTCCTGGGTGATCGCATCGGGCTTCGCGCGGTCCGGGTCCCCGACGGCGACGAACCGGACCTCCGGGAACGAGCGGCGCACCGTTCCGGCAGCCTCGAACAGCTCCCGGTACCCCTTCTCGGCGACGAGCCGGCCGACCGTCCCGACGACCACGGCGTCGGACGGCAGACCCAGCCCGGATCGGATCCGCGCGCCGCCGTCCGGGTCGACGGCGGCGGGATCGAACCGCGTCAGGTCGACGCCGTTGCCCAGCAGGACGCTCCGGGACGGTCGCGCGATGCGTGTCCGCCGAGCCCACTCGAGGTCCTCGCCGCTCTGGTAGAGCTCGAGATCGCTGAACCTCGCGGCCAGCCACTCGACGCCGAGCACCGGCCACCGCCGCCGGGCGGGGTCCTCCGGCGTCGCGTAGAGGCCGTGGACGGTGTTCACCACGCACGGGACTCCGGCCATCCGCGCGGCCACCCGTCCCAGCACCCCGCCCTTCGGCGTGTGGGCGTGGACCACGTGGAAGCGACCACGGCGCAGGATCCGAACCAGCTCCACGAGCGCTCGAGCGTCGTTCGGCGGGTCCCATGCCCTCGTGATCGCCCACGGGATGAACCCGATCCCCTCGCTGCGGAGGTCGTCGACCCAGGGGCCCGCGGAGCTGATCGCCGTGACGTCGTATCCCTCGTCCCGCTGGCGCCGGAGCTGGTCGAGCAGGAGGAAGCGGTGCGTCAGGTCGACCGTGGCGACGTGGGCGACCCGGATCGTCGTCACGCCGCCTTCCAGGGGCCACGCCCGAGCGCCCGGTACGCGAGCGCCTCGCGCTCCAACATCCCCCGGACCTTGGCCCGGAAGAACAGCTGACCGTCGCTCGCCAGCACCGGCATGCGGCCCAGCCGGTGGGGATCCAGCCGGCCCCGCCGGTTCGTCTTCCAGGCGTCGAGCGCCGCCGACCCGAACAGCCGGCGCGCGACCCGGTCCGCCTCGGGCGACCCGACGGCGAAGGGGTAGGCGAAATGGCGGCACGCCACCCCGAGCCGGTCTTCGATCAGGTCCTTCGACCGCCGCATCTCGTCCTCGGCGATCCGCTCGGTCGCTCGCGACAGGGTTCGGTGCGCGTGGGTGTGGGCTCCGACGGTGACGAGCCCGGTCGCCACGGCCTCGCCGAGCTGTGACCAGCTGAGGCCGTCGTCGTCACCGCGCTCGCCGCGCGCCTCGTCGCGGACGAGCCCCGTCGCGAGGTACAGGACCGCCGGCACGTCGGTACCGGACCAGGAGCGGGACCACGCGTTCGTGGAAGTCCCGGTAGCCGTCGTCGAACGTGACCACGACGCCGCCCCGCTCATCGGCGAGCGCGTCGTCGAGCGAACGGACACTGCCGGCCCGCGCGAGCGCATCGAGGTGCCGCTCGAACCGGTCGAGGGGCAGTTCGATCTCTCCCGGGCCGTCTCCCGATCCGGTGGTACAGGAGGATGCCGAGGTCCCCCGGACGCCACCGGAACGGTCCGAGCGGGAGCGCGGCGACCTTCACGGCCTTCCGCGCGATCGTGGACATCATGCGTGCGCGGTCCGGTCGGGCCCGGCGGAGAAGCGCAGTCCGCGTCGCGGCCTTCGGAAGCGGAGAAGGATCACGTCCGCCGCTCCGCGGCATCGACCGACGCGTTCGCCGGCTCTCCGGTTCGTTCCCCCTTCGGCGGGATGCAGAGCAGGACGAGCATGACGGGGAGCACCTGGACCCGTTGTCGCGCCAGGATCCCGAAGTTCGCGATGCTGGAGTACGCCACGATGAACATCGCGACGTACACGAACGCGAACGCGACGTAGGCCCTCCTGCGGATGCTCATGAGCGCCGCCACGATCCAGCGGAACCGCACCACGGCCAGGATCAGCAGGAACGCCCCCTCCAGGGACGCGATGAGGGCTTGCGTGCTGTCTGCCTCGATCGGCAGGGGGCGGAACAGGACCGTGAGCGTGGCCGCCGGGAAGTCCAGCGGCGTCTCCACGATCACGGGATCGAACTCCGATCCCCCCTTGCTGGTGCGTTCGCCGGTCTGCGTCGAGGGCCTCGCCCAGTCCGCCGAAGGACTCGATCCCCGCGTCGGACAGGAACAGTTTCGCCTGCTGGATCATGAACCCCGCGACCAGGACGGCGACGACGATCGCGGCAACCTTCAGGAGGCGCCCGAACTCCTTGCGGGGCACGCGCCCCACGACGAACCCGACGACGAGGGCGACCGCCACCAGGCCCGCCACGTGCGGCCGGACCAGCCCAGCAGAACCAGAGCCCGATGGCGGCCACCGGGATGCCGCGCGCGAGGGTCCCGGACATCGCCCGGGCGCCCCCGTACGCGGCGATCCCGAGCCCGAACACCATCCACGCCTCCTTGCCGATCCCGGACGGCCAGAAGACCAGCGACGGCAGGAAGAACAGGAGCAGCGCGTACGAGGTCCGCCGGCCGTCGGGGACGGCGACGTGAAGGCTCGATAGAAGAAGAACAGGCCGAGGAAGCCGAGCCACGAGTAGACGAGGAACCCACCCAGGAACGTGGGCCCGGTCACCGCATAGATCAACCCGGTGAAGAAGTAGATGAAGTCCGTGTCGCTCAGGGAGTCCAGGCCGGTATCGAAGTTGCCGTCCCAGAAGCCCGCCGCGATGCGCGCGCCCTCGCTGTGATACAGGAGCGAATCGCCCTCGCCGCCGTAGACGTCCGACACGACGTAGGCGCGCAGGAGTGCCCCGAACAGCTTGAGGACGAGCGCGGCCAGCAGGAGCCAGAACACCCACGCATCGCCCTCGCGCCGGGCCTGGCGGACGAGGAGCGGGATCGTGACGACGAACATGACGGGGCCGACGATCAGCGCACCCCACGTGTCGTAGCTCGACCTCGGCATGAGGTACATGAGGGCACCCACGTAGACCACGGTCAGCGTGATGCCGATGCCCACGATGAGACCTTGACCGGGGATCGCGGAGTTGCCCGCTCGCCGATCCGCGAGGGCTCTGCTCATGCGCGCGCCCCTTCGGTCCGTCGGTCCCGGTCCGTGCTGGGCTCACCGAACGAGAACGCGGCCACCGCCAACGCGAGCGCGCCGCCGGCGATCCAGGCGGCCGCCGCAACGGAGTCGCGGAGCCCGGCCACCCGTGCGCAGACGTACACGAGCGCGAGTTGCCCGGCCGTCAGGGCGGCGAGGGCCCACACGCGGCCGTCGGGCACGCGCGCCGAGGACCCGCGAGCGGCCACGGGCGAGGGCGCGTCCGACCGGCTCGACCACGAGCATCCCGAGGCACGCGAGCCCGCCCACGATGGCGCTGTGTCGGGCGGCTCCACCCGCCCCGACGGTCCACGCCAGCAGCCCCACGGCGCCGAACGCCCCGGCGGTCCCGAGCGCGTTCATCGCCCGCGGCCACCCGACCGCTCCGGGGAGCGCGAGCGGCAGGGAGGCACCCAGGACGACGAGGGCCTGCTCCGTGTCGGGCACGGTGGCGTAGACGCCGAAGAGGCTGACCGCGAGCAGCACCGGCGCGGCTCCGACCCGCCGCCACCGTCGATCGAAGTCGCTCGCGAGCGGCCCTCCCACGACGATCCCCACTCCGAGCAGCACCTGGATCCATCCGATCCGCGGGATCGGCTCCGCATGCACGACGAGCCATGCCCCCGGCATCGCGAGGACGGACCCCCACAGGACCGCCCCACCGGGCAGTCGACCGCGCGTCGACGACGAGACGGCTCCGGCGCCGACGAGCGCGACGATCCCCCAGGTGAGCGTGTCCGGCACACCTTCGGTTCGCAGCAGCGCGACGAGTGGACGCCGCGACGAAGCACACCCCGCCGAGCGGGACGACGACGTCGCGGCCGCCCCAGAGCATCGCGAGCGTTGCCGCGGCGACGACCGCGAGCGCGAGGGATCCGATCACCACCCCCGCCGCGAACCCCGGGTCACGGAGCGCGCTCACGATCGCGTTCGCGATCGCCGGCTCGAGGATCGTCTCGGTCATGGACGCCGCCCCCCGCATCAGAACACCTCCACGTCGCCGAGGCAGAGCCCCCACGACCCGAGCCGCCTCGGGTCCGGCCGAAGGTCGGACCGCAGCGGATTCACCACGAAGGTGACGCCCGCGGGCGTGGGCACGAAGCCGCTCCGGTTGGCGGCGGTCCGGGCCTCGGAGCCCTCGGGGAAGTGACCGGTCACGTGGTCGACGGGCGCGGCCCGGATCACGCGGCGCAGCAACCGGGTCGCCGTGCCGACGTCCCCCGAGCCGACGATCACGTCGGCGAGGGTCGACTCCCACAGGGTGCCGCGAGCCCGGACCCGGAACACCGCGAGCCCCTCCAGGCGACCGCCTCGCTCCTCGCGAGCGACCCGGTACTCGAACCCGGGGGCCGATCCGTACCGCCACCGGAGGAACGCGTGATCGCGCGGGGTCGTCAGCCGCTCCGGGGGAGCGGCCGCCCGCTCCAAGAGGGCGTCCACCTCCTCGGCGGTTCCGAGCCATCCGGATGCGAGCGGCGCGTCTGCCTTCGGCGCGACGGTCGCGGCGGTGACCCCGGAGGCCTCGGCGTCGCGGAGCGACCGGAACCCTCGTCCGAACCGGATCGGGTTGCGCACCCGAACTCGGACAGGGATCCGCCCGACGGGCTCCCAGCCCATCTTCAGGTACCCGGGGAGGCTCTTCTCGTTCGGCGTGTTGAACACGAGATCGACCTCTCCCTCGAGTGCGGCGAGCGCCGAGGTGGTGAGGCGGCGGAACACGCCGAGCCCCTGATGGTCGGGATCGGTCGCCGTGTCGACCGCACGGACCGCCTCGAGGGTGCGCCCGGCCGCTCGGAACCTCCAGCGCATGAAGGCCCGCAGGCCGATGATCCGGTCGTCGCGCTCCGCCACGAGCATGAAGGAGGGCCCGAAGGGGTTCTCCACGTGCTTCCAACGGAAGAACTCGGGCGATCGCTGACCGAGCGGCCCGCCGCCGAGGGACCGGGCCAGCAGCTCGAGCACCCGCGGCTCGTCTTCCGGCGTGTACGGGCCGGACCTCGTAGCCCTCGATGCGCGCCGGCCGGCTCATGCGGTGAGCTCCCCGTAGACCTCTTCCATGCGACGCACCGCGCGCCGGATGTCGAAGTCGGCCGCGCGTCGCCGCGCGGCCCCCCCGAAGGACGAACGGGTCTGCGGGTCCTCGAGCAGGCGGATGATCGCGTCGGCGAGCGCCCGCGGGGTCGGCGGCCGGAACGACGAGCCCGTCCCGCTCGTCCGAGACCACCTCGGGGAGCCCGCCTACCCGGGTCACGACCGGAGGCTTCCCGAGCGCCATCGCCTCCAGCAGCGCGATCGACAGCCCCTCCTGGAGCGAGGACAACACGAACACGTCGAAGGTCGAGGCGATCCGCAGGGCGTCCTCCCGGTAGCCGGCGAACACCACGGTACCGTCCAAGCCGAGCTTGCCTGCCTGCGCCCGGAGCGCCCCCTCTTCCGGGCCCTGGCCGACGAGCACGAAGCGCGTCTCCGGCACGGCGCGTCGGACGAGCGTCGCCGCATGCAGGAGATGCTGATGACCCTTGTGCCCCTTCAGGTTCCCGATCGTGCCGACGACCGGGGCACCGTCCGGGACACCGAGCTCCTCCAGGACGCCGTCCGCCGGCTCCACCCTCGAGAGCGCCTCCTGGTCCGGCCCGTGGTACAGGGTCTCGAGTGGAGGCATCGGCAGGAACCGCAGCGCGGCCGGGTACCGGGCGGAGCGACGCACGTGGTCGGAGACCGCGAAGACGTGGTCGTTGCGCGGGTAGGTGAAGAGGTTCGCCCAGCGGGTGGCGGGGTCGTAGCGAGGCCACAGGTTGTGCTCCGTGTAGACGAGCGGGAGCTTCCGTGGCAGCGCGACCCGGGCCCCCACCATCGCGTACGGCGAGTGTCCGTGGACCAGATCGATGTCCCGGTCGCGGACCAGGGCCCGGAGCTGGGCGACCCACCCCACTCCCCCGCCGTCTCCCAGACAGTGCGTCGTGACGCCGGCGGCCTCGATCTCGGGCACGAACGCGTCCTTCCACGGCAACAGGTAGGCCACCTCGGGCTCGAAGCGCGAGCGATCCACGTGCCGGACGGACGTCGCGAGCAGGCGCTCGGCGCCGCCTCGCCCGAGTCCCTTGATGAGGAGCAGGATCCTGGTCAGCGTTCGCTCCGTTCGGTCGGGCGCCCGGAATGCTTCCGGCCGGGCTTCGTTGACGGGTCGGGTATCGTAGGGCCCCCGAGCAGGCCCGCCCCGAACCGATGACTCCTGCACACGGATCCCACATCCTCAGCCGTCGCTCCGTGCTGAAGTTCGCCGGTGCGACGAGCGTCTCGCTGATCGCGGCGAGCTGCGTCGAAGATCGCTCGGCGCCAGCATCCGGCGGCGCCCCCCGCGGCGACCCCGTGCCGCTGGGCCCGGATCCCCCCGATCCGAACGACGTCGTGGCGATCACTGAGGAGGTGGTCCTGCGGACCGACCTCCGCGTTGCCGGGGTGGTCGTCGAGCCGAGCGGTCATCTCATCTTCGACCCGAACGCATCCGTCACGCTGGAGAGCTCGGGCAACGTCGTCGTTCGTGGCCGCCTGACGGTGCGGGCGGACGATCCCGCGGTCATCCACCGCATCGTCTTCCCGCAGGTCGGCGAGGAAGCGTTCGTGGGCGGGGGGCTGTACGTGCTCGACTCCGATGTCGGGCTCTGGGTGGTCGATGACGGCAGCATGGACCTGGCCGGCGCGGCCCGACTGCCCTGGACCCTCGCCGTCGGCGATGTCCCCGCCGGCGTCGACGCCATCGAGGTGCGGGATGACCCGGCGGGTTGGCAGGTCGGGGACGAGATCGTCCTGACTCCCACCACGCCGCCCACGACCGAGGGCCACGCCGAGGCCTACGACGTGCGCACGATCGCGTCGATCGAGGGACGCAAGATCGGGTTGGCCGACCCGGTGACCCACGATCACCCCGCGATCGCATCGGCCCGAGAGACCTTCCCGCCCGCGGAGGTGCTCAACCTCACCCGGAACGTCCAGATCGAGGGGACGCCCGAGGGCCGCGCCCACGTCTTCATCCGGTCCAACAGCCCCCAGTCGATCCGCCACGTCCAGATCCGTCATGTCGGCCCCCGCCGGCCGGCAGCGGACGCGACGGAGGCCGTCCTCGGGCGCTACGGCCTCCACTTCCACATGTCGCACGAGGGCAGTCGCGGGAGCCTCGTCGAGGGCGTCGTGGTTCGTGAGTGTGGCAACCATGCCTTCGTGCCGCACATGAGCAACGGCATCACCGTTCGCGACTGCGTCGCGCACGACGTGACCGAGGACGCCTACTGGTGGGATCCGATCGACACGACCGACGACCTGCTGCTCGAGCGGTGCGTCGCCTCGCTGGTGCGAAGCGATCCACCTGGGCGAGGGTACGCCCTCTCCGGGTTCCTGCTCGGCACGGGACGGAGCAACGTCGCGCGGAACTGCATCGCCGTCGGCGTGCAGGGGAACAGCACGGCTGGCGGCTTCACGTGGCCGGCGCGCCCGGTCCTGGCCGGCAAGTACCCGTGGACGTTCGAGGACTGCGCCGCGCACAACAACCGCGTGCTCGGAGCCTACGTCTGGCAGAACACGATCACGGCCCAGGAGGTGGTCGGCTTCCTGGCGTACCAGAACGGGGGCTCCGGGATCCTCCACGGTGCGTACCGCAACCCCTACCTCTATCGAGACTGCGTCCTGTACGCGAACGGGGTGTCGGAGCTCGAGGTCCTCGCGCAAGCGAGCGAGGCGAGCATCGAGAGCGTCACGTTCGATCGACTCGTGTTCGACGGCAACGGATTCCACGACTTCGCGGTCACGACGGGCCATCACGCGGTCGAGGCCGTGAAGCCGGTCCGCTTCGAGGGGTGCGAGTTCCGCGGGTACCGCAGGGCGGGGTTCGCCGTCGATCCGGCACGAGACGGCGGCCAGCCCGACTGGTTCGAACTCGTGGACTGCGTGTACGAGGGGAACGAGTTCTGGATCGACTCCGCGGCGCACCCGGATGCTCGGATCCAGGTATCGGACGCGGAGCACGGCAGCATCACGCTCCGCCGGTTCGACCAGCCGGGCACCCCGGTTCCCGCCTGGAACGCAAGCGTCAGCTGACGGTGACGTCGGCGCCCGGAGCGGACACGCCGGCGATCGTCCGGTAGACCTCCGCGTAGCGCCGGGCGATCGTCGCGATGTCGAACCGCCCGTGGATCTGCTCCGTCGCGGCCCGGCCCATCGTGGCGCGGAGCGCCGGATCCGTCACGAGGCGGAGGAGGCCATCGGCCAGCGCCGCGCGGTCGCCGGGTGGCGCGAGGAGGCCGGTGACGCCGTCCTGCACGACCTCGGCGACCCCACCGACGTCGTACGACGCGACCGGCAGACCGGCGATTCCCGCCTCGATCAGCACCGCCGGCATCCCTTCGGTTCGGCTCGACAGCACGAGGACGTCCGACGCCGCGAGCAAGTTGCCGACGTCGTCTCGCGGACCGAGCAGCCGGATGCGCTCCGCGTGGCGGCCGGATCGCATCGCCGATCCCACTCGGGATCGCAGCGGTCCGTTCCCGGCCAGGACGAGGGACGCTCCCGGCACGACGTCGAGCACGCGTTCGGCCACGTCGAGCAGCGCGAGCGGATCCTTCTCCCACGTCAGCGCTCCGACCGCGAGCAGGATCGGCGCGTCGAGCTCCACCCCCAGGGAGGCGCGTACCGCATCGCGGGACCTGGAGGCCCGGACGCGATCGGGGTCGACGCCGTTCGGCACGACGAGGGTGCGATCGAGCCGGACGCCGTAGATCTCGACGGTCTCGCTCCGAACCACCTCGGACACGCCGATCACGAGATCGGCCCTGCGGATCAACCATCCGTACACGTGGCGCCTGGCGGCGTCGGTCACCCACGGGTGCGCGGACCCGATCCTGCGATACACGACCGGGACCCCCGAACCGAGCGCCCCGGGGATCGAGTACTTCAGCGCCTCCCCGCCGTGCGCCTGCACGACCTGCGGGCTCCATCCCCGGACCAGCCGGCGTAGCGACCGGGCCCGCGCGATCCCGAACCTGCCCGGCCGGCCGCCGCCCAGCGCGTGGGTCGGCGCGTCGAAGCTCGCGACGATGCCCTCCGTCGCTCGAAGGACGGCCACACGTTGCTCGAACCCCTCGCTCCGCAGTGCCCGGACGAGGTCCACGGCGAACAGTTCCGCTCCGCGACGTTCGTTCGTCGCGACGACGTGCAGCACGCGACCCGACATCCCTAGCCCCGCGACCGGTGTCCGCGCGACGACGTCAGCCAACGGACGGGAACGAGCCACCGATGGAGGTAGGAGGTGTGCCGCCCCCCATCCCTCGCCTTCACGAACTCGCGGTCGGGGAGCACGAGGGCCCGCACGTACGCGGCCTTTGCCCCGAGCCCGGGGATCGCTCGAAGCGTCGACCGCGCGGTCCCTCCGCGGCTCCGCCGGTCGGTGAGGTACGCGTCCAACGCGCGCTGCTCGCGTGGGTCGATCTTCGCCTGGATGATCGAATGGGCGAGCGGCGGCGGTTCCACGCCGAGCACCGTCCGGGCCTCCTCCAGCGAGCGCCGAACCACGGCTCGAAGCCGCCATCGGTCGGCGAGCACGTCCAACTCCGCCCAGTCCACGTCTCCGATCGCCGCGATCTGGGCGACGTCGCGCAGCGGGACCAGCCGGACCCGGCGGGAGCCGAGGACCGCGTGCATGCACGCGTGCAGGAACGCCCTCGTGTCGTCGAGCCGCCGGAAGGCCCGACCGCCGATCGAGAGCTCCGTGGTGCCCTCGAAGAGTCCCTCCGGCTCCATCCAGAGCCCGAACGGGCCGAGCACCAGGGTCCGGTGGAGATCGATCTGGACGCCGTCGGGACCGATATGGGTCGCGGCCTTGCCGAACCGCTCGTCGAAGCCCCGGCGTGGTTCCGGGAGCCGGCGTCGGAACCCGGCCGTCGCGAGCGCGATGCAGGCCGCTTGCCAGTCCGCCGTGCTGACGAGCAGATCGAGGTCGCCGAACGATCGCCACGACGGATCGGGATAGAACGCGCGCGCCACGGCCGGGCCCTTCAGGACCAGGAACTCGATCCCGGCGTCCTGGAGCGAAGGGGTCACCTCGAGGAGGCGGCGCTCGAGCTGCAGCGCGACCGTCATCGCTCCGCGGTGCCGCTCGAGCAGTTGATCCGCGTCCGCCTCTGCGAGCGCCAGGGCGCCGGCCTCGAGCGCCGCGACGCCCAGGCCGGTCAGCCGCTGCGACCCGAGCCAGGCCATCGTCGCCGGCCACGCGTTGGACGCAACGGCGCGTTCGCCCGCCACGCTCCCCGGGACACCGAAGGCGGCGATCCACCGGGCCGTCGAGAGCGGGTCGGGCGCGGGCTCTCGCGTCGATCCGTCCGCCGCCAGATGCGCGGCCTCCGTCATCGGGCGACCCGTTCCACCCAGCCTCGCCGCTGCAGCTCGTCCAGGAACGCCTCGACGTCTGCCAGCACGGCCCGCTCCTGCTGCCCGAAGGCCTCCGCGACGAGCCGGGTGACCTCCCCCGGTGCCCTCGGTACGTCGAGGACGTGCCAGACGGCGGCCGCCGTGCCCGAGAGCCGGTCGATGTCGGCGTGCCCCGCGGCCGTCAACAGGACGTCGCCTCCGACGTTGCGGACGAGCATGTCGGGGGATCGCCGCAGCTGGATCCGATCGCTCACAGCACCACGACGTTCGAGCGATGGTCCGGGCCGAAGGCGTTCCGCGCGTCGAAGACCACGCTCGCGTGGTTGGCGATCCAGTCGAGATCGTACGCCGCGTGCGGCGTCAGGATCGCGACGCAATCGGCGGCCTCGACGGCGGGCCTCGAGAGCTCGGTCCGCGTCACGTGCAGACCGTTCACGCTGATGGTGTCCACGAAGGGGTCGTGGTACTCGATCACCGCACCGCGCCGATGCAGCTGGGCCATCACCCGGAGGGCCGGCGATTCGCGAACGTCGCCGACGTCGGCCTTGTACGACACGCCGAGCACGAGGATGCGTGCGTCCTTCACGGCCTTGCCCGCGTCGTTCAGGGCCTCACCGATCCGCTGCGCGACGTAGGTCGGCATCTGCGCGTTGATGTCCTGCGCCTGCTCGAGGATCCGGAACTGGTGGCCGGCGTCGCGCCGGATCTGCCACGAGAGGTAGGTCGGGTCGAGCGGGATGCAGTGCCCACCCACGCCGGGGCCCGGGTAGAAGGTCATGAACCCGAAGGGTTTGGTCGAGGCGGCGTCCACGACCTCCCACACGTCGATCCCCACCTCGTGACACAGGATCGCGATCTCGTTCACGAACGCGATGTTCACGTGGCGGAAGGTGTTCTCCAGCAGCTTGCTGAGCTCCGCGGTTCGGCACGACGAGACCGGAACGACCTTGTCGACGAGCTGGCCGTAGAACAGGACGGCCACACCGGTCGATTCGGCGGACACCCCACCGACGATCTTCGGCGTGTTCCGCAGGTCGAACTCGTCGTTGCCCGGGTCGATCCGCTCCGGGGAGTACGCGAGGAGGAAGTCGCGTCCACCCTGCAGACCCGAGCGCTCCAGGATCGGCATGACGAGCTCCTCGGTCGTACCCGGGTACGTCGTCGACTCCAGGACGACGAGCCCGCCGGGCTTGAGATGCTCGGCGACGGCCTCGGTCGCCTGCTCGACGTGGGTGAGATCCGGGGCGTGGTCCCGGACCGGCGTCGGGACGCAGATCAGGACGATGTCACAGTCCGAGATCACCTCGGGATCGGTCGTGAACTCGACCCGGCCGCTCGCCATGCCGGCCCGGTAGAGCTCCTCCCGGACACCCGCGACCGAGAGCGTCCCCTGACGGAGGTCGGAGAGGCGTGCGTCATCGACGTCGATCCCGTACACGCTGAATCCGGCCTCCGCCGCGGCGCACGACAGCGAGAGGCCGACGTACCCTTGTCCGATCACGCCGATCCTCGCTTTGCGCGCGAGGATCCGGCGCCGGAGCAGCGCGGTCGTCTTGATGATGGTCCTCCTTCAACCAGGGGGCCGGCGTGGGCGCCGGCACCGGATGGATGCTTCCGTTACGACTCTCGGTTCGCGAGCGGATCGGGCGTGGCCCGCCGGGCGCGACGGGGCGCGCCCCCCCGGAGGGCTCGTTTCATCCGTCGTTGCGCCAGGAACAACCGGTCGGGCACGCTGCGCGTGCGATCCCCGAACCGCTCCCGCACCTCCTCGAGATGGGTCATCGCGGGCGCGTACTCCTCGAGGTCGCGGCCGAAACCGGACACGTCGTCCGGCGACCAATGGTTGTGATGCAGGCAGACGGTCCACACGCCGGGCGGCTGCGGCTTGAACCTCCAGCTCTGCATCGGGACCCAGAACGTGCCGGCTCGATCCCGATACGGGGACAGGGCGAGCCCGTCGCTGACCACCTCGACCCCGCAGGCGAGCAGGGCCGCGACGGTCGACCGGTCGAACGCATGGTTCGGGGCTACCCAGGCCTCGGGGACGACCCCGTGCTCGCGGAAGATCGCCGTGCCGGCCCGCAGCTTCTCGAGCTGCTCCTCGTACGCCAGGCCGGCGAACTCGCTGCGTGCGTTCCAGCCGAACAGCCCCGGATCCTCCGACACGTAGAGGTGCTGGTACCCGTGCAGGGCGATCGCCCAGCCCCGCGCCTGCCAGTCACGAACCCGCTCCCAGAAATCCGCCGCCGCGGGCTCGAGCTCGAGCGACGGGTCTCGGTTGTCCGGGATGACGGCGAGGATCGGCCGCACGCCGGTCTCCACGAGCAGCCGTTCGACCTGCTCCCAGATCGTCCAGTTCATCGTCGGACACAGGTCGTCGAACCGCACGAGGTAGGTGGCCTTCATCCCTCCGTCACCCCTCGCTCGTCGATCCGAACCTCCGTGTTGCCGTGTGCCCGTCCGCCCGCGGACAGCACCCGTTCGTAGAGCTCGAACATCCCGCGCGCGGCGCGCTCGGCCGTGTACCGGTCGAGGAAGCGCTCCCTGCCGCGCTCGGCCCGCCGCGACGACTCATCGCTATCGGCGAGGGTCTCGCCGATGGCCGCGGCGAGTTCCCCGGCGTCTCCGACCCGCGCGAGGAGCCCGATGTCGTGGCCGTCGAAGACCTCCCGCACCGCGGGAAGGTCGCTCGCGACGGTGGGCGCCTCGAGCGCCATCGCCTCGAGCAACACCCCGGGCAGCCCCTCGCGCCGGGAGGGCAGGACGAAGACGTCGGCCGCGCACAGGAGGTCCGGCACGTCGCCCCGCGTTCCCAGGAAGACGACCGAGCCGGCCAGATCACCACGGGTCGCGCGCTCCCGGAGGAGCGCCGTCGCGTTCCCATCCGCGCCGGCAACGAGCAGTCGTGCGGCGACGCGTTCGGACCGCACCGAACCGAACGCGTCGAGGAGGACGTCCAGACCCTTCGCGTGGTCCTGCCGAGCGATCGCCACGATCACCGGCACATCGTTCCCCACCTCGAGCCGCGATCGGGCCGCGCGTCGCCGGTCCTGCGACCGGCGACCGAGCACCTGCGGGTCCCTGCCCCTGGGGACCACCGTGAAGCGGCCCCGTGGGACGCGCAGCCGCCGGGCCATCGTATCGGCGATGTGCTGCGCGGGAACGTGGAACCGGACGACCGATCGCGCCGTCGCCGCGTCGGCGGCCTGCGCCGCACGCACCTTCCACCGGCGGAGCCCGGGCTCGCTCAGGTGCGCGGAGCCGTACCCCTCGCTCACGATGCTCGACACGACCGGCACCCGAGCCAGCCGGCCCGCGATCCGGCCGAGGAGATCGGCCTCGTACAGCGTGGTGTGAAGGAGGTCCGGCCGCCGTTCGCCGAGCACCCGACGGACGCGGCGGAGATCGCCGGTGCGGCCGCCCGGGCCGTCCAGCGGCAACAGCGTGGCGCCGCTCTCGCGGAGCAGGTCGTGCACACCCGGACGCTCGCGCAGATACGCGACGTCGAGGCGAACGCCCGCGGCGACGAGGTCCGGCGCCATGGAGGCGAGCGAACGCTCCGCGCCTCCCATCGCCAGGCTGTCGATCAGGTACAGGACGTGCACGCTCAACCCCGTCCCCTCGGCCCGCCGGCGGGCGCGGGCGACGAGCTCGTGGCAACCGTCTCCGACCCACCGCCGGATCCGCTGCGTGAACGGGCGCCGGCGGTCGACCCGGCGGCGACCTCTTCCAACCGCCGGCGATCCACCTTGCCCGTCGAGGTGCGGGGCAGCTCGTCCAGGATCTCGACGCTCGCCGGGACCATGTACCGGGGGAGCCGCTCGGCCACGTGGCGCTTCACGTCGCTCGTGGCGATCACCGCTCCGCGGTTCGCAACGACGCACGCCACGATGGCGGTGCCCCAGCCGTCGTGCGGCACGGCGATCGCGACGGCGTCGGCGAGCGCGGGATGCGCGCGCAGGGCGACCTCGATCTCCCCGAGCTCGATGCGGTACCCGCGGCTCTTGATCTGATGGTCCCGGCGGCCCAGGAAGTCGAAGGCACCGTCCGGCCGCAGCCGCACGAGGTCCCCGGTTCGATAGACGGGCTCCCCCGCGTGCGCGGGCAGCGGGCTGGGCGAGAGGACCTCGGCGGTCTTGTCCGGCCGCCCCCAGTAGCCGCGCATCACCGTCGCGCCGCGCACGTACAGCTCGCCCTGTTCGCCCACCGCGGCGAGCGCACCCGCGTCCGTCCATGCGAAGACCTCGGTGTTCTCGCACGCGCGGCCGATCGGGATCGTCCGGTCGTCCTCGGGGATCTCGTCGACGCGGTGGTAGGTACAGACGTTCGTCTCGGTCGGGCCGTAGAGGTTCCACAGGGCGGCGTCGGGGACGACATGGCGCAGCGTCCGCAGATCCCTCGTCGGATAGACCTCTCCGGCGAAGACGACCGTCCGCAGATCCGGGAAGGCCCCCGGCTCTCGTCCGGTCCGCGCGAGCAACGTGAGCGCGGTCGGTACCGAGTACCAGATCGTGATCCGCTCCGACCGGACGAACCTGGCGAGCTCGGTGCCGAGGAACGCGATCTCCTCGGGGACGAGCACGACCGTCGCGCGGCCGAGGGCCGCGAGGAACAGGTCGAAGACCGAGAGATCGAAATGCAGCGGCGCGTGGTTCGACAGCCGGTCGCCGGGCTCCACACCGATCCGAGCGGCGCTCCACTCCACGAACGTCAGCGCGTTGCGGTGGGTGAGCGTGACGCCCTTCGGGACGCCCGTCGAGCCCGAGGTGTACAGGATGTAGGCGACGTCGGTGTCGATCACCGGGACCTCGGGGTCGCTCGCCGGACGCGACGCCGAGTCGAAGTCGATCACGGTGGACGGCAGCCGGCCGGCCTCGGACCCGTCGTCGGCCAGCACCACGAGGCGGGGCGGTGGCCCATCCATCTGTGACAGGAGGGCCGTCGCACGCCCGGGCGTCGTGACGAGCGCCGAGATCGCGCAGTCCTGCGCCACCATCGCGACGCGCGGAGCGGGGGCCTTCGGATCGAGCGGCACGTAGGCGGCCCCCGCCTTCAAGACGCCGTAGACGGCGACGAGGGTCTCGACGCGCTTCGGCAGGTGGATCCCGACGCGGTCCCCAGGGCGGACGCCGGTGTCGAGCAGCGTCCGCGCCAGCCCGTTCGCCGCGCCCGCGAGCTCCGCGTACGTGAGCTCGACCCCCGCGCAGCGCACGGCGGGGTGCTCGGGACGTTCCCTCGCCGCCTCGTCGAGGAGCTGGTGCAGGAGGAAGCTCACGCCGGGTCGCCCGACCTTCCGGCGCCGCTCGCGCATGCAATCCCGCCGGGCGCCATCGTCACAGCCCCAGATCGCGCGCGATGATGCGACGCTGGATCTCCGAGGTCCCCGAATAGATCGTGCCGCCGACCGCGTCGCGCAGCGACCGTTCGACCTCGACCTCGGTCATGTACCCGTATCCCCCATGGATCTGCACGGCGTCCAGTTGCGTTCGGACGTTCGCCTCGCTCACGAACGCCTTGGCCACCGCGGCCTCCACCGTGGCGTCCCTGCCCGCATCCATGAGCCAGCCGACCCGGAGCACGAGCGCGCGGGCGGCGTCGACCGCGATCCGCATGTTCGCGATCTTGTCGGCGACGGAACCGAACTTGCCGATCGGTTGTCCGAACTGGCGACGTTGGCGCGCGTACTCCGCGCAGCTCTCCATCGTCCGGCGCATGAGCCCGACCTGGCTGGCCATGATGCAGGCGCGTTCCCACCGCATCGACTCCTGGAAGATCTCGCCTCCCCGCCCGCGCTCGCCGAGGATCGCCTCCTCCGGCACGGAGCAGTCATCGAGGATGACTTCGGACATCGGCGAGGTCCGAAGGCCCATCTTGTCGAACTCCCGACTGACGGAGCACCCACGCGTTCCGCGCTCGACGAGGAACGCGGTGATCCCGAAGGGTCCGATCCCCTCGGAGGTGCGGGCGAACACGATGAGGAGGTCCGCGACCGGCGCGTTCGTGATGAAGACCTTCCGTCCGTCCAGGGCGTACCCCCCCGGCACGCGCCGGGCGGTCGCCCGCATGGCGAACGCGTCGGACCCCGCCTCGGGCTCGGTGATCGCGTGGCACCCGATCAGCCCTCCCGAGCACAGACCCGGCAGCCATCTCGCGCGCTGCTCCTCGGACCCGAACCGCCACAGGGGGATCACGCTCGTCCACAGGTGTGCGTTGATCGAGAACACGAGCCCATTGTCGCGACAGCCGTACCCGAGTCCCTCCAGCGCAAGCATCGTCGTGACGACGTCGGCTCCGCCGCCCCCGAGGTCCTGCGGGACGGGCAACCCCTGGATCCCGAACGCCCCGCACCGGTCCCACACCTCGCGCGAGAACTCCGCGCTCCGATCCCGCTCGCGCGTGTCGTCCGGAAGCGTCCGCGCGAACCGCGTCACGGCCTCGAAGAACTCCGACTGCTCGGGGGTGACCCACTCGACGACCGACGGGGCCGACACCGTCACTGCTGCGCGACCCGGGAGTTCACGAGGTTGTCGATGTCCGCGATCGTACGGAAGTGCTCGACGGTCACCTCTTCGTCCTGCACCTCGATGTCGAACTCCTCCTCGAGGAACGCGACGAGCTGCATGAGTCCGAGCGAATCGAGGACCCCGTCGAGCAACGGCGTCTCGTTCGTGAGGGCGACGGAGTCGTCCTCGAAGAGGATCTCGGTCTGGATGAAGCCGCGGATGCGATCGGCGTTCATGGGAACGCTCCTTTCCGTGATCGATGCTCGTGCGGATGTGGCGCCGGCCGCTACGCCGCGACCTGCGGATCGCCCAGTTGCACGATCCGCCGGATGGCGCTGCCCCGGAGACGGAAGCACTGCCGCCTCGAGACGCCGAGCTCCTGCGCGATCTCGCCGACACCGAGCTCGCGCAGGTACCACAGGATCAGGACCAGACGGTCGCGCTCGGGGAGGAGCAGGAAACGCCGGCGGAGCTCGGACCGCTCGTCCAAGGAGTCGACCAGACCGGGATGCAGACCGTCGTGTCCGCTCCGTGTGCGTCGGGCGTGGCCGACCTCGATCACCGACGAGGTCGACGGCTGCCACCAGTCCGTGTACCGCAGGAGGCCTCGAACCACGCCGCCTTCGGACGCAAGTAGGTCCGACATCTTAGAGGTTAGTCCTCCGAGGAGGGACGCGATAGGGGGGGATTCCCCGCATGCCCGTCCTCGCGCGCCCGCACGTACGCGTGGTAGCCGGACGGCACCGGGATCTCCTTGGCCGCGTTCAGCACCACGCCCAGGATCGGTGCCCCGAGGCGCTCGAGGACCTCCGTCGTGCGCGCCGCGATCTCGGGCCGAGTCCATCCCGCCCTCGCGACGACGAGCACGCCGTCGACGAACGGCAACAGATAGGCCGCGTCGCTCACCGCCAGGATCGGGGCGGAGTCCAGCACGACGATGTCCGCGACGGCCTTCGCCTCGGCGACGGCGGCTCGCATGTGCTCCGAGCTGAGCAGCATGCTCGGGGTCTCCCTCGCCGGTCCGCTCGGCACGACCCGCACGCTGTCGTGGGGCGTGTCCCACGTGCACTCGGCGAGCAACGGCCTGCCGTTCGCCGTGCTCAGGGCGTCGACGAGGCCGGTGTCGTTCGGCACGCCGAAGAACCGGTGGACGTCGGGGTGGCGGAAGTCGCAGGCGAGCACGATGACCCGCTTCCCCGTCTCCGCGAGCGCGACGGCGAGGTTCGCGGCAACGGTCGTCTTGCCTTCGGACGGACCCGAGCTCGTGACCAGCAGGGCCCTCGGCTCGTCCGAGGACACGAGCGAGGGCTTCACCTTGCCGTTCGTGATCGACCACCGGGCGACCTCGGTGCCGAGCAGCCGGAACGCCTCGGCCGGAAGCGAGGTTGGCTCGTTGGCGGACACGATCGTGTCACGCTGGCTCCGCGGGATCTGTGGGATCTCCGCGAGGACCGGCAGCGCGAACCCCTGCTCCGCGACGCTCTTCGAACGGATCCGCGTGTCGACCCGTGCCAGCAGGATCGCGATCCCGAGCCCGATCGCCAGGCCGAGGAGTCCCGCGATCAGGGCGCGGACCGCGAAGCTGCGGGGCGGCTGGAACCCGAGATCCGGCGCGATCCGCGCGGGGCCCGCATCGATCCGCCCGTATCCGGGGTCGAACTGCGCCACGGCCAGCGCCTGGAGCTGGTTCTCGAACTGAGCGATGAGCACCGAGTCGGGATCGCTCTCCATCAGCGACTCGATCTGTGCCTCCAGCTGTGCGATGTAGGGTCCCGTCGTCTCCGTCCGAAGCTCCCCGAGGAACCCGATCACCGCGGTTCCGAACGCATCCGCGATCTCCTCGGCGCTCTCGGCGTCCGGCCCGGAAGCGGTGATCGTGACGAAGCCCGACTCGGCGTCGACGCCCGCCGACACCTGGGTCATGAGGTCGCGCGGGTCTCCCTCGTAGCCGAGCCGCTGCGCGGCCCGATCGGCGACCTCGTAGAGGAACACGAACTCCCGGACCGCCTCCGGTTCCGTCGTGCTGATCCCGAGCGCGGGGTTCTGGAGCGATGCCGCGAGGATGACGTCCGCCTCCCAGGTCTGGGTCTGGGCCGCCTCGCTCTCGTCGGCGCGCGTGAACCACGCGGCGGCAACCGCGACGAACACGCACGAGACGACGATCAGCCAGTGCTGGCGGACCGCTCGGAGCACGTCCATCATGCCCACGTGGGCTCCTTCACGAGTCCCGTCGTGACCGCGAGGTTGACCGCCGCGGTCTGGTTGGCGACGCCGAGCTTGGAGAACATCCTCGTCTTGTGCCGTTCCACGGTCTTCGCGCTGATCCCGAGTTGCCGCGCGACCTGCTTCGCCGCGAGACCACGGGCCACGAGACCGAGGATCTGCCGCTCCCGGGTCGTCAGGCCCGCGCGCGGCTGTCCACCGGTGGGTAGCCCGGGCACGAGGGCCCGTGCGAGCACCGCGACCGGCGCCGCGGTCGAGACGCGGACGCCACCCTCGTCCACGTCGTCGGGATCGACGTCGTTCGAGGGACCGCCCAGCATGACCACCCGGACGCCCCGGCGTCGGAGCAGGATCGCGGCGGCGTCCGCCCCGGGGAGGCGCTCGTCGAGCGCCACGGCGTCCGCCGTCTGACCCCGCGCCTCCGCCTCGGCCGCCGACGAGGCCACGCCCGCCGGCACGATCGGGGGGAACTGGGCGAGCGCGGCCGCGATGCCCTCGGCGACCATGCCCTCGCGGTGGGCCACGACGATCACGCGCGGCCTCACGGGACCACCACCGCGGCTCGAGGGAAGTCCTCGGCGAACGACTTGACGCGAGCCGCCAGCTCCGTCCGTTCGCCGGCGGTGCTCAGCGACTCGAGCTCACGCAGGGCGCCCCGCAACGAGGGGCGGTCGGGAACGGGTGGCCGCGACATCACGATCCCCGGGTGCGTCGTGGCGACCGGGTGCTCGTCGGGGTTCACGAGCTCCTCGATCAGCCGTTCCCCCGGTCGGGCGCCGACGAACTCGATCTCGACGTCGCGACCCGGGACCCGGCCCGAGAGCAGGATCAGCTTGCGTGCCAGACCCATGATGTTCACGGGCTCACCCATCTCGAGGGTGAAGACCTCGCCGCCCTCGGACAGCGCGGCCGCCTGCAGGACGAGCTGGACCGACTCCTGCACGCTCATGAAGTACCTGGCCATGTCGGGAGCGGTGACCGTGACCGGGCCTCCCCGCCGGATCTGCTCGAGGAACGTCGGGATCGACGCTTCCGCGGCTCCCCAGGACGTTGCCGAACCGCACGGCGCAGAACACGCAGTCCATCCCGTGGATGCTCCGCACGATCTGCTCGGCGAACCACTTCGTCGCGCCCATGACGCTGACGGGGCGGACCGCCTTGTCCGTGGAGATCAGGATGAATCGCGTCACCCCGGCCGCGACGGCCGCATCGGCGACGTTGGCGGTTCCGATCACGTTCGTGAGCACCGCCTCTTCCGGGATGCGCTCCAGGACCGGCACGTGCTTGTGCGCTGCCGCGTGGAAGACGACCTCGGGGCGGTGGTGCATGAAGACGCCGAAGATCCGGTCGCGATCGCGGACGTCGGCGAGGACCTGTTCGATGACGACCGTGCCGTCGTCGACCTGCAGGACGACGTCGTGCAGGTGCGTCTCGTCGTGATCCAACACGATGATCGAGGCGGGTTCGAACTCGGCGATCTGCCGCGCGATCTCGGAGCCGATCGAACCTCCCGCTCCCGTGACCAGGATCCGACGCCCACGGAGCGTGGCGGCGACCGACTCCAGGTCCGTCGTCACCTGCTGGCGGCCGAGGAGGTCCTCGATCTGGAGGTCGCGGATGTCCTTGGCCGAGATCTTCCCGTCGACGACCTCCTGGACGGTCGGGAGGACGCGCAGCATGACGTTGGCCTCCTCGCACACGGCGGCCACCTCGCGAACCTGCTCCTCGGTGGCGGAGGGGATCGCCAGCAGCACCTCCTCGACGTCGAGCCGGTCGACGAGGGCAGGGATCGCCGAGCGGTCGCCCGAGCACCGGCACCTCGTGGAGGGCGAGGCCGATCTTCCGTCGGATCGTCGTCGACGAACCCGACCGGCTCCAACTCGACGGAGGGGTTCTCCAGGATGTCCTTCAGGACCATCGACCCGGCGGCACCGGCGCCGACGAGCAGGACCCGGGGCCGGGGGTTCGGGCCGACGGAACGCCGGCGCAACGCGAACAACCGGCTCTGGAAGCGGATCGCGCCGAACCCGATGAGCGACAGCACCGAACCCATGATCACGACCGAACGGGGCAATGGTTGCTCCCACAGCCAACCGACGGCCGCGTTGACGCCGATCACGAAACCGCCGCCGACGAGGGCGGCGATCGCCACCCGGCGCGCCTCCTGGACGCTCGCGTACCGCCACATCTGCCCGTAGAGCCCGTAGACATGGTTCGCGGTCAGGTGGATGAGCCCGACGACGGGGATGAACAGCCAGAAGTAGGTCCAGTACGTGTCCGGAACGCGTCCGTCGAACCGCAGGACGAGGGGACCCAGGTAGGCCGGCAACACCACGGCGAGATCGAGGAGCGCGAGCGGGACGTTGCGGCGAACACGCCGAGACACCGACGTCGCGAGCCCGTCGTGCCTGCCCCGCCGCCCGTTCCCGATCGCCATGCCGAACCTCCCCGGTTGCTTCGAAGACCCGCAGCATAGGCACGCGTCCTGCACCCCTCATCAATCACGGTGCGTAACTTCGCTACGCCGAACCGCGTAAGGGGATGCCCGAGCCCGACTCCGGGGGACATCTACGATGAACGGCGGATGCGCCATGCGGCCCAGGCCCCGAGACTCAGGCTGCATGAACGACCTCGAGGGAAGCGATCGGTACGAGCGCTCCCTCCTGGAGGACGACGGTGCAACTGCCGACACGCCGACCGCGATCGAGATGCGTACGGACGTCCCCCGGACGCTCGTGACCGTACCCGACGGGTACCGTCCACGACGCCGTGAAGGCGTGCTCGACATCGACATGGGCGACGGTTTCATCCTGTTCGACGAGTCGTCGAGCCTCGTCCACCACCTGAACCCCTCCGCGACGTTGATCTGGCAGCTGTGCGACGGCACGGGAACCGTCGCGGACCTCGCCGGGGACATCGCCGCCGAGTACGGGCTCGACGAACCGACCATCCGGAGCCAGGTCGCCGAGGTGATCGCCGAGTTCGATGCACTCGAACTCGTCCAGGATGAACGGAACCTCTTCTCGGAGCGAGATCGATGACCTACGCCCCATGTCGTAGGGCGACCGAAGGCATCGCGAACCGACGCGATCGACGTGGCGACTCGCTGGGACGCGGACCCGACCCGATGCTCCGGTATCTACGCACACGTGCGTATCGCCGAGCGTCAACGCAGTCCGTATCATGGCCCCGCGGCACGACGCCTGTGCGACGTGGCCTCCGGGCGGAAGGACCCACTGGATGAGCAACCGTGATCGTGAGGATCTGAACCGGCGCGACTTCCTTCGGAAGGCTGCGCTGACCACCGCAGCCGCCGCGTGGGCGGCCCCGGTGATCCAGACGGTGGCGGCGACCCCGGCATTCGCTCAGGCCCAGGGAACCCCGCCTCCGACCTCCGATGAGCCCTGCGGCCACTCCACCGGCCTGAACGGTGGCTGCATGGGAGCCTGCGCCAGTGTGTGCGGGGGCAACCAGTGCGGCGGTCAGTCGAACGGTCGGAACCAGGTGGCCGGCCCCTGCACGACGTACTGCGCGCCCGGCCAGGGCAACGACAACCCGTGCGCCAACCCGGGTCTGTGCGAGCCGGGGAACTTCGTGTGTAGCCCCGACCAGCAGGGCGTCGCGACCTACACCGGCCCGCTGTAGACCGCACTCCTTCCCCGACCTCAGGTCAGGCGTTCCGCGAGCAAGGCTGCCCGTTCCCTCGGCGTGCCGCCCCGCAGCTCGAAGGCCTCCGCCTCCTGCGCAACCCGCGTGAGGAGCACGACGCCGCGCTCCTGGTACCGGTAGAGGTTGAAACAGTTCGCCGCCATCCGACGGACGGCGTCGGCTCGCGGGACGGGCTCCAGACGCGGGGGGCCCGATCGCTCCATCCCCACGAAGACGAGCCATGATGGCGGTGCCGCCTCGGCGGCGGCCGCGCCCAGGTCCTCCGGTCGCACGTATCGCTGCGAGAGCGAAACACCGCTCTCCGTCCGGTCGACGAGCCGGTCGCGCAGGCCGTCGAAGTGCTCGAGGGCGTCATCGTCCAGGCTGATCCGCTTCGGGAAGGGGTAGGCCCTCCCGGTGACCGGATCGAGCGCGCCGAGCTCGTCGGACAGGTACCCGAACCCGAGCTCCAGCAGTGCGACCACGAGCGAGGACTTCCCCGCGTCCATCTCGGCCGGCAGCACGAGCGCTCGGCCGTCACGGGCGACGGTCCCGGCGTGCAGGAACAGGAAGTCTCGCGACCCCTTCGGGACGGTCGCGTGCAGATCCCAGACGGCGTGCCCGAGCAGACGCTCCAGCTGCGCGTGCCGGTAGCGGAGCAGTCCCCCGCGGTAGAGCGACCGGGGCGGCGGCGTGACGTCCTCGTCCTCTTCGTCCACGAACAGATCGACGAACACGGCGTGGTGGTCGCCGCCCGGACGCCGGAACGGCGCGAGGTGCCAGGCGAGCGCGGCCGAGAACCGCTCGTCCACGGAACGGACCGTGTACGAGGTGGAGAGCATCCGATAGTGGTCCGTGGCGACCCAACCTGGGTCGAATTCGTCGCCTCAGCCCCCCGATGGATGCCGATGCGCGCGTGGCTCATCGGCCAGCCGACCCACCTCCCTCCGGAACCGTCTGCTCGAGCAGGAGCCGGGCAGCATCGGGGAGCGATCCGACGACGAGTTCGGCGACGCGGGCGTTCCGGAGCACGTCGCGGAACACGAGCAACGCTCGGTCCGCCCAGATGTGCAGGTTGAGACCCGCCTGCGTGAACCGGAAGAGCGCCTCGGCCGCCCCGATAGGCCGGAGCTCCGACGGACTCCCCGGTTCGAACGTCGGGAAGATCACCCCGCCCGGATCCGCCGGCTCGGCCAGGCGTCCCCCGAGCTCGTCCAGACGCACCGGTCGCCGAGGCTCCCTCGCGCCGTCCTCGCGCGCTCGCCGGCGGCTCGGCGACGACGAACGGCCCAGCTCCGGGAAGAGCGCGAGATCGCTCTCCGCGAGGAGCAACGGGATCGACGAGCCGTGCACCCGGCGCATGACCGGGTCGAGGTTCACGATCTCGTCGCCGAGGTAGCCGGCGCCGGATCGCACGAGGAGCGCCACCAACGCGGGGAGATGCGGCGCGGGGACCGAGGGCAGGATCAGCGCACGGCCGTCCACCACGACCCCGCCCGCCCGGATGCGGATGAACTCGTTCGAGGAGCGCGTCGCGATGTCACGGACGCCGGAGATCAACCGTCCCGCCATCTCGTCCGGCGCGTACCCCTCGTAGATCTTCAGACCGCCGACGAACAACCGCTGGCGCGCGCGGACCTGCTTGCCGCCGGCGAGCGTGCGCTGGATCCCGCAGTCGGCGGAGAAGCGCAGCTCGTCGGACGCGTCCGGGTCCAGGAACCGCTGCAAGGGCACGCGAAGCAGTTCGAGGAACGCGGGGTCCGTCGCACGTACCGCGAACTCCGTGCCCTCGACCGAATACCGATCGCTGGCAACCCAACCTAGGCGCTCGAGGGTTTCCTCTCAGTGGTTGCGTGCGCGCGTCTGCGGCGTCACAGCTCCCCTCCTCGCTGCATGCGTTCCTGCTGGTAGGCGGGCGCGTACTATAACCAAGTGGCTCCTCGGGTCCTCATCGTCGATCCAGAGCCGTTCTTCAGCGAGTCATTGGCCACCGCGCTCGGTCTCGACGATCGGATCCAGGTCGTCGGGTGGACCACCGACGAACGAGCGGCGGTCCAGATGGCCACCTCCCTCGCTCCCGACATCGTCCTCTCGGGCTCCGACGCCGCTCCGGAAACGGTGGCTCGCAAGGTCCGCCGGTTGCGAGGCCACGCGAAGGTCGTCGTCCTCACCCGTCGACCGGTCGGCAACCTGCTGCTCGAGGCGGCCACCGCGGGGGCGACGGGTGTCCTCGGGCACGACCTGGGAGTCTCCGACCTCGTCCCGCTGCTCGCCGGGTCGATCGACGGCCGGTTCGTGGTCGAACCGAGCCGGCTGGGCGACAACCTCCGGCAGGCCGCAGCTGGGCGTGCACGCGAAGGTCCGGAGAGCGACGGGCTGGAACGACTGACCGACCGGGAGCGCGAGGTCCTGCATCTGCTCGCTGCCGGCCTGGACAATGCCGCGATCGCGAAACGGCTGCATCTGTCCGCGCACACGATCCGGACCCACGTGGGCAACATCCTTCGCAAGCTCGAGGTGCACAGCAGGGCGCAGGCGGCTCGCGTCGCCCTCGCCGCGGACGACCCGAGCCGCGCCGTCGGCGTCTTCCACATCCGTGGTCCGGAGCTCCCTCCCCGGTGAGCGCCGACGGACGGACCGTCCTCCTCGTCTGCTCGGACCGACTGTTCCGCGAGTCCGCGACCGCCTACCTGGAACGGCACGGATGGACGGTCCTGCCGGCCGCCGACGAGCTGCAGGCGCTCGTGACGATCTCGCGATCGGTTCCCGGTGCGATGCTCGTGCTCGAGGGCCTCGACCGACACCGGCCCGGGGCCCTCGTCCGGCAGATCCACCGGCGGTGGCCGCTCGTCTCGGTCACGGTCCTGGGCAGCATCCCCGTGGATGGAGCCGAGGTCCTTCCACGAACGGCGACCGCAACCGAGGTCCTCGAGGGGCTCGAGCGGACCGCCGGCCCGAGCGTACCCAGCCCCGGATCGGCACCGGACGGACTCGACCGCGAGGGGATCGCGCTCCTGCGGACACTGACGCGACGCGAACGGCGGATCCTGTCCGACCTCGTGGACGGCCTCACGAAGGCCGAGATCGCGGATCGTCTGGGTGTGAGCGAGCACACCGTGCGGACGCATCAGCAGAACCTCCATCGCAAGCTCGGGGTCCACAGCCGGCTCGAGCTCATGCGGCTCGCATCCGCGCACGGACTGCTGCGTTCGAAGGATCTCGACCGGGTCGTGTGACCCGGTTCCTACCGGTCGGCGCCGACGAGCTCCTCGACGATCCGGTTCTGCCGCACGAAGGCAGCGGCCTCGAGCCGCGAGTGGACGCCCAGCTTGCCGAGCACGTTCTGCACGTGCGTCCTCGCCGTCTGCGGGCTGATCACGAGGGCCTGCGCGATCGCGTCGTTGTCGGCGCCGTCCGCAAGGAGCGCGAGGACCTCGCGCTCGCGACGGGTGAGACGCGAGGCTCGCCGGAGCGCCTCGTCCTGCTCCGTCCGCCGGCGCGTGAGCCGCGCGATGAGCGTGCCGAGCATCCGCGGAGGGACGAGCGTGTCGCCGTCGTGGATCGCCCTGGTGGCGCTGATGAGCTCGGCGAGTGGGCTCGTCTTCGTCAGGTAGCCGTTCGCACCGGCCTCGAACGCCGCGACGAGGGACCGCTCCTCCTCCTCGGCCGACACCACGAGGACCTTGCACCCGGGAACGGCGGACTTCAAGAGCGCCGTGACGCGGAACCCATCGCCGTTGGGCAGACCGGCGTCGACGATCGCCACGTCCGGCTGCGTCTGCCGGGCCGCCGCGACCGCCTGCAGCCCGTCACGCGCCTCGCCGACGACCTCGATGTCCAACTCCCGCTCGAGGACCACTCGGACGGCCTCGCGGAACAGCGACTGCTCCTCGGCGATGAGGAGCCGGATCTTCCGATCACCGTTCGCCATCATGGCTTCCTGCTCCGTCCAAACTAGTCGTGCGGCACAGGGTACGGGCGGGTCGACTGGTCGGCACGCGTCCTCGAACGTAGGCCGGGTAGTACGAACGGATGAGATGCACCGTGTCCGCGAGCAGGCCGACGGGCTTCGCGTCCGGCGAGCGAGCTTCCTGCGCCCTCGCGTCCACGTCCGCTACGCAGGATGACGGGTTCGGCGTCGGCATCCCCACGACGCCGCTCTCGGGAGGATCGCTCCACGAGGCGCGGCCCGCGATCCTAGGAACGAGCCGGCCCGACCGGATCGTTCACGAGGTGGTGGCGGACGGCGAACGCCGCCGCCTCCAGACGCGAGTGCACCTGGAGCTTCGTGAGGATGCTCTGGACGTGGGTCCGGACCGTGTTCGGACTGATCCCCAGGGGTCGAGCGATCGCGTCTCCGCTCGCCCCCTGCACGAGGAGCGTCAACACCTCGCGTTCCCTCGGAGTGAGCTGCTCGGCCATCAGGGCGGCGTTCTCGTCCTCCGAACGACCGTTGCCCGAGCTGAGTCGGCGCGGCAAGACCACCTGTCCCGCGGAGACCGTCCGCACCGCCTGGACGAACTCTTCCACCGCCGTGTTCTTCGTGACGTAGCCATGGAACCCGATCTGCAGCGCCTCCTCGACGGCCCAGTGATCGTCGCGGGCGGTGAGCGCCAGGATCTTCGCATCGGGGAAGCGCTCGAGGATGGCCTTGCCGGCGGCGAGGCCGCTCTGATCCGGGAGGCCGAGATCCATGAGGATCAGGTCGGGCCGTTCGCGTTCCACGGCCACGAAGCAGTCTTCCGCGGTCGGGGCCACGGCCACCACGCGGATGCCCTCCGCCTCGAGGGCGGGCGTGATCGCGTCCGCGAAGAGCGCGTGATCGTCGACGATCAGGACGCGAATCGTTCGCTCCTTCCCTCGAGGATGGGCAGCTCCAGTCGGAAGCTCGCCCCCGACCGGGTGGACCGCAGGCCGATCGAGCCGCCGTGCGCCTCGAGCACCCGGCGCGCGATGAACAGCCCGAGCCCGTGCCCTCGGCGAGCCGCCCTGCCCGACCGGCCTCGCTCGAAGGGGTCGAACAGGAGTTGGCGCTCCGTCGGGGGGACCCCGGGTCCCCGGTCGGTGACCTCGACGCCCGCCATCCGTCCCTCGATCGCGACGCGGACAGTGACGGGAGTTGCGGGCGGCGAGTACGCGAGCGAGTTGCGGATGACGTTCGAGATCGCGCCCCGCAGCTGCTTGGCGTCGCCGAGGACGAATGGGTGATCGGATGCCTCGACGACCAGGCGCTCGTCGATCGCCCCGAGGCTGGAGGATCGCGCCGCATCCCGGACGACGCGCACGAGATCGGTCCGCTCCCGCGTGATCGGCTCGGTGCCGACGGACCACCGGAGCAGGGGATCGACGAGGTCGGCCAACTGCATCAGCTCCTCCTGGGTCCTGCGCAGCAGCTCCCGGCCCTCGTCGCCGGCGTGCGTCTCGTAGGCCCGTTCGATCGCGGCGCGCGCGCCGACCAGCGGGCCCGTCAGCTCGTGCGCCGTGAGCGCGATCCCGAGGTCGCGCGCCTGGTTCCGCGCTCGCGCCCGACGGCTGACGCTCGACTGGGCCAGCGCGGCCCCCAACATCGACTCCGCCCGATCGAGGAACTCGACCTGCGACTCCTGCGCGTCGCCGACGAGGAGCGTCGCACCCCCGGCCCGGAGCACGGCGACCTCTCCGCATCCGGTGATCTCCCGGAACCGCCGGCGCAAGGTCGCGACCGGCGCGCGGTGCGGCTCGGGCTCGTCGTCGCGGGCCCGGAGGGCGGCACGCAGCTCCGCCCGTCTCCTCGAGCCGAGACCACCGGTCCCCGCGAGGAACCACCCCCATCCGTCGCGATCGGGCAGCACCCCGGCGACGGGGACCGCGAGGTACTCGAAGCACACGCCGACCGTGACGCGGACGGCCTCGGTCGCCGTCTTCGCCTCCAGCAGCTCCGGGGCCAGCCGCGAGATCGCGGTCATCCCCGCGAGCGCTCGCTCCGTCTGCGACCGGACGAGCGCGGTATCCAACACGAGCGCCGCCTGCCCGATGAGGGCACGCACGACCTCCTCGCGCCAGACGATCCTGTCCGTCGGGGCGACGATCTCGACGACGCCGAGCACGTCGTCGTCCTGCACGATCGGGAAGATCCCGAGCGCGAGGCCCGGGGATCCCTGGATGGGAACGTGGATCGCATCCCCGGTCAGGAACACCGTCCTGCGGCGCGAGGAACGCATCCGACCCAGGCCTTCGTGCTGCCCGTCGCACGCGATCACCCGCAGCCGCCCGGCGGCATCGGGAACCGCGACGCGAACCGTCGCGGATCCCTCGCCCACCGCGGAACGGATCCAGTGGGCGCACGCGGCGGCGGAGCGTCGAAGTTCGGCCTCCGGCCCCCCGATCGACCGTCGAGCGCGCTCGGCCGTCCGCGCCTGCCCGATCGAACGGTGTCCGTTCAGAGCCTTGAGGTCGGCCCGCGCGACCGGCGCAGGGCGGGTCCGAGCCCGGTCGGGGATGCGCTCGGATGCATCTCGAAGGGAACCCTCTTCCAGCACCGTGTTCCTTCCTCGTTCCAACGTCGGCCCGTCGGAGGCCATAGAGTTCCCTTTCGGGGGGACGCCCAAGTGTCGAACACGGAGCGCGTACTTGTCAATCGGGCTTACGTCGAGGGCACTACGAGGCGCGCCGTATGAGGACTACGCGGAGGACAGGATTCCGCCGAGCCCCCGGATGCCGCATGATGGTCCTAGCCCCCCCAGTCGCCGATGCGAGGTGTGATCGTGGGCAAGCATGTCACGCGTGACCTGGGGAGAGCCCTCCGGCAAGCACGCGAGGAGCGCGGGCTCAGCCTCCGAGAGGCGAGCCGGCGATCGCAGGGCAGGTTCACCCCCTCCGGGATCGCCGGGTACGAGCGCGGAGAGCGCCGGATCTCGGTCGAACGCATGTGCGCGCTGGCGGAGGTCTACGGGGTCCGTCCGGAACGGCTGCTCGCGGCCGGCCTCCACCCGGCCGGAGCGGCGCCGGTCGAGGTCGATCTGTCCTCGCTGGAGCGGCTCCCGCCCGAGCTCCGGACCCTCCTCGCCGGCTACATCGAAGAAGTGCTCACGATGCGCGGACCCGCGGACCCGGACCGGATCTCGTTGCGGTCGGGTGATCTGGAGATCCTGGCGGGATCGGCGAGCGGCTCGGTCGCGGACCTCTACCGCCGGATGCGCGATGCGCTCGCCGACAACGACGGGGAAACAGAACCGCAGCCGGCCTCTTCCTGACGGCGTCAGGCGGCAGTTCGGCGGAACCACTGCACGGTCCGCTCGAGCCCTCGTTCGATGTCGAACGCGGGCTCATAGCCGATCAGTCGTCTCGCGAGCGAGACGTCGGCCTCCGTCTTGCGAACGTCGCCCGCGCGGGGTTCGACGTGGACCGGTTCGGGCCGGGCGTCCGTGAGCCGCGCGACGATCGCCAGCATCTGATTGATCGAGGTCGGCTCCAGCCCACCGCCGACGTTCAGCACCGTCCCGCGGGCGTCCTCGGGGGCTCGCCCCGCCAGCAGGTTCGCCTCGACGACGTCGTCGATGAACGTGAAGTCCCTCGACTGCTCCCCGTCACCGTGGATCTCGGGCGCGGTACCCGCGAGACACGCGAGCGTGAACAGCGGGATCACCGCCGCGTACGCGTTCGCGGGATCCTGGCCGGGACCGTAGACGTTGAAGTAGCGGAGCGCGACGGTCGGCACCCCGTACGAGGACCACCACGACCGGCAGAACCCCTCGCCCGCCAGCTTGCTCGCCGCGTACGGGGATCGAGGCAACGGGGACATCGATTCCTGCAGCGGGAACGTGTCGCGGTCGCCGTAGACCGACGACGACGACGCGAAGACGACCGTCGCCGGCCCCTCGCGCGCCGCGAGGAGCACGTTCAGCGTCCCCCGGACGTTGACGTCGGTCGTCTTCTCGGGCTCCACGATCGAGCGCGGGACCGATCGCATGGCCCCCTGATGGAAGACGACCGCACACCCCCGCACCGAGTCCCCCACCGTGCGTTCGTCGCGAAGGTCGCCCTCCACGAACCGCACCTCGGGTACGTCCGCCAGGTTCTCGAGCTTGCCGTCGGACAGGTCGTCGAGCCCGACCACCTCGTGGCCGTCGGCGACCAGCCGGCGACACAGGTGTGAGCCGATGAACCCCGCGGCACCGGTGACGAGAGCTCGCACGCGTCGGCCTAGTGCATGTGGCCGGCACCGGCCGCGGCAGCCGGCTCTTCCTCCTCGGGCTTCTCCACCACCGCACTCTCGGCGGTGATGATGATGCCGGCGATCGAGGCCGCGTTCTGCAGCGCCGAGCGGGTCACCTTCGCGGGATCGAGGATCCCCGCCTTGAACATGTCGACCCACTCGCCCTTCTGGGCGTCGTAGCCGCGCGCGTCGCCCTCCGCCCGGATCCGCTCGACGATCACGGCGCCCTCCACGCCCGCGTTCTTCGCGATCAGCCGGGCGGGCTCGGCGAGCGAATCGCGCACGATCTTGGCGCCCGTGGCCTCGTCTCCCTCGAGGTCGAGCTTGTCCAGGGCGGCCTCCGCCCGGATCAGCGTGACGCCGCCACCGGGGACGATCCCCTCTTCGATCGCCGCGCGGGTGGCCGAGAGCGCGTCCTCGATCCGGTGCTTCTTCTCCTTCAGCTCAACCTCCGTCGCCGCGCCGACCTTCACGACCGCGACGCCGCCGGCGAGCTTGGCCAGTCGTTCCTGGAGCTTCTCTCGATCCCAGTCCGAGTCCGTCTTCTCGATCTCGGCCTTGATCTGGTTGATGCGGCCCTTCACGTCCTCCTCGGCACCGCCGCCCTCGACGATGGTCGTGTCGTCCTTGGTGACCACGACCTTGCGAGCCGACCCCAGCAGATCGAGCCCGACGTTCTCGAGCTTCAGTCCGACCTCCTCGGAGATCACGGTGCCGCCGGTCAGGACGGAGATGTCCTGGAGCATCGCCTTGCGACGATCGCCGAACCCGGGCGCCTTGACCGCGACGGTGTTGAAGGTGCCCCGGATCTTGTTCACGACGAGCGTGGCGAGCGCCTCGCCCTCGACGTCCTCGGCCACGATGAGCAGCGGGCGCCCCGCCTGCACGACCTTCTCGAGCAACGGGAGCAGCTCCTGGACGCTTCCGATCTTCTTGTTCACGAGGGCGATGTACGGGTCCTCGAGGTTGGCCTCCATCCGCTCCTGGTCGGTCACGAAGTAGGGCGAGATGTACCCCTTGTCGAACTGCATGCCCTCGACGAAGTCGAGTTCCATGCCGAACGTGTTCGACTCCTCGACGGTCACGACCCCGTCCTTGCCGACCTTGTCGAGCGCCTCGGCGAGCACGTCCCCGATCGTCGGGTCCGAGGCCGAGATCGCGGCCACGTTCGAGATGTCGTCCCGCGACTCGAGGTCCTTCGCCTGGTCCTTGATCGCGTCGACCGCGGCGCCCACGGCGGTCTCGATCCCGCGCTTGAGGGCGATGGGGTTGGCGCCGGCGGCGACGTTGCGCATCCCGTGGCGGACCATGGCGCGGGCCAGGACCGTCGCCGTGGTCGTCCCGTCACCGGCGACGTCGTTCGTCTTCGTGGCGACCTCCTTGGCGAGCTGCGCGCCCATGTTCTCCCACGGGTCCTCGAGCTCGACCTCCTTCGCGATCGTCACGCCGTCGTTCGTGATCGTGGGGGCGCCCCACTTCTTGTCCAGGACCACGTTGTGACCCTTCGGGCCGAGCGTGATCGCGACCGCGTCCGCGAGCTTGTTCACGCCGGCTTCGAGCGAGCGACGCGCATCCTCACTGAACTTCAGGAGCTTGCTGGCCATCCGAACCTCCTTCGACGCGTGGTGCGGAGACGGGACCGGGGCCGGCCACCGGCCGGCCCCGCCCGAACGCTGCTGGGGTGAGCTACTTCTTGGACGCGGCCTTCGTCACGATGGCCAGGACGTCTCGCGCCGACAGGACGAGGTACTCGTCGCCCTCGACCTTGACCTCGGTGCCTCCGTACTTCGAGTAGATCACGGTGTCGCCGACGGCGACGTCGAGGGGAACCCGCGCACCGTCCTCGAACCGCCCGGGGCCCACCGCCACGACCGAGCCCTCCTGGGGCTTCTCCTTGGCGGTGTCGGGGATCACGATGCCCGAGACCGTCGTCTGCTCCTCCTCGCCCGGCTTCACAACGATCCGGTCCTCGAGGGGCTTCAGGTTGAAGTCCTTGGCCATGCCTTCCCTCCTTGCGTTAGCACTCGGGTCTGATGAGTGCTAACAGGATATCGGCGAGAGTGCCAGGGGTCAAACGTCGGCTTTCAGCCCGGGCGCGACCGCTCGCACCATCGGCGGGCCGCCCGCAGCCCTACATCCCCCGCATGAAGGCGATCGTCTCGCGCAGACCGTCCTCGAGATGGGTCCATGGCCGCCACCCGAGGACGCTCGATGCGAGCTCGGGGTCGAGGGCACTCCGACGCAGATCCCCCGCCCGTGGGGGCCCGTGGGCCGGTTGCCCGGTGAACCCCGCATGCTCCGCGAGCATCCGGTACAGCCCGTTCACCGAGGTCTCGAGGCCGGTACCGACGTTCACCAGACGGCCGTCCCCGACGCCCGCGGCGAGCGCGAACGCATGCACGGTGTCATCCACGAACACGTAGTCGCGGGTCTGGTCCCCATCTCCGAAGATCGTCGGCGCCTCGCCCGCCAGCATCTTCGAGGTGAAGATCGCGATCACGCCCGCCTCGCCGTTCGGGTCCTGGCGTGGCCCGTACACGTTCGCGAGCGCGAGCGCCGTGTAGGGGAGCCCGCGGAACGTCTCGTAGAACGCGAGGTAGTCGAGGGCCACCTTCTTCGTGATCCCGTAGGGAGAGGAGGGCCGCCCCGACGCCGTCTCCTTCACGGGCAAGCGGCGTGGCTCGCCGTACAGGGTGCCTCCGGACGCGGCGAACACGACCTTGCGGACCCCGGTCCTCGCGCAGCACTCGAGGATGTTCAGCAGGCCCATGACGTTCACCTGCGCGTCGCGGATCGGCGCCTCCACCGACGTCGAGACGCTCGCCTGCGCGGCCAGGTGCATCACGACCTCGGGACGATGACGCTCGAACAGCGACAGCAGGCCCTCGGCGCCGATGTCCATGTTGAAGAAGGTGAACTCCGCGCCGTAGCCGCGCGCCTCGGACAGGTTCGCGATCCGGCCGGTGGACAGGTCGTCGACGGCCACCACGCGATGGCCCTCGGCCAGCAGGCGATCGCACAGGTGCGAACCGATGAACCCCGCCCCGCCGGTGACCAGCGTCGTCGTCATGCGAGCACCATCGACGGGTCGGCTCCGACGCCGAGCGAGGTCCGCTCGCCCGCGGGCCAGGCGGGAGGCGCCGGCGATCGCGATCATCGCGCCATTGTCGGTGCAGAGATCGATCGATGGGAACAGGACCCGGATCCCGGCCCGCTCGCCGGCGTCCAGCATCCGCTCTCGGAGCCGCGTGTTCGCGACGACGCCGCCGCCCAGCAGGACCGTCTGCACGCGACACTCCGTCGCCGCGGTCATCGTCTTGGAGACCTGCACGTCCACGATCGCCTCCTGGAACGACGCCGCGAGGTCGGCGGGGTCGATCTCCCGCCCCGCGGCGCGCTCGTTCTTCACGTGCCGAAGGACCGCGGTCTTCAGTCCCGAGAGCGAGAAGTCCAGATCTCCGGACGACGCCATCGAGCGCGGGAACGCGATCGCGGCGGGGTCGCCGGTCCGGGCGAGGGCGTCGAGCGCCGGCCCGCCCGGGAACCCGAGCCCGAGGAACCGCGCGATCTTGTCGAAGGCCTCGCCCGCGGCGTCGTCCACGGTCTGGCCCAGGAGCTCGTAGCGATGCCACGCCGGCATGTGCACGAGCATCGTGTGCCCGCCGGAGACCACCAGGCAGACCGCAGGCGGCAGGTTGGAGCCATGCTCGATCGTGTTCGCGGCGATGTGGCCCTCGAGATGGTTCACACCGACGAACGGCGCCCCCGTCGACAGGGCGATCGCCTTCGCCGCGGCCACCCCGACGAGCAGCGCCCCGATCAGCCCCGGGCCGACGGTGACCGAGACCCCGTCCAGGTCGTCGAAACCGCACGCAGCGATCCGCAGCGCCTCGTCGAGCAGCGGCGTGAGCGCCTCCACGTGCGCCCGGCTCGCGAGCTCGGGGACCACGCCTCCGAACCGCTCGTGGAGATCGACCTGGCTCGCGATCAGGTTCGACAGGACGCGGCCGTCCTCCACCACCGCGACGCCGGTCTCGTCGCAGGACGTCTCGATGCCCGAGGACCTTCACGGTGCGAAGGTGGTCACGCCGGATCTCACCCCCGCGTGGCCTCGCGCGCTCACACGTCCTCCGGGCGGATCCCCTCGGGGAGCTCGTCCATCAGCGCCCGGATGCGTTCGCGGAACCCGACCACCTGGATGCCGTCGAGCCACATGATGAGCGCGTCCTCGCCGATCTCCTGGTAGTAGTTCTTCCGGACGCCGACCGGGTGGAACCCGAACCGTCCGTAGAGGCGCTGCGCTCCCCAGTTGGTCACCCGCACCTCGAGCGAGACCGCGTCGGCCCCCATCTGGATCGCCGCGAGGATCAAGTCGTTCAGCAGTCGCATGCCGATCTTGCGTCGCTGCAGGTCGGGGTCGACGGCCACGTTCGTGATGTGGGCCTCCTCCCCGTAGCAGATGAGCCCGCCGTACCCGACCACCTGCCGGTCGATGCGGGCGACGAGGTAGCAGCGGTTCCGCGACTCCGCCATCTCGGAGATGAACAGGTTGGGGCTCCACGGACGTGGGTAGACCTGCCGTTCGATCGCCATCACGCCACGGAGGTGGCGCCGGCGCATCCGGGTCACCTCAAGCCGAGGCGCCTCGGGCTCGCTGATCCCAAGCGATCTCCGCATCCGTCTTCCTCAGGTATAGGGGCGCGACGTCCACCAGCCGGTCGGTGTCCTCGCGGATGAACCTCGGAGCCGCGAGGCTCACCAGCGCCGACGCCCACGGATGGGCGAACGACGCCGGCGCGAACTCGAGACGCGCGCCCGCCCGCTCGAGCTCGTTGCGGTACAGGATGGCACCGTTGCCGACGAGCAGCATCTCCTCCGGCACGGCCTCCAGCTCGGCGGCCAGGGTCTCGGGGGAGCCGACGCGAGAGCCGCCCTGGCGCGGAGCACCCCGCCGGGCGCCGGCCGGTAGAAGGCGAAGAACACCTCTCCGCGGCGGGCATCGAGGACGGCGACGATCGTCCGCCTCGTGTGGTGGATGCCGAACGCGAGCACGTCGAGCGAACCGATCCCGACGATCGGGGCGCTGCAGCGTCTGCGCCAGCGACTTGCCGACCGCGATGCCGACCCGCAGCCCCGTGTAGAGACCCGGGCCGAGGCCGACCGCCACGCCGCCGAGCTGCGAGAGCGCGATGCCCGTCCACCGCAGGAGCGCCTCGGTCGCGGGGACGACGTCGTCGTGTTGGCGCAACCCGCGAAGCGGGCGTCCCGAGGATCTCGTGCTCGGTCCCGATGCGCCAGCGAGGTCTGGGCCGTCGACGGTGTCGATGCCGAGGACGATCACGCGTGGTCTGCTCCGTCACGGCTCACGCTCCAGCGGTCGAGCGCCCGCTCGAGCCGCTCCCACCGCAGCAGCCATCCATCCCCGGCCGGCCAGATCGCGACGGCACGCTCGTCGTCGTCCGCGGGGACGTGAGCTCGACCACCAGGTGCCCGTCCGGCAGGAGCCCCTCGACGGCGTCGCCCCACTCGACGAGCAGCACGCCCTCGTCGTGAGCGTCCTCGAGCCCGAGATCGAGGACATCCTGGACGCGATCGAGCCGATAGACGTCCGCGTGGGTGATCGGCAAGCCGGCCCGTCGGGTACCAGCGCACGAGCGTGAACGTCGGGGAGACGACCGGTCCGTCGAACCCGAGCCCGCGCGCGAGACCCTGGACGAACGTGGTCTTCCCCGCGCCGAGCTCCCCGGTCAACGCGAAGGCGTCGCCGGCCACCACGAGCGGCGCGATCGCGCTCGCCGATCGCGCGCGTGTCCTCGGCCGTCGGGGCTCGGAGCTGGACGCGCATCAGAACAGGCCGAGCTGCTCCTCGACCGGTTCCGGCCGCTCCGCGAGCGCACGCCGGATCTCCTGGAAATCCGATCCGGAGCGCCGCCATCTGGGACGAGGCCTGTCCTCCGCCGTGCAGGATCGCCGCCGGATGGAAGGTCGGGATCACGGTTCGGCCGTTCCACGGGAACCGCTGTCCGCGGACACGGCTGATCGAGATGCGCGGTCCCAGGATGAACCTCGTCGCCCAGTTGCCGAGCGTCACGACGACGACCGGGTCGACCAGCCGGACCTGCTCGTCGAGCCAGGGCTGGCACGCCTCCGATCTCGTCCGGGTAGGGGTCGCGGTTCCCGGGCGGCCGGCACAGCACCACGTTCGTGATGCTGGCGTCCTCCCGTCGGAGCCCGATCTCGGAGAGCATCTGGTTCAGGAGTTGCCCGGCAGCCCCGACGAACGGCTTCCCCTGCTTGTCCTCGTGGTACCCGGGCCCCTCGCCGATGAACATCAGGTCGGCGTTCGGGTCCCCCACGCCGTACACGACCTGGGTCCGGCCCTCGGAGAGGCGGCACCTCGTGCACGTCGATGCCTCGAGCGCTGCGTCCTGGAGCGTCCTCATCCCGACTCCCCCACCGCCGGCACGCCACCGAGCGTCACCGCCGAACGGACGGCCCGGCGGATCGCCTCGACGACGGCTCGCGAGGCCATCCGCTCGAGCGTCGGCTGTGCGGCCTCGATCTCCCCCGTCGCGAGCGCGAACACCGTATCCCCGTCCCACATCGTATGCGCCGGCGACACGGCGAGCGACACACCCTCGCTCCCCGCCTGCGCCACGAGCTGCGCCCGCTCCTTGGACAGGAGGGCGTTCGTCGCGACCACGACGAGCGTCGTGTTCGCGCCGGGCCAAGCGCTCGGTTCCGCGTCCGGGTTGCGGTTCTCGGCGAGCGGGGTGCCATCGTCCTCGACCACGGTGCCGAGGGCGTTCACGGCGACGAGCGCCGACACGACGAGGTCTCCCTCGATGACCCCTGCGGTCCCGATCCCACCCTTCCATCCCGCCGCCGGGTCCGGGAGCTTCGCGAAGGTGGCGCCCGTCCCGGCGCCAACGCACCCCTCCTCGACGGGGTCGTCGAGCGCGGCCTCGCACGCTGCGTACCCGGCCGCCGCGTCCGGCCGCGCGGCCGCGTCGCCGATGCCGAGATCGAACAGCACGGCCGCGGGAACGACCGGGACCCGGGCGACCCCCGTGTCGAACCCGATGCCGCGCTCCTCGAGCCATCGATCGACGCCCGACGCGGCCGACAGCCCGAACGCGCTCCCACCGGTCAGCAGGACCGCGTGCACGTCGCGCACCACGGTGCCCGGACGGATCGCGTCGGTCTCGCGGGTTCCGGGCGCCCCTCCCTTCACGTCGACCGAGGCGACCGTCCCGGGTGGACACAGGACGACCGTGCACCCCGTGATGCCGTGAAGATCGGTGTGGTGTCCGACCCGGATCCCGGCGACGCGCGTGATCACGCTCGCTCCCTCCGTACGGCGTTCAGCACCGACCCGGGCACGTCACGCGCTCCTGCGCTTGGACCTGCGCCGAGGCAGCACCCGATCGGCGAACGCCTCGAGGCGACGGTTGAACTCCTCGTGCGCCTCCAGCATGGGGAAGTGACCGGCGCCCTCGACGATCTCGAGCCGGCCGTCGGGCAGCTCGCCGGCGAGCGCCACCGAGGAGGACGGCGGCGTCATCCGGTCGTGCTCCCCGACGACGACGAGCGAGGGGACACGGACGTGCCGGAGCGTGTGCCGGACGTCCAGGTCCATCAGCGCGGCCAGCCCGTCCGTCCACACCTCCGACGGCGACGTCGACGCCAGCCCGACGACGTAGTCCACGATATGCGGCGACGCGTCGGGCCCGAACTGGGTCGCCCGGGCGATCACCGCGGCGACATCGGTCGGTCTCGAGAGCACGTATCGACGGAGGCGGTTCACCCGTTGCGCGGCCTGGCCGAGCGAGCCGAGTCGCGGGCGGAGCAGCTCGGTGACCGAACCCATCGCGCCTCGGACCAGGTCGCCCGCGGCACCGCCGACGATGACGATGCCGGCGACCCGACCCTCGTACAGGTCCGGCCTGGCCTCGGCCATCGCGAGCATCGCCATCGCGCCCATGCTGTGTCCGACGAGCAGGACGGGTCGATCGGGGATCGACTCGAGCACCGCCGCGAGGTCGTACCCGAGCGCGAGCGGCGACAGGTCGCCGCTCGCCGCTCGTTCGCTCCGACCGTGCGAGCGGAAGTCGAACAGGACGCACCGGAACCGGTCCGACAGGTGGGTCCATTGGTAATGCCAGGTGGTCATGTCCAGGCTGAAACCGTGCGCGAACACGATCGCCGGCTTCGAGGCATCGCCGGCCGCGCGAACGACGACCCCGGTGCCGTCGAAGGAGCGGACGGTGCCCGGGTCCTGCGGCGGGAGCAGCGAGAGCTGCTCGTGCGCCTCGGGATCGTCGCGCCGGCGACGCGCCTGCAGGACGGTGCGGCCGATCACGCCGCTGGCGATGGCGCCCGCCGCGATGCCGGCCGTGACGACGGCGGCGCGTCTGCGGGTCAACCGACGTACTCCCGCGGGACCCGTTCGCCGAGCCCGGTCGCGATCGCCCGCCCGATCGTCCCCGACCTGGCGGCCACCTCCTCGATCGTGATCCGCTCGTTGCCCTGGACGCCGATCAGCACGACCTCGTCCCCGGGCGCCACCTCGTCATCGCCGCAGTCCGCGAGCAGCTGGTCCATCGTGATCGTCCCCGCCACCGGGTACCGCCGGCCGCGGATCAGCACGTCGGCGCCAGCGGCCGTCCGAGGGAACCCGTCCGCGTAGCCGACCGGGATCGTTGCGACCGTGCGGTCGCCTTCGAGCTCGTACCGGCCGCCGTAGGAGAGTCGCTCGCCCGAGCGCACCCGCTTGACCATCGCGACCGCGGACCGGAACGTGAGCGCCGGTCGCAGCCCGAACGCCGGTCCGATCCCCCCGCCCGGGTCCAGCCCGTAGATCGCCGCTCCCGGTCGAACGAGATCGAGGTGGGTCTCCGGCAGGCGGATCGTCGCCCCGCTGTTGGCGGCATGCAGCGTCGCGAACGAGACCCCCTCGGCGATCAGGAGATCGCGGATCGCGAGGAACCGCCGCAGCTGCTCGATCGTGCCCGCCGCGTCCTGCTCGGAGTCGGCGAAATGGGTCCACAGTCCCCCGGGCTCCAGGCCCAGCTCGACGATCCGGCGGGCGAACGCCGGCGCTCGTTCGGGCGGCCACAGCCCCACGCGGTGCATGCCGGTGTCGATCTTCAGGTGGACGGCCACGGGCCGGCCGGTCGCCGAGGCGGCGTCCGCGACCGCGGCGAGCCCGGCCTCGGTGTAGACGGTCGGCGCGAGGTCCGCGGCGAGCGCCTCCTTCTCCGAGCCGGGCGGGAGCTCGCTCAGGACGAGGATCGGGGCGACGATCCCGCGTTCGCGAAGGCCGATCCCCTCCTCGACGAGGGCGACGCCGAGCCGGCTCGCGCCCGCGTCGATCGCCGCTCGCGAGACCTCGGCGTCCCCGAGCCCGTACCCGTCGGCCTTCACGACCGCGAGCAGCTCGACGCCGGGGGATGCGAGGAGCCGAACGTTGTGACGAACGGCATCGAGGTCGACCTCGACGACCGTGGGACGGAACCGCCTCACGCGCCGACGACCTCCGCCAGGGCCTCGGGGATGTGCGCGAGCACGTCGGCCGCGGTGATCGACTCGCCGCCGACCTCGGCCGCGATCGCGCCCGCGTTGCCGTGGACGAACGCCGCGGCCGCGGCCGCGTCGTGCGGGGCGAGCCCGCGCGCGAGGAACGCACCGATCACGCCGGTGAGCACGTCGCCGGTCCCGCCGGTCGCGAGGAACGGGCCGCCCGTGATGTTGACGCGCACGGGTGCGTCGGGCCTCGCCACCAACGTTCGGCTGCCCTTCAGCAGGACGACGGCGGAGGTCCGCGCGGAGAACGAACGAACGTGTCGGACCCGGTCGCCCTCGAGCTCACCGACGCCGATCCCGGCGAGGCGGGCGAACTCCCCCGCGTGGGGCGTGAGCACGAGGTCGGCCTTGCGGTCCGCCAGGTCGTCGGGCCGGCCGGCGAAGGCGTTCAGCCCGTCGGCGTCCAGCACCACGGGCACCTCGCTCGAACGCACGAGCTCGCGGATCCACCCGGCCGTGACGTCGTCCGTCGTCATCCCCGGGCCGATCGCCAACGCATCGGCCTGGGCGATCACCTCCTCGAGCCGCGCCGAGCCGCCCGCCGCCGACCCACCGGTCGTCTCGGGCAGCGCGACGAACACGGCCTCGCGGACGGCGACCTGGACGACGGGGAGGATGCCCTCGGGAACGGCGACCGCGACGAGACCGGCCCCGGCTCGGGAGGCCGCAGCCCCGGCGAGCGACGCCGCCCCCGTCATCAGTCGCGAGCCGCCCACGACGACGGCGTACCCGGCGGAGCGTTTGTGGGTGTCCGGGGCTCGGTACGGGAGCATCGACGCGACGTCACCCGCCTCGACGAGCTCGATCTCGCCTCGGATCAGCTCGGGGGGAAGCCGATCGTCTCCACCTCGACGACGCCCGCGTGCGACGCCCCCGGGAACAGGACCAGTCCGGGTTTCGCCGCTCCGAACGTCACGGTCAGATCGGCATGGACGGCGGCACCGGGGACGGCTCCCGTCTCACCGTCGACCCCGCTCGGGATGTCGACGGCCACGACGGGGACGGCGGCGGCGTTCAGGGCGGCGATCGCCTCTTCGGCGATACCGCCCGGCGGCCCTCGGAACCCCGTCCCGAAGATCGCGTCGACCGCGACGTCGGCCCGCGCGAGCTCGCGTTCGAGCGACGCGCGATCACAGGACCGGACGCGGACGGTCGTGTTCGCCAGACGACGGAGGTTGGTCGCCGCGGGTTCCCGAACGTCGTCGTGCAGCGCGAGCACCGTCGTCCGGACCCCGGCCGCGTCCAGGTGGCGGGCGGCCACGAGTCCGTCGCCCCCGTTGTTGCCCTTGCCGCAGACGACCACGGCGCGTCGTCCGTACGCGCCGCCGAGCAGCCGAAGGGCGCCGTCCGCGACCTCCCGCCCGGCCGACTCCATGAGCGACTCGGCCGAGACGCCGCGCGCCTGCGTCTGCCGATCGAGTTCCGCGGCCTCGGCGGGTGTCAGCAGCGGTTTCACGGGCGGTCCCTCACCCGGCCACCGCGATCGCGAACGCGACCGCGCTCGACCGCTCGTGCGTGAAGGAGACGAGGACCTCCGAGATCCCGAGCAGATCGGCGCGCGCCTTCGCGTTGCCCTCGAGCCGGATCGCGGGCGCGCCGCTCGGCGATCGGGTCACCGAGATCTCCTGCCAGCCGCGACCCCGGTAGCCGCCCATGGCCTTGATCACGGCCTCCCGGGCGGCGAACCGCCCCGCGTAGGACTCCGCCGGGCGTGCCCTCGAGTCGCAATAGGCTCGCTCCTCGGCCGTGAAGACCCGCTCCCGCAGCGTCGGGTGGCGTGCGAGCGCACGTTCCATCCGGTCGATCTCGCAGATGTCGACCCCGAGGCCGAGGATCTCCACGGGCAACAGCGTAGCCGCCGCCCGGCGCCTGGGGTCGTTACTCGACCGTGACGCTCTTCGCCAGGTTCCGGGGCTGGTCGACGTCGCACCCACGGAGCTTGGCCACGTGGTACGCGAGCAGCTGGAGCGGCGGCGTGACGACGACGGGAGCGAACAGCTCCGGGACCCGTGGGACGGAGAGCACGTGGTCCGCGTACGCCGAGATCTCCTCGTCCCCCTCGCTCGCGACGGCGATCACGCGCGCGCCCCGGGCCCGAACCTCCTGGATGTTCGAGAGGACCTTCGGATACACGTGGCACTCCGTGGCGACGGCGACGACCGGCACCCCGTCCTCGACGAGGGCGATCGGTCCGTGCTTGAGCTCGCCCGCCGGGTAGCCCTCCGCGTGGAGGTACGAGAGCTCCTTCAGCTTGAGCGCGCCCTCGAGCGCGGCCGGGTACCCCGTGTGCCGGCCCATGAACAGGACGTCGCGCGCGTCGCGGAGCTCCTCGGCGATCGTGCGCACCTGGCCGTCCAGCTCGAGCGTCCGTTCGACCTGCTCGGGCAGCCGGCGCATCCGCTCGACGATGTCGATGACCTCGACGGGGAACATCGCGCCGCGGACCTGCGCGAGGTAAAGCGCGACGAGATGCAGCACGGCCATCTGCGTCGAGAAGGTCTTCGTGGCGGCCACGCAGATCTCGGGACCGGCGTGCGTGTACATGACGGCATCGGCCTCGCGGGCGAGCGAGGAGGCGATCGTGTTCGTCACGGCGAGCACCTTCGACCCCTGCCGAGCCGCATGGCGGGCCGCCTCGAGCGTGTCGATCGTCTCGCCGGACTGGCTGACGGCCAGCGTGAGCGTGTCGGGGCCGAGCACCGGGTCCCGGTAACGGAACTCGGACGCGATGTCGATCTCGACGGGCAGCCGCGTCCAGTGCTCGATCGCGTACTTGGCCACGAGACCGGAGTGGAAGGCGGTGCCGCACGCCACGACGAAGACCTTGTCCACCTCGCGGAGGGCGTCCGTGTCGATGTGCAGCTCGTCGAGCGCGAGCAGACCCTGCTCGCTCACGCGACCGACGAGCGTGTCGCGGATCGCCGAGGGCTGCTCGTGGATCTCCTTCAGCATGAAGTCGTCGAAGCCGCCCTTCTGGGCGCGGGCGACGTCCCACTTGACCTCGAACGGCTCGGCCGGCACCTCGTTGCCGTCGAAGTCGGTCACCCGGACGTGGTCGGCCCGCAGCTCGACGACCCGGTGCTCCTCGATCGGGACGACCGTCCGGGTCTTCTGCAGCACCGCGGGGATGTCCGACGCCAGCATGTTCTCCCCGTGGCCGAGGCCGACGATCAGCGGCGAGGAGACCTTGACGCCGACGATCACGTCCGGCTCGTCTCTGCCGAGGACGACGAGCGCGTACGCGCCCTCGAGCTCTCGGACCGTCGCCCGCACCCGATCGGCGAGCGCGCCGTCCTTCTCCTCGATGAGGTGCGCGATCACCTCGGTGTCGGTCTCGGAGACGAGCGTGTGGCCTCGTTTCTCCAGACCGGCCCGGAGCTGCGCGAAGTTCTCGACGATGCCGTTGTGGATGACCGCCACCGCGCCGTCGCAGTCGAGGTGCGGGTGCGCGTTCCGGTCGTTCGCGGCGCCGTGGGTCGCCCAGCGCGTGTGGCCCATCCCGACCCGGCCCGGGAGCGTCCCCTCCCCCTCGAGCGCCGCGTCCAGCTCGGAGAGCTTGCCGGCGCGTTTGGTGACCGACAGCCCACCGTCGAGCGTCGCCACGCCGGCGGAGTCGTACCCACGGTATTCGAGACGTCGGAGCCCCTCGAGGACGATCGGGAGCGCTCGGTCGGGGCCGACGTAGCCCACGATGCCGCACATGAGGTCATCGAGGGTAGCAGCGATCCCCCGACGCTCGGAGGCGGGAAAACCCCTCAGCCCAATGCGGCGGCGACCCGCTCGGCCACCGTCTCGGCGTGGCGCCTGGCCAGCTCCTCGGTCTCGGCCTCCACCATGACCCGCACGAGCGGCTCGGTCCCCGACGAACGCACGAGTACACGCCCGCTGCCGTCGAGCTCGGCCTCCCCGGCACGTACCGCGTCCCAGATCTCGGCCGCCTGCTCGAGCCCCTCCTTGTGCGAGACCTCGATGTTCAGCAGGACCTGCGGATACCGGCGCATCACGGCCGCGAGCTCCGCGACCGGCACGCCGCCAGCCGCGGCGAGCGAGAGGAACCGCACGGCGGTGATGAGGCCGTCCCCGGTCGTGGCGTCGTCTCGGAAGATGATGTGCCCGGACTGTTCGCCCCCGAGCGCGACCTCGTGCTCGAGCATCTGCTCCAGCACGTACCGGTCGCCGACGGGTGCGGAGATCACGCGGATCCCGTGCTCGTCCATAGCGCGATGGAAGCCGACGTTCGACATCACCGTCGCGACGATCGCGTCGCCGACGAGCGTCCCGCGCTCCTTCATCGCGACCGCGCATGCCGCCATCACCTGGTCGCCGTCGATCACGTCCCCCGAGGCATCGGCGAACAGGGCCCGGTCCGCGTCCCCGTCGTGCGCGATCCCAGCGTCGGCGCCGATCGAGACGACCCGCTCGGCGACCACCTCCGGGTGGAGCGCGCCGGTCCCGACGTTGATGTTCGAGCCGTCCGGTTCCGCGTTGATCGCGACGACCTCGGCGCCGAGTCGCTCGAGGAGCGGTGGCGTGAAGCGGCTCGCGGCCCCGTTCGCGCAGTCCACGACGATCCGCATCCCGTCGAGCCGTACCTGCGCGCACCCGGCCACGTGGTCGAGGTATCGGTCGACGCCGACCGGCGTGTCGAGGATCCGTCCGGCCGGGCCGCCATCGCCACCCCGGGCGATCTGCTCCTCGATCTCGTCCTCGAGGCGATCGGGGAGCTTGAAACCGCGCGACCCGAAGAACTTGATGCCGTTGTCCTGCGGCGGGTTGTGTGAGGCCGAGATCACGACGCCGCACGACACACCCTCCTCCGCCGCGAGGAACGCGACCGCGGGCGTGGGAACCACGCCCGCGAGGGCGACGCTCCCGCCGGCGGCCACGATGCCCTCCACCAACGCGCCCTCGAGCGCGACGCCCGAGGCCCGCGTGTCGCGCCCGATCACGAACGTGAGTGGCTCGGTCGCTTCCCGGGACAACACGCGAGCGGCCGCGCCGCCGAGGTCGCGGGCGATGTCGAGCGTCAGATCGCGCCCGTACACCCCGCGCACGCCGTCCGTCCCGAAGAGTCGCCCCATATCGGGGCCGAAGGCTACCGGAACGCCCCGGGCCCTAACCCGCGCTCGGGATGAGCTCCTGCAGGAGCGCTCGCACCCGTCGATCGATATCGTCGCGGATGCGGCGGACCTGCTCGGCGGGAAGACCTCCGGGGTCGGGCAGGTCCCAGTCGAGGTATCGCCTCCCGGGGACGATCGGACACGCGTCGCCGCAACCCATCGTCACGACCACGTCCGCCTCGTGGAGCGCGTCGTCGGTCAGCAAGCGAGGCCGCGCCGCCGAAAGGTCGATCCCGATCTCGGCCATCGAGGCGGCGACGGACGGGTGGACCTGGTCGCCGGGCGCGCTCCCGGCGGATCGCACGCGGACCCGGTCCCCGGCATGTGCCTCGAGCAGGGCGGCCGCCATCTGGCTACGGCCGGCGTTGTGGACGCAGACGAACAGGACCTCCGGGACGCCGCCCGTTGCCGTCACGCCCGCCGGGCTCGGACGATCGCGGAGAACATGCCGTCGGCCACGTCGTGCGTCGGCTCCAGCCGGACGTCCGCGAAGCCCGCGCGCTCGAGCTCGGCCCGGTACTCGGCGAACGACAACGCGCCGGCGACGCACCCCACGTAGGAGCCTCGCTCGGCGCGCTGCTCCGGCGTCAGCTCGTCCGACGCCACCACGTCGCTCACGCCGATCCGCCCGCCGGACCGCAGGACGCGATGCATCTCGGCGAACACCGTGGGCTTGTCGGCCGAAAGGTTGATCACGCAGTTCGAGATCACGACGTCGACGCTCCGGTCCGGCAGCGGCACCTCCTCGAGGTACCCCTTCAGGAACTCGACGTTATCGGCGCCCGCTTCGACGGCGTTGCGCCGGGCAAGGTCGAGCATCTCGTCGGTCATGTCGAGCCCGAACGCCCGCCCGGTGGGCCCGACCCGACGGGCGGAGAGGAGGACGTCGATCCCTCCGCCCGAACCCAGATCGAGCACGGTCTCGCCTTCGCGCAGCTCGGCGACCGCGATGGGGTTCCCGCACCCGAGGCTCGCCAGGACGGCCGCGCTGGGCAGCTCGGCTCGTTCGGCCGCCTCGTACAGCTCGGCGCCCCAGACCTGGTCCTTCGAACCGCAGCATCCGGAGTCGCAACAGCCCTCGCCGCCGTCCCGGACGTCGATCGCGACCTCGCGGTAGTGCTCGCGGACCTGTTCCCTGACCTCGTTCACGCGCTCGCTCCCTCCAGCTCGAAGATCCTTCCCAGGCGCGGCAGCACCTCGCGGTTCACGGTGTAGAACGCCCACACCCCGCGCTGCTCGCGCTCCAGCAGACCGGCCTGCACCAGCTTCTTCAGGTGGAAGCTCACCGTCGGCTGCGAGAGATCGAGATGCGGCGTGAGGTCACACACACACACGGGGCCGTCGGCGTTGGCGAGCAGGTTCACGATCCGGACGCGCCCGGGGTCGGCCAGTGCCTTGAACAACTGCGCCGTGGTCTCCGCTTCCTCAACCGACATCGCCGTCGCCGCGAGCGGTGTGCAACACGCTGCCGGTGACTCTTCCAGAACCGTCAGTTCACGTTGCACGACATAGCCCCTTTTGTTTCCCCCGTCCATCGACGTTCATCGATGCAATGCCCGGAGTCTCGCAAAGACATCGACATCTGTCAATGGCCTCTCCCTCGGCTCAGGCGGAGCGCTGCAACAATGGACCCGTGTCCGAAGATCTCGTTCGCGTGCTCACGACACCGTCGGTCTTCGAGGGCGAGATCGCGAAGTCACGACTCGAGGCCGATGGGATCCCGGTCCTGCTGAAGGGCGGAGGCGAGGATCCCTACCGGGTCGGACCCGTCCATCTGTTCGTCCGCGCCGACCTCGAGGTGCAGGCGCGGCTCGTCCTCGAGAGCGCGCAGGAATCGATCGAGGACCCCGAGAGCTAGACGTCCGAGAGCCGCGTGAAGCGATCTACCGCTTCGAGTACTGCGGCGCCTTGCGGGCCTTCTTGAGACCGTACTTGCGGCGTTCCTTCTCGCGAGCGTCCCGCGAGAGGTAGCCCTCCTTCTTCAGCGTGGCCCGGAGCTCGGGGTCGAGCTCGATGAGCGCTCGGGCGATCCCGAGACGCAGCGCGCCCGCCTGCCCCGAGACCCCGCCGCCCTCGATCCGAGCAACGACGTCGAGGTCCTTCTCCTTGCCGACGGCCCGCAGGGGGGCCGCGACGACCATCCGGTGCGCCCGGGTCGTGAAGTACTCCTCGAGCGAACGACCGTTCAGCTCGAAGCTCCCCGTCCCCGGGACCAGGCGGACCCTCGCGATCGCTTCCTTCCTGCGTCCGGTCGCGGTCTGGATCTGGACCATCAGGACTCCTTCTTCGCGCGACTCGCGGTCGGCTTCCGGGCCGGCGCCTTCGTCGTCTTCGAGGCCGCGGGCTTCTTCGCGGTGCGCTTCGCGGTGGACTTGGCGGTCGTCGTCTTCGCGGTCGCACGCTTGGCCGTCGTGCGCTTGGCCGTCGTGGTCGCGGTCTTGGCGGTGGGACGCTTGGCCGTCGCCTTCGCTTCGGCGTCCGCAGGCGTGCCGGCCGGAGGTCTGGCCGCGGTCTTGGTCGCGGCTGGTTCCTCGGCCGGGGCGGTCTCGGGGGTGCTCGGGAGGCCGTTCCAGGAGGGCACCTCGCCGAGCTGCAGGGCCTGCGGCTGCTGGGCCGCATGCCGATGATCCGGCCCCGCGTACACGCGCAGCTTGCCGGCGACCTGCCGGCCGAGCCGGTTGTGGGGCAGCATCCCCTTGATGGCCTTCTCGACGGCGAACGCCGGCTTCTCCGCCAGCAGCTTCCCGTACTTGGTGGCCGTGATCCCGCCCGGGTACCCCGAGTGACGGTAGGCGACCTTCGTCTCCTCCTTGGCGCCCGACAGCGTGACGTCCTTCGCGTTGATCACGATCACGTGGTCGCCGGTGTCCATGTGTGGGGCGAAGATCGGCTTGTGCTTGCCTCGGAGGATCGCGGCGGCCTGCGACGCAAGACGGCCGAGGACGGCCCCGCTGGCGTCCAGGACGTACCAGCGGCGCTCGATGTCACGCGGCTTCGGCGAGTAGGTCTTCATACGTGGAAAACGCCGGCCAGAGCCGGCCGACGGCCCATGCTACCTGCGGTTTTGCCTATCCGTCAAAGGCGACGCGTCCGATGCGCAGCGATCCGGCTGGTGCCGCTTCGCGGCCACGATCGCCGGATCGCGTGGGTCGAGCGGGAGGACCGCGTCGCGGTCGCGGGGCCGAGGCGCCGCCGCTCGCTGGATCGTGATCCTCCGCATGTCGCGTTCCCCTTGTCCACGACGTTCTCTCACGTCGTGTTCGTCGTGGCGTGTGACCGGGATCACGAACGCGCGGTGATGCTCGCGGAGCAGACTCATCGATCCGGCGCCGGGACCTCGCCCGTGAGGTGCACGCCCGCGTAGTGCGCGATCGGAGCCGGGCCGGGCACCTCCGGTGACTCCGGCCACGGCGGGATCTCCGTCGCGTCGCGGAGCCCGACCAGGTCGTCCGGCTTGACCGGGATGCGCCGCAGGTCGCGTCCGAGGGCCGATCGGAGCGCCGAGACGATGGCCGCGGGCGCGACCACGTTGGATGGTTCGCCCACCCCCTTCGCGCCGAACGGCGTTCCCGGTTCGGCCTCCTCGACGAGCTCGACGTCGACCCGCGGCATGTCCAGCGTGGTGGGCAGGAGGTAGTCCGTGAACGATGCGTTCTCGATCCGTCCGTCGCGCAGCTGGATCTCCTCCATGAGCGCGAGGCCCAGACCCTGCGCAGACCCGCCTTCGATCTGCCCGATCACGCTCTGTGGGTTGATCGCGAACCCGACGTCCTGTGCGGTCGCGAGCTGGACCACGCGCACGAGCCCGAGCTCCTCGTCGACGTCGACCACCGCCCGTTGCGCACCGAACAGGAACCCGACGTGCACGTCGCCCTGGCCGTTCTTGTCCAGCGGGGATGTCTGCCGGTGCCGCCAGATCCGCGTGCACTCGATCGGCTGGGCGAGGAACTCCTCGACGGCCGCCACGCGCTCTCCGTCGGCGGTCACGAACCCGTCGTCCACGCCGAGGTCGCCCGCCGACAGGCGCGCGTCCCGCCTCGCTCGGTCGAACAGCTCCTCGAGGACCGCCTCGCACGCCGCCTGCATCGCCCCGCCCGACACGACGGTCTGCCGGGAGGCGGACGAGGACCCGGCCGATCCGACGTTCGTGTCGGACGTATGCAGGATCACACGTTCGACCCCGAGGACCGTGCGCGCGATCTGCGCGAGGATCGTGTGCACCCCCTGCCCGACCTCGGCCGCCGCGCTGTGGATCTCGGCCACCGGTCCCTCGGGCCCGGCCGAGAGCATGACCCGCGCCACCGCGTAATCGTCGAATCCGCCGCTGTACGCGTGGTTCTTGTAGCCCACGGCGAACCCGACCCCTCGCCGGACGTGTTCGCCGCGCCCGACGTTGCCGGCCACGCCGCCGGGTAGCTCCACCGCCGCCCGCCGGCCCGGCGGTGGCGAGGGCGGCATCGGGATCGCCGCGCACCGCTCGATCACCTCGCGTACGGGTGCGGCGCCGCCTATCACCTGGCCGGTCGGCAGCACCGAGCCGGTGGCCACCGCGTTCGCCGACCTGAGATCCACCGGGTCGATGCCGAGCGCAGCGGCGAGCTTGTCCATCTGCCCCTCGTGCGCGAAACACACCTGCACCGCGCCGAACCCACGCATCGCCCCGCACGGCGGGTTGTTCGTGTAGACGCAGGTGCCCTCGATCAGCGCGTTCGGCACCTCGTAGGGGCCGGGCGCGAACGTCGACGCGTTCGAGATGACCGCGGCGGACGACGAGGTGTACGCCCCGCCGTCGATCAGGATCCGGGCGCGAACGTTGACGAGCCTGCCCTCGCTGGTCGCGCCCGTCCGCATCCAGATCCTCGAGGGGTGGCGGTGGACGTGACCGACGAACGACTCGGCCCGGCCGTACGACATCTTCACCGCCCGGCCGGTGTACAGCGCGAGCATGCAGGCGTGGATCTGCATGCTCACGTCCTCCCGCGCGCCGAACGCGCCGCCGGTCCCGGCCAGGTAGATGCGCACCTTGTCCTCCGGCAGGTTCAGGCAGGGCGCGAGCTGCCGCCGGTCGACGTGCAACCACTGGGTCGCGACGAACAGGTCGACCCCGCCGTCGTCGGCCGGCACCGCGAGCCCGGCCTCGGGGCCGAGCGGCGCCTGATCCTGCATCCCGGTCTCGTAGTAACCCTCGACCCACACGTCGGCCTCCGTGCCGGGGTCGCCGTGCTCGATGCGCGCGTGCATGACCACGTTGCCGAACGGCTGCACCGACGGGGCGTCGGCGAGCAGGGCCCGCTCCATGTCGGTGACCGCCGGCAGCGGCTCGTAGTCGACCGCGATCTTCGCGGCCGCCCGTCGAGCGAGCTCGGGGTGCTCGGCCGCGACGATCGCGACGGGTTCGCCGACGTACCGGACGACCTCCCAGGCGAGCACGGGCTGATCCGCGAATTCGAGCCCGTAGAACCGCAACCCCGGCACGTCGTCGGCGAGCAGGACCGCGTGCACACCCGGGCTCGCCACGGCCTCCGCGATCTCGATGCCGCGGATCCGCGCGTGCGGGTGCGGGCTGCGCAAGGTGTGCCCCCACAACATGCCGTCGGCCCACAGGTCGCTGCCGTACGCGAACTGACCCTTCACCTTCGGCACGCCGTCGATCCGGGGGACCGAGGCGCCGACGCCGAGCCGGGTGCGCTCGTCGAGCCGCCGGCTCACGGGTCTCGCCCGGCTCGATGGGTCACAGCTCGTCCTCCCGGACACGCATCCGATCCGACGCCAGCCGCACGGCCTCGAAGATCTTCTCGTACCCCGTGCACCGGCACAGGTTGCCCGACAGGGCCTCCCGAACGTGGGCCTCGGAGGGTTCGGCATCCTGCTCCAGCAGCTCGGTCACCGCCACGATGAATCCCGGCGTGCAGAAGCCGCACTGCACCGCGCCGGTCTCGGCGAACGCCTCCTGCACAGGATGCATCGCCTCCCCCGCGGCGAGCCCCTCCACGGTGCGGACCTCGCGCTCGTGGGCTTGCGCCGCAAGGACCAAGCAGGCGCAGACGAGCTCGTCGTCGAGCCAGACGGAGCACGAGCCGCATTCCCCCTGTTCGCAAGCGTTCTTCGATCCGGGCAGCGCCAGGTGCTCGCGCAGCAGGTAGAGGAGGCTGTAACCGGGCCAGAGGTCGGCCTCGCGCCACTCACCGTTCACGTTGGTCCGGACCAGCATCAGTGCTCGATCTCCCGCCGGTCCTCGAGCGCCCACCGCAACGCTCGCCTCGAGAGCACCCCGCAGGCGTGACGACGGAACGCGGCGGTGCCACGCACGTCGTCGATCGGGTTCGGCCGCGGCGGCGACGAGCTCACCGAAGCGCTCGACGACCTCGGCGTCGAGGTCCCGGTCGGGCGTCTCCCAGATCCCCGCGGAGCTCATCGCGTCGGCCGCAAGATCCTCGGCCTCGATCGCGCGAAGGACCGTCTCCCCGACCGAGCCGAGCGCCACGCGCACCGTGCGTTCCTCCTCACTCACCTGAAGGCACACCGCGGCGATCGAGATCACCATCGCGTTGCGGGTGCCGACCTTCGAGAACGAGCCGGGTCCGTTCGGGACCCGCCATCGCACGCCGAGGATCAGCTCCCCGGGCTCGAGGGCATTCCGCTTCACCCCGAGGAGGAACTCGCGCCAGGGGACGGTTCGGGTCGTCCCACCGGAACGGACGAGCACGACCTCGGCCTCGTACACCGCGAGCGGCGGAAGGGCGTCGCCGGCGGGTGAGGCGGTGCCGAGGTTGCCACCGACCGTCGCGCGGTTGCGGATCTGGGGCGAGCCCACCGATCGCGACGCCTGCACGAGCGCGGTCATCTCGGGCAGCTCCCGCATGATCCGGGTGTACGAGACTCCGGCTCCCAGGAACACGTGTCCATCCTCACGTCGCAGCTCGTGCAGCTCGGGAAGCCGGGAGACGTCCAGGAGCGTCTCGGGTCGCCGCAGGTCGAAGTTCATCTCGACCATCACATCGCTCCCGCCGGCGATCGGCACCACGTCGGGCTGCCCGGCGGCCACGTCGAGCGCCTCGTCCAGCGACCGCGGAAGGACGACCTGCATGCGCTGATGGTCGGCGGCGACGAGGCCCGAGGTCAAATCAGGCGGAACGCTCGCGCGTGCGCCCGTACACGACCCGCTCGAGGGTGAGCCCTCGGGCCGGGGCCATCTGGGGCGCTCGCGAACGGTCCCGAGCGGCGAGGATCGCGGCGACGGCGTCCGGCTCGAGGCGTTCCGAACCGACCGCGACGAGCGCGCCGACGATCGCCCGGACCATCTGGTGCAGGAACGCGTTCGCGCGGGCGGTGATCTCGACGCGCTCGCCTCGCCGAGAGACGGCCAGTCGCTCCAGACGCCTCGTCGTGGGCCCGCCATCGGACGGTCGCCGGCAGAACGAAGCGAAGTCGTGCTCACCCACCAGATGCTCCGCCCCCGCGCGCAGCCGCGGAACGGAGAGCCTGCCCGGCCTGCGCCAGACATCGGGCTCCAACGGAGCGTCGGTCCACGGCCCGTCGTCGATCCGGTACCGGTACTCGCGGGCCGTCGCCGAGAAGCGCGCATGGAACCCGTCCGGCGCACGGCGGGCGCTCACCACCGAGACCTCGGGCGCGAGCCGATCGTTCACCTCGCGCCGGAGCGCCACGAGATCGACGCCATCGTGCTCGAACGACGCGACCTGCCCCCTGGCGTGCACACCGGCATCGGTCCGCCCGGCGACCGCGAGCCTCACCTGCCTGCCGAGGACCCGCTCGAGCGCCGCCTCGAGCTCGCCCTGCACGGTGCGCTGGCCCCGCTGACGCGCCCACCCCCGGAAGTTCGACCCGTCGTACGCGAGCGTCAGCCTGACGATCACGGCCGCGGGCGGAGCGGAGGAGCCGGGGTCGTCAGCGCGGGGCTCGTCGGCGAGCGAAGCGAGCCGATGGAGCGAAGCGACCCCGCGATGACGACCCCGCCGACGCTACTCGTCTGCGACGAGCTCGATCCGAGCCATCGGCGCGGCGTCGCCCTTGCGAGGGCCGAGCTTGAGGATCCGCGTGTAGCCGCCGCTGCGCTCGGCGAACCGAGGCCCGATGTCGCTGAACAGCTTGTGCACGACGTCGCGGTCGGGGATCTGCTTCAGGACCTCGCGGCGCGCCGCCACGTCGCCCTTCTTGGCGAACGTGATGAGCTTCTCGGCCACGGGGCGGACGGCCTTGGCCTTCGCCTCGGTCGTGTTGATCCGCTCGTGGACGAACAGCTGCGCCGCAAGGCCGTTCAGCATGAGCCGCTGATGCGCCGGCCCGGCGCCCAGCCGCGGTCCCTTCTTGGGCCTCGGCACCTCAGGACTCCCGCAGCCCCAGGCCGAGCTCCTCGAGCTTGGCCTTCACCTCGTCGATCGACTTCTGGCCGAAGTTCCGGATGTCCATGAGCTCGGCCTCGGACTTCTCGACGAGGTCGCCGACCGTGTTGATGCCTTCGCGCTTCAGGCAGTTGTAGGAGCGGACCGACAGGTTGAGCTCCTCCACCGTGATCGCGTAGTCCGAGGGCATCGAATCGTCCTCGGCGGGGCCGACCTGCATCGACTGCGCCTCGGCGAGGTCGCCGAAGAGCTGGACCAGCTCGAGCAGCGTTCCACCGGCGCTCGCCAGGCCCTCGCGAGGCGTGATCGAGCCGTCGGTCTCGACGTCCAGGATCAGCCGGTCGCGGTCGGTCATCTGCTCGACCCGGGTGTTCTCGACCGCGTACGAGACCCGCCGGACGGGCGAGAAGATCGAGTCGACGGGGATCACGCCGATCGGCTCGCGTGGCTTCTTGTTCTTGTCGGCCATGCGATAGCCGACGCCTCGCTCCACGGTCATCTCCATCTCGAGCGAGCCGCCCTTGCCGAGCGTGGCGATGTGCAGGTCCGGGTTCAGGATCTCGATCCCGGCCGGCGGCGCGATGTCGCCGGCGGTCACGGCGCCCGGACCCTTCGCCTTCAGGTAGACGGTGGCCGGCTCATCGGACTCGCTGCGGAGCACGAGCTCCTTCAGGTTCAGGATGATGTCGGTGACGTCCTCGGTGACCTTCGGGATCGTCGAGAACTCGTGGAGCACCCCCTCGATGCGGATCGAACTGATCGCGGCCCCCGGGATCGAGGACAGCAGCGTGCGCCGGAGCGAGTTCCCGACGGTGTAACCGAAGCCCGGCTCGAGCGGCTCGACGATGAACTTCGAGCGCATCGCGCTGACGGGCTCTTCCTGGATCTGCGGTCGTGCGACGATGAACACTTCGTTCCCTCCTCGGGCGGGGGATCATCCATTCCTTCCCCGCCGTCTCGTTGCAACCCGCGTCGACCCGCGGGCGGTTCGGCGCTAGACGCGCCGACGCTTCTTGGGCCGGACCCCGTTGTGGGGCACCGGCGTGACGTCCTGGATCCCGGCAACCTCGAGACCGGTCGCGGCGAGCGAACGGATCGCGGTCTCCCGCCCGGACCCCGGGCCCTTCACGAACACGTCGACCTTCTGCAGGCCGTGCTCCTGCGCCTTGCGGGCGGCGGACTCCGCCGCGAGCTGCGCGGCGAACGGCGTCGACTTCCGCGAGCCCTTGAAGCCCACGTTGCCGGCGCTCGCCCACGAGATCGTGTTGCCCTGCAGGTCCGTGATCGTGACGATCGTGTTGTTGAACGTCGACTTGATGTGGGCCTGCCCGTGGACCACGTTCTTCTTCTCGCGACGCTTGGTCTTCTTCGCCTTCGGCTTCGCCATGTCCCGCCCCTACTTCTTCGTGGCCTTCTTCTTGCCGGCCACGGTCTTGCGCGGTCCCTTGCGGGTCCGCGCGTTCGTGTGGGTCCGCTGACCGCGCACCGGAAGGCTCCGACGGTGCCGGATGCCCTGGTAGCTGCCGATCTCGATCTTGCGCTTGATGTCCTGCGCCACCTCGCGACGCAGGTCGCCCTCGACCTTGTAAGTGCGGTCGATGAACTCCCGGATCTTGCTGACCTCGTCCTCGGAGAGGTCCCGGACCTTCGTGCCGCCCTCCACGCCCGCGCCCTCGACGATCTGGAACGCCCGGGTCGGGCCGATCCCGTAGATGTAGCGGAGCGCGATGTCCACCCGCTTGTCGCGGGGAAGGTCGACGCCTGCGATACGAGCCACTCGCCCCTCCTGGTTATCCCTGGCGCTGCTTGTGACGCGGGTTCGAGCAGATCACGCGGATCACGCCGCGCCGGCGGATGACCTTGCAACGGTCGCACATCTTCTTCACCGACGGCCGGACCTTCACGCTGCGCCTGCCCTTCCTTGTCCCTACTTGTACCGGTACACGATCCTGCCGCGCGTGAGATCGTACGGCGACAGCTCCACCAGCACCCGGTCCCCCGGGAGGATCCGGATGTAGTGCATCCGCATCTTGCCCGAGATGTGGGCCAACACGTTGTGTCCGTTCTCGAGCTCCACCCGGAACATAGCGTTGGGCAGCGGTTCGGTGACCGTTCCCTCGACCTCGATCGCGTCCTTCTTCGGCAAGCTCCGGGTGATCCTCGTTTCCGGGCACGCCCGACCCGCCCACGGGCGAACCGGAACCACCTCCGGACGGAGGCGGGTTGGAAGTATACGCGCAGGCCACAGGCTGCGTCCACGCACGACCGAGGCCCGGCCGCGCCTACGGGACGGTGGGCTGCTCCCGCTCCTCCGCCTGCTCGAGCTCCTCGGCCTGCTCCGTCCTGCCGAGCACGATCACCTGGTCCCGCTCCGTCCCCTCGGACTCCTCCGCCATGAGGCCCTCGAGCTCCACGAGGGAGACCCGCAGCCGATCCCGGACCGCCTGCGCCTGACTCAGCGTGACCTCGCGGAGCGGGACGAGCTCGGCCCGGACGCTCGCCGCCTCGTTCCGAGCCTCGCTGAGCATCCGTTCCGACTCGGCCCGCGCGGCCTCCTCCTCGTGCCGGGCGGCCAGGCGGGCCTTGGCGGCCTCCGTCCTGGCCTCCGCGAGGATGCTCGACGCCTCGAACTGGGCCTTCGTCCGGATCCGCTCGATGTCCCGGTCGAAGCCGCGGACGAGGTCCATCACGTGCTCGGAGACCGCCTCGAAGGGGTCGCGTGCCTCGGGCGGCTCGGCGTCGCTCCCTCGCCTCGCCTCCTCGAGCTCCAGACGGACCCGCTCGAGGTCCCCGCGCACCTGCTCGAGGTCCCGGCGCGCCTCCTCGGCCTCGAGCCTCGTCTCGGCGTGTTCGTTCCGAGCCCGGACGAGCTCACGCTGCGCCTCGGCGATCTCGCGCAGGGCATGCCCCAGCCGCGACTCGAGGTCGGCGACATGCTCCTCGGTCCGGCGCCAGTGCTCCCGTACCTGATCGCGGTCGAACCCGCGTCGCACGATCGCGAACGCCGGCTCCTGGACGAGTTGGGTCCAGCCCTCGAGGTCAGGCCGGTCCTCGCTCATGGCCCCTGTCTCATGTGGTCTAGAGGGTGACACCCTCGCGGGGGGCAACGTACTCCGATCGGTCTACGACGGCCAAGCGCCGAAGGTCCATAGATCGATCCCCCGAACGACCTATTCGCGCACCGGATCAGGCGTGGGAGTCCGACTAGCTACGTGCCGTCAGGACCTCGTGCCCGTCCTCGGTCACGGCGATCGTGTGTTCGAAGTGCGCGGACAGCGAACCGTCCTCGGTCACCACCGTCCAGCCGTCGGAGAGCACCCGGGTCTCCCAACCCCCGGCGTTGACCATCGGCTCGACGGCCATGACCAGACCCGGCTTCAGCAGCGGGCCGCGGCCCGGGCTTGCCGTAGTTCGGGATCTGGGGTTCCTCATGGAGGCGCCTGCCGATGCCGTGACCCACGTACTCGCGCACGACCTCGAACCCAGCGCCGAGCGCCACCTGCTCGACGGCCGCGCCGATATCCGAGAGACGACCGCCCGGACGGATCTGCGCGATCCCCGCCTCGAGGGCCTCCTCGGTCACGCGGACGAGCTTCTCGGCCTCCGCGGACCGCGGGTCGCCGACCAGCACGGTCACCGCGGAATCGCCGTGGAACCCCTCCCAGATCGCGCCGAAGTCGAGCTTCAGGAGGTCGCCCTCGGCGACCCTGCGATCGGCGGACGGGATGCCGTGCACGATCTCTTCGTTGATGGACGTGCAGATCGACGCGGGGAAGGGGACGTGACCACCGTTCGACCCGCCGTACCCCTTGAACGAGGGCGTGGCGCCCTGCTCGCGGATGTAGGACTCGGCGACAGCATCGAGGTCGGCGGTCGGCACGTTCGGTGCGACGGCCGCGAGCACGCGGTCGATCGTGCCGGCGACGATGCGGCCCGCTCGCCGCATCTTGTCGACCTCGTCGGGGGACTTGTAGACGATCACGGCGCCGATCCGCGCAGCTCCGCGATCGCGTCGAGCGTGAGCCTGGCCACGGTTTCCTCTGAGTGCTCGGCGTCGATCTCTCGGAGCAGCCCCCGCTCGCGGAAGTGACGCACGAGCGGTTCGTGCCGCTCCTCGTACACGTCGAGCCGACGCTGGATCGTTGCCTCGTCGTCGTCGCTCCGACCGGTCAGCTCGTGCCCACAGACGTCGCACACGTGATCTACCTTCGGCAGCTTGAACTCCAGGTTGTACGTCCGCTTGCAGTTCGGGCACACGAGGCGAGCCATGAGGCGCTTCGTCGCCATCGGGTGCGAGATCACGAAGTTCAGGGCGGCGGTGAGCGGTCGGTCGGTGGCTTCGAGCGAGCTCTCCAGTGCTTCGGCCTGCCGAACGGTCCTGGGGAATCCGTCGAGGATGAAGCCATGCCACACGTCGGGCTGGTTGAGGCGTCCGAGGACCATCGACGTGGTGAGCCCGTCGGGAACGTATTCACCGGTGTCGTAATACCCCTTCGCCTCGAGGCCGAGCGGGGTGCGGTCCGCGATCTCCTGACGGAAGATGTCGCCGGTCGCGATCACAGGCAGGCCGAGATGCTCGGCGAGCCTCCTCGCCTGGGTGCCTTTCCCAGCCCCCGGTGGACCCAGCAGGATGATCCGCACGACCGCCGACCTCTCTTGCGGCCTACTTGAGGAAGCCCTCGTAGTGCCGCATCAGGAGCTGTGACTCGAGCTGCTTCATGGTCTCGAGCGCGACACCCACGGTGATCAGCAGCGTCGTCCCTCCGAACGGGAACTCGACCGGCAAGAGGTAGGCGAAGAAGATCGCCGGCGTCAGCGCGATCGCGGCCAGGAACATCGATCCCGGGAGCGTGATCCGGGTCAGGACGAAGCTCAGGTAGTCGGCGGTCGGCGGCCCGGCCGGATGCCGGGCACGAACCCGCCGTACTTGCGCAGGTTGTCCGCCGTGTCCACCGGGTTGAACGCGATCGCCGTGTAGAAGTAGGCGAAGAACACGACGAGCATGCCGTAGACGGCCAGGTACACGAAGCTCCGCTGGTTCGTGAGGTAGTTGTTCACGAAGTTCGTGAACCAGGTCGCGTGGTAGACGCTGGCGAGCAGCGTCGGGAAGTACAACACCGAGCTCGCGAAGATGATCGGGATCACGCCTGCCTGGTTGACCTTCAGCGGGATATACGTACTGCCACCGGTGGTCATCCTGCGGCCCACGACGCGTTTGGCGTACTGCACGGGGATCCGCCGCTGTCCCTGCTCCACGAAGATCACCGCCACGATGATCGCGAAGCCGATCAGCAGCGCGAGGGTGAACATGGCGTTACCGCCCGAGAGCAGGATCGCGCGCCCCTGCGAGGGCAAGGCGGAGATCACGCTCGAGAAGATCAGGATCGACATCCCGTTGCCGATCCCACGCTGGGTGATGAGCTCGCCCATCCACATGATCATCGCGGTGCCAGCGGTCATGACGAGCACGATGAGCGCGACGTTCGCGGCGGTGAACTCGCCGGGCGGGAAGATGTCGACGCCAGCGAGCTGGTCCGAACCCGAGTGGAACAGGAACACGAGGCCCGTCGACTGCAGCAGCGCGAGCACGACCGTGACGTAGCGGGTCCACTGATTGATCTTCTTGGTCCCGGACTCGCCCTCCTTGCGCCACTCCTCGAGCTTGGGGATCACGACGGTCAGCAGCTGCATGATGATCGAGGCCGTGATGTACGGCATGATCCCGAGCCCGAAGATCGCCATCCGCGTCAGCGCGCCGCCGGAGAACAGGTCGATGAACGAGAGGAACCCGGCCCCGCCCTGCTCTGCGAGCGCGTCGGTCAGCAGACCGATGTCCACCACCGGGACGGGGATGAACGACCCGAACCGATAGATGGCGATGATGAGCAGCGTGAAGAGGATCTTGTTCCGGAGGTCGGGAACCTTGAACGAGTTGACGAACGCCCTGAGCACGAGGTTCCTATCCTACCCCGGTCATCCGACGAGCTCGGCCCGGCCTCCGGCCTGCTCGATCTTCGACTTCGCCGCAGCGCTGAAGGCATGTGCGCGGACGACGAGCGCCTTGTCGAGCTCGCCGCGCGCCAGCACCTTCACCGGCCGTCCCTTGCGGACCAGGCCGTGCGCGAGCAGCGCGGCCGGATCGACGTCGCCGTCGAAGTACTTCGCGAGGGTCTCGACGTTGACCACGGCGTACTCGACGCGGTTCGGGTTCGTGAACCCCTTCAGCTTCGGGACGCGACGCTGGAACGGCATCTGCCCGCCCTCGAACCCCAGGCGGGTGTTGTGTTTCGCCAGGTAGCCCTTCGTGCCCCGTCCCGCGGTCTTCCCGCGCACGCCGGCGCGACCGCGTCCGACGCGCTTGCGGTCGCGTTTGGCGCCCGCTCCGGGCTTCAGATGGTGGAGCTTCACGTCGCCTTCCCCTCCGCACCGTCGTCGGTGACCTCTTCGACCCGGACGAGGTGCCGGACCTTCGAGATCATGCCGCGGATCTCGGGCCGGTCGTCCTTGATGACGCTGTCGTTGATCCGGTGCAGGCCGAGCCGGCGCACCGTCGACTTCTGGTCCTTCGGACGGTGGATCACGCTGCGGACCTGCGTCACCTTCAGGCGGTTCATCTCGGACCACGCCCCGCATCGGGCGACGCCTGCGCCTGGTCGCCGTAGACCTCCTCGAGCTTGGCCGCGCGCGCGGCGGACATCCGCTCCTGCGCGGCGGCGACCGCCGCGAGCATCGGCTTCGGGGCGACCTCGTGGATCTCCCGTCCGCGGAGGCGGGCGATCTCCTCGGGGCGCCGAAGGCTCTTCAGCCCGGCCATCGCCGCCTTCACGATGTTGATCGCGTTCGACGACCCGAGCGACTTCGACAGGATGTCCTTGATCCCCGCGCACTCGACGAGCGCACGCACGGGGCCGCCCGCGATGACACCGGTTCCAGGCGCGGCCGGCTTGAGCAGCACGACACCGGCGCCGTCCTCCCCGGTCACCTGGTGCGGGATCGTGGTGCCCATCATCGGCACCTCGAACATCTTGCGCTTGGCCTCCTCGACGCCCTTCGCGATGGCGGCCGGCACCTCCTTGGCCTTGCCGTAGCCGAGGCCGACGCGCCCCGCCCCGTCGCCCACCACGACGAGCGCGGCGAACGAGAAGCGACGGCCGCCCTTGACGACCTTCGCGACGCGGTTGATCGAGATCACCCGCTCCTCGTAGATGCTCTTCTCTCCCTGCGAGTCGTATCGCCGCATCAGATCCGCAACCCCTTCTCCCTGGCTCCCTCGGCCACCGCGGCCACGCGCCCGTGGTACAGGCGCCCTCCGCGATCGAACACCACGCGCTCGATGCCGGCGGCCTTCGCGCGCTCCGCGAGGAGCTCGCCGACCGCCTTCGCGGACCGATCTTGCCGTCGCCGCCCGTCACATCGGCGTCGGAAGCCGACGCGAGCGTCCGAGCGCGCGTCGTCGTCGATCAGCTGCGCGTAGATGTGCCGGTTCGAACGGAACACGGCCAGGCGCGGCCGCGCCGCCGTTCCGCTCACCTTGATCCGCACACGCGTGTGTCGGCGGATCCGAGCTCGGCGTCTGGTCTTCGCATCCATCACGCGGTCGCACCCTTCGCGGCCTTGCCGGCCTTCTTCCGAACGTACTCGCCCTCGTACCGGATGCCCTTGCCCTTGTACGGCTCGGGCTTGCGGATCTTCCGGATGTTGGCGGCCACCTCGCCCACCTGCTGCTTGTCGTTGCCTCGCACCACGATCTGGGTGGGGGTCGGGGTCTCGAACTCGATCCCCTCCAACGCCGGGACGAGCACCGGATGCGAGTAGCCGGCCTGGACCTCCAGCCCGTCCCCCTTCATCGCGGCGCGGTAGCCGACGCCGACGATCGCGAGCCGCTTCTCGTATCCCTTCGTGACCCCCTCGACCATGTTCGCGATCAGCGAACGGGTGAGCCCGTGCAGGCTCCGGTGGAAGCTCTCGTCGCTCGGCCGCTCGACCCGAAGCGACCCCCCCTCGCGCACGATGCGCATCTCGGGGTGGAGCTTCTGGCTGAGCGTGCCTCGCGGGCCCTTCACGGTCACGAGCGCGTCCTCGCCGACCGTGACGTCGACGCCGCTCGGGATCTCGATGGGCTGCTTGCCGATCCGACTCATCGTTGCATCACCACACGTGTGCCAGGACCTCGCCGCCGATCCCCTTGCGGGAGGCGTTCCGGTCCGTCATCACACCCTGCGAGGTCGACACGATCGCGATGCCCAGGCCACCGAGCACACGCGGCAGGTCGCCTCGTCCCACGTAGATCCGTCGGCCGGGCTTGCTCACCCGCTGCAACCCGGTGATCGTTCGCTCGCGTTTGGCCGAGTACTTCAGCGTCACGCGGAGCACTCGCTCGATCCCCTCGCCCTCCTCGTCGAAGCCGACCACGTACCCCTCGGTCGCGAGGATCGTCAGGATCGCGCGGTTCATCTTCGACGCTGGGACGACGAGGTCGTCCTTGTAGGCCAGGTTCGCGTTGCGCACCCGCGTGAGCAGGTCGCCGACGGGGTCGTTCACGTTGGTCGCGAGCCTCACCATGACGCCTTCGTCACCCCCGGCAGCTCGCCGGCGTGCGCGAGCTCGCGGAAGCAGATGCGGCACAACATGAACCGGCGGTACACCGCTCGCGACCGGCCGCACCGGCGGCACCGCGAGTACTCGCGCACCTTGAACTTGCCCTGCCGCTCCTGCTTGTTCCTCAATGCCTTCTTCGCCATATCCGTTCCCCTCAGGACGCCGCCGCCACGGGGATCCCCTCGAACGGGAACCCGAGCGCGACGAGCAGCGCCCTGCCTTCGTCGTCGTTCCGTGCGGTCGTCACGACCGTGATGTCCATCCCTCGGACCTTCGCGACCTTGTCGTAGTCGATCTCCGGGAAGATCAGCTGCTCGGTCAGCCCGAGCGTGAAGTTGCCGCGGCCGTCGAACGCGTTCGGATCGAGCCCGCGGAAGTCCCGGATCCGGGGGATCGCGATCGCGACGAGACGGTCGATGAACTCCCACATCCGGTCGCCCCGCAGGGTGACCTTCGCCCCGATCGGCATGCCCTCGCGGAGCTTGAAGCCGGCGATCGACTTCCGGGCCTTCGTGATGATCGGCTTCTGGCCGCTGATCGTCGTGAGGTCGTCGACGGCCGCCTCCAGCATACGGCCGTCCTTCAGGGCGTCACCAACGCCCATGTTCACGACCACCTTCTCCAGGCGCGGGACCTGCATCACGTTCGAGAGGCCGATCTCCTCCAGGAGGCCCGGCCGCACCTGCTCCAGGTAGCGAGCCTTCAGGCGTGGGATCGGTTGGTCGCTCACTGGTCCGCCCCGCACTTGCGGCACACGCGCACCTTCGTGCCGTCACCCTCGACCCGGTAGCCCACCCGCGTCGGCTTGCCGCACGAACCGCAGACGAGCATCACGTTCGAGATGTCGATGAACAGCTCGGTGTCGATGATCCCGCCCTGCTGGAGCTGCGACCCGCTCTGCGACCGCTTGCCGCTGGTCCGCTGGTGCTTCTTGGCCATCGCGGCGCCCTCGACCATGACGCGGCCGTCGCGGGGCAGCACGCGGATCACCCGGCCGGTGTGGCCGGCGCTCTTGCCGGTCATGACCTTGACCATGTCGTCCTTGTGGATGTTCACACCGGGCATCGTCACAACACCTCCGGAGCGAGCGAGATGATCTTCATGAAGCGCCGCTCGCGCAGCTCTCGCGCGACCGGACCGAAGATCCGCGTCCCGCGAGGGTTCTTGGCGTCGGGGGTCAAGATCACGACGGCGTTGTCGTCGAACCGGATGTACGAGCCGTCGTGGCGGCGACGCTCCTTCGCGGTCCGAACGACGACCGCCTTCACGACCTCACCCTTCTTCACCGCGCCGCCGGGGAGGGCGTCCTTCACCGATCCGACCACGACGTCGCCCACGTGCGCGTACCGGCGGCCGCTCCCGCCGAGCACGCGGATCACGAGGACCTCCTTGGCCCCGGTGTTGTCCGCAACCCGGCAACGCGATTCCTGCTGGATCAACTACCTCGCCCTCTCCACGATCTCGACGACCCGCCAGCGTTTGGTCTTCGACAACGGCCGCGTCTCCATGACCCGGACCGTGTCCCCGACGTGCGCCTCGTTCTGCTCGTCGTGTGCGGCGAGCTTGTTCGATCGCGCCAGCGTCTTCTTGTACAGGGGGTGCCGGACGCGTCGGTCGATCCGCACGAGCACGGTCTTGTCCATCGCGTCGGACACGACCACGCCCACCCGGACCTTCCGCCGGTTGCGTGTTCCCGGAGCCTGCGGGGCCTCCGCGGTCGCACGCGTGCGGCCCGTCGGGGCATCCTGCTGCGTCACGGGTGTGGTCGTCTCGGTCACCTCGGTCGTCTCAACCTCGGCCTCGCTCGGCGTCGTTCGCTCGCTCACGATCCCTCCAGCTCTCCGCCGCCCGTGGCTCCGACCTCGGCGGAGGCCAGCGCCTCGAGCTCCAGCTCGCGCTCACGCATGATCGTCAGGATCTGCGCGACCTCGTGCCGGACCTCCTTGATCCGCATCGGGTTGTCGAGCTGGCCGGTCGCCAGCTGGAACCGCAGGTTGAACAGCTCTTCCTTGTCCTGATCGAGCCGTTCGAGCAGCTCGGGCTCGCCCAGGTCTCGGAGCTCACGGATGTCCGCCATCACTCCATCGCTCCTGCCCTGGTGATGAACTTCGTCTTGATCGGAAGCTTGTGTGCGGCACGGGACATGGCCTCGCGAGCCAGCGACTCCGGCACGCCCGAGAGCTCGAACATCACGCGGCCCGGCTTCACGACCGCGACCCACCCCTCGGGGTTGCCCTTGCCCGAGCCCATCCGCGTCTCCGCCGGCTTCTTCGTCACCGGCTTGTCGGGGAAGATGTTGATCCAGACCTTCCCGCCTCGGCGGATGTGCCGCGTGATGGCGACACGAGCCGCCTCGATCTGGCGGTTCGTGATCCACGCGGCGTCGAGCGCTACGAGTCCGAAGTCACCGAAGTGCACCTCGGTCAGCCCCTTCGCGCGTCCGCGCCGGCGACCTCGGTGCACCTTGCGGTGCTTGACCTTCTTGGGGGCGAGCATCAGTTCTGCTCCTCCCCGGTTCCGGGAGCCTCCGTGGCCTCGGGGGCAGTCTCCTCGGGTGCTCCATCGACGGTTGCGTCCGTGCTCGGTGCGGTCTCGGGCGTCGACGAGGCCTCGCTCGGAGCCTCGCCCGCGGCCTCTGGACCTGCCGGCGGGTCGCCCACCGAAGCCTCGGCCTCGACCGCTTCCGCGGGCTCGGGCTCCGGCTGCACCGGTTCGGGCTCGGCGACCTCGGCGGCCTCCCGTTCGTCCGTGATGAGGGCGCCGGTCGATGCGCCGCCGCCGCTCGTCACCTGGGCGAGCGCGCGCGCGCGGAGGCGTTCGGTCTCCTGCTCGGCCTGCGGGATCTCGTCGCCGTGATAGACCCAGACCTTCACGCCGATGATCCCGAACGTGGTCTTGCCCTCGGCCGTCCCGAAGTCGATCCTCGCCCGCAGGGTGTGCAGCGGAACACGGCCCTCGCGGTACCACTCGCGGCGGGACATCTCGGCGCCGCCCAGCCGTCCCCCGCACTGGACCCGCACGCCGAGCGCGCCGGAGCGCATCGCGGTCTGCACGGCCCGGCGCATCGCGCGGCGGAACGAGACGCGGCCGGCGAGCTGCTCGGCCACGCCCTGTGCGAGCAGCGTGGCGTCCGTCTCCGGGCGGGCCTCGCTCGCGGCCGAGTTCATGTCCTCGACCTTCACGTCGACGCGCTTCTTCGTGACCCGCTCGATGTCCTTGCGGATCCGGTCGACCTCGGCGCCCTTGCGGCCGATCACGATGCCGGGGCGGGCGGTCCGGATGTACACCCAGATCTGGTCGCCCTTGCGCTCGATGTCGATGCTCGAGATCCCGGCACGCGACAGCCGCGAGCGGATGTGCGTGCGGATCCAGACGTCCTCGTGGAGCTGGTCGGAATAGTCGCGCCGGGCGAACCAGTTCGACTTCCACGGGTAGATGACCCCGAGGCGGAACCCGTACGGGTTGACCTTGTGACCCACTACGCATCCTCTCCCAGCGACCGGACGACCAACGTGATGTGCGACGTGCGCTTGAGGACCTTCGTGGCCCGGCCGTACGCTCGCGGACGCCAGCGCTTCAGCGTCGGACCCTCGTCGACCCAGGCTCGGTCCACGAGGAGGTTCTGTGCGACGACGCCGGGCTGCTGTTCCGCGTTGGCGACGGCGGAGTCCAGCGCCTTCTCGATCGTCCGGGCGGCGCCGAGCGGTGAGAAGCGCAGGATCCTGCGCGCCTCCTCCACCTGGCGGCCGCGCACGAGATCCACCGCCCGCCGAGCCTTCTGCGGCGAGATCCGCACGTATTTGACCGTCGCTCGAGCTTCCATCGCTACCTCGCCGTCGTCATCCGCTCGCCGCGGGCGTGGGAGCGGAAGGTTCGGGTCGGCGCGAACTCGCCGAGCTTGTGCCCGACCATCGACTCCGAGATGTACACGGGGACGTGCTTGCGCCCGTCGTGGACCGCGATCGTGTGCCCGACCATCTCGGGGACGATCGTCGAGCGGCGCGACCAGGTCCGAAGGACCTTCTTGTCGCCCCGGCGATTCATCTCGACGATCTTGATCATGAGGTGGTCGTCGACGAACGGCCCCTTCTTCACGCTCCGCGGCACCTAGCCACGCCCCTTCCCGCGGCGCCGGACGATGTACCGGTTCGACGCCTTGTTCTTCTTCCGTGTGCGGCCTTCCTTCTTGCCCCACGGGCTCGTGGGGTGGCGGCCGCCCGAGCTCTTGCCCTCGCCGCCGCCGAGCGGGTGGTCGACCGGGTTCATCGCCACGCCGCGCACCGACGGGCGCTTGCGCTTCCAGCGGTTCCGGCCCGCCTTGCCGAGCTGGACGAGCTCGTGCTCGGCGTTACCGACCTCGCCGACCGTTGCCTTGCAGGCCGCCTGCACCAGGCGCATCTCGCCGGAGGGCAGGCGGAGCGTTGCCATGCGACCCTCCTTGGCCATCACCTGGATCCGCGTCCCCGCGGACCGAGCCATCCGGGCGCCACCTCCCGGCTTCAGCTCCACCGCGTGCACGGTCGTGCCGACCGGGATGTTACGCAGCGCGAGCGCGTTCCCGGGACGGATCTCGGCGCCCTCGCCGGACAGGAGGCGGTCGCCGACGGCGAGCCCGTTCGGCGCCAGGATGTAGCGCTTCTCCCCGTCGACGTAATGCAGCAACGCGATCCGCGCGCTCCGGTTCGGGTCGTACTCGATCGTGGCGACCTTGGCCGGCACCCCGTCCTTGTTGCGACGGAAATCGATCACGCGGTACCGGCGCTTGTTCCCGCCGCCCTGGTGACGGGTCGTGATGCGACCCTGCGTGTTCCGGCCGGCACGGTTGCGGCCCTTGGCGACGAGCGACTTCTCGGGCTTCGCGCGCGTGATCTCCTCGAAGGAGGACACGCTCGAGCCGCGGCGGCCCGGCGTCGTCGGCTTGTACTTGCGAACGGCCATCGTCTACTTCCCCGCCTCGAAGATCTCGATGCGGTCGCCCTCGGCGAGCGTCACGAGCGCCCGCTTCTGGTCCGGCCGCTTGCCGCTCGTGAACCTGCGGCGCTTCACCTTGCCCCGTCGGTTCAGGGTGCGAACGGAGACCACCTGCACGTTCCAGATCGCCTGGACCGCCTCCTTGATCTCGGTCTTGTTCGCCCGCGGGTCCACGAGGAACGTGTACGTGTTCAGCTCGAGCCCCGCGTAGGACTTCTCGCTCACCACCGGTCGGATGATCACGTCGCGCGCGGTCTTCACTCGGCCTCACGCTCCTTCGCGCCGGCCGGGGCGCCTTCCACCACGTCGAGCGCGGAGGAGGTGAACACGACCCGATCGGCCCCGATCACCTCGTACACGCCCAGGCTCCGCGCGTACGCGACGCGCACACCGCGCAGGTTGCGGAAGGACTTCTCCACCGCGCCCGAGTCGCTCGGCTCCGGCAGCACGAGCAGCACCTTGCCGGTCAGCTCGAGCGCGTCGAGCACCTCGGCGGCCCGCTTCGTCTTCGGCTCCTCGAACCCGAGGTCGGAGACCACGGCGAGCTTCCCGCTCGCGAGCGCGTCGGACAGCGCCGAGCGGAGCGCGCCCGAGCGCATCTTCTTGTTCACCCGCTGGTCGTGGTCGCGCGGATGTGGGCCGTGCGCCACGCCGCCGCCGGCCCACTGGGGTGAGCGGTTCGATCCCTGCCGCGCGCGCCCGGTGCCCTTCTGGCGCCATGGTTTGCGGCCCCCGCCCGACACGTCGCCACGGGTCTTCGTGGAGTGCGTGCCGCGGCGGATCTTCGCCAGGCCGGCGACGACGACCTGGTGCATGAGCGGGACGCTCACCGGCGCCTCGAAGACGGCGGCCGACAGGTCGCGGGTACCGACACTCGTGCCGGTCGCATCGAGCACGGGGACGCTGGCCATCAGGCCCTCCCCTTCGACGGCGCCGCGGCGGGCATCTTCGTCGCCGAACGCACCATCACGAGGCCGCCGGTCGGACCGGGGACCGCGCCGCGCAGCAGCAGCAGGTTGCGCTCGGCGTCGGCCTGCACGACCTCCAGGTTCAGCACGGTGACGCGCTCGTTGCCCATCTGCCCCGCCATCGGCATGCCCTTGAACACGCGCGAAGGCGTCGCGCAGGCACCGATCGCTCCGGGCGAGCGGTGCTTGCGCTCGGTCCCGTGGCTCGAGGACAGGCCCGCGAAGCCGTGCCGCTTCATCACGCCGGCGAACCCCTTGCCCTTCGAGACTCCGACGACGTCGATCTGCTCGCCCGGCTCGAACACGTCGGCCCGCAGTTCCTGGCCCGGTTCGTAGGAGCCGGCGTCGTCCGTGCGGATCTCGACGAGATGACGCCCGGGTTGTCCGCCGTGCGTCTCGTAGTGCCCCTCGAGCGGCTTCGTGAGTCCGTTCGTGCCCGACCGCGCCGAACGCGAGCTGGACCGCCGCGTAGCCGTCCCGATCCTCGGTCTTGACCTGCGCGACGAAGCAGGGGCCGGCCTTGATGACGGTGACCGGGATCGCTCGGGTGTCGTCGAAGATCTGGGTCATCCCCAGCTTCGTCCCGAGGATGCCTTTCACCGTTCCCATCGTCGCCACCCGATCCCTAGAGCTTGATCTCGATGTCGACGCCGGCCGACAGGTTCAGGCGCTGGAGCTCCTGGACCGTCTTCGACGTGGCGTCGACGATGTCGATGAGCCGCTTGTGCGTGAGCATCTGGAAGTGCTCGCGGCTGTCCTTGTACTTGTGCGGCGAGCGGATGACCGTGTAGATCGACCGCTCGGTAGGCAGCGGCACCGGACCGACGACCTTCGCGCCGGTGCGGGTCACGTGCTCGACGATCTCGCGAGCCGCGACGTCCAGCATCCGGTGGTCGTAGGCGCGGAGCTTGATGCGGATCCTCGGTCCGGCCACTGCCTGGGTCCTCTCTCTCCTACTTGATGATCTTCGTGACGCGCCCGGCACCCACGGTCCGGCCGCCCTCGCGGATCGCGAAGCGCAGGCCCTCCTCCATGGCGATCGGGGCGCCGAGCTGGACGGTCATCTCGATGTTGTCGCCGGGCATGACCATCTCGACGCCCTTCGGGCAGATGCGCCTGGCCGGTCACGTCCGTCGTGCGGAAGTAGAACTGCGGGCGGTAGCCGCTGAAGAACGGGGTGTGGCGGCCGCCCTCGTCCTTGGACAGGACGTAGACCTGGGACGTGAACTCCGTGTGCGGCGTGACCGAGCCGGGCTTGGCCAGGACCTGGCCCCGCGCCACCTCGTCCTTGTCGATCCCGCGGAGCAGGACGCCGACGTTGTCGCCGGCCTGCACCTCGTCCAGGAGCTTGCGGAACATCTCGAGGTCGGTCGCGACCGTCTTGCGCGTGTCCTTGATGCCCGACGATCTCGACCTCCCCCATCTTCTTCAGCATCCCCTGCTCGACCCGCCCGGTGACCACGGTGCCCCGGCCGGTGATCGAGAAGACGTCCTCGATCGCCATCAGGAACGGCTTGTCGACGTCGCGGACGGGCTCGGGGATGTAGCTGTCGACCGCATCGAGCAGCTCGTCGATCTTCGTCATCGCCGCCTCGTCGCCCTCGAGCGCCTTCAGCGCCGAGACCTGGATCACGGGCACGTCGTCGCCGGGGAACTCGTAGGAGGACAGGAGCTCGCGGACCTCGAGCTCGACGAGGTCGAGCAGCTCGGTGTCGTCCACCATGTCGACCTTGTTCAGCGCGACCACGATGTACGGGACGCCGACCTGGCGGGCGAGCAGCACGTGCTCGCGGGTCTGCGGCATCGGGCCGTCGGCCGCGCTAGACCACCAGGATCGCGCCGTCCACCTGGGCGGCGCCGGTGATCATGTTCTTGATGTAGTCGGCGTGCCCGGGCATGTCGACGTGCGCGTAGTGCCGCGTGTCCGTCTGGTACTCGACGTGCGCGATCGCGATCGTGATGCCGCGCTCGCGCTCCTCGGGCGCCTTGTCGATCTGGTCGAACGGGGTGAACTCGGCGAGGCCCTTCTCGGCCTGGCGCTTCGTGATCGCGGCGGTCAGCGTGGTCTTGCCGTGGTCGATGTGCCCCATCGTGCCGATGTTGACGTGGGGCTTCGTGCGCTCGAACTTCTGCTTCGCCATCTGCGTGCTCCTCTGATCCTGTGACTACTCGCCTCGGACGCGCGCGACGATCTCCTTCGAGATCTGCGCCGGAACCTCGTGGTACGCCTCGAGCTGCATGGGCGTGTGCGACGCGCGACCCTGGGTGCGCGACCGCAGGTCGGTCGCGTAGCCGAACAGCTCGGCGAGCGGCACGAGCATCCGGATCGCCTTCAGCCCGCTCCGGTCGTCGATCCGCTCGATCCGCCCGCGGCGGGCCGTGGCGTCGCCCATCACGTCGCCCATGAACTCCTCGGGGGTGATGACCTCGAACTCCATGACCGGCTCGAGCAGCACGGGGTCGGCCCGGCGTGCGGCCTCCTTCAGCGCCATCGAACCGGCGATCTTGAACGCCATCTCCGACGAGTCGACCTCGTGGAACGAGCCGTCGACCAGCGTGGCCCGCACGTCGACGAGGGGGTAGCCGGCCAGCACGCCGGTCTCCATGGCCTCCTCGATGCCGTCGTCGACCGACGGGATGAACTCGCGCGGGATCTTGCCGCCGACGATCTTGCTCACGAACTCGTAGCCGCCGCCGCGGCCGGTGGGCTCGACGTTCAGGACCACGTGTCCGAACTGACCGTGGCCGCCGGTCTGGCGGATGAACCGCCCCTCGACCTTCGTCACCGGCTTGCGGATCGTCTCGCGGTACGCGACCTGCGGCTTGCCGACGTTGGCGTCGACGCTGAACTCGCGCCGGAGGCGGTCCACGATGATGTCCAGGTGGAGCTCGCCCATGCCCGGAGATGACCGTCTGGCCCGTCTCGTCGTCGTACTTCACGACGAAGGTCGGGTCCTCGTCCGCGAGCTTGCCGAGACCGGTGCCGAGCTTGTCCTGGTCGGCCTTCGTCTTCGGCTCGACCGCGACCGAGATCACCGGCGTCGGGAAGCTGATCGACTCGAGGACGATCGGCTTGGACGGGTCGGCGAGCGTGTCGCCGGTCGATGAGTGCTTCAGCCCGACGATCGCCACGATGTCGCCGGTGAACGCCGCCTCGATGTCCTCGCGGTGGTTCGCGTGCATCTGCAGGATCCGGCCGATCCGTTCCTTGCGGTCCTTCGTCGTGTTCTCCACGTGGGACCCCGAGCGAAGGACCCCGGAGTACACGCGCACGTACGTCAGCCGGCCCACGTAGGGGTCGGACATGATCTTGAAGACGAGGCCCGAGAACGGCTCCGTGTCCTCCGGCGTGCGCTCGGCCGGCTCACCCGAGGGGGTGTGCCCCTGCACCGGCGGCACGTCCGTCGGGGCCGGGAGGTAGGTCACGATCGCGTCGAGCATCGGCTGGATCGCCTTGTTCTTGAACGCCGAGCCGCACAGGACGGGCACGCCCTCGCCCGAGAGCGTGGCGCGCCGGATCGCCCGGCGCAGCTCGTCGACGGAGGGCTCCTCCTCGTGGACGAACTTCTCCATGAGGGACTCGTCATGATCGGCGAGCTTCTCGAACAGGTCGTGATGCGCCTGTCGGGCGGCGTCGGCCAGCTCGGCGGGGATCTCGGTGGTCTCCCAGTCCTCGCCCATCTCGGTGACCCAGCGCAGCGCCTTCATCTCCACCAGGTCGATCACGCCGTGGAACGAGGATTCGGCGCCCCAGGGGAGCTGGAGGACGAACGTCTTCGCCTGCAGCCGGTCGACCATCATCTCGACCGTGCGCGCGAAGTCGGCGCCGGTGCGGTCCATCTTGTTCACGAAGCAGATCCGCGGGACCTGGTACCGGTCGGCCTGGCGCCAGACGGTCTCGGTCTGCGGCTCGACGCCCGCGACGGCGTCGAACACCGCGATCGCGCCGTCGAGCACGCGCAGCGAACGCTCGACCTCGACCGTGAAGTCGACGTGGCCGGGCGTGTCGATGATGTTGATCCAGTGGCCCTTCCACTGGCAGGTGGTGGCCGCCGAGGTGATCGTGATGCCGCGCTCGCGCTCCTGGACCATCCAGTCCATCTGCGCGGTGCCCTCGTGGACCTCGCCGAGCTTGTAGGCCTTGCCGGTGTAGTACAGGATCCGCTCGGTCGTCGTGGTCTTGCCCGCGTCGATGTGCGCCATGATCCCGATGTTCCGGGTCCTGGCGAGCGGGTATTCGCGGATCACCAGGTCCTTCGTGGGCCTGGTTCCGCGTCCCTGGACCTTCTCGACCGTCTCTGCCACGTCCAGCCTTTCCAGCTTCTCCGCGGGGAGGGCCATGCTCAGCAACCCCCCTCGTGGAACGCCGGGCCCGCGATGAGCCCGGCCACGGTGTGCGCCTCGATCACCATCGGTAGTGCGCGAACGCCTTGTTCGCCTCGGCCATCTTGTGCATGTCCTCGCGGCGCTTCACGGACACGCCCTGGCCGGTCGAGGCGTCCATGATCTCGCCCACCAGCCGCTCGGCCATCGAGTGCTCCTTGCGCGAGCGGGCGTTGTTCACGAGCCAGCGCATCGCGAGCGTCGTCCCCCGGGAGGGCCGCACCTCGACCGGGACCTGGTAGTTGGCGCCGCCGACCCGCCGCGAGCGCACCTCGAGCAGCGGCTTCACGTTCTCGACGGCCTTCTTCAGCGCGATGACCGGGTCGTTGGCCGTGCGCTCGCTGATGATCTCGAGCGCCTTGTAGACCGTGTTCTCGGCCATCGTCTTCTTGCCGTCGAGCAGGACCTTGTTGATGAGCTGGGTGACCAGGATGTTCTGGTAGACGGGGTCTGGACCGATCTCGCGGCGTACGGCAGGGCCCTTGCGCGGCATGCCTACTCGCCGCCCTTCTTCGCGCCGTAGCGCGAGCGGGCCTTCTTGCGGTCCTTCACGCCGGCGGTGTCCAGGGTGCCGCGGATGATCTTGTACCGGACGCCCGGGAGGTCGCGGACCCGGCCCGCGCGGATCGAGCACGATCGAGTGCTCCTGGAGGTTGTGGCCGACGCCCGGGATGTACGCGGTGACCTCGATGCCGGTGGTCAGCCGGACGCGGGCGACCTTGCGCAGCGCCGAGTTCGGCTTCTTCGGGGTGATCGTGGACACGCGGGTGCAGACGCCCCGCCGCTGCGGGGAGCCCTTGAGGGCCGGCGCCTTCGTCTTCTCCTTCGGCCGCGTTCGGCCTTTGCGCACGAGCTGTTGGATCGTGGGCATGGGTCCTTCCGTCTGCACTCTCGACTTGTCACCGAAACCGGGGTCCGAACAGCGTTGAAGCCGGACCGCGGGCCCGGCTTCCAGGGTTAACCATGCTTCTGGGCGCAGGTTGTCCCCTAGGAAACCCCCTGGAAGCGCACTCGATGCCAGGCTCGCCCGCCGAGCCCGACGCGGACAACAAGGCTACTAGGCACGAAGCGTGCCTGTCAACGAACGTGGCTCGTACCCGAGCCGTGCCTCTGGGCCGAAGGCAGAGCGGGGCCCTACTTCAATTCCATCACCAGGGTGCTGAAGTTGGCGAATGCTCCTCGCTCGCCACCGCAGGTGAGGTCCCCGGAGATCCACTCGGTGAACGTGCAGGTCTGGGCGATGTATTCGCCCGCGAGCCAGACGTCCCCCTGCTCATCGATCGCCGCATAGAAGTAGTCGCCCCACCTGGGCCGGGGTCCCCCGATCCAGTAGCCGCTGAACCCGTCCTGTGGACCAACACCCGCTGCGACGACATTCACCCGCGCTGCCGGTTTGTCCAGCGAGATCTTCGCCACGGCCGCGCTCGGGAAGTGGTCCGGCCCGACGAGCGTGAAGATCAGGTACCCGCGACCGTTCGCGTCGACGCCGACTGCGGGCATGATCACGTTGTTCCCCTGGACGGCCAGGTACTCCTGCATCCGGACCTTGAACTTCAGTTTGCCGTTCTTGAACTTTGGTTCGAGGGCTCCGTACAGGATCCCGGCGAGCTCCTGCCCCTCGACGTCGACACCCGTGCCGAGCGAGAACCACAGGAGGCCATCCGCGTACCAGCTCCCGAGCATCCGCCCGTCGAGGCTGTCGACGTCGGAGAGCCCTTGTGGCCCGGGCGGCGGGCCGAACGCATCGATGCACGGCTGCATATTGAGACACTCTCCGAGCGGAAGGTTCCCCGGTCGCTGAGTGGCCGGGGGTGGGATCTGATAGAGCTCGGTCCCGACCACTCGGTGCCGAAGCTTGAGGCTCGGAGCGGCCGAATCGAGCGAAGCGGTGTTCGAAAGCGCCCACAGTGTGATGGCGTCGTATTCGGGCGACAGGTTCCCCGACTCGTAGCCCACCATCCCGCTGACGAAGAAAACGGTGCCGTGCTTGCTCGTCGACCACCGGGTTCCCGGCACGTTGGCGGCACGAAGGGTGAAGGCCGTCTGTCCACGCTCTGGCACCGTCAGGTTCTCGAGATGGACGAAGGGAACGCTCTGAGCCCCCGACGCGAGGGCGTTCTTGGACATGGCGTACAGCTGGGCTCCCGTGAACTGGACTGTGCCGAACAGCGTGTACTCGTTCGTAGTGATGTAGAACCCGTTGTGGTCGAGGCCGATCTGCGGGTAGTCCCCGATGCACGGGCCGTGGCCCACGTCTCCGTTGCCGACGCATCCGTGATCGGGTGTGCCCTCCGTGCCGTCATTCTGCGCAGGGATGCTGTAGAGGTTCCAGGTACCGGTCGGGTCCTTCGTCTGACTGACCGCGATGTCGATGCTGTTCGGCCCGGTGAAGGCGCCAGTGATCGGGTCGGTGTCGATCACCAGGATCGTGTGGAACCAGCGCTTCGTCTCGGGATCGTAGAGACAGGACGGGTCGGCGAGGAACGGACCGGATCGCCCGGTCACGGGGTCGAACCCTGGAGGGAAACCATAGAAGGTGTTCTGCTCCACGGGGGCACCCAATGCCGTCCCCGCACCATCGAAGGCTTGGATCGTGACGTTGATCGACTCGAGCACGAATCCGTTTCCGACGCACAATCCTTGGTCCGGAGGCTCGACGTTGAACCCGCTGACAGATTCGTTGTCGAATGCACCGAGTCCATCGAAGGATGTGAGCAGGCTGTGCGGGGGACCGGCCACCGGAGAACCCGTCACGACGGGCGCGGCCCCCGGGGGCAGCAGGAGGTCATGGCCACCCTCACCGATCGGTTCTGATTTGCGTCGGATCCGGTCGAGCGAGAGCCCCGGCAGTGCCGACCGATCCGCGCCGGCTCGGGCCGCAGCCCGAAGGTTGGTCGTCCCGCGGAAGACGGCTTCCCTCGGGAGGAGCGCCTCAGCAGATCCTTCCGTCGCCCGCTCGGCTGAGGCAATGGTGAGCGTCCCGATGAGCGGGAGCAGAAGCACCGGCAACAACACGATCGTCCTGCCTCGTGACATGCGGAACATGGGCACCCTCCTTCGACGTGAGTGTTACGACGACCCTGCGTGCTCGGGCTCGCAGGGTCAAGTTTGGGAGTGCCTCGAAGAACGCAACGGAGGCGGCCATCCGGCCGCCTCCGAAGTCGCGAACCTGTTGCGACTACTCCTTGGGCGCGAGGGTGCCGAAGAGCTCCCGCTCCGCCTCCTCGCGGGTGATGCCCGCGAGGACCGGCTCGCCGGCCGCCTCCGCCTCGGCGATCTCGCGCTGGCGGGCCAGCCAGTACTCGGGGATCGCCTCGGGCTTGATGCGGACCTGGACGTTCCGGTACCGCGACATCCCCGTGCCGGCGGGGATCAGCTTGCCGATGATCACGTTCTCCTTCAGCCCCAGCAGGCCGTCGGACCGCCCGGCGATCGCCGCCTCCGTGAGCACCCGCGTCGTCTCCTGGAACGAGGCGGCCGAGAGCCACGAGTCGGTGGCGAGCGACGCCTTCGTGATCCCGAGCAGCTGCGGGCGGGCGCTCGCCGGCTGGCCGCCGTTGTCGACGGTCTCCCGGTTGGCGGCCTCGAACCGACGCCGGTCCACCAGGTCGCCGGGCAGGAAGTCGCTGTCACCGGGTTCGATGATCTGCACCTTGCGGAGCATCTGCCGGATGATCAGCTCGATGTGCTTGTCGTGGATCGTGACGCCCTGCGACCGGTACACCTGCTGGACTTCCTCCACCAGGTGCGACTGCAGCGCCTGCACGCCCTCGATCCGCAGCTTCTCGTGGGGGTTCACGGACCCCTCGGTGAGCTGCTGACCGACGTCCACGGCGTCGCCGTCGCCGACGAGCAGCCGAGCCCGGAAGGAGACCTTGTACTGGACCTGGTCGCCGTCCTCCGACGTGACCGTGATCCGGCGCTCCTTCTTCTCCTCGTCGTCCTCGATCTGGACCGTGCCGGGGAGCTCGGTGATGAGGGCCTCGCCCTTGGGCCGGCGCGCCTCGAACAGCTCGACCACGCGCGGCAGGCCGTGCGTGATGTCCTCGCCCGCGACGCCTCCGGTGTGGAAGGTCCGCATCGTCAGCTGCGTGCCGGGCTCGCCGATCGACTGCGCGGCGACGATCCCGACCGACTCGCCGATGTCCACGAGGCGACCGGTCGCGAGCGACCACCCGTAGCAGAGGCGGCATACGCCGTACTCCGCCTCGCACGCGGTGGCCGAACGGACGCGGACCGTGTCCACGCCGGCCTCCACGAAGGTCGCGCCCATCGCGTCGTCGACGACATCGCCCCGCGAGGCGATCTTCTTGCGCTCCACCTTCACGTCCTCGGCGAGCACGCGGCCGTAGACCGACGTGTCGAGGTGCTGGTTCTCCACCTGGGTGCCCTGTGGCGTCTCGTAGGTGATGTGCGCCGGCACCGAGCGGTCCGTGCCGCAGTCCTCCTCACGCACGATGAGCTCCTGGGCCACGTCGACCAGCCGGCGGGTGAGGTACCCGGAGTCGGCGGTCCGAAGCGCCGTGTCGGCCAGGCCCTTGCGGGCGCCGTGCGTCGAGATGAAGTACTCGAGCACCGACAGGCCCTCGCGGAAGTTCGACTTGATCGGCCGCGGGATGATCTCGCCCTTCGGGTTGGCCACGAGGCCGCGCATGCCCGCGATCTGGCGGATCTGCATGATGTTCCCGCGGGCCCCCGAGTTGGCCATCATGTAGATGGGGTTCGTCTTACCGAACTGGGCCTCCATGGCGTCCTTCACCTCGTCGGTCGCCTGGGTCCAGATCGTGATGAGCTCCTGACGGCGCTCGTCGTCCGTGATGATCCCCTTGCGGTACTGGCTCTCGATCTTCGAGGCGTCCTTCTCGTGCCGATCCAGGATCGCGGCCTTATCCGGCGGAGTCGTGACGTCCTCGACGCCGAGCGTCACGCCGGCTCGGGTCGCGTAGTGGAACCCGACGTTCTTCAGGTTGTCGAGGATCTGCTCGACCTCGGCGCGGTCGTAGCGGTGCACGCACGCGTCGACGAGCTTGCCCACGTCGGTCTTCAGCAGGGGCCGGTTCACGAACTCCTCGGTGTCGGGGAAGCACTGGTTGAAGATGAGCCGTCCGACCGTCGTCTCGACGACCGGCACGCGCGTCCCGTTGCCCTCGGCGTCGAGCTCGACGGTCTCCGGGAGCATCTCCGGCGGGAGCGACTTGCCCGGCAGGCGCACCTTCACCACCGTGTGCAGCCGCACGAGATGGTGGTCGAGCGCCATCAGGGCCTCGTCGACCGAGCCGAACCGGGGGATCTCCTCGTCGTTCTCGGGGCGGTCCGGCTCGAGCGTCAGGTAGTAGATCCCGAGCACCATGTCCTGCGTCGGAACCGCGATCGGCCGACCGTGCGCCGGCGACAGGATGTTGTTCGTCGACAGCATGAGGACCCGGGCCTCCGCCTGGGCCTCCGCCGAGAGCGGCACGTGGACCGCCATCTGGTCGCCGTCGAAGTCCGCGTTGAACGCCGTGCACACGAGCGGGTGGATCTGGATCGCCTTGCCCTCGACGAGCACGGGCTCGAACGCTTGGATGCCCAACCGGTGGAGCGTCGGCGCGCGGTTCAGCAGCACCGGGTGCTCCTTGATGACCTCCTCGAGCACGTCCCAGACCTGCGGGCGGGCACGCTCCACCATCCGCTTCGCGCTCTTGATGTTCTGCGCGAGCGCCTGGTCGACGAGCCGCTTCATCACGAACGGCTTGAACAGCTCGAGCGCCATCTGCTTGGGCAGACCGCACTGGTGCAGGCGCAGCTCCGGTCCGACGACGATCACCGAACGGCCCGAGTAGTCCACGCGCTTGCCGAGCAGGTTCTGACGGAACCGTCCCTGCTTGCCCTTCAGCATGTCCGAGAGCGACTTCAGCGGACGGTTGCCGGGCCCGGTGACCGGGCGGCCGCGCCGGCCGTTGTCGAACAGGGCGTCGACGGCCTCCTGGAGCATCCGCTTCTCGTTGTTCACGATGATCTCGGGCGCCTGGAGGTCCAGGAGCCGCTTCAGCCGGTTGTTCCGGTTGATCACGCGCCGGTACAGGTCGTTCAGGTCCGAGGTCGCGAACCGGCCGCCGTCCAGCTGCACCATCGGGCGCAGGTCGGGCGGGATCACCGGCACGGCGTCCAGCACCATGCCCATGGGCGAGTTGCGCCCCTCGGTGAAGTTCGACGCGACCTTCAGCCGCTTGATCGCCTTCAGGCGTCGCGTCCCCTTGCCCGTGGCGATCTGGTCCCGCAGCGATGCGGCCTCGTCCTCGAGCTTCAGGTCCATGAGCAGGCGCTTGATCGCCTCGGCGCCCATGCCGCCGTCGAAGTAGTCGCCGAACCGCTCGCGCAGCGACCGGTAGACGGCGTCGTCGGCGACGAGCTGCTTCACCTGCAGGTTCTTGAACGCCGTGAGCACCTCGTCCAGGTGCTCCGTGTCCCGCTTCGTCGCCTCGGTGATCTTGTCGACGTCGCGCTGCGCCTCACGGCGCGCGGCGGAGAGCTGGGCGCCCTTGGCACCCTCGCCCTCGAGCTCGCGGAGCCGGTCCTCGAGCTCGGACAGGCGGGCCTTGATCTCGTCGTCGCGCTCGGCCTCGAACGCCTTCTTCTCCTCCTCGATCTGCGACTCGATCTCGGGGAGGTCCTTGTGGCGCCGGTCGGCGTCGAGCCTGGTCACGACGTAGGCCGCGAAGTAGATGATCCGCTCGAGGTCCTTCGGGGCGATGTCGAGCAGGTAGCCGAGGCGCGAGGGGACGCCCTTGAAGTACCAGATGTGGGTCACGGGGGCGGCCAGCTCGATGTGGCCCATGCGGTCACGCCGGACCTTGCTCCGCGTGATCTCGACGCCGCACCGCTCGCAGATGATGCCCTTGAAGCGCACGCGCTTGTACTTGCCGCAGTGGCACTCCCAGTCCCGGGTCGGCCCGAAGATCCGCTCGCAGAACAGGCCATCCTTCTCGGGCTTCAGCGTCCGGTAGTTGATCGTCTCCGGCTTCTTGACCTCGCCGTTGGACCACGCGCGGATCTGGTCCGCGGTCGCCAGTCCGATCCGGATCTCGTCGAAGTAGTTCACGTCAAGCACGTAGGCGGCCTCCTCACGACCTCGCCCTGCATCAACAACAACGCTTCCGTGTTCCCGCGCACTAGTCGTAGTCCGCCCCGGCCGGCTCGCGCCGGGACAGGTCGATCCCGAGCTCCTCGGCGGCCCGGAACACGTCCTCGTCCGTCTCCTTGAGCTCGATCTCCTCGCCCTCGGCCGAGCGGACCTCGACGTTCAGGCAGAGCGACTGCATCTCCTTGATCAGGACCTTGAAGGACTCGGGGATCCCGGGCTCCGGGATGTTCTCGCCCTTCACGATCGCCTCGTAGACCTTCACCCGGCCCAGGACGTCGTCGGACTTGATCGTCAGCAGCTCCTGGAGCGCGTACGCAGCCCCGTACGCCTCGAGCGCCCACACCTCCATCTCGCCGAACCGCTGACCGCCGAACTGCGCCTTCCCGCCGAGCGGCTGCTGCGTGATCATCGAGTAGGGGCCGGTGGACCGAGCGTGGATCTTGTCGTCCACCAGGTGGAGCAGCTTCAGGATGTACGCCACGCCGACGGTGACCGGCTCCTCGTACGGCTCGCCGTTGCGACCGTCGAACAGCACCGCCTTGCCGACGTCGTCGACCAGGCGCACGCCGTCCTTGTTCGGGTGCGCGCTGCGGATCGCCTCGAGGATCTCGTGCTCGCGCGCGCCGTCGAAGACCGGCGTCGAGACGTACACGGGACCCTCGTGCTCCACCCCGTCCTTGCGGAACCCGACGAGCCCGGCCCATCCGAGATGCGCCTCGAGCACCTGGCCGAGGTTCATCCGGGATGGCACGCCGAGCGGGTTCAGGATGATGTCGACGGGGCTGCCGTCCGCGAGGAACGGCATGTCCTCCTCGGGCAGGATCGTCGAGATGACGCCCTTGTTCCCGTGGCGTCCGGCGAGCTTGTCGCCGTCGGAGATCTTGCGCTTCTGGGCCACGTAGACCCGGACGAGCTGGTTCACACCGGGCGGAAGCTCGTCGCCCTCCTCGCGCGTGAACACCCGGACACCGATCACCTTGCCCGACTCGCCGTGCGGCACCTTGAGCGACGTGTCGCGCACCTCGCGCGCCTTCTCGCCGAAGATCGCGCGCAGCAGCCGCTCCTCCGGCGTGAGCTCGGTCTCGCCCTTCGGCGTGACCTTGCCCACGAGGTAGTCGCCCGGGTTGACCTCGGCGCCGATCCGAACGATCCCGCGCTCGTCGAGGTCCTTCAGGATCTCCTCGGAGACGTTCGGGATGTCCCGGGTGATCTCCTCGGCCCCGAGCTTGGTGTCACGGGCGTCGACCTCGTGCTCCTCGATGTGGATCGAGGTGAGGACGTCGTCCTTCACGAGGCGCTCCGAGATGATGATCGCGTCCTCGTAGTTGTGACCCTCCCACGGCATGTACGCGACGATGAGGTTGCGGCCGAGCGCGAGCTCGCCGGCCTCGGTGGAGGGTCCGTCGGCGATCACCTGGTTGCGGACGATCCGGTCGCCCTCGGTCACCAGCGGCTTCTGGTTGAGCGAGGTCCCCTGGTTGGATCTGCGGAACTTCTGGAGCTTGTAGGTCCGAAGCTCACCGGTGCGCTCGCGGATCACGACGTCGTCGGCCGAGACCTCCTCGACCACGCCCGCCTCCTCGGCGAGCACCACGTCGCCGGCGTCGACGGCCGCGCGGAACTCCACCCCGGTCCCGACGAGCGGCGCCTCGGAGCGGAGCAGCGGGACAGCCTGACGCTGCATGTTCGCGCCCATCAGGGCACGGTTGGCGTCGTCGTGCTCGAGGAACGGGATCAGCGCCGCGCCGACCGAGATGATCTGTTTCGGCGAGACGTCCATGTAGTCGACCTCGTCGGGCGCGACCGCGTCGACCTCGCCGCCCTTGCGCCGAACGAGGACGGTCGAGTTGGCGAAGCCACCATCCGGCTTGATCGGCTCGTTGGCCTGCGCGATGACGTGTCGGTCCTCCTCGTCGGCCGAGAGGTAGTCGACCTTGTCGGTGACCTTGCCTCCGGTCACCCGGCGATACGGGGTCTCGATGAACCCGAACGGATTGATCCGGCCGTAGGTGGACAACGATCCGATCAGACCGATGTTCGGCCCCTCCGGCGTCTCGATCGGGCACATCCGGCCGTAGTGGCTCGCGTGCACGTCGCGGACCTCGAACCCCGCCCGCTCCCGCGAGAGCCCGCCCGGTCCCAGCGCCGACAGGCGCCGCTTGTGGGTGAGCCCGGACAGCGGGTTGGTCTGGTCCAGGAACTGGGACAGCTGCGACGTCCCGAAGAACTCCTTGATGCTGGCCACGACCGGCCGGATGTTGATCAGGGTCTGGGGCGTGATGGCCTCGACGTCCTGGGTGGTCATGCGCTCGCGGACGACGCGTTCCATCCGCGACAGGCCGATCCGGATCTGGTTCTGGATCAGCTCGCCGCCCGAGCGGAGTCGGCGGTTGCCGAAGTGGTCGATGTCGTCGGGCTCGTAGCCCTCTTCCCCCGCGTGGAGCTTCACGAGGTAGCGGACGGTCTTCAGCATGTCCTCGTAGGTCAGGATCCCCTTGTACTTGGGGCCGCCCTCGCCCTGCTCGTCCTTCTGGAGCTCCGACCAGACACGGAACCTCGGCTGGTCCCAGCCCTTCTTGTCCGGGTTGTCGAGCTCGGCGACCTGCTTGGCGCGCGCCTTCAGCTGCGACAGGAGCGTGCCCTGCGGGCTCTCGAGCTTCTTCAGGACCTTGTAGCGGCCGACACGGGCCAGGTCGTATCGCTTCGGGTTGAAGAACAGGTTCTCGAGCAGCGTGCGCGCGGACTCGGCCGTCGGCGGCTCACCGGGCCGGAGCTTGCGGTAGATGTCCTCGAGCGCGGCCTCGGGCGTCTCGATCCCGTGGTCCTTCTCCAGCGTGTTCTTGATGCTCTGCGCGCCGTCGAACAGGTGGAGGATCTCGTCCTCGGACCACCCGAGCGCCTTGAGGAGGACCGTGACGTTCTGCCGGCGCTTGCGGTCGATCCGGACCCCGACCGTGTCCTTCTTGTCGACATCGAACTCGAGCCAGGCTCCCCGGCTGGGGATGATCTTCGCGATGAAGACGTCCTTGTCGGTCGTCTTGTCGAGCTCACGGCTGAAGTACACGCCGGGCGAGCGGACGAGCTGGGAGACGACCACGCGCTCGGTGCCGTTGATGATGAAGGTCCCGCGCTCGGTCATCATGGGGAAGTCCCCCATGAAGACCTCCTGCTCCTTGATCTCGCCGGTCGTCTTGTTGACGAACATCGCCTCGACGAACAGCGGTGCGGAGAAGGTGGCGTCCTTGTCCTTGCACTCCTCCTCAGTGAACTTCTGTTCCTTGAAGACGTGCTTGCCGAAATGCAACTGGAACTGTTCGGTGAAGTCCTCGATCGGCGAGACCTCTTCCAGGACCTCCTTCAGGCCCTCGGCGAGGAGCCAGTCGAACGATCCACGCTGGATGCCCACGAGGTCGGGAAGCGGGAGCGCCTCGTCGAGCTTGGAGAAACTGACACGGTCGCGGACAGGGACGAGCGAGTCAGGCAAGAACGATCCCCCCTAGGGTGTTGGACACGCATGGGAACAAGGCATGCGGAACGCGGCACGGCGAACAGACAGTGTAGGCGGGAGGACGTGCAGCGTCAACCCCCGGGCTGGGGGCCCGGTTCAGAACGGGCGGAAGGTTACCCCCAGTCGGACGGCAGGTCAACCCTCCATCCGGCCACGGTCGGCGGAATCGGATCGCCTCAGGCGCCCGGACGCAGGAACCGCTTGCCCGGGGCTCAGCGTTCGCTGAGTTGCGAGAGGCCGACCGCGACGGTCGCCAGGGTCTCGGTCGCGCCGTCCTGGTCGATGACGGTGGGTGGGTCCTCTTCGACCATCCCGAAGGCTCGAGCGATGTCCGCCACGGCGCTGCCGAGCGCGGCCGCTTGCTCGCTCGTCTCGATCCGGACGCCTCGGGCGGTCAGGACCGCGAAGAACTCCTCCATGAAGGCCCGGTCGTCGCCGAGCAAGAGCGCCTCTGACACCCCGAGGGCGCGCGCGAGCCGTGCGAGGGTCTGGATCGACGGAGCGACGTGTCCGTTCTCGTACCTGGACAGCCGTGCCTTCGGGATCCCCGAGATCTCCTCCAGCTCAGACTGGGAGTACCCAGCTTTGATCCGTGTGGCGCGGAGCCGTTGTCCGAACGTCCGTTCGTCCATGTCCCCCCTCAGCGATCGTTCGCTTCGAATCGTTGCTCTTCGATGGAATCTACCCCCCGGCGGACCTACACCGCAAAAAACGCGACGAGCCGGCGGCGCCCTACTTGACCTCGACCGAGGCCCCGGCGCCCTCGAGCTGCTCCTTCGCCTTGTCGGCCGCCTCCTTGTTGACCCGCTCCAGGACGGGCTTGGGTGCCGAGTCCACCAGGTCCTTGGCTTCCTTGAGCCCGAGGCTCGTGAGCGCACGGACCTCCTTGATCACCTGGATCTTCTTGTCTCCGGCGCCCGTGAGGACGACGTCGAACTCGGTCTGCTCCTCGGCCTCCTCGCCGCCCGCGGCCGCCCCGGGCGCGGCCATCATCATCGGCGCGGCCGCGGCAGCCTGTACGTCGAAGGCCTCCTCGAACCTCTTGATGAAGTCCGAGAGCTCGAGCAGCGTCATGTCCTTGAACTGCTCGAGCAGATCGTCGGCGGTCATCTTCGCCATGGCTTACTCCTCCTCCTTCTCGACGGAGGTTTCCGCCTCCGATGTCTCATCCTCCGTTGTGGCCTCCGCGGCAGGCTCCTCGGGGGCGCCCTCGCCGGTGTCGTTGGCTTCGGCCGTCGTGGCCTCGGCCACGGTCTCCTCGGGAGCCTCCGCCTCGGCCTCGTCCGGGGCGTCGGCGTCCGTCGCGGCTTCGGGGGTCAGCTTGTCCTTGTAGGCGTCGAGGACGCCGAGGAAGCGGCTCTGCAGGGCCTGGAACATCGAGGCGGCGCGGCTCATCTCGGCCTTCATCATGCCGGCGAGCCTCGACAGCATGACCTCCCGAGACTCGAGGTTCGCGAGCGCCTGGGCTTCGGCGGCGGTCAGGATCCGGCCCTCCATGTAGCCGCCCTTGAGCACCAGGGTCGGGAACCGCTTCGCAGCCTCGACGACCCGCTTGGCCGCCGCGACGACGTCCCCGTCGACGAACGCGACCGCCGTCGGGCCTTCGAGCAGCGCGTCGAGCTCCGCCAGTCCCGCGTCGGCGGCCGCGCGCTGCATCAGGGTGTTCTTCACGATCGAGAACCGGGCCTGATCCGAGAGCGATCTGCGGACCTCGGTGGCGTCGTGCACGCTGAGGCCCCGGTAGTCGGCGAGCAACAGCGCTTCGGCGCCGTCGATCCGTCGCTTCAGCTCCTGGACCTTCTCGACCTTCTGTGCGTTCGGCATCCTGCTCCCATCAACCAAACACGCGCCCCCGCAGACGGCGGAGACGCGCACAGGATCCTGCGTCTTCGGTTCGCCTCGGCAGGTGCCCCGGAGGGATTACGCGCGCGAGCGCCCCTGCTGTCTGCGACGGTCCATCAGGGTAGCCGGGTGCGGGCGTTGCCGACAACGGTGGAGGAGCGCTTCAGGCGATGGCCGCCTCGTACAGCTCCGCCATCGACCCGCCGATCCGATCGGCCGAGTACCGCCCGGCCACATCCGGGAGCGGGATCGGTTGCTCCGTCGCCCCGTCCGGAGCGGCCAGGGACAGGAGCACGGCCTTGGCGATCGCCTCGGCGTCGCCCGAGGGCACCAGCACGCCGTTCGCGTCGTCGCGCACGACCTCGGCCACACCTCCGACGTCGGTCGCCACGACGGGCCGGCCGGCGGCCATCGCCTCGATCAGCGCGACGGGCGTCCCTTCGTTCAACGAGGTGAGCACCACGACGTCGAGCGCCGCGTACAGGAGCGCGAGGTCGAACACCCAGCCGAGGAAGCGGACCCGCTCGCCGAGCGCCCGGTGCGCCTCCGCCTCGAGCATCGCGCGGAGCTCGCCGTCGCCGGCGATCGCGAACACGACGTCGGGGCGTTCCAGCAGGACCTGCCTCGCCGCCTCGATGAACAGGACATGGTTCTTGATCGGGACCAGCCGTCCGACGATCCCGACCACAGGGACGCCGGCCGGCAGGTCGAGCCAGCCTCGAGCCTCGGCCGGATCCACCGCTCGAGCGGTCACCGGCTCGAGATCGAGCGCGAGGGGCACCACGTGCCACCGCTCGGGTCGTCCGATGCCGAGCCCGAGCAGCTCGTCCCTGGTCGAGGCCGACACCGCGACGAGGGCGCTCGTGTGCTTGGCGAGACGGCGTTCGGCCAGCACGAACGCCGCGTTCGACGGGGAGGCGAAGTACCCCTCGAGGACATGGCCGTGGAACGTGTGGACGATCCCGCGTGCGCCGATCCGCCGGGCCGCGCTCCGACCGAGCGCCCCTCCCTTGGCCATGTGGGTGTGGACGACGTCGGGTTGGTAGCGGCGCATCAGGCGCGTGAGATCGGTGATGGCCCGCTGGTCCGCCGCCGGGTCGAGGGGGCGGCGCAGGGACGCGACCCGAACCGAGGGCTCATCCAGTCCCGGGAGGAGCTCGCCCTCGTCGGGCTCCGGGGTCCCGTAGGCGATCAGGGTCTCGAACCCACGCCTGCGAAGGGCGGCCGAGAGCGCGAGCACGTGACGCGCCGGACCTCCGACGTTCATGCGCGTGACCACCTGCAGCACCCGGAGCGGGCCACTCCGATCCGGCATCGCTTGAGCGTACGCGCCCGAACCCTCCACTACGATGATGCCGCCCGGCGGATGGCGGGCGCCCACCATGCGCTACCTCATCACCGGCGGCGCCGGCTTCATCGGATCCCACCTCGCGGACCGGTTGATCGCGCGAGGTGACGAGGTCGTTGCGATGGACGACCTGTCCACGGGCTCGGTCCGCAACGTCGAGCACCTCGAGGCCGAGCCGCGGTTCCGGCTAGTCCGCGGAACGATCCTCGACCACGGCGCGGTCGTCGGGCTCGTGCAGGAGGTCGATGTCGTCGTGCATCTCGCCGCGGCCGTCGGCGTGAAGCTGATCGTCGACCGCCCACTCGAGTCGCTGCTCACGAACATCCGCGGCACCGAGATCGTCCTCGACGCCGCGGCCGGTTCGGCCCGGCAGATCTTGATCACCTCGACCTCGGAGATCTACGGGAAGAACGCGTCGGGGCCCCTGCACGAGGACGCCGACCGCGTGTTGGGCTCGCCCTTCAAGGCACGATGGTCCTACTCGACCGCGAAGGCGGTGGACGAGATCCTCGCGCGCGCCTACTGGCGCGACCGTGGCGTCCCCTCGATCGTCGCGCGCCTGTTCAACTGCGTTGGCCCGAGGCAGACCGGCGAGTTCGGGATGGTCGTGCCGACCTTCGTGCGACAGGCGCTCGCCGGTGAGGATCTGACCGTGTACGGCGACGGCGAGCAGCAGCGGTGCTTCTGCCACGTGCTCGACACCGTGGAGGCCCTCGTGTCGCTGCTCGACCACCCCGGCGCCGTCGGCGACGTGTTCAACGTCGGTGCGACGCATGAGCTGTCGATGAATCAGCTGGCACGCACGGTGATCGAGATGACGGGCTCGTCCTCGATGGTCGTGCACGTCCCCTACGACGAGGCCTACGAGGAGGGGTTCGAGGACATGGAGCGGCGGGTTCCCGACCTGGGGAAGATCACCGCCCTCACCGGGTGGCAACCTCGGCTCCAGCTCGACCGGATCGTGCGCGACGTCATCGAGAGCGAACGCCTCGCGCTCGACGTGCCCACGGCCGAGCCGGCCTCGTGAACGCCCTCGTCGCCGCCGGCGACGAGGGCGCGACACTCGACCTGGCCGACGCCGCGATCCTGTACGGCGCCGCATTCCTGCTTCCACTGGTCACGACGCTGCTGGTGACGCCGGCGGCCGCGGGCATCGCCCGGCGCCTCGGGGTGCTCGACGAGCCGGGAGCCCGGAAGGGCCACGTCGAGCCGACGCCCTACCTCGGTGGGGCGGCGATCGCGCTCGGGCTCGTGGTGGCCGGCCTGGTCGTCGGGACGACCGCGTTGCAGGCCGCCGTGATCGCGGGGTGCGGGCTCATCGTCTTCGTCCTCGGTCTCCTCGACGATCTCCGGGGCCTCGGTCCCGTCCCGAAGCTGACGGTCGAGGCGGGGCTCGCGGTGCTGTTGTGGGCGGGTGGGGTGCGGGCCGGGTTCTTCGACATCCCGGCGCTCGACCTCCTGCTCACGGTCGGGTGGGTCGTCGTGATCACGAACGCGGTCAACCTGACCGACAACATGGACGGCCTCGCCTCGGGGATCGCCGCGATCGCGAGCCTCGCGTACTTCGCGATCGCGGCCCCCCAGGGCGACTACCTCGTCGCCTCGTTCGCGATCGCCCTGGCGGGCGCGAGCCTCGGGTTCCTGCGTCACAACTTCCCGCCCGCGCGGATCTTCCTGGGTGACGCGGGGTCGCTCCTCCTCGGCTTCCTGCTCGCATCTCTCGGCTTGCTACTCGACCTCGACGTGTCGAACGACGTCAAGCGGATCGCCGTCCAGGCCCTGATCATCGGCGTCCCCGTGTTCGACACGATCCTCGTGGTCTGGCTCCGGCGACGCGAGGGCCGGCCGGTGATGCTCGGGGGGACCGACCACGCCTCGCACCGGCTCGCGGCGAAGGGCTTGAGCGGCAGGGAGGTCGCGCTCGTCGCGTATGGCGCGCAGGTCGCCTGCTCCGCGATCGCAGTGACGGCCGTGAATACCCCGGAGCTCGTGGTGCCCGTCGCGATCGCGGCCGTCCTGCTCGGACTCGCCCTCGCCGTGGCGATCCTCGCCGGTGCCACACGGCGAACCACCACGCCACGTCAGATGTGACGCGGGTGCAGCACCTCGCCGTAGACGCGCTCGGTCTGCTCGACGACACGGTCCCACGTGAAGGACTCGGCGCGGGCGCGCGCGTTCGCCGCCATGCGTCCTCGTAGTTCGGCGTCGCCGAGGAGCTCGAGCAGGCGACGCGCGATGTCGTCCGGATCCAGGGACGTGAGGAACCCGTCTCGGCCGTCGCGGACAAGCTCGGGGGTCCCGCCCACCCGGGTGGCGACCACCGGTCGACCCATCGCCATCGCCTCGAGCAGGGCGTTCGGGAACCCCTCGTTGTCCGAGGTGAGCGCCACGACGTGCGCATCACGGATGAACGGCCTGGGGTCCTCGACCGAGCCGGCGAACGTCACGACGTCCGCGATCCCCAACCGCTCGCACAGACGCTCCAGACCGGGGCGTTCCACGCCGTCGCCGACGAGCGTCAACCGCGCATCCGTACGCTCGCCGCGCACCAGCCGCCACGCGCGGAGGAGACGCTCGTGACCCTTGTACCGATGCAGGTTCGCGACGACGGCGACGTTCGGGCCGGCGTCGGGCATCGGCGCGACGGTGAACCGCTCGAGGTCCACCGCGTTGTGGATCACTCGCGTCCGCGGGGGCGAGAGGTCGTCCGCTCGCACCCGGCGTGCCAGGTACTCGGAGTTGCAGATCAGCATCCTGGCGCGGCGATGCGCCATCGCCTGGGCGATCCGGAACGCGCGGTTCGATGTGTGACCGAAGGCCTCTCCCCTCCGGGTCGCGACGATCGGCAGGCCGGGCGGCGTGGCGGCGCCCGCGATCAGCTCGGCCGCGTGCAGGTGGGTGTGCACGAGGTCCACGTGCCGAGACCGGATGGCCCGCCGGAACGCGGAGAGCACGCGTAGGTCGCGCGGGACGTCCCGCACGGACCGTCCGAGCCGGCCGAGCACGATCGGGGTGTTCGGCGCGCGATGGGCGAGCGCCCCGGGTTCCTGGAAGACGGCGACGTGATGACGACCGGGCGCCTCGGATCGCTCGATGAACCCGAGCAGCTGCCGCTCCGTCCCGCCGATCTCGAGGCTCGGGATGAGATGCAGGACCGTCGGGTATCGGGCTCCGTTCGCGATCATCGATCCGCCCGTCTTCGATACTCGGCGAGCATCGAATGACCGAACAGGCCGCGGGCCGTGTACGCCTGCCGGCCCGAAGCGGATCGGTGACGCCTGGGACCGATCGCGGCCTTCATCCACAGCCGCGTGAGCGGGTGGCGGTCGCTCGCGGCCCCCACGCGTTCGAGGACGGGCCGGCCGCGTTCGCGCTCGACGTCCCACACGTGCGAGAAGTCCGGCTCCTCGAACCGCACGGAACGGAGCTCGAGGTCGAACCGACGTGCGAGCTCCTCGAGCTGGCGGGCACTCCATCGCGAGAGGTGATGCGGCGGGCAATCGAGCGGCTCGTCGTCGCGACGCCCGACGCGATCGCGGTTCGGGACCGAGACGAACACCGCGCCTCCGGGGCGGACGGCGGTCCGCGCGGGATCGATGAGCGCCTGCGCGTCCGGGAGATGCTCGAGCGTGTGGAAGGAGCAGACCACGTCGAACGCTCGGGGCTCGCGCGATGCGAACGACTCGAAGGTCTCGGTCGAACCCTCGATGCCGGCCGCCCTCAGCGCCTCGATCGCGCCCTCGTTGTGATCGACCCCCACGACCCGTCCGGCTCGCGTCCTCGCGGCTCGCAGGAACGCCCCGTCTCCGCATCCGAGATCCAGGATCGGCCCACCGGGCGGGATCGCGCGCAGCACGTGCTCGAACTCCCAGCGGTCCGCGTGATACGGCACGGCGTCGGTCAGCAGCCGGTAGAAGTCCGGGTCGCCCGCGGTGGCCCTTGGGAAGTACTCGAGCCCACAGGCCGCACACCGGACGAGCTCGGCGACGTCGCCATCCGGGAGCGGCCGGTCCGCATCGTCGGAGAGGTGAACATCCCACTCGGCCGACAGTCCCGAGACGATCGCGGCGTACGGGACGCCGCCGGCGGGCACCGCATCGATGCCTCCACAGAGCGGGCACCGCTCGACCGACGCGGTCACCGAGCCACCCGCAACGGATCGGTCGCCGAGGGTACGACCCCCTGTCGCTCGAGCAGCTCGCGATACAGCGACGAAGTCGCGTCGACCATCCGATCGACGGAGAACCGGGACGCCACGTTCGTGCGGCCCGCCGCACCGAGCGCCGCCGCCCGAGCCGGATCCGCCCACAGCTCGACCATCGCAGCGGCGAACGCGTCCACATCGCCGGACGGAACGAGGATCCCGCCGCCGCCCTCGAGCAGCTCGGGGACGCCTCCGACCGCCGAGGCGATGACGGGCCTGCCGTCCGCGAGGCTCTCCAGGACGACGTTCGGCATCCCCTCGCTCCTGGAGGCGAGGACGGAGAACGCGCACGCGTCCAGGAGCGCTCCGACGTCGGCCACCGAGCCGAGGAACTCCACTCGGTCGGCGATGCCGAGTGCCTGGGCCTGCTCACGCAGCGCGGTCCGCTCCGGTCCCGCGCCGGCGAGCCAGAGCCGAACCTCGGCAACGTGCTCGACGGCTCGCGCGAACGCGTGGAGCAGGACGTCATGCCCCTTGTACGAGATGAGGTTCGCGATGCAGAGCGCTGCTCCCGAGGGCGGATGGGGCGGGACATCGTTCGGGAGACGCACGCCGTTCGCGATCACGATCGAACGCGACGACGGCACCCCGCCGGCGACCGCGTCGTCCAGGACCGCTCGCGAGTTGCACACCCACGTGTCCGCGCGCCGGCGTGTCCACCGCTCCCACGGCCGAAGCAGTCGCTTCGAACCGGCGGCATCCCGGAGGCTCCGCAGCGATGCGACCACGACCGGAGCACCCGCCCGCCGTCCCGCCCACACGCCGACGAGGTTCCCCCAGTACAGGAACGTGTGGACGACGTCGGGATCGCGGTCCGCGATCGTCCGACGGATCCCTCGGAACACCCGAACCAGGGGCATGGGGTTGCGCAGCGGGGTGAGCCCACGGAAGCCGGCGACGACGACCTCCACCCCGTCCCGCTCGACCTCACGGGCGAGTGGACCGGCGGACGACAGGCAGAGGATCGTCACCTGCCAGCCGGCCCTCGAGAGCTCGCTCGACAGCAACGCGAGCTGCCCCTCGGTCCCGCCTCGCTCGAGCGTCCCGATCACGTAGACGATCCTCGGCCGCCCGGGGCGCCGGTCCCGGGCCGGTCTCGACCTGCGGGATCCTCCGGCGAGCCGGGCGAGATCCGACCGCCTCGGCACGAGGTCCCGCCACGAGACGACGCCCGGGCGACGTGTGGCCAGGACGTAGCCCACGCCGAGCAGGATGTAGGTGACGGACGAGGCCACGCTGGCGCCGACGATGCCGAGGCGCTCGAGCAGTGCAAGGTTCAGCACGATGTTGAGGGCCAATGCGGCGGCGTTCATCGCGGCGGCGAGCCCCATCCGCCCCTCGCGCGTCACGATCGCGTACAGCGGGCGCTGCGCCGCGATCGCCGCGACGCCCGGCAGCAACCATCGGAAGGCCCACGTCGCATCAACGAACGCGTCGCCGTACGCGAGCCGGATCGCGAACGGAGCGACGATCCACCCGACGACGCACAGACCGAGCGCGACGAGGAGGCCGAGTCGCGCGGTCGCGAACCCCAGCCGGCGGTCGTCCCCCTCCGCGGCTCGGACCTGGTGCGGGAGCAGGGAGGCCGCGAACGGATCGGTCGCGAGCCAGAGGAGTTCGGCGAGGACGACGGCGAGCGTGTAGAGGCCGAGCTCCTCGAACCCGAGCACCCGCTGCACCAGGAGCTGATCCACGCGCAGCAACAGGAACGTGAACAGGGTCGCGAACTGCGCCCGGAGCCCGAACGCGATCGCCCTCCGGAGCAGGCCGCGGTCCGATCGTGAGCCCGCGGTGCCGCGCCGAACGCCGGCTCGGAGCAGAAGCGCCCACGTGACCCCCACGCTCACCCACGTCACCGTGAGCACGCGGAACGGCGTGAGCCCTCCCCCGATCGCGAGGGCGACGATCACGCTCGCGTGCACGACCGTGCCGGCGACGGTCGCACGCACCGCGGTCGTGAGCCCGCCGTCCAGCTGGAGCAGGCCGGCCCAGTACAGGGACGTCAACAGGAGTGGGAGCTGCGCGACGGCGACCGCGATCCAGCTCGCCGGCAGTCCTCCGAGGAACCCCGGCCCCACGAGCCCGGCCACGAGCGAGATCGCGACCCAGGCGACGACCGACGCCGCAACCGCGATGAGCGCGCTGGCCGCCCAGAGCCGGCGGAACGTCTCGCCCCTCGCGGCGAGGAAGACGTTCGAGTGCTCGACGCCGACGTGCGTGAGCGCCATCACGATCCCGAGGAAGGCGATCGGGAGCGCCACGAGCCCGCGCCCCTGCGGCCCGAGCGCGCGTGCGATCACCACGCTCGCGGCGAACGCGACCGCGAGGTTCGCGATGCGGAGCCCGGCGACGCGGAACCCCGTGCTGGTGGTGTCCTCGAGGGCGAGGAGCAGGCGTTCGTCGTCGGCCATCGGCTAGACCGCGTTCCGCTCGGAGGCCCAACCCGCGAGGGCGAGCAGGTTCCAGGTCTTCCACTTGCCCGCGTCGTCACCGTCCAGCGTTCGGCGCACGAGCGGCCGCACCGCGTCCGGGCGAAGCCACGTCCAGAGCGGACCGGCGTCCGAGAGCAGGAGCTCCTCGGCGATCTCGCGGAGCTCGAGGCGCAGCCACGAGGCGAGCGGGATGCCGAAGCCCATCTTGTCGCGCTCGAGGATCTCGGCGGGAAGCGTGTCCCGGTACGCCTCGCGCACGATCGCCTTGCCCGTAGGCCAGCCGTCGAACAGTTCTGGCTCCGCCAGGCCGGCGGCGAACTCCGCGAGTCGGTGGTCGAGCAGCGGGCGAACGCGCCTCGAGCGAGTACGCCATCGTCGCGCGGTCCGTCTTCACGAGGAGGTCGTCCGGCAGATAGGTCTGCTCGTCGATCCACAGCAGCGTGGACGCGGAGCCCGGGGCGGCGGCCCACAGCTCGTCGAGCTCCCGCGTCGGTGCGGCCGCGTCGATCCCATCAAGCACCTCGGGACGCACGAACGAGCCCGAGCTCGCGCGGCGCGAAGTGGAACAGCGCGTCCCGATAGCCCTTCCACGGCTCGCGGACCCACGCGGCTCCGCCGGACAGACGCGTGTTCCGAAGGACGCGGCCTCCCGCCGCCAGCGCGCGCGATCCGATGCCCGCCAGCGGACCGAGCGTGCGGTGGAGCCGACGCGCCGTCCGATACGCGAAGTAGCGCTCGTACCCCCCGAACAGCTCGTCGCCTCCGTCGCCGGTCAAGATCACCGTGACGTGTTCGCGTGCCGCCTTGGCGACCGCCAGCGTCGCGAGCGCCGACGAGTCGCCGAACGGCTCGTCGTACGCGCGGGTGAGCTCCCCGAACAAGGCTGGGGCGTCGTCGTCGGCCACGAGCTCGTGGTGTTCGGCGCCGAACCGGTCGGCGACCAACCGCGCGTAGTGCGTCTCGTCGAACCCGGCGTGCTTGAACCCGACCGAATAGCTCGCGACCCGGCTTCGGGCCGCGGCGACCTCGGCTACGACGACCGAGGAATCCAGTCCGCCCGAGAGGAACACGCCGAGCGGTACCTCGCTCTCCAGGCGGATGCCGACGGCGTCCCGGATCAGCTCGCGAACGCGTTCGGTCGACGCCTCCGGCGCGAGGGTGGACCGACCGGCGACCTCGCGGATCGGCGGCGACCAGTAGGGCCGGACCTCGAGGCGTCCGCCACGCCAAGACGCGAGGTGACCCGGCAGGAGCTTCCGGACGCCCTGCCAGGCGGTGAGCGGGGCCGGCACGTACTGCTGCACGAGGTACCGCGCGATCGCTCCCGGATCGACCTCGCGGCGTGGTCGCGAGCAGGGGCCGGAGGGCATCCAGCGTCGAGGCGAACACGAGCGTGCCGTCCGACTCCGCGTAGCAGAGCGGCTTCTTGCCGAACCGATCGCGAGCGAGCAGCGCCCGGCCGTCGCGGCGGTCCACCACGGCGAACGCGAACATGCCTCGCAGCCGCGCGACCATCGCGTCCCCTTCGCGCGCGTACAGGTGGAGCAGCACCTCGGTGTCGCTGTTCGTCCGGAACCGAATGCCGCGGCCTTCGAGTTCGCGGCGGAGCTCGCGATGGTTGTAGATCTCGCCGTTGCACACGACGACGTAGCGCTCGTCCGCCGTGAACATCGGCTGGTCGCCACCGGCGAGGTCGATGATCGCCAGACGCGTGTGCGCCAGCCCGATCCCCGGTTCGGCCCAGGTCGCCTCTCCGTCGGGGCCGCGGTGGCGCAACGCGTCGCAAGAGGCGATCAGGGCGTCCGGACGGACCTCGCCGCCGAGCATCCCCGCGATCCCGCACATCGTCGTCAGCCTCGAGTCATGGGGCCGCCGGCGATCCCCGCTCGAGCGTTCACAGCCGGACCAGGTTCGGGCGTCGGCCGCGAGTCACCCCGCGCGCGTCGAACACGAGCGGCGCGTGCCGAACCACCTCTGCGAAGTCGACGGCGGAATGCGCCGTGAGGACGACGGCGACGTCCTGCGCCGACAGGAGCTCGGGGGTGAGGGATCGCGAACGGGTGCGTCGTCCGGCGAGCGGGAGCGAGGGGACGTGCGGGTCGTGGTAGGTGACCTTCGCGCCGTCGTGCGCGAGGCGCTCGAGGACGAGGATCGCCGGCGACTCTCGGATGTCGTCGACGTCGGGCTTGTAGCTCACGCCGATGCCGAGCACCTTCGAGCCGCGCACCGCCAGTCCCCGGTCGTTCAGCGCCTCAGCGACGCGCTGGGCGACGAAGCCGGGCATCCGCGCGTTCACCTCCTGCGCGTGCTCGACGAAGTTCAGGCGGTGGCCGGTCCGCTGCCCCACCCGCCAGGACAGGTACGAGGGGTCGATCGCGATGCAGTGGCCGCCGACGCCCGGACCGGGCCAGAACGGCATGAACCCGAAGGGTTTCGTCGAGGCGGCGCGGATCGACTCCCACAGGTCGACGCCGAGGTCCTTCGACAGGAACGCGAGCTCGTTCATGAGCGCGATGTTCACGTGCCGGAACGTGTTCTCGATCAACTTGGCCATCTCGGCCTCGCGCGGCGACGCCACCTGCTCGACCTCGTGGACGAACGTGCGGTAGAACCTCGCCGCGAGCGCGCCGTCGGCCTTCGTCAGGCCGCCGACCACCCGGGGGGTCTTCGCGATGTGGTCGAGCTCGCGGCCTGGGTCGATCCGCTCCGGTGAATACGCCAGGGCGAAGTCGCGTCCGGCCCGCAGTCCCGACCGCTCGAGGATCGGACGCAGGACCTCCTCGGTCGTCCCCGGGTACGTCGTGGACTCCAAGACGACGAGCATCCCGCGCCGAAGGATCGCCGCGATGTCCGCCGCCGCGCGCTCGATGAACCGGAGGTCGGGATCGTGGTCGGCGAGCGGCGTCGGGACGCAGATCAGGACGACGTCGCACGCGCGCAGTGCCGACCGGTTGGTCGAGGCGCGGAACGTTCCCGCGAGATCGGCGAGCATGCCGTCCGGGACGTCGCCGATGTATGAGCGGCCGGCCCGCAGCGCATCGACGCGCGCCCGATCGACGTCGACCCCGACCGCGCGGAACCCCGCCCGGGCGACCGAGACGAGCATCGGCAGACCGACGTAGCCGAGCCCGACGACGCCGATGGCGGCGCGCCGGTCGCGGAGGGCCGCGTTGAACGAGCGGCGCCAGCCCGGCCCGGCAGCGCTCCCCTCACGAACGGCGTCACGCATCGCATAGTGGTCCTCGGCAGGCACGACGCGCCGCCTGAGCGGGGCGGATGCGACGATCCGGTGGAGGTCAGAACCGCTCTGGAACGGTGCCCGGCTGCGTGCGTGGAGGATCGGCGCGCCGGCGAGCGAGCCACCGGGGGACGACCGCGAGGCCGACGAGGCAGAGGGCCCCGACCAGCAGCAACAGGTCGTACCGGGGGAACGGCTCGTAGACGAACCGAACGACGTGCTCCCCCGGGGCGACGCCGTGACCCACGAAGCTCGGGGCGATCATCTCCGGTTCGACGGGGACACCGTCGACGGTGACCTGCCACCGGGGATCGAACGACGCCTTCAGGAGGACGAAGGCCGGGCGGTCGGCCTCGACGGTCACGGTCGCCGTGCCGTCGCGAAGGTCGACCTGTTCGGCGACGATCCGGCCGGGCTCCTCGGTGAGCGGTTCGATCGTCGTCTGCTCCGGCGCGTCGTGCCCCTCGAACGCGACCCCCGGATGCGCGTACCGAGCCGGGCAGGTCCGAGCGGAACCAGTCGGCGAGCGTGATCCCGAGGTTCGTCCGGTCGGCCTCGACGGCGGGCAGGACGTCGACGAGCTCGAAGTAGCTCGTCTCCGGGATCTCCCACAGGACGTGATCGCCCCGTGCGGCGATCCGCTCGGCCTGCGCGGGCGGGTCGCGATCGGTCTCGAAGATCAGGTACCGGACCGCGAACAGGTCGAGGTGCGACGGGTTCGTCCCCGAGAACCGGTACTCGAACGGGGAGGAGAGCGACCACGTCGGCCGCACGAACCCGACCCCTTCCAGGTCGTGGTTCGTCAGGACGATGTACATCGGCACCTGCCCGACGACGTCCTTGTGGCCGAAGTTCGAGTGGCCGAACTCCGAGCGCGTGCCGGCGAAGAACCGCCCGGACCCCGCGCCCGGGCGATGTCGATGAGCTCGGTGACCTGCGCGCCCTCGTCGGCGTCCGCGACCGCCTGCTCGCCGATCCATCGCGCGCCCACGCCGGCCCACGCGGCGCGCTCGCCGAACGCGGGCGACAGGAACAGCACCGCCGCGGCCACCGCGATCCCGGCCGTGAGCGCCGGCCGGACGCGGATCGTCGGGAAGCGCCGCACGAGGCCCAGCCCGAGCTGCCCGAGCCGCACCGCGCCGACGCCCGCGAGGTACAGGCCGGCGAGATGCACGCCGAACACGAACCTCCGCAGGAACAGGTCCCCCGAGCCGGGCAGGACCCGCAGGAGCCCGCCGAACGTGGCCCGCCCGAAGAACAGCAGGAGCGACAGGAGGAACAGGCCGAGGATCATCCGGGCGCGCTCGTCCCGCCGGAAGCGCCAGAGCGCGACCGCGATCCCGGCGACGACCAGGATCGACACGACCGGGACCCGGCCGCGGTCGAAGAGCTGGCCGGTCACGAACCACCCGAGGATCTTCCGGGCGCCGAACGAGTCGTAGTAGATCCGGCCGCGCGAGAACTCGTCGTTCACGGTCCAGATCCGGTCCGCGAGCAGGGGCACCACCACCCACGCGGCCACGACCAGGCTGCCGAACCCGACGAGCGCGGCCCGCCCGAACCGCAGGAGCACGTGACGCCACCGCACGATCGCGAACACCCCGAGCGACAGCAGCGCGAGGTAGCCGGTCAGCAGGTGGCACGCGACCGTGAGTGCGAGGACGAACGCGGTGAGGGCGTACGACCGCCCCTCCGACACGGCGCGGTACGAGAGGCCCCACGCGAACGGGAGCAACCACATCCCCCAGAGCTGGGACCAGACGCCGTACCCGCGCCAGGCGTAGCTCCCCCACTCGTACCCGAGCGTCGGCTCGCTCACGACGAGCGGCGAGCACGCGGCCGCGATCGCGCAGACCCACGGGCCCCATCCCATGAGCCTGCCGCCCGCGAACACCGCGATCGGCCACAGCGCCATGCCGAGGTAGGTCGTCCACGTCAGCACCCGCCCGCTGTCGACGACCACGGCGAGCGCGCCGCCGAGGACGTGCGGCAGGCTCTGGTAGTGGTGGAACCTCGACGAGCCGAGCGACAGGTCCGGGTACCAGCCGTCGAGCGGCAGATGGCCGTCCTCGATCCGCTCGTTCGCCCACGCGACCATCGAGCGATGGATCGAGGCGTCGTTCAGGGTCTGGACCGGCTGGGCCTCCGCCCGGAGCACGAGGAGGTTGAACAGGACCGTCGCGGCGACGACCACGAGCGGCCAGCGCAGCCGGTTGCGGTCGGGGGAAGCCTCATCGGTCTCGGCGACCGGAGCCTCGTCCTGTTCGGGCAGGGTGTCGCGCACGGCGCCCATGTTGCCACGCGCCGGCGGCTATCCCGTGGCGGCAGCCTCCGCCGTGCCCTTGATCCGGTTCGTGTCGATCGCGATCCCGGGACCCATCGTCGTCGAGACCGTGAGCGTCTTCACGTACTTGCCCTTGGCCGCGGACGGTCGCGCCCGCAGGATCTCCTCGACGACCGTCAGGTAGTTCTCGAGCAGCTGCTGCTCGGAGAACGACTTCTTCCCGATGATCAGGTGGACGTTCCCGGTCCGGTCGGTCTTGTACTCGACCTTCCCGCCCTTGATGTCGGTGACGGCCTTCGCGATGTCGTTCGTCACGGTGCCGGTCTTCGGGTTCGGCATGAGGCCACGCGGTCCGAGGACCCGGCCGGCCTTGCCGACGGCGGCCATCATGTCGGGCGTCGCGACGGCCGCGTCGAACTCGATCGTGCCACCCATCACCTGCTCGACGAGCTCGTCGCCCCCGACCACGTCGGCGCCGGCCTCCTTGGCCTCGGTCGCCTTCGGGCCCTGCGCGAACACGGCGACGCGGACGGACTTGCCGCTGCCGTTCGGCAGCGAGACCGTCCCGCGGACCAGCTGGTCGGCCTTGCGGGGGTCGACGCCGAGCCGGAACGCCACCTCGACGGTCTCGTCGAACTTCGCGTCGGGGAACGCCTTCACCGTCTTCATCGCCTCGACCGGGGTGTACTCGCGCTCGAGCTCGAACAGCGCCGCCGCCTCCCGGTAGCGCTTGCCGTTGCCGCTCATGCGACCACCTCCACGCCCATGCTGCGCGCGGTGCCGGCCACGATCTTCATCGCGGCGTCGACGTCGTTCGCGTTCAGGTCGTCCATCTTCCGCTCGGCGATCTGTCGGACCTGGCTCTGCGTGAGCGAGCCGACCTTCTCGCGGTTCGGCTCGCCCGACCCCTTCTCCAGGCCCAGGGTTTGCTTGATCAGCTCCGCCGCCGGCGGCTGCTTCGTGATGAACGTGAACGAGCGATCCTCGTAGATCGTCAGCTCGGCGGGGATCACCTGCCCGGTGAACTGCTGCGTCTGCTCGTTGTACTGCCGGCAGAACTCCATGATGTTGACGCCGTGCTGTCCGAGCGCCGTCCCGACGGGCGGGGCGGGCGTCGCCTGTCCGGCGCGGATCTGGAGCTTGACGACGGCGAGCACCTTCTTCTTCGCCATCCGTTCGGTTCACCTCCTGCGGTTCGAGCGGCCTCACGGCCTCCCGCGTGTGTCGGTTGTGTGCCTCAGACCTTCGCGACCTGGTCGAACGAGAGCTCGACCGGTGTCTCTCGGTCGAAGATGTTCACGAGCACCTTCAGCTTGCTCTGGTCGAGGTTGATCTCGCTGATCGTGCCGTTGAAGTCCGCGAACGGGCCCGAGATGATCCGCACCACGTCGCCCTCCTCGAACCCGAGGCGGAACTGCGGCTTCACCTCTTCCTTCTTGACGGCCAGGATCTTCTCGACCTCGCGCCGCGACAGCGGGGTCGGCTTGCTGCCGGTCCCGGCCGCGACGAACCCGGTCACGCCGGGCGTGTTGCGCACGACGTACCAGGAGTCGTTGTCGTACACCATGTTCACGAGCAGGTAGCCGGGGAAGACCTTGCGCTGGACGACCTGCTTCTTCCCGCCCTTGATCTCCATGACGTCTTCCATCGGGATGTGGACGTCGAAGATCTTCTCCTCCATCTGCATCGTGTGGATGCGCGATTCGAGGTTGGTCTTGACCTTGTTCTCGTAGCCGGCGTACGTGTGGACGACGTACCACTCGCCGGGGCCACGGAACGGATCGCGCCCGCCCGGGGCCTCGAGTTCGACCTCCTCTGGGGCGGCGGCGGCCTCGGGGGCCTCCGCGGCCGCGGGAACAGCCTCCTCGGCCTCCACGACCACGGGCTCCTCGCTCGGAGGCTCCGCTTCGGTCTCCGTTTCCGCTTCCGACTCGGTCGCGATCGACTCCACCTCGTCGGCGAGATCTTCGATGATCGCGGCGTCGCTGGTGGCTTCGAGTTCGGTGGCGGCGACGACCGTCTCGGCGATCGTCTCCTCGAGGGCCTCCCCGATCGCCTCGTCGGCGATCGCCTCCTGCACGTCCGCGTCCCTGCCCGCCTCCGCGACGGCCGCTTCGAGCTCCGTGCCGTCGAGCCCGGACTCGACGGCCTCCACGACGCGCTCCTCGAACGCCTCCTGGATGTCGGCGTCGGAGACGGCCTCGACCGCGACGGCATCCTCGACGGCCTCGGTCACGGTCTGCTCGAGCGCTTCCTCGATCGCCTCATCGGCCTCCGCCTCCCGCTCCGCGGCCTTGTCGAAGGCCTCGGCCACGCGCTCGAGCGCGTCGTCGGTCTCGACGGGCGCGTCGGGGGCGGCCGCCTCGTCCGGTTCCGGGGCGGCTTGGTCCGCTCGATCGACCTGGGGTCTATTCATGGGAAGCGCGCCTTAGCTCGTGAAGACGTCCAGGATGAAGCGGCCGAACAGGCTGTCGAGCCCGAACACGTACGTGGTGAGCACGACGACCGTGACGAGCACGACGACGGTGTAGGTGGCCAGCTCCTTGCGCGTCGGCCAGATCACCTTGCGCAGCTCCTGGCGGACCTCCTTCAGGAACTGGCGGGCGCCGGTCCGCTCCTTCTTCTGCTGGAGCTGGGCGCGCCGCGACGCGGCCGAGGCCTGGGCACGTTCCACCTGGGTGCCCTGGCGGCGCTGCTGGCGCTTCATCTGCCTGTTCATCGTGCTCCCTTGCAGGGGCGGAGGGACTCGAACCCCCAACCGCCGGTTTTGGAGACCGGTGCTCTACCAGGTTGAGCTACGCCCCTCCGTGGATACTCGACCCGGCCGGAAGGCGGGGACTCGAAGGCTCAGTATAGGGCGGCCTCAACGGGGGCGGCAAAGTTCCGTCTCTCAGGTTCGCCCAGGTCAGTCCCGATAACCGGCGCGTGACCCCGCGACGGCCCCGGGCCCTCGAGGCCGGACTGTTCCTGCTGGTCGTCGCGCTCCCGCTCGGCTTCTTCCCGCTCTCGCGCAACGCGTTCCTCGACGTGAAGCTGCTGCTGCTCGCGGGCGGAACGCTGCTCGTGTGGGCGTCGGGGCTGCCGGTCGACCGCCGGATCGGGCTCGCGGCGTTCGTGTGGATCGGGGTGCTCGTCGTCGCGGCGATCGCCGGCGTCGACCCGGTCGAGAGCCTCGTCGGCACGGTGCGCGCGACCGGGCTGGTCATGCTGATCTGCGCTGCGTCCCTCGTGGCGATCGCCCCCGGCATCCCGTCGGACCTGCTCGAACGTGTCCGCGGATGGCTCGTGTGGTCGGGGGTCCTCGTCGCCGGGGTGCTCGTGATCGAACGGCTGGCCCCCGCGGCGCTCGACGCGGTCGCGCCCGGCCTGAACTTCGGGGGCTCGACCTTCGGGAACCCCGTCGACGCGATCGGGTTCTTCGCGCTCTGCGTGCCGGCCGCGCTGGCGGCGCGCGGGGGTGCGACCTGGCGAACCGTCGCGGTGTTCGTCGTACTCGGCGCCGGGTTCGCGCTCGCCGAGGAGCGGAGCGCCTACCTCCTTCCGATCGTCGCGCTGGCCGCCACCGCGTGGTTCGTCCGGCCGGGGTGGCGACGACTCGGCACGGCGGCGGCGGCGATCGCGGCGGTGCTCGTCCTGTGGGCGATGCTGCCGGCCGCCACGATCGACGGAGGACCGAGCGATCGGTTCACGGCCGTCGGGCAGTTCCAGACGCTCGAGGGCGAGCGCCAGCGCGTCGCCGTCTACGGCGCGAACCTGCGCGCGGTCGCCGAGCGCCCGGTGCTCGGCTGGGGACCGGCGAACGCATGGACGGGGTTCCTGTCCGCGGGCACCGAGGACCAGATCCAGCACGGCCGGCCGGAACTGGGCCGACGCGCACAACATGGTCCTGGAGCTCGCCGTGATCTCCGGCGTCGTGGGTCTCGCCGCGTTCGCGTGGCTGGTGATCCGCGTCGCGCCGCGGGCCCTGCGGCCGCCTCCGGACCGACGCTGGCTCGCGGCGGCGGCCGTGACGCTCGGCGTGTTCGCGCTCGTCGAACCGTTCGACATCGTGCTGACCCCGCTCCTGTTCCTGTTCGCGGGGGCCGCCGCCGGCGGCCGGGTCGCCGAGCCCTCGCCGGCACCGAGCACGCATGTCGGAGGGCGGATCGCGCGGGGCGGCGCCATCGCGGTGCTCGCGGCGGCGACCGTGCTCGCGACCGTGAACGTCACGGCCTCCGCGCTCGAGCAGTGGGGACACTCGCACTACGCGACCGACTGGGCGCTCCGAGCGGCGACGCGGGTCGCTCCCTGGCGGATCACCGCCTCGGAGGCCCTCGCGGTCAGCCTGGCGATCGACGGCCGGGCCGGGAACGAGGCGGCCGCCGACGAGGCCCGCGACGTCGTGCTCGGCGTCGTCGAGGATCACCCGTCGAACCCCGGCGTCCGCCTGCTCGCGGCCGACGTGGAGCTCCTGCTCCGGAACCTCCCGGCGACGCAGGCGTGGATCCGGGAGCACCTCGAGCGGTTCCCGAACGACTCGGTTCGCGTCCCGGCCGCGGAGCCCGAGACGACCCTGTTCGACTCGACGGGCTGACGGCACCGGCGTACCGAGCGACGTCCGGGCCCACCCCGGATATCCGAAGGTGCTCGATGTTGCATCGACCCTCTCCTACACTCTTGCGGACGCGCCGCGCCGGCCCCGGATTGCGAGCGCCCACATGCAGCGGGATCCCTCGAACCCGCCCGGTGACCGGGCGAGGCGACGCAGCCTGTTCTCCGGTCGCACCGAACCACCGGCTCCATCCATGCCCGCACTCACGCCCTCGGCGGCCGAACGCGTCGAGGCGGTCATCACCGCCTCCCAGGAGATGATCCAGGAGCAGCTCGACGAGGGCCTCCGGGCGATCCAGCACACGGCCAACACCCTCATGCACGAGATCGCCGCGGAGGTGTGGCGCGGCGCCGGCGGCGACAAGGACGCGGTCGGCTCGACGATCCTGCACGAGCTCTCGCGCGATCAGGCGATCCGGGCGCTCATCAGCCACTCGGACGAGCGGTTCCAGGCGCTCGCCGCCCGCACCGGGCGGCTCGAGGACACGATGAACATGCTGGCCGAGTCGATCCGGGGTGCGCGCGAGCAGCTCGAGCGCGGCGCGGACACGCTCGCCGAGTCCTCGCCGCTCGGCATCGGACAGCTCCGGGAGCAGCTCGACGAGATGACCCGGCAGGCCACGGCGACGTACCAGGCCCTCGCCGAACGCGACCAGGTGATCGCGGAGGCCGTCCACGAACGCATCCGCGAACACGGCGAGCTGATCGCGCGGGAGACCGCCCGCATCTCGGCGGCGATGGAGTCCTACGTGCAGCAGGGCGTCGTCGCGATGGGCAACCTCGCCGGCGACACGGACTCGGAGATCAAGACGATCTCGGAGCGACAGCAGGAGCTCATGGTGCGCCTCGAGCAGACGATCGAGGGCCGCATGGGGCAGCTCGGCGAACAGGTGCGATCCGCGACGGATCAGGCGCAGCAGATCGGCGAGCAGGTGCGATCGGTCTCGGAGCACGCGGGGCAGCTGGCCGAGCGCCTCGAGCAGAGCATGGCCGACCGGATGGGCGGGCTCGAGCAGACCGTCACCGTCCACATGGGCGGGTTCGAGGAACGGCTGCAGGCGATCGCGGCCCGGGAGCACGAGCTCGCCGAACGACTCGAGCAGAGCATGGCCGAACGGGTGGGCGGGCTCGAGCAGACCGTCACCGACCACATGGGCGGGTTCCAGGAACGGATGCAGGCGATCTCGGCACGCGAGCAGGAGCTCGCCGAGCGCCTCGAGCAGACCGTGGGCGAACGGATGAGCGGGCTCGAGCAGACCGTCACCGTTCACATGGGCGGGTTCGCGGAGCGGATGCAGGCGATCTCGGCCCGGGAGCAGGAGCTCGCCGAGCGCCTCGAGCAGACCGTGGACGGCCGGATGACCGAGCTCGGGGAGCAGATGCGATCGGTCGCCGACCGCGAGCAGGAGCTGTCCGACCGGCTCGAGCGCACCGTCGACGAGCACATGGGCCAGCTCGGCGAACAGATGCAGCTCCTCTACGATCGCGCGGCGATCGCCACGATCTCGCTCCAGGAGCTCGTCTCGGGCCTGGGCGACCGGGTCGGCGCGGAGACACACGCGGCCGTCGCGGGCCTGATGACGACGATCCAGGAGCGCGTGACCGGGCTCGGACATCTCGTGCGCTCGGACTCGGAGGCGCTGCGGGGCGAGTTCGTCCGCCGGACCGCGGCCCTGGACGAACAGCTCGGAGCTCGGCTCGACGAAGACCTCGGCCGGGCGATGGACCAGACGACGGCGGCGATCGACCGGAACATGATCCGGATGGTCGACGCGCTCGAGGCACACTTCGAGCAGCTCGGCACGAGCGTTGGCGACCGAGCGGCGAGCGCGGCCGAGCTCGCGATCGGCGCCCGCTTCGACGATGTCCTCGCCAGGCTGCACGCCGCGAGCGAGGTCATCGAGCGCGGCGGATCCGAGGCGCGCTCGACGCTGAACCAGGGCTTCGCGGCGTTCGAGGAGCGGCTCACCTCGTCCGACGACCGGCTCACGTCGTTCGGCGAGCGGATCGCCGCGCTGGACGACCGATTCACCGCGGTCGACGACTCGTTCCACGCGCTCGACGACCGATTCACCGCGCTCGACGACTCGTTCCACGCGCTCGACGAACGCGCCACGACGCTCGACCGGCGGTTCGACGGCACCGACCAGCGCTTCGCGGCGCTCGCCAAGCTCTCCCGGTCCGACAACGAGCGACTCGCCGAGCAGATCATCGCGGACCAGGACGTGACGAAGCAGGCCCTCCGCGCGATGAAGGAGCTGCAGGCGAGCCTGCCCGTCGAGGTGGTGCAGATGGTCGAGGAGCGGTTCGCCTCGCTCGCCGAGTCGATCGAGCGGTCGAACGAGATGCTCGCGGGTCGCATCGACCGGATGGCCGAGACGCTCGGTCAGCGGCAGAACGACGACATCCAGGTCGTGATCGATCGGATGGGCGACGCGATGCACGCGCTCGCGAGCCTCGGCAAGGGCGCCGACGGGCCGGACTCGGATCCCCGGCTCGAGCTCGGGTAGCGGCTCCGCCCGGCCCTCAGTCGAACACGACCTGCGCCTCACCCCTGCGGATCGGCCACTCGACGGCTCCGTCCCGCTCGAGGCGGACCCACACGTCGAGCACGGCCGTCCGCTTCTGCACGTCGACCGATCGGACGCTCCCGCCGCACTCGATCGTCTCGCCGACGAAGACCGGCGAGCGGAACTGCGCCCCCAGGCGCTCGAGCCGCGCGTCGTCGCCGAACCGCCCGACGATCGCGGATGCGAGCGTCCCCATCGTGAACATGCCGTGCGCGATCACGCCGGGGAACCCCGCCGCCCGGGCGACCGTGTCGTCCTGATGGAGGGGGTTCTGGTCGCCCGATGCATCCGCGTACGCCTTCACGTCCTCGCGGGTGACCACACGCGAGGACGTGAACAGCTCCTGCCCGGCTGAGAGCTCCTCGAACGTGGTCACGCGTCGTCCCGCACGATGAGGGTGCAGCGGCCGGTGGCGACCGGCACTCCCGCCTCGTCGGTGAACTCGGTACGCAGGGTGACGAACCAGGTCCCGCCCTTCCCGCGGACGCGCTCGATCGTCGCGTCGGCCGTGAGCTCCTCGCCGACCGACAGCGCGCGCCGCCACTCGTACTCCTGCTCGCCGTGCAGCACGTGGTCGAGCGCGATGCCGAGCTCGGGATCGGTGACGACGTTCGAGAGGCCGACGGCGAGTTCGGGCGCGGTGACGAACGTCGGCGGCACGCCGTCGCCCGGATGTCCGACCGCCTGCGCGAAGGCGCGGACTCGATCCGCGTCGACGACGAACCGGAGCGACGGGTACCGCTTGCCTTCCAGCGCAGCGGTTGCTTTCACCGGGATGCCCGACATCTGGCCGACAGACGTGTCGGAAACCCGGCCGTCTCCTGGCTGACCGATTCACATCGCCTGCGCACGCTGCGAACGTACCGACCGTGCGGGGGGGCAGCAACTTCTTCGGTCTACGGCGATCGAACGGATCGTCCGGCTTCCTCGACTCCGGCTCCGAGCCCACGTACGATCGGCGGACCCATGGCCGGTAACGCGAGCGCATCCGGGAACGGCAAGGTCGTCGGGGTGGGCCGAAAACCCATCACGATCCTCATCGTCGACGATGAGCGGACCTTCGGCGAGGCGCTCGAGGTCGCACTCGAGCGCGAGAAGGACCTGCACGTCGTCGGCGTCGCGATCGGCGGGCAGGAGGCCGTGGACTCGGCCACGAAGCACCAGCCCGACGTCGTGCTGATGGACGACGCGATGCCGGGGATGAGCGGCATCGAGGCCACGCGCCGGATCCGGGAGGCCGACTCCCAGGCGGCGATCGTGATCCTGGCCGGCGGGGACGAGGAGCACATGCTCGCCCGGGCTGTCCAGGCGGGCGCGGCCGGCGTCGTGAGCAAGACCGAGGGGGTTCGCGACGTCGCTTCGACCGTCCGGCGGGTCCACCGCGGCGAGGCGATCCACGACGAGACCGAGGTCGAGGTCGCCCAGCGACGCCTCCGTCATCGCCGCGGGCAGGAGGACGACATCCGCGAGCGGCTCGAACGGCTGACGCCGCGCGAGATCGAGATCCTGACCGCGATGGCGAGCGGCCGGTCCCCTGAGGAGATCGCGTCGTCGCTCTCGATGAGCCCGAACACGCTGCGGACCCACTCGCAGAACATCCTCACGAAGCTCCGCGTGCACTCGCGGATGGAGGCGCTCGTCCTGGCGATCCGCCACGGCAAGGTGGGGACCGTCGACCTCACCAACGGCTGAGCCGCGTCGTTCAGCCGGACGGCTCGCGCAAGACGTCCGACAACGACGGGTTGACGCGATCGCGCTCCGACAGCCGAGGGCTCCGGTCCGGCCACGCGATGCCGACGTCCGGATCGTCCCACGCCAGGCCGAACTCGTCGTCCCCCGTGTAGGCGCGGTCGACCAGGTACTGCAGGACGGCATCCGTCTCCGCGTAGAAGCCGTGGGCGACCCCGGGCGGGATGTACAGCGCCTGCGGTGACGCGTCCGCGTCGATCCGCAGCTCCGCCTTGCGGCGCTCGGTCGCGGATCTGCGCCGCAGGTCGAAGAGCCCGACGAACGCCGACCCGGACAGGAACACCCAGTGGTCCGCCTGCTCGCGGTGATGGTGGAGACCCCGCAGCACGCCGGCGCGAGACCGGGAGAGGTTGGCCTGCACCATCTCCCCTGCGCCGGGGAGCCACTCCGCACGGTAGGTCTCGGTCAGGCCGCCCCGCTCGTCCTCGTGGGTCGACAGGTCGAACAGGAGCACGCCATCGATGCCGACCTCTCGACGTGACGGCGCGGCCACCGCCCGCCTACCGGGTCTCGCGATGGAGCGTGTGCCGCCGCTCCCAGCGGCAGTACTTGCGGAGCTCGATCCGGTCGCGGTCGTTGATCCGGTTCTTCACCGTGACGTAGTTCCGCCGCTTGCACTCGGTGCACGCGAGGGTGATCACGGGTCGGTTGTCGCCCTTGGCCATGGGGTTCTCCTACTTGTTGATCTTCGTGACGCGTCCGGCGCCCACGGTCCGGCCGCCCTCGCGGATCGGCGAAGCGCAGGCCCTCCTCCATGGCGATCGGGGCGCCGAGCTCGACGGTCATCTCGACGTTGTCGCCGGGCATGACCATCTCGACGCCCTCGGGCAGGTTCGCGGCGCCCGTCACGTCGGTCGTGCGGAAGTAGAACTGCGGGCGGTAGCCGTTGAAGAACGGCGTGTGCCGGCCGCCCTCCTCCTTGGTCAGCACGTAGACCTGCGCGCTCGAACTCGGTGTGCGGCGTGATCGATGCCCGGCTTCGCGAGGACCTGGCCCGCGCTCGACCTCGTCCTTGTCGACGCCGCGCAGCAGGACGCCGACGTTGTCGCCGGCCTGGCCCTCGTCCAGCGAGCTTGCGGAACATCTCGAGGTCGGTCGCGACCGTCTTGCGGGTGTCCTTGATGCCGACGATCTCGACCTCCTCGCATCGTCTTGAGCACGCCGCGCTCGACGCGCCCGGTGACGACCGTGCCGCGGCCCGGTGATCGGGAACACGTCCTCGATCGCCATCAGGAACGGCTTGTCCACGTCGCGGGTCGGCTCGGGGATGTAGCTGTCGACCGCCTCGAGCAGCTCGTCGATCCTGCCCCTCGCGCCTCGGCGTCGCCCTCGAGGGCCTTCAGCGCGCTGACCGCGGATCACCGGCACGTCGTCGCCGGGGAACTCGTATGCGGACAGCAGCTCGCGGACCTCGATCTCGACGAGGTCGAGCAGCTCGGCGTCGTCCACCATGTCGACCTTGTTGAGCGCGACCACGATGTACGGGCACGCCGACCTGGCGGGCCAGCAGCACGTGCTCGCGCGTCTGCGGCATCGGGCCGTCGGCGGCGGAGACGACCAGGATCGCGCCGTCCATCTGCGCCGCGCCGGTGATCATGTTCTTGATGTAGTCGGCGTGGCCGGGGCAGTCGACGTGCGCGTAGTGCCGGGCGTCGGTCTCGTACTCGACGTGCGCGATCGCGATCGTGATGCCGCGCTCGCGCTCCTCGCGGCGCCTTGTCGATCTGGTCGAACGGCGTGAAGTCGGCCAGGCCCTTGGCGGCCTGGACCTTGGTGATCGCCGCCGTCAGCGTGGTCTTGCCGTGGTCGATGTGACCGATCGTGCCGACGTTGACGTGCGGCTTGTTCCGCTCGAACTTCTGCTTGGCCATCTCCCGTGCTCCTCCGACCCACCGACCCGGTTGGCTGCCTCGTAGCGGGGGCGGGATTCGAACCCGCGACACAGCGATTATGAGCCGCTTGCTCTGCCTCTGAGCTACCCCGCCCCGGCGAGCGGAAAGTCTACCGGCTCGCGATAGGCTCGGGACATGGAGGTCACCCCCATCCTCAACGTCTCGGACCTCGGCGCCAGCTTCGCGTGGTTCGCCAAGCTCGGCTGGGAGAAGGGCTGGGACTGGTGCCCACCCGGATCGGAGGCGGCGACCTTCGGCGCCGTCACGTCCGAGGGTCGCGAGATCTTCCTGTGTCTCGACGGGCAGGGCGGGCGAGGCGAGCACGGCGTGTGGCTGTCGCTCTGGGTCGACGACGTCGACACGATCCATGCGGACTGCGAGCGGGAAGGGCTCGAGGTGCTCGAGCCGCCCGAGGACAAGCCGTGGGGCGTTCGCGAGCTGCACGTCCGCCATCCCGACGGACACGTCCTCCGCGTCAGCGCCGAGATCCCCCACGAGCACCCGCACCGGTAGTCCCCGGGCTGGCCTTCCCGTCGTCGGGTTCGCACGGAAGGAGGACCACATGAAGGTGGCGACGATGAAGGCGGTCGTCCAAGACACCTATGGCTCACCGGATGTCCTCGAGCTCCGAGACATCGATGTGCCGAAGCCCGGCGACGACCAGGTGCTGCTCGAGGCGCACGCGGCCAGCGCTCACATCGGGGACTGGCACGTCATGACGGGTCTGCCGTACATGATCCGCCTCGGTTTCGGGCTCCGCGCACCGAAGGCGCACGTCCGGGGCATGGACGTCGCGGGTCGCGTCGAGGCGGTCGGGAAGGACGTATCGATGTTCCGGCCGGGCGACGAGGTGTTCGGCATCGCCAGGGGCTCGTTCGCCGAGTTCGCGCTCGCGCTGCCGAGGAAGCTTGCTCCGAAGCCGGCCAACCTCACCTTCGAGCAGGCCGCGACGGTTCCCACTCCGGCCTCGCCGCGCTCCAGGCGGTGCGCGACGGGGGGCGGGTCCAGCCCGGGCAGCGGGTGCTGATCGTCGGCGCGAGCGGAGCCGTCGGGACGTTCGCGGTGCAGATCGCGAAGACGTTCGGCGCCCAGGTCACGGGCGTGTGCAGCACGTCGAAGGTGGACCTGGTCCGGTCGCTCGGCGCAGACGAGGTCATCGACTACACGCGCGAGGACTTCGCTGAGAGCGGGCAGCGCTACGACGCGATCCTGCTCACCGCGGGAGCCCGGTCGGTGCCGAGCCTCCGGCGCGCCCTCACGCCCAAGGGAGCGCTCGTCATCGTCGGATCCGAAGGGGGCGGGCGGTGGACCGGAGGCTTCGGCCGGAACCTTCGAGCCCAGATGCTGTCACCGTTCGTGCGACAGCGGATGGGCCTGTTCGTCTCGAAGGAGAAGGGCGAGGACCTGGTCGTGCTCACGGAGATGATCGAGGCGGGCAAGGTCATGCCGGTCATCGGAGCGACGTTCCCGCTCAGCCAGGTCCCCGAGGCCATGCGTCATCTGGAAGCGGGGCACGCCCGGGGGAAGATCGTCATCACGATCCGAGCGGTTGCGGAAGCGAGCCGGAGAGGGGACTCGAACCCCTGACCCCCTCCTTACCATGGAGGTGCTCTGCCGACTGAGCTACTCCGGCGCGGCGGCCATGATACCGACGCCTGGTGGGACCATGAGCGGATGCCCCGCGCGCTCGTACCGATCGTGCTCGCCCTCACGCTGGCGTGCGCGGCGTGCGGATCGTCCGACGGCGAGGCCGAGACGGCCACGCTCGAGATCTCGACGTCCGACGGTGTGCGGTCCTTCGAGGTCGAGGTCGCCGATACGCCGCCCGAGCGCCGCGTCGGGCTCATGCACCGCGAGCAGCTCGCGCCGATCGACGGGATGGCCTTCCTGTGGAACGAGCCCATCGACGGGACGTTCTGGATGAAGGACACGCTGATCCCGCTCTCGGTCGCGTTCTGGGACGAGGACGGCAGGATCGTGGCCATCTTGGACATGGAGCCGTGCGAGGCCGACCCGTGCCCGAGCTATGGGCCCGGCGAGCCGTTCCTCGGCGCGGTCGAGGTCGGCCAGGGCGCGTTCGGGGAGGCGGGCGTCGATGTCGGCGACCGGGTCGAACTCGACGTCTCGGAAGCATGAACGAGGACTGCCAGCTCTGCCGCGCCGAGCGCATCACCGAATGGCACTTCGAGGACGACGAGTGCTGGGTGAGCGACTGCATGGTGTGCATGACGCCGATGATCGTGATGCGTTCGCATGGCCTCCCCGAGCCGGACGACGAGACCCGGCTCCTCGCGCGCCTCGAGGAGATCGCAGCGGAGCGGTACCCGCAGGGCTATTGGATCGACGGCGAGCGACGACGGATCCCCGACCACTGGCACGCCCACGCGAGGCCCGCGGGCGGGTTCTTCGACCCGGCGAGCGATCTGCACGGCCGATTCGGGTAGATGGAGGTCGTGGACCGACAGCTTCGACCGACCGAGCGGGCGAGCGCGGCGATCGCGTCGCGTGGCCGACGTCGGGAGGCGTTTGGTCGGAGGTCTCCGGACGCTCGCCGTGCCTCGCCGCCGGGCTCGTCGCGGCCGCGTGGGCGGTGTGGGCGGTCGACGCGCCGCCGGCGGACTCGAGCGAGTGGGTCGCCCGGCTCGTCGTGCTCGCCGTGCTGCTGATCCCGTCGGCGGTCCTCCTCGTCTTCGTCGCCGGCCTCTTGGAGCTCGCGAAGCTTCCGGAGCGTTTCCGCGAGCTCCCAACCGATGTGCGAACGCAGACGGCTCGGACCCGAACACCGCGCGGGGTTCGTGGTCTGCTGACGTCGCTGTTCCGGCTGACGAGGCTCGCCTGGAGATCCCGGGAGGTCCTGTCGCCGTACACCGCGATCACCGTCGCCCTGCGGCCGGCGATCCTGCTCGCGGCCCTCGGTGCGACGGCGGCCGCGATCGTCGAGATCCCCGCGTCCGTGGTCGCGATCCTCGTCATGGCGCTGGCGTAGCGGAGCCGGGGCTCGGCCGGCCCCGGAAGCGACGTCGCATCCGACGGACGGCGAACAACAGGGCGACGAGGATCGCGACCGCGAGCACGAGAGCGAGCAGCGGCACGAGGACCGCGGCGAACGAGAGCGTCGCGGAGACTCCGTCCTCGCCCAGGCTCAGGAACGGGTTCCCCACACCCCCCGTGGTGGCGGTCGAGAGCGGACGGATGGTCGCGCGGGCGCCCTGTGTCGCCCCCGCCGCGACCACGCCGGAGATCACGGCGACGGCCGGAACGATCCCTTCGTCCGAGGTGACCCCGAGGGCGAGGACGGCGCCGGCGACCGGCGCCACGACCAGCCCGACGGCGTGCAGGACGTGGTCGACCGCGGGGATCTTGTCGCCGATGAAGTCGACCACGCCGACCGCCGCGAGCGCACCGAGGACGGCCGGCTCCTCGAGCCGGTCGAACGGGGCGTCCAGCGTGATGAGGTCCGTCGTCCGCGCGAGGATCCCGGTGATCAGGAGCGGCACGTACGCGTTGAAGCCCGCAGCCGTCGAGAGCGCCAGTCCGGTCCCGAGCGAGAGCAGCGTCTCGGGCACGCCGCCCTACCGGCGCGCTTCGAGCATGCGACCCGTTGCGATCAGGTCGCGGCGCGGCCGCGGCCCGTGAACGTCGCGTAGAGGTATACGAGCACCACGCCGACGATGATCGACCCGATCCAGGCGACCCCGTCGTTGTCCGGGAAGATCGCCTCCCACAGCAATCCGCCGACGACAGCGGCGACCACGCCGATGAGGATCGTCATGCCCATGCTCATCGACTGGCGTCCGGGAAGCAGCGCCCGGGCGATCACGCCGATGACGAGACCGGCGATGACGTAGACGATCACGTCCCAAACCGTGATGTCGATCTCGGCAAGCATCCCGACTCCCCTCCCCCGAGCGCAGCCCTCACGTCCGCGCGTTCGAGCGCAACCTACCCCTCGGAGACCGGCGGCGAAACGTCGCGGCTATGGCTCGCGGGAGCCAGCCCCTTCGTCCCGGACCGCGGACAACCACTCGAGCGCGATCAGGTCCTTGGGGCGCCCGGCGGCCCGCTTCATCCTGATCAGGTCCTCGATCGCGGCGACGCGTACGTTCATCCCATCGACGACCTCGTCGGTGGCGCGAGCGTCGAGGTCGTCGAAGCCTTTCGTTCCGGCTGGAGTTCCCAGGATGTCGATCGGTGCGACGGAAGTACTGAACGTGAAGTGGTCGCCGGCTCGGATGGTCAGGGCATCCAAGAGGAACGGCACGTCCGGCTGCGCCCCACGGAGCCGGGCGTCGAGCGAACGCAGGGCGTCGGCGAGTCGCACGAGGTTCGCGTCGTCGCGCGCGTAGCAGATGTCGAGGTCGCCGGTGATGACCGGAGAGCCCCGCAGGGCGCCGGCGAAGCCGCCGATCAGCACGAACCGGACCTCGTGGTCGAGCAGCGTTCGCAGTGCCGCAAGCGGGTCGAAGTCGGGTTCGCTCACGCTCGCACCGAACGCAGAAGCTCCCGGATCCTCCGCGATTCGAGGACGGCGAGGCGAGCCCGTTGCGAGGGTGTCAGTCGAAGCCGCTCCTGGATCAGCGTGCGGTCGACACCTGTGCCCGGCCGAACGACCAGTTGCAGATCCTGTTCGCAAGCCCGCAAGAGGCGGTCCAGGGTCTCGGTCCTCGGGGAGACGCGTCCGTGCTCGATCCGGGAGATCGCCGCCTGCGGCACGTCCGACCGCCGAGCCAACTCGCGTTGGGAGATCCCCGCCGCTCGCCGAGCCTCGAGCACGATCGTCCGAGCATCCATGCCCGAGATGATATCGAAAACGACATCACAACCCTTGCGACCGAACCCGCCGCAACCGGCCGATACCCTTTCTGATATCGGCGGGCGCCGACGACCGGGCCTACCCCTGCCAATCGATCGAAACCACTCGGACCGGCTGTGCGAGCCCTTTGAGGGACACCTCGCGCTCGTTCGAGACCTCGAACGGGAAGGACCCGTCCCCGACGGTCGAGCGCGACACGAGGATCTCGCCGGCCCCCGCGGCCGCGCCGACCCTGGCGGCCTCGTGCACGCCGAGACCCGCGTAGTCGCCGCCGATCGCCGTCGCCTCTGCCGCGTGCAGCCCGATCCGAACCTGCGGCGCGAAGCCGTGCTTACGCCGGTGCTCGGCGAGACGCCGCTGGATCGCGACCGCGCAACTCGACGCGGCGGCCGGATCCGCGAACGAGGCGAAGAAGCCGTCGCCGGTCGTCCCCACCTCCTCGCCGCGATGGGACGCTATCGACGTCCGCAGCGCCTCGTCGTGCCACCGCAGTACATCCGTCCACGCCTCGTCGCCCATCGTCTCGAGCAGGTTCGTCGAGCCCACGATGTCGGTGAACATGAACGTGCGCGTCACGCGTTGGCCGGCCTCGCCACGGGCGCCGGCGCGGATCATCTCGTCGCACCGCTCGGCCTCGAGCCGCGCGCCGAGCCCCTCGAACGCCGACTTCGCGGCCTTCAGCTCCATCACGGCGGACGCCTCGTCCCCGGCCGCGCGGTGCGCGACCCCCAGCGAACGGCGCGACTGCGCGGCCTCGAACGGCGCCTCGGCCTCGGTCCAGTTCCGGACGGCCTTGCGCAGCTCGGCGATGGCGGCGGTCGCGTCCTCCTCGAACGCGAGCGCGGTCCCGAGCGCCTGGTGCGCGGCAGCATGGAGCATCGGCTTGTCGTAGGTCGTGGCGATCTGCAGCAACTCGTCGGCCGCCTCGCGCGCGTCGGCCAGGTCGTGTGCGGCGAGCGCGATCTCGACCCGCGCGGGGAGCAGCCGGGCGCGCTCGAGCGGGTCCTCCAGGTCGGCGAGCGTCGTCCCGATCGATGCGCGAGCGGCGTCGACCCGCCCGCGCGCGAGGTGGACGAGCGCGAGACCCGGCTGCGGCTCCTTCCCGAGCTGGTGGGCCTGCCCGAACGCCTCCTCGGCGCCGTCCAGATCGCCGAGCCGCAGGCGGATCTCGCCGATCTCGTTGTAGCCCCAGCCCATCGAGATCCGCATCCCGAAGGCCGTCAGCGTCTCGACCGCGGTTCGAGCCTCGGCCTCGGCCTCCGGGAACGCTCCTCGGAGCCGCATGATCTCGGCGCGGTAGACACGACAGACACCGGGGAACCCGGTGACGGCCTGCCGCTCGCACCAGCGTGTCGCCGCCTCGGTCCACTGGCCGGCGCGACGATAGTCCGCGGCCCCCCGGCAGACGCTGATCGTGATGCAGTAGATGTTGCCGGCATGGAACGGCGTGAGCTCGCCGCCGATCGCGGCAACGGCGGCCTCGTCGACGAGCGATAGGCCCTGCTCGACTTGGGCCTGCATGACCAGCAGCATCCCCTGGAACGCGAGCCCGAAGACCTCGAGGTCTCGGTCGCCGAGGCGCGTGCCGATCTCGTGGACGCGGCTGGCGTGCTCCATCGCCTCCTCGGGCGTGCCCCGGCCGAACATCACGACGCCCCGGATCTGCTGCGCCTCGAGCCACCCGTGCTCCGCGGTCTCGGGCTGGTCCTCCAGCAGCCGGGCCGCCCGGCGGACCCAGCCGTTCCAGATCGCCGCGTCCATCGACTCCGCGTAGTCGTTCGCGAGGCGCAGGGCGACGGCGGCCGCGCGGACCGGGCTCCCGTCGGCGACGAACGCGGCGAATGCACGCTCGAACGCATCGAGGCTCTCCTTCGGGTGCGCGCTCCACCACGCCGCCTCGCCGAGCCCCTGGAGATCCTCGGCGGCCAGGCCGCCCTCGGCCTCGTCCAGCGCGGAGAGGTCCTCGTACGCCTGCACCCATGCCCGCTTCATCAGAGCCGTGCGCGCGCGCTCGAGGGTGGCGGTCCCGGTCATGAGGGGAAGGATGTCACGTGGCCGACCAAGTGGACCGGCTACCGCCTGCCGAGCCTTCGGACGCGGCGGAGGAGCTTCTCGGAGGGCCGGCCCTCGTGCACCGCCTCCCATCCGATCAGGTCGGGCCGGGGGCCGAAGAGCACCAGCACGCGTCCGTCCCGGCTCGGGCCCGAGCGGAGCCCGCCGGCCACGCGCCAGCCGTGCGCGCCGCCCGGCACGAGCGCGGCAGAGGGCGCCGTGAATCCCGGCACACCACGATCGCGGATCCGCGCCGACTCGGTGCGGCACGCGGGGTAGGAACGCGGTCCACCCGTCATCGTGGCGCGGGGCAGCCTCGGCCGGGCGCCTGGCAGCGACGGTCCGACCTCGACCGCCCAGAGCGAGCGGCGGATCTCCGCGACGTCGAGCGGATCCGCGATCTCCTCGTGTCGCAGGAGCTCCGCCCACGCGCCCTCGGGCGTGTCGGCGAACGAGTTCACCGGGCCGTCGCCTTCCGCGTTCCACCGGCCGGCAGGCTGTCCCGCCGTCTCCCACAGGAACGGGAAGCGCCGGTCGGTGTGGCGGTAGACGATCACGTCGCCGGCGATCCCGTGAGCGAACGCGCGAGCGCGAGCACCCGCGCCACGTCCGCGCCGTCGGGGTCCCACTCCCCCGACAGGAACGTGTCGGGTGCCCGGCCGCCGAGCTGCGTCCGTACGCGCTCGAACCACCGCCGCACGCCGACCTCCGAGTACGCGCCGCGGAGCTCCGCGACGATCCGCGCGAGCAGGTGCAGGCGGGCGGCCACCACGTCCGGCGTCGGCCGCTGGTCCCCCGCGTAGCGCCGCAGACTCGCGACCGAGATCCCGAGCAGCGCGGCCAGGCGCTCGGTGCCGAACAGCTCGAGCATCGCCGGCCACTCGAACGCGGGCACCGGCGACTCCTCGAGCGCGAACCGGAGCTCGCGCAGCGCCTCGGTGACGCGACCGGGCGGGCCCGTCGCCTTCGAGCGCAGCGAGGCGGCGGCCGACCCCCCGATCCCGGCCTCGGCGGCCCGCGTGGCGATCGAGCGCACCACGTCGAGCGTGAGCTCCTCGACGTCCTCGGGCAGCAGGCCCATCGCCTCCATCGCCTTCAGGACGTCCACGGCCGCGTCCGCAGCCTCCGGGTCGTCGAGCGGAGGCTCGATGGAGCGGATCTGGAGCTTCGTCATGCTCCGTATCGTATCCGAACGCGCTCCGACCGTCACCGTCGCCATGCCGACGACGGTAGCGCCCGGCACCGACGGATCGTCGCCGATCGGTGTCGCTTGGCGCGCCTATCCTTCGTGCATGAACTGCACGGTGTGCGGCGAGCCGCTCCCCGGGACTGCACGGTTCTGTCCGAACTGCGGCGCGCCCGTCGGCACCCCGTTCAGCACCGAGGAACGGAAGATGGTCACGGTGCTGTTCGCGGACCTCGTGGACTCCACCGGGCTCTCGCGACGGCTCGACCCCGAACGCACCCGCGAGGTCCTCGGCCGGTTCTTCGACGCGGCGTCGGAGGAGCTCCGGGCGCTCCGCGGCCGCCCCGAGAAGTACATCGGCGACGCCGTGATGGCGGTGTTCGGCCTGCCCACGGTGAGCGAGGACGACGCGCTCCGCGCGGTGCGCGCCGGACTCGCGATCCGCGATCGCACCCGGCGGCTGAGCGACGCCCTCGGGATCGCCGAACAGCTCGAGATCCGCGTCGGCGTCGAGTCCGGCGAGGCCGCGACCGGCCAGGGCCGGCGGGGCAGCTGCTGACCACGGGCCCGGTGGTGAACGCGGCCGCCCGCCTGCAGGGCGGCGCGCAGCGCGGCGAGGTGCTCGCCGGGCAGACCACGGTCGCGCTCACCGCGAACGCCGTGTCCTACGGGCCGGAGCGGACGATCGCGGCGAAGGGATTCGAGGGCGAGGGCGTCGGCGAGCTCGCCGGCTTCCCGGTCGAGGGGCTCACGACCCGCTCGTCGAGGCGGACGATCCCGTTCGTCGGACGAGGCAGCGAGCTCTCGATCCTGCGCGAGAGCCTCGCGCGCACGACCGCCTCCGGCCGGCCGGTGCTCGTCACCGTCGTCGGCGAGCCGGGCATCGGCAAGACGCGCCTGGCCGACGAGCTCGTCGCCGGCCTCGGCGACGAGGTCCACGTGCTCCTCGGCCGCGCTCGACCGTTCACCGATACCGAGACGTTCGCGCCCGCGGCGGCGATCGTCGGAGAGCTCGCCGAACTCGACGAGGCCGACCCACCCGACAAGGCGAGGCAGCGGCTGCGCGAGCTCGTGGAGCGCGTGTCCCCACCCGGCGCGACCGACCGAGACGTCGAACAGCTCGCGCTGCTCTTCGGGTTGGCGGATCGTCGAGACGAGTCGAGCTTCGTCCAGGACGTTCAGCACGGGTTCGTCGCGCTGATGACGGCATGCTCGGACGAGCAGCCGGTGCTCCTCGTGTTCGAGGACGCGCACACGCTCCGGCCTCCGATGCTGGAGCTGATCGAGCGCGTGGCGGCCCGGTCCCAGGGCCGGCGACGGGCGATGCTCCTCGCCCTCGCGCGCCCGCAACTCCTGGACGAACGCCCCGCGTGGGGAAGGAGCGCCGACAACGCTGTCCAGCTCCGGCTCGACCCGCTCTCGGAGGAGGAGTCGATCGAGCTCGTGCGGCAGGCCTCGGGCGGGAGCATCGACGAGGGCGAGGCGACCGAGATCGGCCGGCGCGCCGGCGGCAACCCGTTCTTCATCGTCGAGTCGACCGGCATGCTCCTGCCCGACTCGTCCGCCTCCCGGACGGCCCTCCCGCCGACCGTGCAGGCCGTCGTGTCCGCGAGGCTCGACGCCCTCCCGACACGCCTGCGCGAGCTCGCGCGGCGAGCCTCGACGTTCTTCGTCTCGTTCGACGTCGACGAGCTGCACACGATCGACCCGGAGACCACGTCCGACGAGCTCCGCGAGCTCGAGGAGGCCGAGATCATCGTCCGCGAGGAGCGGACCGACGTCGTGCGCTGGCGCGTCCGGCACGCGACCGTCAAGGAGGTGGCGTACGCGAGCCTTCCGAAGCGCGAACGCGTGCGCCTCCACCAGCTCATCGCCGACCGGCTCGTCGCGAGCGGCCACCCGACGTGGGCCGCCGATCACCTCGAGCTCGCGGCGCTCGCGTCGCTCGACCTCGACCCCGACGACCGGGGGTGCCCGAACGCGCCGCCGACGCGCTCGTCTCGTCGGGCGACCGGGCGCGGCGCCGGCTCGAGAGCCGCTCGGCGATCGATCGGTACCAGCGGGCGCTGGCGCTCGCGGGTCCGCTCGATCGATGGGCGCGTGCGCGAGGCGCGTGCGCTCGCCGGCATCGGCGAGGGGCACTACTGGCTCGGTGAGTACCCGGCCGCGACCGACGCGCTCGAACGCGCGGTGCAGCTCGGCACGAAGACCGGCGACGCGTTCGCCCTCTCGCTCGCCCTGCGGTTCCTCGGCGACATCGCGATCAACGTCGAGGCGGACCTCGACAAGGCCGACCGGCTGCTCGGTCGCTCGCTCGCCGCGGCCGAGGAGCTCGGCGACCCGTGGGCGATCACGCGGACGCTCCTGTTCGCCGGGTGGGTGCCGTGGACGCGGAACCGTATCCAAGAGTCCGAGCGGATCTGGCGACGAGCGCTCGAGGTGGCCGACCCCGAGGACGGCTGGGCGCGCGTGCGAGCGCTGAACTCGCTCTCGATCAACCGGACCGGCGGGCCCGGGACCGACCCCCCAGCCGGAGGACGCCGAGGACGCGCTGGTCCTGAGCGACAGGCGCTCGAGCTCGCCGAGGAGACCGGCGATCGGTTCAGCGTCGCGATGGCGAGCGTGCAGCGGGCGCGAGCGCTGGACGACCTCGACCGGCGCGAGGAGGCGCTCCCGGTCGGGACCGCGCGATCGCGATCTTCGAGGAGCTCGGGGCGAGGTGGGAGCTCGCGGACGCGATGGCCGGGCGCGGGATCGTCCTGCGCGAGCTCGGCCGCCTCGACGAGGCCGAGGAGGACCTGCACGCCGCGATCCGCATCTCCGAGGACCTCGGCGAGCGCCAGATGGGCAGCTGGACCTGGCGCGCCCTCGCCCTTGTTTCCGAGCAGCGCGGCGACCAGGCCGAGGCCGAGGTCAGGTGGCGCCGGTCACGGGAGGCGGAGGCGCAGGGCCCGCGCTAGGTCGGCTTCAGGCGCTCAGGCCCAGAACTTCCACCACGGCCGCTTCTTCGGGGTCTCCCCTCGCTCCGCGGCCTCCTCGGCGTGGATGCGATCGGCCTCGTGCGCGAGGTGCTCCTGCGCGACGGCCTTGTCGACGCTGTCCTTCTCGGAGCCCCAGGCCATCCCTCCGCGATCGCGGCCTCCTTCGCCCCCTGGTCCCTGCATCGACATGGTCGACTCCTTCCGCTCGTCCGCAGCCGAGTCCTGCGCGAAGCTCACTCAGCTTGACACCGTTCTCGGTGCGTGACCAGCGAAGGCTCAGCCGGCCTGCTGCAGCACCTCGACGACCTTCGGGGCCGACACGTACACCTCCGCGCGCTCCGGAGCGAGCGACGCCACGACGTCGCGGATGATCGTCGCCGCTTCCTCGAGAGCGACCTCCCGTTCCGAAGCACCGGCCTGCGCGAGCGCCGCTCGCGCCTGCCAGCGAACCAGCGGCGAACCGAGCGCGTCCGCGATCTCGATCGCGGACTGGAGCTCGACCACCGCCTCGTCCCGTGATCCCTGTGCCGCGAGCGCACGCCCCAACATCGTCAACGCGATCGCCTCGTACTTCCGCCGGTGCACCGCTCGGGCGCTCTCGACCGCCCGCCGCGCCCAGGTGACGGCCTCCTCGAACCTCCCCAACGCGTTCTCGAGCTCGGCTCGGTACGCCGCGAGCCGGCCGGTGATCAGCCAACGCTCCCATGCGTCGGACGCCTGCGCGTCGTCCCACGCGCTCGGCCATGTCTTCTCGACGCGACCGAACTCGCCGAGGAGCAGATCCGCGCCGAGGACGTCCGCCCGCGCGTTCATCCACGGCATGTTGAACGAAGATGGACCGAGACGGTCCGCCACCAGTTCGCTGCGCGCACGCGCCTCGTCGACCGAGAAGATCTCGCGCAGCGGGGTCGTCGAGTAGTTCAGCACGACGTTGTCCCGGCGGCCGAGCTCCCGCGCGGTCGCGATCGCCACGTCCGCGGCCGCGAGCGCCTCCTCGTACCGGCCCATCCCCGCGAGGATGAGTCCCCGCATCCCGGCCCCCCGGAGCAGGAACGTGGCGCTGTGCGGCTCGAGCCCGCCGGTTTCCGCCGCCAGGCGCGACAGCTCGAGGGCGCGCGAGTAGCCGCCGGTCCAGTAGTACGCGTCGGCCTGCAGGTGGTAATGCTCGGCGAGGTCCCCGAGTCGCGTCCCCGGGACCCATGCCTCCAGTGCCCGGTCCCCCAGCGGCAGCGCTTCGTCGAGATCGCCGTCCGAACCGCGCATCGCGTGCGCCTGCGAGAGCAGCGCGAACGCCGGGCCCTCGAGCTCGGCGACGCCCGGGGTGGAGGCACCGAGCGAGCCGACCAGCTCCACCGCGCGGGAAGCCAGCGAAAGGGTCACCTCCGCCTGCTCGGTCCACAGCGTGGAATGACCGCGCGCCAGCAAGCCCTCGATCTCGTCGACGCCTTCGAGCTCGGGGAGCACCTCGGCCAAGAGGCGGTCGGCGCGCGCGTAGTCCTCGAGCTCCTCGAGCGCGCGGCCTCGCTCGAGCGCGATCCGCCGACGGTCCTCGTCGGTCTGCGCGAGCTCGAGCGCGCGCGTGTACAGGTCGTAGGTCTCCTCGGTCGCGAGCGCGTCGCGCGCGCGTTCGGCCGCGGCGACGAGGTGCCCCATCGCCCGTTCCGGCTCGCCGGCCTCCCGCCAGTGGTGCCCGAGAAGCCACGAGAGCTCCGAGCTCCCGCCGCGGAGCTCCTCGATGCGCCGCGCGGTGGCGGCGTGGAGCTCGCGGCGCGTCGCCCTCGGGAGCGTCCCGTACGCCGTGTCGCGGATCAGCACGTGCTTGAACGCGAACTCCACGTCTCCGCCGAGCCGGCTCTCGGGCCGGCGGAGCACCAGGCCTCGCGCCTCGAGCGCGTCGAGGGCCTCGTCCACGTCGTCCAGGCCTCCGATCTCCCGCACGACGTCGCGCCAGAAGGTCCTGCCGATCACGGACGCGTCGAGCAGCACGGTGCGCTCGGCCGGCGGCAACGCGTCGACCCGCGCGGCGATGGCCGCCCGCACCGTCGCGGGCAGCTCCCGCGCGGCCGGGTCCTCCTCCAGGGCCGCGACGAGCTCCTCGATGAACAGCGGGTTGCCTCCCGCGGTCGTCACGACACGCTCGACGGCGCTCGGGTCCGCGTCGGTCAGGAGCGCGCCGACGATCGCGGTGGCCTCGTCGGAGGTGAGCGGCTCGAGCGGCAGCGTGGTGTTGCCGATCATCCCGGCGCCCCACGTCGGCCGCCGCTCGAGGAACTCGGGACGCGCGAGCGCGAGGAAGACGACGCGGTGGTTCCGCACGTGCGCGACGAGGTAGTCGATGAGCTCCAGGAGCGCGTCGTCCGCCCAGTGGAGGTCCTCGAAGACCAGCAGGAGCGGCTCGCGCTCGGACAGGTACTCGATCAGCCGGCGCGTCGCGAACAGGAGGTGGACGGGTTCGTCCGGCGGTTCGTCGAGGCCGAGACCCAGGAGCAGCGAGAGGTACCGGGTCGCCTCGGCCGCCGAGCGCTCCGGGAACAGGGAGCCGGCGAGGACCGCGAGCTTGGCCCTGGCGGCGTCGACCGGCTCGTTCTCGTAGATGCCGGCCGCGCTCCGGACCATGTCCGCGGCCGCGCGGTACGGGGTGTGCTCCTCGTAGGGCAGGCTCCGGCCCCAGAGCTCGCGCCCGCCGCCGGAGGAGATCCCGTCGGCCACCTCGTGCGCGAGCCTCGACTTCCCGATCCCCGGCGGCCCGAGGACCGTCACGAGGTGCGGATGCGACGATCGGACGGCTCGGTCCCACACCGAGCGGATCAGCGAGAGCTCCATGTCGCGCCCGACGAGCGGCGTCCGCGAGGTCGGACGAACGGGTGCGCCGAGCGCCTCGCCGACGAGCCAGGCCTCGACGGGCTCGCGCTTGCCCTTCGCCTCGATCGGCGGGAGCTGCTCGAACGCGAAGGCCTGCTGCGTCAGGCGGTAGCTCTCGGCGTCGACGATCGCGCGGCCGGCCGGCGCCGCGTTCTGCAGACGTGCGGCCGTGTTCACCACGTCGCCGGTCGCGAGCGCCTCGGACGGCGCGGCGTCGACCGCAACGACCGCCTCGCCGGTGCAGACGCCGACGCGCACGTCGAGGGCGATGCCGGGGTGCCGCTCGTTCAGCTCGCGGATGCCCTCGAGGATCGACAGCGCGGCGCGAACGGCTCGTTCGGTGTCGTCGTTCTTGGCCAGCGGCGCGCCGAACACCGCCATCACGGCGTCCCCCACGTACTTCTCGACGATGCCGTCGTGTCGTTCGATCCGACTGCGGACCTCGTCGTAGTAGAGCTGGTTGCGCTCGCGGACGTCCTCGGGGTCCGCGCCATCAGCGTGCGAGGTCGAGCCCACGACGTCGGCGAACAGCACCGAGACGAACTTGCGCTCCTCGCGAGCGCGGGTGGCCGTGAGCTCGGTGCCGCAGGACGGGCAGAACCGCGATCCCTCGGGCGCATCCGCGCCGCATCGCGGACAGAGCATGGATGAATCCTAGGGTGATCGCGGTGAGAGCCGCGTCGGCCTCGTGTGGCGGCTCGGCTACTTCGGGAGCGAGAGCAGCACGCGGGTCGGGACGCTCCTCGGTGTGTACGAGATCGCACGTGTACGCCGCCCTCGCGAGCTGATTGATCGTGGAAGCCGGGAGCGACAACGACCTAGAGGTGTTCAGCACGACGTCCGCGACGGTGCCGGGCGACGACGGGCGCTCGGGGGTGATCGCCGGCGCCGTCGACACGATCCTCGCGTTCATCGGGTTCGAGACGGCCGCGCCGCTCGAGGAGGAGGCGAAGGACCCGGGCCGGACGATCGGACGCGCCGTGATCCTGTCGTGCATCGGGATCGGGCACTTGAACGTGCTCAAGACGTACGCGGCGATCGTGTTCTTCGGGCCCGAGCGGGTTCGCGGAGTTCCCGACTCTCCGGAGACGCCAACCCGTGGGATGCGCTCGCCCGTGCCGCATGAGGCGCAGACTGGCTGCTGGTGGACCTCGACGATCGCCAGCTCGGCTATCGCCATCTCGGACGCGAGATCGAGCGCCGCAACGACGGACGAGCTTCGAGGATGGGCGGCATCGACCTGCTGCCGGTGATGCTCGAACGGACGCATCCGGTTACCGCGCGGCGCATATTGCCGAGTTCGTGCAGTTCGGGAAGGGGCTCGGCGTGGCGCTAGTGAGCTCGGTGCGCAATACAACAGCCCGTTCCTCGCGTTCGCGATCCTGGGCAGGATGATCGGTGCGGTCGTTATCGCGATCTACATGGCAGAGATCCGCGCGCGCCGCCTGTTCGACGCACGAGAGCAGGCACAGCGAGTTCAGCGTGTTCCTGCACGGCGTGGGCCCGATCCTCGGGATCCTGGCGTTCGTTCCCGGACTTCCTGGTCGCGATCGGTGTCGGGGGCTCGATGATCGACTGCATCAGCGAGCTCCCGTACCCGTTCAGCGTCGTCGGACCGGTGGTCGGGATCGGGTACGCAGATCGGGATCGTGTAGGTGATCGACCTGTATGCGCGGAGCGTCGGTAGCTCGGCGTAGGGTCCGACGGTGACCGAGGGGCTCAACCTCGCGGAACCGAGCGATATCACTTTGGATATCGGCTCGTTCGCGAAAGATGAGGTACCCGAACGATCGCCCCTGGGCGCCGGCTACGTGATCCTCGTCGCCCGCGAGCTCACCGGCCTGTCTCAGCGGAGCCTTGCGCGATCCATCGGGACCTCACAGCCCGCACTCGCGCGGCTCGAGACGGGCAACCGGATGCCGTCGGTTCGAACGCTCCTCCGCATCGCCGATGCTGCGGGTCTCGATCTCACCCTCGGGCTCCGCCGCCACGACCCGTCCGAGCACGATCCGGCGGCGCTCGAGGCGATGGGGTTCGCGCTCATCGGCACCCTGCACCTGAACCCAGAAGACGGCCTCGCCGACTTCACCGTGCTGCGCGAGCCGAGCGTGTTCGAGGGACCGCCCGACCTCTGAGACCCTTCCCGTCGTGAAGCCCTCCAAGGCCGAACTGGAGGCCGCGCGCGGCCGAGAGGTCCCCGACGTGCTCGCCTCGGACCTCGACGTCGTGTTCGTCGGGATCAACCCGGGGCTGTATTCGGGCGCCGTCGGGCACCACTTCGCGCGTCCCGGCAACCGGTTCTGGAAGGCGTTGCACCGCTCCGGCTTCACCGACCGGGAGCTCTCGCCGTTCGAGGACGGCTCGCTGCTCGAGCGCGGACTCGGCCTGACGAACCTCGTGGCGCGAACCACGGCCACCGCCGACGAGCTGACCCGCGACGAGATCCGCGAGGGGGCGCAGAGGCTCGCGGACCGGCTCGGGCCGCTGCGGCCGCGGTTCGTCGCGCTGCTCGGGATCGGCGCGTACCGCACGGGCTTCGGCCGGCCGAAGGCATCCCTCGGACCGCAGGAGGAGGAGCTGGCCGGCGCGCGGCTCTGGGTCCTCCCGAACCCGAGCGGACTCAACGCCCACTACCAGGTGGACGACCTCGCGAAGCGCTTCCGCGAGCTCCGTACTGAAGTGGAGCGAACTGGGTAAGGAGGGATCGATGAACGGACTCGACGGATACCTGAACGATCACCTCGCGGGCTCGGCCGCGGCGGTCCAGCTCCTCGATCGATGTCTCGGCAGGGACCCGGAGAGCGAGCTCGGGCACGTGCTGCAGGCGCTCCGAGACGAGATCGAGGAGGACCGCGGGGTCCTCGAGCGCGTCATCGCCTCGCTCGGAGGCACGCCGAACCCGGTGAAGCGGGCGGGCGCCATCGCGACCGAGCTCCTCGCCAGCCTGCGGCTGTCCCTGCCCAAACTGGGAGCCGGATCCGCCGAGGCGAGCCGCCTCGAGGAGATCGAGATCCTGAGCCTCGGGATCGAGGGCAAGCGCCTGCTGTGGCGCGCCCTCGCCGAGCTCGGCTCGGACGATCGATTGCGGGAGTTCGATTTCGCGGCGCTGGCCCGCCGTGCGAGCGCGCAGCGGGACCGCCTCGAGCCCTTCCGCCTGCAGTTCACCGCGGCCGCGTTCAGGGCTGAGGAACGGACATAGACTCAGGCATGGACTCCGACCCCCGCGTCCCCGAGCCGCCCGGAAGCCCACGGCTGCTGCGCCCGCGCGGCGTCGGCGAGATCCTCGGCGACGCGTTCGCCCTCTACCGCCGCCACTGGCAGAACCTGATCGTGATCGTCGCGGTGATCGTGATCCCGCTCTCGTTCGCGCAGGTGCTGCTCGGCGAGCTGTGGATCCGCGAGAGCTTCACGGAGGAGGAGCTCCGCAACGGGGTGGAGGTCACCGTGGACGGGGCGCTGTTCGCCGGCGTCTTCGCTTCGCTGGTCATCGCGTTCATCTCGGTCCTGATGTGGACCGTCCTTACGGGCGCGATCACGCGCGCCGCGGCCGGGACCTTCCTCGGCCGCGACCTCGAGATCGGCGAGAGCTATCGGTTCGGGTTCGCCCGCTTCTGGTCGATCGTGCTGGTCGCGGTGCTCTCGGGCCTGGCGATCGCCGGCGGCTTCATCCTGTTCATCATCCCCGGGTTCATCGTGCTCACGTTCCTCGTGTGCGGGATCCCCGCGCTCGTGATCGAGGACAAGCGGGGGCGCGAGGCGCTGCGTCGCTCGTGGAACCTGGTCCGCGGGCGCGGGTGGCCGGTCTTCGGCACGATCCTCGTGGCGGGCCTGATCACCGGCATCGCGAGCAACGTGCTGACGGCGCCGTTCGGCGATAACTGGGCCGCGCGGAGCATCGCCTCGGCGATCGCGTCCGTCATCACGATGCCGTACATGGCGCTGGTGGGCGTGTTCATCTACCTGGACCTGCGGGTCCGCAAGGAGCAGTACACGGCGCCCGACCTGGAGCGCGACCTGGCGTCGAGCGCCACCCCCTGATCCAACGGGCCAGGATGGAACAGCGATGGGTCGTCGTGCCGGGCACGATCCGTGCGATCGCCGCCGTCGACGAGAGCGTGGCGACCCGCGTCTTCGGCTCGAGCGACGCGATCGCGCTCGGTGGCTGGCCGGGGGCGACGACGGGCCAAGCCTGGGCGAGCTACGCGCGGTTCGCCGACGACGTCGCGTCCGGAGCGATCGCGGAGGACGTCCGGGTCGCGATGTACGACCCGGAGAGCTGGGAGGCGACGCCGCTCGCCGAACGCCTCGATCCCCTCGGGTCCATCCGAGCGTTCTGCGACCTCGCCCACGCGAACGGCTACTTCGTCCTGATCACGCCGCATCCGAACCTCGTCGAGGTCCCCGGGAGCGTCCACGCTCCCCGTGCTCACGAGACGCGCGAAGCCGCCTACCTCCGATCAGGAATCACCGAGACTTCGGCCGAGCACGCCGACGCGGTAGAGACGCAGGCGCAGAAGCTCCAATGCGATCCCGCCGCCTACCGGGACTTCGTCGCGGCCACCGCTCGGCTCGCACGTGACGTCAAGCAGGACGTCCAGTTCCTGTCCGGACTCTCGACGCATCCCGGGTATCCGGCGACGGAGGAGATGTTGAAGGACGCGTGGGCAAGCGTCCGAGACGTCGTCGACGGACACTACCTGTCGCTCGGACGCCACCTCCGCCGGCCGGACGTCGCAGCGTCCCTCCTGTCGGCATCGCTTGCACCGCCCGCTTGATCACTCACCTGAGTCCTCCAGCTCCGATCGTCGCTCCGAAAGCCCGAAGTGAGATGCTGGAAGGAGTGGGCGAGCGACCGCGCCGGCACGACGAGATCCGAGGGGCGAGCGTCCTTCTGACCGGATGGTCGGAGGGACGCGAGGACGACGTCGCCGAGGCGCTCGGCAGGATCTCGACGGAGCGGTTCGACCTCGATCGCGTCGAGTTCCCGATCGTTGCCCTTGCGAAGGCCTCGCTGGACAAGGCCGAGGCTGCTCGGGAGCTCCTGGTGGCGGCCGGTGGTTCTGTCGCTCTGGAGGACGCGTGGGTCACGCGGGAAGAACCTCGAACCGTCGCATCGCGGCCGATGTGTCCGTTCTGCGGCTCGGCGAAGACGCAGCCGTACACGCACGCCGGACCCGCCGCGAGGGCGTCGATGAAGTGCACGACGTGCGGTCGTAGGTTCCGCGTGTCGGCGACCCCCTCGGCCGTCTAGCCCCGCGGCGCAGCCGGGATCTCAGTCCTCTTCGCTCCGGCGGAGCCTCTTCGTCTGCGCTCTCCTCCGCTTCGCCGCCAGCCGGCGCTCGACGGCTCCGCGCCGGGGCCGTGTCGGTCGCCGCCGGGGCGGCGGGGGCGCAAGGGCCGCGGCGAGGATCTCGGCGAGCCGCTCGAGGGCGGCCTCCCGGTTGCGGAGTTGCGAACGGTTCTCCGAGGCGGTCACCGTGAGCACACCCTCGACGAGCCGGCCGGCCAGCCGCTCGAGGGCACGGGTCCGCTGCACCGGACCGAGCGCCGTGGTCGTCGTCAGGTCGAGGCTGAGCTCCACGCGCGAGTCGGCGGTGTTGACGGACTGACCGCCCGGCCCCGACGATCGACTGAACCGCCACTTCAGCTCCCGCTCCGGCACGACGACCGAGCGTGTCACGCGCAGTGGACCGACCATGGCGGTCAGTATGCCCGCGCGAGGTTCGCCCGAGGTGCAGGCTGGGTACGCGCGGAGCTTCTTGGGTTGAGAGTTGGCCCGCAGTTGCCGAGCGGCCCCGCGTTCCATCTGACACGCGGTCTGCCTAACTCCGTGTCCGGCCTTGGTGGCACTTGACGGAATCTGACGAAATCTGACGGTAAGTGGCACGGCACCGCTGGCGCCCCGGGGCGGTCGCGCTTGTGCACCGCACTGCAACTGCAGCACCTTGCAGTCCATTAACCGGGCCATCGGAGCCGTTTCCCCTGCTAGATGGCAATATTGCGTTCGTTGCGCAGTAGGGCAAACGGCCGATGCCGATATATAGGGTAGCGGCGATCGTCGCCGCCCGGGAGGTGGTCGCGATGGGGGGTCGTCCGCCAGGCGACAAGCCGGATCCGAGGGACGGCTTGACGTTCGAACAGCGGCAGGTGATGCGGCTGCTGGCGAAGGATATGCCAATCGCCGATGCGGCAAGGAAGGCTGGGCTCAACGAGGAACGCGTGAAACGGTGGACGAGGACACCCGCTTTCCAAGATGCCCTGGCGAGGGAGCGCACCGACCCGAGTCACTCATCCCTTCGCGAGGTCGGCGGGTTGCTGCGCGCCAGGAGTAGGCCGAAGCCGGAGATCCCTCGCTCCCCGAGCGCTCGCCGCTCGATGGCGCTGGATCTCCTCGTGTCCGGGAGCTCGGTCACCGAGGCGGCCGAGCGATCCGGTTACACGCGACAGCACTTGTCGCAGCTGTTCAACCACGATCACGGAGTTCCGGGCAGAGTACGAACGTCGCCTCGCCGAGGATCACATGCGCAGGGCGAACCTCTTCTGGACAACGTGGTCCTCGAGCGTGGGCGTGATCAAACAGTCGCTGGATGAGGGCGACCCTCGGATGGCGATGGATGTCTTCAGGCTCGGGGCGCGTGGCGTCACCGATATCGAGCGTCGGGACGCCGATTTCGAACAAACTCAATCGGTCGGCGGGCAAGCACTGCCACTTCCGCCAGCCCCTCCGCTCGTACCGGACGCCGGCACACCGACTATCGAGGCAGCGGGACTCACCTGCGACGAGTGCGGCCTAGAAGCCAAGTCTCAGCGTGGGCTGACGCAGCATCGCAACGCAAGACACGGCAATTCGGAGCGCCGCCAAGAGGATCGGTGAGGACCAGCGGGATTTGGGCCCTTCAGGTAATAGGCCGCGACGAAGGGGGTGTACGGGTCACTTCAGGTCGCTTTCCCTAGGACATGGCAATCCCCGAAAACACATTGCAGGGTTGGGCACGGCAGGGGGCCGTTGAAGCGTCCAAGCGCACCCACGAGGCGGTTCGCGCGGCCCTCGATGCCTACTCGTGGCCTCCCGAGTACTCGTATGCCGTCTACCTTCAAGGTTCCTATCGGAATTACACGAATATTCGGGGCGACACCGACGTGGACATCGTTGCCGAACTCCGTTCCTCGTTCTCACCGGATCTCTCGATTCTCGGCGAGCCCGAGCAGGCGGCATTCCACGCGTTGTATTCGGATCCTCTAGATGATTGGTCTGACTTTCGCCAACACGTCCTGACTGCCTTGATCGGATGGTTCGGAGCCTCGGCAGTACGCGAGGACGCGAAGTCAATCAGGGTCCTCGGGGACTCGAACCGTCTGGACGCTGATGTTCTCGTGTGCCAAGAGCGACGGATCTATCTTCAGTTCCAGTCAAAAGCCTCGCAGCGATTCGTAGCCGGAGTGCGCTTCCAGGATCGCGTCACGGAGAGATGGATCGACAACTTCCCGAAGGCACACATCGTTAACGGCGAAGACAAGAACGCGGACGGTCGGACTTATCACTGGTACAAGCCCACTATCATGATGTTCAAGAACGCCCGGACCTTCCTCATCGACAAGGGCGACATGTCTGATGGTCTAGCGCCCTCGTACTTCATTGAGGGTCTGATCTACAACGTCCCCGACATCGAATTCGGCGATTCCTACGCGCTATCGTTTGGAACTTGTCTGAAGTGGCTCAACAGGGCCAACTTCAACGGCTTCAGTTGTCAGAACGAGTTGGTTCGGCTGTTCGGTCCCACCCCCGAGCAGTGGGACCAACCGAAGGCCCGTGAGTTCGTGGATGAGCTGGTCCGGCTGTGGCGCCGGCGCCGCTGGCGCTGACGCGTATCCCGACGCCACAGACCGGGATGAGCGACGACTCGTGGCACTCGTGCTCGGACTCGAAACCGCGACCCCCACCTTGGCAAGGTTGCTGGGACGTGTTCTCCGACCTGCGGCGATGCCCCGATCCGGCAGGTGAGCAGCGTGTTTTCGTTCGCGTGCAACCGGGTCGTTCCGCGTCGTAGCGCGTTCGCTCACGGGACCCCGACGGGACCCCTTATGGGGCCCCGACCCGGGTTGCCGGTGGACCTGAGCGCCCAGAGGTAGGCGAGGCGGACCGCTTGAGGCCCCGACCGGCGTCGACCAAAGGTCGCAGGTGGGCCAGCCCTCGAACCGTTCGGCTTCCTCCGACGTGAGCGCCGCTGCGATCGCCTCCCCCGTGGTGCGGGCGTTCGGGTTCGGAGCGGTCCCGAGTAGCCAGTCCCAGTCATCCACCCACGTCCCCGGCTCCACGTCGATGACGAGCTCGACGTGGACCTCGACGAATCCCGCGGCCTCGGCGTGCCCAGGAGGTCTCGCTCGTTGAAGGTTGATCATGGGGTCGTCCGGACGGTTGGGGGCGTCCCAGCCTTCTGAGCTCCAGATCATGCGCCGGGACCGTCTCGTGGCCGCTTCTGGAAGCATGGGCGGTGGCGGGCAGCCGCAGATGAATGCAATGACGCTCTTGCGAAAGTTTGGCTTGGGGATGCAGACCAGTGACGTCCTCCGAGCACCCAGGTGGCCTTTCGGCGGGTGGGGTGTCGACGCTGAGACCACGACCATCGAGGTGGAGTCTCACGTACCGCAAAAAGACGATCAGCGCCGTCGAGACGTCGGACTTCCAGATCCATCTGCTTGATGGGATCTCAGAGAAGGTTGGCCACGCGAATCTCATCACTGTGGACTACGAAGCTTCCACGTTGCGTCGGACCCCCGGGCAGATGGAAGCGCAATCGCTAGCTGACTTGACAGACAATGCTGCGAGGCTGCGGGTAGCAAGCGGCTTGCAGGCAAAGCCCGGCACGACCGCCCGCCTCTCCTCCGTTGCTGAAGTCCTCCGAGGAGTTTCACTTGCCGCAAGAGAATGAAGGAAATGTCCTTCAGAAAGATCGCTCCGACCAAGGACGACATGCGGAAACGTTACGCCCGGCCTCGAAGGGGCCGGGCGTACACTCGCCGGGTGCAGACCTGCCCGAGCTGCGGCGAGGAGAACCCCGACCGGTTCCGGATCTGCGGGATGTGCGGCGCCCAGCTCGGCGCCGTCGAGGTGGTGGTCGAAGAGGTCCGGAAAATCGTCACGGTCGTCTTCTGTGACCTGAAGGGATCGACGCCGCTCGCGGAGCGTCTCGATACCGAGACGCTCCGCGCCGTCCTGAACCGGTACTTCAACACGATGCGAGCCGTGCTCGAACGGCACGGCGGCACGGTCGAGAAGTACATCGGTGACGCGATCATGGCCGTCTTCGGCGTTCCCCTCATCCATGAGGACGACGCGCTGCGCGCTGTGCGGGCCGCCGCCGAGATGCAGGAGGAACTCGTCCAGCTGAACGCCGGGTTCGAGGAGGACTATGGCATCCGCCTCGAGAACCGAACCGGGGTGAACACCGGCGAGGTCGTCGCCGGCGACGTGAGCGTCGGACAGCGCCTGGTAACCGGCGACACGGTGAACAGCGCGGCACGCCTGGAGGGGGCGGCCCCGACGATGGAGGTCCTCCTCGGGGAGAGCACGTACCGCCTGGTCAGGGACGCCGTCGACGCGGAGGCGGTCGAGCCGCTCGTGCTGAAGGGGAAATCGGAGCCCATGGCCGCGTACCGACTGCTCTCCGTCCGGCGACACGAAGAGGCAATCGTGCGCCGGCTCGACGCTCCCATGATCGGCCGGGAAGAGGACCTCGCCTTCCTGACCGACGCCCTCGACCGAGCGACGCGATCGCGCACGTGCCGCCTGGTCACGGTGGTCGCGCCGGCGGGAACCGGGAAGTCCCGACTGCTCAGGGAGCTCATCAAGCGGTCGGGCGTTACGACGATCCAGGGACGGTGCCTCTCGTACGGCGAGGGCCTGACCTTCTGGCCTCTCGCCGAGATGGCGAGGAGCGCGGCGGGTATCGCCAACGATGACACGGCCGCGGTCGCTCTCGAGAAGTTGATGGCCTTGTTGGGCGAGGAGGCCAGAGACGTCGTGGAGCGGATCGCCGGCGCGATCGGCCTCTCGCCTGCCACGTACCCCGTCGAGGAGACGTTCTGGGCGGCCCGACGATTCTTCGAGATCATGGGGAACGGACGGCCGTTCCTCGTCCTGATCGACGACATCCACTGGGCGGAGCGAACGTTCCTGGATCTGATCCGGTTCGTCGTGGCCTCCGAGCGAGGGCTCCCGATCCTGATCGCGTGCTCGGCACGGCGCGAGCTGTTCGATTCGAACGCGTGGTGGGGGGAGGACATCGATGGCCACGAGGTCTTCACGCTAGAACCGCTCTCGGACAAGGAGAGCGGCCAGGTCGTAGCGAACCTCCTGGGCACCACCGACCTCGACGACGAGGTGCGCAAGCGGATCGTGCACGCGGCGGAGGGCAACCCCCTGTTCGTCGAGCAGATGCTCTCGATGCTGCTCGACGACGGGATCCTCGAGCGCGACGACCATGGACAGTGGATCCTCGTGCGCGACGTCGGAGCGATCACCGTCCCTCCCACGATCCAGGCCCTGCTCGCTGCGCGGCTCGATCATTTGGGCCCGATGGACCGCGTCGTGGTCGAGCGAGGCTCGGTGATCGGACAGGTCTTCTTCCGAGGAGCCGTCGAGAACCTCTCGCCGGCCGAGGTGCGGAGCCATGTGAGCGAGAGCCTCCAGCGCTTGACCCACCGCGAGCTGATCCAGGCGCACGAGTCGAGCTTCGCCGGACAAGAGGCATACCGGTTCGCGCACCTGCTGATCAGGGAAGCGGCCTACCACGGGCTACTGAAGCGCACCCGGGCGGACCTCCACGTTCGGTTCATCGACTGGCTCGAGCGGACGGCGCCCGACCGGCTCCTCGAGTTCGAGGAGATCCGTGGGTACCACCTGGAGCAGGCCTTCTTCATCCTCCAGCAGCTCACGCCGAACGACGAGAAGGTATGGCAGGTGGGGGTGCGGGGCGCGACCTACCTCTCCTCGAGCGGGCGCCGCGCGCTCGCCAGGGGCGACATCCCGGCCGCCGCGAACCTCCTCCGACGAGCGTCCACGTTGCTTCCTCCGCTCCACCCGGAGCGTCCGCGGCTCCGCCTCGACGCTTCGGAAGCGCTCACCGAGCAGGGCGCCTTCGACGAGGCGAACGCGATGCTCCAGCTAGCGATCGAGGAGGCGCATGAACTCTCGGACCGCGTGCTCGAAGCCACCGCGAGCATCCAGCAGCTCGAGCTGCTCTACACGATCGACCCCGAGGCGGTCGAGCCGACGCTCATCGCTGGCGTCGAGTCGCACCTCCCCGAGCTCGAGTTGCTGGAGGCGCACGAGGGGCTCGCGCGCGCCTGGCACCTGATCATGTTCGCCCGCGAGATGGGACTGCACTGGTCCGAGTCCGAGGTCGCGGCGCAGCGCACACTCGAGTACGCCCGGCTCGCCGGCGACCGGCTGATGATTGCCCGGGCGATCCCCTCGCTCGGCTACTGCGCCCTCAACGGCCCCTCCCCCGTCCCCGAGGCGATCGACCGATGCCGCGAGCTCCTCGAGGAGGTGCGCGGAGACCGGAAGCCGGAGGCGCTCCTCCAGGCCGCGATCGCGCACCTCGAGGCGATGCGGGGCAACGTCGACGAGGCGCGACGCCTGTACCGGTCCAGCCGGGCGATGCTCGAGGAGCTGGGGTGGACGTTCCTGGCGGCGCAGACCTCGTTCGACTCCGCGCCCGTCGAGATGCTCGCGGGCGACCTCGGGGCCGCCGAGGTGGAGCTCCGGCGGGACTACGAGACGCTCGAACGGATGGGCGAGACGAACTACATCTCGACCACGGCCGCGCTGCTCGCGGAGGTGCTATACGAGAAGGACGACCCGGACGCGGCCGAGGTCTACACGGGGATCAGCGAGGAGCTCGCCGCGCACGACGACGTCACGTCGCAGTTCCGCTGGCGGTCGGTGCGAGCGAAGGTGCTCGCACGGCGCGGGGAGGTCGAGGAGGCGGAGCGGCTGGCGCGCGAGGCCGTCGAGCTGATCGGGGCGTCGGACGACGTGAACTCGCAGGGCGAGGCGCTGCTCGATCTGGCGGAGGTCCTGCGGCTCGCGGGCCGCCCCGCCGAAGCGGCGGAGGCGGCCCGCGAGGCCTGTGGCCTGTTCGAGGCGAAGGGCAACACCGTGGCCGCGTCGGTTGCGCGGACGACCCTGGGTGAGCTCGAGGCGCTCGGCGTCAGCTGACCACGATACGGCCACACATCCCTGAGCAGGTGCCATCCGAGACGCTGCCGTGCATCGTGCAGTAGTAGCGGAAGGTGCCGATCCGGTTGAAGGTGCGCTTGACCGAGGAGCTCCCCCGGCCGGCTCCTGGAGAAGCTCCAGTTCGAGCCGCGGGACTGGCTCGCTCGAGCCGCCCCAACCTTGTCGAGGACTCTTTCAAGAGGACCGGGGGCCCATTGAGCCCATTGAAGAGAACGGCGCGCAGGCTCGCGTGAGGCTCGACTGCGCCCGGAGATTAGGCATATCGCTAGCCTTTCGGACTCGCACGTATAGTCGACAAGTGGCACGCTTCCGTGCCTAGGCCCGAGCTCTTCTGTCGCCCCTTGTCGTCCTTCGTCGATGAGGGAGGTAGCAGCAAAGAAAGATGCCGCCGCCGGCGTGCTGCAACGTCGTTCAGCGGGCAAGGGGCGAAAGCCCAGAGGGAAGGCCACGTTGGCGTCGCGGCTAACCGACCCGTTCACCGAGCCGCCACGCGGCGGCCGAGAGGGCGTCACCTGAGACGTGTACTCTCCGATCATGAGTCCCTCACTGATCGTGGCCGACTGTCCGGAGTGCCGAAGCATCCGCACCGTGATCCTTGGGGTGTGCGACGTGTGCTTCGCCGAGTTCGGCGAGCACCACGATCCCGAGCCTTGGCACGACGGACCCCGCCTTGCTCGGACCGCTTGAGCTGAGCGAGGATCCGAGCCAACGGCCGAACTCTTGCGCCAGGTGGACATGGCTTTCCTGCTCGGTGTGTCGAAGCAACGGGCCGCCAGCTCGCGCGGGGAATGACCTGCACATCTCCAGTTCGACGTCAAGGTGAGATCGCTTCCGATGGCCAACCCTGGGCGGCTCCTGCGGCTGGCCGACGACATGGCCGGGCGAGCCGCGGAAGACGAGGGGTTCGCCGCGCTTGCGGTCCTGGCGGCCCACGCGGTTCTCGAGTCCTTGGTGAACCAGCTCGGCAGGGAGGAGATCCAGAGCTTCAACGAGCGGGCCAGGTTCCTCCCCAAGTGGCACGACTTGTGCGAGCGGTACCTGGGGAGGCAGCTCGAGGCCGCGCCGGACTTGGAGCGATTGCATGCGCTCAGGGACGGGGTCGCGGGCTTCAGCGGACCACCGGAGCGGCTCGACCGCCGTTCGCCGACCCCTCCGCTGGAGGTACCCGAGATGCTCTCGGTCGAGACGGGACGTTGGGCGGTCGACGCGGCTCGCCGGGTGGTTGAGGAGTTCCATCAACGCGCAGGCCGCGAGCGCCCCAACTGGCTGGACTGGGTGGCATGAGACGCGCGGTGGATCCTCTTCGATAACGACTGCGGGTTCTGCCGTTGGTCGCTCTCCAAGCTCCTGGCCTGGGACCGTCATGGACGGCTGCGGCCTGTCGCGCTCCAGTGCGAGCAGGCCAACGACTTTCTGATGGGGATAGACCGCGAGCGGAAGATGGCGTCCTGGCACCTCGTGGCCCCCAACGGCCGCACCTACTCGGGCGGCGCGGCCGTCCCTCAGCTCGCGAGATTGTTGCCCGCCGGCGCGCCGATCGCCGCGCTCGCGAGCGCCTTCCCTCGCACGGCAGATCGGGCTTACCGGTGGGTGGCCAGGCACCGCGAACGGCTGGGCCGCGTCCTCGGCGAGCGGGCCTGCGCGGTCGATCCGGCCGAGCGGGATTGGTAGCCACCGGACTCCGCTGAGAGCCGCGTCTCGATACGAGCCGGACGCCCATGGGCGCAGTTCGAGGAGCACGCATCCGGCCTGACCGGCGACGTGGAGGTCATGGGTGGCCCACGTCCACCGCGATGCACCTCACCGAGCCTTCTTTATCCGCGATGAACCCGCCGGTGTAGGGTCGAGATGATGAGGATCGGCGCAGCACTCTCGACCGACCTCGATCCGGCGAAGGCCACGAGGGAGGCTGTGGAGGAGGCTCGCGTCCGGCTCGGCGAGACCGAGGTCTCCCTCGCCCTGCTCGTCACCTCCAGGGACCACGCTCCCTTTGCCGAGGTCGCGTCGGAGGCCCTTCGGGACGAGGTCGGGCCCACACGGGTCATCGGCTGTGTCGCAGAAACGGTGGTGGGCGGCGACCGCGAGGTCGAGGCAGGCCCGGCCGTTGCGGTGTGGCTGGCCTCACTGCCCGAACCCGTCGAGACCTTTCACATGGAGTTCGTCCGCACCTCGGAGGGAGGCGTGTTCGGCGGCTATCTCTTCGAGGAGAGCGCGCCGGCCGCATGCCTGCTGATCGGCGATCCGTTCTCGTTCCCTACCGACCTCCTGCTCGAGTATCTGAACGAGCGGGTCCCCGAGGCGATCGTGATGGGCGGCATGGCGAGCGGCGGGTTGGTGTCCGGCGACACGCGGCTGTTCCTAGACGACCGTGTGGTGGACTCCGGCGCCGTCGGGGCTCGCGTGCCCGGTATCCGGATCCGGGCTCTGGTCTCCCAGGGGTGCCGCCCCATCGGCAGCGCCTATACCGTGACGCGTGCAGAGAGGGAAATCATCCACGAGCTGGGAGGACGCCCGCCCCTGGAGCGACTGCAGGAGCTCATCGCGACGCTCACGGCCCAGGACCGCGAGCTGGTCGGTCAGGGGCTCCACGTGGGTCGCGCTATCGACGAGTACAAGGCCGAGCTGGGGCGCGGGGACTTCCTCATCCGGGGTGTCCGGGGGGTGGACCCGGAGAGCGGGGCGATGGCGGTTGGGGACACTATCGAGGTCGGGGAGACCATCCAATTCCACGTGCGGGACGCGGCCACCGCAGACGAGGATCTCCGCACCCTCCTCGACCGCGAGGCGGAGCGAGCGGCTGGGGCGCTGCTGTTCACCTGCAACGGAAGAGGGTCGCGTCTGTTCTCTGTCCCCGATCACGACGCGTCGCTCGTCTCGAGGAAGCTCGGGGGCCTTCCACTGGCGGGGTTCAACTGCGCGGGCGAGATCGGGCCGATAGGCGGGAAGAACTTCCTGCACGGGTTCACCGCGTCGATAGCCCTGCTTGTCGACGCTTGATGCGACCACAGGACCGAAGGCGGCCGCCCGGCGAGGTCGGCAGCGGCCTTCGAACGACGCCTTCGTAGCGGCAAGCGGGGCCACTTCGCCATCCTTCAAGAGCAGCCATGTAGGCCCAGGTTCCGTTCCATCGCCGTAAGGTGCGCCTTCACCGGCCTCGACTTGCCGTCATTGCCGATTCATTCGTGACACACGGTGTGCCTGACCGCGTGTCAGGAGACGTCAGCATTGCGGCACGTGGCTGCCACGTCGGCGTCGGCGCGAAGGCTAGGCGACGATTCGTAGTCCCTAGGTCGGCGGTCGCCTGGCCGTGCGCGGCGTCGAGCTGTGCCGCGAGGTCGTTGAACTGGTCGGGTAAGAGATGCCCGTATCGGTTCATCGTGATGTCGATGTTCGCGTGGCCGAGGTGATGCTGGATCGCTTTCGGGTGAACGCCGCGGCTGATGAGCATCGTCGCGCAGGTGTGACGCAGGTCGTGAATCCGGAGCTCGTGAGGCAATCCTGCCCTTTCGAGACCCGGCCACCACACCCTGCGCCTGAAGTTCGAAACACGCAGCGGGCTCCCCTTTGGCGAGGTGAAGACCAACGCCTCCTGATCGTCCTGGATGGTCCCGAGATGGGCGCGCAGGTCCTCGACGAGGAAGGCGGGAATCGCAACGTTGCGGATGCGGTTGGTCTTGGTCTCCCCGAAGTGCAGGATGCCGTTGACGTCGGCGAGTGACTCGGCGACGGTGATCCGGGCCGAGTCCGGGTCGATACGCTTCCTGCGGAGCGCTGCCGCCTCGCCCCAGCGAAGACCACCATAGGCAAGTACATGGACAAGCGCGCGGTACGCGCGGGGCACGGCATCCGCCAGGCGCTCGACCTCGCGAGGATTCAAGGAAGAGAGGTCTCGTTGGCCCTTGATGCGGGGGAGCTTGACGCCGGCGCAGGGATTGTGGTCGAGCGAGCGGCACTCGACCGCCGAGCGAAAGAGCTGACTCAGAAGGCGATGGGCCTGCTGGATGCGCGAGGCACTCAGGCCTGCCCCGCTCATCTCCGAGATCCAACGGCGCACCATGAGGCCGTCGACATCGCTAAGCGGAAGATCACCGAACGTCGGCAGGATCCGGGACCTGAGCAGGCTCTGGTAGCTGGCCACCGTCGTGGGCTTGACGGCGAAGGAGGAGAACCGCATCCACTCGACGGCCCACTCGCCAACGCGTGGGTCGTGCCGCGCGCGAGACTCGCCGCTGGCGATTACTGTCTCCATGTCGGGACCTCCTAGATAGGTTCCGGCCGGCCCCGGGGTGTTCGCGCACCGCCGGGGCATGGCATCTGAGAGTACGTTCGTAGTCTACCATGGGTCGGCCTACGGGAGTAGGCTGCACTTCTGTGGGGCGGCGAGTAGACACCGACGATCTGGTGGACGCTCAAGGAGTAGCCGAGCTGATTGGGCTAAGTCACCGGAACACAGTGAGCACGTATCAGCGCAGGTATCCAGACATGCCGCTTCCGGTCGTTGTTCTCGGCAATGGACGAACCCGTCTCTGGCTGCGCTCTGAGATCACGCGTTGGAATGACACTCGCCACTTCGACCAGGTTGTCAGCACGCAGGGGTGCTCAGGATTGAAGGCGTTCCCAACCCGAGGAGGAGACTCTCGTCGTCCGTGCCTCTACGAGACGGCCTTCTAACGACTCGATGGGCTAGGCCGTCGCGCCTGTCTCCTTCTTGGGCCGAGGACGAGCAGCGCGCGTCTCCCGCAATCCCAGTTGACCGTCAGGTGGTTGACCGCGCTGTCGGATGGACTCACGAGGAAGTTGCAACAAAAGCGCTTCGAAGACTGCCGATTGAGCGCTGCAGGGAACGCGGCCTCCGGCGTCAACGATTGGGGGCACGTTCCCGGATGACACACGGAAGCAGTGCACCGCCTGCGGCTTTCGCTTCGACTGCCGTGTGTACGGAACCCTTCTGGGGAAGCGGAGCCGCAGCGATGTAGACGTTCTCAATGTTTGGAAGAACTCGAAAGGGGTCGAAGCCACATCGGACAGTCTCGATTGACCCATCGCTGTCAAGTGATCGTCTGATCTTGTTGGCCACTGGTGGTCCACGCGATAGCCGCCACGGCGCTGTGATTGTGGATGGACTCGATGCTCTCTGTTCGTGCGGCAAAGCGGGCGACTCCTGGCATTGATGACAGAGCCACCACAACATCCCTGGTGACGTCCTCAACGAACTTCGGATTTGCGTACGCAGCTTCAGTGACCCACTTCTCATCCTCTCGCTTGAGAATGGAGTAGACCTCACAGCTGCCTTGCTCCTCGACAAGGCGGACAAGGTCTTCCAGGCCAAATGAAGGCCCCCGGGCGGCACTCAATGCGGACCTGAACAAGCGTTCGTTGATTGTGAGCGCCTCTGTCAGAGATGGCCTTACTGCAAGGGCAGAGCGTCGTGAGCGGCACACCCACGTGCAACCGAAAAAACCGAAATCCATCATCGCTGACTCGATGCCAGAATCCGCACGCGTAGTCGACAACACCCTCTCGTGCGCTACGGGAGCGCGTTTCCTGATGAAGTATGGGAAACGCAATTCCACTTCTGCCGAGAATGAGCTCAAGACATCTCTATCTAACGCATTGTGTTCCCCGGCTGAAGTTTGAAGACGGTCGTGGAGTCCGGCAACGTGGCGGATTTGGCGTGGAACAGCAAAGCGCGCGAAGTCCTGGACTCCCTCGGAGAGCGTGAGGGAAGTTCGAAATAGCTGGGGCCAATTCGGGAAGTGCATCTATGTCTACAGGCGGAAGTGAAAACGGTCGCTGCTCCGGCGTGGCTCTTTAGAGCGGCCCACAAGGGTACGACCTGACCATCAATAATGGGATCGACCAAGGGCCGATTATCCGCCACCCATCAACTTCCGCCCATTCGGCTCCCCGTAAAGCGACACACGGTCCCCTTGCTTGCAGTCCTATCGAATAGCGACACACGGTTCGCATCATCGCGGCTCGCCCCCGGCGAGACCCACCTCGCCGCTCACGTCAAGGTTGGGGCAGTACAGCGGCGCGTGAGGAAGAAGCGGAACGTGACGCCATGCCACGAGGGCGTGCTCGTAGACTTGGATCCGATGGCTGACGTCGGCGTCCCTTTCCGGATAGCCGACAGACTGCGCGCGTTCGAGCAGGCACGGAGACGGCTCCGGGTTCTCGTGCATCGAGGGTTCCTCCAGGGTGGATCTGTCCCCTTCTACATCGTGAATGTGACGAACCGCTCGTCCGCCCGAGATGTCGTGATCACGCACGTGTGGTTCGACGCCGCCCCACCTGTGCACCTTCTTCTGCCGGAGCGCCCGCTCCCGAAGCGGCTACTGCCGGATGAGACGTGGGAGTCGTGGATCGCCGCGACCGAACTCGCGCACGCCTCGGACGTCGAACGGTTGGGTCGCGTCCTGGTGACGGCGAAGGGACACAACTGGGTCGTGAAGTCACGCCCGAGCACGGAGGTGCCACCCGACTACGACTAGGCCGAGACGTCCACGGCACACGTGAGCGATCCCGGACGAGTCGTGCCACGGTGTACTGTGACGCCGTGGGGGATCCTGGATCGACGACTTGCCCAGTCTGCGGCAAGGGCACCCTGCGCACGGTCGACTTCGGCGACCAGCAGCCTGACAGCCGGCAGGTGCAGACCTTCACCTGCGGCCACGAGGTCAAAGGCGACCGACTCCATAGCGCGGACGCCGACCGGCTTGACGTGGAGCGCCGCGAGTCGGACGAGACCGTGACGCCGGTCGATACGGAGGGATGACCGCTCGGCTCGTCAGAACCAGTCGGGCGGTCGCGAAGCGTACGGCCAGCGACGTTCTTCGTGCCTGCGCTCCCCACCTCTCGATCCGCCGACAACGCTCCACATGCGTACACCTCTAGGAGTTCTGGAGCTACCCCGAGAGCCGCACCTTCGCCGAGCTCCTGATCGACTGCGAAGGGGACCGGACGCTTCGGCGGTGCTCGTCGGGATGCTGCGAAGGCCGGGCACGACGACAAGTGGGCGCCGGTGCGAAGGGGCCGGTTGAGTCCGGCCCCTTCGCCGCTGGCCCGAACCTACTTCTCCGTGTCGACGCGGATGAACGGGGCCGGCCTAGTCGGGTGATCTGCCTCCCCGTCGACGAGGACCACACCGTCGAAGGTCACATGCCCCGTCGCCGTCGCCTCTGCGGAAGTGGACCCAAGGGGGCTCGAACCCCCGACCTCATGGCTGCCAGCCAAACCGGGTTGAAACGGTGCGCCGAGGAGCAAAAACGCAGGTCAGCTACGAGCGGAAGTCCTAGTGGTGTCCCCTTCTTCGCCGTATTCCAGAGTGGTACGTTCACCATCCGGTTTCTCCTTCTCGAGGGGGGCAACTATGGCCAACAAGGACAAGGGCGGTTCGAAGAGCTCGAAGACCGAGGCGAGCAAGTCGCTGAAGGAGAAGCGCCAGGCGAAGAAGGCAAAGGCCGCTCGTCCTGGCTCTTCCTCGATGGGAACCTCGACCAGCAAGTAGCCCGCGGAGTCAGAACTGAAGAGGGATGGTCTGCCGCTCAGGCTCTTTTCGATGCCCGGACGATGCGGCGGACCCGCTCTTGGATGCGATCAGGGGTCAGGCAGTCCTGCCTGATTGGAGTCGATGTGCATGGCTCCGAACGTAAAGCGCCTAGGGGAGCAGAGCATCGGCCGAACGTCTGGCCTTGATGGCCAGGGCCGAACTCCCCACAAGCCGTTGTCGATGCACCCTGACATACCCGAAGGCCAGGGATACACATAAATCAGTTCACCTTCGGCTTGATCCCCATAGACGGGGTGGTCTACGAGCACGACGTGGTTGGTGATTGGGCGCGATCCTCTGTCAGGAGCGACGGGAGCTACCCGAGCGCGATGTTCTCGCAGAAGACGAACGAATCCGGATCGGGACCACCCTTGCAAACGTCCTCGCCGTTGCCGCCGTCGAGCTGGTCGCGGCCTGATCCACCGATCAAGCCGTCGTGTCCTCTCCCCCCAGTCAGTTCATCGTTGCCGGGCCCACCTCTCAGAACGTCGGCCCCGTCGTCAGCGAAGAGGACGTCACGTCCAGCGCCGCCCGCGAGCTTGTTCGAACCTTGGTCGCCTTGAAGGGTGTCTGCATGCTTCGTTCCCATGACGTTCTCAAAGCCCAGGAGTGAATCGTCGCCCTCTCCTTGTGCCGTCCCGTCCCGAAGATCCACCTGCACCCCCGCATCCACCGGGCCGAACAGGACGGTGTCGGTCCCGGGTCCGCCCTCCAGCACGTCGTTCCCGGGCCCGCCCCCGATCCGGTCGTCGCCCTCACCGCCCGAGAGCAGATCACTTCCGCCGTTACCTTCGAGCACGATGGCCGCCTGGCCGTTGATCAGGACGTCGGCGTCTTCGACGGGTTCTGCGGCGTTCAGGTTGATGCCGCCGGCCTCGACCACAACGGTGTCATCACCTTCTCCACCGATCACGCCCAGCGTCGGCGTGCCGGCTGGAAGGTTGATCGTGAACTCGATCTCGGAGCTCCCGCCGTCGGACTCGGCGGAAAGACCCGGTGCGAAGTCGCCGCCGCCGAGATCGATCGAGATCGACGCCGGGGTGCCCGTCGCGTTCACGACGATCGCATCGGTATTCGAGACCGTTGCCGTGTCGCAGGGAGAACCGTCGAGGGTGATCGCATCTCCCGAACGGGCGAGAAGGGACGATTCGCCGTCGCCTACCTGAACGGTGACGGTTGCCGTCCCGGCGTCGAAACCGCATGTCGCGGCCACCGCCGCCGGTGCCGTCAGACACGCGACGAGGACCACGAACGCGAGCGCAAACGCTCGGGCGACGCCACGCACGGATACACGATAGTCCTCGCAGGAGTCTCTCCGAAAGGGCTGGGTCTATGACGTGCGGACGGGACGACTTCAAGGAGTCGATGTCACCTAAATGGAACTCAGCCAGTCGCTCCTTTGGCATGCTCGGTGCATCGCCAGGTCGGCGAGCCGGGGGCGGGAGCGAGGACGTACATCACCCTCTCGATCCGCGGACAAGGCTCTACGAGACGACACACGGTCATCGTGCTTGCAGCTGCTAGTCGATGCCACACACTTCGCAGCATCGAGCGTCGAGCGAGGTCAGGCGCTATCCGAGGTATCGAGCGAGCGCGAACTTGGCAGTCGCGACTCCGGCCGACGGTCATGGACAAGTCGGGCAGGCCCGAAGCGCACTTCCAGCGACGATCCTCGTGCCTGTGCTCCCCAATCCTCTCGATCCGCCCACAACGCTCCTTATTCGTACACCTCGAGGTCCCTGCGGTCACGAAACAGGAAGCTGGGCTTGTCGGTCGAGGAACGGAAGGGTTGGCAACCCTGAGTCCGCGAGTCAACTCGCGAGATTGCAGAGTGTCAAACTGTGGTGCCCAACGCACGACGAATGCGCAAGGGACTTGCATGCATGCCACGGTGCGATGCGCACGGGTGGTCATCGTCAACATCGACCGAACATTCGCAGCGGCTTGACCGAGTCGCGACGCATCCGTCGGGAAGCGCCACCTGGAGCTGAAACTCGTCCGAAATACAGGAGCGTGGGCGTCGCGCTCGCTGGGGCGGCGGGCACGGGCGGCGCTTGCAGTGGCGGGACCTTCAGCCCTGGACCCTTCCTTGGAAGGCGATGTGAGGGTGATCCATCGTTCCCGAGGAGCGGAGACAGTCGCCAGCGGAGCTGTCCAGCCGGAACACGACGGTCAGGCTGCTTCGTTGCCTCCACAGCTCGTCGGCGAGAGTTCGCAGAGCCCAGCAACCGCCGACGGTCAGACCGTCAACCTCGAGGAGATCGATAGTCGCATCGGCCGGATCGTCCGATCGGACGCCCTCGAGAAGGGAGAGGAGATCGGCTTCGCGAAGGGTGCCGCGGATCACGAGCCAGGGCCTGCGATCGGAGGGGTCGGGCGCATCGAGTGGCTCCACGGCCGCCATGCCTCACCTTGCGCCTTCTCGGTGCCGGATGCCTCGGTCGCAGATAGGAGGACCCGTACACTCTCGGATCGGGCCGGTGCGTCCAATCCCTACGGCGGCCGGGCGAGGATTGTCCCCCGGCACCCGGCGCGCCGGGACTCGGTCCGCCTCTCGCAACATCCCGACGAGCACCGCTCGGAGCGTGCGGTCCTCCTCGCAGTCGATCAGCAGTTCGGCACTCACCGTCGGATGGTCGCTCCTATTCGAACAATGACCAGCGGTCCCGCCACGACTCGATCTGCTCAGTGGGGACCAAGGAGTGCGTGCTATCCGGTGTACGCGGCCTTTCCCCGCCCGGGCGGCTGTTCTTCCATTGGTCGAAGTTCCGCAGCTATCCTTACTCGGTCGGTCTCGTGGCTAGGAGGGCATCATGCCGACCGATTCGCAGGGGCAAGCGCCCCCACTCGACGGGATCATCCTTGTAAGGAGCGGTCAACGGCACACTTAGCTATCCACGAATGAGCCTCTAACGCCTCGGCGCATGGAGCTGATCAAGCAGCTCGTTGGGAATGCTCAGTGGACGAAGCATTCCAAAGGAAGCAGGGTGAAGTGGAGAGTGGTGCGGTAACTCGTCGAATCACCGAGAGGAGGTCAGCATGGCGTCCATATCGGCTCGGGAGAGCAGGGATAAAAGCCGCGAACGCCTCCGGCACCACCCCCGTCGTCTTCATCCACGGCCTCTGGCTGTTGCCGAGCAGCTGGGCCAACTGGGCGAACTTCTTCAAGCAGGCCGGTTACACGCCGCTAGCGCCGGACTGGCCCGACGATCCGGCAACCGTTGAAGAGGCGCGTGCGAACGCGGACGTCCTCGCCAAGAAGACTCTGAAGCATGTTGCCGACCACTCGGCCGACGTGATCGGCAAGCTCGAGGAGAGGCCCGTCGTGATGGGGCACTCGACCGGAGGATTGGTCGCCCAGATGCTCGCGGGCCGTGGGCTCTCGGCGACCACGGTTGCCATCGACCCCGGCGTGTTTCGCGGCGTCCTGCCGCTGCCGCTTTCCACGCTCAAGGTGGCTGGACCCTTCCTGTTGAACCCCCGGAATCGAGGCCGCGCCATCACGCTCAACTTCGAGCAGTTCAAGTACGGCTGGACGAACGCCCTCGATGAGGATGAGGCGAAGCGTCTGTACGACACCTACCACGTGGCCGGGTCGGGGATCGCCCTCGCCCAGATGGCCAACGCAAACCTGAACCCCTGGACCGAGTCAAGGGTCGACACGAAGAATCCGGATCGAGGGCCCCTGCTGATCATCGACGGGGAGAGGGACCACACTGTTCCCTGGGCGATCGCAAACGCCGCCTACAAGCGGCAGAAGCGCAACCCCGCTGTGACGGAGATCGTGAAGATGCCCAACCGCGGCCACTCGCTCACCATCGACCATGGCTGGGAAGAGGTCGCTCAGACCGCGCTGGACTTCGTCAATCGGTTCGTGCCGGCCAAGCCAAGCTAGTCGGACTCACGGCAGCAGCCCGACGCAGCGCGCCCTGAGCGTCCGATCCTCTCGCAGTCGATCAGGAGCTCGCGTGCTTCAGCGCCCAGTTGAGCGCGAAGTCGGCGACCTCCTCCCACCCATCGATCGCGGGCAGCAGATGCGGACCATCGAACTCTACGATCTCCGTAACCGTGTCCGACTTGTAGTGCTTCACATTCGAGTGCCCCACCTTCGGGGGGAAGAGATGATCCTGCTTCCCAGAGATGAACAGCAACGGCGGTCGCGCGTCGTTGTGGTAGTCGACGTAGGTGTCGTCCTTGCCGGGGTGGATGTTCGCGAGTGCGCTTCCCCAGAAGACCCTGCCTGATGCTGGGATGTGGTAACGCTCGTAGAGCTCAAGTGACCTCTCGTCGCTGAACGTGTTCGCGAACACGTAGTTCCACTGTTCTGGTGTGAAGCCGACCGCTCGATGCCGGTTCGCGGGATTCTTCAGCACAGGCCACCCCGACTTGATCTCGGAGAGGGGGATGACCTTCACGCCCTCGGTGGGCGCTGAGTTCATCACAACCCCGACAGCGCCGAACCCGTGATCGAGCAAGATCTGGGTGAACACGCCACCGGCCGAGTGCCCGATGATGATCGGCGCACGATCCAATCGCCGCCGAAGGCAACGAGTGATCGCCACAGTCGAGGGCCATCGTCCCGCCATACACGTTCGACGGCATCGCGGGGACCGGCCACCGGCACATCGTGAACCTTCACACCCACCAGGGCAGGATCGAGCCCGAATCGTGTAGGGGTTGGACCGCACTTCTGCCTAATGAGGCGGAGTCGTCCACGAAACGGTCACGCCGGACGCACCGCCCCACCCAGCCCATCGCGTGGAGGACCGCCTCGTCCCCGTCAAACAGACGGATCCCCAGCCTTCGATCCGCCGATCGTGCTCCCGGTAGGCGACACACGGTCCACGACGTCGGCGGTCGTCCCCGGACATCGAGCGACCAGGCTAACCCGGGCTCGGAATCACGCAGGGTCGGCTACATACCTTGATTTGACCCGGCGGGGAGCCTCGGTTCATCGATCGCCTGCAGGACCCGATTGACCTCCGCTCTCACATCAGCGGCCAGCAGCGACGCCCGCGCTATGACCTCCTCACGTGGCCACAGGCGTTCCGCACGGAGCCCGGGGCGGACGTGGGCCTGCCGACGACGAGGTTCGGAGCTTGCTCGATGCGGTGAGCGCCCGGCTCTCTTCGGAGCGGATGACCGAACTCGTGGGGCTGTCGTGATCGACGGGCAAGATGTGGCCACCGTGGCCACGGAGTTCGAACAAGCTGCTGTAACACGTCTGTCGGCTCCGAAACTCGGGGCGGTGCTCGATCGTGGTGCGGATCTGTCGAGGGTTCGGGAGGCTCCGCTGACTTCACAGGGACGAGAGACCGGAGAACTGCTCGACCACCGAGCCGATGAACTGGACGATCCGCCGGGCGTGGACCCGCTCGGGATCGAGATCCGGGTTGTAGATGGTGACGTCCCATCCGCGGGGGTGGGCGCCCAGCGCCGTGATGGCGAGCTGCCCGAGCGCGTCCCACTCGAGGCCCCCGGGCTGCGGGTAGTCGACGGCGGGCAGCGCCTCGGTCGAGAGGACGTCGAGATCGAGGTGGAACCACCATCGATCGGGAAGCGCCGCGCACGCCGAGGCCGTGATGCGCGCGGGATCTGACACGAGACGGTCACCGTCGACGAGCGAGACACGGTCACCGAGCGACGGGACACCCTCTGCCCGAAGGACCTCGGCGTCACGTGCGCCGAGGATCCTGACGTCTGCCGGCCCGACGAGAGGAAGCGCGGCGGCGAGTTCCGTGGACCAGGGCGCGTCGGCCATACCCAGCGCGAACGCGAGTTCCATGTCCGCCGCCTCGCCGGTCGATGACTGCGCTGGGAGGTAGGCATCCTCGTGACCGTCGACGAACAGGAGTCCGACCTCATCTCGTGCAGAAGTGGCAGCGAGACATCCCAGCAGCAGTGGACAATCGCCTCCGATGACCAGCGGCAGATGCCCCGTATCCAGGATCGGCGCGACCGCGTCCCGGACCCGCGCGACGAGCGCAACGAGGCCGTGCGGATCGATGACGTGGCTCTCGACGTCGCGCGTCGACGACGGATCAGGCAGGGTGACATCCCCATGATCGTGCACCTCCGCGTGGCGGCGGAGGGCCTCGACCAGACCCGCTTCCCGCAACACCATCGGGGCTCGCGCGACCCCGTCGGTCCTGCCGGACGAGTTCGTCGGCACGCCGAGGAGCCCGATCGTACGCATCCCGAACGAGCTATCCGGACGGCGCACCGCGATACCGTCTCGCGGCAGCGTCTCGGATGCATCTTCGTCGACCACCATGGGCCAATTTGCCTGCGAGTCGCCGCGGCGCAGCTTCGGCGAGCGCTTCAACGACTGTGAGGGGGATCGGATGGGAAGCTCGGCGCTTGGCGCGGCGTTGCACCGTTCATGGTGGACGTGCGGGAACTGAGGATCGCGCTGACCGTTTCGGATCTCGCGCGGCGTGTAGGCATCGCCCTCCCACGGTCGAGCTCCTCAGGCGGGATCGCCAAGCCGGACCCGCCACAGCTGAGCGAGCCGCTCGAGCCAGCTCGCTCCTCGCCTCGTCCAAGTCCTCGGGCGTGAAGGGCGCCAGGTCCGCGGGAGAACAGCAACGCCGTCGGCGGCTGCCGGCGCTCATCGGATCGACCCCTGGCTCGTTCGGATCGTTCGACCCTCCTCGGTACCGAGCATGCGGCGGAGCGCCGGCTCCAGCTCGGGATCGGCAAACTCGAACCCCGTACGCAGGAGTACGGCGGGCACCACCTTCGCGCTCGACAGGAGGGCCTCGTCGGCTCGCTCGGAGCCGGCGATCGCTCGCAGCACTAGGGCGGGAGCCCACCACGGCGCCGGGCGGCGCAGTGCCCGACCAAGGGCCGCCGTGAATGCCCGGTTCGTGACCGACTTCAGGGGCAGCGGCATTCACCGGACCGCGCACGGTGCGGTTCTCGATCGCGAACCGGATCACGGCGACCTCGTCGTCGAGCGTGATCCACGGGAACCACTGCCGGCCGCTCCCGAACCGGGCCCCGAGTCCAAACCGGAACGGCGTAAGCAGGAAGGGCAGCAGCCCGCCCTCGGGCGTGAGCACGTTCGCGCTGCGCAGCAGCACGGTGCGGATACCCGCCTCGAGTGCGGGCGAGGTCGCGCCCTCCCATGCCTTCACGACCCCGGCCCGGAACCCCCGACCCGCCTCGCTGGACTCGGTGAGCTCGCGGTCTCCGCCTTCGCCGTAGTAGCCGGTCGCCGAACCGCTCACGAACACATCCGGGGGCGACGATAGCGACGCGAGCGTCGATGCCAGCAACTCGGTCCCCTCGGTCCGCGAGCGGAGGATCTCCGACTTCCGTTCCCGTGTCCATCGGCGATCACCGATCCCGGCGCCGGCTAGGTGCACGACAGCGCCGAGGTCCTCGAGGCCCGCTCGATCGATCGTGCCGTTCCGCGGATCCCATGCGACGGCGTTCCCGCCAACCTCTCCGGTCTCCGGGCGGACGAGCCGCACGACGCGATGTCCGTCTCGAGCGAGCGTCCGTGCAAGCGCCCGACCGATCAGTCCGCTCGAACCAGTGATTGCGAGATCCATGCCTCTCCTTCATTCCTTCGGAGGACCCCGGTCGGCGGGAAGGGCGTTGCCCGCCGACCGGGGTCGTTCGGTTCGCTACGCCGATGGCGGCAGCAGGACGGCGTCGATCACGTGGATGACGCCATTCGAGGCCTCGATGTCGGTTCGCGTGACCATCGCCTCGTTGCCCTGCCCGTCCTCGATCACGACATTGCCGTCCTCGACCGAGACGGTGAACGAAGCACCGTTCACTGTTTCCACGTCGCCGGGCATCACGTCGGCCGCCGGAACCTCGGCCGACACAACGTGGTAGGTGAGGATCCCGGTCAACTGGTCCTGGCTCTCAGGCTCCAGCAGCGACTCCAGCGTCCCCTCGGGGAGCGCCGCGAACGCCGAATCGGTCGGGGCGAAGACCGTGAACGGCCCTTCGCCGGACAGGGTTTCCGCGAGGCCAGCCGCACCGACGGCCTCGAGGAGCGCCGAGAAGTCGTCATCGCCCTGGACGATCTCGGTAATCGTCTCGGAGCCGGCGCCCTCGGACGCCGGCGGCGTCTCCTCCCCGCCGTCGCTACACGCGGCGAGCAGGAACAGTGAGCCGGCGACCGCCATGATCGCGAGCTTCTTCCGCATCGCACTCCCTCCTTCTCATCACCGGCGCGGCCGGGATGGCCCCGCATCGATCACAAGGATGCATGAACCTCTTGACTGAAACCATGCGTGAACCTATGCAGTCCGCGTGGATTTTCGCTGACGAACCAGGATCGGGTCGGACCTGACGAGGAGCGCATTCGGGTTGGTCCGCGATCCCGGCAGATGAGTTGCAGAGGTATGGTCCCTTCGGAACCGGTGTGGCGCACCTACAGTCGCAGCGTGCGGATCCTCGTCCTGTTCACGCGCGACCTGCGCGTCCACGATCACCTTCCTCTCTTCGAGGCGTCCCGCGTCGCGTCCGAGATCGTCCCGTTCTTCGTGCTGGATCCCGCGCTGCTCGGCGCCTCCCCGAACCGGGACCGGTTCCTACTCGAGTGCCTGGCCGACCTCGATCGCTCGCTCCTGCGGCTCGGTGGCCGGTTGATCGTCCGCCGCGGGGCCGTCGTCGAACAGACGATGGCGATCGCGATGCAGACCCGCTGCGCGAAGGTCTTCGTGGCCGGCGACGTGAGCGCGTACGCACGACGCCGCGAACACGAGCTCCGGGAGGCGTGCGCGCTCGCCGGGATCGACCTCCACGTCTTCCGGGGGAGCGCGGTCATCCATCCTGAAGGACTCGCGCGCCCGGATCATGCCGCGTATCGCGTGTTCACCCCGTACGTCCGCGCCTGGACGGAGCGACCGCGGCCGAGCCTCGTGCCCGTACCGCCGAAGCTCCTCGTCTGCGACCTGGAGCCGGGGCCGCGACCCGTTCCCCGATCGGTCGCCCCCGAGGCGCTCGACGTCCCGCGCGGCGGCGAGCGCGCGGGGCGGCGCCGGCTGCACGCGTTCCTGGGGCGCGAGCTCGCGGGCTACGCCGATGATCGTGACGACCTCGCCGCTGGAGCCACGTCCCGTCTGTCTCCGTACCTCCGGTTCGGGTGTGTCTCGGCGAACGAGGTCGCGACGCGAGCGTCCGAGCTCTGCGGCGGCAAGGCGTTCGTCCGTCAGCTCGCGTGGCGCGACTTCTTCCAGCAGCTGCCTGCCGAGGATCCGGCCATCGCCTGGTGGAACCTGCGTGACCCCATCGGGATCATCGACCCACCGGTCGCCCCGGACCTCGCGCTCGATGCCTGGCGCGAGGGATGCACGGGGCTTCCGCTCATCGATGCGGGTATGCGCCAGCTCCGCCGAGAGGGGTGGATGCACAGCCGCGCCCGGCTCGTCACCGCATCGTTCCTGACGCGGCGGCTCGGACTCCCCTGGCGCGTCGGGGAGCGGCACTTCTCGCGCCTGATGATCGACGCCGATCCGGCGAACAACGCCGGCAACTGGCGACGGGTGGCCAACACCGGCACCGATCCCCGTCGAGCACGACCCCTGAACCCGGTCCTTCAAGCGCGTCGGTACGACCCGACGGGCGCGTACGTCCGCCGCTACGTGCGCGAACTCTTGAGCGTCGAGCCGCCACTCGTGTTCACCCCATGGAGGGATCCGGCGCTCCTGCGCCGCACCGGCTACCCGGAGCCGATCGTCCCGGTCAACCCCTGACCGCGCCCCGACGCCGACGGTGCGGGCCCCCGAGCACGTCTTCGAGCACCTCGGCCGCCAGGACCACGTCCTCGCCGAGGTACGTGCCAGGCACGTCGCCACGCGCGGACGGGGCCACGAACGCGTCGCCCGCGTAGAACGCCTCGACGCCCGGGACCGCGTCGACGGCTGCGAGCGCCTCGATCGCCGATCGGCGGGTGACGCTCCGCTGCGCCGTAACGACCGCGGCCACGGCATGCACGGCGCGGACGGTCCCGAGCAGCGCCGTCGCCGGCGTGATCGCGCCGAGCACCCGGCACGACCAGCCGCGGCGGGCGAGGACGACCGCGAACGCCTCGAGCCCGATCGTATGGAGATCCTTCGGGCCGCACGCGAGCACGACCGAGTCTGCCCGAAACGGCGGTGGCGCCATCGCCGCCTGGCGGGCGAGCCACGCGCGAACGGACTCGGTCGCGAGGTGCTCCTGCTCCACGTCGCACGTCCCGGTCTTCCACCGCGTCCCGATCTCGTGCATCGCCGGGAACACGACGTCGCGGATCGCACCCTCCACCCCGAGCCGCTCGGCCGAGCGGTCGAGCGCGGAGCGCACCATGTCACTGTCCAGGCGCATAGCCGCGTCGACCACTGCCTCGCGCAGTTCGCCGTCGCCGACGCGCGTCGGGGCCGCGGACAGGCGCGCCGCGGCCTCCCGGGCTGGCCGCCCGCGGGTGATGAGGTCGCGGAGGTCGCGGAGCTGCTCGATCTCCTGCGTCGTGTAGCGGCGATGCCTGCCCCCGGTCCGAGGCGGCGACGGGAACCCGTACCGCCGCTCCCACGACCGGATCGTGGGCACCGGGATGTCGAGCGTCTTGGAGACGGTCGCGATCGGCACGCCGTCTTGTGGGGAGCGTTGCGGCATCCGCCCATGCTACGCGGCCCGTGGGTATGAATCAATGCGTGATGCATAGGTTCACGCATGGTTTCTAGAGAGCCCGAACAGTAGCGTTCTCGATGGAGAGCGGGACAGGCCCGCCCCGAGGTCAGGAGGAGCAGATGATCAAGCGGCTCATGGGACTCGGCGTCGCTGCGACGCTCGCGGTCTCGATACTCGGCGTGGGGACGGCCTCGGCCGCCGACGCGTCGTTGAACGTCGTCCACGGCATCCCCGGCGTGGACGTCGAGGTCTGTGTGAACGGCGCGGTGGCGATCCCCGGGTTCAACCCCGGTGAGGTCGTGACCGGCGTCGCGCTGCCCGCCGGCACCTACGACGTCAGGATCGTCGCGGCGGGAGACACGTGCGACGACGACGCGATCCTCGAGGCCACCGGCATCGAGCTCGCGAGCGACAAGAACTACACGGCGGTCGCGTACCTGATGGAGGACGGCACGCCGACGCTCGGCCTGTTCAGGAACAACGTGAAGGCGCTGGCCAAGGGCACCGCGCGCCTCACGATCCGGCACACCGCCGCGGCCCCGGCCGTCGACGTCTGGGCGAACGGCAGCGTGCTCCTCGAGGACGTCCCGAACGGCGCCTCCGCGACGATGAAGGTTCCGACGGGCGTCTACGCGGCCTGGGTGTCCCTGCCGAACGAGGTCGCGCCGGTCATCGGCCCCGCCGTGCTGGAGCTCACGAAGGGCACCGCGTACCAGGTCTACGCCTGGGGCAGCGGGGCCGCCGGCTACAGCTTCGCGGTCGTCGCCCTGCCGGTGGGCGTGAAGTAGGAACCACCGCTCCACGCTGCGTGCGACCCCGCCGGGATCCCGGCGGGGTCGCACCGCGTCCGGGGTCAAGGCAGGCGTACGTCACACCGCCCCTTTGCCTCCTCTAGCAGTATCCAACTCCATGGATGTGGCTATGCCAGAGACGTGATTGAGCCGGACCTCAAGTGGGACGTACCACGCTTGGCCTGCCCCCGACTGCCGCCGTGGGACGTCGGTTAGAGCCCTCTGGTTCGGGGCGTCAGTTGTTCGGAGGCGCTGCGCTGATGTCCGCCAGCACGCCGTCGGCCTTGCGTGATGTCGAAAGGTCTCCGAGCGAGATGACGCCGATCGGCCTGCCGGTGGTGTCCACCACAGGTACCCGGCGGATGTCGTGCTGGCGCATGACCTCCATCGCCTCCTCGACGGTGGCGTTCGATCCCACGCTGACAGCTGGCGACATAACGTCACCGACCCGGATGTTCCGCGGATCCTGACCCTCCGCGACGACGCGGATCGCGATGTCCCGGTCGGTGACGATGCCACGGAGTGCGCCGCTGGAGTCGACGACAAGGACGTCGCCGATGTCCGCACGAGCCATCCGCTGGGTCGCCTCGACGGGGCTGGTGTCGCTCGGCACGGTCTCGACGGTGGTGGACATGACCTCGGTTACCGGACGTACGTCGACCACGGACGCGGTCCCGGTGCGATCACGCATTTGCAGTGTGGTCTCTCGCAGCTTCTTCACCGGCTTGTCGCCGAGCTTCATGCCGGTCGCGTACCCGGCTCCGAACGCGAGAACGGTTCCGAACAGCCCCATGCGAACCTCCCATCCAATCGATTGGACACGTAGAGAGGACTACTACCCGGTGGGGCCATGATCTATGCGGGATCAGCGATCCCGGATCGCGCGGACCGCGGGCCGCAGGACGCGGTACAGGGCCCAGGCGAACAGGGCGAGGCCGATCGCCGTCCGGATCTGCCGCTCGGACCAGCGTGTTCGCTCGGAGACGGGCTTGGCTACCGCGCCACCGACCTTCCCGGGCAGACCGGTCAGGGCCGATTCGCCCAGCGCGGTGACGACCGAGTCCTTCCTCGATTCCTTCGTCCTAGTTGGCATACCTCCGCCATACCCTTGGGGTTCGGCTCGCAACCACTATTTCGTCCCTTTCCGAGCAGGAAAGGATCGAGACGAAACGGCCGAGAGGAGCGCCCAGATGCCCGACAAGCGACCGATCGTGAAGAACGAGAAGCAGTACGAGGCCTTGAAGCGCAAGGGCATGTCGAAGAAGCGCGCCGCGCCGATCGCGAACTCGCCAGGCGCCTCCAGCCGCGGCGGCAAGAAGTCCGGGTCGGGCCGAAGACCATCTTAACGACCCAAGTTGGGCAGCGTTCGTCTTGTATGGCGACCCCTCATACCAACTCGCGCCGATCCTTCAACCAGGACCTGCCTGACCTGGCAGCCGGACGGCGCGCTGGTATGACTCGTCAGATGCTACGCGTCGGACCCGTCTGGTGGAGCTGGGACGGCCATCCCAACAGCTATCGAGAAACTGCGGCAACCTCAATCTCATCCCCGCCACCGCGGCGAGGATTCGATATCCGCGAGCCGCCGAAGGACGCCTCGGTTCCTTCGGCGAACGGGTCGCTTCCGTCCACGAGGATCGTCGGTGAACCGATGAAGTGGAGACTCGCCGCGTCCTCGGGTATCTCGACCCGTTCGAGGATGGGCTTGTCTAAGTGAACCAGCGATCGATCAGGCGTCGACGTCGTGGGCCAGGGACGAGGACAGCTCGCGGTACGCGTGGGCCTGGGCCAGGAGATCGTTGGCCTTCTTCTCGACAAGCTCCACAGCGTCGGCTCCGGCGACCCAACGCAGCGGCGGCTCGTCCTGACTTGCGAGTTGGACCAGCGCGTTGGCGAGCTTGACGGGGTCGCCTCCCTGCTGGCCGTTCATGGCGTTCCACGCGGCGACGGTCTTCTCGGTGCGCTCCCCGTAGTCGTCGATCGAGGGATCGGCGTACTTGGTCGACTCCGGCGTGAGCAGCTCGGTGCGGAAGAAGCCGGGCTCGACGAGCATCGTGCGGACACCGAACGGCGCGACCTCGGGGGTCAACGACTCGATCCAGCCCTCCACCCCGAACTTGGAGGCCGCGTACGCCGTGCAGAACTCCTGGCCCACGATGCCAGCGGTCGAAGTGATCGCGACGACCAGGCCGGAACGCTGGGCGCGCATGACAGGAAGCACCGCGCGGGTGACGTTCATCGGGCCGAACAGGGTGGTCTCGATCTGCGCCCGGAAGTCCTCAGGGCTGATCTCCTCGAAGAACCCGGCGTTGAAGTTGCCCGCGTTGTTGACCAACACGTCGATGCGTCCGAACCGGTCGAGGGCAGCCTGGACGGCCGCCTCGGCGCCGCCCGGGTCGGTGACGTCGAGCTTGGCGGCCAGGAGGTGATCGTCCCGGCCCAAGGCCGCTGTGACGGTGTTGGTGTTACGGCCGGTAGCGACCACGGCGTTGCCCGCCGCCAGGGCGGCCTTGGCGATATCGACGCCCATGCCGCGGCCTGCGCCGGTAATGAACCAGACCTTCCTGTCATTCATGCAGACTCACTTCCTTGTGGATGCCTCTATCCGGATTCCAGCCTATTGACCCAGGGAGTAGGCGGTGCCGTCGCGAGTCTTCTTCGGGCTGGTCCGAACGTAGCCGAAGGCGCCGGGGCGCGTGACAAGTTATCGAGGGGTTGTCCGCTCATCACCCGGGGCCGTGCGCGCGGCTGCCCGGGCTTGGTTCGGAAGAAGCGGCCGGGTTGCGCCACTGGCCTGTCGTAGGCGACGATGCGCGGGAGATGTCGCAGGAGCGGCGACGACGCTTCGACAAGGAGGAGAGCGATGATCCTGGCAACGACGAAGGTCGAGGATTTCGACCGGTGGGTGAAAGTCTTCTCAACCAAAGGCGCTGAGAAGCGAAAGCAGCACGGGTCGAAGGGTTCGACGGTCTTTCGCGATCCCAATGAGGACGACCGGGTCTGGGTGGTCTTCGACTGGGATGGGGAGGGCTGGCAGAACTTCGTCTCCGACCCCGAGGTCCCGGCAATCTTTCAAGAAGCCGGGAGCAAAGGTAAGCCCCAGGCGGCGGAGCTCGGCGGCCAGTACGACGCCTAGTTCCCAGACCCCGAATCGATCGGAGTAGTCACCCGACGACCTCAGAGGTGGACGGACCCGCCCGGCCGGGTCGCGGAGGCTGCCTGCGCCGGAGCGCGGTTCAACTTTCCGGCGAGCCACCAGGCGGCGAAGCCAGCCGCTCCGCTCCCTGCGTAAAGGGAACTACGCCTCGACCGCGGCCTCGTCCAGCGACGTGTACTTTCAGCACCGGGGTCTCTTCTCCCCGAGGGGGCAACCATGGCCAACAAGGACAAGGGCGGTTCGAAGAGCTCGAAGACCGCCGCTAGTAAGTCGCTGAAGGAGAAGCGCCAGGCGAAGAAGGCGAAAGCCGCCCGTTCGGGCTCTTCCTCGATGGGAACCTCGAGCAACAAGTAGCTGGCGGAGTCAGAGGAACGACGCGGGGTGGTCTACCGCTCAGGCTCTCTTCGATGCCCGGACGATGCGGGCGGTCCCACTCTTGGGTGCGATGAGGGTCTCGTGTCCGTCTGCCCACCGGATCCGATAGCTGACGCTCACCTCACCATGGATGACTTCCAGAACTTCGCCTTGGCGAGGCGGGGAGCCGACCTGAGGTGAGTCGATGACGATGAGATCGCCCGACCGGCCTGGCGCGGTCCGCGTGGATGCGCGACGGGATGGCGTTGCGGCCCGACGCCCAGCCGTCCTTTCGGGCTGAGACGAAGCTCGAGCCGTGGCCTTCCTCGCCGTGGCCTTCCTCGCCGTGGCCCTCCTCGCCGTGGCCTTCTTCGCCGTGGCCTTCCTCGCCGTGGCCTTCTTCGCCGTGGCCTTCTTCGCCGTGGCCTTCCTCGCCGTGGCCTTCCTCGCCGTGGCCTTCTTCGCCGTGGCCTTCTTCGCTGCACCGCTCACTCCTCGCTCCGCGTTGGCCCGCCTTGTCTCGCCGATTACATCCCCTCGAGGACACTTTGGGCAAGAGGCAGTCGAAAGAGGCGGGCAGTTGGCGAGGTCGTCGGGGACCTCGGACCGAACCCTACTCAACAGGCGACCTGGGAAGCATGTTGGCGCTGACGATGACGGCCTCAGCGATCTCGATGATCTTGCGGTTCGAGCGGCGTGCCTCGTCGCCCCCTCTCGAACGCCAGCTTCTCAGTCGATCGAGTGCCGCTCCCTCAAGATGCCCTTGGCCCGCTGCGTGATCGCCCCGGCGGTCGAACGCCCCTTCAGGCCATGGTTATTCGGCAGACCGGGACAGGACCACGTCGAGCAAGCTCTGCAGCGCCGAGGCGTCTCGACCCAGCATGATGTTCGCGAAGATCCCGTACACGGGGAAGCAGCCGCCTATTTGGTCGCGGCACGGGGCTCAAGGACGACCACGGCCGTCTCTCGCGGGCGTCGGGCAGCGTAGTCGTCGAGGTTCTGGTCCAACTCACTCCAGCGCAGCCACAGCCGTTCACGATCCTTGTCCACCGCGGCCCTCCCGAGCACCTCGCGCCGGATCCCACCGGCCAGCTCGACGATCGCCTCAGGGTGGGCCTGCAGGTTCAGCCACCTGGCTGGCTCAGCCGCACCCCAGCCGTTCATGGCCATCGTGACCAGGTTGGGCCCATCCTCGTAAAAACCGACGATCACGCTCCGCGGCTCGCCGCTGCGCCGACCACGAGTAGTGAGCCGCAGGGCGCCCCACTTGCCGGGACGTGGCGGCCACAGCCCCTTGTGCCGACCACTCGCCCGGACGATCAACCGGTGCACGTGCCAGGCGATCACAACGAACCACCGCGGTGGTAGACGCGCCTTGCCTCCGGCCATGCCTCGTCCCTATCCCGACGACGACCTCACCATAGTTAGCACTCGTGCCCGGAGCATGGCGCACGGTTCCACAGTTTCAAGACTCGGCCAGAACTCTCTTCATCGCCATCAATCTACGCTCTGAGACTCGCGCCCAGCGACGGTCTTCGTGCCTACGCTACCCTGCCCTCTCGATCCGCCGATTCTGCTCCACGTAGACACGCGGTCTTCTTGCCTGCAGCTTCTCGATCGACGACACGCGGTTCGCCGAATCGCGTGTCGCTCTCGATCGTGACCCCCGCTGCCAGACCGGCCCCGGTCTCGAGCTCGGCCGTCGGGGGGCTCACGTCATCCCGCGCCGCCAAGCTTCGCCCACACGTCATCCAGCGAGAGGCCCTCGAACGTGTTGGCCACGAGGTCGGCCTCGGAGACGTCGAGGCCCGCGGTGGCCTCATTCGGGACGCAGAGGCAGCGGATCCCGGCGGCCTTGGCGGCCCGGATCCCATTCGGCGAGTCCTCGACCGCGAACGTCTCGTGCGAGGGCACGCCCAGGAGCTCGAGCGCAGCCAGGTACAGATGCGGGTTCGGCTTGGCGCGGGTCGCGTCGCCGTCGGCGCAGACCATCGCCGACCATCCGTTGGGCCATCCGAGACGCTCGAGGTGCGTGACGAGCCACTCGCTCCGGTCGCTGCTCACGAGCGCTCGTCGTACGCCGACCTTATCCAGCTGCGCAAGGAACGGCGCGATCCCCGGCCGGAGGGGCACCTGCCAGGCGGCCTCGCGGATCCGCCGTTCGGTGCTCGCCCGGAGGTCCTCGACGTCGAGCCCGTCGTTGCGCAGCTGGTTCAGCTCCGCATACGGATCGAACCCGCCGAGGGTGCCGATCGCGGCCGACCAGGTCGACAGCATAAGCTCGTGCCCGTGCTCCGCATAGAGGTTGCGGAACACGCCGAACACGGCCGTCTCCGAGTCCCAGAGCGTGCCGTCGAAGTCGAACAGCACCGCTCGCAGGTCGCTCGTCATGTCGCTCGGAACGCCAGGAGCTCGCGGACCGCCGCGAAGAACCGATCCGACGACTCGCGCCACGTGGGCAACGTCGCCGCGCGGCGCCGGGCGCCCGCCGAGAGGTGGTCTCGGAGCCGCGGATCCGCGGTGATCACCCGGAGCGCTGAGGCCAGCCCGGCGAGGTCGCCGGGCTCGGCCATGAGGGCCTCCCGGCCATGGTCGGCGAGCCGAGGCAGGTTGCCGGCTCGCCAGCCGACGACGGGCAGTCCGACCGAGATCGCCTCCGCCCACGCCATGCCATACACCTCGGCGAACGAGCAGAGCGCGAACACGTCCGCCGACCGGTAGAGTCGGCCGACCTCCTCGACCGGCACGGAGCCCCGCACCACGACGCGGCCGGCGAGGTCCTTCGCCGCGATCCGGCGTCGGACGCGCTCCGCGTACCGAGGGTCCGCGCCCGGGTCGCCCACCAGCCAGAGCGTGGCAGACCCTTCGGGCACCGCGGCGAACGCGTTCACCAGCTCGAGGATCCCCTTCGGCGGCGTCCAGTTCGCGACGCAGAGCACCGACGTCGCGCGGCCGCGACGCAGCTCGAGGGGGGGGCCGCTCGCGACGGGTACGTCGCAGCCGGGTGGCACGACGACGATGCGCTCCGCCGGCACGCCGATCGCGCGGAGCTCCTCGACGAGACCCTCGCCCGCGGCGACGATCCCGACCGCTGAGCGGTAGGCCAGGCGGTCGAGCCCCCGCTGGGCGATCGACCGCATCCTCCCATGGTGCATGCCCCCGGGCGGCTGGTGGACGACCGCCACGATCGGCGTGCGCACCTGGGTGATCCACGGCGCGGCGAACGCCGCCGCGATGCTGTCGAGCAGGACCGCGTCGGAGCCCTCGGCCGCCGCGAGGAGGGAACGCGCCGCCGGCAGCGCCGCGAGCGGCCAGGGGATCGCCTGGACGCTCTCGAAGCGCAGGTCGGCCCCATGGTCGGCCGCGGCCGCGGCCATCATGCGCTGGTAGCGGTAGCCGCCGGTCCGCTGGTCCGGGTCGCCCACCGTCACGAGGCAGAGCCGGAGCTGCGCCCGCCTGGCCCTCACGTCAGACTCGCGCACGGATGCCTCCGAACGCCTCGGGCGACTCCCAGACGCGCACCGACACGACCTCCGCCCCGTCGCCCCCGAGCGGACCGGCGAGGCGTTCGTGGATCCAGGCGGCGAGGGTCTCGACCGTCACGGGCTCGGTCCCGCAGACTTCCGACAGGTCTCGGTCCCGGACACGGTCGGCGAGATCGGCGAGCGAACCGGTGACGACGTCGAGGTCGCACACCATGCCACGCTCGTCCAGGTGCTCCCGCTCGGCCACGACGTCAACACGGTAGTCATGCGGGTGCCGCTCGTTCTCCGGCGGCGGTTGCGCGGGCATCCGGTGGAACGCGCGGAAGGCCGTCGAGGCGCCGACCTCGAACATCAGTACCTCATCGCGACGTGCATCACGCCGTCGTCGCCGCGGTCGAGCGCCGCGTACCCCGCCGCCGAGCGCTCGAACGGCACGTCGTGAGTCGCCAGGAGCTTCAACGGCAGCTCGCTCATCAGGCGCATCGCGGCTCGGCGCCGACGCGGGACGTCCCAGCGCCCAGCGAGCCGCGAGGGGACCGTCGACACCTGGGTGCTCCGGATCTGGAGCCGGCGGCGATGGAAGGCGCCGCCGAGGCGGAGCGGCACCTCTTTGGTCCCGTACCAACTGCAAACGAGCGCCTCGCCCTCGTGCGCCAGGAGGTCGAGCGCGAGGGGCAAGGCCGACGGGCTCCCCGTCGCCTCGACGACGAGCGGCACGCCGGCGCTCGATGTGGACCCCTCCACGGCCTCGCGGATCTCGGACGTGGTCACGGCTCGGATCCCGAACCCCGAGGCGGTCTCGCGACGATCGCCGCGCGGATCGGCGCCGAGCACGTTCGCGCCCGAACGCTGCAGCAGGGCAGAGGTCAGTAGGCCAACCGGTCCGAGGCCCAGGACGACCACGGGCTCCTCGAGGCGCGGGCCGGCGTCCAGCGAGACCTGGAGCGCCGTCTCGACCAGCGGGAACAGAGTCGCGACCCGGCCATCGATGCCTTCGACCGCGACGACGTCGGCGGCGGGCACCGTGAACCGGTCCTGGTGGGGATGGAAGGCGAACACCGTGGTCCCTTCGGCGGGTCCCGTGGTGGCCGATCGCTCGACCTCGCCCACGCAGCTGTAGCCGTACGCGAACGGGTACCGGAAGGTGCCACCCAGCGACGCGAGCGTCTCGTCGACCTCGAGGTCGGGGTCGAGCTCGCCCCGGTACGCGAGCAGTTCGGTCCCGCCGCTGATGCCGGACCACCGCGTTCGGACCAGGACCTCCCCGGGCCCCGGCGGCCGCACCTCCATGCGCTGGATCTCGACGCGGCGGGGGGCGACGAACCGGTGCGCGCGTCCCTCCACGCGGTTGCGGTACCCGCGAGCCCACCCGGCCAACCGCGATCGCGATTGCGAACCGACCCAGATGGGAACAGGACTACCGGTGCCCGGAACCGCGTTGATCCCGGAAGAGGTCGCGAACCTCACACTGCCCACGCCGTTCGGCGAGTGGGAAACCCACGCGTTCGAGCGGGCGGGGTCGGTCCACCTATGCCTGTGCCGGGGCCCGATCGGCGACGGCGAGGACGTCTTGGTCCGGATGCACTCCGAGTGCGTCACCGGTGATGCGCTCGGCTCGTTGCGGTGCGACTGCGGGATCCAGCTCCGGCACTCGCTCCGGACGATCGCCGCGGAAGGCCGCGGCGTGCTTGTCTATTCGACCGGACACGAAGGGCGCGGGATCGGCCTGGCGAACAAGCTCCGCGCGTACGTGCTGCAGGACGAAGGGCTCGACACCGCCGAAGCGAACGAGCACCTCGGCTTCCCCGTCGACGACCGGAGCTACGGTGACGTCGCGGCGTGCCTGCGCGCGCTGGGGGTCCGTTCGGTCCGGCTGATGTCCAACAACTGGGACAAGGCGACCGCGCTCGAGACGGGCGGCATCACGGTGCGGGAGGTCGTGGGCCTGCCGACCGCGGCCCACGCGCGCAACGTCCGCTACCTCGCGACGAAGCAGGCCGTGATGGGGCACGTGGCACCGATGGGCGCGCTGCTCCCAGACGGAGTGGCGCCTCCACTTGACGTCGCGTCGCTACTCGGGGAGTTCCGCGCGAGGACGTCTCGGCCGTACGTGATCGTGAAGTACGCGCAGACCATCGACGGGCGGATCGCCACATCGACCGGCGACGCCCGGTGGATCAGCGGGGAGGAGGAGCGCCGGACCTCGCACGCGCTCCGTGCCGGGTGCGATGCCGTGCTCGTGGGCGTCGGAACGGTCCTCACCGACGATCCGCAGCTCACGGTCCGGATGGTGCCCGGAGCCTCGCCGATCCGTGTCGTGCTCGACTCGGGCCTGCGGACCCCGGACGACGCACGCGTGCTCGACCACGACGCGGCGACACTCGTCGTCACGACGAGCGCCTCCTCTGCCGAACGCCGTGCCGAGCTCCGCCGGCGTGGCGTGTCGGTCATGGTGGTGCCGGCTGGCCCGGACGGGATCGACCTCGCCACGGCGCTGGACGAGTTGGTACGTGCCGGGATCCGCTCCGTGCTCGTGGAAGGCGGCGGCCGCGTGATCACATCGTTCCTGTCGCTCGCGCTCGCCGACCGACTCGTGGTCGGCATCGCCCCGCGGGTGCTCGGGAGCGGGGTCGAAGCGGTGCGCGATCTCGGCATCACCGAGGTCGCGAACTCCATCCGGGTCGAGCACCGGGTGGTCCACGTTGCCGGAGGCGACGTGCTCATTGCCGGTGATCTCACCCGCTGAGCGAATCGGACCCGAGCTGCGGAAGCCGTCGCCTACATGGGGTGGTCGGCCACCAATCAGTGGATCCCACACGAGCGCGCAGTCACCCGATGCATGCGACGCGGGCAAGTGGGGTAGTTCTCGGCTCATGCGGTTGCGAAAGCTCGCGGTCAGCGTAGGGTCGAGCCTTTGGTTCGTGCCGGTCATATGTGTCCTCGCGGGCGCGGCGATCTCCTTCGGCACGATCACCCTCGACCGAGCCTTCGACTATCAGGCGATCCCGCAGGTGCTCGTCGGTCGGCCGACCTCGGCGAACGCGATCCTGACGACGATCGCGGTCTCGATGGTGAGCCTCGCGGCGCTCGTGCTGACGATCACGATGGTCGTCGTCCAGCTGGCGATGGGGCAGTTCTCGCCCCGGATCGTGCAGCGGATCCTTCGCGACAAGCCCAGCCAGCTCGCGATCGGGCTGTTCGTTGCGACCTTCGTGCACGCCGTGCTGACGATCCGCGAGGTTGTGGACCGGGGCGATGGCACAGGGCAGGTTCCGGGCATCGCCGTGGCGACGTCGTACCTCCTCGTGCTGGCGAGTATCGCCGCCTTGGTGATCTACGTGCACCACATCGGCCAGTCGCTGCGCGTATCGGCGCTGATCGAACTCGTCGGTCACGACACGCGCAAGCTCGTCGACCGCCGGTATCCCGACGCCGGCCCGCCGCCTCCCGTCGATCCGGAGGCTCCACGCGTTGTCGTTGCGCGAGAGTCGGGCGTCGTGACAATGATCGGGACGCATGCACTCGTCGCCGAGGCCGAACGAGCCGACTGCGTGCTTGAGCTCGTCCCGGCTCTGGGCGCGTTTGTTCCCGCGGGCGGACCGCTGTTCATCGTTCACGGCTGTCCCGACGACCTGGACGAGAACCGGCTCCTCTCGGCGTTGAGCCTGAAGCTCGAGCCGACTCTCGACGAGGACGTCGCTTACGGGATGCGGCTTCTGGTCGACATCGCGGAGCGCTCGTTGTCTGAGTCGGCATTTCAGGACCCCACGACGGCAGTGCAGGCGATCGACCGCTTGCACGACATCCTCAGGCAGCTCGCGCGTCGACCGTTCTCCGACGGACGCGTTCCCGACGAGGACGGCCAGATCCGGCTGCTCGTGAAGACGATGACCTGGGAGAACTACGTTCATCTGGCTTTCGACGAGATCCGCATGGCCGGTGCGGGCTCGCCCCAGGTCTCGCGACGCCTTGTCGCCGCCTTGATGGATCTCCGTCGCGTCGCGCTTCCGGAGCGCATCGAAGTGCTCGACGAGCAGGCTGCGCTCCTCCGTGCCGCGACGGTTGAGGCCATGTACGACGAGCGGGACGTCCGCTTCGCGCTCGATCCGGACCGCGAAGGACTGGGAGCTGCCGCCCCTTAGCTCGCGCGAGACGTAACGCCGGTCTCAGTTGAGACGCAGCGGCGAGGACTCACGATGAGGCAGTCGGCGCTCCCGCGCCCGGCCCGCGGTGTGGAACCGGTGCTCGTCCTCTTGCTCACCGACTTCCGAGTAGGCCTCCTTCAACGCCTTGGATTCGTCGGGGTGCTAGGGGAGGGCGGCCGCCTGTAGGAGGGGCCGGCGCTTCCACAGCCACGACGCCACGCTGGCTGATGGTCGCGACTCTCAAGGTATCGACCCTCCCCACGCTCCTCAAGCGGGGTTTGCCGGTGAACGCGGCAGGGTACCGACGGACAGCCGAACGCTTAGAGTCGACTGCTCCGCACGACGCCGAAGCAGTCCGGAGGTAGGTGGCGGGGTGGACGCATTCCGACCCAATCCGTTAACGAGACTCGGCTCCCGCGCACGGCAACGGACGTCTCACCTTCGTCACAGGCTGCGATACCTGGGCCACCGGATGGTCCGCCCAAGGACCCGGGTCCCGCACGTTCAGCCCAGGCTCCGGTACGTGCGCCATCGGGCTCTGGACACACGGATCTGGATCCGCGAACTGCGGGCCGCGGTCCCCCTCGTCTGGGATCGAGCGGTTCACCCATCTCGCGAAGAGCTGGGCCGGACTGCCGCCTGGATGGTCGGTCTGGTCTTGGTCGGGGGAGTCCTCGTGGCGCTAACAGGACTCCTCACGGCGAGGGAGGGGAGCAGGATCCCCTCGCTCCTCGGAGGCGCGTTCACGGTCGAGGTGACCGAAAGCGGTCTGCCCTACGTCGGGATTGATCAAGACGCTCTGGAAGGCAACGAGCAAACGCAAGCAAGTGGAAAGGACAAGGGCGACTCCACGCCGATTCTGCTGTTCCCCCTGAGTGGTGACTTCGCCTTCGCGGGCACCGATCCCCCGCCGGGGACCGATCCCCCGCCGGGGACCGATCCACCGCCCCCACCGGGCACCTCACCGGCACCATCGCCTTCGCCGTCTCCAGTCCCATCACCCACGCCCAGTCCTGCGCCATCTCCGGAGCCTTCACCCTCGCCGACGCCCGAGCCATCTCCGAATCCGGATCCTTCACCGGGGCCGCCGTCGCCCACGCCCGAGCCATCTCCGTCCCCGGAACCCTCACCCGAGCCATCTCCGACCCCGGACCCCTCACCCGAGCCATCTCCGGAACCTTCTCCCTCTCCGCCGGGTGGTCCACCACAGTGCGTACCGCCACCGCAATGCGGGTAGCTCGGCTGGCCTAGTCCAGCCGCTCAGGCGGCCGTCTGCTGCTCAGGGCGAGATACAGCGCTCGCCGATCCACCAACAGCGGCTAGGCGAGTGTCATCGAGGATCAAAGCGAACGTGCTGAACGGTTTGCTCGGGCCGTAACCGCGAGCCCGAGCAGGATCCTCTTCAGCCTGACAAACGGAAACGGAGGCGGATTCCGCCTCCGTTTCCGTTTGATGTCAGCCAGTCTGCTTTACAGGAATGGGTCGTAGTAGGTTCCGAGCCGCATCCGGTAGTCGTCATCGAACCGGGCCGGATCATATTCGGGCGATTCCTTGATCTGACCCTTCGTCAGGCCAACGACGATCTTCTTGTCATCGACGTCGATCCGCTCGATCGTCCCAGCAGGGATGACAACCTTCCGTCCGAAGATCCACGGGCCCGTGTCAACGACGATGTGGGCGCGACCGGTGTCCGGTGTGGCCTCATCGACCTTTCCAATCGAGCCGTCTCGCGCCTCCACGTCACAGCCGACCAGCGCCTCCCTCGTTCCCGGGAGGGTCATTCGGTATCTCCACATATCGGTCTGGGGCATAATCGACACCTCCTTATCTTGCCCGGCTGAAACGTCTCTACCCACACGGGCGACCCAGCATTCGCCCCGATGACCCTTGGGATCCCCTACGCTGCAGAGGCTTCAGAGCGGCTCTCCGTTTGCCCAGGTCGCACCTGCGGTTTTGCAGCCAAGATTTCTACCGATTCGGAGCTTCGGCGACCCTTCTGTTCCGATCAGAAGCTCCGGAGCCGTCTAGCGGGTCCCTACTGATTCTCTTCGCCACCGTGTGCCGGACTCGATGCACCAGCGAACCACGCCTCGGCCTCGGCGACGGTCTCCAAGACGGGCACCTGCTCCTCGAGGCCTACGATGGCGAATGTTCGCCGCGGCTGAGAGTCCGCAGGGACGACGAGCCCGAACGCCTGACCATGCTCTCGCAAGCGCGCCCGCAGGTCGAACACGAGGTTGAGTCCAGCACTGTCGGTGTACGCAAGCTCCGTACAATCGAGGACGACTACGGCGTCCTCGTTGGTCACCCACCGGGCAATCCGGTCCTTCAGGTCTTCAGCGTTTGAGTAGTCAACCTCGCCCGAAAGCGTCGCTAGGGCGATCCCTGGGATCCGATCGAGGGAGAGGGAGGCGAGCTCGCTCACGACACGGACAACCGCATCATCACCGTCGTGCCCCGACGGGACGTGTCGTACTCAACGGAGTCCATCATGGTCTCCATAAGTAGCCTGCCTCGACCGCGGGCCGAGGCGCGGCTCCGCCACCGGCCCCCATCGCTGACTGTGACCCGGACCATGCCCTCCTCATAGCTGGCGAGGACGTGCATGGATCCGCCCATCGGTCCGTATGCGTGCTCGACGACGTTCGCAGCTGCCTCACCGACTGCAGTGATGACGTCGTCGCAGAATCGCGGTGGGACCGCGAGGTCCGAGAGCCACCTACGGAGCGTCATGCGGACGGTCACGAGCTCGTTCGCAGTTGCTGCGATCCGAAGGTCGATGCCCGACGATGCCTCCTCCAGCTCTAAGAGAAGGATCGCGACGTCATCGGCCGGTTCCGGCTCCTCGAGAAGCGCTCCGATCATCACATCGATCGCCTCCGCCCCGCTCGGGGTTGCCCTGATCGATCCCGATGCCTGCCGCAGACGTTCGAGCCCCTGCGAGAGGGATTCGCCTCGGCGTTCGACGAGCCCGTCGGTGTAGAACATGAGGTAGCTGTCTCGGTCAAGTGTCGCCCGTTGTTCCCGAAATGCGTTGGAGCTGAACGCGCCAAGCGGCGGATCAGACGAGCCGTCGCCCACGAACCGTTGCCCGTCCGCGCCGACGACGAGCGGCGGGACATGACCGGCATTGACGAACCGGAACTCGGTTAGGCTTGCATCGATGAGCCCAAAGATCAACGTGACGATCTTGGTGACGTCGAGCAACCCAGTCAGCCGATCCAGGCGAGAGACGACCTCGACCGGATCGGGCACTTCCATCGCGTAGGCGCGCAACGCGTTGCGGAGCCGACCCATCATGGAAGCAGCTTCGAGTCCGTGGCCAGCGACGTCACCGATCGCAAGTGCCACAGTTCCGGACGGCAGGACGAACACGTCGTACCAATCCCCGCCGATGGCCACGGCGGAAGCGGGCAGATACCTGGAGGACACCCGAACCCCGGGGATTTGAGGAAGTGTTTCCGGGAGGAACGTGCGCTGGAGTGCCTCGGTTACCCGCCTCTCGTGTTCGTACAGTCGCACGTGCAAGGCAAGGGCGGCTCGTTCGGCAACCAGCTGAAGAAGCTCCACGTCCGCTTCGCTGAACTCACGAGGGACGAGCGTCCCCACATGCAGGACTCCGAGGACCTCGCCGCGGACGAGCAACGGTACGCCGACCATCGAGCGGACCCCCTTCATTCGAAGGATAGGGTTGAGGACGTTCTTGTGGTTCACCTGCCGGATCACGACCGGTCTGCGTTCAGCCGCGATCCGTCCCGCGAACCCCTTGCCCATAGGGATCCTGACCCCCTGCTCGACCTCCTCCTCGAGCCCCTTCGCGGCAGTCGCGACGAGATCGTTCGTCCGATGGTCCAGCAAGAGCACGGCCGCTGTATCCGCTTCGAGGATCTCGCGGACTCGGATCAGCAGCTCATCGAGCAGGTCCTCCGGGGAGAGATGGGCCAAAGCGACATCGGCGACTCGGAGCAGCCGGCTGAGTCGTTCGGCCGTGCCACGAACCTCCAAGCCCGTCGAGCTCACTACTCTTCCCTCCTCATCGAGCCGGTGCCCGCCGGAGGATGTGCCGAGTCCTACCCAGCTCGACTTCGCCCCAGTAGGGCTGCCTTGTCCTGCTCGATAACTTAGACCTAAGAAATCGCGAGCCCAACGAGCGAAACGGCCGCCGCGAGGGCGATCGCCAGCATGATCAAGGCTGCACTCGCGCGCAACTCCCGCGCGAGGCCGTCCGCAACGCGGCGACGCTCTCGCACAGGCCCGGCTACCGGTTGGTGCTCGTCCATGCCTCACCTATTCCCGTGGCGACCGTCACACACACATCTGCGTAGCCGATGCACTTCCAGTGGTCCAGGCGGAGTTGTTGGATCGAAGCAGGAATCAGCCTTGTTCCAGCATCGCCGTGGGCGGATTCAAGGAGCGGCGAGAGGCTGTGGGCTCCCGCGTATTTGGTCGCGCGACTTCGAGCGCGTCCACGCCCCTGGCTGTGTGCGACCAGGCGCACTGGAGCCGGCGCCCGTCAGAGCTCCACGTAGCGGATGGGAGGTCCGACGCCCTCACTGATCGAGTACAGCGCCCCGCCATCTCGCGTCTGCGCGATGGCCTTGCTCGACCCGAAGCGACACGGGGCAGGACATCCCGTTCAGCGTGGAGATGGGATCGGGGATTGCCGCGATGCTTTCCTCGCTCGGCGATCGCCTCGCGACTAGGCGACGTCGCTCGAACTTCTGAAACACTCCGGGAATCGGCGACTGAAGAGGAGGGTGAGATGAGTCTGCAACCCACGGTCCGAACTCCCCGGAATCCAGCGCTGCGCGAGCACGCGAAATGAACGACGGGCCAAGTTTGAGAATCGGCAGCCGAGATTCTCTACGGCTTTACCGACCCGCGCCTTCGCCGAGCTCCTGATTGACTGCGAAAGGGCCCGGCGCTCCGGCGGCGCTGGTTACCGGTGCCAGGTGGGGTTAGACATCAAAGATCACTGCCTCACAGCCGTCGCCGATCCGCTCGGCGTAGCGGGAGAAGTCGATGACGGCCACGTCCCAGCCGCCGCCGCAGATGTGGGCGTCCTGGCCGGGTCCGCCAATCAGCACATCGTTACCGGGTCCGCCCACCAAGCGATCGTCCCCATCCCGTCCGCGCAAGACGTCGTTCCCTTCCAGGCCGTAGATGCGGTCAGACGCGTCGGTGCCGCGGATGTGGTCGGCGTTCGCGGTACCCTCGATCTCGTTCCACGTCGTGGCGAGGGGGGCGGCGAGCAGAAGGACAACGGCTAGGAGGGCGTGCCTCACGCCGCCCACCGCCGATCAGGCAGCGCCCCTTCGGCACACTCTCCGGCTGTGACGGCTCGCTCAAGCATCTCTCCTTCTGCTGCCATGTCTGTCGACAGTTTCCCTTGATGCCGCCTGTCAATCAGCAGAAGATACTGACGCCTCCAGGTCCGATCAACAGGCCGACGATGATCAGAACGATGCCGTAGAGCACCGCGCCGCGGACCAGAGTGACGATCCCGCCGATCACGCAGATCGCCGCGATGATCCACAGGATCGTCGCGACGCCTCCCCCACAGTCCCTCGCTGCGATCAAGATCAGATCCATGTTGCTCTCCCTTCCGACGGTGCCGATGGCCTATTACCCACCGAACCCCGGCGCAAGCGTCAGGAGGCACTCGATCTTCGTGTCGGGCTCGTGATCGGACGGGTCAGGTTTCAGGCTGTCCTCACCCGGGCATAGGTCCGCTCGAAGGGGAGTTGGAACGGGCCGGCTACACATGGCCGGCCTCGGCCGGGGAGAGGCAAGACATGGGGCCGCACCCGATGCTCTTGCTCGGACTCTCCACGCACATTACTGGTCGGCCCCCCAACTCCCCTTCGCCAAACTCCTGGATTGGACCGAGAACACCAACGTTCGGCCTCGCCAAGGGCAACGACGGACGGAGCGGCCGCCCTGCGATCTGCACCTTCGCCCTCGACGGCTCAGACTTCAGGAAGGTGTTCACCCGTGGTGCGATCTCCTTGGGCTCCGGTCATTTCGATGCCACCTCCTCAGCAGCGGGTTCGTCGTCACCCGACGCTCTCGGCGTAGTCCGCAACCTGCCAACCAGCGTCACAAGCGCCGCACGTCTCCCAGTGGAGCCCTCGCCCAGACCGGGCGTGACCCTCAAGAGGACCCGGAGCACGACTGTCTGAAGGACGCGCCTGGGAATTGGCCCCGCCTCTCCGATCCCCCCAATCACGTCGCTCCCCCTGCCCGCTGCGGTTGGGACGATCGGGAGATGGGTAGGTGGGCGTGACGAGGGGAGGTGATCATCCGATGATCTGGACGATGCTTGCTCTAGCGTGCATCGTCTTCGCCTTCGTGGGGGAGATCATCGATGAGCGGATCCTGCTCGGCACGCTCGAATGGTTCGTCGCCGCGATCGCGTTCAACACGCTCGGCAAGCTGCCGTTCGTGAAGCGGTAGGACGCTGGCCAATCACCTTGTGGTTGGTTCCATCTCGGCCGTTCGTGGGTCCGCTCGGCCATCACGTCGTTCCCCTTGGGAAGTCCTGTCCCTCCTGTCCCTCTTTCCCTGAAAGAGCTCCTCGGGGGACACGGGGACACCGGGGACAGGGGTTCTAAGGGAATACCATCCATGTCTCGTCCCCGACCAATCCAACTTATGACGACGGACCCTCTCATCAGGCTGCGCCACGACCCAGGCCAATCAGCCATAGGCAAGCCTTCGTGACGAGGTTGATCAATGCTGCGATGCGAGGGCCGGATTGGGGATCCACCGCCATCTTCCTCACGTGGGACGACTGGGGCGGGTTCTACGATCACGGGGAGCCACCCGTCGTGGACGAGAACGGATACGGCTTGCGTGTCCCTGGTCTGATGAGTCGGACTGGCGATGTTGGGATCCCTGGGACCTTGCGACCCCAAGTTCGCTCGGTGCTCAAATCGGCCGGACTTTGAAGCCCGTAGGTCCCGTCCGGATCCGTTTCAAGCCCGGAGGTGCGTCTGCCGTCCCCGTTTCGCCCTACGGCAACGGGGTAAGAACGTGGGGTAACCGAAACGGGAGGAACGATGAGCGGTCGACGTCCGATCTCACGCACATCACGATCGCTGACGCTGGCGGTGGTGAGCACCCTGGGACTCTGGCTCGCGGTCGTCTGGTCGACCCCGACCTTCGCGGCCCCGCATGGGCCGTCCGCACACCCGAGCCCTTCCCCAAGCCCAACGTGCCCCCCCGTCGCGGCTCAGCATCCGTGTAAGACGACGACCGCGTCTCCGAGCCCGAACGACCACATCTCCGAGCCCGACGACCACATCTCCGAGTCCTACGACCACATCTCCGAGTCCTACGACCACATCTCCGAGTCCTACGACCACATCTCCGAGTCCTACGACCACATCTCCGAGTCCTACGACCACATCTCCGAGTCCTACGACGCCGAGCCCGACGACCACATCTCCGAGCCCGACGACCACATCTCCGAGCCCGACCACGAGCAGTCCCTCCCCCACACGAGGTCCCACCGTCGGCCCCACGTCGCTAACGCCACCACCTGGTGTCGGCGATGACGCCGTGACACCACCGGGTGGCCTCGCCTTCACCGGATCCGGCGGCATGGTACTCCCGATCGCCCTGGCGCTCGCGCTGCTCGTTGCCGGGATGGGGACCTTGTGGTGGAGTCAGCGGATACGACGAGACGACGCGTAGGGCGAACAGTCTTCTGGCTCAATCGCCATCGTTGCGTTCCGCGGGGCTCATCGGCTACGGCATAGGCGCTGGCCGCGGCGACCCCCGATCGCCAGCGTGCTCGTGCTCCCGGAGAAGGACGGATCCTCGATGTGCCCTTGGAGGCAGACGACCCGACCCGGGGGCCGGCCGGCAAGGCCAGCAGGACCGCCATGATGCCCTCCCACCCGCCGCCCGAGCCGAGCTGCTCCAACGTCCTCGTGCTTCCGGACTTCGACCGAACCGACCGGATCGGAAGGGAGCGGACGATGGCCGAAAGGACAGCGCCGATACCTGGTCCTCGCGATGGGGACGCTTGCTGGACCCGGCCCTGCGACGGAACTCCTCCGCTTGTCCCGTCGTGAGCCATCGCTCTTCCACGTGGTGGTGCCGGTCACGGTCCCCGAGTAAGACTCTCGGCGGCGCACGCAGAACCGCGATCCTGCAGACAGACAGCGCCGCCTGACCGGCTCATCAAAGCACTGCACCCTGATGTTGAGTGAGTCGCTTGTTCGGCCCGAGTACAGCAACTCCTCGATCCGCCCCCAACGCTCCTTGTGCGTACACCTGGAGGTGGTGGTCAGGAGGTCTCGATCGAACCAGACGCCCTCTGGTGTGCTGGTTAGCCGTCCCCGGCCACAAACCGTGCGAGTACCGGTGGCTGGCCGGTGAAGTCCGGGGGTGGACGAGACTCTAGCGAGGGCGCGACGCCCGGTTTGCCGCCTATGTGGTGACCGTGTACCGCACGTGGGTGGCGTACTGCGAGCTGTAGACCTTGACCACCTCGAGGTCGACGTCCCGCTCGAAACCTTCGAACAGCCGCTTGCCCGCACCGAGGATCACCGGCGCCGTCGAGATGACCATCTCGTCGACCTTCCCGGCGGCCAGCGCCTGCCGGATCACGTCCGCACCGCCGCCGACCGACACGTCGCCGTCACCCGCGGCCGCCGCAGCCCGGGCCAGCGCGTCGTCCAGGTCGGCGACGAACGTGAACCCCGCCTCCGGAGCAGGCTGGTCCGTGGTGCGGTGGGTGAGCACGAACAGCGGCCAAGGGTACGGGTTCGTCCCGCCCCACGCACCCGCGGCGTCATACATGTCGCGCCCCACCACGCCGGCCCGCACCGTCGAGACCATCTCGTCGTAGAACTCCTTGTCAGGCCCGTGCATGGCGAATTCGTGGCCGCCGGTGTAGGTCCACGGGCCGCCCATCACCCAGTAGTGCAGACGCTCGCCGCCCTTGCCCAGCCCGTACTCCGGGCCGTCGTCGGGTCCCGTGACGTAGCCGTCGACCGAGGTCGTGATCGACGCGATGACCTTGCCCATGGTTTCCTCCGTGGCCGGTGTCGCATGGACAGACTGCCCCGGCGCCCGAAACTCATCGCGGCGACGTCGCCCCCCGGAGGCTCGTCGAGATGCGAGCCGATGGACGGGGGGCGGGCGGCTAGTGACACCTGGTCGGTTGCTCCAAGGCTTCTCCACTTGCACGACGGCAAGGCGTCAGTCGACGAGCGGGCGAGGCGAGCCGATCAGTGCCTCCGCTGGCCCTCGGTGTCGTCCTCCTCCTCGGGTTGCGCGGGGAAGGGCCAGTCGTGTCGCGTCGCGATTCCGTCGCAATCTTGCCTTCGGGTGAGACGTGCCGACGCTGGCCCTCGGTATCGTCCTCCTCGGTGCCCTCGGCGGAGACCCTCCTGGCCTGCCCCTCGGCGTTCTCCTCGTCGGTGCCCTCGGCGGAGACGCCGCCGCGCTTGAAGTACGCTTCCCCCACCTTCCCGAGCGGCCTCGGCCTGCATGATCCAAGGGGTGTCTATATGCGACGACTTCTGGCCGGTGCGCCGATGAACACCGAACAGGATGTGGATACGGTGGCGAAGACTTGCTTTGATCCCCGCGAACTGACCAAACCACATGCCTGCCCAGGACGATGCGCGTGCTACGTCAACCACTACTGCTGGCCGGGGTGCGCTTGTACTTCCTGTGCAGGCCATCATCGTTACGGTCTGCCCTGGACCGCCTCCGCGCCGCGGTCACCCTTTCACCCGAGGAAGGGGAACCCATGAACGATGAGGAACGCTCGGCAGTTTCGACCGGGCCGGCAGGGATCGGCGAGTTGCGGCTATCCCGCGACCCGCACCTTCGCCGAGCTCGCGTCGGCAGGTCGTCGAGGAAGTCGGCTCTCGGTGATCTCCGGCGCGAGCTCGGCTACCCGCGCGACCACGAGCTCGACGAACGGCTGCGCCGGCTCGGCGTCGGCTGGCGAGCAGGCTGCCCCTCCGTCCGAGCCGATCCCTCAAGCTAGGCAGGTACGGGAGCCCGCTCCGCTCGTTCCTTGAAGCCGAACAGCATCTTGCGCTCCATGACCAGGCTGCCGGGTTCCATGATCACGGTGTTCACCGCACGTCCGATCGGTCCGGCATCCGGCGACGCTATCCGGTTGCGGCTCAGCAGCCGGGTTCGGCCATCCGTCTCGACGAGCGTGAACGACCATACCCAATGGCAGTCGTCCGAGCGGAAGACCACCGAGCGCTCCGGGTCGATGGAGGCCACGCGGACGACCGGACCTTTCGTTCCGAGCGGAAAGGCGTCGCCGACCTCAAGATGCTGGAACTCAAGGAGGATGCGGTCGGTGCTATGGATGTCGAGTCCCAGGAGGTTCTCGATCCAGTCGTACGTGTAGGCTCCGCCACGCCCAGGACCGAACTGCAGCAGCCAGGGCCAGATCGCCGCCGCCGGTGCATTGATTGTGATTGCACGGGTCGACAGGATGTCGGGCGCGGCGAGCAGATCGTCACCGGGCAGGTCGGCCGCTGCTTCCTCGTCGGTCGCGCCCCAATGCAGACAGCGCTCCCGTCCGAACCGTGGATAAACGACGAGCACGGCGGCCGTGGCAGCGACGCCCACCAACGAGGCGGCCACGAGCGTTCCTCGAAGACTCATGATCTTCCATCCTCGATCGCTCAGACCGTGGTGAGGTCACGGCGCCTGACGAACACAATACCGGTGATGGAAACCGCGCGCGGCGAGGACCGCGAGACGCCATTTTTTTGCCTGCGCGCGTGCCGGAGAGGGCGCACCGTCGCGAAATGCCCTGGGTGTCGCGCTGTGGCGTGACGCCGCCCGATCCTGGCCGACCGCCGCCGAGGTGTGCGAGCATCGGCCGATGCGACCGAGAAGACTCGGGAGCGGCTGATCGCCGGTCTGCACGCAGCGCTGGACCGGGGATCGCGTCGCGAAGGACTCAATCGGCCGCCACGCGCGGCTCGAGGACGACGACCGCCGTTCCCTGTGGGCGTCGCGCGGCGTAGTCGTCGAGGTTCTTGTCCAGCTCACTCCAGTGCCGCCACAGCCGCTCACGCTCCTCGCCCACCGCGGCCCTCCCGAGTACTTCGCGCCGGATCCCACCGGCCAGCTCGACGACGGCCTCCGGAGCGGCCTGCAGATTCAGCCACCAGGCCGGCTCGGCCGCCCCCCAGCCGTTCATGGCCATCGAGACCAGGTTGGGCCCGTCCTCGTAGTAGCCAACGATCACGCTCCGCGACTCGCCGCTGCGCCGCCCCCTCGTGGTGAGGCGCAGGGCGCCATACTTCCCCGGGCGCGGAGGCCAGAGCCCCTTGCGCCCCCCGGTGGCCCGGACGAACAGTCGGTGCCCGTGCCAGAAGGTCACGATGAACCACCGCGGTGGTAAGCGCGCCTTGCCTCCGGCCATGCCTCGTCCCTATCCCGACGACGACTTCACCATAGCGCCCGCAAGTGAGCGGAGCGCTGCGGGTCCCGCGGCATCGACTCGTGGGAGTTTCGGGGGACCGAGATTGGGGAAGAACCCAGCAGAGGGAGGCTCCTATCAATTTCGGACGCCCCGACGCGAGGATTGGAGGAACCAGGCAATGAAGTATGAGACGGCACGCCAATACGTCGTCATCAGCCATGAGGGGATACCGCCATTCATCTTGGCTGAAGTGGCTGGCTGCCACCTCGAACTTGATCCGCCGGTCGTGCTGGACGGCGAGGTGGTCCCTTGGTCAAGGCTCAGCACCAACGCGGAAGAACTGGCATCCAGGGATTCCATCCTCGGCCGCGAGGAACTCCTGGCCGACCCGCGTTTCAGGTTGGCTCTTGAACGCTGGGAGGCGGGGGACGACTCTCCGGTCGCTGAATGGGAGCGCCAAGGCATCGTTGACGCAGGTAACGACCCTCTCTCATCGGACGAGGAGCTCCGAGCGAGGGCGCAGGACGCCATCGCCCATGGGCCTATTCCGATCCCGGGATACTCGCCGGTATCGATCCCTTCCCCGGCAAACGTCTGATCCACGAGGTGTAGGGCGGCTGATCGACACCTTGACCAAGTAGTGCACGGCCACCTCGACGACTTGGGTCGGGGTCCTGAGACCCGTCGCGCCCAGCCCGCTTTTGCTCCCGTCTGCTCTCCAGGGGGCGCGACCAGCTAGACATGCGCTTCGGGCCGCTCCGGCCTTGGGCCGATCGGTCCCGTCACCGCCCCGTATGCCCGCGGAGGAGGGAACGATGGAGCGTGTCGACGCAGACCGCCAATCCCGGACCGGAGCGGCAGAAGTCGGGGAAAGCTCCGCAACCAACGGGCGAACGATGATCAGTCGACGAACCGTCATCGGCGGGGCGATCGGTGGGGGCTTGGTCACAGTGCTCGCCCCGCAACTGGTGACGGCGCACGAGCGGCCGCGGAAACAGCCGCTCGTCCTGCTGTTGCGGGGTCTGTATCAGCCGGTGGTCGATGGCCCCGATCTCGGCCTGTCCATGATCGATCTGAGCGACGGTTCGTACTCCACGACGAAGATCTATCCCGCGTTCCCCGGCCACCCGAACGTACTCGAGGAGATCGGCGACTTCTACGTGCAGTTCGCCGGTACCCTCTGCGCCTACGACCTCCCGGGAGGCGCGATCGCCATGGAGTTCACGGACTCGAACACCATCGAAGTTCCCGATGGATCGGGTGGGACGTACGTGCAGGGGACGTTCGAACTGGACATACCGCAGGCGAACGGCGAGTTTCGATCCTTCAAAGGCGGTCACAACCGCATGGTCGACGACCTGCATCTTCTCGCATCCCCCCCGGGTGGGGCGGATGAGTTCTGTGTCTGTCTAATCACCCGTCCATAGGCGCTCAAGTCATCATCAGACCCAGGGGCCCGTCCTCGGACGGTTCTTGGTGTTGCAGCAGATCGAGATAGCGAGGGTCGCGGAGACCGCGCCTGGCAGGTCCTGGCTGCGCATGTTGGATGAAGGCTGGGCGAGACTGTTGTTCAGGGCGCGGGTCCGGTTGCGGCGTTTCTCGGCCGCTATCTGTTCTCCCATCAGATGTAGGATCGGCTCCTCCCCTTCAAACAGACGGTCCCCCACCCTTTCGATCCGCCCTCAACGCTCCTTGTGCACGCTCGGGCACCGCGGGGTCCTGTTCCACCGCTTGCCCGGTTCGAGCCGCTGAGCGCCCACTCGCCGGCAGGGTGCCGTCAACCCTCAGTCACATGCTGGCCAAGCGATAGATACGCCGTTCTTCGTGCCTGTGCTACCCACCCTCTCGATCCGCCCTCAACGCTCCTTGTGCGTAGACCTAGCGAATGAGCCAAGGAGGCCACGCCGGGCACACACGCTCCTACTGCCCAAAGGCACTACCGGTCTCTCGCACCTTGACCCGACTCAACGCAACAACCGAGCCCGCCATGAGCACGGCGAGGGCAGCGAAAGCGGCCACCGGCGACACGAACGACCAGATCAGGCCCATCCCCACGCTCGCGGCGAGATTGCCGAAGGACTGAACAGCGGCCAGCATCCCGAAAGCCGAGCCGCGAAGTTCGAGCGGCGCTATTCCCGCGACGGAGGAGTGTTCCGCGGTCTCCACCACTCCGATCCCGATTCCGGCGAGGACGAACGCCAGTAGCAGGATGAGGATGCTCGCGCCAGTCGCGGCGAAAAGGAGGTAGGCAAGGACGAACGCGCCGATGCCAACCGCAAGGACGCGTACCGCCCCGTAGCGATCGCTTGCGTGACCTGCTGGAAGACTCGCCAGTGTTGCGGCAAGGTTGTAGGCGAGATACAGGAGAAGCGAAACGAACGTCGCCGATTCGAGGCCTCGCTCCGGTGTCAGCAGTTCTGTCGCTCGAAGGATCAGCAGGGTTGCGGCCACGTTGCCGAACTCGAACAGTGACACGCCAGCCATGAGGCGGCCGAGACGCCCCTGGAGAACCGCCCGCACGTGAAATCGGATCGGCTCTCGTTCTCGTCTGGTCAGGCTCGGTAGATGCCGGATGGCGTAAATGATCGCGAGCGCAGCCACAAGGCCTGGCACGACCGAGATCAGGATTGCCGTGCGCACGCCGAACGAAGCAACCAGGGCGAGCGCGACCAGTGGCCCTGCGACGGCACCGAGATTGTCCATCATCCTCTCGAAGCCGTAGGCCCGCCCGTAGGCATCGGCCGGAACGGCATCCGCGAGCAGCGCGTTGCGAGCCGGGACCCGGAGCCCTCGGGCCGCCCAGCCGCCTGCCCGAAGGAGGCCCACCTGCCAAACGGTTGTTGCTGCTCCGATCCCGGCGGTGAGGATGGCGGTCGCCGCGTAACCGCCGACGGCGACATCTCGGCGTCGGTCCGGGTCATCCGCGAGGGCTCCGCCGAAGAAGCGGAAGAATCCTGCGAGCCCGTCCGCCAGTCCCTCGATGATCCCGAGCGCCGCTGCTGAGGCCCCGAACGTCTGCGTGAGCAATCGCGGTAGTAGCGCAGTAGGCACCTCGTGACCGAGGTCGGACAGAAAACTCGCTGCGCCGATTCCACGGACGCCCTTCGTCAGCCAATCCGTCCGCCCACGCACGCCGCGAGCCTACCTACCCGGCGGGTTGGAACAAACGCTTCGGAACTTCGCGCCCGAGCGACAGTCTTCGTGCCTGCGCTACCTAACCCTCGTGAGCCGCCGATTGTGCTCCACGTAGACGACACACGATCCACGCGGTCGAATGTCCTTTTGCGACACTGAGACGAAGCAACTGTGCGTCGTCTGGCCGTCGAGCCGACTCAGCAATATCGGCACTGTTGTAACTCTCGCCTTCTCCGGGGGAGAGGTACTTCGGCTCAAGTTCGCCTCGGCGAGGCCGGCGAACGGGCTCCCCCATCCAAGCCGGCTGCTCCACACACCCCGTATCGCAACGGTTGAATGGACCAGCACGGTGCCGGCTCTCCCGCGAACGCGCTGCTCGGACCTGATTCGGCGGCACTGCGTGGATCCATTTGGTCCGATGTTGCCTATCGCGTCGATCTAATGCCCCCGATGCATTCCTCGGCCATTCTGCACCCCGGCCCACTTCGGAGGTCCACTAGAGTCGCGGAAATGGAGACGTGGGGTGTGTTGGTCTGGAACATGGCGCGCGGGGCCAAGGCGCGCTGCAAGGCGGCGGATACCTGGGCGTACCTGGCGAGGCTGATCGAGGACCACCACGTCGAGGTCGCCCTCCTGAATGAAGCGGACGTGTACTCGCTCAAGGCGATGAACACCGCTGCGGCCCGCGACGGTAGGCCCGAGCCGGCAGTGTTCTCGATGCAGGGAACCCTGGGTCGGGACTTCTGGGACAAGGACGGGATACGGACACCCTTCGACCGATCGAGGTGGTCCGCGGCCGTGATGTCACGGACAGGGCCGCGACTCCTTGACGAAGACGATGTCAGAGCAGTAGCGACATCCTGGCCCTATAGGTCGCCTGACATCCCGTTCACGAACTCCCGTCCCGGTTCATGGATCGCAGCGAGCGTCGCCGTCGGATCGGAGACGGTGACGTGCATCTCCCTTTATGGACTCATCGAGGAGTTGAGTGATGCCTCGATGCACCGATCGTTGTCGGAGATTAGCCCGCTCTTCAGCGACCCTCGTCACAACGAACTCGTCCTGCTCGGAGGGGACTTCAACACCGGCACCGCGACAGAGGCAGAGTATCGAGAGCGGGACCGGATAGTCCTTGATCGAATTGCGGCCTATGGATTGCATGACTGCCTCGCGGAGTGGCGAGAGAAGAACCACCTCCCCGTTCTTGAAGACTGCCCGTGTAGCGATGATCCGTGTCGGCACACGATGACGAGGCTGACGCCCAACCTTAGGGGACAGGATCTGCCGTGGCAGAAGAGGGTATCGAAGCAGGTGGACTACTTGTTCGCGTCGGAGTCGCTCGCCAACCGACTCCACGAAGTCATCGAAATCCAACCGGACGAATGGGAGGCGTATAGCGACCATCGTCCAATCATCGCTACGCTCAAGGCGGAGTAGTCGCGCCTGGAACGACCAGCCAGCCTAGTGCCATCCTTTTCATTGGACGCTGTCGGCCTTGATCCCGAGAGCTAGCGAGGATTGCGATTGACCTCAAGCGACTGATAGCGAGTGTCCGCCTTGGATACCTAGCGTTGCCCCGAGCCTCTGATTTGCGAGTCGGTCCTTGCAGCCCGTAACGACACACGGTTCGCTCCACCATGGTTCAGCTGAGCGCTCGCGCAGAGACGAGTCAGCCCGGGCAGGCCCCCGGTGTACTTGGTTCGCCGCATGATCGGAAGTCGGAGCCGAGCCCTGAACTGCCCCTCGACGTCCTGGAACGGGATTCGCACGCCACCCCTCATCGCTTCGAGTGTCGCTACGCCCAACGACCGAAGAGAGACATTCACGCCAGCGGTTTCCTAAACCGCGAGTCGCAGGTTCGATTCCTGCCAGGGGCACCAGCGCGGCACCTTGATGCGGATCATCGTGCCGATATGGTTCGGTTCGATTCCTGCCGGGGGGCACCACTTGCGACGTTCACACCCCGGGGCGGATGTGGCGATGAGTCACAACGAGAGGGGTCAGCCGCCTCCCGGCAGCCAACCCCTGACGCCGTGGCCTATGTGGTCGCGTTGAGTGGTGCTGCGCGCCTGGCGTGCCGGAAGCCCAGGAAGGCGAGCACTCCGAGAATCAGACCGGCGATCACCATCGCGTAGCCCGCGAACACTGCGATCGTCGAGACGGTCCACCAGCCGTATGCGTTGAGCAGGATCGAGCGGAGCGTCTCACCCTTGAACAGCGTGTCGGCCTTGCCCTGCAGCTCGGCCGCCACGTCGGCGTCGAGACCCTCCTCACGTGCCGCTGCGCTCGTCTCCGAGTAGGTCGCGCCATCGTTCACCTCACCGAGGTGCAGCCCGATGTAGCGCGAGAAGGCCTCCGCCTCGTTGCCCGTGTCGACCGTTGCGCCGGCATAGTCGCCGACCTCGGCCATCTCTTCCGGGCTCATCGCTTCGGCCGGCGGGAACGAGATGTTCTGCGGCGTAAGTCGGTCACGGACGTTGTCTTGGCCGAAGTTGCCGCCGTAGATCGCGGCCCCTCCGAGCACGAGTAGGACGGCCGCGACGACGGCTCCTGCGGAACTGACGATGCGGTCCCAACCTTGCCGATCCATCGTGCCTCTGCCCTGTTGGGGAGGGCTCACAGCTGCATGTTGCGGTGAACCGTTCGTCGGGATCTCGATGCGGTCGGGATCTGTCAGCGTGGACATGATGCCCCCTCTATGCGTCTCATCGGTTCCGAAATGTTGTCCTTCGTGTTCAGCACGGAAGCACCTTCCTCATGACTTCCCGTTCCGTTGTGCCTCGATCCACCGTTCGATCCGTCTCCCCGACCACACCGGTGTGGCGGCGAGGCGGACATCGGGCTCGGGCAGCTTCCCCCGCCGGTTCCATTGAGCGACGGTGGTGCGCTTCACCCCGATAGCCTTGGCGATCTCGGCGATCCCATAGACCTTCATGCCCAAGAGAGTACGTCATCGTCGATGACACTGTCAACATCGATGACAGTCGGGGTCAACCCCCTGTTCCTCGTGGCTGTGGTTGTGGTCTTCGGCATCTTCGGGTTCGGGGCGGTCGTGAAGGCCTAACGAGAGCACGAACAGCGGCGCCGTTCGTCTCTGTAGGCCAGCATGAGGGACTTCATAGACGCCATCGGTGCCTGGACCACGGGCCATGTTCGCTGGTTTTGGGGCGCGCTGATCGCTCATCGCCCTCTTTCTCTGAATCGCGGAACTCAGCTAGAAGGTTCACCGGCGGATACTGCGGAGATCGAGCTTCGTCAGCCGCTCAGCGCGGAGTGCATCACACCCTCCGGATCGGGCACTCGTAGTCTTCACGCGGAGCGAACGTATTGCTCGCCGGGCGCCTCGTTGAGACGAGGAGCTCGAGCTCGGCCACGACCCCCGCGGCTCATGCGCTTTCGGCGGCGACCGTCCTGACGCCGTTCGCGCCGGATGTGGATCGCTCGAGACCGGCCAGAAGCGTCCCGAGGAGGCGCGCGAGCGTGCGGCGCTCGCTCAGCGTGAGTGACCGGAGGAGGCGCTCCTGGTTGGCGAGGTGGGCCGGCATGGCCCTTTCGATGACGGCCTTGCCCTTGCGGGTCAGCCGGACCAGGGTGCCCCGGCGATCGCCCCGCGCCAGGTACGCGCGCTCGACCTGTCGGCGGCGGAAGTGACTGGTCGAAAGGTTCACGATCGTCCGACGCAGGTAGGCGCCGAAGGCGCCCGGGTCGCGCAGGTGCCGCAGTCGGCCGACGAGGCGGGCGAATGCCTCCTGGACGAGGTCCTCGGACAGGGCTCGATCGCCCGTCAACAGGAACGCGAGCCGAATGGCCTCAGGTGCGTGCCGGAGGTAGAGGTCGCCCATCGAGCCGTGCTCAACAGAGTTCTCCTGCGTCATGGCGACGGGCATCATGTCGCGTTCTTCCCTCACGGTATAGAGACGCAGAGCTACCCTCGAAACGCTGCACCCGCCCTAAACCGACGTCCCTAGCTGGTCGTATCGGGCCTCGGCAGGGCTCGAAGAACTAGACGGCTGGCTCCCCGGTGCCGGCGCGGCTCCCGGTGCCCATCCGTCGGCGGAGCGATCCCACTTGGGAGTTCAGGAAGTCGTCCAAGCCGACGTGTCAGCGACGTTCGTTGTGCCTGCGCTTCCCCACCTTCCCGAGGGGCCCTCAACGCTCCTTGTGCGTACACCGAGTGGGACGGGTCCGGGACTTCCTTTCCGACCGCGGGCGGGCTTATCCTCAGGGACGTGGTCGATACCGCGGTCCGGCCGCCCGCTACACCCCCCTCGGACGACACGTCCACTCGCAAGCCTCGCCGCAGATGGCTCTGGTGGTTGATCGCCGCAGTCCTGGTGGTCCTGCTCGCTGCGGCGTCAACCGGGCTGATCCTCGTGGCGAACTACCAGCCGTTCGTGCCCGGATACAAGCAGTACGGGCCTCCTATAGGTGTCTCTTCGACCGTCATGCGGGTTCCCTGGCTCGGACTGCCACCGAACCTCCGACTCTTCAGCGTCCCGGCGGAGGAGGGCCTCACGTTCAACTACCGCTTCTCGATCTGGAATCACGGCCCGGTGCCCATCACGGTCACGCGGATCGGGATTCCGGAGTCCGAACAAGCGGGAGAGGGCGCGATCATCGAGCCGGTCGCGATCTACCCCGACGTGAACAAGATCCCCGAACTGGGTGGCGAGTGGCGTCCCGTCCAGCCATTCAGCCTCGAACCTCGCCAGATGGCGGGCGTGGAGATGCAGATCACCATCACCGACTGTGACTTGCACGGGCAATGGAATGAGGTCCCGATCACCTTCGAGATGTACGGGATCGAGAGGCACGTCCTCGCCCCGACGAACGTGCAGATCAGTTTGGTCGGGCCTGAGCCAGGCTGCGAGTAGTCGCAGTCGGACGGCCACCCTCCCGATCCGCCTACAAGGCTCCTTATGCGTACACCGATACCGGCGGGGAACCTCCGGTTCACTTGCGTCCGGATGAGTTCGAGAGGCGACTGTGGGAGCGTCTGGACGCCCTCGGACCGGCTCCCCGCGCCGACCTGCTCCACGTCCTCGTGCTGCCCGACTTCGACGGCGCCGAGCGGATCGGCGGGTTCTGGGGGAACCGAAGACCCACACCTTCGCCGAGCTGCTGATCGATTGCGAGGAGGATCGCACGCTCCGAGCGGTTCTCGTCGGGATGCTGCGAGAAGCCGAGCGCGGAGGCCGATCCTCTTCAGCCGACCCTCCTAAGCGGTGGGCCGGCTCCCCGTGCAGGAGCGCGTCTTGGGCAAGGTCACCGAAGCCTACCGCCGGTTCCAGGGCGCCGACGATCGCGTTCGCACCGAGAACCAAACCATCTGGGTCAAGGGCGTCAAGTAGTCCGTCGGGCTGGGTTCGATGCGGTCTGAGCAATCGAGCACCAGCTTCCTCGAGACCGCGCTCGAGGTCCGCCTTCACCTTCAGGAGATCGAGGCAGCATCTTCGCCTGGACGGTGACAGGGGTGGGAGCCGTCGAGGCCTCGTCGAGAGCCTCGTCGACGATGACACTCGCAGATGTCGCCCTTTCGACCACGGCGCGGACGGCACGCTAGAGGACGTCGCGCCCCCGCTGCGGCATCTCGGAGATGCCAGGGGGGAGGCAGACTGAGAACCGCGCGACCAGAGCGGCCGCCTTTGGGGGGTGCGAGCACCCCGGACGTTCGATGTGTTTCGCCCCTCCCACTCGACCGGCAAGCACGGTTGGCGTGGAGCTCCGGGTGGCCGAGGCTTGGTGCAATGGCCACCGTGAGATGCCCGGATCAGGTCCGAGGCGAGGAAGTGGCCGAAGGAGAGTCATCGGAGGAAACCATGGACCCTTCAGCACGGATCCACCGAATCGCATCATCGACGCAGGGCCTCGACGGCTTGGGGAGAACCCGGCGGTCCGCTGCGCCGCTCGCCGTGCTACTCGGCCTGGGGCTCGCCGCGACGTTGCTCGTTGGCTGCGACGCAGATCAACCCCAGGGCGGGGGGTCCCAGGCAGCGCAGATCCCCGCAACGCCGGTGGGTGACCAGCTCAGGTGGGTGTTGTCTCAGCTCAACGGAGGGGCGGTCGCCCTCACCCAGACGATGGTGGAAACGCACTTCGCTCCGGTGTTCCTCGAGACGTTTCCGCCGCAAGGGTTGACCGAGTTGTTTCGTCAGACCTCCGATCAAGCAGGTGACATATCCCTCACGGGTTTCTCACGGCCGCTCGGGCCGACCGAGGCGATCGGGCTGATCCTCGCGCAGCGACCAGTGGGCGGTACTCGACGCGGCGCCGTCTACATCAACGTCGAAGACGAGGTCCCCCACCGGATCACCTACCTCGCCCTCAGCGGCGCACCAGGCGCCTCGGCTCGAGAGCTCGCGACGCCGGGTCCCTACACGGGAGCGTTCGATGTCGGTGATGGGCGGAGGCTGTTCCTGAGCTGCGCGGGCTCCGGAAGCCCGACCGTGATCCTGGAGGCGGGCGCCGGCGGAGGGGCGAACGCCTGGACCCAGGTCCAGCCCGAGATCGCCGCCTTCGCGCGCGTGTGCAGCTACGACCGGGCCAACCTCCCCGGAGGGGCGAGCGACCCCGCGCAGAAGCCCAGGATGGCGGGAGACGTCGTCGCCGATCTGCATGCGGCGCTCGCAGCTGCCGGCGTTCCCGGTCCGTTTGTCCTCGTCGGCCACTCAGACGGCGGCCTGTTCGTCAGGCTGTACGCGAGCCTGTATCCCGACGAGGTGGCAGGGCTGGTGCTGGTCGATGCCGTTTCCGAGGACCTCGAGGAGGCAGAGGCGGCGTTGCTCGAAGAGCTCCTCACGCCCGACCAGTTGAGCCAGTACCAGGCCGAACTCGAGCAACAGGCGCTCGCTCCGTTCGTTGCGCGGGTCGACGACGAGCAGGTGGATATGTCTGCTAGTTCCGCGGAGATGCGCGCCGCCCGCTCCGCCGATCCGCTTCGGCCGATGCCGCTGTTCGTCCTCACCCACGGGGTCCCGTCGCAGCCTGCGCCCGGCGAGCCGCCGTCGATCGCTCGGGACAAGGAACGCATCTGGCAGCAGCTGCAGGCCGAGCTCGCCCTCCTTGTCCCGAACGCCAGGCACCTCATCGTGAGGGACAGCGGACACCTCATCCAACAAGAGCAGCCACAGACCGTGATCGATGCCATCCGGCAGGTCGTCGAGGGGGTGAACGACCCCGGTAACTGGTAAGCGGTGAGTCCATGGAAACGAGAGGAGATTCCGATGAGACGACCGCTCATGGCCATCGTTGGATCAACCGCATTGCTCCTGACCGCCTGCTCGTCGGGCGGCGGGGGCGAGACTTCTCCATCACCGAGGGCCACCGAGTCGCCGGAGGCCACGACGGTGGAGGTCGGGGCCACGGAGTACTCGTTCGATGTACCCGCAGAGGTGGCCGGAGGCGTCGTCCGGATGCGCTTCACGAACACCGGCGGCTTCCCACACGAGTTCGGCTTCGCACGGATCGATGAGGGGAAGACGGAGGCAGACGTGCAGGCGGTGATCGAATCCGGCGGCGAGCCTCCCGATTGGGCGGAGGACGTCGCCGGCGTGCCGGCGCTGTCGCCCGGCGAGTCCATCACCGTCACCCGGACACTGGAGCCTGGCAGCTACGTGTTCCTGTGCTTCTTCCCCGACCCGGAGGGAACGCCGCACGCGGCGCTCGGCATGTATGAGCTGTTCACCATCGCCGGCGACTCGGGGCTCACGCTTCCCGAGCCGGATGCCACGATCACGGCGAGCGACGACGGACTCCAGGTCCCTGCGCTCTCGGCCGGCGAGCAAACGGTGCAGTTCCAGAACGGCGGCACGGAGCCCCACGAGCTGGCCCTCGTCGCGTTCGAGCCCGGGAAGGGTGTCAAGGACGTGGACGAATGGATCGAGGGCGGGTATCAGGGCGAGCCACCCGTGACCTTCCTCGGAGGCATGCAGACGATCCCGGAAGGCGAGTCGGTCTTCCTCACGATCGACCTCGAGCCGGGCGTGGACTACACGGCCCTCGACTTCACGACGAACTCGAGGGAGACGTTCACGGTCCCCTAGCCAGGTCTCGAGGTCCCTGGGCTCGCCTCGGTCTCAACCTAGATCGCGAGTGACCGCCAGCACCCGCGCCCGTGTCGAGTCGCTTCGCGTCTACATGCTCGGCGGGTTGATACCCGTACCACTTCCTTCGTGCCCGTACCCTTCCGAACCGCACTCGCGGTGGGGCAGGATGTGACCCAAGGATGAGCGACACAGCGACGACGGACAAGGCTCCCGCACGCACGGTTCGCCGGAGCCGGCTGGCCACGGCCCTGCTCGCGGCCAGCCTCGCGGTGCCCGTCGCCACGCTGACCTTCGAGGTCACCCGCATCGTCGCGGGTGGTGTGACCGCCGGGCTGGATGTTGCGCTCTGGCTTATCTCGTTCGCCGTCGCCGCGCTCGGCGTGGTGGGGTGGATGATCCTGCGCCGAGCGGCGAACGCCATCGGATGGGTCTTCCTGGCGATGGCGATCTGCGTCGATCTCGCGCTCGTCGGCGAGGCGTACGCCGCGGCCGCGCTCCAGACCGGCTGGTCGCTCTCCCCCGTCTTCCTGTGGCTGACCGACGGGCTCGCCTGGCCAGCGGCAGCGCTGACGATCACGCTGCTGTTCCTGCTGTTCCCTACTGGCCGACTCCCCAGCCCGAGATGGCGACCTGTCCTGTGGGTGTGGGCGGTCGGGGCCGGGCTCTCGCTGCTCTGGTCGGCGATCGAGCCGAATGTCTACGAGACACCCGAGACGCCAACGACCCCCAATCCTTTCTTCGTGGACATCCCCGACCAGGTGCGCGACGCGCTCGCGATCGCTGGGCTGGTTCTGTCGCTGGCAGCCGCCCTGGCTGCGATCGTCGGCCTGGTCGTTCGGTTCCGCCGGGCCCGCGGCGAGGAGCGCGCGCAGATGCGGTGGCTCGTGCTGGTCGCATCGGCGGCCGGCTCGCTCCTGGTGCTCATGCTCGTCGGCGCCGTCATCGTGGCGCTTTGGGGGATTGAACCAGGAGGCGCGCTGGACGCAGTCGACGACGTCCTGTGGGCTCGCCTTCCTCATCCTGCTGCTGGTCGGCGTGCCGGCCGCGGTGGCGATCGGCGTCCTGAAGTACCGGCTCTACGACATCGACATCGTCGTTAGGAAGACCGTCGTCGTCGGCACGCTCGTCGTGTTCACAACGGTCGGTGTACGTCGTCGCCGCGCTGGTCGTTCAGTCGTTCGCGACCGATCAGGGAACGACGGTCGCCTTCGTCGCGGGTCTCGTCGTCGCACTCGCGTTCGGACCGGTCCGCCGGTTCGCTCGCCGACTGGCCGACCGGATGGTGTACGGGGCACGGGCCACGCCGTACGAGGTGCTGACGGCGTTCGGCGGTCGCGTCGGCGAGGCGTACTCGGTCGAGGAGGTGCTGCCGCGGATGGTCGCGCTCCTCGCCGAGGGGACCGGGGCGAGGGTCGCGCGCGTGTGGTTGCGCGTCGGCGACGATCTACGGCCCGTCGCCGCCTGGCCGGCCGACGCGACAGCGCGCGCGCCGCTGCCGATGCCCGGCGACGAACTCCCGCCGTTCGAGGGGAGGACGGCTTCCCCGTCCGGCACCAGGGCGAGCTGCTCGGGGCGATCTCCGTTGCGTTCCCGCCGGGCGATCCGATCGACCCCGCCAAGTCGCGCCTTGTGGAGGACCTGGCGGCCCAGGCGGGCCTCGTCCTCCGGAACGTTCGGCTCGTCGAGGACCTGCGCGCTTCGCGCAAGCGGCTGGTCGCTGCTCAGGACGAGGAGCGACGCCGTCTCGAGCGCAACATCCACGACGGCGCCCAACAGCAGCTCGTGGCGCTCTCGGTGAAGCTCCGGCTCCTCGAGCAGCTCGCTCCCCGCGACCGGCGAAGGCTGCCGAGATGGCCTCGGAGCTCCAGGCCGAGACGAGGACGGCGCTCGAGGACCTCCGCGACCTCGCTCGAGGGATCTATCCGCCGCTGCTCGCCGACCGTGGCTTGCCGGCGGCCCTCGAGGCGCAGGCGCGCAAGGCCGCGGTCGCCGTGACGGTCATGCCCGATGGCGTCGGGCGCTACCCCCAGGACGTCGAGGCGGCGCTGTACTTCTGCTGCCTCGAGGCGCTGCAGAACATCGCGAAGTACGCGCGCGCGTCGCACGCACGAGATCAGACTGTCGGCGAACGGCGGCGAACTCGCGTTCGTCGTGATGGACGACGGCGAGGGGTTCGACCCAAGCGCGGTCCCGCACGGGAGTGGCTTGCAGGGCATGGCCGACCGGCTCGAGGCGGTCGGTGGAACGCTGGAGATCCGCTCGCGGCCAGGATCGGGGACGACGGTGACCGGGCGCGTGCCCGTGTGACGAGAGTCGGGCCAAGCCCGTCGCCCGACCTGTCATCGAAAGAGTATGGCCCACGCCACTCCCACACCAGCACTGCGGACCCGTGGTCACGGCCCGACGCCTAGGTCATCCCGAGGAAGACTCGCGCAGGTTGTCTGCGATGCTGCGACCGACTCGGGTGACCTTCCGCCTGGCGCATCTTCGCGGTGGGCACAAGCTGAAGGCGATCGGCAGTAGCTTGCCTGCCAGCACCACCCCCGCGGTAGGGTCCCCACCCTTCCTCCGGGTCGTCCGCAGGGCCAGAATCCAACTCAGGAGGGCGGCTGCTGTGAGGATCGGCGCGGCGCGGCGTATGGCCTGGGGGCTCCTGGTCTTCGCGGTCGTGCTCGCCGGTGCAGCATTGGTCCTCTCGGCACTGAATGGCGAGCGAGGCGACCTGCTCTCGGGAACGCTGTTCACCTTGACGTTCTTGGCCTTTGCCCTGACCGGGTCCCTGGTCGCCTCCCGCCGCCCCGACAACTCCATCGGCTGGCTCCTCCTTGGGACGGCGCTCGGCCTCGGGATAGCGGATTTGTCAGCCCAGTACGCGACCTACGCGCTGGAGACCGATCCGGGCGCGCTCCCAGGAGGGGTGTGGGCCGCGTGGGTCAGCAGCTGGGTTTGGATCGCTGCCATCGGTCCCATGGTGACGTTCCTCGTCCTTCTGTTCCCGGACGGGCACGTCCCCTCGCGGCGGTGGCGACCGGTCGCCTGGGCGGCCGGTGTGGATCTGGTGATCATCGTCGTGGCCGGCATGGTGAATCCCAACGCCGATTTGGGTTTCCCGGTCGGCAACCCCATCGGGATCGAGGCTGCCGGTCAGGCGGTTGACGAGCTGATCGGTCTTGCGTTCCTCCTCCTAGTGGTTCTGGCTCTCGTGTCGGTTGCGTCGTTGATCGTTCGGTTCCGCCGTGCCGGCGGCGACGAGCGCCAGCAGATCAAGCTGTTCGCGTTCGCGGCTGGGCTCCTGGCGGTGTGGCTGACGCTCGACAGCATCGGCGTAGCGGCCGGCATCTCGTGGCTCGTGGATTCGCCGTTGATCCAAGTGGTGTCTGGCGTGGCGTTCCTCGCCCTGCCCGTCGCGGTCGGTGCCGCGATCCTGAAGTACCGCCTGTACGAGATCGACCTCGTGATCCGCAAGACGGTCGTGTTCGGTTTGCTCGCCCTGTTCATGACGCTCGTGTACGCCGGGGTGGTCGGCGGGATCGGTGCCCTGGTCGGCAGCACGAGCAACACGCTGCTGTCCTTCGTAGCCGCCGCCGCCCTCGCGGTCCTGTTCCAGCCGGCGCGGGAGCGGGCGCGGCGGATCGCCGACCGGCTCGTCTACGGCAGGCGCGCGACGCCGTACGAGGTGCTGGCGGAGTTCTCGGGCCGGGTCGGCGAGGCCTACTCGACGGACGACGTCCTTCCCCGCATGGCTCAGTTGCTCGCGGAAGGGGCGGGTGCGACTTCGGCGACCGTCTGGGTCCGGGTCGGCGGCGAGGTCCACCCCAAGGCGTCGTGGCCCGAGGGGCGACACGAGGACCCACTCGCGCTCGAAGGAGAGGCGCTCCCCACGTTCGAGAACCAGGACGCCGTCGAGGTCCGACACCGTGGTGAGCTGCTCGGTGCCCTGACCGTCACGATGCCCCCTGCGGATCCGATGAATCCGGCGAGGGAGAAGCTCGTGCGCGATCTCGCCGGGCAGGCCGGCCTGGTTCTTCGGAACGTGCGCTTGATCGAGGAGCTCCGTGCCTCCCGGCAGCGCCTCGTCGCGGCCCAGGACGAGGAACGTCGCCGACTGGAGCGCAACATCCACGACGGCGCTCAGCAGCAGCTGGTCGCACTGAGCGTCAAGCTCCGGCTCCTCGGGCAGCTCGCGTCCCGCGATCCTGCGAGGACGGCTGAGATGGCCGATCAGCTCCAGGCCGAGGCGACTGAGGCCCTCGAGGACCTCCGCGACCTCGCCCGGGGCATCTACCCCCCGCTGCTCGCGGACAAGGGGCTCGGGGCGGCACTCGATGCGCAGGCCCGCAGGGCCGCCGTGCCGCTGAGCGTCGAGACCGACGGGATCGGTCGCTACCCGCCGGACGTGGAGTCGGCCCTGTACTTCTGCTGCCTCGAAGCGCTACAGAATGTCGCGAAGTACGCGCATGCAACCCACGCCGAAGTGCGGTTGTCAGAACGAGCCGATGAGCTCGCGTTCGAGGTCGTCGATGATGGGGACGGGTTCGACCGGCGCACTACCCAGCCCGGGACCGGCCTTCAGGGCATGGCCGACCGCCTCGATGCCCTGGGCGGGACGTTGGAGGTTCGGTCGCAGCCAGGGGTGGGCACCACGGTGATCGGTCGCGTTCCCGTGTGAGAGACGCCCGCCAAAGCCTATCGGCCGACATGTCATCAAGAGCTGTTGGTCCATGCGTACCGATGTCTCCGAACTGTCCCGCGTACTCTCTTCATTGCCATCAATGCACGCCCGGAGCCTCGCGCCCAAGCGACGTTCATGTGCCTGCGCCTCTCCACCTTCCCGAACGGCCCTCAACGGTCCTAGTGCGTAGACCCAGGGGAAGGGCCAAGGCCTCACGCACTGGGGCGCATGCCAATACGGACGATCGTCCGGCGGCAACGGCCACGCGTACCAGGACCTGGGGCCGCTGGCTAGAGTGGCACTGTGCAGCGACAGCGACCAGCGGCAGCATGGAGCGGGGCGGTGGGGTCGTATGAATGACGAGAGTCCGATACTTCGAGGCTATCGCCGCCCGGAGATGAGTCTCATCTCGTGCAAGTAGCATCGCCGCGACGATCGGATGGTCTCCGTGGACTGGGAACAGGCAATTGCCACCGCTCATATTGTGGCAGCGGTGTCAGCACTACTGGCAGGTGCCGCGGTTCTGCTGCGGCCGAAAGGGACACTCACCCACCGAAGGATCGGAACCGTCTACGTCCTTGCATTGGTGCTCGTGAATGTGCCGGCGCTGTCGTTGCATCGAGAGGACACGTTTGGCGTGTTCCATGCGCTGGCCGTCGCCAGCCTGGTCACGATCGCTGTCGGGCTGTCGCCCATGCTCCGTGGCAAGAGATCGGAGCCGATCATCGCTACCCACGCGTTCTGCATGACGTGGTCGTACGCCGGTTTGGTAGCGGCCGGATGCGGACAACTGGCCGTCGCTGTAGGTCAAGACCTTTCGGCGTGGGTGGTGCCGGTGGTAATCGGCACGGTGTTAACCGTCAGTGGCGTCATCATCTTCGGGAGGGTGCCGTCAACCCTCCGTCACATGCTGGCCAAGCGATAGATACGCCGTTCTTCGTGCCTGTGCTACCCACCCTCTCGATCCGCCCTCAACGCTCCTTGTGCGTAGACCTAAGCGAATGAGCCAAGGGAGGCGATTGGGTCCTCCGAAACGCCGATCCGGCCGCGAGCCCGCTGTCCATCCCGCCGACCGATCGATGTCCGACCGCGTGGGGGGCCGGTCGCCAAACCGCCCGATGCTAGGGTCCTCCCGTGCTCCGGCCGATGGCGGACCTGGCGGAGGGAGTCATCGGCTTCGAGGCGATGGGCGAGCTCCATGCCTCCGACTACAGCGACGTCCTGTCGCCCGCCGTCCGCAAGGTTGGGAGCGAGGCGAGGAAGTCCGGATCGTGATCGTGTTCGAGCACTGGGACGGCAAGACGTCCGGCGCGGCGTGGGAGGACCTCAAGCCTTGGTGGGAGCACCCCCTGAAGTGGAAACGGATAGCGCTCGTCACCGACCTCTGGATGATCACCGTGGCATCCCTGTTCGGGTGGATGACGCCCGGCGACCTGAAGCGATTCCCCGTCGCACGCGACAAAGCGATAGCGTGGGCCGCGAGGACGACTGACCGGGGGAGCGTCTTCCCATGAAGGCCCGCACGCGTGCGTGGCGCTTCCGCCACATCGCAACGCACTACCTCGATCCGGTCCTCCGCCCGCTGGCCGAGTGGGTCCCGACGTTCGCGGTCATGACGCACCGTGGCCGCAGGAGCGGACGCGTGTACCGCACGCCGGTCAACGTGTTCCGTCGTGGGGACGCGTATCTGTTCTTCCTCACCTACGGAGCCGACGTCGACTGGGTGAAGAACGTCCTCGCTGCGGGGGGCTGTTCGCTACGAACGCGGGGCCACGACATCGCGCTCGTGGCACCGGAGCTGATCGAGGACCCGGAACTTCGCGCCGCCCCGCTCATCCCTCGCTTCGTCGAGCGCCGCGTCGCCGGGGTTGACACCTACCTCCGGATGCGGACGAGGACGCAGCCCAGGCCGTAATAACGTCGCGGGCGCACCGGGAGCCAGCGCCGCACGGCGAGCAGGCGGTAAAGGAACGGCGTCCACGGGACAGCCAACGCGCACTTTGCATCCGTTACGAGGGCCGTCCTTCGAGAAACTCCTCGATGAACAAGTCGTCCATGAGTAGGAAGTGGAAGGACACGAGATCGTCGAGGGTAAGCGCGGGGTCGGGCGAGCAGTCCATTCGGTCGGGCACAACGCTACCCTCCGGGCGGTCGGGGGTGCGCAGGTCGCCAACGAGCGAGGCCTCCGTCGCGAGATCGACCCCCGCGGCAAGGAGCAGGGCTGCGGTCTTGCGGTTGGCTGGTTTCTCAACGGGCTCGAGGCAGGCAGGGCATCTGAACTGATAGACCGATCGGCCGTTGCGGGGTGCGTGGAGGAGGATCTGTCCGGGCGTCATATCCACTTCTCCGCATCGCGGGCATGTGCTCCGGATCGTCGTCATAACACGGCGTATCGGAGACGGGCCGGGGACAGTTAAGCGATCTCTCGAGGAGCGGGACTACCCTCGATGGGCCTTTTCCATCCACCCGGCCTCCCGGCGTTTGACACCGCCATCGAGTCATCCGACCGAGCCCGTTCGCCGCGCATACATCGGTGCAGGGAACGCCGAGAGCGCGAGGTTCTCGAACACGGCTGTCCACGCGGTAACCGAGCAGGCCGCCGACGCTCCGTCGACGAGGGCTCCTACGCCGCTCCCTGATCCCTGCTAGTCGGGCCGGCGGGACTTGAACCCGCGAGCTTTCTGACCCCCAGCTATCCAGGGGCGAGCGGTGTGCTTCGAGCACCTCCTGCCGTGACTTCGGCGTGCGAGACGCGCCAAGTTATGCGCTCAAGGGACGGATTCCGACTAGCATCAACGATTCGAATCGGAGGGAAGCCCCGCCCGAGGCGGGAGTGAAGGGGTGGTGGCCCGTGCCCATCTATGGCTTCGACATCACGGTTACCGACCTGCAGTTGTCCGATGAGCAGCGAGCGGTCACGCGCACCGAGGAGTTCTGGCACGATGTCTTCCCGCACACCGCGCACGAGGAGTGGTACAACGCCGAAGGGTACCGGTTCGTGCGGATCATCGGGACCCTCACGGTCGACCATCTCGCGCTGGCGCTGGACGCGATCAGCGAGATGGCAAGGAAGGGTCGCGCCAAGCTCGGCATGACTCATCGGCAGACGACCGGGATCCTCATCCACATCCGCGACCTGGAACACCCCGTGCTCTACCCCGACGCCCCAACGCCGCTGCCCCCGAGCGGTCGCTTCCCCACCGTGGGCACGAGCTAGCCCCGGAAGCTTGCCCTCGACGCCTGAACCCGCACTCGATAGTTGGGCGAACCCGCCGTTGCCAACCCTCAACCTCAAGGCGCGTTAGCCTCCAACCCGTGCGCCCGATGAGCTCGAGCGCCGACTACGGGAGCGCCTGGACGCCTTCCCGCCGGCTGCCCGCGCCGAGCTGCTCCACGTCCTCCTGCTCCCCGACTTCGACCGCGCCGGTAGGATCGGCGAGTTCTACGGATACCCCGAGAGCCGCTCCTTCGCCGAACTCCTGATCGACTGCCGAGGAGGATCGGGCGCTCCGGGCCATGCTTGTTGGGATGTTGCGCGAACGTCAACGCGTGGCCGTGGCACGATTAGGGGCCCGTCAGAAGGCCGCAGGAAGCCCGCATCGGGCCGTCCAGGACCAGCACAGGTCGGGCGGTTCGACGCCCCAGGGCGTCCGCCATCGCAACGACTGCCTCATCTCGCCCTCTGAGGCATCGCTACGCGGAGAGCCTCCACGTGGGCCTCCCGGCCATGCCCGCACGAAGTGCAGCCGCACCCCGGCTCGCAGAAGTGGTTGACGTAGCACCCGCACCGACCGGGGCAGATGTGCGGTTCGGTTACCTGCCGTGGATCGAAGCACGTTTCGCGCTCAGTCCTTTGCGCGGTGCCCTTCTTCTTTGGGGTCGTCATCGGTCAATCCCTTCCGTCATGGCGTGGTCGGCCATCCAGTCCTACTGCGTGAACGGACCGGCCACAACGTCATAAATAAGGGCGAAGCGATCCGGACACTCATCGAGGACGCAGCGATCTGGAATCTGCTGATCCGCGAGGTCTTCGACATGTGCTCGACCTTCCGCGCCACCGTAGTAGCCGCCACCGCCATGCACGATCTCGCCGACCTCGGCTATCGGTTCACCATCGGACCTCAACAGCGTGCCGTCAACGAACCCGAGCCCTTCCTCCCAGACCGGAAGGGTCAGTAGGCCATCCGAACCAAGGTACAGACAGCCGTCCGTCTCGATGAGGACACCTTGGACAATCGCACCCGGTGCATCCCCGCCCGAGTCCCACGTCGGGAGGAAGACTCCGGCCTCGACCTCGGCTCCGGATTCGCAAGCGACCAAGAGCAGGAAGGCCACCACAGACCGCCGCATCCCCCAACCGTAGCGCGGACATCCTGATTTCCTGCGAGGAAGATCGGGCGTTGCGAGCGGTGCTCGTCGGGATGCTGCGGGAGGCTGACCGCTCGCCGGGCACACGCGACTCCTAGCGCACCGTGAACCTGGCCGCGTCGCGAGCCCGCGCTGTGGTCGCTCGAGGTCGGCGGCCCTTGCCTTCGTGCTCAGGAATGGGCAAGGTGTGGACAGGAACAGCTTGGAGCTTTCCCAAGGAGGGGAACATGATGGCGCGACTGCTCCTAGCCCTCGCATGTGTGTTTGGAACGATCATCGTGAGTGCAGCACCCGCTCTTGCCGTCGAGCCCGTCGTGGTGGTCGACACCGAGCGGCCCGAGCTAAGCCCCGTCGCGTCCGACAGCTTCCTGGCCTGGTTCGTATTCAGTCCCAATTTTCACTCGAGCGTTCGCGCCCAGGCGACCGGTAGCGACACGTCCTTCCGCGTCAACCCGAAGGGTACGAATGCGTTCACTGGCGGCATCGACGGTTCGACGTTGATCTACGAGATCCAATTCCCCGGAGAGAAGGCCGACCTCGCGATGGTCGACCTCGCCACCCAGACGGAGCTGGACGTGCCCGATGGGATCAATACCAACGGCAACGAATACTCGCCGAGCATGTCTGGATCACACATCCTGTTCGGTCGTGGTTTCCGCCATGCGAGGATCGTCCTGTTCGATACGGCCACGTCTGAGTCCCAGGTCGTGTACACACGGTCGGAGACCGATCGGCGCTTCTTCCAAGTCCTCCCGAACCAGATCAACGGCAACTACGCGGTGTGGCAGCAAGTGGTCTTCTCGAAGCGGACCAATGAAGTGATCGACATCGATGTGTTCCTATACGACATCGCGGCCGGGACGACGACGAGGCTTCCGGAGACCGACCCGGAAAGGCCATCGCAATACGGCTCATCGGTCGATGCCGAGGGAACCATGTACTACGGCCGGAGCAGCTTCGTGTGTGGCGAGAACGCTGAGCTGGTGAGTAGAGACCTGGATGGGACCGAATCAGTCGTCTACACACTTCCGACCGGACGGGACTTCGCCTTCTCGTTCGCACTTGACAACGCGAGCGGGACGAACGACGTGTTCTTCGACCAGGCGACGTGTGGGGACGCTGACTTTGGTGACATATGGAGACTTCCTGGCGTCTAGGTTCTGTGTCTGATCTCGAGCCCGCACCGTCGCGGAGTTGCTGATCGACTGCGAGGAGGACCGAGCGCTGCGTGCGGTGCTCGTCGGCATGCTGCGGGAGACGGCGCGTTAGCCGTTGAACCTAACTCCCTGGCCCTCCCGTGTCGTCGGCGGGACATAGCGCCCGACCAACTGGCCGTCCTCGTCCTTCTCGATCTCGACGAGGGATCTCTCTACACGTTGCCAGGAGGTCCGTTCGACAATCGCCGGGACCGGAGACATCATCAGGTGATGGCGCACGAAGGTCGTCGAAGCCGGGCACGGCGCTCCACCCTCGGCTGCGCGGTGGTGCTGCTCGGTGCGGCGCTGTTCGTGACGAGTTGCTTCCTCCCGTACTACGGGGTCGCAGGAGAGCGGTCGGTTTCGCTCTACGACCAACTGTTGGTGGCGCAGGGTGGCGGCTTGGAGTTGGGCGCGATCCTGTTCCTCTTCGGTGGGGTCGCCACCGTGGTAGTGGTCGCGATCCTCGGTCTTACGCGAGGCGAGCGCCCATCGCTGCGCGCCTTCCTCGCGGGCGCGGTCGCAGCGTGGTCACTCACCTGGATCGGCTCGCTGCTCCAGGCCGCCACCCTCCGCGAAAACGTACTGACCGGAAGGCTCTCGTTGGAGGTCGGCTTCTGGCTCCAGGCCTTGAGCATCGGCGTGGCGGTCATCGGAACCATCCTCGTCGGGGTCGGTAAGCCGTACGCAAACGGGGAAAGAACCGACATGGGCGCGTGACGCCAGTCACGTTTCCGGAACGTACATCCTGCTCTCTGGACCGGGAACGCTCATACCGCGACTATTTGTCTGATGACTGTGAGTTGGTCTGCTCGTCTCGTGGTTCTTCTCGCCCTGGTCGGAGCCGCTTGCGGAGACTCTGCCAAGTTCGGGGAGGGCAAGAGCATCTTCTTCCCGACCGTCCCTCGTTCAGGTGAATCTCCGGCGGGCGAGATCTCAGGCACTCTCGAAGAGGGCGACGGGTGCCTGTTCGTCACGACGGAGAGCGACCGCTGGCTGTTGCTGTGGCCAGAGGGATACCGACCTCTCTGGGATGGAGTTCGGCTCAGGCTCCTCGACGAGAACGGAGTCGTAGTGGGTCAGGCGGGAGAGCCCATACGTCTGGGAGGCGGCAAGATACGTCCGAGCGAGGTCGGAGGTGCAGCTGCCGCCGAGAGACGGGCGTCCGAACTCACGGGATTGAACATGCCCGACCCCTGCGGCGACCTGTACTGGCTCGTGTCGCCCGACTGAGCCCGCGGGTCCGCGTCTGGAGGACATGACACTCGATCACGCTACGGGAACGTACATGGTGGCCGACTTCGTCCCGTACTCAGACGCCAAGGACGCCATAGTCGCCGATGCGGATCAACCAGTGATCTCCGCAAGCCCAGCGTCGGCCCAACGCGTCATACCCCCAGTGCCGTTCACAGCAGTCGGCTGTGCGGTGAGGTGGCCCGCTGAACGCCGGCCAGACCCACACAACTGCGAGCGCGACCACGACGAGGACCGAGACGACTACTTTGCGCCACACGTTGCGACAGTAACGACGGCCGAGGGTCCGATGGTGACGGCCGTGTGGCAATTCGGTCTTTCGGCTGCATAGTTGCGCTTGTTCCATGCAGCGTCGATCTGGACGCGTGACTCCGGTCACTTCTCGGTGGCGTACATGCCTCAGAAAGCTGAGAGGACTTCCGTTCCGACCGCCGGCGGGCTTATCCTCAGGGACGTGGTCGATACCGCGGTCCGGCCGCCCGCTACACCCCCCTCGGACGACACGTCCACTCGCAAGCCTCGCCGCAGATGGCTCTGGTGGTTGATCGCCGCAGTCCTGGTGGTCCTGCTCGCTGCGGCGTCAACCGGGCTGATCCTCGTGGCGAACTACCAGCCGTTCGTGCCCGGATACAAGCAGTACGGGCCTCCTATAGGTGTCTCTTCGACCGTCATGCGGGTTCCCTGGCTCGGACTGCCACCGAACCTCCGACTCTTCAGCGTCCCGGCGGAGGAGGGCCTCACGTTCAACTACCGCTTCTCGATCTGGAATCACGGCCCGGTGCCCATCACGGTCACGCGGATCGGGATTCCGGAGTCCGAACAAGCGGGAGAGGGCGCGATCATCGAGCCGGTCGCGATCTACCCCGACGTGAACAAGATCCCCGAACTGGGTGGCGAGTGGCGTCCCGTCCAGCCATTCAGCCTCGAACCTCGCCAGATGGCGGGCGTGGAGATGCAGATCACCATCACCGACTGTGACTTGCACGGGCAATGGAATGAGGTCCCGATCACCTTCGAGATGTACGGGATCGAGAGGCACGTCCTCGCCCCGACGAACGTGCAGATCAGTTTGGTCGGGCCTGAGCCAGGCTGCGAGTAGTCGCAGTCGGACGGCCACCCTCCCGCTCCGCCCTCAAGGCTCCTTATGCGTACACCGAACAAGACGGGATCGTGCCAAGATCAGCCATGGCGCAAAGCGAGCCCGAGCCTGAGGAGTCCCAACTGGGGGATGCTGTCCTCGACGCCATGCGTGGGCTCTTCGCATCCTCGGCGGGATGGTGCAGATTGCAGCGGGCATGACGAGGTTGTTAGCCGTTGCCCTACTCAAGGCTGCGGCAGCGGCCGAGAAGGCTGTGGAGGCGTCGGAAGAGGAAGAAGAGAAGCCGGAGCCAAAGCCGAAGCCTCGTTAACAGGCGTCCGGGGAGCCAGTGTCGTCGTGACCATCCGCGCTACCCACCCCCTCTCGATCTGCCGACAAGGCTCCTTATGCGTACACCGGGAGGATCGAATGAGGCCTCAGGAACTGGGGCGCGTGGACGTGTACCTCGGGGCACCAGCCCTGCAACGAGACGGCCGGTTCGCTAGCCTCCCCTGCATGACAGCGGACCCTGACGTTCGGGTTCAGCGAGTGGGCCGAACTGACGAGGGTGAGGTCGCTCGGTTCCAGGACGGCCTTCGATAACGAGGTGATCTCCGAGGAAACGAAGCGGTTCCTCGCCGACGACCGGCATCACCAGGTTCTTGGCTACGTTCACGACCGACGGCGCGGGCTCCGTGCGCCAGGATCCTGGCGATTGGCCGCGGTCGCTCGCCCTACCTCATCTCCGCTCATGCGCGGTTGCTGGCCGGTTCCTGTTCGCGGACGAATCGCCAGCACTTGCATTCACTGAACAGACACGGCCCGCCCTGATCACCATGCCGGTCCATATCCGTATGGATGAACTCCGAATGACGACACCGGGAGCACAAGGTACTGAGCCTCGCGTTGGATGTGAATATGTCGAATCGCATCTGCATCGCACTCCGAGACGTTGTGTGGGGGCCTAATGAGCACTCGGATTCGTATCCAAGGGTTGTATTCCCTTAGAGACTGGGCGCTACACATGCCTTCTCCCAACTCTGATTTGACCGAGGGCTCGCTGTGCGGGCTCCCGGTGGCCCAGGTGTTTGAGCGGAAGCTCAGACTTACCGGTCGGCCTCCCGCAACGTCCCGACGAGCACGGCCTGCAGCGTCCGATCTTCCTCGCAGTCGATCAGGTTGATGACTAGCCGTGCGGGGCGGCGCCTGTGGCGTGGCGGCGGATGGATTGCTCGGGCTCGCGATCACAGCCTGACTTCCTGTCGACATTCCGGCTGCGGAGGCGGGCTGCTCAACCCGGGCAGCGTAGGTGCGGCGCGCGACGACACACTCCCTCGCCAGGCGTGGCGTGTAACAGGCTTGACGGTTTAGCCTCCGCATATCGGTCGATAGGAGGAGCCGTCATGCGCAAGACAGCGTCAGTCGTGGCCATCGTGGTCGGGATCGTCATGGCACTTGCGGGCGTGGCCACCTGGTTCGTCGTGTCGAACACACTCTCGGAGCAGAAGATCGCCGTCTCCGACGACGCCGACTGCCTGGCCGGAGACGAAGTAGACGGCCCCTTCTCGGCCTACTGTCAGGCAAAGGTCATCGACAAGCACACCAACGAGATCACCGGCGGCAAGACCTATGCTGAACTCGACCAGGACGACCCGAATCGGGCAATCGCAGCGGACTCGGCGTTCCTGCAGGCCTCGCTGTTCACGTCCGTCGTGGCCTTCGGACTTGCTGCCATGGCGGTGGCCGTGGGAATCGTTCTCACGCTGATCGGCTTCTCCATGCGCCTGCCAGTCAGGACGTAGCTCGCTCAAGCCCCCAAGAGGTGCTTCGGAGCCGGTCTCGCAAGTTCTGCGAGGCATGCTCTGCAGATCAACGCGACTTGCGATCGTTCGAGAGGTCGGGCGGGCTAACCTCTCCGCGATGCGGGCGCTCGGATTGGCCGACCCAGCACGTGCGCCGAAGTTTCCGTGCCTGCGCTACCCAACCCTCTCGATCGGCCCTCAACGCTCCTTGTGCGTAGACCTGAGGAAGGAGGCCCTGGGCGCACCGGGAGCCCGCGTCGCACGGCGAGCCCTCCATGGGACGCGCAGCTAGTCCGATGGCATCGAAGGGGCGCTAAGAAATTGGGTCTGGGGGCGGTGCCGTTGGCCCCTCATGCGCCCCTCGGGTTTTGTCGACTGAGGCGGTTCAGAGAGCGGTACGGGTGAACATCACGTGCGTGACTCCGCTGGGTGAGGAGGTGGCCTCGACCTGGTAGTCCTTCTCGAGGCCCTCCAGTCCGTCCCAGAGGCGCACTCCTCGGCCGAGCAGGATCGGGGCCACCACGATGTGCGCGTGGTCGACGAGCCCGGCGGCAAGGAAGTCGCGGACCATGGTAGGACCTCCACCGATGCGTACGTCCTGGCCGCTCGCTGCGTCGCGGGCCGTCTCGAGCGCCTCTGCCGGCGCCGCGTCGAGGAAGTGGAAGGTCGTGCCGCCCTTCATCTCGATGGACGGGCGTCGGTGGTGGGTGAGGACGAATACCGGCGTGTGGAACGGCGGCTCGTCACCCCACCAGCCCTTCCACGCCGGATCCTCGTGCCACCCGGGGTAGCCGAACTTCCCGGCGCCCATGATCTCGGCGCCGATCCCCGGATCGTGCAGCCGCAGAACCGCGTCGTCGATGCCGCCGCTGCCGCCCGGGTCGCCGACCATCTCGTGCCACCACCGGGTCACGAACATCCACTCGTGCAGCCGGTCGCCGGCATGGCCGAACGGGGCGTCCTGGCTCAGGCCTTCGCCGGTGCCGAACCCGTCGAGCGAGACGGAGAAGAACTGGACGCGGGCGAGTGACGTGGCTGGTGTTCCTTTCTGTCTGGTCGAGCTTGGTCGAAACGGTCGGTCGTCGTGACCGACGCCCGTTCCATACCCTAGGCGATGAGCATGACAAAGGGGCGCAGAAAAATCGGGTCTGGACCCCTGCTGCCTTGCGGTAGTCCGCGTAGGTTCGATCCAGCGCCTCATCTGACATGCTCGATCGACGATAGCCCCGGAACCCTGATATTGAACACTACTGTTGAATATCGAGGTCGGGCGGAAAGGGGACCCGATGACCCACGAGGTGGTCACGCGCGACAAGTGGTTGGCGGCCCGGAAGAAGCACCTAACCAAGGAGAAAGAGCTCACCCGTCTGCGTGACCAGCTCAGCAGGGAGCGTCGCGAGCTGCCGTGGGAGCTGATCGACAAGGAGTACACGCTGGAGGGCAAGGACGGTCCGCGCACGCTCGCCGAGATCTTCGACGGGCGCGGCCAGCTCGTCATCTACCACGCGATGTTCAACCCCGAGACCGCCGACGAGCACTCGTCCTGGACGACCGACGCCGCCTGCTTCGTCTGCTCGTTCTGGATGGACAACTTCGAACGGATCGCGGTCCACCTGAACCATCGCGACATCACCATCGGAGCGGTGTCGCGGGCGGCGTACGCGCCGATCGCCGCTTACAAGCGACGCATGGGTTGGACGTTCCCTTACTACTCGTCCGCCGGCAGCGACTTCAACTTCGACTACGGGGTCTCGTTCACGCCCGATCAACTGGAAGCCGGCGTGGTGGAGTACAACTACCGGCCGGCCAATCTGTCGGAGTCCGAGGCGCCCGGGATCAGCGTCTTCCTGAAGGAGGACGGGCAGGTCTTCCACACGTACTCGACGTACGAGCGCGGGCTGGACATGCTGAACGTCGCCTACCACTACATGGACCTCGTCCCGAAGGGACGTGACGAGGCCGACGGGGCGGGGGAGTGGGTGCACCGGCACGACGAGTACCCGGACCTGTGACTAATGAAGGTCTGGGCCAAGCGGGAAAGGGACGTTAAGAAATCGGGTCTGCACCCGAGAGCCGTCCGGCAGTCGTGCGTCCACCCAAGGTGACGTTGCATCGACCCGGAGACCCAACGGAAGCCACGATGCGCTCGATCACGTGGAGGACCGCCTCCTCCCCCTCAAACAGACGGTCCGCCACCCTCTCGATCCCGCCCTCAACGCTCCTTGTGCGTACACCGATGGATCAGGAAAGAGGACGCTCGGACACCACGGGGTCCTGTTCCACCGCTCGCCCGGATCGAGGCGCTGAGGGCTCCCGGTGCGCCCCAGTGACACCCTGAGAGGCCTCAAGTACTCTCCGCCCCTCTGGTTCACCGGATGCCCTGACGGATCCGCTCGCAACACGCCACTGCGCTCGGTGCCTGGAGACGGTCCCTGACCGGGATCGTTCATCCGGTGGCACGAGCGAGGATCACGCTCCCTTGCGCTGCCTGAGCAAGGGGGAAGCATGGAAGCAGATACACGTGAGCGCCGCACGCCCCGGCGCACGATGGCGAGGCTCGCCGCGCTCACGGGCGCGGCAGCAGTGCTCTTGGCGCTCCTGCCGGCTACGGCCGCCTCGGCGGCGCCGTCGCAGGATGGCTGTGACGCACGGAACAACAACCAGTACTCCAAGCTGCTCGAGTGTGTTCGGCTCGAACGAAGTGCGTGAGCACCAGGCGGCGTTCCAGGCCATCGCCGACGCCAACGGCGGCACCCGTGCCGCCGGTACCCCCGGGTACGACGCCAGCGTGGACTACGTGGTCGACACGCTGGAGGCTGCCGGCTGGAATGTGACGCTGGATGAGTTCCCGTTCGTGTTCTTCCCGCCGCCGACGCTGCAGCAGTTGACCCCGGTCAACGCCGATGTACGAGACGGGGGTGTTCACCGGCACCGGTTTCGGCACGGTGACCGGAAATGTCATCCCGGTGGACATCAACCTCGTCCCGCCGCGAGCGTCGACCAGCGGATGCGAGGCCACCGACTTCACCGGCCGACTTCTCGGCGGCCCTCCGACATCGCGCTGATCCAGCGGGGCACCTGCACGTTCGGGATCAAGGCGCTCAACGCCCAGAACGCCGGAGCCGAGGCGGTGATCATCTTCAACCAGGGCGACACCCCGCTCCGCGAAGGCCTGATCATCGGCACGCCTGCTCCCCGACGGAGCCGCGGTGACGATCCCGGTGGTCGGTGCGTCGTTCGCCGACGGCGCAGCACTGTCGCAGGCCGGTTCGACCGCGCTTGTCGATGTCGACCCGCCGGAGAGCCGGCCTCAGGTCAACGTGATCGCCGAACTCCCAGGCACCAACGCCAACAACGTGGTGATGGCCGGCGCCCACCTCGACTCGGTCCAAGCCGGACCGGGCATCAACGACAACGGGAGCGGCTCGTCGGCGCTGCTCGAGGTCGCCGAACAACTGGCCAACCACAAGCCGCAGAACACGCTGCGCTTCGCCTGGTGGGGCGCCGAGGAGGCGGGGCCTGATCGGGTCCACCGCCTACGTGAACGGGCTGTCGGTGGCGGAGCGCGACAAGATCGCCCTGTACCTGAACTTCGACATGGTCGGGTCGCCCAACTACATCTTCATGGTGTACGACGGCGACACCTCGTCGTTCCCGGCGCCGCCGGGGATCCCGATCCCGGCCGGGTCGGTGCAGATCGAGGACACGTTCGAGTCGTTCTACACCCTGTCGGGTGAGCCCTACGACGACACCCAGTTCAGCGGTCGGAGCGACTACCAGGCGTTCATCCTCAACGGCATCCCGGCGGGCGGGCTTGTTCACCGGCGCCGAGGTGCCGAAGACGGCGGAGCAGCAGGCGATCTGGGGCGGGACCACCGGCGCCCAGTTCGACCCGTGCTACCACCTCGCCTGCGACACCTTCGACAACAACAACGCTGCACGCACTGGAGGTGAACGCCGACGCGGTGGCGTTCGCCGTGCTCACGTACGCCTACTCGACCCAGACGGTCAATGGTGTGGTAGGCAAGAACGTACCCGGCAACTTCACCATCCCGGCCCCGGCCGGCCCGGAGGGGACCTTCATCCCCTGATCGCAGCCGCTTGGTGCATCTCGAGGGGGAGGTCGACTCGTCGACCTCCCCCTCTGGCGTCCGGATACAAGGCTCCACCGAAGTCAAACCGTCAGGGGTTATGGCTTCACACTCCGGCACCACGGGGGTCTGTTCCATCGCTTGCCCGGTTCGAGCCGCTGAGCGCCGACACGTAGGGCAACAAGCAGCCCATCACGAAGCCGATCGATACGACCGCGGTACGCGGCGGGATGGACTGCTCGGGCTCGCCGCGCACGGCCTGTCCCCGAGGTAAGGGACCTGCGGGGGCGGTAGAGAATGGGCACGCGCGAGGGGGTTCTCCAGTTCGACGAAGAACGCGATAGCAGCCGCGAGATCCTCGACCACAACGCCGGCGTGATCCATCCGGTAGATCGTCCCGCCACGCAGTGTAGGTTGGCGCCATGCGAAGACTCATAGTCCAGCAGTGGGTTACCATCGACAACATCGCCGCGGAGGAGGACGGCGGGCTCAGCTTCGTGTCAGGGGAGCCCTTTTCCGAGACCACCGACAATGCGTTCAAGGCAAGCGTGATGGGGTTCATCGACTCGGTCGACACGATGATTCTCGGCGCGAACACCTACGCCCAGTCCAAGGGCTACTGGCCCTACGCCGACGACCAGGGCGAGTACGGCGAGAAGCTCAACAACCTCACCAAGTTCGTCGCCTCGTCCAAGCTGGATGACGCCCCCTGGGGCGACTTTCCCGCCGCGACGGTTACGCGCGACCCAGCCGCCACCATCCGGGACCTCAAGGAGCAGAGCGGCAAAGACATCTGGCTGTGGGGGAGCTTGAAACTCATGCACTCCATGCTGGACGCCGGCGTTGTCGACGAAGTCCAGATGCGGGTCTGCCCGGCGTCACGCGGCAAGGGAACGCGCATTTTCGAGGATCGGCAAGACCTGAAGCTGGTCGAGGCCACCTCGTTCGAAAACGGCGTGGTACTTCTGCGCTACGAGATCAAGAAATAGGCGGGAAGTCCGCACTTTCGAAGAATCGGACGCCGGCCGGCTCCCCGTGCGGCGCGGGCTCCCGCTGGCCCAGTGATCCGGCTTAGGAACGATCCGCTAGAGAGTTCAGGGAAGTCGTCCACGCCATCGCGTCCAGCGACGCTCTTCGTGCCTGCACTTCCCCACCTTCCCGAACGGCCCATTCTGCTCCGCGTACACCGACACACGGTCTTCGTGACTGCACTCCGGTGATCCTCGACGCACGGTTCGCTGCGTCGTCGTTCAGGTCCCTCGCCTGTAACTGGCCATGATGCGCTTCGCGATACTAGAGGCGCATTCGGACCGCTACCGCGATCCAGTAGAGGCATCAGGTTCTGGCTCGTCGGCAAGGTTCTTCATGGCGATCGAGTCGATCTCAAGGTCCAAGATCAGCGGAGCATGATCGCTCAGCCCTAACCGTTGAACCGCGTCGTCGGGTGCCCAGGCGCCCCGCACAAGTTCGCCGAGCGACTGATCGCAGAAGACGTGATCGTCCTGGACCAACGTGTCTCCCTGACGGAACCACGTCCGTTCCTCCCTCGCAAACGTGTCCCACACGCAGTCGTACCACCCGCTGCTGTGCGCTCGGTCGAAGAACTCGATTCCCGCCTTCTTGGAAGCCTGCGTGCGACCCGTGTTCCAATCGCCAGCCGCGATGAACCTCCCGTCAACGAGTCCGTTGAGCTCGGAGAAGATGAGGTCATTCACCATCGGTTGGCGCACCGAATCGCGCGTCACGGTTGCGGGATCGACATCCCCCAACTGCCTCGTCGTCGCCCGAGCAGCACGTGCGTGGACGCTCACGACGAAAGCGTCGATGCCGTCGGGGAGTGATGCTGTGCCCAGAGCGAGGTAAGTGCCAAGCGCGCCTAGACGACTCTCATCCGGAAGCCGGAACGGCTGTAGCGGGTACCGAGGACCGAAGATCGCTGATCCCCATCTGTTGAGAGGTCCGCAGACCAATTGCCCTTCAGTGCGAACCCACGCCGGGGGCAGGGTCTCCTGAAGGAACGCGAGGTCTGGTCCAAGCCCGAGCAGATAGTGCCAAGCACGATCGTGAACTCCCGGCCTGCTGAACCTCCTGTCGTTCATCCCCATGTTCCAACTGATGACACGCATGAACAGATTGTGCGGAAGGAAATGCGCCAGGTCGAGCGCATCGAGGTTCTCCTCTTCAATCCCCGAGCAAGCTCAGCCGGTTTGGTTCCAGCTCCACCTCGCCGCTGCCCCAGCTATCGGGCGGTGGAGGCGGACCTCGCACATCGATGGTTGCACCAGCCCCCAGCGTGCCTGCTATCGGCTTTATCTCAGACGGATAGCCTTCCTCTGGCCATCCGACCATTTCACCGCCCGCCGCCCGAATCGGCAGCCGCGCATCCGTCCGTTGCGCGGGTAGAGCAGCTTCTGACCCTGACGGCCTGAATCCACCGCGGGTGAGTGTGACCTTTGACCCACGGTCTTCGTCTGTAAGAGCAAGATGAGCAACCGGATCTCTCGGAGAGGCGGCCAGGACGAGCGGAATCGAGGAGCTCTTCCGAGCACACTGGGGGCTCGTCGTCGGCTACCTGCTCCGGCGAACCGGGGATCGAGCGCTGGCCGAGGATCTGGCGCAGGAGACGTTCCTGAGGGCCACCCGAGCCTTTCTGGGATATCGGGGCGGGCGCCCGCAGGCATGGTTGCTGACCATCGCTGGGCACGTACTGATCGATCACTCCCGCAAGCATCGAGAGGCCCTTCCCCTCGCCGAGGGCTTGCTGCCTGCCACGGATCTGTCCTCGCTCGACCTGCGTGCCGATATCGCCGATGCGCTCGCCCGTCTCCCTCGACATCAAGCACGACTGCTGGACCTGATCTTCGTGTACGGGTTCACCCACGAAGAGGTCGCGGCCATGGATGGCAGCAGCCAGGGAGCGGTCAAGACGGCCGCATGGCGGGCGAGGGAGTCGTTCCGGCAGCTGTACTCCGAAGGGGTCGGGAACCATGAGTGAGAACGAGCAGTCAGCGATGCACGGCCGTAACCGCGTAGACCCCTCGAGTCTGCCTGAGTTCGACGAGCGGATGATCCGACGGGCGACCCGCTGGGGGATCATCAAGACGGCAGCGAACGTCATCGTCTTCCTGCTAGCCGCGTCGTTGGCGCTCCAGTTGCTGATGGGTTTCGTCCTCTCGGTGGGGGGGAAGCGAGACCGACTCGAGCAGGTGGTGATCCCAGGGCTACTGGTCGCCAACCCCGAGTACGCGAGCTACAGCAGCGGCTGCTGCAACACCGGATACACGCACATGACGGGCTACTTGGAGATTCAACTCCGATCCCCCGAGCCGGTCCCGCAGGTGCTCATACTCGAACCGGCGCAAGACCTGAGGGGCCGCTTCGACCCGTACTCGGTAAGCGTGCCCCTGTCCCCGCTGGGGACTTTGGTGCAGGGCGGCGTCAGCATCTCCGCGGATCACGAACGCGAAGTCTTGGCAAGCTTGCCGGACAACATGCAGGCGAGTGCCGTCGTGCTCTTCGAGCGTCCCCTCGACCAAGCTGGGGTCGACGCCATCCTTGCTAGGCTCGGTGTAGCCAGCGAGGCTGCGGTCTTGTTCGATGTGCCTCAAGATGCTCGATGGGTCGGCAGTCCATCCGGCACGAAGCGTCGTATCGGATGGCGAGATTCCTCATTCTCGGCGTTCCGTGATGGGCCGACTCTCTGTCCGCATCCGATGACGAGACGCTGCACCGCCTCGGCCTTCCCCGCGCTGCGGACATCGTGTCGATCTCGAGGGGCGGCGCGGCAGGCGTGGTGACCTCATCGACGAAGGTAGCTTGGCTCCTCGACCTCCTCGATAACCCCATGGTTCGAACGGTGATGCCGGCGGATGTCGAGTATGACCTTGGAGTCCCAAGCCTCGATTGAGACAGGGGGGAAGTTCGGACGCCAGTCCGCGGTCGTCTTTGTCGATCGGACTGCGGTCAAGTGTCTAGGCGATCGATCCAGCGGGAAGTCGGCGGCGGGATCAGCTCAGGCATTCCATCCCACTGCGCTTTTGAGGGGTTGTCCCCGACGCAGGGTGCCTTTTCGTCGTCTCCTATCTCCTAACCCATCACGTGGAGGACCGTCTGGTCCCGTCAAACAGACGGATCCCCAGGCCTTCGATCCGCCGATCGTGCGCCCGCAGGCGACACACGGTCCACTCCGCCGTGGGTCCTGATACGACGCTGCTCCCGTCGACGCTCGCGACGCACATCCTCCGCGCGACGCGGCCATCGCTCGCGATCCGAACGCAATACTCGTACCTGCGTGGAGCGGTCGACGTCGGAAACGGGCGCTAATCGCGCCAGACCGGTGTGATCGCCGCCCGAACTCAGTCCAA
>CAVYTE010000018.1:0-253186 GCA_963771385.1 uncultured Actinomycetes bacterium
GCGTGCACGTGCTGCAGATCTTCGCGTTCCCCTCGGGTGACCCCGACGAGATGGCCAAGATGGACGCGTTCGAGCAGGAAGGGATGGCGAACCTCGCGAGCTTCGACGAGCACTCCGGTTACCTGAAGATCCAGCAGACGCGGCCGCAGACGCTCGCCTACGCGCTCGCCGACTCTCCGGCCGGCCAGCTCGCGTGGAACAGCGAGCTCTTCATGGGATGGGACGGCGAGAACGTCCAGAACGTGGATCGCGACCGGTTCCTGACGCACGTCTCGATCTTCTGGCTGACGGGAACCGCCGGCTCGGCGGCGCGCCAGTACCTCGAGGACGGCAAGACGGGCGCTGGATACCGCGAGGTGCCGAACGAGACGCCGACCGGCGTATCCGTGTTCCCGTACGACTTCCGCTCCGTGCGAGCCTTCGCCGAGCGCTCGAACAACATCGTCCACTGGTCGCAGTTCGATCGCGGCGGCCATTTCGCCGCTTCGGACGCGCCGGATCTGCTGGTCGGGGACCTTCGGGAGTTTTTCCGCCGGTTCCGTTGACGAGTCTCGCTCCGTCGCCCACTGGGTAGGGGTCAGGATCATCTGGCACCACTACGTGGGCACGCGCGGCCTCACGCTCGCGGCTTTCGCACCCACACGGCCGTCATCATCCAGCACTGGGTCCAGGAGTTGGGGTCGTTCAAGACATCTGAGGCGGCGTCGATCGTTGCCGCGTCGACCTGCCCGGATGCAACGACTCGGTCGCGCACCTCGGCGAAGAAGAGTTGGAAGTACAGCGCCCCGCGATCCCGGCCCCGGATGTTCTGGACGTCGGTCTTGGCCAGCGGATTCCCGAGACCCAGAGCGGCGACCATGGTCGGCAGCTTCCGGCCGATGAGCCAGTCGACCCCATTGCTGCGCCCCCACTGGATCAGGCCCGTCCACGTCTTTGCCCAAACCTCCGGCTCCGTGGTCGGCGCGAGGTGGAAGTCGGGCTCTTGGATCAAGAGCCATCCACCCGGCTTGACGGCGGCGGCCATCCGTTCGAGCACTGCCGGGGCATCCTCGGCGATCTGGTGCAGCAATGCGCGGCAGGTCACCAAGTCGTAGGGACCCGGTGGCAACTCGCCCGTGCGCACATCTACCTGCCGTACCGACAGGTTCTCCGCCGGGATCAACTCCAACAGGACCGGGTTGACGTCGAGCGCGGTCACCCCTCCTGAGGGGCCGACCGCGGCAGACAACCACTCCGTGATACTGCCGTTGCCGCCTCCAAGCTCGAGGCACTGCCAACCCTCGCCGACCCCCAATGTGCTGAGGTAACCCCGAGTCCACGGATCCAGGATCTTGGACATGAGGTCGAGCCGCTTGTACTCGAGTGCCGACGCGTCGTCGAGAATGTAGGGCTTCATGCCTCTTCCTCGATGGGCCTCTCGGACGGCTACTCGGTTCAGGACCTCACCAGAGGCCCAGCGCTCCCAGGCACCTGGCGCGCTCTCGATTCTAGGGTTCCAAGACGGGCACGAGAAACAGCCGGGGCTCTCGACCGTGGAGACCTCGCGTGCTTCCCGCTAGCCGTTCCGGTTCCGGTCGGGCGCCATCGCGCGCGATAGGCGATCGGCCACGGCCACCCGGCCTCGATCGAGCACCGCGGGGTCACGGAACAGCACGAAGTGGAAGTGGGCAAGCTCGAGATGCGCCTACAGCTCGAACGCCAGCTGCTCGACGTCCGTGTCGGCCTGGAGATGCCCAATCGAGGTCGAGGATGCAGCACCGAGCAATTGGGGTAGAAACCGACCCGAGGAAGGGGCGGCGGGGGGAGCGGGACCGGAGGAGGCACAGATGGGCATCGTGATCTACGACAAGAGCGCGTCCCTCGATGGTTTCATCGCCGGGGCGAACATGCGACTCGAGGCCGGGCTCGGCGACGACGGGGAGCGGCTCCACGAGTGGGCGTTCCAGGATGACGCGGGCAAAGAGCTTCTGGAAGGCGAGGTCGCTCGGCTCGGAGCGGTGATCTGCGGGCGCCGCACCTACGACATGTCGATCCAGTACTGGGACGCCGACGGCCCAACCGGGCCTGCTCGCGTCCCGCTGTTCGTGCTGTCGCACGGCGTGCCGGACGGCGTCCCCGAGGGCGGCGTGTACACGTTCGTCGACGACCTCGAGACGGCGCTCGCGCGGGCACGAGAGACCGCGGGCGACAAGAACATCAGCGTCATGGGTGCCGACGTCGGACGCCAGCTCATAAACGCCGGCGCGGTCGACGAGATCTCCGTGCATCTCGTGCCAGTGCTGTTCGGGAGCGGCACGCCGATGTTCGGCGAGGGCGTGGACGAGCACGTCACGCTCGAGTTCGTCGGGGTGACCGAGACCCCGCACGCCACGCACCTGCGCTACCGCGTCGTCCGCGACGGCTGACACCCCGCCGCGCCAGCCCGCGTGATCGCCGGAGCATCTATCGTTCACTCCATGGAGGCCTGGGACGCGATCCGCGCGCGTCGGAACGTTCGCCTGTACGAAGACCGGCCGATCCCGGTAGGTGACCTCGACCAGGTCCTCGAGACCGCGCGACGGACGCCGTCCTCGACGAACCAGCAGGCGTGGGACTTCGTCGTCGTGACCGATCGCGAGCGCCTGCGCGAGCTCGCGAAGACCTGGCGGTGGGCCGCCCACGTCGGGACGTCGGCGGCGACGATCGCGCTCGTCATGCCCGCGTCCGACGATCGCGACGCGCGCGACACGCTCGAGTACGACCTCGGCCAGGTGACGATGTCGATCATGATCGCGGCCGCGGACCTCGGGATCGGCAGCGGGCACGCGTCCGTCGGCGACCAGACGCTGGCGCGCCGGGTCCTCGGGCTCCCCGAGGACCGCGAATGCGCCTGGCTCGTCGCCCTCGGCTACCCGGCGGACCGGCCGCTCGCGCCGATCGCTCGGCCGAACCGGCGACCGTTCGAAGACGTCGTCCATCGCGAGACCTGGTAGCCGGCTGCCGATCGGATCACGTCCTCCTGCCTCGGCAGGTGTGCTTGGTCCAGTGGACTCGGCGGTTGGAAAGACGGCGCCTTCCGCCTCCGGCTCGATCCGTGGCACCATTCGGCGCGTGAGTGGGACCGAGACGCCGGCTGCGACGCTCGAGGAGGCACGGGCGGCATTCGCTCGCCGCGCGTGGGAGCAAGCGCACGAGCTGTTCGCGTCCGCGGCCACCGAGCGCCCGCTGGAGGCCGAGGACCTCGAGCGGTTCGCGAAGGCCGCCTACTGGATCGGGGCCGCGAACGGCGCGATCTCGGTCCGCGAGGCCGCGTACGAGGCCTTCCTCGCACGCGGCGACGTGTCGCGAGCCGCCTCCTGCGCGCTCACCCTCCAGCGCCAGCATGCCGCGATGCTCCAAGACTCGATCGCGGCGGCATGGTTGACGCGCGCCGAACGATTGTTGATGGGCGCGGAGGAGTCCACGGCCCACGGGTACCTCGCGATCGCGTATGCCGACGCGGCACGAGCCCGGGGAGACCTCGCCGAGGCGCTGGCGTTGACCGACCGCGCCGCCGAGGCCGCGCGCCTATTCGACGACCGCGACCTTCCGACGTGGGCCCGCATGCGCCGCGGCATGTTCCTGGTGGACGCGGGCCGGGTGGACGAGGGGCGGCCGCTGATGGAGGAGGTCGCGGCGGACGCGGCCGGCGAGGAGCTCGGCTCGTTCACCACCGGGGCCGTCCTGACCAACGTGGTGAACATGTGCCGCGACCTCGGGGACTACCGTCGCGGCAGCGAGTGGTCCGACGCCGCGATGCGTTGGGCCGGGCGGCAGCAGATGAAGGGCTTCCCCGGGATCTGCCGGGTCAACCGGGCGGCGATCCTTCGCATGCTCGGTCGGCTGCGCGAGGCCGAGTCGGAAGCACGCTCCGCATGGGTGGAGCTGCAGGAGTTCAGCCCGGCCCACGCCGCGTCGGCGCAGCACGAGCTGGGAGAGGTGCAGCTGCGGCTCGGTGACCTGGCCGAGGCCGACGACGCGTTCCGGCAGGCGCGCGAGCTGGGAGAGGACCCGCAGCCCGGGCTCGCGTTGCTCCGGCTCGTGCAGGGCGATCTCGATACGGCCGCGTCGTCGATCCGCCGGAGCCTGCAGGTCGCCGCGTTCGACCGCTTCGCTCGTGCCCGGATGCTGCCGGTGCAGGCCGAGATCGCCGTCGCTGCGGGTGACACGCAGACGGCTCGCGCCGCCCGCGACGAGCTCGCGGAGATCGCGCACCAGGTCCGATCCCCCGCGTTCCGTGCGGCGAGCGAGTGGACGGCGGGCCTCGCCGCGCTCCTCGACGACGATCCGGACCGCGCATCCGCGCACCTGGGCGAGGCCCGGAAGCGTTGGGACGAGATCGGGGCCCCGTTCGAATCGGCGAAGGTGACGCTCGCGCTCGCCCAGGCACAACTCGCCCTCGGGAACGAGGAGGCGGCGGCGATCGAGTTCGACGCCGCTCGGACCGCGTTCGAACGGCTGGGGGCGCACCTCGATGCGAGGCGACCGGCGGAGCTCCTCGCGCGGACCCGGGGCGGCGGCGCGTCGTCGCGCACGGTTCGAACGTTCCTGTTCACGGACATCGTCGGCTCGACGGCGTTGATCGAGGTGATCGGGGACGAGGCGTGGAACGACCTCCGTCGCTGGCACAACGAGGCGCTCCGCGCAGCGTTCGCCGATCACGGCGGTGAGGAGATCGATCACGCCGGCGACGGTTTCTTCGTCGCCTTCCCCGATGCCCCCCGCGGCGTCGCCTGCGCGATGCAGATCCAGCGCCGGCTCGCCGAGCACCGGCGGGCGCACGGGTTCGCGCCCCAGGTACGGATGGGCCTGCACGCCACGGCGGCGACACGTGACGAGACCGGCTTCACGGGCCTCGGCGTGCACACGGCGTCACGCATCGGCTCGATGGCGGCGGGGGGTGAGATCCTCGCGAGCGCCGAGACCCTGGCCGTCGTCCTCGGCGCGCGGAGCTCGGAGCGGCGGAGCGTCACGCTGAAAGGGATCGTCGAGCCCGTCGACGTGGTCTCGATCGACTGGCGCGCCTCCGAGAAGGACTGACCATTCGGGCGCCGCGCGCCGCCGTCGCATTGACCAGCACGTCTGCCTGGCCCACAATCAACGGTTCCGCAACGCATGGGTTCGACGGCCGAGAGGGGACCAGGGCGTGGCGCAGCAGCATCCCGACGGGGTGAAGGTGCTCGCCGACGGCGAGGTCGACGGGCAGCAGCCGGACGGCCGGACGCCCGACCCGGAGCGGCTTCCGCCGTTCATCCGACCCGCGGCCGACTTCATCGCGAAGATCCGCGCGACGGTGCACGCGAAGCTCCTCGCCGGTTTCCTCGTGATCGCCGTGCTCCTCGTGGCGATGGGGATCACCAGCATCCTCGTCATCCGGGAGATGAACCAGGAGGCGCAACAGCTCATCTCGCTGCAGGAGCAGACCGACGTCTCCCGGCAGGCGATCTACGCGGTGACCTCGCAGAGCCACTTCCGCGCGATGGCGCTGATCACGTTGGACGCCTCCTACAACGACAAGATCGTGACGGCGAAGCAGGACTTCTCCGACCACCTCGAAACGCTGGAGACGATCGGCGGGCCGGGTGTGCAGGAGGCCGTCGACCGGATGCGGGCGATCGACGAGCGCTACGCCTCGGCCGGTGTCGAGGTGTTGGCCCTGTACGAGGCGGGCGATCTTGATGCAGCGCTCGCCCTCCACATCGACGCCGAGCACACGATCTCGCACGAGCTCGAGGACGAGCTCAACCGGCTCATCGAGGCCACCGAGGCCCGCATCGGCGTGGCATCCGACGAGCTCGACTCGCTGCACCGCTTCCTGCTGATCGCGGTCGGGATCTTCTCGGGCGTGAGCCTGCTGATCGCGCTCGGCCTCGGGGCCGCCCTGTCCTGGTCGCTCATCCGCCCGGTCCGCAAGATGGACCTCGCGCTGGCCAAGATCGCCGACGGCAACTTCGGAGAGCAGATCGACGTCCCGAACCGAGACGAGTTCGGCCGGCTGACGATGAACCTCAACCGGACGAGCGGACAACTCGCGACGCTGTACCAGGACCTCGAGGAGCTGAACCAGAACCTCGAGAAGACGGTGGAGGATCAGCTCGGCCAGCTCCGGCGGGCGGAGCAGTTGCGCCGCTACCTCGCACCCCAGGTCGCCGACGCGGTCCTCAGCGGCGGCGGGACCGTGTCGCTCACCTCCACGCGCCGGAACCTGAGCATCCTGGTCGCCCACATCCGTGGGTTCACCTCGATGTCGGAAGCCATGGAGCCCGAGGAGGTGATCGACGGTCTCAACCAGCACTTCGCGGTCATGACCGACGTCGTCTTCCGCCACGGCGGGACGCTCGACAAGTACATCGGCGACGGGATCCTCGCCTTCTTCGGAGATCCGATCCCGTTCGAGGACCACGCGGAGCGAGCCGTCGTCACCGCGCTCGAGATGCGCCAGCGTCTCCGCGGCCTGCGCAGCAGGTGGTCGTCGGAGCGCGAGGGCGGCCTGGACGTCGGGATCGGGGTCACCACCGGATACGTCACCGTCGGCAACATCGGGTCCGACACTCGGACCGAGTACACGGTGATCGGCAACCACGTGAACCTCGCATCGCACCTCGCGCAGTCGGCGGGCCCGGACCAGATCCTCGTCTCGGAGCGGACGCTCGCGTCGTCCGCGATCTCGGAGCGCGTCGAGGCCACGACGCTGGATCCGATCCAGGTGGACGGCTTCCGCAATCCGGTGAAGGTCTTCGAGGTCAACGACGTCCCCGCACCGCTGCGTCGCCGCCTATGACGTGAACGGCGCGGCCGTCGGCCGCGGATCCGGCTCAGGGCACGGGTGAGCGGCCGCCACCTACCATGTCGGCATGCCCGCACGCTCCGACATCCGCAACGTCGCGATCGTGGCCCATGTGGACCACGGCAAGACCACGTTGGTCGACGCGATGCTCTGGCAGTCCGGAGCCTTCCGGGCGAACCAGGACGTGGCCGAGCGGGTGCTGGACTCGACCGACCTCGAGCGCGAGAAGGGCATCACGATCCTGGCGAAGAACACGGCCGTTCGCCACGGCGACCTGAAGATCAACATCGTCGACACGCCGGGCCATGCGGACTTCGGCGGCGAGGTCGAGCGCGGGCTCACGATGGTCGACGGCGTCCTGCTGCTGGTCGACGCGTCGGAAGGACCATTGCCGCAGACGCGGTTCGTGCTCCGCAAGTCGCTCGAGGCCCGACTGCCGGTGATCCTCGTCGTGAACAAGATCGACCGCCCCGACGCGCGCACGACGGAGGTCGTCGACGAGGTCTACCAGCTCTTCCTCGACCTCGATGCCGACGAGCACCAGATCGAGTTCCCGATCCTGTACGCCGACGCGCGGACCGGGCGTTGCGGCCCGGACCCGGCATCGCTCCCAGCGGACCTCGAGCCGCTGTTCGACGCGCTTCGGACACATATCCCCGCGCCCTCGTATGAAGAGGACCATCCGCTGCAGGCGCTGGTGACGAACCTTGACGCCTCGCCGTACGTCGGGCGGCTCGCGCTGTGCCGCGTCCGCCACGGAACGATCCGCCGCGGCCAGGAGGTCGCCTGGTGCCGCGCCGACGGCACGATCGAGTCCGCGAAGATCTCCGAGCTCTACGTCAGCGAGGCGCTCGACCGCGTCGAGGCCGAGGAGGCCGGGCCCGGCGAGATCGTCGCGGTCGCGGGCATCGACGAGATCACGATCGGCGAGACGCTCGCAGATCCCGACGACCCGCGCGCGCTCCCGGTGACCCGCGTCGACGAGCCGTCGCTCTCGATGACGATCGGCATCAACACCTCGCCGTTGTCGGGCCGCGACGGCAGCAAGCTGACCGCGCCCCAGGTGAAGGCGCGCCTGGACGCCGAGGTCATCGGCAACGTCTCGATCCGCGTGCTCGACGGCGACCGCCCCGACCGCTGGGAGGTGCAGGGGCGCGGCGAGCTCCAGCTCGCGGTCCTCGTCGAGGTGATGCGGCGCGAGGGGTTCGAGCTCACGGTCGGCAAGCCACAGGTCGTCACCCGCACGATCGACGGCAGGCTGCACGAGCCCGTGGAGCGCGTGGCGATCGACGCGCCCGAGGACTACCTGGGCGTGATCACGCAGATGCTCGCGCTGCGCAAGGGGCGGATGGAGAACATGGTCAACCACGGGACCGGGTGGTTCCGGATGGAGCACGTGGTCCCCGCGCGCGGCCTGATCGGCTTCCGGACCGAGTTCCTCACCGAGACGCGCGGCATGGGGCAACTGCACCACGTGTTCGAGGGGTACGAGCCGTGGCACGGCGAGCTCCGAACGCGCCCGACCGGCTCACTCGTCGCCGACCGCACCGGCCTCAGCACCGCGTTCGCGCTGCTCACGCTCCAGGAACGTGGCTCGATGTTCGTCGGACCGGGCGAGGACGTCTACGAGGGCATGGTCGTCGGCGAGAACGCCCGCGCCGAGGACATCGACGTGAACCCCACGAAAGAGAAGAAGCTCACGAACATGCGCGAGTCGACGTCGGAACAGTTCACCCGCCTGATCCCCAAACGAGCGCTCGTCCTCGAGCAGGCGCTCGAGTTCATCCGTGAGGACGAGTGCGTCGAGGTGACGCCCCACAACGTACGTCTGCGGAAGGTGTCGCTCTCACAACAGGATCGAGCGAAGGCCGCCCGTCGTGGACGGCCGAGTGCAGACCGTTCGACATCCGGGTGAAAGGAGTGACCGTGAGCGAAGACTCGGAGCAGGAGCGGAACCGCGCGATCGCGGAGGACGCGAGGCGGGCGGCGGCCGCCGAGGCGCAGGCGCAGACGGATCAGGCACGTGTCGAGGCGGAACGGCTGAAGGAGGAGATGCTCACCGGAGACACGCGACATGAAGTGGTCCGGCAGATGGGCTTGATCTACGGCGGCCTCATCGGGATCGCCGTGGTCATGATCCAGCCGTTCCTCACGGCATCATCGCTCGACGCGACCGCCACGACCTGCATCGTCGCGTTCTCGGTGGCCATCCCGCTCCTGGCGGCTCTCGTGTTGGTCAACCGGCAGGAAGCCTTCCGTGGCCGCCGGACCCCGTCCGTGACCACCAAGATCGCCCACGCCGTGGCCCAGATGGCCGCCTTCGTCGGGATCGTCGCCGGCTTCTGGCACATCACGTGGATCGCCGGGGTGGGGATGCTGGCAGCCTCGCTCATCGCGATCGGTGTTCACTCGGCCGGCTTCGTGCGCCTCGAAGTCACGCGGCCGTCGACCTGAGGAGACACCGGTACCATCCACCCGTGGCCGGGATCCCGATCCCTGAGGCGGCTCGCGAGTTGCTGGAGAGCGATGCCGTCGCGAACGTGGTCACGCTGAACGAGGACGGCTCGCCACAGGTCACCGCCGCCTGGGTCGGGATCGAGGGTGTCGAGATCGTCCTCGCCACGCTCCCGGACCAGCGGAAGCTGCGGAACATCCGTCGTGACCCACGCGTCGCCGTCTCCGTCCCGACGACCAGGGTGAACGAGTGGGGACTGCTCGAGTACCTCGTCGTGTACGGGACCGCGAGGGTGACCGAGGGCGGCGGTCCCGAGATGCTCCAGCACCTCGCGCGCACGTACCTCGGCCCCGACGTCGTGTTCCCCCCCATGCCCGACCCGCCGCCCGGATACGTCACGAGGATCACGCCCGAACGGTTCGGCGGCGTCGGGCCGTGGAACCAGCCGCGCGCCTAGGCCACTCGTCGTCGACCTCGGGACAACCCGACGACGAAGACACCGGGTGGCTCGATCGCTCGGTCGCCGCACGCCACCTACGCTGCAAGCATGGATACCTCGATGGCACTTCCACCCCCTCCCACCCAGGTCCCGGCCACGAACCCGGTCGCTCGCGCGCTGCGTGCGCCGTTCGAGCCTCGGACCTGGAAGGAGACGCTCCACCTGCTCCTCAACCTCCCCGTGGGCATCGTCACGTTCACGGTCATCGTGGTCGGGTTCACGACGGGGCTCGGCATGTTGATCGCGCTGCTCGGCATCCCGATCCTGTTCGCGGCGATGTACGTGTCGCGTGGGATGGGGACGATCGAGCGAGCCCGCGCGAAGGCGTTCCTCGACGTGGACGTGCCGGCCCCGTATCGGGCCGACCCGCCGCCCGACAAGTGGTGGCGACAGCACATCGCACGGTTCACCGATCCGGCGACATGGGTCGAGGTCGGCTACCACGTGCTGATGCTGCCGTTCGGCATCCTCACCTTCACGGTCGTCCTCACCCTCTGGTCGCTCGCGATCGGGCTTCTCACCTCACCGCTCTGGGCCTGGGCCAGCGACCCTCCGCCGTCGGAGTGGAGCTTCCCGTTCGGCTGGGAGTCTGTCGGGCCGGCCGAGTACGCCCTAGCGATCGCCCTGGGCCTCCTGTTCCTCTTGCTGACGCCGTGGATCGTTCGCGGGCTCGCAACCGCCAACCGGATGCTGGTCCGCGGCATGATCGGCAGCGACGTGTTCGCGCGCGAGCGCACCCTGACCGAGTCGCGCGCGGCGGCGGTCGACCTGGCCGCCGAGGACCGCCGCAAGATCGAGCGCGACCTGCACGACGGCGTGCAGCAGCGGCTGGTCTCGCTCGCCATGGATCTCGGGCGGGCGAAGGAGAAGCTCGACACCGACCCCGAGCGCGCCAAGGAGCTCGTCGACGAGGCGCACGACGAGGCCAAGCGCGCGATCACGGAGGTCCGCGACCTCGCTCGCGGGATCCACCCCGCGGTGCTCACCGACCGAGGGCTCGACGCCGCCCTGTCGGCGCTCGCGGCCCGCTCCCCGGTCCCGGTCGACGTGTCGGTGGACGTCGCCGAACGTCCGCCGGCTTCGACCGAGGCCGCCGCCTACTTCGTCGTCTCCGAGGCGCTCGCCAACATCGCGAAGCACGCGAGGGCGACGAAGGCCAGCGTGACGGTGCGTCGGGCGAACGACGGCTGGCTCACGATCCAGGTCCAGGACGACGGGGTCGGCGGCGCCGTCCTCGTCGAGGGTTCCGGCCTGGCCGGCCTCCGCGACCGAGTCGGCGCGCTCGACGGCGAGCTCCACCTGCTCTCACCCGAAGGCGGTCCGACCGTCCTCATGGTGGAGATCCCGTGCGCGTCGTGATCGCCGAGGACGCTGTGCTGCTCCGCGAGGGCCTCGGACATCTCCTCGCCGACGAGGGGCACGAGGTCGTCGGCTCGGTCGGCGATGCGCTCGGGCTGGTCGAGGCGGTGGAGCGGGACCGACCCGACGTGTGCATCGTCGACGTCCGGATGCCGCCGACCTTCACGGACGAGGGGCTGCGCGCGGCGATCGAGATCCGCTCGCGCTGGCCGGGGATGCCGGTGCTCGTGCTCTCGCAGTACGTGGAGGAGCGTTACGCCACGGAGCTGCTCTCGAGCGAGTCGAGCGCCGTCGGGTACCTCCTGAAGCAGCGCGTCGCCGACGTCCGGGAGTTCCTCGACGCGCTCGCTCGCGTCGCCGAGGGCGGAACCGCGCTCGACCCCGAGGTGGTCGCCCAGCTCCTCGCGCGGGCCAACCGCCACCCACGCGACGAGCTGACGCCACGAGAGCACGAGGTCCTCGCCCTCATGGCCGAGGGTCTCTCGAACGCGGGCATCGCGCGGCGACTCGTGATCACCGAGGGCGCCGTCGAGAAGCACGTGACCAGCATCTTCACGAAGCTCGGGCTCGAGCAGGCCGAGACCGATCACCGCCGCGTCCTCGCGGTGCTCCGGTACCTCGAAGACCGTTAGACGACCGTCACGAACCCCGCCGATGGCCGGTTGCCGAACCATCGGCGGCGTGGAACACTCCTTCGCCGCCCGCTGCGGGCATCCGTACCTGTCCCGGGTGAGCGGGCGGAAGGAGGAGCGGGTGCAGCGCCGGAACGGACACGTCCTCGTCGTCGATGACGACGCCATGAATCGACGCCTGCTCACCGCGACCCTCGCTCGAGAAGGGCTCCGGACGACCTCGGCCACCGACGGTGAGGCGGCCCTGACCGCGATCCGTGACGACCCGCCCGACGTGGTCCTGTTGGACATCGAGATGCCGGGGATCGACGGGTTCGAGGTGCTGGAGCGGATCAAGGGCGACGAGGCGACACGGCACCTGCCCGTGATCATGATCTCGGGCCTGGGGGACACGGAAAGCGTGGTCCGCTGCCTGGAGATCGGCGCCGACGACTTCCTGCCGAAACCGTTCGACGTCGCGATCCTGCGTGCCCGCGTGAACGCCGGGCTCGATCGCAAGGCGCTCCACGACCTCGAGCGGGAGCGCGTCCGTGGTCTGTTCACCCGCTTCCTCCCCGAGCAGATGGTGGACGAGATGCTCGCGAGGACCGACGGCGACGCGCGGATCAACCCGGAGCTGCTGAACGCCACGGTCCTGTTCGGGGATCTCCGCGGATTCACGAGCTTCGCGGAGGGTCGACCCGTGGACGACGTGATCGAGGCGATCAACACCTACCTCACGCTGATGACCGATGCGGTCCTCGATCACGGCGGCACGCTCGTCGACTACATGGGCGACGGCATCATGGCCGCGTTCGGCGCGCCGGTCGCGAGCGACGACCACGCCGATCTCGCGCTCGCGGCTGCGCGCGCGATGGCCGGCGAGCAGCTCGCAACGTTCAACGCGTGGTTGACCGCGACCGCCGGCGTCGAGGAGCCGATCCGGATGGGGGTCGGGATCAACTCGGGACCCGTGGTCTCCGGCAGCGTCGGCTCGCCGCGACGGCTCGACTATGCGGTGATCGGCGACACGACGAACACCGCGTCGCGGATCGAGGCGATGACCAAGGAGCTCGATCACACGGTGCTGTTCTCCGAGCGCACGAAGGACGCGCTGCACCAGGCTCCAGAGGACGCCATCCCGCTCGGCGAGTTCGAGATCCGAGGGCGCAGCGCGAAGATCGAGCTCTGGGCACTCGACGTCGAGGCGCCCGCATGACCCCCCTCGACGACGAGATCCGTACCCTCCAGGCCCGCGTCGCCGAGCTCGAAGCGCACGAGGCGGGGCGCGAGCGCGCGGAGAAGGTCCAGGCCGCCCTCTACCGGATCGCGGAGACGGCGAGCACCGCCGAGGACATGCAGCACTTCTACCGGCAGATCCACGCGATCGTCGGCGAGCTGATGTACGCGGACAACTTCTACATCGCGCTCTACGACGCGGAACGCGACGCGATCAACTTCCCGTACTACGTCGACGAGGTCGACCGCGACGTCCCCGACCCCAACCTCTGGGACCCGTTCGGCATCGGCGATGCGGCCGGGGTCACCGCCCATCTGTTGCGGACCGGCGTCCCGCTGCTCCTGACCGAGAAGGAGCAGAGGGTCAACGTCGCGAAGGGACTCTATGCGGACGTCGGCGAGTTCTCCGTCGACTGGCTCGGCGTCCCGCTCCAGTCCGAGGGCGAGACGCTCGGCGCGGTCGTCGTCCAGAGCTACCGCGAGGACCTTCGCCATACCGAGGCGGACAAGGAGCTCCTCGAGTTCGTCGGCCGCCACATCGCCTCGGCGCTCGAACGCACACGGCTGATCGACGAGACCCGGCAGCGCAACGCGGAGCTGGCGCTCATCAACGACGTACAGCGCGGACTCGCGATGAACCTCGACATGCAGGCGATGTACGACCTCGTCGGCGACCGACTCCAGGAGATCTTCGACGCGCAGGTCGTCGACATCGGCGTCCTGGACGAGCCGGCCGGTCTTATCCGCTTCCCGTACTCGATCGAGCGCGGCGTGCGGTTCCCCGACGAGCCGATCCAGGTCATCGGCTTCCGGCGCCACGTGATGGAGACGCGTGAGCCGTTCCTCGCCGACGAGAACCTCGATGAGCTCACCGAGCGATTCCAGCAACCTCGAGTCCTCCAGGGGGAACCGCCCAAGTCGTCGCTGTTCGTCCCGCTCCTCGTGGGGGGCAAGGCGACGGGCGTGATCTCGCTGCAGAACCTCGACCGGGAGCACGCGTTCAGCGATGCCGATGTGCGCCTCCTCACCACGCTTGCCGGAAGCCTGAGCATCGCGCTCGAGAACGCCCGACTGTTCGAGGAGACGCGGCAGCGCAACGCCGAGCTCGCGCTCATCAACGACGTGCAACGCAGTCTCGCCGAGAACCTCGAGTTGCAGGCGATGTACGAGCTGGTCGGCGAGCGCATCCACGAGATCTTCGACTCGCAGGTCGTTGACATCGGGATCATCGATCCGGAGGACGGACTTCTCCATTACCCGTACTCGATCGAGCGTGGCGAGCGGTTCCCCGACGAGCCGACCCCGATCCGCGGCTTCGCCAAGCACGTCATCGACACTCGCGAACCGCTCCTCATCAACGAGCGCATGGTGGAGCGTGCCGCCGAGTTCGGCTCCTCGGTCCTGCAGGGCGAGGATGCGCGGTCGGCGCTGTTCGTGCCGCTCGTGGTGAGCGGCACCTCGACCGGGCGGATCTCGCTGCAGAACCTCGACCGGGAGCACGCGTTCAGCGAAGCGGACGCTCGGCTCCTCGCGACGCTGGCCGGCAGTCTCAGCGTCGCCCTCGAGAACGCCCGACTGTTCGAGGAGACGCGGCAGCGCAACGCCGAGTTGGCGCTGATCAACGACGTCCAGCGGGGCCTCGCCGAGAACCTCGAGATGCAGACCATGTACGACCTCGTGGGCGAGCGCATCGCGGAGATCTTCGACGCGCAGACGGTCGACATCGGGGTGGTGGAAGAGGCTGCCAATCACATCTGGTTCCCGTACTCGATCGAGCGCGGCGTTCGACTGATCGACCATCCGATCGAGATCATGGGGTTCCGCAAGATCGCCCTCGAGACGCGCGAGCCGGTCGTCATCAACGAGGACATGGAGCGACGGTGCATCGAGGCCGGCAACCCGGTCGCGATCGCGGGGGAACCCTCGAAGTCGTCGGTGTTCGTCCCGCTGTTGGTCGGGAACCGAAGGCCGGGCGTGATCTCGCTCCACAACCTCGATCGGGAGCATGCGTTCAGTGAGGCGGACGTGCGTCTGCTCGTGACGCTGGCGGGGAGCCTGAGCGTGGCGCTGGAGAACGCCCGTCTGTTCGAGGAGACCCGTCAGCGCGCGGCCGAGCTGGCCATCGTGAACGGCGTCGGGCAGGCGCTTGCGGAGCAGCTGGACCTCGACCTCCTGATCGAGCGGCTCGGCGACCAGCTTCGTGACGTCTTCGATGCGGACCTCGTGTACATCGCGCTGCGCGATGAGACGACCGACCTCATCGAGTTCCCGTACTACAGCGAGAACGGCATCCGGGATACCGAGCGACGGTCGATCCCGTTCGGCCAGGGGCTGACGTCGAGGATCGTCCAGTCGCGAGAGTCGCTCCTGCTGAATCGCGCCGAGGCGTTCGAGGAGCTTGGGATCGAGATGGTGGGCACGCCGGCCCAGTCCTATCTCGGCGTGCCGATCCTCGTCGAGGGGCGGGCGATCGGAGTGATCAGCGTCCAGAGCACCGAGCGGGCCGGCCGGTTCGGAGAGAGCGACACGCGGCTGCTCTCGACGATCGCCGCCAACGTGGGCGCGGCGATCCAGAACGCCCGCCTGTACCAGGAGACCCGGCGCCGGGCGAGCGAGATGGCTGCGCTCGCAGAACTGGGACGCGAGGTGGGCGCGCTCCTCGAGCTCGACCCGATCCTGGGCAAGATCGCGGAGCGTGCGCTCGAGCTGCTCGATGCGGACACGAGCGCGGTGTTCCTCGAGGACAGCGGCGGCGAACGGTTCGTCCCAGCCGTCGCGTTGGGCGAGACCGCCGAATTCCTGCTGCAGGACTCGTTCGCGCCTGGCGACGGGATCGTCGGAGACCTCGCCGCCCGCGGCGCCGCCGAGTTCGTCAATGAGGTGTCGAAGGACCCACGCGCAGTACACATCCCGGATCCGGCGAGGATGTAGAGGAGCGGTTGATGGCCGCCCCGTTGCTCGCTCGCGGGCGCGTGACGGGCATCATGGCCGTCTGGCGGAACGCTCCGGCGCCCCTGTTCACGGAGGACGACCTCAACTTCCTCGTCGGCCTGTCGCAGCAGGCGGCGATCGCGATCGAGAACGCCCGGCTGTTCGCGGAGGTGAAGGAGGCGCAGCAGGTCGCCGATGCGGCGAACGAGTCGAAGAGCGCGTTCCTTGCGACGATGAGCCACGAGATCCGCACGCCGATGAACGCGATCATCGGCATGAGCGGGCTGCTCACCGAGACGGAGCTCGACGCTGAGCAGCGCGAGTACGCCTCGACGATCTCGCGCAGCGGGGAGGCGCTCCTCGCGATCATCAACGACATCCTCGACTTCTCGAAGATCGAAGCCGGGCGCATGGAACTCGAGCTCGCGCCGTTCGACGTGCGCGAGTGCATCGAGGCGGTGGTGGACCTGATCGGACCCATCGCGCAGCGCAAGGGGCTCGAGATCACCTACGGGATCGAGACCGGGACGCCGGAGACCGCGGTGGGGGACGCGAGCCGCCTCCGCCAGATCCTGCTGAACCTGCTGAACAACGCCGTGAAGTTCACCGAGGAGGGCGAGGTGGCCGTCCACGTGGATGCAGAGATGCGCGCGCAGGATCGCATCGCCTTCCACGTTTCGATCCGCGACACGGGAATCGGGATCCCGCCCGACCGCATCGATCGGCTGTTCCAGTCGTTCACGCAGGTCGATGCCTCGACCAGCCGCCGGTTCGGCGGGACGGGGCTCGGCCTCGCGATCAGCCGCCGCCTCGCCGAGCTGATGGGCGGGACCGTCACCGCGGAGAGCGCCGGCGTCCCCGGCGAGGGCAGCACGTTCCACGTGACCTTCGAGGCGGGGATCACGGACATGACACCGACGGCGCTCCGGCGCGACGGTTCGTACGCGGGACGCCGGGCGCTCATCGTCGACGACAACCCGACGAACCTCCTCCTGATGACGGCGCTCCTGTCGGCCTGGGGCGTCGAGACCACGACCGCCGCGTCCGCCGAGGACGCGCTCGCCGTGATCGAGGAGCGCACGTTCGACGTCGCGATCGTCGACATGCTGATGCCGGGGATGGACGGGCTCGATCTCGCGACGCAGCTCCACGAGCATGTACCGCGGCTCCCCACGATCCTCGCGTCATCGGTCCCACGGCACGACGTGGCGAACGACCCCAGGTGGGACGGCGCCGGCATCGGCGCCGTCATCGTCAAGCCGATCAAGGCCTCGAGCCTGCACGGCGCTCTCGGGATCGTGCTGGGACTCGGATCGGAGTCGGAGGGCGCGGCCGAGGCCACCTCGGGGATCCTCGACCCCGAGCTCGCCGAGCGGTATCCCCTCCGGATCTTGCTGGCGGAGGACAACTTCGTGAACCAGCGGCTCGCGCTGCGGCTGCTCGAGAAGCTGGGCTATCGGGCGGATGTCGCCGCGAACGGCCTCGAGGCCGTCGAGGCGGTCGAACGCCAGGACTACGACCTCGTCCTGATGGACGTGCAGATGCCCGAGATGGACGGCGTCGAGGCGACCCGCCACATCCTCGAACGGTGGCCGGACGGCGAGCGCCCGTGGATCGTGGCGATGACCGCCGAGGTGATGCGCGGCGATCGCGAGGGGTTCCTCGCCGCCGGGATGAACGACTACGTCGCGAAACCGATCCGGCCGCAGGAGCTGGTCGCCGCGATCTCGCGGACGCCCGGCCGGAAGCGGGCGGACGACTCGGCCGAGGTGGAGGGCGCGCGCCCGGCGGTCGACACGACGGTCCTGAAGCGGCTCTCCGAGAGCATGGGGGGCGACGACGCCTTCGTCGCCGAGTTGATCGAGCAGTTCATCACGGACTCACCCGCGCTCGTGATCGCGGCCCGCCACGGGTTCGAGTCTGGAGACGCCGAGGAGATCCGCCGAGCGGCGCACACGCTCAGGTCGAACGCGGCGACGGTCGGCGCGAGCGAGCTCGCGGACCGGAGCGGCAGGCTCGAGGCTGGCGCGAGGGCTGGCACGTTGGAGGATGGTCCCGCCCAGGTCGAGGCCATCTCCGAGGAGCTCGAGCGGGTCCACGCGGCGCTCCGCACCGTCACCGCGCAACCCGCGACCGGATCCTGACCCGGATCCGCCCGCGCCAGCACGGCAGCTGAACCGCAAGCCGTCGCTCCTTCGACGCGGTCATCTGCGGAGCCCTGCCAAGCCGCGACCTTGAAGGTGCGCGCGAAGGCTCCTACACGAGGGCCACGATGATGCGTTGCAGCAACACGAGCGCGAAGGCGCCGAACGCTCCGCCGGCGACCGTCAGGACGTAGCCGGATGCTCGAGAAGGGCGGTCCTTCAGGAACACCCACGGGAGCACCAGGCCCCCGACGACGAGCGCGAGCGCAACCCCGAGATCGATCAGCCGGTACGGCTCCGCACCGAAGTTCGATCGCCAGATCTTCCGGTCGATCACCAGGAAGAACCCCTCCGCGACGAGCATCGCTGCGGGCACCGCGACCGCGAGGACCGGTGGTCGCTCTCGGCGGTTCGACACCGCACTGCCGCAGGCTCCCATGATCGGCCCTGCGACGAGGGCGACGACCGTCCAGACCACGTTCGTCGAGTTGACGACGTAGTCGCGGAGCGCGCCTCCGAGGTAGTACGTCGCCACCCCGATGAGCAGCGCCAACCCGCCGGCGAGGGCGCCCTGCTTCACCGACGTCGCTCGGAACCCGACGAAGAACGCCGCGAGCCCCCACGGGGCGGCCATGTTGCCGAGGATCGTGAACAGTCGCCCGCCGATGATCCCATCGGCCAACAGCGAGAAAGCTCCGAGCGCGACCCCGACGACGACCGCGAGGAGGAGGACGTTGCGTCTCACACGAGGTATTGGTCGTGCGCCAGCTGGAACTCGGCGTCGGGTGACTCGCCTCTCGCGCGCATCTCGCCGAGAGCTCGCAGGTAGCGCTCGAAACCTCCCGGAGCGTGGATGTTCAGGAACCTCGCGGTCCCGTCGATCGCGATCGGGAAGGCATGGACCGCACCGCGCGGAGCGACGACGAGCGTGCCGGCGCTCGCCCGGACCGGCCGCCCGTCGATCTGGAACTCGAGCTCTCCCTCCAGCACGTAGAACGCGTCCGAGTGGTTCGCGTGGTAGTGCGGATCGCCCGGCTCGGTCCCGGGCTCGAGGACGTACTCGCTCATCATGAGGTCGTCGAACGCCGCGAGCAGCACGGCGCTCCCGAGTTGCTCGCCCCCTTCTCGGTTCTGGATGTGCACGTGCATGGCCCCGCTCCTTCGATCGACGCGGTCTCAACCACTATCCCGGAAGGGAACGCCGCGACAAGCCGGGTCCCATCCGAACGCCGCCGCGACCACGTAGGTGGGACGTGAGGCGGATCCTGGCGGTGCTCGGGACGGTCCTGATGGTGGGCGGCTGCTCATCCGGGGCGGATCCGCCGTCAGAGACCGATCCGACGTCCCCGCTCACCGGGGCGACGCAAAGCGGGTCACCCTCGGGAACACCGACGTACGAGGTTTCCGGGTGCCCGGTCCCCGACGAGGCGTTCTGCGCGACCGCGATCGAGGTGATCGATGCGCTGCGGTCGGCAGACGTCGATCGACTCATCGATCTGAGTCGTGAGGATCGGCTGGTCTGCGCCGAACTCGCGGTCGAGTACTTCCCGATGTGCGAACAGGACGACGTCCTCGAAGGCTACGCGTTGGGCGGCTCGGACTTCATCATCGAGGTCGTCGACGACGACGGATATCGGAGTCAGCTCGAGGCCATCATCCCCAACATCGACACGTCGTTCTCCGACGAGCTCGGCGACGGCAGCGTTCGGGTGATCGGCCTCGGCACCTGCGGTCCCAACGAACCCGGCCGACGGACGTACCACATCGCGTGGACGGCGGCGGTCGGCGAGGCCGGAGCACCGGCCGAACGCCTCCTGGGGCAGCTTCGAGCTGACGTTCGACGACGATTGGCGGATCGCGCTCTGGTACCTCGCACCGCTCGCGGACTGGGAGCGCGACCAGCCGCCGGAGCCACTCGAGCTCGCGTTCTGCGAGGCGGGCCGCACACCCTGGCCGACCTGAGCCCCACTGGGACCGTCGCTAGCCCGGATGCAGCAACAGGTTGCCGGATGTAGGCTCCGTGCTCGCGTGAGCTCGCCGCGGATCGACGAAGACCTGCGAAGGGGACTCGCAGCCAACTGCGCCGGGGCGTACCGCACGTGGGTCAGTCGCCTCGGCAAGAGGACCCAGCTCTGGGACGACCTTTCGTGCGCGGATCTCGAGCTCGCCGTGAGCCTGCCGGTGAACGGCGCGTTCCTCCTGACGAGCCCGCAGGACGGGGATCGCGAACTCCTCGAACGTGCGGCCACGTTCTTCGCCGACAGGCCGGGCGGTGCGTACGAGCTGTGGAGCTTGTGGCCGCTCCCTCATCTGTCCGGGGCGGAACATGCGGGCGAGCAGGTGCCGTGCATGATCCGTGAGCCGGGCGGAGCGGCACCTCCCGCGCCGGTCGAACTCGAGATCGTGGAGGTCACCGACGCGGCGACCGCCCGCCAGGCCGAGTGGCTGATCAACGAGGTCTTCGAGGCTCGCACCGTTCCGGGATCGCTCCTCCCGCCCGAGTGCCTCGATGAGCGCTTCCGCGTGTGGGTCGGCCGTGTCGGCGGTCGCCCGGTGAGCACCGCGACGGCGTACATCGGCGACGGCTTCGTCGGCCTCTACGCGGTGGCGACCGCGGCCCACGCCCGTGGCAGGGGCTATGGGGAGGCGGTCACGTGGGCGGCCACCCTCTGCCGGCCCGAGCTCCCCGCGACGTTGCAGGCGAGCCAGATGGGTCGGCCGGTCTACGAGCGCATGGGCTACGGAACCGTCGCCGAGTTCACGGTCTGGGAGCTCGACCGCTGACGCGACGCCGGTTTGACCAGGCCATGCCGCGCCTGATGTAATCCGGCGGTCGTGATCCGTTTCCTCGTTCGCCTGCTCGTCCTGGTCGTCGCCAACGCCGTCGGATTGTGGGTCGCGTCACTGGTCTTGGACGACATGTCGATCGACGCGTCCTCGTTCATCATGGCGGTCCTCATCTTCACCGCCGTCCTCGCGCTGATGATGCCGTTCATGGCCAACATGCTTCGCAAGGGCGGGTCGTCGGCTCTGGGGGGCGTGGCGTTGATCGCCACGCTGGTGTCGCTGATCATCACCGACCTCATCTCCGACGGCTTCACGATCAACGGGTTCACGACGTGGATCCTGGCCGCGGTGATCGTCTGGATCGCGTCGCTGCTCGCCGCGTTCATCCTCCCCTTGCTCGGGTTGAAGAAGTACATGGAGGAGAACCGGAACTAGACCTCACCTCCTTCAGTCGCGCAGGAGACCGTGCTCCATCGCGAACATCGCGGCGCCGGCCCGCGTCGAGGCGCCGATCTTGTCGTAGATGTGCTGAACGTGATGCTCGGCGGTCCTCGGCGAGATGACGAGGCTGGTCGCGATCGCCCGGTTCGACAGACCTCGGGTCAACAGACGGAGCACGTCGATCTCGCGGTCCGAGAGACCCGCGGGCCAGGCGGTTCGGGTCGTCGGCGAGCGCTGACCGGCGACCTCGAGGACGGCCCGGGCCACCTCGGGGTCGAAGCGCCCCTGCCGCGCCTCGGTCGTCACGATCTCCGCGGCCTCCCCCGGCTCTCGAGCGCGACGGTGGGGACGCTCCTGGGTCATCGCCTGGAACGCGTCGGCCACCGCGAGCACGCGAGCTTCCGACGGTACCTCGCCCGCCGAGGCCCCGTGGTGATAGCCGGAGCCGTCCTGTCGCTCGTGGTGCATCCCGGCGATCCGCGCCAATGGCTCGAGGACGGTCGACCGCGAGAGGATCCGGTCGGTCTGGTACGCGTGGAGACGCACCTGCTCCCACTCGGTCGTGCTCAGCGGACCCGGCTTCTCCCACACGCCGGCGCCTACCCCGCTTCGACCCAGGTCGTGCAGGAGCGCCGCCACCCGGATGCCGCGAGCATCCGGCATCCCCATGCGTTCGGCCGCTCGGGTCGCGAGCTCCGCGGTCCCGGATGAATGGCCCAAGGTGTACGGCGTCTTGAGGTCCACCATGTCGCCGAAGGCTTCGGCGACGGTTTCCAGGCGATCGCCGGGCATCCGGCGCACCGGGTCGGGCTCGGCCTCGAGGACCGCGGGCCAGGGATCCTCCCGATCGAGGCGCTCGAGGACCTTGGGACCGACGGCACGGAACGCCTCGGCCACCGCCGGATCGAACCACCCCCCGGATCGCCGCTCGACCATCGCCAGCGCGGCATCGGCCCCGCCGAGCCGGTGGAAGATGACAGCCTGCGTCGCGGGCTCCGCGATGCGCGCGGGCAGTGGGATGCCCTCGCCCCTCAGCCTCCGTGGGTCGCCCTTGCCGTCCCACCGCTCCAGGCTCGCGAAGAGCGCCTGGCCGACGGCATCGCCCAGGCCGAGCCGGTCGGCCATCTGCGTGGCGACCTCGCAGACGGCCCGCAGGATAATCGCGCTCGCCTTCTTCCCGCCGCCGATCGTCCGGACAACATAGCGCGGGCGCGCGAGACCCGATCCACGACCCGTCGAGCGCAGCAGATCGACCAACTCCCGCGGGCGTGCGACGTCGGTCCGCTCGGCGACGACCCGCATGCCCAGGTCGTCGGGTCCGGAGAGGTAGACCTCCTCGTGCGAGGTGGCCGTACACCCGAGGTGCTTGAGCAGGGTCGTGTAGTAGACGTCCGCGACCTCCGGCTCGGGGATGCCCATGTGTCGGGCGACCTCGGTCGCCACGACCGATGCCCGGATCGCCTTCTCGGGCGGCTGGCCCATCGCCAGGTCCGTCGTGAGGGACAGGGCGGCAAGGAGATCGGCGAGACGGAGCTCTCCCGGCACGTCGCGAGCTTCCGAAGCAGGCACCTCCCGAAGGATGGCAGCCGGGTGCCGCGCGGCCAAGATGGGCAGTCCTACCGATGCTCCGAGGCAAGTGCGCCGCGCACTATCGAGACCGGATCGGCAGGAGGCCACCCGATGGCGCAGAGCCTGAGCATCCACAGGGGTCGAGCCCGCCCGACGCTGCTGACGCCCACCTTCCTCCTGGTGGCGGCGGCCGAGCTCTGCTACTTCACGGCCGACGGGGTGTTGCTTCCCGCCCTTCCCCGGTACGTCGAGGGACCGCTCGGAGGCGGCAACGTCGCCGTCGGGCTCGTGATCGGCGCGTTCAGCCTGGCGGCGTTCTTCCTGCGTCCCTGGGCCGGCGCGGTGGCCGACCGACGGGGCCGGCGGATGCTCATGGTGGCCGGCGCGTCGGTGTTCGCGGTGTCGGTGGCCGGCTACCTCGTCGCCACGTCGGTCCCGGTGCTCGCGGCCATGCGGGTCCTGACCGGCGTCGGCGAGGCGATGTTCTTCGTCGCCGCGCTCGCCGCGAACGTGGACCTCGCGCCGGAGGAACGACGCGGGGAAGCAATCAGCTTCGCCTCGTTGTCGCTCTACCTCGGGATCGGGATCGGGCCGTTCATCGGCGAGGCCGTCATCGGGGGGTGGGGGTTCCGAGCAGCCTGGTTCGTGTCGATCGGCCTCGCGGCGGCGGCGGTCGCGATCTCGCTCCGATTGCCGGCGATGCGGCCCGAGATCGACGCGGCCGAGATCGAGCGGACGGAGCATCGCCTGATCCACCCGGCCGGGCTGCTTCCGGGCCTCGTCCTGTTCGCCGCGATCTGGGGGATGGCGGGCTTCCTCGCGTTCGTGCCTCTGTACGCCCTCGACATCGGGATGCGGGGTGCCGGGATGGTGCTCGGCCTGTTCGCGGGGATCGTGGTCGCGATCCGAAGCCTGGGTGCCAGGATCCCCGACCGGCTCGGCGCGGCTCGAGCGACGCGCATCGCCCTGGTCCTGTCATCCATCGGTCTCTGCACCATGGGTGTGTGGCAGACGCGGCTCGGGCTGATCGCGGGGACCGTGCTCCTCGGCGCCGGCGTTGGCCTGTTCACCCCCGCGCTGTTCTCGCTCGCCGTCGCCGGCGTCCCGGCCACCGAGCGAGGCGCCGTCATGGGAACCACCAGCGCGTTCCTCGATCTCGCGTTCGGGCTCGGACCGGCGACCCTCGGGTTCGTCGCGGCGGCCGTCGGCCGGAGCGGGACCTTCCTAACCGGCGCGGCGGTGGCCGCCGCGGGGCTGGTGCTGGTGGTGACCACGAAGCTGGGGCGACCGGCTCGCTCCTGACCGGACAACCGGCCAGAGGGTGGCCACGTTCGCCGGGATGATGGAGCCACCATGGGCTGATCGGAGGATCGAGATGGCGCAGGCGGAGACCATCGAGGACGGCCGGCACGACTTCGACTTCCTGTTCGGACGCCGGCGGATCCAGAATCGCAAGCTCGTCGACACGCTGGACCTCGAGTGCACCGATTGGGTGGAGTTCGAGGCGTTCGGGGAGGCCCAGCCGATCCTCGGCGGGCTGGGCAACGTCGACGACTTCACCGTGCCCGCGATGCCGCCGACCGGCAGGCCTTTCGAGGGATTCACGCTCCGGCTCTACGATCCCGAGACCGGGCTGTGGCGGATCTGGTGGGTCTCGACACGGTTCCCCGGCCAGCTCGACAACCCGGTGGAGGGACGGTTCGACGGGGGCCGGGGCGAGTTCCTCTGCGACGACGTGATCGGCGGACGGCCGGTGACGGTGCGGTACGAGTGGACGATCCTGTCCGACACCACGAACCAGTGGGAGCAGGCGTTCTCGGAGGACGGCGGAGCGACCTGGCGCCCCAACTGGATCAGCGTGGCGACGCTGGAACGCTGAGCACGCCCTCAGCGGCCGACCTCAGCCGGCCGCCGGCGGGATGTTCTGGTTGAGCCGGAACAGGTTCGACGGGTCGTACCGGCGCTTGATCTCCGCCAGTCGTTTCCACGTTGCGCGAGGGTAGGCGTGGTGGATCCGCTCCTCGCCCTCGTCGGCGAGGAAGTTGACGTACGTCGCGGGGTCGCCTCGGAACACGACCTCCGACACGTCGTCGACCCACACCTGGCTCGCGGCCCGATCCTCCGGCTGTTCGTACAGCGACGCCACCGTCGCCATGATCGGCTTCGTCCGGTGGGCGAACGCGGTCGCGTCGGCCGGCACGCGCGCCATCGCACCTCCGAGCGCACGGAGCTGCACCACGCTCATCATCGCGGTGGAGGCCTCGAGATGCTCGACGATCGCCTCGGTCTGCGCCGGTTCGATCGCGTCGACGAACCCCGTCCGCCCGACGGCGGTGGGGTGGTACTCCCCCTCCTCGGGCATGTACATCTCGGGATACGTCATCGGCTTGATCAGGTCGGCGAGCGGAGTGGCCAACGCCCGGAACGGCGCGACCGCGCGCTCGCCCGACTCGACGTCGCCCGCGTAGGTCAACATCCCGAAGGTCACCAGCTTCCCGACGGCCTCCTCGGGCAGGAACGGCATCGGCGGGGCCGGCATCACGTTCGCGATCGTGGAGAGCTCCTCGGGCGCCTTCGCCGCCTCGGCCATGAACCCGTCGATGACATCGGGCGTCGCCGGGAGGAACAACAGGCCGCCGACGATCGTGGGCACCTCGTGCAGGCGGAACTTCAAGCGGGTCGCCACGCCGAAGTTGCCGCCGCCTCCACGGATCGCCCAGAACAGATCGGGATGGTTCTCGTCGTCGACGTGCAGGAGCTGCCCGTCGGCCGTCACGACCTCGGCGGCGAGCAGGTCGTCGATCGTGAGGCCGTACTTGCGGACGAGGAAGCCGATGCCACCGCCGAGCGTGATGCCGCCCACGCCCACCGAACCGGTGTCGCCGAACCCGGTCGCGAGGCCATGGGCGCCGGCCGTGGTCGTGTACTCCCCGGCGGTCAGTCCGGTCTCGGCCCACGCGGTGCGACGGCCGTCGAGGTCGAGGGCGCGCATGTCGCCCAGGTCGAGGACGATCCCTCCTTCGGTCACGCTGTGACCGGCACTGCTGTGCCCACCACTGCGAACGGCGAGCTCCAGTCCGGACTCGTTCGCGAGGCGGACGACGTGCGACACGTCCCCGGCGTTCGCGACGCGCACGATGACCGAGGGGCGCCGGTCGATCCCACCGATGAACACCGTGCGGGCCCGATCGTAGTCGTCGTCCTCCGGCGTGATCACCCGGCCATCGAGGCGCTCTCTGAGCTCTGAGATCGAGGGTGTGGTCATGGAACGCATCGCTCGTCCCTCCTTAGCGATCGACGACAGCTCCTTCGATACCCGCGCCCGCGTCGCCCATGCGCGCGGACACGAGCTCCGGTTCCTCCGTCGGCTCAGACCCGGATCCCGCCCGTCGACGCAGGACGGTCGCCGTGAACACAGCGAGCGCGAGCGTCCCGACGAGGCTGATCGCGGCGACGACGTGCATCCCGCTGATGAACGCGTCGTTCGCGGCAGTGAGCAGTGGTGCGCCGAGCTCGGCGGGGAGTTGCCCCGCCACCTCGACCGCCCCGCCGAGCGTGTCCTGAGCGGCGGCGGCGGACTCGGGTGGGATGCCCGCCGGGATGCCGTCGGCCACGCCGCTGCGGTAGATCGCGAGGCCGATGCTGCCGAACAGTGCGATCCCGAGCGCGCCTCCGAGCTCGGCGGCGGTCTCCGAGATCCCGGCGGCGGCGCCGGCTCGCTCCGCCGGCGCCGACCCGATGATCAGGTCGTTCGTCAGCGTGAACACGGGAGCCGTTCCGAGCGAGAACGCGACCGAGCCGGTCACGATCATCGCGAAGCCCGACGTCGCGTCGACCTGCGTGAAGACGACGAAGCCCAGGGCCGCGAGGGCGAGCCCGGCGGCCATGATCGTCGTCGGCGCGAAACGCTGTGCGAGCTTCGGGGTCACCTGGGAGCCGACCACGAACGCGAGTGCCCACGGGAGCGTCCAGAGACCCGCCTCCAGCGGCGACAGACCGAGCACGAGTTGGAGGTACTGCGGCACGAACAGGAACCCCCCGAAGACCATCAGGATGCCGAACCCGTAGAGGAACAACGACGAGGTGAAGATCGGGACACGGAACAGGCCGAGGTCGATGAGCGGATCGTCGAGCCGCTGCTGCCGGCGGACGAACACGGCGCCGATCGCCAGGCCGAGCGCGATCGAGAACACCGGCAGCCACCCCAGCCCGTTCTGCGCGAACTGCTTGAGACCGAGGATCGCGGCAAGGATCGCCACGAGCGAGAGCACAGCGCTCGTGATGTCCAGCCGCCCCGCGTTCGGGTCCTTGTATTCGGGCAGCAGCCTCGGGCCGAGGATCAGCAGGAGCGCCATCACCGGGACGTTGATCAGGAACGCCGCCCCCCACCAGAAGAACTCGAGCACGAGCCCGCCCAGCAACGGCCCGATCGCGGCCCCGACCGAGAAGCTCGTGATCCACACGGCGATCGCCCTGGTCCGTTGGTCCGGGTCGAGGAACATGTTCCGGATCAACGACAGGGTGGACGGCGCGATCGTCGCACCGGCGACCCCCAGGAGCGCCCGCGTGCCGATCAACATCTCCGCGCTCGTCGACATCGCGGCGAGCACGGAGGCTGCGCCGAAGGCCGCCGCGCCGATCAGCAGGAGCCGGCGGCGGCCGATCCGGTCGCCGAGCGTCCCCATCGTGATGAGGGATCCGGCGACGACGAACCCGTAGATGTCGATGATCCACAGCAGCTGCGTGCTGCTCGGTTCCAGGTCCGTGCTGATGGACGGGATCGCCAGATGGAGCACGGTCAGGTCCATCACGTAGAGCATGCAGGCGAGCGCGATCGCGCCCAGACCGATCCACTCGCGGCGACCGGCTCGCGGTGGTGCGACGTCGAGGTTCTCGGTTCCGGCGAACATCTGCGACCTCCGGGATCAGATCTGCTAGATGGGACGGACGTCGGGTCGCGAACTCATCGGTTCCAACCCAACTGACGGCCGAGGGATTCCTCGCGTGACGGCGGTCGGTACGCTGTGCGTACCCAGACACGATCGGAGTGAACCCCCTTGGCTGAGCTGACGACGAAGGCCGGCTCCGAGGAGCTGGAGCTCCAGCTCGATCGCTATCGGACGGAGCTAACCGCGTACGCCTACCGGATGCTGGGGTCGGCGTTCGAGGCGGAGGACGCCGTCCAAGAGGCGATGCTGCGAGCCTGGCGCGGCTTCGACCGATTCGAGGGCAGGTCGTCGCTGCGCTCGTGGCTGTACAGCATCGTGACGAACGTGTGCCTCGACATGCTGAGCGGGGGCGAGCGCCGGGCGCGTCCGATGGAGCTCACGGGGCCGAGGACCGCGGATGCGCCGTTCCCCGAGCCGCTCGCCGAGACCACCTGGATCCTCCCGGTCCCCGACGGTCGCGTCGTGCCCTCGGACGGAGACCCGGCGGAGGTGATCGAGTCGCGCGAGTCGATCCGCTTGGCGTTCGTCGCCGCCCTACAGCACCTCCCTCCGAAGCAGCGAGCCATCCTGATCCTGCGAGAGGTCCTGCGCTGGAAGGCATCCGAGGTTGCCGAGCTGCTGGAGACCTCGGTCGCCTCGGTCAACAGCGCGCTCCAACGCGCGCGAGCGACGCTCGCGACGATCGACGCCGAGGACACCGAGACGCTGAAGCCGAAGGACGAGACACAGCGGGCGCTCCTCGCACGGTACGTCGACGCGTTCGAGCGATACGACATGGACTCGCTCACGTCGCTCCTGCACGAGGACGCATCGTGGTCGATGCCTCCCCACGATCTGTGGCTCCAGACGCACGACGACATCCGCGCCTGGTGCCTCGGCCCGGGGATCGGGTGTCAGGGTTCGCGCCTGGTCCCGGTCGAGGCGAACGGCTCGCCCGCGTTCGGGCAGTACAAGCCGGCGGCCGATGGCGGTCTGGAGCCCTGGTCGCTGCAGGTCCTCGAGATCTCAGACGGGGCGATCGCCGGCATCAGCTTCTTCCTGGACACCGAACGCCTGTTCCCGCTGTTCGACTTGCCCCCCCGGCTCGAGCCCTGAGCCGTCGGCGCACGGCTCGGTGCACGGCAGGACGTCGCCGAGCCCGAGGAACTCGACGAGATCTCGGAGTTCGCCGCACGCTTCCTCGAAACCCAGCCGGCGCCCGAGCCGCAGCGCGGTGAGCTGCAGCCGGGCGAGGGCATCGACGGTCAAGGCGTCCGGTTCGACGAGTCCCCCGACGTCACAGGCGACGGGGTCGGCGTCGCACCTCTCCACGAGCAGGAGGATCCCCTCACAGAGGGCAGGGATGTCGTCGTGAGCGATCGGACCGCCGAGGACCACGCGCGGCTTTCCGTTCGTCTGCATCGCCCGATACGACCGCCCGCCGGTGGGGAATTCATCGGCGGGCAGGGCGGCCCTGGGATCAGCTGCTCTTGCCGCCTCGCTTCAGGATGCGGTTCGCCTTGGCCACGATCCGCTCGTACTGCGTGCGACTCAGCTTCCGCCGCTTGAGTTGTTGCTTCGCCCGGCCCTTCGCGCTCGCCGCGTGTTTCCGGTCGGGCATCGGGTAGTTCCCCGACTCCTTCTTCGCATCGGCGGACCGAGCCCGCTCGGGGAGACCGAACCTCCGGGTCGGGATCCTGGCCCGTCTCTTGGCCTTGAGTTCCGGCACGTCGATCACCTCCGTCTGGTTCGTTCCCCGAGGGATGGATCCGGAAACCGCACACACCTGCGCGCCGATGTCACCTACGCTTGTCCGCGCTTGGCCGTTCGTCCGGATGGATCCGCGCGAGGGGAGGCAACGTGTCGAGTTCCCGTGTGCTGGAAGACGAGAGGATCGGCGTCCGGGTGAAGATCTCCGCCCTGTGGATCTCGATGTTGTTCCTGTTCGCGTACGGGGACATCTTCGGGTTCTTCCAGCCCGGGCAGATCGAGGAGGTCGTCGCCGGCGAGATCTCGGGGGTCGAGATCACGGACATCTTCCTGTTCGCGGTCTCCGCGTACGTCGCGGTCGCCGGCGTGATGGTCTTCCTCGCGCTCGTCCTCACACCGCCGGTGGCCCGCTGGGCGAACATCGTGCTGCCGATCCTGTACGTCGTCTCGATCGTGGCGTCGGTCTTCGGCGAGGGGGCGTACTTCTACTTCCTCAGCGTCGTCGAGGTCGCGCTCCTGCTCCTGATCGTCCGGTACGCATGGACGTGGCCCACGCGGGCACCCGCCTAGGACGTCCAGGCGCGCGTGGCCTCCAGCACGATGCGGCGGCCGTCGAGGCGCCCTCGGATCGTCGTGACGTCGCTCGCGCGGTCCGTGTCGAACGAGACGTGCAGGCTCCCGGTCGCACTCGGGGCCTCGACCCGAAGCGTCCCCGAGGCGAACGCCGCCCGCCGGCGCCAGATCACCTTCCCCCAGACCGCGACGTCGTCGGCGAACCGCGTCCCGCGGAACGTGACCACGAGCGGCTGCTCGAAGCTCAGGAAGGGGCCGCGGAACCCGTACGTCCCACCCCGAAGGCCCACGCCGGTCCCTCCGTACAGCTCGTTCCACCACCGGTTGAAGGCGTCGGCCACGGTCTCGACGACGACCCACGCGACCCGGCGATCGCTCGCCGTCGACGCGTCCGGCGTCCCCGCCCTCCGAGCCTGAGGAGCATCGGCGACCTGCTCCGGGAACGACTCGACCACGTTGATCGTCGGGGTCTGCGCGGCGCAGGAGGTATCGCCCGCGTCGTGGGTGCGCACGAAGCGGCGGACGATCAGCGACGCACATCGTTCGTAGTCGTACAGCGCCGAGATGTGGATCTCGTTGGCGACGGGGACGAACGTCGCGTTCGGCCACGCCGCCGCCGCGTCCTCCGCGTTGACCAGCGGCGTGGTCACGTCGAACTCACCGTCTAGCACCAGGACCGGCAGGTCGGAGTGCGAACCGACGGTCGGCGTCGGCTGGTCACCCGGGTCGAGTGCGGGCCATCGCAGGCAACCACGTACGAGCGCGTACTCGTACGGGGAGCGCAGCCACACGTCGTTGGGGAACGGCGCGAACGCGTTCGGCGCCAACCCCTCGATGGCGGCATCGAGCTGCGAGCGCCGCTCCGGCACCGTGGCGTCCCGATCCCACAGCGTCGGGTAGTCGTGGCAGGCGATGGCCGCGTACGCACCCTCGGAGTACGAGCGCGGATCCCGCCACCGCCGAGGTCCACGAGGTCCTCGGCCGCCAGGCGCAGCAACGGCTCCGGATCGCCCGCCTCGAAGGCGGCGAGTGCGGCGGGGAAGTCGCGGTAGATCGTGAACACGTACGTCGCGTCGTACAGGAGCTGCGCGAGGTCCGACCCCGTGACGCGGACCCGATAGGACGCGCCCGAGGAGTCGACACCGGTGCCGATGAGCGGCCGGCGCTCGAGCCGTCGCGCCGCGTGCCGGATGTCGGTGAGGATCCCACGACACTCGCCGTCCCGGCGGCACAACGTGGCCCACGAGCGCTTCAGGGCGGCGGCTGCATCGCGGGCGAAGGGATCGAACGAGTCGTCGAACGCCGCGTCGAGGACGACCGACTCGGTGCGCTCGGAGTGGCGGATCGCGAACACCTGGGCGATGTACGTGCCGTACGAGTCGCCGTACAGGACGACCTCGGGGATGCCGAGCGCGTCCAGGATCGCCTCGAGGTCGTCGGCGGCGGCGGCCGTGCCGTACGCGTTCGCCGCATCGCCGAGCTGCTCCGCGCACGCGGCGACCGCCCTCGTGTAATCGCCGATCCCCTGCTGCAGCGCGGGGCAGTCGATCGCTCCCGAGCCACCCGTCCCACGTTGATCCATGAGGATCAGATCGCGCGTGCGCAGCAACGGCTCGAACAGGAACCGGTAGCCACCGGCCGAACCGATCGAGCCGTACCCGGGGCCGCCCTCGAACGCCACGATCGGCGTCTGCGCGGGCGCGGCCGGATCCGAGCGCGTGAAGACGCGGAACCGGACCGAGAGCGGCTCGCCCTCGTTGGGCCGGTCCCAGGAGAGCGGGACGTCGATCGTGCCGCACAGGTCCTCGGGAGCGTTCGGACACGGCTCGATCACGGCGTTCCCCGCACCGGCACCCGACGCCGCGTCCGCGGGCGCCGGCGGGGAGGCGCTCGTGGTCGAGACGAGGGCGGTCAACGAGACCGCAACGACCGCGAGTCGACGCGCCATCAGGGGGCCGCGATCTCGAGGTCGACGGCTCGCCCGGCGACGGTGCCGTGTACCCGTGCGCGAGCAAGCGGTTCGAGGTCGTTCCAGCGGAGCCAGAGACGGCCTTCACGGACGCCGGGTCCCTCGAGCGTGACCCGTGCACGGATCAGCCCGGTGCGCCGATCCCAGGACGCCGTTCCGCTCACCGCGACGTCACGCACCCAGCGCACGCCGTCGAGGTTCCACGACACGAGACCGGAGCCGCTGGTGACGAAGGACCCGCCGCGCAGACCCACGCCCTCGGAACCCCCCATGCCCGACCACCGAGCGATCACGTCCGCGACGGTCGCCGTGGCGACCGTCGCCGCCCGGTGGACCGGCGACCCTTCGAGCTCCGACGCCCGGACGGCGAACGCGTCGACCGCGCGGATCTCCGGGTACGCCGCCGCGCACGAGGTGTCCCCGGCCTCGAGGGTGCGCACGAACCGGAGCACGATCGTCGATGCGCATCGGTGCCCGTCGCCGAGGGCGGTGACGTGCACCACGTTCGACACGGGAACGTACGTCGCGTCCGGGAACCGCGAGGCCACGAACTCCGCTCCCTCCGGTGAGGTCACGGAGTCGAGATCACCGACGAGCACGAGCGTGGGCACGTCCGGATAGGCGTGCGGATCCGGGAGCGGGGGCAACGGGCGATCGGGGACCGGCCAGCGCATGCACGAGTCGAGGTCCTGGACCGGCGACGTGATCCACTCCTGCACCGTGAACGGCTCGAACGCGTCTGGGTCGTCTCGCTCAAGCAGCCGGACTGCCTCGAGGTACTGTTCCGGGCGCTCGGACGGCGGGGCGAGCATGTCGTAGAGCTGCGGGTAGTCGTTGCACGACGCGGCGTTCGCGAGTCCCTGCGAGTAGTACCGGGGGGCGCCCCCCGCCCCGAGGTAGACGTTCTCGCGGGCGAGACGCAGCAGCGGGCTCGGATCTGGGTCGGGAGCGAGCGCCGCCCGGATCGCCGCGTCCAGCTCCCGGTAGACCGTGGGCGAATAGCCGGCGCCCGTGTACACGTACGCGAGGATGCCGGGATCGATCGTGACACGGCGCAGCTTGCCGTCGGCGTTCGGTGCCACGCCGGTGATGGGCTCGCGCGCGAGTCTCCGGTCGAGCCGTACGAGGCGCCGCAGCGGATCCCCACCGACCGCAGCGCAGCCCGGGTCGCGTCCGCAGACGAACCGAACGCCGTCGGCGGCCGCGCGCGCCAGGTCTCGCCACCACGGGTCGGCCCCCTCGACCGGGTACGCCGCGTCCAGGACCAGGGAGCGGAGCCGGTCCGGGTGCCGGACGGCGAAGGTCTGGGAGAAGAAGGTGCCGTACGAGTCCCCGTACAGGTCGATCCGGTCGATCGCCAGCGCATCGAGGACGTCGGCCAGATCGTCTGCCGCGTTCGCGGTGCCGTAGAGGTCGGAGGCGGGCCCCAGTTGCCGCCCGCAGCGCCCCACGGCCTGCACCCAGCGGTCGTAGTCGGGGAGCCGCAGATCCTGCAGCGGGCGGCAGTCGATCGGCTCGGATGTTCCTGTCCCGCGCAGGTCGACGAGGAGCAGGTCGTGAAGCGCCAGCATCGGCCGGAACAGCCCGAGGTAGGAGCCGCGCGACGCCGTCGTCGCATACCCGGGCCCGCCTTCGACCGCCACGATCGTCTCGCGAGGGGCGGCCGCCGTGTCGGTGTGCGGGTAACGCTCGTAGCCGATGCCGATCGTCCCGGCCGAGGGATCCGCGCGGTCCAGCGGCACCTCGATGGTCCCGCACAGGGCCGCGTTGCGCTCCCCGCACGGATGTTCGGCCGGTGGGGCGGTTGCGTCGACGGCGGATGGCACGGCGGCGACCGGGGTCGCCACGAACGTAAGCGCGAGCGCAACCATCGTCGCCGACGTCCTGCCCACCGTCCGTCCGCCTCCCCCGCTCGGGCGCCACATGGTCTCACGCTCGTTCGCGAACGGTTCGCCGGGACCGGCCGGCCGGTTCGCCGTGGCCGGCATGCCGAGCCATACGATGGACGCCCATGTCCCCTCGCGGAGCGGGCGTAGCCGACCGACCCGAACGCGTGCTCGGACGCCGCGAGCTGAACCGCGCGCTCCTCGAACGCCAGATGCTGCTCCGCCGTCGACGGGTGCCCGTCCTGGACGCGGTCGAGCACCTCGTCGCAATGCAGGCGCAGGTGCCTCGAGATCCGTACGTCGCGCTCTGGTCGCGACTCGATCGGTTCGGCCCCGAGTCGCTCGCCGAGCCGCTCGCCGATCGCCGCGCGGTGCGCATGACCTTGCTGCGGGGGACGCTCCACCTAGTGACGGATCGTGACGCCTTGGCCCTGCGTCCACTCGTGCAGCGCGTCGTCGAACGCACGCTTTACGGCTCGAGCCCGCTCCGGAAGGCGGTCGACAGCGTCGACGTCGACGAGCTTCTCTCGCTGTTCCGAGGGCTGTTGGAGGAGCGACCGCGCACGCGCGCCGAGCTCGTCGACGCGATCCGAGAGCGGTGGCCGGACCGCGACGCTACGTCGCTCGGCTACGCGATGTACCTGCTCCCAACGGTGCAGGTCACGCCCCGAGGCCTCTGGGGGGAGACCGGGCCGTCGGCGTTCACGACCGTCGAGCGGTGGCTCGGGAGGCCGGTCGAGGCCGGCACGGAGCCCGACGACCTGTTCCGGCGGTACCTTGCTGCGTTCGGGCCCGCCACGATCGCCGACGCGCAGAACTGGTCCGGCCTCTCCGGGCTGAAGGCGGTGTTCGAGCGGCTCCGCCCGAGCCTCCGGACCTTCCGTGACGAGCGAGGGCGAGAGCTGTTCGACGCGCCCGACGCGCCGCTGCCGAACCCGGACACGCCCGCGCCGGCACGCTTCCTCCCCGAGTACGACAACGTCGGCCTCGCGCACGCGGACCGTTCCCGGATCGTCGCCCCGGAGATGCGTGGGTGGGTCGAGGTCGGCTGGGGATCGGTGCTCGTGAACGGCTTCGGCTCGGCGAGGTGGAAGGTGGACCTCGAGAAGGGTGCCGCGGTCCTTCGGATCGAGCCCTTCATCAGGCTGTCTCGCTCCGACCGGACTGCGATCTCCACGGAAGGTGAGCGCCTCGTGCGGTTCCTCGCTCCCGGGTCGGACCGCTCCGACATCCGCTTCGCGCCCGCGTAGGTTGCTCGCAGCGTGCAACGCATCGGGATCGACGAACGACGCGCCCGCCTCGGCGTGCGTCACCACCTCGCCCGGCCGGCCGGCTCGTCGGACGCCGCCGCCGCCGGCATGGTCGGCCTGCACTCCAGCGATCCCGTCAGCCCGTTCCTCTCCGCGCGGGCTAGGGTCGACGGGTTCGTCCACGCCGACCTCGAGGACGCCCTGTACGAACGGCGATCGCTGGTCCGCATGCTGGGGATGCGACGCACGCTGTTCGTGGTGCCGCGCGATCTGGCCGCGGTGATGCACGAGGCGTGCACGAAGGCGTTGGTGCCTCGCGAGCGCGCACGCCTGATCCGCATGCTCGAGGGACAGGGCATCGTGCGGGCGGGGCGGGGTCCTCGGTGGGTCGATCGCGTGACCGCGAAGACCCTGGACGCGATCGACGCTCGCGTCGAGGCCGGCGCCCGGGAGCTCACCGCCGACGTCCCCGAGCTCGCGGCGAAGCTCCGCTTCGGGGAAGGCAAGCGATGGGGCGGGACGGTCGGGCTGTCGACCCGGGTGCTGTTCCTGCTCGCGACCGAAGGCCTGATCGTCCGGACGCGGCCGCTCGGGGGATGGACCTCGAGCCAGTACCGGTGGGCGCGGATCGAGTCGTGGCTCGGAACGCCGCTCGCGAGCCTCGACCACACCGAGGCGTGCGCCGAGCTGCTCCGCCGATGGCTGCGGACGTTCGGACCCGGGACCCTCACGGACATCCGGTGGTGGACGGGCTGGTCGGCGAAGACAACTCGGGCGACGCTCGAGGACCTCTCGGCCGTCGAGGTCGAGCTGGACGAGGGCACCGGGTACGTCCACGCGGACGACCTCGAGTCGACGAGCACGCCAGAACCCTGGGTCGCGCTCCTGCCCGGCCTCGATCCGACGGTCATGGGCTGGAAGGAGCGGAGGTGGTACCTCGGCGACCACGAGGCCGGGCTGTTCGACACCGGCAACGCGGGCCCGACGATCGTGGCGAACGGCCGCGTGATCGGCAGCTGGGCGCAGCGGGCGGACGGGGAGATCGCGGTCGGCTACGTGGGCCGCGTCGACCGGAGGACGCGCGACGCGATCGAGGCCGAGCGCGAGCGGCTCAGGACGTGGGTCGGCGACGTGCGGTTCGGGGCACGCTTCCCGACGCCGCTCGAACGCAGGCTCGCGTCCGGTTAGGCCGCGACCGGCGCCTCGTCCGTCGCTCCCTGCCGCGTCCGAGCGAGCAGGTGACGCACGACGTACTTCGCGTCCCGTCCCACACCCGGGAGCGCATCGGAGCTCATCGCGTACTGGAAGGGGAGCCCGACGAAGTAGAGGCCCGGCTCCGACATCACGACACCGCGGTCATGCATCGGCGCGCCGTCCTCGCCGAAGATCGGAAGATCGATCCACGAGAACCCGAGCCCGAACCCCGTGCACCAGATCACGTTCGTGACGTCCAGCACGCGTCCGTCCTCGAGGATCGGTTTGCCGTCGCGGACGCCAACCGTCTTGCCGACCCGCTCCACCCCGGCAGCGTCGAGCCACTTCGGCTTGACGCGGACGAGCATGTCGCCCTGTGAGGCGTACTTCGCCTTCGCCTTGCGGCCCATCGGCGTCCTGATCGTGAGCACGCGATGACCGATGAACCTGACGATGTGGAAGGCGATGTTCCGAGCGACCCATGTGTCGATGTCCACCGGGATGTGTCCCCGATATGGACCAGACAACGAGGTTGCGTGCGTCCCGACCACGTCGAGGGAGACGTCCGCGCCCGAGTTGCCGGCGCCGACGACGAGCACGCCGCCCTCCCGCAGCTGTGAGGGATTCGCGTAATCGCTCACATGCAGCTGCACGATCTCCGGATCCAGCCGGGAGGACAACGCCGGAACCCGAGGGTCCCGATGCGCACCCGTTGCCACGATCACGTCGTCCGCCTCGATCCGCCGCTCGCCCGCCGCGATGACGAATCGGTCTCCCTCTCGCGAGAGCCGGTCCACGCGGATCCCCGTCCGGACCGGCAGGTCGAACCTCGAGGCGTACGCCTCGAGGTAGTCGGCCAGCTCGTCCTTCGTCGGGATCGTCCTGCCCGGGTACCGCCACCCCGGAAGCAGGATCGCCCAGGGCGGGGTGAAGAGGCGCAACGAGTCGTAGCGCGCCCGCCAGTTGTCGCCGATGCGCTCGTTCGCGTCCAGGATCACGAACGGGCGTCCGGCCCGCTTCAGGTGGTACCCGGCGGACAGACCCGCCTGTCCACCGCCGATCACCACGGTCTCGAACCGCTCCGTTCCTCCGTCGCCGTCCATCGCCCACCTCCGGGGATCCTCGATGCGAGGACGGTAGGCCGACCACGCGGTGCTGTTCATCCCCGGATCTCAGCCAACGTCAGCGACGGGTCGCATGGTCAGGAATCACCACACGAGCGGATCCTCAGACGAGGCCGTGCTCGAACGCGAAGGCGGTCGCGGCCGCCCGAGAGGGCACGTCGAGCTTCGCGTACATGTTCTGGAGGTGACGGGCGACCGTGTGCTCGCTGATCACGAGCTCGACTGCGATGTCGCGGTTCGTCTTCCCGGTCGCGACCAGCCGGAGCACCTCGGCCTCGCGAGTTGTGAGTCCGCGCGGCAGCTCCGGCCGGCGACCCACCAGGTCGGCGACCATGGCGACATCGGGAGCCGCTCCGAGCCGCTGGAACGCCTGGAGCGCCGCCTGAAGCTCGAGGTCGGCATCGTCGTGGTCGTCGGCCGCACGGAGCGCGAGGCCAAGGAGCATCCGGGCGCGGGCGGTCTCGTAGGGGAGCTTGAGACCACGCCAGGTCGCGCATGCCCGTCGCAGGCTCTCCAGCGCCGCGGGGACGTCGGCCCCGGCGAGCTCCACCGCTCCGACCGCCGTGTCGGCCACGGCGCGGAGGGCCGGTGTGCCGATCGTCGCGGCGAGCCCTTGGAGCCGCTCCGCGGATGAACGCGCCATCTCCCGCTCGTCGAGCGCGAGCGCGACCTCGACGTGCGCGACGAGCAGAGGCACGTCGTGAAGCCCGCTCGATCGGCTTCCCGAGATAGCGATGTCGAGGCCGGTGCGAGCGGCGTCGACTTTCCCCTGTGCGAGCCGTAGCAGCGCGAGTCCGGGCTGCGACTCGAAGCCGAGCTCTCGGGCGTTGGCGAACGCCGAGTCGGCTCCCCCCAGATCGCCCATGCGACGCCGGATCTCCCCGGCCTCGTAGTAGGCGGCGCCGGCGGTGACCGGGTCGATTTCGATGACCTCGGCGGCAACCCGCTCGGCATCCCGCAGGGCTTCGGGCCACGCTCCCGACAACCGCGCGAGGTGTGCTCGGTTGACTCGGCAGACGCCGGGGAACGGTGAGTGTGACGGCACGGTCGCGGCCCAGGCCATCGCCGCTCGGCTCCATTCGGTCGCGCGCCCCAGGTCGGTCGCCTCGAGGCAGGCCCCGATCACCTCGCAGTAGATCGCACCGGTGAAGAACGCGCTGACCCCGCCGGCCAGCACCGACGCCATCGCCTCGTCGAGCAGCGCCATCCCCTCGTCGATCCGTCCCGCTGCGACGTGGACGACCCCCTCGCTCTGGATCGCCGTCGCGGTCAGGTCGGGATCGCGGAACCGCCTACCGATCTCGATCGCGCGCCGCGACTGCACCAGCGCGACATCGAGCTCGCCCCCGAAGCGCGACACGGTGGCCTCGAGCATGGCGAGGTAGCCGTGCTCGACGCCCTCCGCTTGCTCGGCGGCGTGGCGGCGCGCGCGCATGAGCCAACCCGATCCGACCGACGGCTCTCCCCGCAGGAAGTGCTCGATGCACAACCGCCCCGCGCACCAGGCGGCCCGAAGCTCCTGGCCGGCCTCCGAGTAGCCGACGTACGCCCGCTGCCGCAGCGCGATCGACTCGTCGATCTTCCCGAGCCACCACACCGCGTCGGCGAACGCTTCCAGGTCCTCGGGGCGCAGTTCGGTCGGATCGAGACGCCCGAGCTCCTCGTACGCCTCGGCCCACGACTCCCGGGCCAATGCGTCCCGGGCTCGATCGATGTCCGCGACCCGCTCGGCCACGGTCTAAGGCTAGCCCGGAGCGACTACCCATGGGTGCGACGGAGGACGTACGCTCCCACCCGGACGATGGGCAAGTACGGGTACGAGTCGGTCGAGCAGGAGTGGCACGACTTCCTGAGCGGGACCCATCCGCACCTGCAGGACAAGAGCCCGCTCCGGTTCCTCCCCTCGAGCCCCAGGTGCAAGCTGTGCTCCGCACCCTTCGGAGCGCCCGGCGCCAGCCTCCTCCGGCGATACGGCTTCGGCCCGTGGGAGAAGAACCCGAAGATCTGCGGACGGTGCTTCAAGGGTCTCGACACCGTGGCGCAGATGTGCCCCGTCAGCTCGGAGAACCCTGAGGTCGCGGGGGCCGAGGTCGAGGCCTCGATGCTGTTCGCCGACATCCGTGGCTCGAGCAAGCTTGCGCGGCAGATGTCCTCCATGGACTTCACCCGGCTCATGAACCGGTTCTACACGGTGTCCAGGGAGGTCCTGGTCGAGTCGGACGCGATCGTCGAGAAGTTCGTGGGAGACGAGGTCGTAGGCCTGTTCCTCCCGTTCCTCGCGGGCAAAGAGCACGCCGTGAAAGCGGTGGAGGCGGCGGAGGCACTCCTGCGGGCGACGGGTCACGGGACGGACGAGGGCCCGTGGGTGCAGCTGGGCGCCGGCGTGCACACCGGACGTGCGTTCGTCGGCGTCGTCGGTTCGAAAGAGGCCGCGGACTTCACCGCGCTGGGCGACCCGGTGAACATCGCCGCGCATCTCGCGGCAACCGCGGCGGCGGGGGAGATCCTCATCACGGACGAGGTCGCGGCCGCGGTCCCCGGCCGGGCATCGGAACGGCGACAGGTCTCCCTGAAGGGGCATCCCCTCGAGGTCCTGGTCCTCGAGCGCCAACCCGCGTGAACCTCCTCGCACGCGCGTTCCGGATCCAGCCGGGCGAGGGGCGGAACGCCGGCCTGCTCATCGCGACGATGGTCCTCGCCACCGCCGGCCACACGATCGGCGAGAGCGGCGTGAGCGCGTTGTTCTTCGAGCGCGTCGGGGCCGACGCGCTCCCTCGCATCTACCTGCTGCAGGGGGTCGTTGGGCTCGCGGCGATGTTCGCGCTCATCGCGCTGCTCGCGCGGATGGACCGCCGCCGGGCGTACGTGTCCCTGCTGTTGCTCACCGGTGCGGCCGTCACGGTGGAGCGCGTGATACTGATCGCCGAACCATCGTGGATCTTCCCCGTCCTGTGGCTCACGGTCTCCGTCGCCATGCTCGTCCAGGCGGTCTCGCTGTGGGGCACGGCGGGTCTGGTCACCGACACCAGGCGCGCGAAGCGGCTGTTCCCGCTGTTCGGCGCCGGGGCGATCCTCGGCGCCGTGGTCGGCGGCTTCTTGACGAGACCGCTGGCCGCGACGATCGGGGTGCAGAACCTCCTGCTCGTGTGGGCCGGGTGCCTCGGGGTCGGCGCGCTCCTGTCGGCCACGGTGCTCGGGGGGGCCGCCGCCCGGCGTCCCCGGCAGGCGCCGCGGCGGCGCGGGGCACCGATGCGGGACATGGTGCAGGGCTTCACGTTCGTCCGGCGTTCCCCGCTGCTCGCATGGATGACAGCGGCATCCGTGTGCTTCTCCATCCTGTTCTTCCTGCTGTACCTCCCGTTCGCGCAATCCGCGACGTCCCGGTTCGCCGACACGGACCAGCTCGCGGGGTTCCTTGGCGTGTACTCGGCGATCGTGACCGCGTTCGCGTTCGTCGCCTCGTTGTTCCTGACGAACCGGCTCATCGGTTGGTTCGGCGCCACCGCGATGATCCTGGTGCTCCCGATCCTGTACGCGGGGTCGTTCGGCGCGCTGCTCGTCAGCACCTCGTTCGGAACGATCGTGGCCGTCCGGTTCGGGGTGTCCGTCTGGCTGCAGGGCGTGTGCTCCCCCGCGTGGGAGACCCTCGTCAACGTCGTCCCGGAGTCGCGCCGCGATCAGGTGCGGGCGTTCCTGAACGGTGGTCCGACCCAGGTGGGAACGGCGATCGCCGGCCTCGTCGCGCTCGTCGGCCAGCGGGTGCTCTCGGCGCGACAACTCTCCGGGATCGGTCTGGTGATCGCCGTCGTCACCGCGGCGATCGCATGGCGGATCCGGCGCTCCTACACGGGGGCGTTGGTCGACGCGCTCCGAGCTGGACGACCGAGCGTGTTCGAGGGGCGGCCGCTCGAGGGCGCTCCCATCGCGCCCGGCACCGACGGTCAGGCGGTCGCCCTCGCGATCGGGTCGTCGCGCGACCCCGACCCGCACGTCCGACGGCTGGCCGTCGAGCTGCTCTCGACCTCTGGCGAGGGGCGGGTCCTCGGGACGCTCGTGGAACGCTCCACGGACGAGGACGCGATCGTCCGGATGCACGCGATCCGCGGGCTCGCTCGGTCGAGCGCGACCGACGACCCCGCCGTGTTCGAGCACGCGCTGCGCGACCCCGATCCCGGCGTCCGGCGCGCGGCGATCGAGGCGCTCCGGACGATGTCCGCGGCGCGGACGATCGAGCCGTTCCTCGCGGACGCCGATCCGGCGGTCGCCGCGGCGGCCGGGGTCGCGCTCCTCCCGGCGCGGGAGGCGGCCGATCGCCTGCTCGAGCTCCTCTCCGATCCCGACCCCGAGGTGCGACTCGCGACCGTTCGGGGGCTTGGCGTCGCCGAACCGCGCGACGCGCTGGCGTTCGCCACGCCGCGGCTCGAGGACCCATCGCTCCTGGTCCGCGCGGAGGCGCTGGACATCGTCGCGCGCGCCGAACCGGAGGCGGCGGTCGAGCCGGGCCTGGCCGCCCTCCTCGGCGACGACGACGGGATGCGCCGGTCGGCCTTCGACACGCTCGCCATGCTCGGCCTCGAGGGACACGTCGCGGCGCTGCTCGACGCGGCCCGGAGGCGTGGAGCCCTCGCGATCCACGATGGGGACCTCGCCGCGTCGATCCCGGCGGACGGCGACGCGTCCGAGCTCCTCCGAGCCGCGCTGATCGCTCGAGGACGCTCGCACGCCGTCGTGGCCCTGTCGGCCCTCGCGATGGCGAGCGGCGACCGAGAAGCGATGCGGATCGCGATCGACAACCTGCAGGCATCCGAGTCCGCGCAGCTCGCGAACGCGCTCGAAACGCTCGAGGCGTCCGACCATCGGGGCCTCGCCCGGCCGTTGTTCGCGCTGTGGGAGCCGGCGAACGATCGCTCGCCGAGGGAGGATTGGCTCGAGGCCGCGTCGGATGACCCGGACCCGTTGGTGCGCGCCTGCGTCGACCTCGTGCGAACGACCCGAGGACGAGGAGATGAGATGACCCGCTCGAAGGCGTCGATGTCCCCGATGGAGCGCGTGCTCGCGCTCCGCAGGATCCCGCTGTTCGCCGACCTCTCGCCCGCCGACCTCTCCACGCTCGCCGCCATCGCCGAGGAGCGCACGTACGCGGACGCCGAGGTCATCGCCGCGGAAGGCGAGATGGGCGACGAGCTGCACATCATCGTGTCCGGCTCGGTTCACGTGATGCGCGGCGACCGCGCGAGCGAACCGATCGCTCGCCGCGGACCCGGCGACGTCGTCGGCGAGATGTCGATCATCTCCCGCGCACCCAGGGTCGCGTCGCTCGTGGCGGACGGCAACGTTCGGACGGTGGTCATCGGGCAGCGTGAGTTCGAGAGCATCATCCGGGAGCGTCCGGAGGTCTCGCTCGCGGTGATGCGGGTGCTCGCCGACCGCCTCGGAGCGGAGACCGCGGAGCGCTAGGGGTTCGGCCCCGGTTCGCCGAGCGCGATGGCCTCGTCGCCGGCGAGGAAGCTCGCGCGGAGGTGTGCGTCGTCGATGCCGGCCGCGATCCGGTCCACGATCGCTCGCGCGCGTCGCCGGTCATCGGCGGCATCCGATCCGTGCCCGCGCCGCTCGAGCGCCTCGGCCCGGAGCGCGAGCGCTTCCCACAGTGGAATCGGCTCGCCGAGTCGCTCGGCGCGCTCGACCGTATCCGCAAGCGCTCGCCCGGCCTCCTCGTCCAGCCCGAGTGCGATCCGGGCTCTCGCGAGGATCAACGTCGCCTCCGCGACCAGGATCTCAGCCCGGCTGGGCGCGAGCAGTCGAAGCACGCTCTCTGCGGCCCGCCCCGCTTCCTCCGCCTCTCCGATGGCCAGCGCGACCCGCGCCCGAGCGAAGCCGGCGTAGGTGAGCAGGAGCGTGCGGTCCGGCTCGGGGAAGGGCGGATCGATCACGTGGTCGAGCGCTCGTCGCGCCCCATCGAGATCCCCGAGCGCGATCCGCGCATCGGCCTCGGCGACCGCCGCGATCGGCACGGCCGGAGGGAAGTCGTCCCGAGCGATCGCGAGCGCCTCCTCCGCGAGCCGCAGACCTCGTTCGCCGTCCCGTAGGTACGCGAGGACACGCGCGAGGTCGGCACGCGTCGCCACGGCGGCGTAGCCGAACCCACCCTGTTCCCCAGCCTCCCGGCAGCGCTCGATGGAGCCCATGCCATCCCCGAGGTCGCCCTGGTCGAGCTGGACGTGATACACGCCCATCAGCGCCAGCGATTCCCCCCACCGGTTGCCGATCGACTCGGCGATGGTGACCGCGAACCGAGCCTCCGACATCGCTCCCGCGTGGTCGCCCGCCAGCAGCCGCATGGCGCTCGACACCGCCAGGTTGTCGCCCAGCATCGGGCGGTTGTCGAGGTCCTCCCACAGCGCGCGGGCCTCGACGAGCCGGTCGGCCGCCGTCGGGAAGTCGCCGGCGGACATGTAGGCGCGAGAGAGATCGTTCAACGTGAACGCCACCTGCTCGCGCTCGCCGAGGTCCCTGGCGATCGCGAGCGAGGCCTCCCCCGCCTCGATGGCGCGCCCCGCGTCCGTCCCGCCACCGTAGATGTTCGAGACGACGACGTTCCACAGCGCGCGGGCCTCGGCGGCCCGGTCTCCGAGCCGGCGCGCCATGACGGCGTTCCCTTCGGAGAGGCGGCGACCGCGCTCGGCGTCGAACAACGGCGACGGGGTCGCGTACAGGAGCGCGATCGCCGAGTTCGCGGCCAGCTCCATGGCCTCGTCGTTCCTCGACCTGGCCTCCGAACGCATCTCCTCGTAGTTGCCGATCGCGTCGTCGTGACGGCCGGCGAGTTCGAGCGCGGTCCCACGACGTTCGTACATCGATCGGAGCAGCGACGCCTCCGCGCCGACACGTCGCGCGACGTCGAGCCCGACCCGGTAGTGGGCCTCGGCCTCGGCGTTCGCGTACAGGCGGGTCGCCGCGTCGGCGGCCATCACCGCGAACCGCAGGGTCGCCTCGTCCTCGCCCGCCTCCGCGAAGTGGCGGACCAGCGAGGCGGCGACCTCCTCCAGCCGTTCGGCGTTCGCGGTCACGAGCGCCTCTGCGACGCGCCGGTGCACGACCCGGCGCTGTTTCTGCAGGAGCGACCCGTAGGCGGCCTCGTGGGTCAGCGCATGGCGGAACGTGTACGTGGGCCGGGGGACCAGCGTCGTCGAGCGGATCAGGTCGCGCACCTCGAGCTCGCGCAGATCGGCGTCCAGGTCACCGTTCGCCTCCGCGACCGTCCCGAGGATCTGCGCGTCGAACGACCGGCCGATGACCGCCGCGACCTGCAGGGTGCGTCGAGTCCCCTCCGGCAGGCGGTCGAACCCCGCCGTGATCAAGCTCTGCACCGTGTCGGGGATCGCGACGTCGGTGACGTCGCCGGCGAGCCGCCGGCCGTCAGCGGTCTGCTCGACGACGCCGCGGTCGATCAGGGCCCGCGCGACCTCCTGGACGAACAGCGGGTTCCCGTCGGTCTTCTCGCCGATCCGCCGGCGCACCGGGCCGGGCAACGCCTCGACCTGGAGGAGCTCGTCGATCAGCTCGTCGCTCTGGTCGGCCGTCAGGGGTTCGAGCTCGAGGAGCGTCGACCGGTCCGCGAGCTCGGAGCGGATCCACTGCTGGAATGCCCACGACGCGGCATCTCGATCGGGACGGAACGTGAACAACAGGACGAACGGGTGGTCCAGCACGAGCCGGACCGGGGCGCGCACCAGCTCGAGCGACGCGTGGTCGCACCAGTGCATGTCCTCGAAGACGATGAGCCGTTGCCCACCCTGCGCGATCGTCGATCCGACGAGCACCTCGTTCGCCTCGCGCTGGAACGCCTCGCCCTCCAATCGAGGCTCGTCCGCGAGCTCGACGCCGAGGAGCGCCCGCCAGAGACGCTCGCTCCGTTCCGCCCACCCGGGCCCGGCGTGCTGCATGTACCGAGCGATCTTCCCCCGCACCACGTCGGCGGGATCGGCCTCGACGATGCCCGCGCGCTCCAGCATCTGCCGTCGGTACTGCGCGTAGGGCTGCATCGTGTCGTACGGGACGCACTGCCAGGAGTCCCAGCGCCGGTCGTCGTCCGGGTACCGCTCGGCCCACAGCGCGTTCGCCTCCTCGACGAGCCGGCTCTTCCCGAGGCCCGGCTCGCCCGAGATGAGCACGACGGACCCGCGGCCGCGCCGCACATCGTCGATCGCGCCTCGGAGCACAGCCATCTCCGCGGCACGGCCCACGAGCGGCGCCTCGAGCGACCTGGCCCCACGGACCTTCCAGGGCGAGTCGAGGCGGCCGAGCACCCGGTACGCGGGCACCGGCTCCCGCTTGCCCTTCAGCTCCACCGGGCCGAGGGACTCGGCGTCGAACAGGTCGGCCACGAGCCGGTACGTGTCCTCGGTGATCTGCACGGTCCCGGGCTCGGCCGTCTGCTCCATCCGCGCGGCGACGTTGACCGCGTCGCCCATCGCCGTGTACTCGCGCCGGAGCTCGGACCCGACCTCGCCGACCACGACCGGTCCGGTGTTGATCCCGACGCGGACGTGCAGGTCGAGCCCGTGCTCACGAGCGAGCCGCTCTCGCAGGGGCCCGACCGAGGAGACGATCTCGAGGCCGGCCATCACGGCGCGCTGCGGGTCGTCCTCGTGCGCCCTCGGAGCGCCGAAGAAGGCGAGGATCGCGTCGCCCATGAGGCGCGCCACGGTGCCCTCGTAGCGATAGACCGGCGCGATGAGGTGCTCGTAGGCCTCGTTCATCACGTCGGTCCACGCTTCCGCGTCGAGCTCTTCGGCCATCGCGGTCGAGCCCCGCACGTCGCAGAACAGCATCGTGACGACGCGGTGTTCGCCGGAGAGCTCGCGCTGCTCGACCGACGGTGCGACGGCGTGCCCGAGCCGCGCGCCGCAGGAGTTGCAGAAGCGCGAACCCTCGGGGTTGTCCGCTCCACAGCTCGCGCACGTCGGCATGCACGAACACTAGCGAGACCTGATCGCGACGTCGGACGACCGACGCCCGCACCCGCCGTTCGCGGTTCAGACGCTCGGTTCGGTCGAGGGCCTCCGGCGACGCCACGCGACGATGACTCCGGCGGCGATGAGCACGGCACCGACGACGGCGGCCACGATCGCCGGCCCCGCGACGCCCTCCGGCTCCGCCGGGTCGAGTCGCGTCGTCGTGGCGGCGTTCTCCAGGTCCAGCTCGGACGCGGGAACCCGGGTCACGGGTCCGTCCGTCGTGGTCGTCCCGCTCGTGTCACCAACACCGTCGCCGACGACGATCGCGCCGACCATCCCGACGTGATAGGTGCAGACGTACGGGTACACGCCCGGCTCCGCGAACCGGTACGTGATCGCCTGCCTGCGCCTCATGTCGTCGTAGTCGCCCCAGGTCGCGTTCGCGCCGAGGACCGAGTGCGGCGCGCGGTCCCGGTTCGTGAACGCCACCACATCACCGGGCGCCACCCGCAGGATCGTGGGCAAGAAGCAGTAGTCGACGATGTCGACCTCGGAGCCGGCCTCGTCGGTCACGGCCTGTCCGCACCCGCCACCGCCGCTCGCGGACGCCGACCCCGGGACGAGCAGGATCGCGGCGAGCACGACGAAGGCGGCCACCGCGCTCGAGCCTCTCGTTCGGATGCCTTCGCTCATGACTCCTCCTTTCCAGCGTGGGGCGGTCACCCCAGACGACCGGCCGACCCGGCCGGCGGTTCCACATGGATCCCGTCGAACGCGGAGGAGGCGAACGTGCGACTTGACGCAGACGGCCGCGCGTGCGCCTATCTCATGCGAGGAGGTGCCTCGTGCCGCCGGACCTCGAGACGACCGCACTCGGAACGCCGCAGAAGGCGTTCGCCGGCTATCCCGCGCCGTACGTGTTCGACGTACCCGACGGGGAGAAGGTCGAGCACACGATCTGGGGCGACTACATCGGGCTGACGGGCGCGGTGGACGGCGACTGGGTCCAGGTGCGTGCCCGGGGCGTCGACGGCTGGATGCGCGCCGACGAGATCCAGACCGAACGGCTGCTCGAGATCAACTTCGTCGACGTCGGCCAGGGCGACGGTTGCTTCATCGTGACGCCCGACGACGACTACCTGCTGGTGGACGCCGGGCAGGACGACAACATGCTGCGGTTCCTCAGCTGGCGGTTCAACCTCCGGTTCCACCCGGGCTGGCGGATCGACTTCGCCGCCGGCGTCATCACGCACCCCGACCAGGATCACTACGGCGGGTTCTCGAAGCTCCTGGCCTCGGGCCGGTTCCGCTTCGACACGCTGTACCACAACGGTCTGGTCGAACGGGCGGGCGGACCGAGGCTCGGGTCGACGACCGAGGTCGACGGCGTCACCTGGCAGACCGACGTCGTCACCGACCTCGCGGAGCTGCACGCGATCGTCGACGACCCGGCCAAGGTCGGCGGCATGCTCTACCCGAACCTGATGAAGCTGGCGGTCGACGGAGACCACGCGACCGACGTGGCCATGCTCGCGGCCGGCGCGTTCGTGAAGGACTACGGGCCCGACCAGGACCTGTCGATGCAGGTGCTCGCCCCCGTCACGACGGAGGTCGGCGGCCGTCCAGCTCTGCGAAGGCTCGGCGACGACGGCATCACGAAGAACGGCCACTCCGTGACCCTGCGCCTTCGCTACCGGGACGTCTCGGTCCTGTTGACCGGCGACCTGAACAGCGCGTCGGAGCGCCGCCTGCTCGAGCACTACACCGGGTTCGACCCGGCCGCGGTCGACGATGCCGAGCATGCGCAGATGCTCGACGCGGCCCGCGCGGTCTTCGGCTCCGATGCCGCCAAGAGCTGTCATCACGGGAGCGCCGACTTCCTCGACGGGTTCATGGGCGGCATCGACGCGCTCGTGACGGTCGTCTCGAGCGGCGACGACGAGCCCTTCTCGCACCCGCGTCCCGATGCCCTCGGAGCGATCGGCAAGTGGGGCCGGGGGCCACGGCCGTTCATCTTCAGCACCGAGCTCGCCCGTTCCGCCAAGGAGAACATCAAGCAGGTCGAGGCGCTGCGCGACGAGCTCGAAGGCCTCGAGATGGTCCTGGACGCGGCCGCCACCGAGGAGGAACGCGACCTCGTCCTCGAGGGGCTCGGCGACGTCGCCTCCGCGATCGAGCGGGCGATCGCCGTCTACGGCCTGATCAACCTGCGGACCGACGGGACGAGGCTCGTGATGGCGCAGAAGCTCGAGCGGCAGGCACCGAACGGCGCGAAGTGGGACGTGCATCGTTTCGAGCCGCAGGACGGCCGGCTCCGTCCCGTGCCCGACTGACCGGTCGACTCAGGATCCGGCCGGCACGATGCGGTAGACGGGCCCGGCGAGCGACAGCACGTAGAGCTCGCCCGCGGCGTCCTGCCCGAACGACGCGACGGCGTCGACGACCTCGCCGAGCGGCCGTCGTTGCTTCGCGATGCCGTCGCGCAGGACGAACGCTTCGAGCCCGCCCCCGCAGAAATCCGCGAAGACGTACGCACCGACGAGATCCGGGATGCGCGCGCCTCGGTAGACGTAGCCCCCGGTGACCGCGCAGCCGCCCGTCCCGTTCGGATACTCGTACACGGGTCCGACCGTGTCTGCGGCGGACCCGTCGCCCAGGTACGGGAGCGACCCCTCGAACAGGTTCCAGCCGAAGTTCAGACCCCCGGTCGAACCCGCGGGCTCGACGTCGATCTCCTCGCTAGCGCTCTGTCCGACGTCCCCGATCCACAGATCGCCGGTCTGCAGGTCGAACGAGTAGCGCCACGGGTTCCGAAGCCCGAACGCCCAGATCTCCGGACGGGCGTCGCCCCGACCGACGAACGGGTTGTCCGGCGGGATCCCGTACGGGTCGTCACCGCTGGGCCTCGGCGAGATCCGCAGCATCTTGCCGAGCAGGGTCTGGAGCGACTGGCCGTTGCGGTCGGGATCGCCGCCGCTGCCGCCGTCGCCCAGGCCGATGTACAGGTAGCCGTCGGGCCCGAACGCGAGGTTGCCGCCGTTGTGGTTCGAGTACGGCTGCTCCACGAACAGCACGTCCCGACGCGACGCGATGTCCACGCCGTCGTCCGCGGTGCGGAACTCGGACACGTGGGTGTGGCCCGCCACGTCCGTGTAGTTGATGTAGAGGAACCGGCCGTTCGGCGCGAACGCGATCCCGAGCAGACCCTGCTCGCTCCCCTGCGAGACCTCGCCCGTGATGTCGAGGATCACCTCGGGTTCGGCACTGTCGTCACGCAGCGCCACGACGCGCCCAACCTTCTCGGCGACGTAGAGCGCATCGTCGCTCGGGCGGACCGCGAGCGCCACCGGCTGCTCGAGCACGGCGATGCGGCGCAGGTCGATGCGGGCGCCGGCGAGCCTCGCCGGGTCGGGCGAGGGCGATGCATCCGGGGAGGGCGTGTCCGGCTCCGAGGTGGATCCGGTGTCGGGTGTGGTCGTGGCGCTTCCGTCAACCGGTTGCTCCGACGTGCACGACGCCGCGAGCAACGCCATCGCGAGCAGGGCCCACCCACGCCGACGGAGTCGCACCGGCGGCCGGACGGGCGAACACATCACGCCACCAGGCTACCGACGACCGCTCGAACAACGCGTTACAGACGCAGCGCCCGGGGCCTCGCCATGATCACCTCGGGGTCGTTCCAGTCCGCCCCGGCGACGTCGATGTACAGCTCGATCTCGTTCCCGTCGGGGTCGGCGATGTACAGGCTGTGCGTCATCCCGTGATCGGTCGCCCCCATCACGTGGACGCCGGCCTGTTGGAGCCGGGTGAGCGCCCCGCGCAACTCGTCGTCGGTGTCGCCCACCTTGAGCCCGAAGTGATACATCCCGACGCGCCGGCCCGGCGGGATCGGGGCCGCGTCGGGGCCGACCTCGATCAGCAGCAGCTCGTGGTGCGTTCGCCCGCCCGAGAACATCGCGGCGGGGAACCCGATCGACGCCTCGGGCACGATCTGCCGCCACCCGAGCACGTCACGGTAGAAGCGGACGGAGCGCTCGAGCTCGCGGACGTACAACACGACGTGCCCGAGCTCCTTCACGCCGCCCACGATCGATCCGTCGGTCGCCGCCATGTCATGCCTCCTTCCCGGCCGGCGAACGTTCAGCCCGTCCGAGCCGGTTCACCGCGGGGGGTGCGAGGGAGGGCGCCGATGGCGCCCTCCCCGCGCGGCTCTCCCTGCATCAGTTCTTCAACGGCAGCGGGAACGCGTTCCCGTCGAGCGGGTGGGTCGGGTCGATCCCGAGGAGCGCGAGGATCGTCGGCAGGATGTCGACGTTCGTGATGGTCCCCTCCACCACGCCGTCCTTCAACCCGGGCCAGGAGAACACGATCGGGATGGACTGGATGTCCCGCTGGTGTCCACCGTGGTCGCCCTCGACGCTGTAGGTGGTCCGGTCGTTCAGCAGCGCAACGGCGTCGGGCCCGTACGGAGCCGCCATCGTGTTCACGAGGCGCTTCCCATGCTGCTTCAGCCACAGTAGCTCGTCCGGGGTCGTCGTCCCGACGAACCGGTCGAGCACGTACGCGTTCTGAGCGGGGTGGAGGAAGAACGTGGCCACAGCGCCCGGGAGGGTCCGCATCGCCGCCGCCGCGCTCCGCCTGCTCTTCTCGGAGATGTCCTTCAACCACACGGCGACGTGCGCATCCTGGTACGAGAACGCGAGGTTGGGGCCGATCCGCGACGCGAGGTCGGCGATCGCCGGGCTCGGAGACAGGTAGCTCTCGTCGGCCCTCGTGCCGGTCTCTGCACCGAAGTACCAGTTGAAGTCGCCGCGGCCGGGTCCGTCGACGCCGTGGAACGCGTCCGCCTGCGTCATCCCGTGATCGGCGGACAGGACGATCAGCGTCTCCTCGAGGATCCCCTCGGCCTCGAGCTCGGCGAGCAACCGCCCGACCTGCTCGTCGATCGTCTCGAGGGCACCGGGCAGATGGATCATGTCCTCCACGGAGCCCTCGGGGCCCGTCACGCTGTCGTCCGATCCCCACATGTGCGCCGTCTTGTCCGCGCCCCCCAGCCCGACGAACAGACCGGCCCAGTCGTCGTCGTCCGCGTCGGCGAAGTCCGACTGCATCAGCTCGATCGCGGCGTCGGTCGACCAGACGTCGCCGCCCTCACGCGTCGGGTCGAAACCGGTCACGAACCGGTTGCCGTCGAGCGGGTACATCTGGGCCGGCGAGGTCGTCGCGGTGCCGTAGTCCTCCAACGAGTCCACGTAGTAGCGGCTGCAGGCCGCGTCCATGGTCGTCGGCACGTTCACGCCCCTGGGGAACCGCCACCGCTGCGTGACGCCGTCGCATGTGATCCCCGGCGAGCTCAGCCGGGCCATGCCGATCACCACGTCGTTCGCGTCGGCCGGCTGCCCGACCCCACATGCCGAGCGGTCCTTGGTCGCCACCGAGAGGAATCGCGCGTCGCCATCGGCCTCGAGCGCTCCCAGGTAGTCCCCGAGCTTCGGGTAGCCTGTCGCGAGCAGCGCGAAGTCGCTGCACGAGGCGCTCGACATCACGTAGAGCGCGCCCGCGCCGCCTCCGAGCCGGTTGTCGACGTCGCGAAGGATCTCGTCCGACCAGCCCTGGTGGCTGGGGAGCAGGCCGCTCGCGATCACGTTGTGGCTGATCACGGTGATCGACGCCATGTACCCCACCTGCGAACGGGTGAAGCTGACGCCTCCGTCTCGCAACGCGGTGAGGTTGGGCAGGGCGAAGCGATCGATGTAATCCGTGCGCATCCCGTCGATCACGAGCACGAGGACCCGTGATGGACGCGCGGGTACCTCCTGGGTCGCGTCCTGTTGGGCGATGGCTCCCGGCGCCGCCACCAGAGCGGTGAGCACCACCACCGCCGCGGCCAGCACGCCCGTTGCGCGTCGTTGCATCACGTCCTCCCTCCCGATCGAGAGCGCCGTCGGCTCACCCAACATGTCCTACCCCCTGTGCGCGGAGCGCGCAAACGCACCCCATCACCGAGCGATCCCCGTCGGCCGATCGTTCTCGGGCGGCCGATAGACTCCCGCCCCGTGTACCCGAGGCGGCTGACGCGGCGGACGTTCATGAGCCGCTCGGCGGCCGGCGCGGCGGGCCTGTTCCTCTCCTCCTGCTTCGGGGAACGGGTGGCCACGACGCCGGTGCCACGCCCGACGTTCGGAACGCCGGCCCCCACTCTCGACACGCGCTGGCCGATCAAGCGGGTGCTCTATCTCATGCTCGAGAACCGGAGCTTCGACAACCTGTTCGGACGGTTCCCCGGCGCGCGGGGGACGACCATGGGCGTCCGCTCCGGCGCCGAGGTCCCGCTGATCCACTGTCCCGAGTGGCTCCCGGGCGACCTCCCGCACGACACGCCCGCGTGGATCTCCTCGTACAACGGCGGCGAGATGGACGGGTTCGCCCTCGGCGAGTGGGGGCCGTACTACGCCTACTCACAGTTCGGGCGGCGAGACGTCCCGAACTACTACGCGTGGGCCGAGCAGTTCGTGCTCTGCGACAACGCGTTCGCCTCGGTGCCGGGGCCCTCGTACCCCAACCACCTGTTCTTCATCGCGGGACAGGCGGGCGGCGTGACGAACAACCCCGAGAACATCCTGACGAAGCATCTGAACGACGGGCGCGTCTTCAAGAGCTGGGGCTGCGACGCGTACGGCGAGGACGTCTTCGTCTACACGCGGGACGAGGACGGCCACATCGAACGGCACTCGACCTGCTTCACGTTCGACACCGTGGGCGAGCAGCTCTCGAGGCGCGACATCGACTGGGCCTTCTACTCGGCCGACCCGTACCAGGCCGGCTACATCTGGCAGGCGTACTCGGCGATCGAGCGCGTCTACGAGGACCAGGAGTTCTGGGACGAGCACATCTGGCCGGTGGACGACCTGCTCCGCGACATCGAGGCCGGAGCGTTGCCCTCGGTCACGTGGGTGACACCCCGGTTCCAGCTCTCCGATCACCCGCCGTTCAGCACGAAGCACGCGCACAACTGGGTGACCGACATCGTGAACGCGGTCATGCGCGGTCCGCTCTGGGAGGACATCGCGATCTTCATCACGTGGGACGAATGGGGCGGGCTCTACGACCACGTGCCGCCGCCGGTGGTCGACGGCGTGCATCTCGGGTTCCGCGTCCCGATGCTGGTGATCTCGCCCTACGCGAAGCGCGGCTACGTCGACGACGCGCTGACCGAGTTCTCGGCGCCGCTGCGTTTCATCTCGGACAACTGGGGCCTGCCCTACCTCACACCCCGGATCCGAGGTTCGCACGACTTCGCGCACGTCTTCGACTTCGATCGGCGGCCGCGGCCGCCCCGCCCGCGGCCCAAAATCCCGGCGACGAACGACTTCTGGGACTTCCCCGAGGACTTCGGCGAGTGGCCGGCTGAGCTGGACCCGGTGGCACCGGCGATCCGCTACCCCTAGCCGGGCGTTTGGACACGACCTCCTAGACTCGGCAGCGATGCATCGTCCGCACGATCGTCGAACGTTCCTCCGTGGCACGCTCCTCGGCTCCGCCGGCGCGTTGCTGGCCGCGTGCGGTCGCGCGGTCGGTCGTGGGGAACCCCGGTGGCCGGACCCGATCGCCATGGGAACGATGCCCGAGCCGGTGAACGCCGCGAGCTTCGAGACGACGACGCCGATCAAGCACGTCGTCTACATCATCAAGGAGAATCGAACGTTCGATCACATGTTCGGCCGCTTCCCCGGCGTGAACGGCGTCACGACCGGCATGGACGGCGACGTCGAACGACCGCTCACGCCGGCGACCCGCGGCGCGATCGTGCAGGACATCGAGCACTGCTACGAGTGCGCGATCGAGGCCTGGAACGAGGGCAAGATGGACGGGTTCAACCGCGACGAGGCCTCCGACCGCGACGCGTATACGCAGTTCCTCCCCGAGGACCTGCCGAACTACTGGCACTGGGCGGAGCGGTTCGTGCTGCTCGACAACTTCTTCACGTCGGCCCACGGGCCGTCGTTCCAGAACCACCTGTACGCGATCGCCGCACACTCGGGCTGGGCCCGCGGGAACCCGGTGCAGGACAAGGATCTGCTGGAGGAGCGCCATCGCTCGACAGGCCTGTTCAAGGCGTGGGGTTGCGACTCGGTCGACGGCGCCTACGTCGAGGTGGTTCGCGAGGACGGCGGGATCAACCACACGTTCCCCTGCTTCGATTTCGAGACCGCGGGTGGTCTGCTCGACGCGAAGGGCATCCCGTGGGGGTTCTACTCCGCGACGCCGTACCAGAACGGGTACCTCTGGTCCGCCTACTCGGCGATCGACCGCTACCGCAACGATCCCGATCGGTGGAAGCGACACATCTTCCCCGTCGACAACCTCGTACGCGATATCGAGGCGGATCGGCTCCCCCCGGTCACTTGGGTGACGCCTCGGTTCGAGGTGTCCGAGCATCCCGAATACAGCTTCTGCTGGGGTGAGCACTGGACCACCAGCGTGCTGAACGCGATCATGACGAGCCCGATGTGGGAGGACACCGCCGTCTTCCTCACCTGGGACGACTACGGCGGCTTCTACGACCACGAGCCGCCGCCCCAGGTGGATCGGCTCGGGTTCGGGATCCGGGCGCCGATGCTGGTGCTGTCCCCCTTCGCCAAAGAGGGACACGTCAGCCACGAGCTGGGGGAGTTCAGTTCGGTCGTGCGGTTCATCGAGGACAACTGGGGGGTCCCCCAACTGTCCGAACGCGACCGCAACGCCACGCCGCTGTTCGATTCCTTCGACTTCGACCAGCCACCGCGTCCGCCCGATCCGCTGCCGCTGCCTGCCGATTGCGAGGGCGAGATGTACCCCGACGCACCACCTCGCAGGTACGTCACGGGCCCGTAGCCAGGCGTTCTCGCCTGCGTGCGGCGACTTGCGCCCCGTCGAACTGGTACTGTTTGGCGCGAGGGTAACGGTCGCGGTTTCACAGCTACGAGCAGTTCCCTCACCCCGGCTGCTACGGCCGGCGCCGCGAAGGGCAGCAACCAGGCCCTGCCGGCGAAAGGAAGGAGGGATCGCACGTGGCAACAGGAACCGTGAAGTGGTTCAGCCCGGACAAGGGTTTCGGCTTCATCACTCCTGAGGATGGCTCCGCCGACGTGTTCGTGCATTTCAGCGCGATCTCGGGCGAGGGGTACCGCAACCTCGAGGAGAACCAGAAGGTCGAGTACGACGTGACCCAGGGGCAGAAGGGCCCCCAGGCCGCGAACGTTCGTCTCGTCTGAGACCGCTTCGGACATCGAACGCAGAAGGACCCGGCGCGATGCGCCGGGTCCTTCGTCGTTCCGGATCGTTCGTCAGGCGTCCGCGCCGGCGACGTCCGCCTCTTCGGCTCCCTCGTCCTCCTCCACGACGCCGGGCGTCGGCAGGAACTCGCTCTGCTCCGCGGGGCCGATGGGCGGACCGGGTTCGATCAGGCCGGCCTCACGGTCCTTCCGGCGGGCGGCGCGTGCCACGCGTCGCTCCTCACGGGCGGCCAACTTCTTCGCGGTCACGTCTCGCCGTTTGCGCTTGCCGAGGCTATCGGGCATCGCGTCCTCCTGGTGGTGCCGTCCGAACCCTCGACGGGGTGGCGCCCGTCAGGGACGCTGTAGTGCGTGACGGACGGTGGGAAGGGTGTGCACGTAACAGGTGGCCGAGCGGTTGTACGTGGAGAGAACGGTCGCGCAGCCGGGCTCGGCGCACGGCCGACCCTTCTGCGGACGTGACGCCGCTTCCTTCCCTCGATCGGGAGTCCCGAACAACACGTCACTGGAACCTCTGGCCATGATCCGATCCCGTCGTCCGTCGCGCGCCTGATCCGTACCGAGAGGCGGATCGGGCCGCGGGGCACGACCCATCCCTTGCCCGTCAGAGGATCCCCGGACTCTGCCCGGGGGAGACAGCCTACTAGAGGACGCACCCGCGCGCATCGACGCCGTTCCGAGCGACGGACGACCTAGGATGCGCGTGTGAAGCGTTGCGCATCCTGCGGCGAGGAGAACACGGATCGAGCTCGGTTCTGTCAGCGCTGCGCGGCGCCGCTCGAAGCGGTGGATGAACGCTCCGAGGTCCGCAAGGTCGTCACGATCGTGTTCGCGGACGTCACCGGCTCGACCGCGTTGGGCGAGCGGCTCGACCCCGAGGCGCTCCGCCGTGTGATGGGCCGGTACTTCGACGAGATGTCCGCGGTGATCGAACGTCACGGCGGCACGGTGGAGAAGTTCATCGGCGACGCAGTGATGGCCGTGTTCGGGATCCCCCGTCTCCACGAAGACGACCCGCTCCGTGCGGTCCGTGCGGCGGCCGGCATGCGTGAGGCGCTCACGGTGCTCAACGCCGATCTCGAGCGCGACCACGGCGTCGGCCTCGCCGCTCGCATCGGCGTGAACACCGGGGAGGTGGTCACCGGCGACTCGGGCACCGATCAGCGGCTCGTGACCGGGGACGCCGTGAACGTCGCCGCCCGCCTGGAGCAGGCGGCTCCAGCCGGCGAGGTCCTGCTGGGCGACCCCACGTATCGCCTGGTCAAGGACGCGGTACAGGTCGAGCCCATCCAACCGCTCGAGCTGAAGGGCAAGTCGGAACCCGTCCCCGCATACCGCCTCGTGCAGGTGCTCGAGGCCCCCGAAGGGCATGCCCGGAACCTCGACTCGCCGATGGTCGGGCGGGCCAAGGAGCACGAGCTCCTCGAACGCGCGCTCGACCGAGCGCTGACCGAACGCACCTCGCACCTGTTCACGCTCCTCGGTCCGGCGGGCGTCGGGAAGTCGCGGCTGGTGCAGGAGTTCCTCTCCGGGTCGGGGGCGACCGCCCGCCTGTTGCGCGGCCGCTGCCTCTCGTACGGAGACGGCATCACGTTCTTCCCGCTCACCGAGATCATCGAGGAGGCCGCCGGCATCTCGCGGGACGACGATCTCGAGACGGCGCGCTCGAAGGTTCGAGGGGTGCTCGCCGACGCGGACGATGCCGAACGGATCCTCGCGCTCGTCGGGAGCCTCCTCGGGTGGGGCGGCGAATCCGGCGCGAACGAGGAAGCGTTCTGGGGCGTCCGCAAGCTTCTCGAACATCTCGCGAACGATCGACCCGTGGTCGTCGTGTTCGACGACATCCATTGGGCAGAACCGACCTTCCTCGACCTCATCGAGCACCTGGCGGACTGGACGCGGGATGCCGCGCTGTTGCTGCTCTGCGTCGCACGGCCCGAGCTGCTCGAGGTTCGGACGGACTGGGGCGGCGGCAAGCTGAACGCGACGACGATCCTGCTCGAACCGCTCCCGGACGACCAGGCGTCGCAACTCGTCGACAACCTGCTCGGACGCGCCGACATCCCGCCGGTCGCCCGACGACGGATCCTGGAGGCATCCGAGGGCAACCCGCTGTTCGTCGAGGAGATGCTCGGCATGCTGATCGACGACGGACTGCTGCGGTTCGAGGACGGCTCGTGGCGGCCGGTCGAGGACCTGGCGAACGTCACGGTCCCGCCGACGATCCAGCTGCTGCTCGCGGCGCGCCTGGATCGACTCGATTCCGAGGAGCGTGGCGTGATCGAACGGGGCTCGGTCGAAGGCAAGGTCTTCCATGCAGGCGCGGTGACCACGCTCTCCCCCGAGGCGCAGCGGCCCACCGTCCGGCCACGCCTGCTCGCGCTCGCGCGCAAGGAGCTGATCCGGCCGGACCGCGCCGACTTCGTGGGAGAGGACGCGTTCCGTTTCCGTCACCTGTTGATCCGCGACGCCGCGTACCAGGCGATGCCCAAAGAGCAGCGCGCGGACCTGCATGAGCGCTTCGCGAGCTGGCTCGAACGCACGGCCGGCGACCGCGTCTCCGAGTACGAGGAGATCCTCGCGTACCACCTGGAACAGGCGTACCGCTTCCGGGTCGAGCTCGGCCCTCCGGACGACCGGACGCGAGCGATCGCGCAGGCCGCAGCGACCCGACTGCTCTCATCGGCCGATCGCGCGGAGGAGCGGGGCGACTACGTGACGGCGCAGTCGCTGCTCGAGCGGTGTGCCGAGATCTCCGAAGGCGCCGAGCGCGCTCACGCGCTCACGGTGCTCGCCTCCGCGCGGAGCGAGCTCAACGACTTCCCTGCCGCGATGGAGACCGCAACTCAAGCCGTCGCGGCCGCCAGGAGCGCGGGCGACGAGCAGTACGCCCTTCGCGCCGAGCTCCTCCGGATCGAGGCGCGCGCACACATCGACCCCTCGTACCCGAGCGCGAAGAATCGACAGGACACCGAGTCGGTCCTCCGCCGACTGGAGGAGATCGGAGACGACGACGGCGTCTTCCGCGCGCTTCTCGCGGTCGGGCGCCTCGACTTCTACGAGGGCCACTGCATGAAGAGCCTCGCCGTTTCGCAACGGCTGTTCGAACGGGCCCGTGGCAAGTCGTATCGAGACCGGATCGCTGTTGCGCAGGGGTTCGGCAGCGCCGCCTTCTTTGGTCCACTCCCCCTAGAGGAGTCGTTGGAGCTCGTCGAGCGAGCCTTGGAGCTCGTCGCCGGGAGCATCGTCGACGACGCTGCATTCAGATCGGTCCGCGCGGGGCTGCTCGCGATGCAGGGTCTCTCCGACTACGCCCGAGGCGAGATGGCGCGCGCACGCGACCTCTGGGCGGAGCTCGGCGACCCGAGCATCATGACGATCACGTTCCTCGCGACCGGCAACATGGAGATGATCCTCGGAAGTCCTGAACGAGCCGAGCGGGCCTACCGAGAAGGGGTGGAGCTGCTCGATCGGCTCGGAGAGACCGGGTTCAATTCCACGTTCCTTGCCGGTCTCGCGGGCGCCCTCTGCGGCCAGGGACGGTTCGATGAAGCCGAGGAGATCGCACGCCGCAGCGAAGCGCTCACCGCCGAGGGCGACTTCGCCTCTGAGGCGATGTGGCGGCAGGCGCAAGCCCTGGTCCTGTCGAGCCGAGGCGATCACGACGAGGCGATCGCGATGGCGGACGCGGCGATCGGTTTCGTGCAACCGACGGACTACGTCGACATGATCGGCGAGGCGCACGAGGTGCGGGGGGTCGTGCTGGAGGCGGCCGGTCGACACGATGATGCACAGGCGTCGTTCGAGGAAGCCATCGCATCACTCGAGCGGAAGGGCATCGTCCCGCTGATCGCTCGCGTGCGCGGACGTATCGCGGCGCTCTCGACGTAGCCCGCGCACCCGGTAGCATTGTGCGCGATGGCCGTTCCCTCGACGATGCTCCCCCTCGGGACCAAGGCCCCAGGGTTCGAGCTGCCCGACGTGACGACCGGCGGGACGGTGTCGAACGCTGACTTCGCCGATCGGCAGGGACTCCTCGTCATGTTCATCTGCCGCCACTGCCCGTACGTCGCACACGTTCGCGCCGGCCTGGCGGCGTTCGGCCGGGACTACCAGGAGGCGAACGTCGGGATCGTCGCCGTCAGCTCCAACGACCCCGCGACGCACCCGGAGGACGCGCCGGCGAGCCTCGCAGAGGAGGCGAGCGAGGCCGGCTACACCTTCTCGTACCTCTACGACGAGTCGCAGGACGTCGCGAGGGCGTACACCGCCGCGTGCACGCCCGACTTCTTCCTGTTCGATCGCGATCGCTCGCTCGTGTACCGGGGTCAGTTCGACGACAGCCGGCCGAGCAACGGCCTCCCCGTCACCGGCGAGAGCCTCCGCGCCGCCCTCGATGCCTTGCTCGAGGGACGTCCGGTCGCCGAGGACCAGCGGCCGAGCCTCGGATGCAGCATCAAGTGGCGGGCCGGCAACGAGCCCGGCTTCGCGCTCCGAGCGGGCTAGGCCCGCAGCGCGACGAGCGAGGTCCGGTCCCCAGGCTCGGCCGACAGCCAGCGCTCGAACGCATCCGACGCCGCCGGCCACTCCCGGTCCGTCATCGAGAACCACGCCGAGTCGCGGTTCCGCCCCTTCACGACCATGTGGTTGCGGAAGACGCCCTCGAACGTGAAGCCCAGCCGGAGCGCCGCGGCGCGTGAGCGTTCGTTCAGCGCATCACACTTCCATTCGACGCGCCGGTGGCCGAGCCGCTCGAACGCCTCGCGCAGCATCAGGAAGGCGGATTCGGTATTCGCCTCGGTCCGTTGGGCGGCCGGCGCGTACCAGATGTGGCCGAGCTCGAGCCGTCGATGCGTCGTGTCGACGTTCAGGAAGCTGACGACCCCGATGGGGCCGGCCGCATGACCAACGACCGTGAGGAACAGCGGGTCCTCCGATCGCGAGGGCTCCTCGAGCCAGCGACCCATCCCGTCGATGTCGGCGAACGGGCCGTACGACATGTAGGTCCAGAGCCGGGCGGCCTCGTCGCTTCCGTCGTGCGCCGCGCGCCACAGCGGTCCGGCGTCGGCGGCCGGATCGACCGGACGGAGCATGACGAACCGACCAACGAGCGGCCGGCGCTCCGGACGGCGTGCGTCGGGCCCCGCGACCGGCTCTCCGAGCGGGAGCTGCGAGGCCATGCGCCGCAGTCTCGCACGGTGGCCGATTCGGACGTGCCCGACCTGGGTATGACCCGGGAGTCGCCGACATGGGGAGGTCGTCATGAAGCTGACCAGCACGATGAAGGGGTACGGCCGCACCGCCAGGTCCAAGGCCGAGGCGATGGGCCACCAGGTGAAGGACCGGGCGCTCGAGAAGCGGCTCGACCGGGCCAACACGGAGGCCGACCGCCTCCGGTTCGAGAACGAGATCCTCCGGGACGAGGTGGAGGACACTCGGTCCGAGCACCGCCGGATCCTCGACATGCTCGAAGAGCGACTGCCGGAGCACTCGGAGGACGGGGAAGGCTCCCACAAGGGCCGCTGGCTGCTGTTCCTGGCCGCGGTGGCGGGTGCCGGCTACGCCGTCTATCGCCGATTCCAGCGCGACGAGGAGGAGTGGGACGCCGCGACCGACGTCGCCACCGGCGCCACGGCACCCGGCATCCGCCGGGACTCCGCCGTCGCGTAACGGCGTCGGACCTGCCCGGTTCCGCGACGGGGGTCTACGCTTCCGGATGTGAAGTTCGCACCGCACGACCTGGACTTCATCGCCGACCCCTACCCGGCGTACGCGGAGCTCCGTGCCGAGGCGCCCGTCCACTACGACGCGGCGACCGACCACTGGCTCGTGTCGCGGTTCACGGACGTGAACGCGCTGCTCCGCGATCGTCGGATGGGGCGCACGTACCTGCACCTGGCGACCCACGCCGAGATGGGGCACGCCGACCCGCCCGGGTGGCACGGGCCGTTCTGGGACCTGATCAACGCGGGGATCCTCGACATGGAGCCCCCAGACCACACGCGGGTCCGCCGCCTGGTCGCGAAGGCGTTCACGCCGCGCTTCGTCGAGGGCCTCCGGCCCCGGGTGCAGGCGATCATGGACGAGCTCGTCGACCAGGTGGACGGCGCGGGCGAGTTCGACCTGATGCAGGTCGCCGAGCCCCTTCCGGTCACGGTGATCGCGGAGATGCTCGGTGTCCCGGAGGCGGACCGGGCGCACCTGCGCCCGTGGTCCGCGGATATCACCAAGATGTACGAGCTCGACCCCTCCGTCGAGATGCAACGGGACGCGGTCCGCGCGAGCACCGAGTTCTCCGAGTACCTGCGATCGCTCGCACGCGAACGCCGTCAGGACGGTGGCGAGGACCTCATCTCCCGCCTCGCGCGGGTCGTCGACGAGGGCGAGACGCTCACCGAGGACGAGCTCGTCGGCACCTGCGTGCTGCTCTTGAACGCCGGCCACGAGGCGACCGTGAACTCGACGCTGATCGGATGGTGGACGCTGTTCCGGCACCCCGACCGGCTGCAGGAGCTGCGCGAGGACCGATCCCTGCTCCCGAACGCGATCGAGGAGTTGCTGCGGTTCGACACCCCGCTCCAGATGTTCGAGCGGTGGGTGCTCGAGCCGTTCGAGCTGCACCGCGTCGAGGTACCGAGAGGTGCGGAGCTCGGGCTCCTCTTCGGCTCCGCGAACCACGACCCCGAGGCGTTCGATCAGCCCGAGGCGCTCGTCCTGTCCCGCGAACCGAACCCACATCTGACGTTCGGCGCGGGGATCCACTTCTGCCTGGGCGCGCCGCTGGGGCGCCAGGAGCTCCAGATCTCGTTCGCGACGCTGCTCGACCGCTTCCCGAACCTCGAGCTCGTGCGGGAGCCCACCTGGAAGCCGAACTACGTCATCCGGGGTCTCGAGGGCTTGCGGGTGCGTCCGTAGCTCGGCCTATACTCCGCTCGACGGCGACTCCTCACGCCGAACCCGCGTCCCGGCGCCCACGCCGCCGGCTCGAGCGGGCAAAGGGGCTCCGCCTCGGGGTGCGTTTCCGGTCGGCCGCGATCCCCGCGGACCGGCGACGGTTGGAGCGTGGGTTCGCCGTCGCGCGGTCCCGAAGGGATGGGACGCGATGCCCGAGCAGAAGGCCCGCAAGCGCCAGGTCCGGACCCGGATGCAGAAGACGGGCGAGCGATACACCGCCGCCCGCGGCAACGTCGTGAAGCCACCGCCCCTGCCGCCTCGGGCCGCCGAGCCTCCGTTCTCGGAAACGGCGGTCCGCAAGGCGACCGGCAAACGTTGGGACGACTGGTTCCGCCTCCTCGACGCGTGGGGTGGGACCGGACACACCCACACGGAGATCGCCCGGTACGTGAACGAGGCGCTCGGCGTCGACGGCTGGTGGGCGCAGAGCGTCACCGTCGGGTACGAGCGAGCGCGAGGGATGCGCGCGCCGCACCAGCGCCCGGACGGGTTCTCGGTCGACGTGTCGAAGACGTTCCCGGTCGACGCCGAGCGCCTGTACCGGGCGTTCGCCGACGCTCGGCAGCGCAACCGCTGGATCGAGCGCGGAACCCTGACGCTCCGCGCGAGCACGCCCGCGAAGCGGGTCGCGAGGTTCGACTTCGGGACGAGCGCCGATGGCTCGCGTGTGATGGTCGGCATCACGCCGAAGGGACCCTCGAAGGCGAGCGCCGCCATCCGGCACGAGCGACTCGGCGCGGCCGAGGACGTCGAGACGAAGCGGACCTTCTGGAAGGAGCGGTTCCAGGACCTCTCGCAGATCCTCCGGTAGCGACACCGGTGCGGGACGGGTATCGAGGAGTCGTCGTGGGATACCAGGTCGAGGGCGGATGGCTCCGCCGGGTGAACGGTGTGGACGTCGTGCGGCGGCCGGTGCTGCATCTCGGGGCCCACTGGCCGAGCGGCCACCCGGTCGGCTACCTCTTCCATTACACCGCAGGGTGCGGCTCGGACCTGACCAACGTGCTGAACAAACGCGGCATCAGCGTCCATTTCTCGGTGGACCGGGAGGGCACGCTCTACGAGTACGTCCCGATCTCGAACGTCGCCTTCCACGCGTTCGAGGCCTCGTACGTGTACTGGGGCGTCGAGCACAACGCCCTTCCGGGCACCTGCGATCTCACCGACGAGCAGCTCGAGGTGAGCGCACGACTCACGGCCGGCCTGGTCGAGCTCACGGCCCGCCGTTGGGGGTTCGAGATCCCGCTCCGGAAGACCAAGGGCCCGAGCCTCGTGCCCGGCTTCAAGGACCACGCCGACGGAACCACCGCGACCTGGAACGACAACGGCCACACCGACCGGCTCTACCGCTGGTCCTGGCCCCGGTACCTCGAGGCGGTACAGGCCGTCCTGTCGGGGAAGGAGGAAGACGTGCTCACACCGGAGGAGGAGGACGCGATCAGGTTCGCGCATGGGCAGCTGAAGTACCTCGAGGGGGGACCCTCTCCGGCCGAGCCGGGTCCAGGCCGACGTGGATGGCGGTTCGCGAAGCGGATCTCCGAAGCGTTGGACCAGCCCGCCGCGACCGAGGACTCGCCGATGACGGAGGAGCCGCGGGAGTGACGCCTCCGCGGCAGGATGACGGTGGAGGGATGCGAAACGACGAGGACGCTTACGGTCGCGCCATGTACGACTTCCATCGCGGGAAGGGAGGCCAGGAGATCGTCGAGTACGACGACGGCTTCATCTTCGCGACCGGCGGGCCTTCCTTCTACTTCGCCGAATACCCCCAGTGGCCGGCCGCCGAACGCACGGCCATGCGCTCCGTCGTCGGTCGGGTCCTCGACGTCGGGTGCGGAGCAGGGCGGGTCGCCATCCACCTGCAGGAGCGAGGCCACGACGTCCTCGGGATCGACAACTCCCCGCTGGCGGTACGCGTCGCTCGCGAACGCGGGCTCAAGCACGTGCAGGTGCTCTCGCTCTGGGAGATCGACGGAAGCCTGGGGACGTTCGACACGATCGTGATGATGTGCAACAACTTCGGCCTGGTCGGCAGCCGGGCGGGCGCGAAGCGCCTCCTCAAGCGGTTCCACCGGATCACCAGCGACGGCGGTCGCATCCTCGCCGCCAGCACCGACCCTCGCCACGGACGATCGCAGCACCTTGCCTACCATCAGCGCAATCGCAGGCGTGGTCGCCTGCCGGGGCAGATCCGTGGCCGCATCCGGTACCGCGGCTACGCGACCCCCTGGGCCGACTTCCTGCTCGTGTCCCGCGCGGAGATACGTTCCCTCGTGCGTGACACGGGGTGGCGCGTCCGCCGCTTCGTCGACGCCCCGAACGAACCGCTCTTCGTCGCGATCCTGGAGAAGGGATAGCCGGCCGGAACATCGAGCCCACGGTCCTCCAGAGACGAGGGGCTATCCTCATGCCTCATGGCCCTGTACCGGCTCTCCGAGCCCGACGAACCGCTCTCGAGGCCGGCCATCGTCGCCGCGCTCGATGGCTGGATCGACGCCGCGGGTGCCTCGACCGCGGCGGCCGGCCGCCTCGCCGACGACGGCGAACCCTTCGCGGCGTTCGACGCGGACCTGATCTTCGACTTCCGTTCGAGGCGTCCGGTGCTCGACATCGTCGACGGGACCCTGAAGGAGCTCACGTGGCCGGAGCTCACGCTCCGACGCACGCGGATCGGGGACCGAGACCTGTTGATCCTGACCGGAGCGGAGCCCGACTTCCGATGGGGAGAGCTCGGGCGCGACCTCGTGGAGCTCGCACGTCGTTGGGGCGTGGAGGAGTGGGTCAGCCTCGGCTCGATCCCGACCGCGGTCCCCCACACCCGGCCCGTTCCGGTCCTCGCGACGGCTTCCCGTGCGGGGCTGCTCGTCGACGATGAGCAGCAGGGGCCGGCGGGACTCCTGCGGGTGCCTTCGGCCGCCCTCTCCACGCTCGAGCTCGCGGTCGCCGGTGAAGGGATCCCCTCGGTCGGCTTCTACGCCCAGGTCCCGCATTACCTCGGCGGTCCGTACGCGGCCGCCTCGATCGCGATCCTCGAGTACGCGGGCCGGCACCTCGAGGTCGAGATCCCGCTCGGCCCACTGCCGGACGAGGCGATGGCGCAACGCCAGCGTCTGGATCAGATCGTGCAGGCCAACGACGAGTCGCGTGCGTACGTCGAGCAGCTCGAGTCGGTGGTCGACAACCAGGAGATGCCGACGGGCGACGAGCTGGTGAGCGAGATCGAGCGGTTCCTCCAGGAGCGAGGGGACGGCGGCTCCGGCCAGGGCTCGCTCGCGTAGGCCCGCGCCCCGAGCCGTCGGGACGAGCCGGCCCGCTACCATGCCGGGATGGAGAAGCCGCCCTCCGAACGCACCCGCGTTCGCCGCATCCCCGAACGTGGCGTCTACGACCGCGCGGCGATCGACGCGATCTTGGACGAGGCGCTCATCTGTCACCTCGCGTACGTGATCGACGGGGAGCCGCGAGTCACACCCACGATCCACGCGCGGGCAGGCGACACGCTGTTCGTCCACGGATCGAACGCGAGCACGACCCTGCGTACGGCCAAACAGGGCACGCCCGTGGCGGTCGAGGTCACGCTGCTCGACGGCCTCGTGCTCGCGCGGAGCGCGTTCCACCATTCGATGAACTACCGCTCGGTCGTCGTCTACGGGAACGCGCGTGCGGTGGACGACCCGACCGAGAAGTGGGAGGCGCAGCGCGCCCTCGTCGAGCACGTGGTCCGGGGGCGAGCGGCCGACGCGCGGATGCCGAACGACCGCGAGCTGAACCAGACGACGATCCTGGCGATCCCGCTCGACGAGGCGTCTGCGAAGGTCCGCACCGGGCCGCCGAAGGACGAGGAGGAGGACTACGCACTGCCCGTATGGGCCGGCGTGCTGCCGCTTCGAACGATCCCGGGCGAACCCGAAGCCGACCCCCTTCTCCCCGAAGGCATCCCGGCACCCGCGTACGTGAACGACTACCGCCGCTGATCGAGCTCCGCACGCCCTCGTAGGCTCAGCGCACCGATGGAGACCCCTCGCCCCAGCGTCCGGCAGAACCTGCGCTCGCTGCCGCCCGCGACGTGGGTGTTGTTCGGTGGGACGTTCGTCAACCGGCTCGGAACGTTCGTCATGCCGTTCATCACGCTGTACCTGACCCAACCCGAACGCGGGTTCTCCATCCCGCAGGCGGGGCTCGCCCTCGCGATGTACGGGGTCGGAGGCGTCGCGGCCCAGTTCCTCGGAGGCTGGCTGGCCGACCGCATCGGCCGGCGCAACGCGATCGGCTTCTCGATGCTCGGTGCGTCGGTGATCACGCTGCTGCTGTGGCAGGCGTCCAGCCTCATCGTCATCTACGCCCTCATGCTGCTGCTCGCACTCGTCGCCGAGATGCACCGGCCGGCCGCCTCGGCGCTGATCGCCGACCTGGTTCCGAGCGAGCAACGCGTCAGCGCGTTCGCCGTGTTCCGTCTCGCGATCAACGTCGGCTGGGCGTGCGGGCTCACGCTCGGCGGCCTCCTCGCCGACGCGTCCTTCGACTACCTGTTCGTCGGGGACGCCGTCACCTCGGCGGCGTTCGGCGTGATCTCGCTGATCGCGCTCCCGCACGGGACGCGCACCTCGCGGCACGAAGAGCGCCATCTCCAGGGCGCGACGCGGACGATCCTGGCGGACCGGGGGTTCCTGCTGTTCCTGGGCGCCATCCTGATCGGTGCGGCGATCTACATGCAGAACGTGTCCACCTTCCCGCTCCACGTCCGAGCCGCCGGCTTCTCGACCTCCGTCTACGGGGCGCTGCAGGCGCTGAACGGCGTGATCGTCGTCCTGCTCGAACTGCCGATCACCGCGTGGACCGGGCGGCGGTCGCGAACGCGGATGGTCGCACTCGGCTCCCTGCTCATCGGCCTGTCGTTCGCCACGCTGACCGTGGCCGCGTCCATCCCGGCACTGGCGGCGATGGTGCTCATCTGGACGCTCGGCGAGATCATCTCCTCGCCCGTGAGCAGCGCCTTCGTGGCCGATCGCTCGCCCGAGCACACGCGAGGTCGCTACCAGGCCTCGCTCGGGGTGATGTTCGCGCTCGGGGCCGTGGTGGGGCCCACCCTCGGCACCGCCGCCTACGCGTTCAACCCCGACGTCCTGTGGATCGGATGTGGCCTCGCGGGCGCGCTCTCCGCGGGGCTCGCGCTCGCCGCCGGCCGCCACCCGGCGCCCGTCACGCCGGCCGAGCTTGACACTCCCTCACATAGCGGGTAGATATATCGGACCGATATACGCAACCGATATATCGAATCGCAACGTGAAGGAAGGATCAGGATGCTGGAGCTCGCGATCCTCGGACTGCTCAAGGAGCGCTCCATGCACGGCTACCAGCTGTCGAAGCGCCTCACCGACTCCCTCGGCGGGTTCTGGCGCGTCTCGTACGGGTCGCTGTACCCGACGTTGAAGCGCCTCGAACGCCAGGGGGCGGTCGAACAGGTCTTCGACCGCCAGGAGGTCGGTCGCCGCAAGAACGTCTACCGGATCACCGAGGCGGGCGAGGTGCTCTTCCGTGAGCTGCTCGAGGAATCGGGCCCGGACGCCACCGGTGAGGACAACCGGTTCCGGGTCCGGATGGCGTTCTTCAAGTACCTGTCGCCCGAGACGCGGATCCGCCTGCTCGAACGCCGGCGGGCGTTCCTCGAGGAGCGCCTGTCGACGATCGCCGCGTCCTCGGCGACCACGAGCGGGGACACCTACACGATGTCCTTGATGCAGCACGGGCGCGAGAGCACCGAGCAGGACATCGCGTGGCTCAGCGGCCTGATCGCGGCGGAGCGCCGCACGATCGACACGGAAACGGGGGGGACGAAGCGGCGGGGAAGCAATCGGTCGCTTCGCAGGAAGGAGCACACCACATGAGCACCGTTCGACTCGCGATCGTCGGGGTGGGCAACTGCGCCTCGTCGTTCGTTCAAGGACTCGAGTACTACGCGGACGCCGATCCCGGGGATACCGTCCCGGGCCTGATGCACGTGGACCTCGGCGGGTACCACATCCGCGACGTGGAGCTCGTGGCGGCGTTCGACGTCGACGCGAAGAAGGTCGGCACGGACGTCTCGGAGGCCATCGTCTCCGAGCCGAACAACACGATCCGGTTCGCCGACGTCCCACCGACCGGCGTGGTCGTGCAGCGCGGGCCGACGTTCGACGGCCTCGGTCGGTACTACCGCGAAACGATCGAGGAGTCCGAGCTCCCGCCGGTGGATGTCGCGAGGGCGCTCCGCGAAGCGGAGGCCGACGTGGTCGTGGCGTACCTTCCGGTGGATCTGAGCAGGCCGCCAAGCACTACGCGCAGGCGGCGATCGACGCGCACGTCGCCTTCGTGAACTGCCTGCCGGTGTTCATCTCCTCGGACCGGGCCTGGGCGCAGCGGTTCGTCGCGGCGGGCGTCCCGATCGTCGGCGACGACATCAAGAGCCAGGTCGGGGCCACGATCGTGCACCGCGTCCTCACGAAGCTGTTCGAGGACCGCGGCGTGAAGCTCAACCGGACGTACCAACTGAACTTCGGCGGCAACATGGACTTCATGAACATGCTCGAGCGCGAGCGACTGACGTCGAAGAAGGTTTCGAAGACGCAGTCCGTGCAGTCGCAGATGCGCAAGCAGCTGGACAAGCAGAACATCCACATCGGACCCTCCGACCACGTGCCGTGGCTCGAGGACCGGAAGTGGGCGCAGATCCGGCTCGAGGGGCAGGCGTTCGGGGACGTGCCGCTGAACATCGAGCTGAAGCTCGAGGTCTGGGACAGCCCGAACTCGGCCGGCATCGTGATCGACGCCGTCCGGTGCGCGAAGCTGGCGCTCGACCGCGGCGTCGCCGGTCCGTTGATCGGCCCGAGCGCGTACTTCATGAAGTCGCCGCCCGTGCAGTTCAGCGACGAGGCCGCCCGCGAGATGGTCGAGGAGTTCATCCTCGGCAACGGGGCGAGCGCGTCGGCCGATTGGACGGCGTTCTTCGACGTGCACCCAGCCGAGGCGTAACCACGCAGGGGATCGAACGACCGAGAGGCCGGGCCGCGTGCCCGGCCTCTATCGTTGCGGCTCGAGAGCGCCGACAGCCATCGACAGGAGGAGCCGACATGCGCATGACCCGATCGAACCCCGAGAGCGTCGCCCGTCCGGTCGGCAACTACTCGCAGGTGGTCCGCGTCGAGACCGCCGACGCGACCTGGATCCACGTGTCGGGACAGGTCGCGCTCGACCTCGACGGTCACCTCGTCGGCCCGGGCGATCTGCGTGCCCAGACCCGGCAGGTGTTCGAGAACCTGCAGGCGATCCTGTCGGCCAACGGGGCGACGTTCGACGACGTCGTCAAGGTCAACACCTACGTCACCACCGTGGACGACATCGCCGGGATGCGCGAGGAGCGCGGCAGGTTCCTCTCGGAACTGCCCGCGAGCACCGCCGTCCAGATCTCCGCCCTGTTCGTGCCGGAGGCCGTGATCGAGGTCGACCTGGTGGCGGTGATCGCGGCATGACGACCGTTGCGTTCCTCGGCCTGGGGTCGATGGGAGCTCCGATGGCCGCCCGGCTGCTCGAGGCCGGTCACGAGCTTCGCGTTTGGAACCGGACGCCGGGCCGCGATGCGGCGCTCGTGGCGTCGGGGGCCGATCGAGCCGCGACCCCCGCCGACGGGGCGCGCGATGCCGAGGTGACGATCACGATGCTCCGGGATCCGGAGGCGCTCGGGACGGTGCTGTTCGGTCCGGACGGCGTGGCTTCCGCGATCTCGCCGACCGCGACGCTCATCGACATGTCGACGGTCGGCCCCGAGCCGATCCGGTCGATCGCGACGCGCTTGGCGCCGACGGCGGTCCTCGACGCGCCGGTCCTCGGCAGCGTCCCGGCGGCCGAGTCCGGCCGGCTCACGATCCTGGCGGGAGGGGACCCGGCGGTGTTCGAGCGGCACGAGGACCTGCTCGCCGACCTCGGCTCGCCGGTCCACGTCGGGCCGAGTGGCACCGGCGCGACCCTGAAGCTGGTCGCCAACGCCGCCACGATCTCGACCCTCGTGGCCGTGGGCGAGCTGCTCGCGCTCACCGACCGGATGGGCCTGGACCAGGCCGTCGTGCTCGACGGGCTGCACCTCGGCCCGCTCGCCTCGTTCATCGAACGCTGGCGCGAACGCCTCGAGGACCGATACGACCGGCCCGATTTCCGCCTGGAGCTGGCCAGGAAGGACCTGGCGCTCGTCCTCGACGAGGCGGAGCGCGCCGGCGTCCGGCTGACGATGGTCGAGGGGGCCGCCGCCCGATCCGACGAGGCGATCGCCGCCGGGCTCGGCCCGAGTGACTTCGGAGCCGTTTCCGGCTTCCTCCGTCGGTGAAACCCACACGGCTGCGCGCGCGCGAGGCGCTCCGCAGCCACGACTTCCGACGGCTGTTCGCGATCCGTCTCGTGTCGCAGTCGGCCGACGGACTGTTCCAGGTCGCGCTCATCGCCTCGATCGTGTTCGACCCGCAGGAACAGAGCACGGCGGTCGGGTTCGCGATCGCGACCTTGGTGGTGTCGTTGCCGTTCTCGATCCTCGGGCCGTTCACCGGCGTCTTCATCGATCGATGGTCTCGCCGGAAGATCCTGGTGGTCGCGCCGCTGCTGCGCGCGGCGCTCGCCTGGCTCGTGCTGTTCGACCCGCTGGACGCGCCGGTCGCCTTCTACGTGGGCGCGCTCTGGGTGCTTTCCGTGAACCGGTTCTTCCTCGCGACGGCGATCGCCGTCGTCCCGCGCCTCGTGCCGCGCGAGGACCTCCTCATGGCGAACTCGATGTCGGTCGTCGGTGGAACCGTGGCGCTGCTCGCCGGCGTGTTCGTCGGCGGGTGGATCGCGGACCTCGTGGGCGAGGCGCCGGTGATCGCGCTCGCGATGGCCCAGTGGGTCGCGACCTCGCTCATCGCATCGAGGATCCGGAGCCCGCTCGTCCCGCATCATCTCCCCGAGGCGCCCGTCCGCGACGAGCTCCGGCGCGTCGTGCGCGAGTTCGCGGACGGGGTCCTTCGCCTCGCGCACACGCCTCGGGCGCTGGGGCCGATCACGTCGATCTCCCTCAACCAGATGGGACAGGGCATCGTGCTGGTGCTTTCGCTCTTCGTCTTCCGGGACCGGTTCGAGCAGGACGTCGGCTCCTTCTCGAACCTGATCGGCGCCGGCGGCATGGGCGTGCTCCTCGGCATCCTCACCGTCGGCGCGCTCGAGGCGCGGTTCACCAAGGAACGGATCGTCGCCGGGGCGTTCGCCGCCTCGGGCCTGACGTTGCTCGCGGTCGCCACGACGATCAGCGGCTGGAGCGTGCTCCTCGCGAGCTTCGCGATCGGGCTCACGTTCGCCTGGATGAAGATCCCGGTGGACACGATGGTCCAGGAGGCCATCCCGGACGGGTACCGGGGCCGCGTGTTCGCCGTGTACGACGTGGCCTACAACGTTGCGCGCGTCATCGCCTCGTTCCTCGCGATCCCGATGCTGAACCATCTGGGCGAGGCCTGGTCCGTGGCCGTCGTCGGGCTGGTGTTCCTCGCATGGACGCCCGTGCTGCCGCGCTGGATCGGCCGGATCCCGGAACTCGACCTGCGGTTCTACGCGGGCGGCCGGGCCGACGAGGAGCCACACGCGGTCGTCTGGGGTGGTGTCGAGGAGACCGTCGAGGTCGAGCGACGCGCGCTCGAGGAGACGGACGGGGTTCGGCGGTCCCGGTATCGCCTGCGGATGCAGGACGGAACCATCATCGACGTATCGAGGATCGAGCCGGACGGAGCGTGGAGCCTCGAGCGAGAGCTCGGATGACCGGCCGTACGAGCGCGGGACGACGGCGACCGTGCCTCGCAGGACTCGGGTGATACAACAGTCGACGTGTCCTCCTCGGACCCGCGCATCGGGAGTCGGATCGGCGGCTACGCGATCCAGTCCGTGCTGGGCCGCGGAGGCATGAGCGTCGTCTACCTGGCGGAGGACACCAGGCTCGACCGCAGGATCGCGCTCAAGGTCATGGCCGACGAGCTCGCGGGGAACGAGTCGTTCCGCACGCGCTTCATCCGCGAGGCGCACATGGCGGCCAACATCGAGCACCCGAACATCGTGCCCCTCTACGACGCCGGAGAGATCGACGGCGTCTTGTACCTGGCGATGCGTGTGATCCGCGGGACCGACCTGCGTCGGGTGATCGACGACGAGGGGACCCTCGAACCCGCACGCACGATGGCGATCATGCGCCAGGTCGCGAGCGCGCTCGACGCCGCGCATCGCGCAGGCCTGGTCCACCGCGACGTGAAGCCCGGGAACATCCTGCTCGCGACGGACGGCGACGAGGAGCACGCGTACCTCTCCGACTTCGGGCTGACCAAGCAGGCCTCATCCGACAGCGGCCTGACGAAGACCGGGACGTTCCTGGGGACGGTCGACTACGTCGCTCCGGAGCAGATCCGGGGGCACGAGGTCGACGGGCGCACCGATCAGTACTCGCTCGGCTGCGTGCTGTACGAATGCCTCACCGGCAGCGTGCCGTTCGTCAAGGACCAGGACGTGGCGACCCTGTTCGCGCACGTCGAAGACGAGCCACCCCGCGTGTCGACGATGCGCCCCGAGCTCCCGGAGGCGGTGAGCGACGTCGTCGCTCGCGCGATGGCCAAACAGCGGGACGCGCGGTTCGACACCTGCCAGGCGTTCGTGCAGGCGGCCCGCACCGCGCTCCGAGAGCCGGCCAGACCACCCCCCGCTCCGACGGTGGTCGCGGCCGGTGCCGCCGCGATCTCGGTCCCGCCGGCTCCCCCGGGACCCGATCGGGCACCGCCCGAACCCACCCCGCCGCGCGGCTCACGCCGCTGGCTGCTGATCGCGGCGATCGTCGCGGCGGTCGCGATCGCCGGCACCGTCGCCGGCATCGCCCTCACTCGCGACGGTCAGGAGCTCGCGGACCCGACGGGAAGCACCGGCTCGACCGGCGTGACCGGGCCGACGGGCCCGACGGATCCCACCGGAGCGACCTCCCCGACCGGGGCAACCGGCCCGTCCGCGACGGGTCCGACGGCGCCGACCGGTACCACGGGAGCCCCGCCCGCGTCCGGTTGCCCGGGACCGGAGGACTCATTCGACACGGGCGAACCTCCATTGGTGGAGGGCGAGCGGTCCGGCTGCATCGAGAGGATCTCGCCGTTGCAGCGAACGATGCTCTTCGATCTCGCGACCCTCTATGCGGGGGCCGACGCGATCATGGCGGCCGAGAGAGACGGCGCCGAGGTGCGGTCCGACGGATCGTACGTCGGGAACAGGAACGCCTTCCTGCGGGAGCTCCCGCTCGACCCCGACGTCGAGGTCGTCCTCCTCGACTGGGACGGATGCCCGCCGTGCGACGAGACGCTCGTCACGGACCTCGACCTGTTCGCGACCGTGATCGACACCTCGGTCGACGAAGGTGGGAACCAGGTCGTGATCGAGGGACTGACGTATGGGGGAGCCGGGTCGCTGTACCGGCTGACGCTCACGGACGGCATCGTCGTTCGGATCGAGGAACAACCCCCAGCGTGATACCGGACGCACCTCGTCTCCGCTTCGGTCGTGGTCGTGGCGCTGTCCGCCTGTTCCTCACAGGGGTCACCGGTGCCGCGTCCGCAGGAGGGTGTGTGCCTCGCCGAGCCCGACAGCGTCATCCGACCAGGGAGTCGGATCCGAGGAACCGGAGATCGATGAGCGGAGCGGGTTCCACGGCAAGATCGATCCGCTCCCGCGGGTGCTCGCCGCCGAGATGCGCGGGACGACGTGGAAGCCCGGCTGTCCGGTGCCGCTCGACGACCTGCGGCTGCTGCACTTCAACTACTGGGGGCTCGGCGGCGTGATCAAGCGCGGTCCGTTGGTGGTGAACGCATCGGTCGCGGACGACGTGCTCTGGGTGTTCGGGCAGCTGTTCGACGCCCGGTTCCCGACTCAAGCGCGTCGGGCTGACGAGGGAGTTCGTGCCGTCGAGGTTCGAGCCGGTCATCTCGAGCGGGCGGAGCGTGACGGCGTCGTTCAACTGTCGTCCGGTCATCACGCCGCTCGGGCCCGGGGACGGTTTCTCCCAGCACTCGTACGGGCTCGCGATCGACGTCAACCCCGTTCAGAACCCGTTCGTCACCTCGGACGGGTTCGTCCGCAACACGGAGGCCCGACCGTACGTCGACCGGAGCAGGGACCTTCCGGGGATGATCCACGCCGGCGATGTCGTCGTGCGGTCGTTCGCCGCCATCGGCTGGGAGTGGGGCGGGTTCTGGAGCGGTGGGAAGGACTACATGCACTTCTCGCTGCTCGGTCAGTAGGCAGAGCCGGTGGCACGCGACTGGGACGCCGCGACGTACGAGCGGATCGCCGACCCGCAGTTCGGCTGGGGCGCCGCCGTGATCGGGCGGCTCGAGCTCGAGGGCGGGGAAACCGTGCTCGACGCGGGATGCGGCCCGGGCCGGGTGACCGAGCTCCTGCTCGACCGCCTCCCACGTGGCCGCATCGTCGCGCTCGACGGGTCGCCGGCGATGCTCGGGCGGGCGCGCGAGCGATTGCGGCCGTTCGGCGATCGCGTCCGGTTCCTGGCCGCGGACCTCGGGGAACCACATCCCGATCGCGGAGCCGGTCGACGCGATCCTGTCGACGGCCACCTTCCACTGGGTCTCGGACCACGACGCGCTGTTTCGCAACCTCGCGGCGGTCTTGCGCCCGGGTGGGCAGCTCGTGGCGCAGTGCGGAGGTGCCGGCAACCTCGACACGGTGGTGGCCGCGCTCCGAGACCTGGGCGCCGACCCGTTCAGCTCGAAGGTCTTCGCGACGCCCGAGGCGTCGGACGATCGCCTCCGCGCGGCCGGGTTCACCGACGTCGAGTGCTGGCTCGACGAGGCGCCGACGCCGTTCGATGACGAGCGCTCCCTCGAAACGTTCCTCCGCACGTGCGCGCTGCGGGACCACGTGGCGGCGATGTCCGAGGCGGACGCCTCCCGGTTCGCCAACGACGTGGTGACGCGCCTGCCCGAGCTCGCGCTCGACTACGTGCGGCTGAACATCCGCGCCCGGCTCAGATGAAGAGCTGGATCGCGCTCTCCCGCATCTCGAGCAGCGCGGTGGCGGCGCCGATCGGCTCCTCGAGCCCGTCGATCAGGTCGTCGGGCCGATCCCCATCAGGTCCATCGTCATCTGGCACGGGATCAGCTGCACGCCCATGTCGCGCGCGAACTCGAGCAGCTCGGTCGGGTGCGGCGTCTTGTAGTTCTCGGCGACCTTGCCGAGCATCCACGGGCCCATGCCGGCGAACTGGTAGCGCGACAGCTTCGCCTTCTGCGTCGAGCCCGGGTTCATCGCGCCGAGCGCCTTCGTCATCCAGTCCTTGCCCGTCTTGCGACGGCGCTCGGGCTTCACCAGCGGGAACAGGCCCCAGAAGGTGAAGAAGACGCTCACCTCCATGCCCGAGGCGGCCGCGCTCGTGGACAGGATCAGCGTCGGCCAGATCCGGTCGAGGTGTCCGTCCCAGGCGATGATCGTGATCTTGTTCTTCCGCGGGAGCCGCCTCGGAGCCCTCGCGCTCGCTCGAGCGCCTGGTCGATCAGCTCCCGAAGCGCATCGGCGTCGGCGACGGCCGGCGGTCCACCCTCGATCGTCTCGGTCCGTGTGGCCATCCGCTCACGCCTTCCTGATCACGTAGCGGAACACGCCGTCGGCCTCGCTCGAGTCGACGAGCGCGTTGCCCGAGAGCTTGGCCCACGACGGCACGTCCGACCTGGAGCCTGGATCGGTCGCGAGGAGCTCGAACAGGTCCCCCGGCCTCGCATCGCGCAGCGCCTTGTGCAGCGTCACGAGCGGGCCGGGGCACGACTGGCCACGAGCGTCCACCGTCGTGGTGACGGTGCCGGTGACGACGTCCATGTGCGTGAGCCTCCTTCGGGGTCGAACCTGGGAACGGCGGGGGTGGCGGGGGGTGCCGGCGAGGCCTATCGGCCGTCGCTGGGCACCTCGGGACAGCAGCATCGGTCGGGGATCATGGCCCCCACGAGCCCGCGGCAGCGTGTCCGGATCATTGCAGGTGCAAATCCTACCCATGAGATGGGATCCGGCACAACCAGCGGACGCGCTTGCGGGGAACGAGCCGCGCCGGCGGCTATCGTGTGCGCGTGCCTGCGCGCGTTCGCCCGCTCATCCGCCGCGTCGCGGATCGCTTCCGGCGCCATCGCCCTGGGCGTCTGGCTGCTCGTCGCCGGCCCGGCTTCGGCGGCACCCACCTGCGTGTTCGACCAGGTCGGCGGGGCCGTAACGATCGCCGTCGGCGACGGCGAGACCGCCGTGATCGCGGTCGCGAACGGCGAGATCACCCTCAACGGCACCGCGTGCGAGGCCGCCACGGTCTCGACGACCGACTCGATCGACGGTGGACGCGACCGGGACGCCCACGCAGATCGACATCGACCTCGCCGGTGGCGATTCGGACCCGGCCTGACGCCGGAGGGGACGGAGCCTCGGAGATCGAGTTCAGCCTGAACCTGCCGAACGGCTCGCCGGTCGTTCGGGTGGTGGGCGGCGCGAACGCCGACAACCTGGCGTACGGCACCGGCGGCATCAACCTGAACGGCGCCGAGAGCACCGCCGATGCCGACGTGACGATCACCGGGACACCCGCGGTCGTGCTCGATGGCAACGCCGGCAACGACGTGCTGTCGGTCGGTGGCAGCGCAGGGACCGGGGGGGCCGCGTCCGGAACGCTGAACGGCGGGAGCGAGGACGATCTGCTGTTCGGAGGCCTCGGTGGGAGCACGTTCGACGGTGGGAACGGGAACGACGGTCTCGATTACGCAGCCTCGACCCAGCTGTTGATCGCGAACCTGGCGACCGGCGTCACCAACCACGCGGGAGGACTGTCCGACCAGCTCTCGAACCTCGAGAACCTCGCCGGGTCGCCCGGAGCCGACGCGATCACCGGTGACGACGGCCCGAACGTGCTTCAGGCGGGCGGAGGAGACGACGTGGTCATCGGCGGCGGGGGCGACGACACGCTCGGCGGCGGCGACGGCCTCGACACGCTCGCGTTCGGCGTCGTAGAAGGCGGCGTGGAGGTGGACCTGCGCGACGGGACCTCCGAAGGTGACGGCAACGACGTGCTGGCGGACTTCGAGAACGTGGTCGGAACCACGCAGGCCGACACGATCCACGCCGACCATGGACGCAGCATCGTGATCGGCGGCCGCGGCAGCGACGAGCTCTACGGTCACGACGGAGCCGACGACCTCCAGGGCGATCAGGGCAACGATCAGCTGTTCGGTCAGAAGGGAACGGACCTCGTGAACGGCGGACCCGGTCGCGACCAGCTCGACGGCGGACAGGCGAGCGATCGCTGCCGCGGCGGACCCGATCCGGACGCGTTCGTGTTCTGCGAGGTCATCCGGCTCAACTGAGGCTCACCGCCAGCCCGTGCGTCACAGGAACCGGCGCCTGGCCGGCGGCCACCAGACGAACACGAGACGGCCTCGCACCCGCGATCCATCGATCGGCCCGAAGTGCCGGCTGTCGGTCGAGCTCGCCGAGTCGTCCCCCTCGACCCAGAGCTCGAGCGGAAGAGTCGCCCGACCTGGGCGACCGGGAGGGCCGCAACTCGGTCACCCGCTTGACGAGCTCGAAACCGGGCCGCTCCGGATGCTCGAGCACCACGATGTCGCCGAGCCGCGGTCGGCGACATCGAGCGATCGCGAGCGCCCAGTCCCCCGGCTCGAGCGACGGACGCATCGACGGGCCGGCGATCTCGACTCGGAACGGCCGCCATCGCACGTAGACGAAGGCCGCCGCGATGGCCGCGGCGGAGGCTGCGACCAGCTTCCTCGATCTCTGAGCCCGGTGATAGGTTGGCGATCCCGGAAGTGAGCCGTCCGAAGGAGGGGGAACGCCCATGCTCGAAGCTTTGCTCAGACCGCGCAGGGTCGTCCATGCGCATTGCGACCTGCCGTGCGGCGTCTACGAACCGGCCCAGGCCCGGATCGAGGCCGAGTCCGTGAAGGCGACCCAGGCGCGGTACCAGGACGCGGAGAAGTTCAAGACGGCCGGCGAGTCGGTGGAGGACTACCGGACGCGCGCGCTCGCGATCAAGGAGCAGCGCGCGGACCTCGTCAAGGAGCATCTGTGGGTGCTGTGGACCGACTACTTCAAGCCCGAGCACGTGGAGAAGTACCCGAACCTCCACGAGCTGTTCTGGACGGCGACGAAGGAGGCCGGCGCGGCGAAGAAGTCGCAGGACCCCGAGCAGGGACAGAAGCTCCTCGACGCGATCGACGAGATCGCGAAGATCTTCTGGGAGACGAAGTCCTAGGTCCGGCGTTGCGTTCCCGACGGGGCGAGACCAAAGGGGGTCTCGCCCCGTTGCGTTTCCGGTAGCGTCCGCGCGTGAAGGACATCGGTCTCGTCGGGCTTCCGTTCAGCGGGAAGTCGACGCTGTTCATCGCGCTCACCCGGACCGGGACCCACGGCGGACAGGCCAACCACGCGGTCGTACAGGTTCCCGATCCGCGCCTCGGCGTGCTGACCGAGATGGAGCGCTCCCGCAAGACCGTGCCCGCGCAGGTCGGGTTCGTCGACGTGCCCGGCGGAACCTCCTCGTCACAGGGCATCGCGAAGCTCCGCGAGTCCGACGCTCTCGCGATCGTGATCCGCTGCTTCGGACCCTCGGCGAAGCCGGCCCACGACCTGGCCGAGGTTCGGACCGAACTGCTCCTCGCCGACCAGGCGGTGATCGAGCCCGCGCTCGCGAGGGCGCAGAAGCGAGCGCGGGGCGCGACCACTGCCGAGGTCGAGGCGCTCGCCGCCGCCGCGGGGGCGCTCGAGGCGGAGCGGCAGCTCGCCGATGCCGGTCTCTCCGATGGGGTACGCCGTGAACTGAAGGCGATCGCGCCGCTCACGCTGAAGCCCTCGGTGGTCGTGGCGAACCTGGAGGAGGGCACCGACGTGCCGGACGAACTCCCCGATGGGAGCGTCGGCGTGTACGCCTCGATCGAGGCGGAGACCGCGGAGATGGACCCGGCCGAGGCCCGGGCGCTCCTCGACGAGTTCGGTGTGCACGAGCCCGGTCTCGAGACCGTGATCCGAGCGTCCTACGGTGCCCTGGATCTCATCACGTTCCTCACGACCGGCGAGGACGAGTCGCGCGCGTGGGAGGTCCGCCGAGGCGCGAAGGCACCGGAAGCCGCGGGCGTCATCCACACCGACCTCGAACGGGGGTTCATCCGCGCCGAGGTCATCCTGTACGACGATCTCGTCGCCGCCGGCTCGATGGATGCCGCGAAGTCGGCGGGCAAGGTCCGCGTCGAGGGCAAGGACTACGTCGTGCACGAGGGGGACGTCCTGCACGTCCGCTTCGCCGTCTGAGCATCCTGAGAGAGTATCGCCAGGTTTCTCTGGTATCCAAAGGTGGGAACCCTGTAAGCTCCGTGACCATGCCGGAGACCTACCGGATCGGGGAGGCCGCCGAGATGCTCGGCGTGCGGGTGGAGACCCTGCGCCGATGGGAGCGCGACGGGAAGCTCCGGACGACGCGCACCAGCGGCAAGCAGCGGCTGGTTCCCGCGGCCGAAGTTGCTCGGCTCCTCACCGAGCGCCGCGAGCGCCCGCGGGTGACGGCAGGGAGCGTCCGCAACCGCTTCCCCGGGGTCGTGACCGAGATCAAGCGCGACAAGCTCGCCGCCACCGTCGAGATCCTGGCCGGACCGCATCGCATCCTGGCGTTCATCACGCGCGAGGCCGTCGACGAGATGGGCCTCGAGCCCGGGATGCACGTCGCCGCGACCGTGAAGGCCACGAACGTCATGGTCGAGGTGGATCGATGAGGAAGGTGCTGGCCGTGATCGCGTCGATGTCGCTCATGCTGGCTGCATGCGGTGACTCGGATGACGGGCAGGAGACCGGGGGCGACGGGACGACGGAGGAAATGGCTCTGACGGTGTCGGCCGCTGCGTCGCTCACCGACGCGTTCACCGAGATCGGCCAGGCGTACGAGGAGCGGAACGAGGGCCTCACCGTGACCTTCAACTTCGGCCCGTCGGATGGCCTCGCGACACAGATCAATGAGGGTGCGCCGGTCGACGTCTTCGCCTCGGCCAGCGGCACCTGGATGGACGCGGTCCAGGAGGAGGGTCCGGGAGTCAGCGGCCGGGCCGACTTCGCGAGGAATCGCCTCGCGATCATCGTTCCGACCGACAACCCGGCCGGGGTCGAGAACATCGCCGATCTCACCGAGGACGACCTGCAGCTCGTGATCGCGGCCGAAGGCGTACCCGCAGGCGACTACGCGCGCGAGATCTTCTCGAACGCCGGAATCGCCGAGGCAGCCCTCGCCAACGTCGTGTCGAACGCCGAGGACGTGCGGGCGGTCGTGACGGCGGTCGCCTCGGGTGAGGCGGACGCGGGCGTCGTGTACGTCACCGACGTGACCGATGACGTCTCCGACCGGGTCACGCTGATCGAGATCCCCGACGAGATCAACGTCATCGCCACATACCCCATCGCCGTCGTCACCGGCTCACAGGAGGCCGACCTCGCGCAGGGATTCGTCGACTATGTCCTCGGCGACGGGCAGCAGACCCTCGCCGACTACGGGTTCCTCCCCGCCTCGTAGGCGGCGAACCCCGGGGGCCTTCATCGCGCTCGCCGTGACGGGGGTCCTGCTCGTCGCGCTCCCGCTCCTCGGGCTCCTGATCAGGACCCCTTGGTCTCGGCTCGGCGAGATCCTGGCGAGCGAGACCGTCCGCACGGCGTTGCGACTCTCGCTCGTCGTGGCCACGGCCGCGACGGCCATCTCGTTCGTGACGGGGTTCCCCCTGGCCTGGGTGCTCGCTCGCGGGGACTTCCGAGGGAAGACATTCGTACGGGCCGTCGTCATCCTCCCGCTCGTGATGCCGCCGGTCGTGGCCGGCGTCGCACTCCTGGCGGCGTTCGGACGCCGGGGGATCGTCGGGTCCTGGCTCTACGACTGGTTCGGCATCCAGATCACGTTCACGACCTGGGCCGCCGTCCTCGCCGCCGCCTTCGTGTCGTTCCCGCTCGCGGTGCTCGCGCTCGAGGCGGGGCTGCGCGGGCTCGACGAGCGTCTCGAGGACGCCGCCTCAACGCTCGGTGCCTCCCGCTGGTACGTGATGCGGCGGGTCACGATGCCGCTCATGGCGCCGCAGATCGCGGCGGCCCTCGTGCTGTCGTGGGCGCGGGCACTCGGCGAATTCGGGGCGACGATCACGTTCGCCGGGAACCTTCAGGGCAGGACGCAGACCCTGCCACTCGCCGTGTTCGAGCGTCTGCAGACCGACCAGGACGCCGCGTTCGCGATCTCGATGGTGCTGATCGCGATCGCCTTCGGCGTGATCCTCGCGCTGCGAGGCAGGTTCCTTGCGGGGAGCAGCTCGTGAGCCTGTCGGTCGACGTGACGACTCGCCGAGGCGGGTTCGAGGTCCGGGCCGCGTTCGATGCGGCGGCCGGCGAGACGGTCGCGCTGCTCGGCCCGAACGGCTCGGGCAAGTCGACGCTGGTCGCGACGATCGCGGGCCTGCTCCCTCCCGCCGACGGGACGATCACCCTCGACGGGGTCGAGCTCGACGCACCGGCGGGTGCGCGGGTGCCGCCCGAGCGCCGGCCGATCGGCGTCGTGTTCCAGGACCTCCTGCTGTTCCCGCACCTGTCGGCGATCGAGAACGTCGCGTTCCCGCTCCGGGCCCGGGGCGTGGCCAAGCCCGAGGCCCGAGAACGGGCTCGGACCCTGCTCGAGCGGCTCGGTCTGCCCGAACGTGCCGATGCGCGCCCCGGCGATCTCTCGGGCGGGGAGGCGCAACGCGCCGCGCTCGCCCGCGCCTTGATCGTCGAACCCGCCCTGCTGCTGCTCGATGAGCCGCTCTCGGCTCTCGACATCGGCGCTCGCGTCCGCGTGCGCGAGCTCGTCCGGGAGGAGCTCGATCGGTTCCCCGGCATCCGCGTCATCGTGACGCACGATCCGGTCGAGGCCTCGGCGCTCGCCGATCGACTCGTGCTCCTCGAGGACGGCCTCGTCACGCAGATCGGATCGCCGGACCAGATCCGCACCGCCCCACGCTCCCGCTACGCGGCCGACCTCGTCGGGATGAACGCCTTCCACGGACGCCTCGAGCGCTTCGAGGGCGCGGCCAGGCTCTCGACGAGGGAGGGCGATGTCGTAGTCCCCTGGCCCGAAGGGTTCGAGGGTGGCGAGGTGATCGGTCTGCTCCGGCCGGCGAACGTCACGCTCTCGCTCGCGCCGCCCGACGGGTCCGCCCGCAACGTCTACCGCGGGCGCGTCACATCGATGGACGTCGAACGCGAACGCGCGCGGGTCCGGATCGCTTCAGCGCCGCCCCTCGTCGCCGAGATCACGCTCGGGTCGGTCGATCGCCTCGGCCTGCGCGATGGCGTCGAGGTGTGGGCATCGTTCAAGGCCGTGGAGGTGCAGGTGCTCGCCGTCTAGCGCACCATCGGGCTCCAAGCGCCCACCACGTAAGCTGTTGGGCCCATGGCCGAGATCACCCAGGCCCGCGACGAAGCGGGCGAGCAGCCGCGCGAGGTCGGCAAGCACCGCCCGCGCGGCGACGAGCCGAAGACGCCGGGGGAGCGAGGACGCCGGTTCGTCGGCTCGACCCCGTTCCTGATCCTCGTGGCGCTCGGCGTGGCCATCCTCATCAAGACCTTCCTCGTCCAGGCCTTCTACATCCCGTCGGAGTCGATGGACCCGACGCTGGAGGTCGGCGACCGCGTGTTCGTGAACAAGCTCCTGTTCGACGAGGGGGACATCCACCGCGGTGACGTGATCGTCTTCGAGAACCCGAACAGCGGGGAGCTGCCCGATCGCGGCGTGATCGACGGGTTCCTGCATTGGCTCGGGGAGGGCATCGGGCTCGCGCAGCCGGCCAACGAGGACTACATCAAGCGCGTGATCGCGCTCCCCGGCGAGACGATCGAGATCCACGACCACACGGTCTTCATCGACGGGCGGCCGCTCGACGAGCCGTACCTCACGGCGTCGGCCAGGCGGGCGAACGCCGACTACGGGCCGGAGACGATCCCGGCCGGCTCGCTGTTCGTGATGGGCGACAACCGAGGGAACTCCGCCGACAGCCGGTTCGGCCTCGGCTTCGTCCCGACCGACAAGGTGATCGGCAAGGCCTTCATCGTGATCTGGCCGCCGTCGAACGCCGGCGGCCTCGCCTGAGGACTAGCGCAGCCCCTCGCCCGTCGCCCACTCATCGAGCAGGCGGTACGCCTCGTCCTCGTCGATCGGTCCACGGTCGAGTCGGAGCTCCAGCAGGTGGTCGAGGGCTCGCCCGATGTGCGGGCCGGGCTCGATCCCGAGGTGCTCCATCACCTGGCGCCCGTCGATCGGCGGCCGCAGCGCGTCGAGGTTCTCCTCCTCGGCGAGACGCGCGATGCGGTCCTCGAGGTCGTCCTGCAGCGCCTCGAGCTTCTTCGCCTTGAACCGGTTCTGCGTCGTGCAGTCCGCCCGGGTGAGCTGGTTCAGCGGGTCGAGCAGCGGGCCGGCGTCGCGGACGTAGCGACGGACCGCGCTGTCGGTCCACTCGCTGTAGCCGTGGAACCGCAGGTGCATCTCGACGAGCCGAACGACGTCGTCGACGATCGTCGTCGGGAAGCGGAGCGCCTCCAGGCGTTCTCGAGTCATCCGCGCGCCGACCATCTCGTGGTGATGGAACGTCACGCCCTCCGAGGTGATCGCGCGCGTCGCGGGCTTGCCGATGTCGTGGAGCAGCGCGGCGAGGCGCAGCCGGCGTTCCGGCTCGCATCGATCGACGACCGCGAACGTATGGCGCAACACGTCCTTGTGCCGGTGCACCGGATCCTGCTCGAGTCGCAACGCCGCCAGCTCCGGGAGGAACCCGTCCGCGAGACCGGTGTCGACGAGGAGCTCCAGCCCGAGGGAGGGCGTCGGGGCAAGGAGGAGCTTCGTCAGCTCCTCGCTGATCCGTTCCGCCGAGACGATCCCCAGCCGCTCGCGCATCCGCATGATCGCGTCCAGGACCCGCGATGCGGGCATCATCTCGAGCTGGGCTGCGAACCGCGCCGCCCGCAACATCCGCAGCGGGTCGTCCGTGAAGGCGACCTCCGGTTCGAGCGGTGTGTCGAGCCTTCGGGCCGCCAGGTGCTTCACCCCGCCGAAGGGGTCGACGAACTCGCCCTCGGGCAGCCGGACGGCCATCGCGTTCACGGTGAAGTCGCGACGGGACAGGTCGGTCCGCAGGTCCCGGCCGAACGTGACCGTGGGCTTGCGGTGCTCCTCCGCGTAGACCTCCTCGCGGAAGGTCGTCACCTCGAACCGCGTGTCGCCCCGGCGAGCCCCGACCGTGCCGAACCGGACACCGATCAGGTACTGACGCTCGGCCCACCCGCGCAGGATCTTCGTGGTCTCGTGCGGCAGCGCATCGGTCGCGAGGTCCAGGTCGACGTGCGCCAGCTCGCGTCCGAGGAGCCGGTCGCGAACCGCCCCGCCCACGAGGTACAGCTCGTGGCCGGCCAGGCGGAAACGTTCGCCGAGCTCGGCGGCGACGGGAGGGACTTCGAGGAGCGCGCCGTCGTTCACGGGCGCGACCGTTCGGCCATGGCTCGGCCAGGATACCCCCGCGCTCGCGGCGGCCTTCCGATGGTGCGGTGACCGGCGGGCACGTCCCTGCCTGCGGTAGCGTCGCGCGATGCGGGCGGGCGAGCTGCTCGGGTTCTTCTGGACGCTCCCGAACACGATCTTCGGGCTCCTGCTCGGTGCCTGCACCTTCCAGCTCCCGAGGTCGCACGGCGGAGCCATCGTGTTCGATCGCGAGCCGCGCGGGCTGACCCGCGTGCTCCGCGCGATGCACCGGACGGCGATGACGGTCGGCTTCGTGATCGTGGCCTCGGTGCCGGTCGAGGGACGGCTCCTCGAACACGAGCGTCATCACGTGCGCCAGTACACGCGGTGGGGCCCGTTGTTCATCCCCGTCTACCTGCTGCTCGCGATCGGGTTCGGCTACCGGCGTCACCCGATGGAACGATCGGCGCGACGGGCGGCGGGGGAGCCCGACTAACCCGTCAGGCCGAGCCCGCGGTTCTGCGTCCCCTCGAGCGCGAGCGCGAAGTCGTGGGGGTTCGAGGAGGCGATCTTCGCATCCTCCTCGGACACCAGCCCCTCCTGCACGAGCTTCACGAGCGCCTGGTCGAACGTCTGCATCCCGTAGTACGCACCGTCGGCGATGATGTCGCGGAGCTCCCCCGTCGCCTCCGGCGAGATGATCCGATCGTAGATGCGGCCGGTGGCGACGAGCACCTCGACCACCGGCACCCGCCCCTTCCCGTCCGCACGCGGGACCAGCCGCTGCGACACGATGCCGCGGAGGGCGCCGGCGAACGACGTCCGGACCTCGCGTTGATGCGACGCCGGGAACAGGTCGAGCAGCCGGTTGATCGTCTCGGTCGAGTCGATCGTGTGCATCGTCGAGATCACGAGGTGTCCCGTCTCGGCCGCCTGGATCGCCGAGAGGGCCGACTCGGGATCACGGATCTCGCCGACGAAGATCACGTCGGGGTCCTGCCGGACGACGTGGCGCAGGGCGGCCGCGTAGGACTCGGTGTCCAGGCCGACCTCGCGCTGCTGGATGATCGCCCGGTCGTCGTCGTGCACGACCTCGATCGGGTCCTCGATCGTCACGATGTGCGCGCGGCGGGTCCGGTTGATGTGTCCGATCATCGAGGCGATCGTGGTCGTCTTGCCGGTGCCGGTGGGCCCGGTCATCAGGATGAGTCCCCTCGGCGCGTTCGAGAGCTCCTCGATGACCGACGGCAGGAGGAGCTCGGCGACCGTCGGAACCTCGGACCGCACCCTGCGGATCGCGAGTCCCACCACACCGCGCTGGCGGAAGACGTTCACCCGGAAGCGCCCGACCCCGGCCATCGTGTGCCCGAGGTCGGCCTCGTTCGTCTGTGTGAACTCGCGCCGTTTGTGGTCGGACATGAGCGCCTCGGCCGCCTGGGCGGTCTCGTACGCCGAGAGCGGCGGGAACGTCGTGGGCCCGAGCTCTCCGTCGATCCGGACGAACGGCACGTTGCCGGCCTTCAGGTGCAGGTCGCTCGCCCCCACCTCGACCATGTGCCGCAGCAACCCGTTGACGTCCACCTATGCCTCCCGGTCGTGCTCGAGCTCCCCCTCGGTCTCGGGCGCCTCGAGGGCCTCCTTCACTCTTCGGCGCGCCGCGAGCAACTTTGAGGCCCCGATGAGAAGAAGCAGCACGACGAGCAGGGCGATCCCGAACGGCGTGGCGTAGCGCTCCCACCGCTGATAGCTCTCGCCGAGGGCGTAGCCGATCAGGCTGTGCCCGATCCCCCAGACCGTGGCCCCCGCGATGTCGTAGATCAGGAAGCGCTTCCACGGCATCTGGGAGACGCCCGCGACGATGAAACCCACGCTGCGGACGACCGGGACGAAGCGCCCGAAGAACACGGTCTTGCCACCGTGCCTCGCGTAGTAGGCCTCGGCCGCCGCGAGCCGCTCCGGGGTGATGAACAGCTTGCGTCCGTGTCGCTCGAGGAACCCACGACCGAAGCGGCGGCCGATCCAGTAGCCGAGGTTGTCGCCGAGGATCGCCCCGACGACCGCGACGGCGGCGACGCCGGGCAACCAGAGATCGCCGATGCCTGCGTAGACTCCGCCGATGATCACCAGCGTCTCGCCCGGGACGATCACGCCGGCCCCGACGGAGTTCTCGAGGAACGTCGCCGCGAACACGATCATGTATCCCCACGGCGGATCCATGTACGGGCGAAGGAAGTCGATGATGCGTTCGACCACGGCGGCTCAGTATAGGAACGACATCAGCGGTGGCCGGTCCTCGACGCGCTCGCGCCGCTGATGCAGACGCGGAGCGAGGTGTCGGCGGGCGGCGTCGTCTACCGCCGCGGCGACGACGGGGTCGAGCTCGCCTTGGCCGCCCGGCGCACCCGCCGCGGGGAACTGGCCTGGGGCCTGCCGAAAGGCATGATCGAACCCGACGAGACCGAGGAGCAGGCCGCCGTCCGAGAGGTCCTGGAGGAGACCGGGCTCGTGGCCGAGGTGGAGCACGACCTCGGCGACATCCGGTACTTCTACGTCTGGGAGGGCGTTCGGGTCCGCAAGCGTGTGCGCTTCTTCCTCATGCGAGCGACCGGCGGCGACGTCTCGAACCACGACACGGAGATGGAGGACGTCCGGTGGTTCCCGCTCCTCGCCGCCCGCAAGCGCGCGACGTACCGGGGTGAGCGCGACGTGATCGAGCGTGCCGCGGACCTCCTGTCGTGACCCCGGTGCAGGCCGCGGCGGGCGTCGTCGTCGGCTTCGCGGCGGGGATCCTGTCCGGACTGTTCGGGGTCGGCGGCGGCATCGTGACGACGCCGGCCGTCGACGCGCTCCTCGGCGGGACGTCGATCCAGGCGATCGCCACGCCCCTGCCGGTGATCCTGCCGACCTCGATCGTCGGTGCCTTCACGTACGCGAAGGCCGGCGAGGTGAGCGTGCGGGCCGTCCGGTGGGCGGCTCCGCCCGGGATCGTGCTCGCGATCGCCGGCGCCCTGCTCACGGAGCTCGTGAACCCACACCTGTTGCTGCTCGTGACCGCCGCCCTGATCGGCCTCACGTCGGTGAACGTGATCCGCGGACGGACCGTCGGGGCCGGGCGGGCGGGCGCACCCACACCCGGGTGGCGCTACGGAGCGATCGGCGCGACGGCGGGGTTCGTGTCGGGACTGCTCGGTGTGGGAGGCGGCATCGTGATGGTCCCGGCGTTCACGGTGTGGACCGCCATGCCGCTGAAACGCGCGCTCGGCACGTCCCTGCTGGTGATCGCGGTGCTCGCTGTGCCCGGCACGATCGTGCACGCCCTCCTCGGCAACGTCGAGTGGGCGATCTTCCTCGTGCTCGTCGTCGGCGTGGTGCCGGGAGCTCGGATCGGCGCGCGTATCGCGCTCGGCGCCCGCGAACGGGTCCTGCGACTCGCGGTGGGACTCTTCCTGCTCATCGTCGCGCTCGCCTACGGCGCCGCGGAACTCGCATCCCTGGGCGGGAGCGAGGGGTAGGATGACGTCACCGATCATGCGACGGCCGGCGCCGATCGTCCTCGCGCTCCTGTTCCTGCTCTTCCTCCCCGTTCCCACCGCTCGGGCGCAGGAGCTTCCGCCCGTCCAGCTCACCCTGCTCTCGCAGACGCCGTGGAACTCGACGACGGACCGCGAACTGGAGCTGCGGTTCCGTGCCGAGAACCTCGGCGACCTGCCGCTCGGCGAGCTCGCGATCGGGGTGACGCTGTACTCGCGGCTCCTGAGCCGCAGCGCATACCAGGCGTCGCTGGTGAGCGACCCGACCGTGGTGATCGACGGCGAACTGCTCGCGCGCGAGGGCACGCTCGAGCCGGGCGAGACGCGCGACTTCGAGATCGCGCTCACGATGGACGTCTTCGGCATCGACCCGGAACACTCGGGCGTGTATCCGCTCAAGGTCGACCTGCGGAGCGGCCTCGCGCCGATCGCGGAGCTGCGGACACCCGCGATCTTCCTCGTGCGCCAACCCGAGACGCCGCTCGCGCTGTCCTGGACGTTCGTCCTGGACCATCCGATCACCTTCGCGCCGGACGGCACGTTCGTCGACGCGAGCCTGGAGGCCTCCCTCGCCTCCGGCGGACGCCTCAACGGCCAGATCCGCGCGCTCCTCGAGCTCGCCGCCCAGCCGACGCTCACACCCGTCGACGTCGCGATCTCCCCGGTGTTGCTCACCCAGCTCGGGCGGATGCGCGGCGGCTACGTCGTCTCGGAGGGCGGGCAGGTCCGCGCGGTGCCCGAGGGTGAGGGCGGCGCGGCCTTCGCCGCCCAGGCGCTCGACGACCTCCGCGCGATCGTCGCCGCCCCGCAGGTCCGGATCACCGCGCTCCCGTTCGCCATGCCGGAGCTCCCGTCCCTGTACGGCGGCGGGCTCGCCGACGACGTGGACGTTCAGCTCGAGCACGGACGAGAGGTGACGGCGTCGTTCCTGCAGGCGTTCACGACCTCCGGCGTGCTCCGTCCTCCGGGGGCTGCGCTCGACGACACGACCATCCGGGGCCTTTCCGGCGCCGGCATCGCGACGCTCATCGTCGGTCCCGGGACGGTCTCCCTGCCCGAACAACCGCTCGGGTTCGCCGGCCCGCCCACCGCCGGGCTCGGGGAGGACGCCGTGACGGCGATCGTGCCGGAGCCGGGAACGGACGCGCTCCTCGCCGGGACCGCCGAGGACGACCCGGTCCTGGCCGCACAGGTGGTGCTCGGCGAACTGGCGACGATCTGGCAGGAGCTCCCCGGCGAGGTCCGGGGGGTCTCCCTCGTGCTGGGCGAGGACGCCCCCTTCCCCGGGCCGTTCTTCACGCCGTTCGCGCGCGGCGTGGCCGGCGCGCCGTGGCTCGAGCCGACCGACACGATCGAGTTCATCGCCATGTTCCCGCCGGCCGATACGTCCGAGCTCGCCGCGCCGTCGTTCCGGCGGTTCGCGGGTACGTACGTCGCGTCGCTGAAGCAGGCGCAACGACGCGTCGACACCCTGCGTTCGATCCTGCCGGCCGAAAGCGCCGAGCCCGACCAGCTCGACTCGACGCTGCTGCTCGCGGAGGCCCGCCAGTTCCTCACCGCGCCGGACGAGGGACTCGGGTTCGTCGGATCGGTCCGCGACACCGTCCAGGACGTGCTCGACGAGCTCACCCTGGAGACCGTCTCGAACGTGACCCTCACCTCGGAGTCCGGTGAGGGGATCCCGGTCACCGTCTCGAACCGCGGTGAGCACACCGTCCGCGTCGCGGTCCGACTGGTCTCGCCCCACCTGCGCGAACAACCTCCGAGCCAGGACCTGGAGCTCGGACCCGGCGGGTCGGAGACCGTGCGATTCCCGGCGGAGCTCCGATCGACCGGACGCTTCGAGGTCGATGTGCACCTGCTCTCGCCGAGCGGTCGGGTGATCGGCCGCGAGTCCCTCGTGGTTCGATCGACCGCCTACAACCGCATCGCGCTGTTCATCACGATCGGCGCGGCGGTCGTCCTGCTCGGGCTGTGGTCGAGGAGGTTCGTGCCACGGCGAACGTCGTGACACCCGACCCGTCGGACGCTTCCCCGCCGGACGTCCCCGAGCCGGGGCCACCGGAGGACACGACGCGCTCGTTCGTCCGCAACACCCTCGTGATGTCGGTCGGCACGGGCCTCTCGAGGCTGACCGGGTTCGCGCGGCTGTCGGCGATGGCGTTCGCGCTCGGGATCACCGAGAGCCGGCTGGCTGACTCCTACAACATCGCGAACGTCACGCCGAACATCCTCTACGAGCTCGCGCTGGGGGGGATCCTGACGTCGGTCGTCGTCCCGGTCGTGGTCCAGTGGCTCGAGACCCGGGGACGCGAGGCCGCCTGGGACGTCGTACGGCGGCTGTTCACGCTCGCAATCCTCGTCCTGTCGTCGATCGCGGTCCTCGGCATCGTGCTCGCGCCGTGGATCGTGGATCTGTACACGTCGGGGATCCAGCCGGAGGCCGAGCGCCAGGCCGTCGGCGATCTCAGCACCTTCTTCCTGCGGTGGTTCATGCCGCAGGTCCTGTTCTACGGCCTCGGCGCGGTCGCGACCGGTCTGCTGAACGCGCACCGGCGGTTCGCGATCCCGATGTTCGCGCCGATCGTCAACAACCTGATCGCCATCGCGACGTTCATCACGTTCTGGGCGATGACCGGCCCCGCGGCAGGATCGGGCCAGGTGGCGACCGACGCCCAGCGGCTGGTCCTCGCGATCGGCACGACGCTCGGCGTCGCCGGGATGACCGTCGCACTGTGGCCATCGGTCCGCGCGACGGGCTTCCGGTTCCGGTGGATCGCCGACTACCGCCACGAGGCGGTCCGGACGATCCTGCGGCTCGCGGCGTGGGTGGTCGTCTACGTCGTCGCGAACCAGCTCCTGTACCTCGTGATCCTGATCATGGCCGCCGAGGACCAGGGGGGCTACACCGCCTACGCGTCGGCGTTCATCCTGTTCCAGCTCCCGCACGCGATCTTCGCGGTCTCGATCTTCACCGCGCTGCTGCCCGCGATGTCGTCGCGCTGGGCCGCGAACGACGTGCAGGGGTTCCGCGACCTGCTCGCGCAGGGGATCCGTGCGACCGCCGCCGTCCTGATCCCCGCCTCGCTCGGCTACCTCGTGCTCGCGCGGCCGATCGTGCAGCTGCTGTTGGAACACGGCGAGACCGGGGCCGCGAGCGGCGACCTGGTCGCCGAGGTCCTCGTGGCCTTCGCGATCGGGCTGTTCGGCTTCTCGACGTTCCAGCTCCTGCTGCGTGCGTCCTACGCGATGCAGGACTCACGCACCCCGGCGCTCGTGAACCTCGTCGCGGTGGCGCTGCACCTCGCGGTGAACCTCCTGTTCTTCTTCGTGCTCGAGCTCGGCGTGGCCGGCCTCGCGCTCGGCCACGCGGTCGCCTACGTCTTCGCGTCGGTGGCGATGATCGTGCTGATCCGGCGTCGCCTCGGAGGCATCGACGGCCGTCGGATCGTCGCCTCCTTGTGGCGGGTCGTGGCCGCCGGCCTGCTCACGGCCGGCACCGCCTGGCTCGTCGCGGAGGGCTTCGAACGATGGCTCGGCACCGCATCGATCGGCACGCTGGCGATCCAGGTCTGCTCGGCGGTGGCGGCCGGCATCGTGGTGTTCATCGCCTGTGCCGCCGCGCTCCGGATCGAGGAGGTCGGCATGGTTCGACAGCAGGTGGCGGCCCGGTGGCGTCGATGACCGTGCCGCGTTCCGAAGGCGGTCTGATCGGCAAGATCGTGGTGTTGTGGCTCGTCGTCCTCGCGATCGCGGCGGTGCTCGCGGTCGACGCGGGATCGATCGTGCTCTCCAGGGTCCGAACGGCCGACCTCGCACGCGACGCCGCCCTGGCGGCCGCGGAGACCTACGAGGACTCCGGCGACGAGCGGTCCGCCAAGCTCGCGGCGCTCGCGGTGATCGAGGGATCGGACGACCGGGCACGACTGAAGCGGATCCAGATCCAGCGCGACGAGGTCACCGTCGTCCTCACATCCACGGCGGGCACGATCGTCGTCGGTCGGATCCCCTGGTTCGATCAGCTCGGGAAGGTCACGATCACCGAGTCGAGCAACGCGCGGTCGATCGGATGACCGGGCGCACGAGCCATCGCCCGTAGACTCGAACCCTGATGCTCTCGATCGATCCGCGATACCCGATCGCGTCCCGCGCGCGAGATGTCGTGCGGGGTTGCGGCCGTGTCCACCGTGCCTGACGGCGGGGACCGGGACGAGGATCTCGTCCGCCGGTACCTGTCCGGAGACCGCGCCGCGTTCGCCGCGCTCGTCGAGCGACACGAACGCCGCGTCTACAACCTCGCGCTTCGGATGACCGGGCGCGAGGAGGACGCGCGCGACGCCGCGCAGGATGCGTTCCTCACGGTGCTCCGCAAGCTGTCCTCATTCCGCGGGGAAGCCGCCTTCACGACGTGGCTGCACCGCGTGACCATGAACGCGTGCTACGACCTGCTGCGCAAGCGCCAGCGCGCCCCGCTCCTCGACCGCGGCGCCGACGACATGCCCAGGCTCGAGCCGCCACCCGCCCCAGATCATGCGGATCTCTCGGACCTATCGATCGACGTGCAGCGGGCGCTCATGCAGGTCCCGGAGGACTTCCGGGCGGTCATGATCCTGCACGACGTCCACGACCTTCCGCAGGAGGAGGTCGCCGCGATCGTCGGCGTCCCCGTCGGCACCGTGAAGTCGCGACTCCACCGGGGGCGGGTGGCGCTTGCCCGGGCCATGGGGGCCGAGCGGGGGGGTTCGCGCGCCTCGGCGCCCGAAGGTCGGGTCTCGGGGGAACGTGCCGGCGCCGCCGAACCGTCGGAAGGGACGATGTCTCCATGACCCATCCCGAGGAGCACCTGGCCGGCTACGTCGACGGCACGCTCGAGCCACCCGAGCGCGCCGTCGTCGATGCGCACCTGGCCGGGTGCGAGCGTTGCCGGGACGAGGTCGAGCTCGCGAGCGGCGCGCGGATGACCCTCGCCGCCCTCGAGGACGCCCCCGTCCCCTTCGGGCTCACCGATCGTGTGGTTGCCGAGGCGGGCGCGGAGCTTCGAGCGCAGGAAGGTCGTCTGGGAGCGGTTCCAGTGGGCGGCCGGCCTCGCGGCGGCCGCGGCCGTTGTCCTGGTGGTGGTGCTCAACGTCGGGAGCGAGCAGCCGGAACCGATCGCCGAGCGCGCCTCCACCGGTGCGACGGCGGCCCTGGGTGGCGCAGGGGCCGAGGACGCGTCGGCGGCGCAGACGGGCGTCCCGCCCTTCCAGGGACTCGAGGACCAGTCGGGCGTCGATTACGACGCGGCGGGCGTGGAGTCATTCGCTCGCGACACCGCTCGCGCGATCAAAGCCGAGGCGTCACCTCCCGCGGTCGCCCTGTTCGACTCGCCTGACGAGGCGCTGGCCTGCGTCGCGACCAGCGGCGGCCCTATCGACGAACCGAACACCACGCTCGTTCGGCTCGTGCGGGCGGAGTACCAGGGGACCCCCGCCTACCTCGCCGTCTTCGCCGAAGGGCCGGGCGCGCAGCAGCCGGCGACCAGACTCGTGGTCTGGATCGCGGCCGAGGACGATTGCCGCTGGCTGTCGGGCGCATCGCTCCGTCTCTAGGAAGGTCCGCCGATCGCTCCCGTATGCCTCGGGGTGAAGGTTCGAGCTCGCACTCGTAGAGTCTCCGGTCGTGAGGTACCGCGTCGAGCAGCTCGCGACCGCGTGCGACGTCTCGGTCGACACGATCCGCTACTACCAGTCCCGCGGGCTCGTCCCGCCGCCCGAGCGTGTGGGCCGGGTCGCCTGGTACGACGAGGCCCACGCGGAGCGGATCCAACAGGTGCGTGCGCTCCAGCGGAAGGGCCTGACGCTCGCGGCCATCGCGCGGGTGCTCGGCAACGGGAAGGAGGCCCCCGACGCCGATCTCGCCCTCGCCGTGGCCGTCGCGCGCGGTGAGAGCGTCGAGACGGAGCTGCTCTCGCTCGAGGAGTTCGCGACCCGGAGCGGCGTCCCCGCCTCGCTGATCCAGGCGGTCGAACGCGAGGGGATCGAACTCGGCCGCAGCGTCGACGGCGAGGTCCGCTACACGGCTTCCGACATCGAGATCGTGCGCGGCGCGCTCCGCCTGCTCGAATACGGACTGCCGCTGAGCGACCTGCTCGCGCTCGCACGCGACACGAACGAGGCGATGGTCGGGCTCGCGGCACGGGCCGTCGAGCTGTTCGACCGCTCACGTCCGCAAGCCGATCATCGACACGGCGGGTTCGGGCGACGTCGCCGCCGAGCAGCTCGTGGAGGCGTTCGACGTGCTGCTGCCGGCGGTCACCAACCTCGTCGCCAACCATTTCCGTCGCGTCCTGCTCGTCGAGGCCGAGGAGCGGCTCGAGTGAGCGGGCGACCGTCCGGGAACACGGCCTCGACGCGGGGGCCCGCCTCCCGTCCGGAGCTCCCGACCGGTTCCGAGAAGACGCGGGCCGTCCGGCAGATGTTCGACCGGATCGCCGATCGCTACGACCTCGTGAACCGCGTGATGACGTTCGGGCTGGACGTCGGGTGGCGGCGGCGCACGGTCCGAGCGCTCCGGCTCCCCGGCGGCTCGCTCGTCGCGGACCTCGCGTGCGGCACCGGCGACCTCTGCACCGAACTCCTCGAGGCCGGGTACCGGGCGGTGGGGTTCGACTTCTCGCACGGGATGCTCGCCCGAGCGACGACCGCCGCACCGCTCGCGGAAGCCGACGTGCTCCGGCTCCCCCTCGCCGATGCGGGCGTGGACGGTGCGACCTGCGGCTTCGCGCTGCGCAACGTCGCCGAGCTCACCGGCCTGTTCGCGGAGACGGCGCGCGTGCTGCGTCCGGGCGGCCGCGCGGCGTTCCTCGAGGCGGCGGAGCCCGAACGCGGACCGCTTCGCGCGGGCCACGCGTTGTACTTCAAGCGCATGGTGCCGCTGATCGGCGGCGCGCTCTCCGACCGCGAGGCCTACCGGTACCTCCCCGCGTCGATGGCCTACCTCCCCGCGCCGGCCCGGCTCGTCCGGATGCTGGAAGCGGCCGGTTTCGAGGAGGTCCAGCGGATCCCGCTCACGGCCGGAGCGGCCCAACTGCTGCTCGGGACGCGACGATGACCCGAGCGAACGATCGATGACCGCCCTGTCCGCGCGGGCGGGCCGGCTCGGACCGGCGTTCGACCTGCTCGCCGGATACCACGAGCGTGGGCTTCTTCTTCGAGCGGGCCGGCCTCGGCGTCGCGGCGAGCGGCGAAGCCGCCCGCGTGCGCGCCGGGGCGGGCCCCGAGCGGATCCTCCGGCTCGCTCGAGACCTCGCGGCCACGCTCGGGGCGATCGAGCGTCATCCCGAATGGCCGCCGCCGCTCGCGCGTGGCCTCGATCCCCTTCGACGACCGTCTCCCGGCCGAGGCGGTCGTCCCCGCCCACGCCGCGGTCCGGGTCGAACCCGGAGAGACCTGGCAGGTGGAGGTCTCCTCGACCGGCTCCGCACATCCGCACGGCGCGCGCGAGCGCTGGGCCGGCCGGACGCTGCCGCACGATGCGTTCGCTCCGATGCAGCTGCGCCCCGACCCCGAGCCGGACGACTACGCGGCGGCGGTCGGCCGAGCGACGGATCGGATCCGGACCGGCGAGCTCCGCAAGATCGTGCTCGCCCGCACGATGCTCGTCGACGCGGGGCGGACCCTCGACCCGAAGCAGCTGTTGTGGCGCCTGCGCGCCGTCGACCCCGACTGCTACGCGTTCGCGGCGCCGCAGGCCGAGGTGGAGGGTGCCGTCCTCGTGGGCGCGACGCCGGAGCTGCTGCTCCGCAAGCGCGGCCGGGTCGTCGAGGCGACCCCCCTCGCCGGGTCTTCGCAGCGGTTCGGGGACCCGACCCGCGACCGGGCGTCGGCCGACCGGCTCTTCAAGTCGGAGAAGGATCGCGAGGAGCACGCGGTCGTCGTCGAGGACGTTGCCCGGGTCCTCCACGCGTTCTGCGACGACCTCGAGCATCCGCACGAGCCCGAGCTGCTCGGCACGGCGAACGTGTGGCACCTCGCGACGCCGTTCCGCGGGCGGCTCCACGACGCATCGGTCACCGCGCTCGAGGTCGTCGCCGGGCTGCATCCGACGGCGGCGGTCTGCGGGACGCCACGCGAGGCCGCCCGCGAGGCGCTCGCGATGCTCGAGCCGATCGAGCGTGGCGCGTACGCGGGACCGATCGGCTGGGTCGACGCGAACGGAGACGGCGAATGGGCGATCGCGCTCCGGTGCGCCGAGATCCGGGGGTCGACGGCCAGGCTGTACGCCGGCGCGGGGATCGTCGCCGACTCGGTCCCCGAGGCCGAGGTGGACGAGACCGAGCGGAAGTTCTGGGCACTGCTCGACGCGCTCCGGTGGGGCTAGGCCTCAGTCGCGCGTCAGGTCGAGCAGCAGCGGAGCATGATCGGCGCCGAAGCCGGCTCGCCCGTAGAACGGGATCGAACGCTCGGTCGGCCAGACGATCGCCTCGGCGACGCCTGCCCCTCGCGCGTACGCGAGCGCGGCGTCCATGAGCTCGCGTCCGATCCCGGCGTTGCGGACCGCCGGCTCGACGTACACGTTCGTCATGTAGATCATCGAGCGCTCGCGGCGGCGGCGGCTCGGGTGCGGCACCTTCTCGATGAACCGGATCCACAGGCAACCGACCGCCCGGCCGTCGTGTTCGGCGAGCCAAGCCAGCCACTCCGAGCCCTCCGCCAGCGTTTCGGCGGCGAACGCGCGGAACTCCTCGACGAACTCGCCGAAGTCGCGGGTGACGGGCGTGCCGTGCTCGACGCGGAAGTCCCATCGCAGGCGTGCGAGCTCGTCCGCGTCGCCGGGCGACGCCGGGCGGACCGTCGGACGGTTCATCCCTCCGAGCGTAGCGCCGCGTCGACCACCGCGTGGACCTCGGCGTGGAGCTCGGCGTTCCGCGCACGATCCGTCGGGACCTCGACGAGGTGGACCCCCCCGGCCGCCCTGGCGCGCTCCACCGCGGGGACGAGGTCGCCTGCCCGCTCGACCCGTTCGTGGCCGGCTCCGGCCGCCGCGCCGATCGCCGCGAGGTCCAGGCCGTGCGGTGTCGCGAACAGCTCCTCGAACTCGGGGAGATCGCGCTGCGGCAGGAACGAGAAGATCGCGCCGCCGTCGTTGTTCGGGACGACGAAGACGGCGTCGAGGCCTCGGCGCGCGCTCCACAGCAGCGAGCCGACGTCGTGCAGCAACGTGAGGTCGCCGCAGAGCGCGGTGGTCGGCGCTCCCGATCGCCGCGACGCCGAGCGCGGTCGAGACGAACCCGTCGATGCCGCTCGCGCCGCGGTTCGCGAGGACCCGCAGTCCCTCGCGCGGGGCCATGTAGGCGTCGAGGTCCCGGACCGGCATGCTCGAGCCGACCACGAGCGTCGAGCCGTCCGGCAGCGAACCGGCGAGATCCCGGGCGACGCGCCCCTCGAACGGCTCGATCCCATCCGTCGAGCAGGCGGTCGGCCGCGGCGCGGGCGACGTCGTCCGCCCCGAGCCACGTCCGGAACCACGCACCGTCGACCCGATGCTCGTGTCCGTCGAGGAGGTCGGGAACGAATGCCGCGGGCTCGGCCCGGAGGGTCCACGCGGCCCTTCGATGCGGATCGCCGACGACGTGATCCTGGTCGACGATCACGAGCCGTCCCGCCCGACGCACGAGCTCGAGTCCGGCTCGCGAGGTCGGAGCCGCGCCGAACTGCAACACGACGTCGGGCATGTGCGAGCTCAAGAACCATTCGTTCGCGATGAGGAGTTGCCCGGCGGCGAGCGACCCTCGGACGCCGCAGGTTCGATGTGGGCTCGGCGAGCAACGGCCACCCGGCGCGGCGGGCCAGCTCGAGGAGCGTGTGCGGAGACTCGCGCATCGATCCCGCGATGATGAGCCCGCGGTGCGTCGATCTGAGCTCGCGCTCGAGCGACCTCGAACTCCTCCGGCTCGGGAACGGCCGACAACGTGAACTCGGTCCCGGAGGGCTGCGAGACCGGCATCGAGACCGGTCCGCCGACGAGGGGCTCGCGGAACGGCAGGTTGAGGTGAACGGGACCCGGGGGAAGCCCCATCGACGCGCGCGTGGCCGTGACGACGAGCTCGTGCCAGGTCTCCTCGTCAGGCGTGTCCCCCGGAACCGGAGCGTCGATCGATCGGAGGACGTACCGGCCGAAGAGGCCCGGCTGCTCGATCGTCTGGTTCGCGCCGACGCCCCGAAGCTCGGGCGGCCGGTCGGCCGTGAGCAGGACCAGGGTTGCCCGCGACATCGACGCCTCCACGACGGCGGGGAGCAGCTCGGCGGCGGCGGTCCCGCTGGTGGTCGCCACGGCCACGGGCCGTCCCGTTGCCTTGGCGATACCGAGCGCGAAGAACGCCGGCGGCCCGCTCGTCGAGCACCACGTGGACGCGGACGTGCGGATGGCGGGACAGCGCGAGCGCGACGGCGTCGAGCGAGAGCCCGGGCGACACGCACGCATGCTCGAGCCCGAACCGTACGAGGTCGTCCACGACCCACCACGCCGCGGCGAAGGACCGCTCGGCTTCGGTCACGCAGCCCACGCCTCGATCGCCAGCCCGAGGGCGAGCAGGGCGCCGAACGCGATCTGCAGCCGCGCCGTCTCGACGAGCACCGGGATCAACGCACGGCCCTCGGCACGGCCGACCTCCCGGAACGGACGGGACGCGAGCCGGCACGGCGGCGAGCTCCGAGCAACGACCACGCCGGCAAGCCCGGTCCCCTCATCGATCGAGCCCGACCGACACGCCGAGGCCGACCGACGCGAACGCGACCACCACGCAGGTGCGATACAGGAGCCGCGTCCGGTCCGCTGCCGAGCCGCACCGCGAGCGTGCGTTTGCCGGCCGCCGCGTCGGTCGGGATGTCGCGCAGGTTGTTCGCGACCAGGATCGCCACGGCCAAGAGCCCGATCGGGACCGACGCCCACCAGGCGGCGCTCGTGACCGTTTCGACCTGCACGTACGCGGAGCCCGCGGTCGCCATCACGCCGAAGAACACGAACACCATGACCTCGCCGAGGCCGAGCTCCGCGTACGGGCGCGGCCCGCCGCTGTAGAGCCAGAGCGCGAGCATCGCGAGGGCACCGATCGGCACGAGCCACCGGAGGTGGTCGCCGCGCAACGCGAGGCCCGCGACCCCGGCGACGACGATGCACGCGAGCGACGCGAGCAGGACCGAGCGCGCGGGCGCCAGGCCGGACGACGTGAGCCGGGGCGGACCGAGCCGGTCCGGCGTGTCGACGCCGCGCACCCCGTCGTGGAAGTCGTTCGCGAGGTTGACGCCGACCTGCAGGCCGAGGCCGACGAGCAACGCCGCGAGGAAGCGCCACCAGATCACGATTCCGGCCGCCGCGGTCCCGACCACGACGGGCGTGATGCTCGCGCCGAGCGTCCGGGGCCGAGCGCCCCGCACCCAGCACGCCGAACCGGCTCACGGCCGCTTCGGGAACCTCGAGAAGTCCGGATCGCGCTTCTGGACGAACGCGTCCCGGCCCTCCTGCGCCTCCTCGCTCATGTAGTACAGGAGGGTCGCGTCGCCGGCCAGCTGCTGCACGCCGGAGAGGCCGTCGGTCCCCGCGTTCGAGCCGGCTTTGAGCAGCCGAAGCGCGAGCGGGCTCATCCGGAGCATCTCGCGGCACCAACGCACGGTCTCCGCCTCGAGCTCGCTCGAGCGCCGACGACCGCGTTCACGAGCCCCCAGTCGAGCGCGGTCGCGGCGTCGTACTGACGGCACAGGAACCAGACCTCCTTCGCCCGCTTCTCACCGATCTGCCGCGCGAGCAGGTTGATGCCGTAGCCGCCGTCGAACGAGCCGACCTTCGGCCCGGTCTGGCCGAACCGCGCGTTGTCGGCGGCGATCGTGAGGTCGCAGCACAGATGCAGGACGTGGCCGCCGCCGATCGCGTAGCCGGCGACCATCGCGACGACGGGCTTCGGGAGGCGGCGGATCTGGATCTGCAGATCGAGGACGTTCAGGCGTCCGATGCCCCGCTCGTCGACGTAGCCGTCGTCGCCACGGATCCGCTGGTCGCCACCCGAGCAGAACGCCTCGGGGCCCTCCCCCGTGAGGATCACGACCCCGATCGTCGGGATCGTCGCGGGCCATGTCGAACGCGCGTCCCATCTCGACGATCGTGAGCGGACGGAAGGCGTTGCGGACCTCGGGCCGGTCGATCGTGACCTTCGCGATCCCCTCCGCGGTCTCGTAGCGGATGTCCGTGAACCCACCGGCAGGCGTCCAGTCCATATGACCGATCACTCCTAGAGCGTCCACTCGTACGGTTCGTTAGCCTAGCGGATGTGGGACGCGCGACCGCGATCGACGGCCTCCGGGAGCACGACCTCGTGGCGGTGGTGGCCCCTCCCGGCCCGGCCTGGCTCGACCTGATCCGGAAGGTATGGGCGGCGGGGGCCGCGCTCCTCCCCGTCGATCCCCGCCTGCCTCCATCGCAGGTCGACTCGCTGCTGCGCCTGGCTCGCCCGACGGTGACGATCTCGGACCCGAACGACGACGGCAGCGCCCGGCGCATCGGCGGCGGCGTCCCCGCCTCCGACGCCATCGTGCTCGTCGTGCACACCTCGGGGACGGCCGGGGAACCGAGGCTCGCGCAGTTCGAACGGCGCGCCATCGAGGCCGCGGTGAGCTCGTCCGCCGAGGCACTCGGGGCGACGCCCGGCGACCGGTGGTTGTGCTGCCTCCCGCTCGCGCACGTCGGAGGACTGCTCGTCCTGCTCCGCGGGATCCTGCTCGGCGCACCGGTGACGATCCTCCCGCGGTTCGACGTGGCGTCGTTCGCCGACGAACGGGACATCGAGTTCGCATCGCTCGTGCCGACGATGCTGCGACGGGTCCTCGACGCGGGCGTGGACCTCTCGACGTTCCGAACGATCCTCGTCGGGGGTGCCGAGGTGCCGGCCGGCCTGCGAGCTCGAGCCGGCGGCACCGTGGTCGAGACCTACGGGCTCACGGAGAGCTGCGGCGGCGTGATCTACGACGGGCGCCCGATCGGAGACGTCGAGGTTCGACTCGGTGCGGGGGATGCGATCGAGCTCGCCGGCCCGACCCTGATGTCGTCCTACCGCTCCGACGCACGGGCCACGGCCGCGGCGTTCACCGACGACGGCTGGCTCGCGACGGGTGACGTCGGAGCGCTCGACGTCGACGGCCGGCTCCGCGTCCTCGGCCGCGCCGACGACCTGATCACGTCCGGCGGCGAGAAGGTCTGGCCGAGCGCGGTGGAGGCGGCGATCGTCGCGCATCCGAAGGTTCGGCAGGTGGCGGCCGCAGGGGTCTCCGATCCCGAGTGGGGGCAGCGCGTCGTCGTCTGGGTCCTCCCCGCCGATCCACTCGACCCGCCGAGCCTGGAGGAGCTGCGGCGCTTCGCGGCGACGACCCTTGCGGGTCACGAGGCACCGCGTGGGTTGGTCCTCGTCGACGAGCTGCCCCGGACGCCCTCGGGCAAGCTCCGTCGCTCGTCGCTTCCCCAGCCGACCGGTTCCGGTCCCTCGACGGAACCGGAATAAGCTGCGGTTATCCTCGGTAGAGAGCGACGGAGGCGCATGGTCGAGGAACGCGAGGTCGTCATCTTGGGGTCGGGACCGGCCGGGTTCACGGCCGCCCTGTACGCGGCCCGTGCCAACCTGAAGCCCCTGCTCCTGAAGGGTCTCGAGGCGGGCGGCCAGCTGATGCTGACGACCGATGTCGAGAACTACCCGGGCTTCGCCGACGGGATCCTGGGGCCCGAGCTCATGGACGCCTTCGAGAAGCAGGCGGGCAGGTTCGATACCGAGATCGTTGCCCTCGAGGCGACCCGGGTGGATCTGTCCGAACGGCCCTTCGGCGTGTGGGCGGGCGACCAGGAGTGGCGCGCTCGGACCGTGATCCTCGCGACCGGCGCGAGCGCGAAGTGGCTCGGGGTCCCCGGTGAGGAGACGCTCCGCGGTCGCGGCGTGAGCGCGTGCGCGACGTGCGACGGCTTCTTCTTCCGCGACCGGCGCCTCGTCGTCGTCGGCGGGGGCGACACCGCGATGGAGGAGGCCACCTTCCTCACGAAGTTCGCGAGCTCCGTGACGATCGTGCACCGGCGGGGCGAGTTCCGCGCGTCGAAGATCATGCAGGACCGAGCGATGTCGAACCCGAAGATCGACGTCATCTGGCACGCCGTCGTCGACGAGATACTGGGCGAGGGCGCGGTGAACGGCGTCCGGCTTCGGGACGTCCGGACGGACGAGGTTCGCGAGCTCGAGACCGACGGCGTCTTCATGGCGATCGGGCACACCCCGAACACGGACCTCGTGAAGGGCCAGCTCGAGCTCACCGACGCCGGGTACGTCGTGATCGAGGAGCCGACGACGAAGACGAGCGTACCGGGGGCCTTCGCGGCCGGCGACGTCACCGATGTGATCTACCGTCAGGCCGTGACGGCGGCCGGACAGGGATGCAAGGCGGCGATGGACGCCGAGCGGTTCCTCGAGGCGGAGGCGCACGAGGCCTCGACCCCACACTGAGATCGAACAGACGAAAGGAACGAACCGTGCTGATCGACGACGTGACGGACCAGGACTTCGAGGAGCGCGTGCTCGGATCGGAGACACCGGTCCTCGTCGACTTCTGGGCGGAGTGGTGCGTCCCGTGCCACATGGTCTCGCCGGTGGTCGAGGAGATCGGGCGCGACAAGGGCGATGCCCTGCAGGTGGCGAAGATGAACATCGACGAGAACCCGGAGGTGCCGCGTCGGTTCAGCATCCTCGGCATCCCCACCCTCATGCTGTTCAAGGACGGCAAGGAGGTGGCACGGATCATCGGCGCGCTCGGCAAGGACGCGGTGCTGAAGAAGATCGACCCGCACATGGCCGCTGTAGCGTCGGTCGAACGCGCTACGTCGGGCGTCGGTTGCCGTTGCGGCGGGTACCGACGCAGACTGAGCGATGATCCAGATCCGCCACGGGGCACACGGCGAGGCCGTTCGCGACGTCCAGCATCGCCTCCTTGGCGTCGGACTGCGTATCGATGCCGACGAACTCGCCGGCACGTACGGCGGTTCGACCGAGGCGGCGGTCCGGACGTTCCAGCGCGACCGCGGACTGCCGGCGGACGGCATCGTCGGTCCGGACACCTGGAGTCAGCTCGTGGAGGCCGGGTACCGGCTCGGGGACCGCACGCTGTACCTTCGAGCACCCGCCTTCCGCGGGGACGACGTGCGTGAGCTCCAGCGCATGCTGAACGCGCTCGGCTTCGACGCCGGCAAGGAGGACGGCATCTTCGGTCCGAGGACCGACGGCGGCGTGCGCGAGTTCCAGCGCAACGTCGCCGACGAGGTGGACGGCATCGTCGGCCTCGACACCGTCCACGCGATCGCGCGGTTCCGGCCACCCGTCGAGGGGCCGAGCAGGGCCGTCGTCCGCGAGCAGGAGGCGGCGCGCGGCCCCGGGCTCGAGCTCGCCGGCTCGGTCATCGCGATCGACCCCGATCCAGGCACGGACGGAACGGGCCTGTCGGTCGCGGGTCGCCGACGCGCTCGCCGGGGAGCTCGAGCGGATCGGCGCTCGTCCCCTGCTGCTGTGGGACGGACCCGAGGCGCCGACGGTCGCCGAGCGCGTCCGCCGGGCGAACGCGAGCGCGGCGGCGATCCTCGTCTCGATCGGACCGGGTTCCGGCGAGCAGCTCGCGTCGGGCGCGGCGAGCCTGCACTACGGGACGCCGACCACGCACTCCCCCATGGGACGCCGGCTCGCGGAGTCGATCCAGGCGATCCTCGTGTCGCGGATGGGGCTCGAGGACGGTGGCGTCCACTCTCGGTCGATCGCGATCCTCCGAGAGACGAGGATGCCGGCGGTGCGCATCGAACCCGCGGTCGACGACAGCGAGCGCGATGCCGTCCGTGTCTCCGATCCGGCGTTCGCGGGCGAGGTCGCGGCGTCGATCGCCGATGGGATCGTCGCGTTCTCCCGGCCGGCGACGGCCGACCTCGCCGCCACCAGCTAGTCGCTGCCTCCGCGAGGCCGGGATACGGCAAGCAGCGACGATCCCGAGCGCGATCCCGAGCAGGACGGCCTTGGCGGCGCGGCGGGTCTCATCGGGGGCGGGGCGTTGCACCCGACTATCGTACGGATCGATGGAGGGTCGATGCGCGCCACGTTGATGCTCGAGGGCCAAGAGGGAGTGACCTGGCGGCAGTGGCTCGACATCGCGCGGGCGTGCGAGCGGCTCGGGTTCGAGGGCCTCGTGACGTCGGACCACTACCTGTCGGTGGTCGAGACACCCGAGCCGCGGGTCGAACGACGCATGGACGCTGCTCGGCGCGCTCGCGACGAACACGGGGCGCCTGCGGCTCGGCACCATGGTGTCCCCCGTGACCTTCCGGCTGCCCGCGGTCCTCGCGAAGGCGGCGACCACCGTCGACCACATCTCGAACGGACGCGTCGAGCTCGGCATGGGCACGGGATGGTGGGAGCAGGAGCATCGCACGCACGGCGTCCCGTTCCCGCCGATCGGAACGCGCTTCGAGATGCTCGAGGAACAGCTCGAGATCGTGCACGGCCTGTGGACCGACGACGTGTTCTCCTTCCGGGGGACCCACTACACGCTCGAGGACTGCCGGTTCGTCCCCAAGCCGGTGCAGCAGCCGCATCCCCCGATCGTCATCGGCGGCAAGGGCGGCCCCCGGATGGCGAGGCTCGTCGCACGGTGGGCCGACGAGTTCAACCGGATCGGAGGGACGCCAGAGGAGGTCGGCGTGTCGTTCGACCGCGTGCACGCCGAGACCGAACGCGGCGGCCGGGACCGCTCGAGCGTGACGACATCCTTCATGACGTGGGTCTTCGTTGGACGGACCGACCAGGAGTGGCGGGGGCGCGTCGAGCAGGCTCGACGATGGACCCGACCGCCGGGCCGTTCGAGGACTACCTGTCGGACATCTCCCGCGACTGCATCGTCGGCACGGTGGAGCAGGCCGTCGACCGGATGAACGCCTATGCGGGCGTCGGCGTGCAGCGGTTCGTCTTGAACCACGAGCTGTTCGACGACCTCGACCAGATCGATCTGCTCGCCGAGGAGATCCTGCCGAAGGTCGGCGATTGACCCCCCGCCTTCGATCCACCTGAACACCTTGCAGCGCAAGGCTTTCGGGGAATCCCGCCCCCCGCTTAGAAGTGTTCGTCGGGTGCGAGTCCCGGCCCGGACCCGATGATCTCGGAGACGATGCGATCGAGGTCGTCGGCCGAGCCGAACTCGATCACGATCTTCCCCCGCTTCTTCGCGCTCTGGATCGTCACGCGCGTGGCGAGTTGCTCGGACAGCAGCTCCTCGACCTCGGCGAGCGGGTTCTCGGCCGGCTCCGCGACGGCGGCCGCCGTCTTGCTGCGATCGGTCTGCGAGGGATGCTCGAGGTAGGTCGCGGACGAGATCTTCGACCTCGCGGACCGAGACGTCGTCCGCGGCCACCCGGGTCGCGAGCGTGCGCTGAGCCTCGGCGTCACCGAGCGACAGCAGCGCGCGGCCGTGTCCGGCCTGGATCCTGCCCTCCGCCAACAACGTCTGGACGTCGACGGGGAGCTGCAGGAGCCTGATCGTGTTCGCGATGTGCGAACGGGACACGCCCAGCCGCTCCGCGAGCGTCTCCTGCTTCAGACCGAGCTCCTCGAGGAGTTCACGGAACGCCTCCGCGAGCTCGATCGGGTTGAGGTCCTCTCGATGGATGTTCTCGATGAGCGCCTCGCGCAGCGACTCGGTGTCGTCGCTCTCCCGGATCACCGCCGGGACCGTCGCGAGTCCGGCGAGCTTGGCGGCGCGAAGCCGTCGCTCGCCGGCGATCAGCTCGAAGCCGGCGCCCGCCTTGCGCACCACGATCGGCTGGAGGACCCCGACCTCGCGGATGGAGCGCGCCAGCGCCTCGAGCGACTCGTCCTCGAACAGCGTCCGCGGCTGCCTCGGGTTCGGAGCCACCGCCTCGACGGGGATCTCGAGGAGCCCCGTCCCTTCCTCGACCGCCCCCGGTAGCAGCGCCGACAGCCCCCGTCCAAGCCCGCCTCGCTTCATCGCGATCCTCCCCTTCGGAACAACCCCCGGCGACGCCGAGTTCCACGAGCCCCCGACTCGTCGGTCGACTCATCGGTCGACTCGACCGATCCCATCCCATGGTGGTCGGGTACGTGCTCCGCCGCTACCTCACCTTCGGGCTTCGACCCATTCGGGAGAGCATCATCGACCGCGGTCACGGATGGTTCGACCTTGAACCCCTCCTCGATGCTGAGCGGATCGATCCTCGCCTCCTCATCGACACCCTCACGTGGTGAGACGTCGACCGTCTCGGCCAGGTCCACCTCGACGTCGGCCTCCGGCGCCTGCCGGCTCGTCCTCCACCTCGACGATCGCGGGCTCCGTCAGTTCCGCAGCTTCCTCATCATCGGGTGGAGCCACATCGTCGAGCGCGGATCAGGGGTCGCGGAGCTCGCGCGGGCTCCGGCGCCGGGACCGAAACCGAAGGGACATCTTCAACGCTGGGAAGGGGCGTCTCATCGGGGAGTCGCGTCGCGACCTCGACCGCGAGCTGACGGTAGCTCTCGGCTCCCCTCGAGCTGGGGTCGTACGCGGTGATCGGCAACCCGAAACCGGGGGCCTCGGAGAGCCGGACCGTCCTCGGGATGATCGTCCGGTACACGCGGTCTCCGAAGTACCGCCGCACCTCCGCGACGACCTGCTCCGAGAGCTTCGTTCGGGGGTCGAACATGGTCATCACGATCCCGGTCAGTCGCAGACCGGTGTTCACGTTCTGCTGCACGAGTCGAACGTTGCGGAGCAGCTGACCGAGGCCCTCGAGCGCGTAGTACTCGCACTGGATCGGCACGAGGAGCTCATGCGCTGCCGCGAGAGCGTTGATCGTCAGCAGGCCGAGCGAGGGCGGGCAATCGAGGAAGACGTAGTCGAACGAATCGTGCGTGAGCGGCTCGATCGCCTTGCGGAGCCGGAGCTCTCGTGAGAACTGGCTGACGAGCTCGATCTCCGCGCCGGCCAGATCGATCGTGGAGGGGACCGCGAAGAGGTTCTCGATCGGCGTTGCAACGATGGCCTCCTCGATCGGTGCCTCGCTCGCCAGGACGTCGTAGATCGTGACCTCCCGCGCGTCGTGACGGATCCCGAGGCCGGTGGAGGCGTTGCCCTGCGGGTCCAGATCGATGACGAGCACACGCTGACCCAGGTCGGCCAACGCCGCACTCACACTGACCGCCGTCGTGCTCTTGCCCACCCCGCCCTTCTGGTTCGCGACCGCGATCAGCCGGCCGACGGCCGGACGCTCGAGGGCGACCGGGTGCTCGTGGACAGCCGTCGCCTCGGCTTTCGTTCGCTTCCTCGGAGGCTGTTGCGCCGCAGGCTTCGGGGTCCCCGAAGCCTGCTTCGCCCGGCTGGAGGCGTTCTTCGGCTTGGAGGACGAGGCGGCGGCCCGGCGGGCGGTGGGCTTCGTCACTGCCGCGCCATGATAACCAGCGGCCCTGCGCTTTCAAGCAGGGGAGCCTCGAGCACGTCCTCGAGCACGGCATCCGGGGGGATCTCGGCCGCCTCGGGCCTCCGACCGGCGAAGTACACGAGGCGGCCGTGCGGCCGGAGCAGGGGACCGGCCGATGTCCAGGCCCGTCCCAGGGGCCCGAGCGCCCGAGCGAAGCAGAGGTCGGCAGGCTCCTGTATGCCCTCGAGGGCTGCGTGGATGATGCGGACGTTCTGAGGCGCGAGGATCTCCAACGCGAGCTCGAGGAACGCCACCCTGCGCGCCCGCCGCTCGACGAGAGCAACCTGGAGGTCCGGGCGGGCGATGGCAACGACCAGGCCCGGCAACCCCGCGCCGGAGCCGAGGTCGTAGCACCGTTCGCCATGAGCGGGGACGGGCGCCGCTCGCAGGCAGTCCATCACGTGCCGATCGCGGATCCTCGACGCATCCGAGCGCGCGACCAGCCCGGCCGGGATCGCCCGTTCGGTCAGGAGGCGCTCGAACCCGATGAGCCGCTCGGCCTGAGACGGATCCAGCGACGCCCCGAGTTGCGAGGCCTGGGCGACGAACGCATCGAGGTCATCCATCGATGTTTCACGTGAAACGTAAGAGTCAGGCCAAACCCACTCAGTAGCACCCTACGGCGCCGGCCGGATCACGACCCGGCGATCGAGGCCCTCTCCTTCGCTTGCGCTGGTCACCTTCGGCACCTCTGACACGGTGTCGTGAACCACCTTCCGAAGGAACGGGTTCATCGGCTCGAGGGCCTCGGGATCCCCGGCCCGAGAAACACGATCGGCGATCTCCCTGACCCGATCCCTCAGTCGATCGATCTGGCGCTTCCGATAGTCCTCGACGTCGACCACGACCCTGGAGCGAGTCCCCATCCGCTGTCCGATCACCGCCCGGGTGAGCTCCTGCAGCGATTCGAGGGTCTGGCCGTGCCGGCCGATGAGGAGCCCCATGTCCTCGTCCTCCTCCTCGGTCCCGATGACGTCCACGTACATCGTCCCCTCGTCGAGGTTCGGTTCAACCGTGGCGGAGATGCCCATCCGCTCGAGCACGGCATCGATGAAATCGGCCGCGATCTCCCCCTGCTCGTCGAGCTCGTCCTCGGTCAGCTCTTCCCGTGGCGCTCGGACCCGCACGACCACCGTGGCGTCGTGGGCACCGACCCCGAACACCCCTTGCCGCGGCTCCTCGACGACCTCGACCTCGGCCTCCTGCTCGCTCACGCCGAGCTCGGCGAGGGCGGCCTCGACGGCCTCTTCGACGCTAGGGGCGGTTCTTCGGATCTCCTCCATCGCCGCTGCCTCCGGACTTGGGCTTTCCGCCGCCAGGGCCGGGCTTCGGGGTCCCGGGTTTCCGGGTGCCGGGCTTGGAGCTCCCGGGATTCCGCTTCGACGACCCGGGCTTCCCCGACTTCGAGTTCCCGGACACGCCCTTGCCCGCGGCCTTTCGCTTCCGCTCCTGCTCGGCACGTTCGACCATCCCCGACATGAACCCCTTCTTCTGCGGGTTCGCCGGCTTCGCCTTGGCCTTTTCCGCAAGCATCTCCTCGGTCGGGCGGCTCTTCAGCATGAAGTACTGCTGCCCGATCTGCCACGCGTTCGAGGTCGTCCAGTACACCACGAGGCCGGCCGGGAAGAAGATCCCGAAGACCCCGAACAGGATCGGCATGATCTTCAGGATCGCCTGCTGCTGCGGGTTCGCCGCCCCCGGCGGCTGAGCCTTCTGCATCTGACGCTGCTGGTAGAACGTGGTCCCGAACATCAGGACGGCGAACACGTAGTAGGGGATCCGTTCGACCGGACTCGATGCACAGTTCACGGGATACGACAGGGGCTCGTCGCCGCCGGTCGCCTGGTCGCTCAAGGAGTTCGGGGCCGGTTGCCAGGGGAGCCCGGCCGAACACAGCAGGTTCATCCCCAGGAACGAGGTGCCGGCGTCCGGGCCGGGGAGGTCGAGCTCGTCGATCTGCGCCTGCGTCACGATCGGCTCACCGTCCGGCGTCGTCTGCGGGATCTGCTCGTTGATCGTCAGGAACAGCTCGGTGTCCTGCGGGATGTGGATCGGGTGCTGCGGGAAGCGGAGCACCGAGTACATCGCGATGAGGATCGGGAACTGGAGCAGCACCGGCCAGCACCCGGAGAACGGGTTGACCCCGTACTCCTTGTACAGCTTCATGATCTCTTCCTGCTGGCGCTGCTTGTTGCCCTTGAACTTCTGTTGGATCTGCTTCACCTTCGGCTGCACGATCTGCATGTGCTGCATCGAGCGCACCTGTCGGATGCCGAGGGGGAGCAGGACCACGCGGATCACGATCGTCAGCAGGATGATCGTGATCCCGTAGTTCGGGACGACCTCGTAGATCTGGGCGACGACCCATCCGAGGCCGTCCAGGAGGGCTTGCCAGGGAGCGAACGCGATCATGCTGCACGCTCGCGATGTATGACGCCGTCATACATCGTCGACGACCGAGGCGGTGGGACGTGGTCGACACCCCCGGCCGTGAACGGGCCGCACCGCGCGATCCGCCACGCGGCGAGCACCCCGCCACGGATCGCTCCATGCGTCCGCACGGCCCGTTCCGCGTAGTGCGAACACGACGGGTAGAAGCGACACTGCCCGCCGAGCCAGCCCGACAAGGTCCATCGGTACACGTGGATCAGACCGACGAGCGCAGTACGCGCCGGCGCCCCGAGCAGCCACACCGTTCGACGCCAGCGAGTCATCGTCGGATCACCTGCGCGCGCGACAGCAACTCCTCGACCTCCGCCACCAGCTCGGACGTTCGGGCTCCGGCGATCGCCGCCCTGGCGACCAAAGCGACATCGTGTCCGCCTTCGACCCGGGGCGCGAGCTCCCGCCACGCGGCCCGGAGGATGCGCCGGGCCCGGTTGCGGAGGACCGCGCCGCCCACCCGCCGACCGGCAACGAACGCCGCCGACCCCGGCCCGGGGGCGACAAACACTACCACCCGGTCTCCGTGGAATGCCTGGCCGGTTGCGAGCAGTCGACCGACGTCTCGGCGGCTCGTGGGGGTTCCTACACGCCCTACGCGGACAGCCGCGTGCGGCCCTTCGCGCGCCGGCGAGCGAGGATCGCTCGACCGCCGCGGGTGCGCATCCGGATGCGGAACCCGTGCCGCTTGTGGCGGCGACGGTTATTCGGCTGGAACGTTCGTTTCGTCAAGGAGGCTCACTCGGTCGGGATCCGGAGCGGCCGGGCAGCTCCCGGCCGTGGAGCGCGCAGTATACCCGAGCGGGCACGGATCCCTCCGCGCCCGGGACCGGCCCGCGCGGGCGTCGCGCGACCGCTTCGGATCGGCTCGCAGAAAGTGTGACAAGAGCCGCCGGCGGACGAGCGTGTGGGAAAACCTCGGTGCTATAGTCCTCCGCGCTTGCCCGGACGTCGGATCCTCCCCACGAGACGTCGCTAGCTTCCCCAACGATTTCCACAACTGTGGAAAGGCGCTGTGGATAGCTATGGCCGTCGCATCGTACGAGGAGGCCGCCGAGCGGACGTGGGCGCACGTCGTCGAGCGGGCGCAGCGTGAGCTCGCGGAGAGCTCGTTCTCCATGTGGTTCCACGGCGTCCGCGCGACGAGCCTGCACGACGGGGTCCTCGAGGTCGTGGCCCCCTCGGACTACGTGCGCGAGCGCCTCGCCAAGCACTACGGCGAGCTGATCCGGGACGCGGCCACCGAGGCGGTGGGCCTGCCCGTCACCGTTCGGGTCGGCGCGGCTCCTCCCGAACCGGTTGCGCTGCAAGCCGATCCCGTCGAGATCATCCCCGATCCCGAACCCCGGCCGACCCAGCGACCTCCGGCCGACCTCGGCCAGCTCGGCGCTCCCGGGCTGCCGTTCCCCAACTACACGTTCGACACCTTCGTGGCCGGCCCGTCGAACCGCTTCGCCCTGGCCGCGGCGATGGCCGTCGCGGATACGCCACCCGCCAAGGCGTACAACCCGCTGTTCGTCTACGGCGGCGTCGGGCTCGGCAAGACGCACCTGCTCGTCGCGATCGGGCACCACATGTTCCGCATCTCACCGCGACTACGGGCCAAGTACGTCACGAGCGAGAGCTTCATGGCCGAGTTCATCAAGGCGGTCCGTGAACGCCAGGGTTATCAGTTCGCCGCACGGTATCGCGACGTCGACGTCCTGCTCGTCGACGACATCCAGTTCCTCGCCAAGCGCGAGGAGACGCAGACCGAGTTCTTCCACACGTTCAACGCGCTCCACCAGAAGGACCGGCAGATCGTGATCGCCTCCGACCGGCCGCCCCAGGAGCTCGGGATGGAGGAGCGACTCCAGTCCCGCTTCCGCCTCGGGCTCTGCGTGGACGTGCAGCCACCCGACCTCGAGACGCGGATCGCGATCTTGCAGCTCAAGGCCCAGCGGGACCACCTCCGGGTGCCGGACGACGTCATCGAGTTCATCGCGAGCAAGTTCGACCAGAACATCCGCGAGCTCGAGGGGGCGCTCGTCCGGGTGGTCGCCTGGAGCGATCTCACGGGCCAGCCGATCAACGCCGAGCTCGTCGAGCAGGCCCTCGAGGATCTGCTCCCGCAGACCGACAAGGAGATCGCGCCCGATCTGATCCTCGAGGAGAGCGCGAAGTACTTCGGCCTGTCCGTCCAGGACCTCATCTCGCCGAACCGCTCGAGGCCGCTCACCACCGCCCGGCACGTCGCGATGTACCTGATGCGCGAATGCAGCGGCCAGTCGCTCGTGCGGATCGGCGAGACGTTCGGCGGGCGGGACCACACCACGGCTCGGCACGGGATCCTGAAGGTCGAGAAGGACATGCGGGCACGGACCGTCACCTACCGCCAGGTCCAGGATCTCTCCCGGATCATCCGCGACCGAGCTCGGAGCTCGTGACCATCGTGACCGTGGACTCGATGTGGGAACCCCGGGACCCGGTGGGGGAGGATCGCCTCGGCGGCGGAACCTGTGCACCGAACTCCACAGCCCATCCACATGTCGGACGAGCCCGCTACGCTCGGGGAACGGCATGGATCGCCCGTTTTCCCCAACCCCTACTACTACTAGGAAGGTATTGATGAGAACAGAAGAAGCAGGCGAGGGGGTGCAACGGTGAAATTCCGGTGTGATCGAGACGCGTTGTCCGAGGCCCTGCAGACCGTTCAGCGGGGGGTGTCCTCGCGCCCGGGCATCCCAGCCCTCACCGGCGTCCTGGCCGAGGCGGGCGCCGATGGGACGCTCACCCTCACGACCACCGACCTCGAGGTCTCCGCTCGACTGTCGATCGAGGTCCAGGTGGGCGAGCCGGGGGTGGCCCTGGTCCCGGCCCGGCTGCTGGGCGACACGGTGAAGAGCCTGTCGGACGCACCGGTCGAGTTCGAGGCCGACCAGGCGCAGGCGCAGATCCGGTGCGCGGCGTACGAGGGCGCGCTGCGTCTGCTCCCGGCCGAGGACTTCCCGAGCCTCCAACCGCCCTCGGGTACCCGCATCGTCGTGGACTGCGTGCGCTTCGCCGAGGCCGTGGGCCAGGTTGCTCGGGCCGCCTCTCGCGACGAGGCCAGGCCCGTCCTGACCGGGGTGCTCGTCGAAGTGAGCCGGGAGGGGGTCACGCTCGTCGCCACGGATTCGTACCGGCTCGCGATCCGCGACCTCATCGCGACGGCCGCCGGCGAGGCGAAGGCGATCGTGCCCGAGCGGGCGTTGTCGGAGGCGGCCCGCGCGGCGCAGGCCTTGGAGAAGGGCGAGATCGAGCTCTTCCTCGACGACAACCAGATCGCGTTCCAGGTCGGCTCGCTGATGCTGACCTCGCGCCTGATCGAGGGGGAGTTCCCGAACTACCGCCAGCTGCTGCCCGAGCAGTACGAGAGCCGGCTCACGGTGTCGCGGCAGCAGCTGATCGACGCCGTTCGCCGCGTCGGCCTGCTGGCCCGGGACACGTCGCCCGTCCGGATGGAGTTCAACGCCCTCGGCGTCAAGCTCTCGTCGTCCTCGCCCGACCTCGGTCAGGCCGTCGAGGCCGTCGAGGCGCGCTACGAAGGCGAGGACCTGACCGCGGCGTTCAACCCGACCTATCTGGCCGACGGGCTCGCGGCCGCTGCAGGGGAGTCCGTGCGTGTGGAGGTCCGGGACGGGCTGAAGCCCGGGATCGTTCGGGGCGAGTCCGACGAGTTCACCTACCTCGTGATGCCGGTCCGCCTGCCGACGCCCGTCGGCTGACCCCTCGTTGCGACTGGCGTGGGTCGAGCTCCGGGACTTCCGCAACCATGCGGAGACCCGGCTCGGCGAGCTCCCCGACGGGCTCGTGACGCTCGTCGGACCGAACGGCGAGGGCAAGACCAACCTGCTCGAGGGCATCGCCTTCCTGTTCTTCCTCGCGTCGCCCCGGACCTCGTCGACGGAGCCGATCATTCGGCGTGGATCGGACGGCCCGGCGTACGTCCGAGGAGAGGTCCTGAGCGAGGGGGGCAAGATCCTGGTCGAGGTGGAGATCCCGGGTCGCGGAGCGAACCGCGTCCAGGTGAATCGGAGCAGCGTGCGGCGCAAGCGCGACCTGCGCCGGCAGGTACGGGCGGTGTTCTTCGGCCCGGACGATCTCGTCATCGTGATCGGCGACCCGTCGAAGCGGCGCGACTTCATGGACGACGCGGTTCGGTCGCTCTGGCCGCTCAAGGAGTCCGCGATCACCGCGTACGACCGCGTCCTTCGGCAACGCAATCGTCTGTTGAAGGAGTGGGAGGGGCGCGGTGCGCCGACGGACCTCGACTCGTGGGACTCGCAGCTGACCGAGGCCGGGTGCGCGCTGGTCCGGCTCCGGCGGACGGCCGTCGAGGCGCTCGCGCCACCCGCATCCGAGGAGTACGACCACCTGGCCGGGTATCCGCTCGGATGCGAGTACGCGCCGAACGTCGGCGAGGAACCGTTGGAAGAGGCCTTCGCCGAACGCCTGGCCGCGCGCCGGTCCGACGAGGTCGTGCGCCGTACCACCCTCGTGGGGCCGCACCGCGACGATCTGTCGCTCGCCGTCCGCGACCTGGGCGCCAGGAGCTTCGCGAGCCACGGGGAGGCGTGGGCGGCGGCGCTGTGCCTGCGCCTGGGGCTCGGGGCCGCGATCGATGCGGAGGTGAACGACCGGCCCGTCGTCGTCCTGGACGACCCGTTCTCGGCGCTCGACCCGGCTCGGCGGGTGCGAGCGGCAGAGCGGCTCCGAGGGCGGGGACAGACCTTCGTCAGCGTGGCGGACGAGGCCCACGTCCCGGCCTCGTCGGCGATCGTGCTCGAGGTGTCCGCGGGGTCGGTGACCGACCGACGATCCGGATGAACGAACGGGAGACGGTCCGGACGGACACCGGGAGGCCCGGTGCCGCATAGCAAGGGCTGGCGGGGTCGCAAGGACGAGCGGACGCGGCACGGGGCCGCGATCGGCGAGGTCGTCGACGAGCTGCTCCGCGAGCGATCCTTCGCCGCCGGGATGCCGATCGGTCATCTCACGGCGAACTGGGCCGCCGTCGTCGGCCCTCGTCTGGCCGCCGAGTCGGCTCCTGTGAGCCTCGAGCGGGGGGTCCTCGTGGTGGCGGCCAGCACCGGTCCGTGGGGCGCGCAGGTCCGTTTCCTCGCCGATCAGATCCGCCGGCGCGCCGAAGACGCGCTCGGTGCCGGAAGCGTCGTCCGGGTCCACGTGGTCGTCCGTCAGGAACCTCGGAAAGGCCTGTAGCGCAAGCTATCTGGTCATCCGGGCCGTCGGCGAAACGGCACGCGGAACGGCGCCGAGCGTCACCCCCGATTGGTAGAATCTCGCACAGCACGCACTGCGGTTCGCAGGCCCCCGAGACGCGCGTCTCGGTCCAGCGTGTCCGCTTCCCCCGACGGAGGTTCGTTGGCGAGCACGGTCGCGAAGACGAAGGCAACCCGAAGGAAGCCGACCGGATACGAGTCGGCGGACATCCAGGTCCTCGAGGGCGTCGAACACGTACGCCTGCGTCCCGGCATGTACATCGGGACCACGTCGAGCCGTGGGTTGCACCACCTCGTCTACGAGGTCGTCGACAACTCGATCGACGAGGCGATGGCGGGCGAATGCGACCGGATCGTGGTGCGCCTGCTGAAGGACGGTGGGGTCCAGGTCGAGGACGACGGACGCGGGATCCCGGTGAAGCCGATCCCCAAGGCCAAGGACCGGCGGCCGGCGGTCGAGGTCGTCCTGACCACCCTGAACGCCGGCGGGAAGTTCGGCGGGGACGGGTACCGGATCTCGGGGGGTCTGCACGGCGTGGGCGTCTCCGTCGTGAACGCGCTCTCCGAGCGGCTGACCGTGCAGGTGATGCGGGACGGCTTCGTGTGGACCCAGTCGTACGCGCGAGGCAAGTCCACCTCGCGGCTGACGAAGGGCAAGGCCACCACCAAACGCGGAACGATCATCACGTTCTGGCCCGATCCCGAGGTCTTCGTGGAGGGCACCGAGTTCGATCCGCGGATCCTCGCGGAGCGCCTGCAGGAGCAGGCCTTCCTGACCAAGGGCATCGAGATCCAGTTGATCGACGAGCGGGAGGGCAAGCCGGTCAAGCAGGTCTTCAAGGCGACCGGCGGGATCTCGGACTTCGTGAAGCACCTCGCGACCGGCAAGGAGGCCGTGCACCAGAAGATCATCGCGATGGAGGCCCGGGAGAACGACTCCGAGGTGGACGTGGCGCTGCAGTGGACCACCGGGTATTCGGAGTCGATCCACTCGTTCGCGAACACGATCAACACGCACGAGGGCGGGATGCACGAGGAGGGACTGAAGAAGTCCCTCACCAACGTCGTCAATCGATACGCGCGCCAGAAGGGTCTCCTCAAGGAGAAGGAGGAGAACCTCCTCGGCGAGGACGTGCGCGAGGGACTGATCGCGATCGTCAGCGTCCGCCTGCGATCGCCGCAGTTCGAGGGGCAGACGAAGACGAAGCTCGGCAACACCTCGATGCGTTCGCTCGCCGAGACCACCGTGAACGAGCATCTGATGACGTGGCTCGAGGAGCACCCCGGCGACGCCAAGCGGATCTTCCTGAAGTCGTCGTCGGCCGCCAAGGCGCGCCTGGCGGCGAAGCAGGCCCGCGACCTCACACGACGCAAGTCGTTCCTCGAGGGTGGCGGCCTGCCGGGCAAGCTCGCCGACTGCCAGCTGACCGACCCCGCCGCGTGCGAGCTCTACATCGTCGAGGGTGACTCGGCCGGCGGTTCGGCGAAGCAGGCGCGGGACCCCGCGACGCAGGCGATCCTGCCGATCCGGGGCAAGATCCTGAACGTCGAGAAGGCGCGGCTCCACAAGATCCTCGAGAACATCGAGATCCAGGCGCTCATCACGGCGATCGGCACCGGCGTCGGGGAGGACTTCGATGTCATGAAGGCGCGCTACCACCGCATCGTGCTCATGGCCGACGCGGACGTGGACGGGGCGCACATCCGCACGCTGCTCCTCACGTTCTTCTTCCGGCACATGCGCGAGCTCATCGACGCCGGCTACATGTACATCGCGCAGCCGCCGCTCTACCTGTTGAAGCAGGGTAAGGAGGAGCTCTACTTCTACACGGAGCGCGAGTGGGACCAGTACCGCAAGGAGCTCGACGGCAACCGGGCCGTCGACCCGCAGCGGTTCAAGGGCCTCGCCGAGATGGACGCCGATCAGCTGTGGGACACCACGATGGACCCGGAGCGCCGGACGCTGCTCCGCGTGACGCTCGAGGACGCCGCGACGGCCGATCGGCTGTTCAGCGTGCTGATGGGTGAGGATGTCGCCTCCCGCAAGGAGTGGATCGAGGACAACGCCGCCGACGTCGAGAACCTGGACGTCTGACGATGTCGCAGGAAGCCCTGTTCGCCGGCCGGGTCGAGGACATCCAGCTCGAGGACGAGATCCAGCGTTCGTACCTCGACTACGCGATGTCGGTCATCGTGGGGCGCGCGTTGCCCGAGGTGCGGGACGGCCTGAAGCCCGTCCACCGCCGGATCCTGTGGTCGATGCTCGAGGGCGGGCTGCGGCCCGATCGCCCGTACCGCAAGTCGGCGTGGGCGGTCGGTGAGGTCGTGAAGAAGTACCACCCCCACGGCCTGGAGGCCGTCTACGACTCGTTGGTGCGGATGGGGCAGGACTTCTCGCTGCGGCATCCGCTCGTCGACCCGCACGGGAACTTCGGCTCGGTCGACGGCGACCCCCCTGGAGCCATGCGGTACACGGAGGCCCGGCTCGCGCCCATGGCGCTCGAGATGCTCCGCGACATCGAGGCCGAGACCGTCGACTTCGTCCCGAACTACGACGGCTACGAACAGCAACCTGTCGTCCTGCCCTCGCGCTTCCCGAACCTGCTCGTGAACGGCTCCGGCGGGATCGCGGTGGGGATGGCGACGAACATCCCGCCCCACAACCTCGGCGAGGTGATCGACGGCGTCGTCCACTTCATCGATCACCCCGAGTCCAAGCCCCGCGACCTGATGAAGTTCATCAAGGGCCCGGACTTCCCGACCGGCGCGATCGTGATGGGCCATGACGGGATCAAGGACGCCTACGAGACCGGGCGCGGCTCCATCAAGGTCCGCGCGGTCTGCACGATCGAGGAGGGGTCCAGCGGCCGGCAGCGGATCGTCGTCACGGAGCTGCCCTACCAGGTCAACAAGGCGCGCCTGGCGGAGAAGATCGCGGAGCTGTACCGCGCGGGTCGCGTGAAGGACATCGCGAACATCAACGACCACTCGAGCGGGCGCGAGGGCATGCGTCTCGTGATCGAGCTGAAGCGCGGCGCGAACCCGCAGGTCGTGCTCAACCAGCTCTACAAACACACACAGCTGCAGGACAGCTTCGGGGTGATCATGCTCGCGCTCGTCGACGGCGTGCCGCGCACCCTGAACGTGGCGGAGATCGTCGGGTATTACGTCGACCACCAGGTCGACGTCGTCACGCGGCGCACGCGCTTCCAGCTGAAGAAGGCCGAGGAGCGCGACCACATCGTCCAGGGACTGCTGATCGCCCTGGACAACCTCGACGCCGTGATCAAGGTGATCCGCGGCTCGCAGGACGCGGACGAGGCGCGCAGCAAGCTGATGAAACAGTTCAAGCTCAGCGAGGTCCAGGCGAACCATATCCTGGACATGCCGCTCCGCCGCCTGACCAAGCTCGCGCGCGCGGAGCTCGAGACCGAGCACAAGGAGCTCCTCGCCCGGATCCGGTACCTGAAGGCGCTGCTGAAGGACCCCAAGAAGATCCGGAGCGTGATCAAGGAGGAGCTGCTCGAGATCAAGAAGAAGTACGCGAACCCTCGGCGGACACAGCTCAAGGCGGACGAGGGCGATCTCGACGTGCAGGACCTGATCGCCGAGGAGGACGTGGTGATCACGGTCTCCCGGGCGGGGTACGTGAAGCGTCAGCCGATCGAGAACTTCCGGAGGCAGGGGCGCGGCGGCAAGGGCATCCGTGGGGCGAACCTGAAGGAGGAGGACGTCATCAACGACGTCTTCACCACCACGACGCACCACTGGCTCCTGTTCTTCACGAGCCGCGGCAAGGTCTACCGAGTGAAGGTGCACGAGGTGCCCGAGTCGGGTCGGACCGCGCGAGGCACGTACGCCGCGAACCTGCCCGGCGTCGGCATCACGGCCGATGAGAAGGTGCAGGCCGTGATCGACCTGAAGGAGTACGCGGACGGGCGCTTCCTGCTGTTCGCGACCCGCAAGGGGATGGTGAAGAAGACCCCGCTGCCGGAGTACGACTCGCCGCGCACGGGGCTGGCCGCGATCAACCTGCGTCCCGGCGACGAGCTGATCGACGTCCGCCTGACCGACGGCAAGGACGACGTGTTCCTCGTCTCCCGCAAGGGCAAGACGATCCGTTTCAAGGAGGGCCTCGCCCGGCCGATGGGGCGGCAGACCGCGGGCGTGATCGGGATGCGGCTCGACCCGGACGATGAGGTCATCTCGCTCGGCGTCGCGTCGCAGGGCGAGGAGATGATCAGCGTGACCCAACAGGGATACGGCAAGCGCACCCCGCTCAAGGACTATCCGGCGAAGGGACGCGGAGGCAAGGGCGTGATCGGCCACACCCTCACCCGGCGGACGGGGCTGCTCGCCGGGGCGTTCGTGGGCTCGAAGGACCAGGACATGTTCGTGATCTCCTCGTCGGGCATCGTGATCCGCGTCGCGGCCGCGGACATCCGCCGCGTCGGCCGGGCCTCGCAGGGCGTTCGGACGATGCGGGTCGAGGAGGGCGCGACCGTCGTCGCGCTCGCGCCGGTCATGGCCCAGGTGGACGAGGAGTAGCCTCGGGCGATCCGGCGGCATAATCCCACGCATGTACGTGGGTGCGGGGATCGCGATGATCGTGACCGGGACCGTGCTCGCGTGCGTGGTGATGTTCGCGCTGTGGCATCGCGTGCCGCCGGCCGTCGCGTCGGCCTCGCCGCGTTCGCGGGCGCGGTCGTCGGCTCGGGTGGGCTGCTCGTGCAGGAGGACGTCGGCGTCGCATCGTGGGTCGTCACGCTCGTCGCGTTCGTCGTGCTGACGCCCATGCACACGCGTCTGGTGTTCGGTCCGGCCGGGCCCCACGGCCGCACGATGGTTGCCGCGGGCCGTCCGCCGCGTAGAAAGGGCCGAGACCCGTGAGCGATCCCTCCGATCGGACCACCGTCGCTGCGCCCGTTCCGGCGACGCGAGCGCCGCTGCGGCTCCGGCCGGCGAACCCACCGATCCCCGTCGACGGCGCCCCGACCGAGCGGGTCCCCCAGCGACCGGTCCAACCCACCGGCGGCCGTCCCCCGGTGGCCGAACCATCGAAACGGAGCGCTCGCTCGCGCCAGGCGCGGGTCGTCGTGCGCAAGCTCGGACCGTGGTCGGTCCTGAAGATCTCGTTCCTGTTCTACGTCTGCGTGCTCGTCGTGTTCCTCGGCGCGATGTTGATCCTGTACGCGGTGCTCGGCGCGATCGGCGCCCTCGACTCGCTCACCCGGCTGATCCGCGACCTGTTCGCCGACCAATCGTTCGAGATCCACGGGGACTGGCTGTTCACGCGCGGCGTTGGCGATCGGGTTCGCGCTCGTCGTGTTGTGGACGCTCATCAACGTGTTCGTCGTGTTCCTCTACAACCTGCTCTCGGACATCGTCGGCGGGATCGAGGTCACGCTCTCGGAGCGGCGATAGCGGCCCCGTGGGTCTCGCCGTCCACGTGTGACCTGCGCACGCCCACGCACGATTGACACCCTTTCCGAGCCGCGCGTACGCTTGCCGATGGGCCCGGCGGTGGCCCCTCGAAGGGTCCTTGGGCCTGTAGCTCAGCTCGGTGAGAGCGCATCCCTGATAAGGATGAGGTCGTTGGTTCAAGTCCAACCAGGCCCACTTCGACGAGGAGGAGGCAGCGATGGCCGACGAGACTGAGGAGACGAAGAAGAAGAGCGGGTTCTTCGGCAAGCTGATGAAGATCGCGTTCATCGCGGCGATCGTCGCGGCCGTCGTCGCGATCTTCAAGCGGCGCCGCGGCAAGGATCTGGACGAGGACGAGTGGCAGGAGCTTCCGCCTCCGGCCGGCGGCTGAGCATCATCCCATCCGCTTCGAGGGCCCGTGCGGCGCACGGGCCCTCTTCCGTTGCGACGCGCGGGACCCCGCGTCGTGAGCGGCGACGCGTGGGCGCTGGCGGAGCGCGCCGCGGCATCCGCCGGCGTCGCAGCTCCGCCCGCTCGAGTCGCTCGAGGACGTCGACCGGATCCTCGGGTGCATGCGGGCGACGTGGGAGGGCCACGAGGCGTATCCCGCGGGAGATGCTCCTGCGCGCCCTCGCCGACAGCGGGAACGTGCCGTGGGGAGCGTTCGACGGCCACGAGCTGATCGGGTACGTGCTGGGGTGGGCCGGCGTCGAGCAGCGCGGACGGCTCCACGTCCACTCGCACATGCTGGCCGCCGTTCCCGGACCGGCGGCATCGAGGCGTCGGCTACGCGCTGAAGCTCGCGCAGCGGGCGCAGGCGCTGGAGCAGGGGATGACGGTGGTGCGCTGGACGTTCGACCCACTGATCGCGCGCAACGCGTTCTTCAACCTCCACAAGCTCGGCGCCGATCGCCGACCGGTTCGATCGCAACCACTACGGGGAGATGACCGACGACGCTGAACGCGCGGGGAGCGCAGCGACCGGTTCGTGGTCCGGTGGGACCTCGGGCGCGAGCCGGGCCCGCGGACGTCGGGCCGAGGACGTCGTGCTCGCCGCCGGCGCATCCGGACCCGAGGGGGTGCGGCCGCCGACCGGGCGAGCCGCGCTCGTCGAGGTGCCGGCGCGAGTACGCGCGAGCTCCGGGCCCGCGACCCGGCCTCGCCGGCCGCGTGGCGCGAGGCGTCGGCGGAGGCGATCGAGGCCTGCCTGGCGGCCGGGCTCGTCGCGGCGGGGTTCGACCGGCAACGGCGCTCGAGCTACGTGTTCGTCCACGAGAGGACCTGCCGGCGTGACGCGCGGTCCGCGCCGTCGAGCTGCGGCTCGTCGCGCTCCCGCTCGTGCGCCCGTTCCGGACGAGCTTCGGCGAGTCGACGGAGAAGGTCTGCGTGCTCGCGCGCGTCGAGACCGAGGACGCGGTACGGCTGGGGCGAGTGCGTCGCCGACGTACGGCCCGACTACTCGGAGGAGTGGAACGAGGGCGCGTGGCTCGTGCTCCGCGACCTCCTCGTCCCGGCGCTGCTTCGAGGCGGGGGACATGCGGCGCCGAGACGTCGAGCGCGCGTTCGGCGTTCGTCCGGGGGCATCCGATGGCGAAGGCGACCCTCGTGAACGCGGTGCTCGACGCCGAGCTCCGAGCGCGAGGGTCGCTCGCTCGCCTCGTTCCTCGGCGCCGATCCGGGACCGGGTCGAGTGCGGCGTCTCGGTCGGGATCGCCGCCTCGACCGACGCGCTGCTCGAGCAGGTCGAGGGCTACCTCGCCGAGGGCTACCGCAGGATCAAGCTGAAGATCGAGCCGGGGACCGACGTCGAGCGCGTCCGCGCCGTCCGCGAGGCGCACCCGGACATCCTGCTGTCGGTCGACGCGAACGCCGCGTACACGCTCGAGGACGTCGGGGTGTTCCGCGAGCTCGACGCGTTCGGCCTGCTCATGGTCGAGCAGCCGCTGCACCACGAGGACCTGTGGCAGCACGCCGAGCTGCAGCGGCGGATCCGCACCGACGTGTGCCTCGACGAGTCCATCCGGTCGGCCGCCGACGCCCGCGCCGCGATCGCGCTCGGGGCCTGCCGGATCGTGAACGTGAAGCAGGGGCGGGTCGGCGGCCTGCTCGAGGCCCGGCGCGTGCACGACGTGTCGGCCGAGGCGGGCGTCCCCGTGTGGTGCGGCGGGATGCTGGAGACCGGGATCGGCCGGGCGACGAACCTCGCGCTCGCGGCGATGCCGAACTTCCGGCTCCCCGGGGACACGAGCGCGAGCCGCCGCTACTTCGCCGAGGACCTCACCGAGCCGTGGGAGATGGCGCCCGACGGCACGATGGCCGTGCCGGCCGGCGCCGGGCATCGGGGTCGATCCGATCCCCGAGCGACTGGAGGCGTGCACGCGTCCGGTTCGAGCGGATCGAGAAAGAGTGACAAAACCGCGTCGCGTCGGCTTGACCGCTCGAGACGCCGGCCCTAGAGTGCGCGGTGAGAGACCGCTGTGACCCTCGGGTCGCGGCGGTTTCTCATTTCCGGGTCGGCGTGCCGCCTCCGCCACCCCCCGCCGCGAGCCGGCCACGAACCCGCTCGATGAAGTGCGCGCCAGGTACACCTCCGCCGCCGGCCGTCCTAGACTCCAGCGGTCGGGCCGCGTCGAGCGCGAGCGGGGGGTCGGATGAGGAAGCGCGTCATCAGGGCCGGGGAGATCGAGATCGAGGACTCGGAGGGCCGCGTCCGCGCGCGCTTCGGCGTCACGAACGAGGACCTCCCGTTCCTGTCCTTCTACGGCCCCGACGAGAAGCTCCGTGCCCGCTACGGCGTGCAGCCGGACGGGTCGGCCGGCCTCGCGATCGCGGACGACCAGGGCAAGGTCCGCGCGACATTCGGGCTGTTCTCCGACGGCTCCGCGAGCATGGCGATGGTGGACCGCAACGGGAAGGTCCGCGCGAAGTTCGGGCTCGGCTCGGAGGGTTCGCCGACGCTCGCGCTCCGGAACAAGGACGGCGAGCTCGGGTTCGTCTACTCGCTCGCCCAGCAGGGTTCGCCGACGATCTCGCTCCAGGACGAGGACGGCAAGGTGCGCGCGCGGCTCGGCCTCGCCGCCGAGGGGACTCCGATCCTTCGGCTGCTGAACGCCGACGGCGAGCTCCGCGCCATCATGGGTCTCACGTCGGACGGGGTGCCGGTCCTGCAGTTCCTCGACGAGGACGGGAGACCCCGTCTGGACCGCCGGGCGGGACGGCGCCGCCGACGGACGGCGAGCGAAGACCGAGCGACACGTCCGAGCGGCCGAGCGCCGGAGAGGCGGCTGAGCGCGTGTCGGGCTGGTGGGCGGCGGCGTTCGTCGCGCAGTGGCTGCTGCTCGCGGTCCTCGCGATCGTCGTCGTGGCGCTCGCGCGGCAGATCGGCGTCCTGCACCTGCGTCTGGCGCCGCTCGGAGCGCTCGAGGTCGACGACGAGGGGCCGTCGCTCGGCGATGCGCCCGCCGGTGCGCACCGCGACCGGCGACGAAGGGACGACGACGCTGGTCGGGGGGCCGGGTCCACGCCGGCTGCTCGCGTTCGTCTCGCCGACGTGCCCGATCTGCGAGCAGGTCCTGCCGTCCCTGCCCGCCGCGGCCGAGGCGGCGAGGCTGACGCTGCAGGTCGTCTCCGACCGCGAGCTGGAGGTCGCGTACCGCGTGCCCGGCGTGCCGTTCGTGGTCGTCCTGGACGAGGCGGGCGTGGTGCGGTCCAAGGGCACCGTGAACTCGCTCGAGCAGATCGAGGGACTGGTCGACACGGCTCGCCGCCGGATCGACGAGGCTCTGGAGCTTCGCGCGAGTTGATGCGGTCCGTCGCGCGACGCCGGGACCGAGCTCGCTCGGCGGACGAGCCGGCGCTCGTTCCTCGGCAGGCTCGGCGGGGCGATCGTCGCGCTCGCCGGCGGACCGATGGTCGCGGTCGCGCTCGCGCCCGGGCGCGCCGAGGCGCACCACATCTGCGGGCACACTCTTCACGACGGGCTCGTGCCCGCATCCCTACTCCCCGCAATCGCGGACCGACGCGTTCGGCCTCCCGGTCCATCCGGTGTACGGGTACCCGGTCGACGACGAGGGCGCGATCTACCTGGACGCGTCGCAGACCCGCCGCAAGGTCTGTCAGACGCGTCGTCCCGGAGCGGTACCCGTTCGTCCCGAACCCGCGGTACGGCGGCGGGTGGAGCCGATGCTGCGAGCAGCGGATCCGCCACATCCAGGACTGCTGCTCGAGTCTCGAGGCTCCGGATCAACGGCGACGCCGGCGTCCGCGGCTACTGCCCGCGAGGCAGGCGCGTGTTCTGCATCACGTACCGCGAGCTCGAGGTCCGTTGCTGAGCGGCCCGCTCGTCGCCGGCCTGCTCGCGGCGTCCGTGGTCGCCGGGCTGACGAGCCTGTTCGGCCCCTGAGGCTTGTCGATGGTGGAGACCATCACCCCCGTGGTCCACGGGGGACGCCGGAGCCGGTGGGCGCTCGTGCTGCTCGTCGCACACGGCGGGGGCCGTCGTGGCGGCCGCGGCGTTCGGCGCCGTGCTCGCGGTGCGTCGGCTCGGTCCTGGGCGCGCCCTGGGGCGCGGCGGGCGTGGCGCTCGTCGCGGTGACGGCCGGCGCGTACCTCGCGCGGGAGGCCGTCGGCATCCCGGTGCCGGTCCCGCAGCTCCGGCGTCAGGTCCCGGATTGGTGGCGGACCTTCTTCCCGTTCGCGCCGGCGGCGTTCCTGTACGGACTCGGGCTCGGCGTCGGGTTCTTCACGTATCTGGCGCGAGGGACCCTCGTGGTCGTCGCGGCGGCGGCGTTCGCGAGCGGGAGCCCGGAGGTCGGCGCGCTGCTCCTCGGTGCCTTCGGACTCGTCAGAGGGCTGACGGCGATCGTCGCGATCCGATCGACGAACCCGGACGCGGGCTCCGCGCTCGTCGGGACGGCTGGCGCGCTCCTCGTCGTGGAGCGGGTGGCGGCTCGCGCACGTCCTCGTGCTGCTGCTCGTGCTCGTCGCCTCGATGGCGACACTCGTGACGGCTCGTGGCTCGATGGGAACCGGCGAGCTCGCCGCCGCCGTCCTCGCGGTCGTGTTCGGGGTCGCGGCGATCGCGAAGCTCGTCCGATGGAGGACCTGGCGGCGCGCGCTCTCGGTCTACGGGTTGCCGAGGCCCGCGGAGCGCCTCGGCGCGCTGGGCGTCCCGATCTCGGAGCTCTTCGTGCTCGCGCTCGTGGTGCTCGGGCTGGACTCGACGGCGGGCCTGGTGTCGCTGGTCCTGGTCGTGTCGTTCTCCGCCGCGATCGTGGTGGCCCGGGTCCGTTCGGGCCGGCGGCTCGAGTGCGGATGCTTCGGGGCGGCGGCGACCCGTGACTACCGCGTGCTCCTCGGGCGGAACGCTGCGCTCGGCGCCGTTGCCCTGGCCGCGTGGCGACTGGGTGTCGACGCCCCGGTCGCGGGCATGCCGAGGATGCCTCGGGGCTCCGATCTCATGCCCGCTGGGCTCGCCCTCGCGGGTGTGGCGCTCGCCGTGTGGGTCGCGGCGGGTGCGCTCACGGCAGCGCGACGGGGGAGCGCACGGTGAGGCGCGGCGCGATCATCGTCGTCGCCGCGGTGCTCGCGACCGTCGTCGCACTCACCCTGCCGGTCGCGGCGGGCCAGGTTCGTCAGGGCGATCCGAACGACACGGCGGGGCGTCTCGACGTGCGGGGGATCCGGCTGGATCCGGACGCATCGCCGAGGTGGCGATTCGCGACGTTCGGGACCTGGACCCCGGCGCAGACGTGGGATCGGGGTTATCTGATCGTGCAGCTGGATACGCGAGGGGACGAGGCGGTCGATCACCTGGCGGTGGTCGGATCGGACGGGCGGGGCCTGGTCGGGACCCTCTTCCGGGTGCGGCGGGACGGCAGCCAGGTCGAGATCGGGACCGTCGACGCGAGCAAGGCCGGATCGCGCGCCGCGGTCGTCTCGGTCCCGCTCCACAAGCTCTCGATCGGTGCGAACCGGACCTCGTACTTCTGGTCCGCGCTCACGACGTACTCGGGCAAGGCGTGCCCGCGGACGTGCTTCGATCTCGTCCCGGATGCGGGGATGGTCGAGCAGTTGCTGCCCGGTGTCACGCCCGCCCCGTCGCCCACGCAGTCGCCAACCCCGTCACCCACGCCCTCGCCCTGACGCTGGGGCGGGCGCCATGGGCGCCTATCATTGTCCGCAGGGGACGTAGCTCAGCTGGTAGAGCACCTGCTTTGCAAGCAGGGGGTCGGCGGTTCGAGTCCGCTCGTCTCCACGACCGAAACCGTAGGTAGGAGGCTATCTGCGCAGACGGCGCGAGGGGTCTTGTCACCCCAGGCAAGAAGGCAGCATCTGGACAGTACGAGGCAGCCTCATGCTCATGGTTCGCGGACATCCCCGGGAAGTACCGGAAGGGCAAGACGGAGAGAAGATCGCCCGGCTCGCGTCCATCGCCCGGGCACGAAGTCCTCAGGTGCCATCCGGAAGCCCGCTTCGGCGAGGCTCAACCGTCGGTTCGTCGCATCGCGGACCCCGGTTCATCCGATCCCCATGAACCGGACAGCGCGCTGGAGGTGCCGGATGTGTGCCGGGTCAGCCCCGCTCCTGCGGTGACGGCGACCTCGACGCTCGTACGGCGTCCCGGCGTCGTCGGACCGCGTTCCTCGCGATCACGTAACCGGGGATGGCGGCGGCCGCGACGCTGAGCGTCAGGCCGACCAGGTCCATGGTGTGGAGCTGGCCGGCGTGCCCGAGGAGCAAACCGATGCCCCTACGTCGTCGCGCCTGCGAGCTCGCGTCGGGACGCCGCGGCGCAGGTGCAGGTCACCTGTTGCCGCTCGGACTCGTCGGGGTGCGTGTGGAGGTACATCGCGATCGCCATCGGGACGAAGACCACGGCGTTGTAGAACAGGTGCAGCTCGACCCGCATCATCGGCATCGCGAGCTGGATGAAGCTCGTCGGGACCTCCTGGCCGAACAGGTTCCAGCCCGTGACCGCCTGTCCGAGGAGCACGCCGTGCTCGAGGTGGTGCCAGAACTGGATGACAAGGGCGACCGTCCACCACGTCTTCGCGCGTCCGGAGAACCCCGGCCGGAGCAACAGGAGCCCGGCCAGCATCACGATCGCGTAGAGGTAATGGAGCCACTCCGAGCTCACCAGCCACGGGAACGCGAGACCGAGGGCTCCGCGGGCATCCGGCCGTTCCCATCCGAGCGCCCAGATCTGGAACGCCTGGAACAGGTGCTCGGCCCAGTGCGCCACGACGATCGCCATGAACACCCACAGCGACGTCCGGTGGTACTTGCCGTTGATGTCGCGGACGAACCTGCCCAACGCGCCCTCGGATGTCTTCGCCTGCACCGCTGCCTCGGCCACGAGTCAGTCTCCAATCGGATCGTCCACACCGGAGGGTAGAGCGGAAAAACCCCCTCAATCCTCCCCCCGGCTGCGTATCTTCGCTCGTCCGCTCTTCGTAGGCGGCGGTCGGGTCGGTGCGCCGACCGTGTCAGCCTGCCGAGCGCGCCGCGGTCGGCGAGACCGGCTTGACGTGGGCGAACATGCTGCGGGCGTTCCACGTGGGGAAGGCCCGCACGAGCCACGAGGGGCCGTGGAGTTGGATGCGGTGGTCGCGGGTGGCTTCGCTCCAGGTGAGCTGGCCGGCGTGCCATCTGACGAAGGCTTCGGCTTCCGCCGTGACGTAGAGGTCCTCCTCGAGGCCGGGGTACCGCTTGCAGATCTCGGTGTCACCGCGCTCGATCAGCAGCCAGAGCCGCTCGGGGTGCCGGCGGCCCGTGAAGTCGAATCGGATGACGACGCGCCGATCCGGGAGTCGTTCTCGGCGGAGCGCGTTGCACATCGACCACAGAGCCACGAAGGGATCGAGGTGCTCCGGGGCGATCTCGAGCCAGGCGCTCCCCCACTCGCCGAGCGACGCGCAGACCTTGAAGAGGTCGTGACCTGCGGGCGTGAGCTCGTAGTGGCGCCCGCGCCCGCCGGGCTTGGGTGCCGACTCGACGATGCCGAGCCGCTCGAGTTGTTTGAGTCGCTGGGAGAGCAGGGTGCGGGAGAGCCCGGGCGCGCCCTCCAGGATCTCACCGAAGCTTCCGCAGCCCAGGTACAGGTTGCGGATGATCAGTGGCGTCCAGCGCTCGGCGAAGATCTCGGCGCCACGGGCGATGGGGCAGTACTGACCGTACGTCCGCACGAGGCTAGTGTCGCGCGCTTGCCTTCGCCTGTGAAGTCCAGATTCTTGACTTCACGGCCACGGCCGAGGGTGGTGGGATGGGGTCGTCGAGCGAGGAGGACCGTTGGCGATGCCGACCACCGAGCGCGTCGGCCGCCGGAGCGGCGAGGCAACCGCGTTGGAGATCGCCGGATTCCGGGGCCAGTTGATCGGGCGGGCCACGCCGACTACGACACCGCCCGAGCCGTGTGGAATGGCTCCGTCGACCGGCACCCCCGGCTGATCGCCCGATGCAGCGGGACCGCCGACGTGGCCGCGGCGGTGCGCTTCGCCCGCGAGCACGACCTGGAGATCGCCGTACGGGGCGGGGGCCACAACGTGGCCGGCACCGCGTCGTGCGACGACGGGATCGTCATCGACCTCTCGGCGATGCGGGCCGTGTCCGTCGACCCCGCCGGCCGCAGGGCCCGGGTGCAGGGAGGTGCCCTGTGGGGTGACGTCGACCACGAGACGCAGGCCCACGGTCTTGCCACCACCGGCGGCATCGTGAGCCACACCGGTGTCGCCGGGCTCACGCTCGGCGGTGGCATCGGCTTCCTCATGCGCGAACACGGGCTCGCCATCGACAACCTGTTGGCCGCCGAGGTGGTCACCGCCGAGGGCAGCATCGTCCGGGCGTCCGCCGACGAACACCCGGATCTGTTCTGGGCGCTGCGAGGCGGCGGCGGCAACTTCGGCATCGTCACCACGTTCCGGTTCGCGCTGCACCCCCTCGGCCCGTGATGGCCGGACCCGTCTTCTGGGCGGCCGACGACACCACGGACGTGCTGCGCTTCTACCGGGACTTCGCCGCCGAGGCGCCCGACGAGCTCGGCACCGTCGTCAGGCTCGGCACCGTCCCACCGCTGCCCGACATCCCCGAGGGGCTGCACTGGAGGCCGGCCATCGCCGTGGTCTGCTGCTACGCCGGCGCCGTCGACGAGGGCGATCGTGCGGTGCGGGAACTCCGCCGGTTCGGGACGCCGCTCGTGGACCTGCTCGCACCCACGCCCTACGCCGCCTTCCAGGGCGGCCTCGACGACACAGTCCCGCACGGATGGCACTACTACTGGAAGGCCGCGAACCTCGCCCGCCTCTCCGACGACGCCATCGCCGTCATCGTCGAGCACGCCGACCGCGCCAGCTCGCCCCGGTCGTATTCGGCGATCTTCCACACGGGTGGCGCCGTCGCCCGAGTCCGCCCCGAGGCCACCGCGTACGCCGGTCGCGACGTGGCCCACACCATGTCGATCGACGCCGGGTGGCTCCCCGATGCGTCCGGCGAGCTCATCGCGGCCGAGACCGCTTGGGCGCGGCGGTTCCTCCACGCCCTCCTCCCCCACCGAGCCGACAGCGTCTACGTCAACTTCCTCGATTCCGACGACGACGCCACCCGCGTTCGAGAGGCCTACGGCGACCACATCTACCGGCGACTGGCCGAGGTCAAGGCCACGTACGACCCGGACAACGCCTTCCACCACAACACGAACGTTCGCCCTGCTTGAGCGGTGGTTCGGGTCCGCTCGCCTCCGCCGATCCGGCGGCTATCCAGGCACATCGGCATCCTCATTCAAGCCTTCCTCCCGCCTCTCCGATGCTCAACGTGGGACTGCTTGCCGGCACGGACGCCGGCCGTCGAACCATCCATATATGAGCGAGCAGGGATCGGGGATCGATCGGGGGCCGCAGAGGCCCGATCGTATGGGGCGGGCTCGCCCTGTTGGTGCTCGTCGTCCTCGGCGGCACCGTCTTCCTCTCCAACGCGGCGGTCTCGGCCTCTCGGCGTGATGCGATCGATCGAGCGGAGGACCTCACCGCCTCGATCGTGGCCTCCGAGCTCACACGGGAGCTCGTCCTGCAGGACATCACCGGCGATGACTACCGCCGACTCCTCGTGGCCATCCAGGCCGGGATCCTGTCGGACGACCAGATCGCCACCGTGCGCGTCTGGCGCACCGACGGGAACCTGATCTTCTCCACCGCGCAGCGCGACGAACCGGCCGAGGTGGTCGCCGCGGACGACCCGCAGATCCAGGCCGCCGCCGGGGGCGAGGTCGTGAGCGTGCTCTCGACCGAGATCGAACCGCAGGTGGGACTCCGACGCCCGGGCGAGGAGCTGCTGCAGACCTACGTGCCGGTCAGCCTGCTGACCGACTCGTTCGTCGAGGCGGTCGTCGAGGTCGACCAGCGGTACGGCGCGATCCGCAACGACGCCCTCACGCTGTGGCGTCCGGTGCAGATCCTGCTCGCGGTCGGGTTCGTCCTCGTCGTGGGCGGTCTCGTCCGAGCGGTGCGGACGAGTTCCGGCGCGAAGGACGGCGCGAAGGAGGGCTCGGGTGCCACTCCGACCGTGACCTACTCGCGTGCCGACGATCGCGTCGTCCGGGAAGCGAAGGAACGGGTCCAGGCCGCCGAACGCAAGGCGAAGGAGGCCGAGGACCGTCTGCGGGAACGCGAGGAGCAAGGTGCGGCGGCACCCGACAACAGCGCCCTCGAGGAGCTCGACCTGAAGCTCCGCGCCGCGGACGCGGAACGCGAGCAGCACACGGGGGAGATCCAACGTCTGCGGGCCGCCCTGGCGGCGAAGGAGGCGGACCTCGCCCTCGCGCGCGACGGCAACGGCAACACGAAGGCCGAGGTGAAGCAGGCGAACAAGCTCATCGCCGCGGCGGACGGGCGGGCAAGCGAAGCCGAACAGAAGGCTGCGGCCGCCGAGCGTCGGGCCGCCGAGGCGGCCCAGCGAGCGGTCGATTCGAGCGGCCGCGCCCTCGAGATGGAGGCCCAGATCCGCTCGCTGGAGGAGAAGCTCGCGCAGGTGGGTCCGACCCCGGAGGCATCGGCGCCGACGAGCCGCCGGGAGGAACGCAAGGCGGCGTCCGACCTCAAGCGGGCGAACGACGAACTCACGAAGACGAAGGCCGAGCTGGCGAAGACGGTGGCCGAGCTCCAGGCCGCGAGGACGAAGCTGGGGACGACCGAGACCGAGCTCGGGTTCGCGCGGGGCGAGCTCGGCACGTCGCAGACCCACCAGGCTCGAGTGGAGTCCGAGCGCGACGAACTCCGAGCCACGATGGCCGAGCTCGAGGGCGCCCTCGCCGAAGCGCAAGCTCGCGTATCGGCGGCTCCGGACGCCGTCGGCGCGTCCTCTCCCGATGACGGGAAGGTGATCGCGGCGCTCGAGGAGCGCGCCGGTGACGCCGAGAAGCGACTGGTCGATTCGGAGGGGCGCTTCGCGGACGCGCGGACGCAGCTCACCGAGTCCGACGCGCGGCTCGCCGAAGCGCTCGCCCGCCTCGAGGAGCTCGAGCAGGCCAGGTCGAGCCTCGAGGGCGAGGACGATCCCGGGGAATCGATCGCCGTTCGCGCATCGCCGAGCTCGAGCGGGCCCGTCGAACCGACGTCGAGGAGCTCAACCGAGCCCAGGAGGCGTTCGCCAACACGCAGGTGGAGCTCACGAACACGACGAAGAAGCTGCGGGAAGCGGAGCGGCGGATCCGCGAGCTGGAGGGCGATTCCGGCGTCAAGGGACGCGGCGCCCCCACGTACACACCCACCCCCGACGGGGGAGCGCCGGAACCGGACCTGACGATGCCCGTGCCCGAGGATCGGCCGGTCGATCACGACGCGTTCGAGGAGCGCGTGTCGAGCCTTCGTGCGGGGCTCGCGGCTGCGAACGACCTCTCGTGGGATCTCGATCGCGAGGCCGCGGGCGGCGGGCTCGCCGAGCACGGGTTGCCGCCGATGCCCCCGCCCGAGCCGCGGCCGGTGGCGAGACGTCGCTCCGGGATCCGAACGTGCGCGAGGGCCCGACGAAGAGCCCCCGGCCGGTTCCGAGGACGAGGAGGAGGAGGGGCTGTCCCTACGCGAACGGCTGGCCCGGGCCGCCGCCGCCCGGCATCGGGGGCCGTTGGTCTGAGGCATCGAGCGCCACCGACGGCAACAGATCCACGGCGTACGCAGACAGGAGCCCGGACTCGACGACGTTCGCATCGAGCAGCCTCGGCATCGGGTAGCCGTAGCGGCGACTGAGCTCCAGGTGCGGGGCGCACAGCGGCACCATGCGGCCGCCTCGGTGTCGGACCACGACCGAGCACCCGCCGGGGGCGTGCGTGCCCCACGTCGCGAAACACAGGTAGCAGATCAGTCGGAGCCGCTGCGGATAGGCGAACGCGGCGCGCCATCCCGCGTCGTGCTCGATCACCCTGCCCCACAGCGCGACGGTCCCGAGCACGGCGGGGTCCCTCGTCCGGCGCAGCGCGTCGGGTCCGGGGACCGCATGCAGGCCGCAGGTGCACCAGGGATCGGGAACCGCGTGACCCCGATGCCTCGCGCACGCCGCCCAGGCCGGCGCGCGCGGAGGCCACGGCCTGCCGTCGCCGGCGATCGGTCGCAGCCGGACGTCGTCACCGGTTCGGGTTCCCGCGAGCGTCCAGGCGCGCCACGCCATCAGGGGCTCGGCGAGGGTCGTGACGGGGGAGGGGGACGACGTCTCGAGCATCGACTAGCTCGGAGGCTCCGCGGGTGCCGGCTCGGCCGGAGCGGGTTCGAGGTCCGGAACCTGCTCGGGCATGGGCAGCGAGACGGGCTCGATCTCGATGATCCGCCGTGCCGGCCCGATGTCCACGGGCTCCCTCCGATGTCCCGATGTCGAGACTAACCCCGGGCGAGCCGCCTGGCCAGACCCGCCGTTCCACCCTCGACCTGCACCAGCTTGTGGATGCCCTCGAAGTCGCTGAAGAAGATCCTGCCGTTCGGGCTGGCCTCGAACGAGATCGTGCCGCTCCCGTGGTTCATGACGACGCCGTCGTCGGTGATCGCGTCCCTCGCACCGTTGAACGAGATCCTCGTGATGTCGCCGTTGTTGATCGCGCCGAAGAAGGCGGTCCCTTCGCTCGCGGCTCCGAGGCGGCAGCCCTCGCAGAACGCGATCCCCGTGATGCCGATCGTGCTCCGGTAGAACAGGGCGGGGAGCACGGGGTTCGGGCCGTCCTGGTTCGTGTTCCCGGGGGCGTCCCCGCCGCACGTCTCGCTGGGACCCCAGCCGTGATTGCGGCCCGGCAGGATGCGATTGACCTCGTCGTTGCAGCTCGGTCCGTTCTCCGTCTCCCACAGGTCGTCGGTCTGCGGGTCGAACGCGAACCCGAACGAGTTGCGGATCCCGTACGCGTAGAGCCGACCGTTCAGCGGGTTGTCGGCGGGGATGCCGCCGTCGGGCTCGATCCGGATGATCTTCCCGCGGTCCTCGTCGGTGAGGTCCTGGGCGTTCGACGAGTCGTGTGCGTCTCCGACGATCGCGTACAGCATCCCGTCGGAGCCGAACGCGATCCGCCCGCCGTTGTGGTACGGGGCACCGCCCGCCACCGATGTGAACAGCACGCGCCGCCCGACTCCGGACCCGTCGTCGTCCCGGTACCGCAGGATCTGGTTGCGGACCTGGCCGCCGGCCGACCGCGTCACGTACAGGTAGACGAACGCCGTGTCCGGATAGTCGGGGTGCAGGGCGATCCCGAGCATGCCGCGCTCGCCGGCGCCGCTGACCCCCGGGACCCGGACGAACAGGCGATCGGCGTCGGTGTCGAGGTCGTGGATCCGCACCCGGCCCGTGTTCTTCTCCACGTACCAGATCGTCCTGCCCGGACCGAACGTGAACGCGACCGGTGCGCGCAGGTTCCCGATCACGCGGCGTGACTCGATGTCGGCGGATGCGGCCGTCGGCGCGAGCGCGAGCAGCCCGAGCGCGGTGAGGCCGAGTGCGAGCGACCGTTTGACCATCGAGGCTCCTCTACAGTTCCAGGCGCATGCGCACCACGATCCACGTCGGCGCCGATGCGGGCGATGTCCGTCCATCATGGCGCATGCCTGCGTCCTCGACATGGATCCCGTCCGACGCGAGCCCGTCGATGCCCCGGCGGGACCGGATGAGGCGCCTCGCCCCGGTCCTCGCCTGCGTGCTGCTCACGGTCTCATGCTCGGAGGTCACCGACGCGCTCCGGCCGAGCTCGACGCCGAGTCCATCCGCCGACGTGAGCGCCACGCCAACCGGGACGGTGTCACCCGGCGTCGTGGCGATCGTCGTGGAGGGGCCCCTGCCGGGCGAGGAGGTGACGGCACCGGTCCGCATCGCGGGGAACGCGGACGTGTTCGAGGCGACCGTGAGCATCCGGATCCTGGATGCCGAGGGGACCGAGCTCGCGGCCGCGTTCGCCACGGCGACCTGCGGGGGCGGATGCCGCGGTGCGTTCTCGACCGAGGTGTTCTTCTTCACGCCGCAGCGGCAGAACGGCACGATCGAGGTCTTCGAGTCGAGCGCGGAGGACGGCTCCCGGCTCCATCTGGTCCGGATCCCGGTCGTACTCGTGCCGGGCGCCTGAATCGTGGACGGCTGCTAGGCTCGCGCCCGATGCGCCGACCAACCGCCCTGGGAACGGCGACTCCGCGCGCCCACCCGAACCCTTCCGACGTGGTCGCCGACATGCCCCCGACCGGTTCGTGTTCCTATCGGACGAGGAGGGGTCGTTCCAGGCCTACGCGTGGGAGCCGGCGTCGGGGCCGCCGCGACGCCTGACCGACGAACGCGTCGGCGTGCGAGCTCGCCACGATCTCGGGCGACGGGTCCGAGCTCGTGTGGTTCTCGGACCCGACCGGCGACGAGTCCGGGCGCTGGATGGCCGTCCCGCTCGAGGGCGGACCGGCGCGAGAGCTGCTGCCCGGCGTGCCTCCCGGCTGGCCCGATGGGTTGGCGCTCGGTCGTGAGCTTGCCGTGGGGGTGATCGCCGATCGGGCCGGGTTCGCCCTCTACGTCTCGGAGCGGGGCGAGCCCGCGCGAGGAGATCCATCGCGACGTGGACAGCATCGCGTTCTCGGGGACGGACCTGCACCTCGAGGGGTTCGACCTGGCCGGACTGTCGGCGGACGAGGAGCTCGTGCTGCGTGGAGGCGGCGCAGGCCGGCGACAACATCCATCGCGCGCCCCGCGTCCTGCGGTCCCGGACCGGGGAGATCGTGGGCGAGCTCACCGACGGCCCCGGGCGCGCGATCCACTCCTTCGCGTGGTCGCCCGTCCCCGGCGATCGAGCGGATCCTGCTCGCGCCCGAGCTCGACGACCTGAAGCGGCCGGCCGTGTGGGACCCGACGAGCGGTGAACGCGTGGATCTCGAGCTCGAGCTGCCCGGAGAGGTCGATCCCGGTGGACTGGTGGCCGGATGCGCGCTCGATCCTGCTCGTCCACGTCTTCCGGGGCCGTGACCGGCTCTACCGCTACGACCTCGATCGAGGTTCGCTCACCGAGGTCCCGCATCCCGTCGGCGAGATCCACGGGGCTCGCGTGCGGCCCGACGGCCGGGTCTGGCTCCGGGTCTCGAGCGGCGAGCGCGCGCCGGTGAACCTCGACGACGACGGAGGCGAGACCCTTCCCACCCCGCCCGGTGGTCTGCGCGATGGCCGCCCGTACCGGGGATGGTTGTTCCGCAACCCGTCCGGGGACCTCGTGCACGGCTGGCTCGTCACGCCCGAGGGCGAGGGTCCGTTCCCGACCTACCTGAAGGTGCACGGCGGGCCCGACTGGCTCTACCTCGACACCTGGTGGCCGGACGTGCAGAGCCTCGTCGACGAGGGGTTCGCCGTGGCGATGGTGAACTACCGGGGCTCCACCGGGTACGGACGCCGGTGGCGGGACCACATCATCGGCAACATCGGGTTCCCCGAGGTCGAGGACGTCGTCGCGGGGCTCGACGACCTCGTCGCCCGCGGGGTGGCCGATCCGGAACGTGTCGCGATCGGCGGCTGGTCCTGGGGCGGTTACATCACCCTGCTCGCGCTCGGCACCCACCCGGACCGGTTCGCGGCCGGGATCGGGGCGGTGCCGGTCGCCGACTACATGGAGTCCTACGACGACTCCGCCCCGGGGCTCCAGGCCTACGACCGCTCGCTGGTCGGCGGGGTCGTGCACGACGTGCCGGAGCTCGTCCGCGAGCGCTCGCCGATCACCTACGTCGACCGCGTCCGGGCCCCGGTCCTCGTCATCGTGGGAGAGCACGACAGCCGGTGCGTCCCCAAGCAGATCCACGGCTACGTGGATGCGCTGCGGGCGGCGGGCGGGGACGTCGAGCTCTATTCCTACAAGGAGGGACACACTCCCTACGTCGTGGACGAAGAGGTCCGCGAGTGGGGCACCGTGCTCGAGTTCCTGCGGCGCCGGATCCGCCTGCCGTGAACGTCTCGAGCGCTATTCCCCGACCGTGATGAAGTTCCGCCACGCGCCGGTCTCGTCGATCGCGAGACGCGGCCCCTGGTAGCCGGCACCGCCGTCGATCATCAGCTGGATCTCCTCGTCCGAGTACCCGAGTGCGGCGAGGTCCGCGAGCTCGAGGGGCGTCAGCGAGGAGAGGTCGCTGTTCACGAGGGAGGGCCAGAAGTAGAACGTGCCGTACCCTTCGCCGATGTCGCGGCTCGTCGGCGGCATCTCGAGGATCGCCACCATCACGTCGAGCTCCGAGGGATCGGCACGCCATGCCGGGATCGGGTCGCTTCCGTCGTCGAGGTTGTAGACGAAGGTGTTCGGATCCAGGAGCTCCGCGAGCGCGTCGAAGTCCTTCGCCCGGGCGGCGTCGTAGATCCGCTGCGCCGTCGCCGCGACGTCGGGTGGAAGCCCCGTCAGGTTCGGCCCGGAGGGTGCCTCGCCGACCGGGGTCTCGACGGGGATCATGATCGCCCCGAGGCTCGCGCCGGTGGCGTCGGGGATCGTGAGGAGCAGGGTCGCCTCGCCGTCCGGCGTCTGTCCCACGCCGACCCGTGCGAGGTCGAACCCAAGGTCCGTGAGCTCCTGCCGCGCGGATCCGAGCGAGGGCACGAGCGACGGCCCGTCGAACACGTGGGCCTCGATCGCCGGCGCGCCGTCGAACAGGTCCGTCACCCTCCCGGAGACGTTGAAGAAGCCTGGCATGATCTCCTCGTTCTCGGGATGGATCTCCACGAGCTCGTCGATCTCGATGAGCGGTGTGGAGACGCCGATCACGCTCCACGCGCCGTTGGGCCCCGTTTCGCCCAGCCGCCGCAGTTCGACCCTGATGGGCGGGACGGGATCCCCGAAGATACGGTTGCTGATCACCACCGTCGCCGTGTCGCCGTCGACGGCCGTGGACTCGATCTGCACATCCTCGGCCGCCCATCCCAGGAGGTTGGTCGCGAGCATCGAGGCCGTGCCGTCCGGCCTGGTCCGCAGCGGCTGATGACCCTCGTCCGCAGCCGCCTGCGCCACAGCGAGTGCTTCGGCGTCGGTCTCGGGCCAGAGTGCGGGGAAGGCGTCCGCGGGGGGGTTCGGTCCCGTCGATGCCGGCATCGTCGGGCCGGCCACGAGTCGGATCGCCGAGATGCTCACGGCGACGAACGCGACCACGGCCACGAGCGCCGTCGCCGCTCCGACGACCCGACGGGTACGGGCCTTGCGAACGGTCGCCGGCGCGGAGTTCTCGAGGTCGACGGGCATCTGCGAGGCGAGGTCGTGCAGCACGTTCCGGAGCCGCGTGTCCATCACTCGTCCTCCCACTCGTGCTCGGGCAGCTCGACCCGCAGACGTTCCATGCCGCGGGAGACCATGGACTTCACGGTCCCGACCGCGACGCCGAGCGCCTGGGCCGTGTCCGCCTCGCTGAGGTCTTCGTAGAAGCGCAGGACGATCGCCGCACGCTGCTCCGGCCGCAGCGTCATCAACGCGCGTTGCAGTCGGTCCCGTTCGGGGAGGTCGCCCTGCAGAGAGGCGTGCTCCGCCGGCCACTGGCGTTCGAGCCACGCGCGCTCCACGCGGCGGCGGCGGAACTGCGACCGAGCGAGGTTCACCACCGTGCGGCGCAGGTACCACCAGAAGGCGTCTCGGTTGCGCAGGTCGTGGAACCGACCGAGCACCCTGACGAAGGCGTCCTGCACGAGGTCCTCGGCGAGGGTGCGATCGCCGGTGAGCAGGTAGGCGAGCCGCAGCGCCTCGGGCGCATGGGCGCGGTAGAGCTCATCGAGCGCGCCGGCGCCCTCTGCTCGTCGTCGGCGTTCCACCGTGAGGACCATCTCACGGCCCAAGACGCGGAGGTCTGCCCGGAGGTTCCCGTCACGAACGGGTGGAACGGGTCGGCCGAGACGGGGCCCTAGACGAGGCCCTGGTCGAGCATCGCGTCGGCGACCTTGACGAAGCCCGCGATGTTCGCCCCGTGCACGTAGTTGCCCGGCGCCCCGAACTCCTCGGCGGTCTCGCGGCACTGCTTGTGGATCGACTTCATGATCTCCTTCAGGCGGGCGTCGACCTCCTCGCGCGGCCACGCGATGCGGAGCGAGTCCTGCGCCATCTCGAGACCCGACACCGCCACCCCACCGGCGTTCGCCGCCTTGCCGGGCCCGAACAGGATCCCCTCGCTGACGAACCGGTCGACCCCTTCCGGAACGGTCGGCATGTTCGCGCCCTCGCTCACCACGTAGACGCCGCCGGCCAGCAGGTTCGCGGCGTCCTTCGCGTTGATCTCGTTCTGGGTCGCGCTCGGGAACGCGCAGTCGGCCGGGACGGCCCAGAGCGGGTTCGCGTCGGACGTCGGGTCGAACGGCGTGAACGTCGTGCCCGGGAACCGGTCGGCGTATTCGGCGATCCGCCCGCGCCGCCGCTCCTTCAGCTCCATCACCCACGAGAGCTTCTCGTGGTCGATCCCCGCGGGGTCGTGGATGAACCCGTGCGAATCCGACAGGGTGACGGCCGTCGCGCCCATGTCCAGGAGCTTCTCGACCGTGTACTGGGCGACGTTGCCGCTGCCCGAGATCAGGCAGACCTTCCCCTCGAGGCTGTCGTCGCGCGTGCCGAGCATCTCGTGCGCGAAGTACACGGCGCCGTACCCCGTGGCCTCGGGTCGGATCATCGAGCCGCCCCACTCGACCCCCTTGCCGGTGAGGGACCCCGTGAACTCGTTCCTGATCCGCTTGTACTGGCCGAACAGGTAGCCGATCTCGCGCCCCCCGACCCCGATGTCGCCGGCGGGCACGTCGGTGTTCGGCCCGATGTGCCGCTGGAGCTCGGTCATGAACGACTGACAGAAGCGCATGACCTCGCCGTCGCTCCTGCCTTTGGGCTCGAAGTCGGCGCCGCCCTTCGCGCCGCCCATCGGCAGCGTGGTGAGCGCGTTCTTGAAGACCTGCTCGAACGCCAGGAACTTCAGCAGCCCGAGGTTGACCGACGGGTGGAACCGGAGCCCGCCCTTGTACGGACCGATCGCGCTGCTCATCTCGACGCGGAACCCGCGGTTCACGTGGATCTGGTGGGCGTCGTCGACCCAGGGGACGCGGAAGATCAGCACGCGTTCGGGCTCGACCATCCGCTCGAAGATCCGCGCGTCCCGGTACCCGGGCCGGCGCTCGAGCAGGAGGCCGACCGACGAGGCGACCTCGCGCACCGCCTGGTGGAACTCCGGCTCGCCGGGGTTCTTCGACACGACGTCGTCCACCACGCGGTCGACGTACTCGTTCACCGGGGATGCCTCCTCGAGGTCCGCGCCTGCGCCCCGGGTCGAAGGGTACCCCGAGGCGCCCTGGGGCGGCGTCGCCCACCGAACGTAGACTCGATCACGCCTGCCATGACACACGCCGCAGACCTCGGATCGCCGCCGTGACCGTGTGGGTGGTGCTCGTGGCCGTCCTGATGGCGCTCGTGATCGCGTGGGTGGGACTGACCGCGCTCCGGGCCGCATCGGGCGTCGGGCTCCAGCCGAGATCCACGGAGCCCGAGGACGTGGACGAGCTCGACGTCTATCTGGTCTGCCGGGAGTGCGGGACGGAGTTCCGGGTCACTCGGCTCGGCGAGCTCCAGGTACCGAGGCACTGCGGCGAGCCGATGGAGGTGGTCCGGCGTCCGTCGGCGGATGGAGCGAGGTAACGCTTCGGTCGCACTCGCGTCAGCGCCAGCGCGTCGCGGCGATGAAGCCGAGGCCGATGATCCCGAGCCCGATCCACAGCCAGTGCTGCTGGGTCCCGCCGGGGAGCAGGAAGTTCGCGTAGTTCAGCACGATGATGAGCACGCCGAGCAGGATCAGGCCGAGGACGAGGTAGCCGTACCAGCCCGGGCTCGGCTTCGGCTTCGGCTTCGTGGGTGGCGGCGCGTACGAGCGCGACGGCCTGCGCTGGCGCTGTCGGGATTTCGGCATGGCGCGCTCGATGTTACCCGGGCAGGAGCCGCAGGGACCGCTGGGCCGCCGCCTCCACCGCGGGGCGGGTGACCGGGCACGGGCGGAGCTCCCCGGACGCCCACAGAGTGGCTTGGTCGTTCCAGTGCGACGAGACCGGGTTGCCGGACTGGCCGGTCGTCAGGACCGCCGCCGAGCGATCCGGGTCGCCGAGGTCGGCCACGAAGCGCCACGAGGGGACCACGACGGCCTCGTACCCGAGATGGGAGTCGATGCCGGTCTGCAGGACGGTCTGTTCGTCGCCGCCGATCTCGTGCTCGGCGGCGACGAACAACGCGCCGGCGCCCGGGAACCTCGCGAGCGGGTGCGCGAACCGGACCCGGTGGAGCGCCCCCCATCGCCAGGCCTGTGGGTCCGCGCCCAGTCGCTCCTCGAGCTCGTCCAGGGCTTCGTCCAGCGCGGCCGGGACGAGCTCGTCCCAGGAGCCGCCCCCGGGCGGCGGGATCCCCTCCTCGAGCATCGCCGGCAGCGCCGTGCACAGGAACGGCTCGCGCCACGCGAAGTAGCTCGTGAGCACGTCGGGGGCCGCGCCGAGCGCGAGCGCCGCGAGCCGGCCCACCCAGACCTGATAGACCGCCGCGGCAGCCGATCCGGCTCGCAGGTCCCCGTCCCAACCCCGTAGGCGTTCGAGCACCGGTTCGCGCCGGTCCGTGGAGGGCGTCGCCTCCAGCAAGAGCGGCACCAGCCGGAGCGCGGGGAGCGAGAGCGTGTCCACCTGCAGTGTCGCCATGTCTCGGACCTCGAGGCCCTCGCCCGCACGGAGCACGTCCGCGATCCGTCCCGCTCGGAACGGGGTGTGCACGTCGAGCCCGATCAGGAACGGGTAGTCCTCATCCCAGGTCCGGTTGTTCGCGGTCGCGAGGAACCCCGATCCCGGGTCCTTCGACCAGGGCAGATCGTCGAACGGCACGAAGCCGTCCCACCCGTGGTCCGACGTCCAGCCCGGGACGGGGACGGTTCCGTCCCCGCGTCGCCGGAGCGGATAGCGGCCGGTGCATTGGAAGCCGATCGTGCCGCCGACGTCGGCGTAGATGACGTTCTGTCCGGGACAGTTCAGGGCCCGGAGCGCCTCCCGCGCGTCCTCGAACGACCCCGCCGACGCGAGGTCGATGAGCGAGGCGGGTTCCAGGAGCCCGTCGGCACCCGTCCAGGCGAGCGCGTAGGTCCGTCCGATCGGCTCGAACCGACCGCCGACGACACCCACCGGCGCCGCGTCGATGATCGGTCCGTGTCGCGTGTGCGCGACGTCGAACGTGACCGGGCCGCCGCCGCGCACCTCGATCATCTCGGTCCGGACCGCGAGGGGCTCCCATGCCCCGTCGAACTCGGCGGCCGTCCGGCCCTCGTCGATCCGCTCCACATACAGGTCCTGGACGTCGCCGGACACGTTGGTGAACCCCCACGCGTGGTGCTCGGTCATCCCGATCGCGACGCCCGGCGCGAATGGGAAGGCCACACCTCGGGCCTCGTAGCCTGGCGCCCGCAGGTGGATCTCGAACCACGCGGCCGGCTGCTGCACGAGCAGGTGCGGGTCGTTGGCCAGGAGCGGCTTGCCCGAGGCGGTGCGCCCGCCGGCGACCGCCCAGCTGTTCGATCCCTCCCCATGCGAGCGCGGCAGCCCGTCGAGCAGCCGTCCGGCGAGCGATCCCGCGACGAGGTCCGGGGGACCTGCCGGAACGGGTGGCAGGAGCGCGTCGGCGGTCTCCGCTCCGAAGCGCTCGATCAGCAGCACCCGCACGAGCTCGTGGTCCCAGTTCCCCGAGAGCCCCCACGCGACGTAGGCGAATGCGCTTCCCCAGGGTCCGAGCTCCTCGGGCAGCTCCGCGGGCACGGCGAGCAGTGCGTGCTCGAGTGCAGGTGCGGGCATCGTGCCGATCCAGGCTCGCGCACCTGCCACGAAGCGTTCCATCATCGCCCGGGACCTCGGCGTCCATCGCTCCGCCTCGGCCTCCCCGATGCGGTGGAACCCGACCGTGCGCGCGAACCGGTCCAAGGGGACGCTGAGCTCCCCGAACCACTCCGAGAGCCGGCCGGTCGCCGCGCGGATCGCGAGCTCGATCTGGAACGATCGCTCGGACGCCTGGACGAACCCCTGCGCGAACCACAGGTCCTCGAGCGAGCCAGCCGAGACGTACGCGATCCCCCAACGGTCGCGCAGGACCTCGACCGGTTCCCGCAGGCCCGGTACCCGGAGCTCGCCCTCGAGCGGGGCGAGCGCTGCGCGTGCGGCGTTCCGGACCTCGTCAAGGGGATCGATCGTCGTCGACATGCGGCCGCAGCCTACCGTCGGCATCCCGGGGCACGGCGTGGTCTGCGCCGCCCGCCCGCCTCTGGAATGATGCTGCGATGACCGACCATCAACCGTGGTTCGCCAGCTATCCCACCGGCGTCGCCCACTCCCTCGAGCCGTACCCGGAGATGTCGGTGTTCGGGATGCTCGAGCGGTCCGCGCGGACCCATCCGGACGCCGTCGCGCTCGCGTGGTTCGGCAGGAAGCTGTCCTACGCGGATCTCCTCGCCGAGGTCGAGAAGTGCTCGGCCGCCCTCGGCGGCCTGGGCATCGGCAAGGGTGATCGGGTCGGCCTCGTGCTCCCGAACTGCCCCCAGTACGTGATCGCGTTCTATGCCACGGTGCGGCTCGGCGCGGTCATCGTGGGGAACAACCCCCTGTACACGAGGCGGGAGATGGAGCACCAGCTCCGCGACAGCGCGCCGAAGGTGGTCGTCGTGCTCGACCTCCTGTACTCGGACTTCGCCGACGCGTTCACCACGGCCGAGCTTCCCGACGTCGTGGTGGCGCGCCTGAACGACTACATGCCGTTCCCGAAGAAGCAGCTCGCCCCCGCCCTGAAGTTCAAGAAGACCCAGCGGGAGCAGGGCAAGCCGTGGCCGCCCGTGCCGAAGGACGCGCCGGTCCGGTGGTGGGAGTCGTGGCTCGCATCGGCCGGTCCCGCTCCGGTCGCCGCGACGATCCAGCCGGCGACCGACCCTGCGGGATTCATCTACACGGGAGGCACGACGGGGGTCTCGAAGGGCGCGATGCTCTCGCATCGCAACATGGTCTCGAACGCGCTTCAGGCCGCCGCCGTCCTCCAACTGGAGCCCGGCGCCGAGGCATTGCTCGGTCCGCTCCCGTTCTTCCATTCGTTCGGGATGATCACGATGAACGTCGCGATCGCGGTCGCCGGCAAGATGGTGCCGATCCCGAACCCCCGGGACCTGCATCTCGTCCTCGACGAGATGGCGAAGGAGAAGCCCACGTTCGTCCCCGGGGTGCCGCGGCTGTTCAACGCGCTGAACGAGTCGCCGCTCACGTCGAAGTTCGACCTGCGATCGGTGAAAGCGTGCATCTCGGGTGCGGCACCGCTGCCGACCGCCGTCGCCGAGCGCTTCGCCGAGATCACCGGCGGCGCGAAGCTCGTCGAGGGATACGGGCTCACCGAATGTTCCCCGCTCACCCACGTGAACCCGCTGGAGGCGCCGCGGGCGGGCTCGATCGGGCTGCCGGCGCCGGACACGGATTGCAAGATCGTGGACCTCGACGAGCCCGACAAGATCGTCGCCCCCGGCGAACGCGGGGAGCTGTGCATCCGCGGCCCCCAGGTGATGCTCGGGTACTGGAATCGGCCCGAGGAGACGGCGCTGGCGATCCGGAACGGGTGGTTCCACACGGGCGACGTCGCCGTGATGGATCCCGACGGCTACTTCCGCATCGTCGACCGGCTGAAGGAGATGGTGATCGTCTCCGGGTTCAACGTGTATCCGAACGAGGTCGAGGACGTGCTGTACAAGCATCCGAAGATCTCGAAGGTCGCCGTGATCGGCGTGGCGGACGCGACCACCGGGGAGGCCGTCAAGGCGTTCGTCGTGCTGCGGGAGGGCGAGGCCGCGACCCCCGAGGAGATCGTCGAGTGGGCGCGTGATCCCGCGAACGGCCTCACGGCGTACCGAGCGCCCAAGCAGGTCGAGCTCCGAGACAGCCTGCCCGAGACGATGGTCGGCAAGGTGCTCCGGCGGGTGCTCGCCGAGGAGGAACGCGCCAGGGCTGGGTCGGGTACCGCGCCGGCCCCGTGAGCCCGATTCCCGCCGACCTCGGCGACGGCGCCCTGCTGCGTCGTCTCCGGATGGACGATCTCGAGCAGATCTGGGCACTCGTCGAGGCCGAACGGGAACGGCTGGGCGAGTGGATGCCCTGGGTCGAGAGCACGCGGACGATCGACGACCAGCGACGATGGCTCGCGAGCGTCGTGCACGACGAGGCGACCCTCGATGGTTGTGGGATCTTCGTCGACGGCCGGTACGTCGGCGGCGTGGGCCTCCGTTGGGATCCGTACAGCGTCAAGGGGGAGATCGGGTATTGGATCTCCTCGGCCGAGCAGGGACGGGGTCTGGTCACCAGGGCCGTCCGGGCGCTGCTCGACATGGGCTTCGCTGACCTCGGGCTGCACCGGATCGAGATCCGTGCGGGCGTCCTCAACCTCCGGAGCCGGGCGATCCCGGAGCGCCTCGGGCTCGTCTACGAGGGGATCGAGCGCGGCGGCGAGCGAGGCTCGGGCGGGTACTACGACCTCGCTGTCTACGCGATCCTCGAGGACGAGTGGCCGACGGCGTCGTGACCGAGACGCGCGCGGTCGTCTTCGACCTGTTCGGCACCCTCGTCTACGAGTTCCCTCGCGCCGACTGGGACGGCTGGATCGGGTCGAGCGCCGCCGTGCTGGAGGCGGATCCCGACGCGTTCCGCGCGGCGTGGGAAGCCACGGCGGTCGACCGGCAGACGGGCGCGCTCGGCGACGTCGAGCAGAACCTGCGCACCGTGGCCGCCCGGGCGGGCGCGTGGCCGTCCGATGCGCAGCTGACCGAGGTGCTCGAGGCGCGAACCTCGATGTATCGGAAGTGGTTCCAGCCTCGGCCGGGCGCCGCGGAGGTCCTCGACGAGGTCCGTTCGCGCGGCCTCGGGCTCGCGCTCGTGAGCATGTGCGCACCCGACGCGCCGGCGATGTGGCGGGCATCACCGCTCGGCGGGACGATGGACGTCGAGGTGTTCTCCTCGGAAGTGGGGCTGCGCAAGCCCGATGCCGAGATCTACCTGCTCGCGGCCGAACGGCTCGGCGTCGATCCGTCGGCGTGCCTGTACGTCGGGGACGGTTCCTACCGCGAGCTGACGGGCGCCGCCGAGGTCGGGATGCGCCCGGTCCAGATCCGCGAGCCGGACGAGGAGGCCGAGATGCTCCGGCCGGACGTCGACGACTGGTCCGGACCGGTGATCGCCCACCTGAGCGAGGTGCCGGCGCTCGCGTCCTGAATCGCGGGAGGCTCGAAGCGGCTCAGAACTGCCGGCCGCAGTTCTCGCACAGGAACGTCTGAGCCCGAACGTTCAGGCTGTGTCCGCCGCATCGGGCGCACCGGCGGCAGGTGCCGGCGATCGCGCAGTCCACAGGTTCCGTGGTATCCCCCTGCTGGTCCCAGGTCGTGGCGCCCTCCGAGGGGCGTGGGAGCTGCACGGACAACAGGTGCATCGGCACGTCGCCGCTCACGAACCCGTGGGGATGCGCGGCGGCCCGCCCGATGATGAGTCCCGCCGCGAGTGGCACCGGGTTCTGCGCGACGAGCGCCTTCCCCGAGCCGTGCAACACGATCGTCCACTCCTCGGAATCCGGGTGCGTGTGGGCGAACGCGGTCTGGTTCGGGGCGAAACCCTGGAGCGACAGGTAGTAGTCCGAGCCCTGGCTGATCGGGACACGCCGGAACCCGGACGGACAGGGCGCGATCAGCTCGTCGGCGCCCATCCCGAACACGTCGAGGTTGTCCAGGACCTCCGCAAGATCACCGACGTGATGCAATCGCCCTCCTCCGGGGGTGGATCAGGCCTCGGCCTGATCGAAGCTTGCCACCTCGACGCCCACGGCGCGAGCGACGTCCAGCGCCTGCTCGCGCTCCTCGTCGGTGAGGCCCCGGAGGGGCGCGCGGACGTCCGGGCGCACCGGGACGCCGCGGGCGCGCATGATCGTCTTCAGGGCCGCGTGGAACGGGAGGGGAGCGAGGAGCCGTCGCAGGGCGGTCACCTGCTCGTCCGCCTCGTCGCTCCGGCCGTGTACGAGCGCCGCCACGATCTCCGGGAAGGCGGTCGCGAGCGCGGAGACGGCGCCGGCGGCTCCGTTGCGCATCCCTTCGAGCACGAGCGGCTCGGACCCGACGAACAGGTCGAGTCCCTCCAACGCGTAGGGTTCGACGGCCGAGAACGGCGTATCCGAGACCTTCATGCCTGCCAGGTTCGTGGTTACCTCACGGAGTCGCTCGATCACCGCGACCGGGATCGCGTAGCCGCTGCGACCCGCGAACTCGTAGACGTAGAACGGCACGGGCGCGCAGGCCTCGGCCGCCGCTCGGAGATGGGCCATCAGCTCCTGCTCTCCGAGCGGGAAGTAGGGCGGCGCGATGACGGCGACCGCATCGGCGCCGTGCTCCTTCGCGTGCGCCGCCAACGCAACGGTGTCGGCGGTGGTCTGCGCGCCCGCGTGCACCGCGACCTGGAAGCCCGTCGGCCGCGCTTCGACGCACCGGGCGGCCATCGCCCCGCGTTCCGCGGGGGTGAGCAGGATCCCCTCACCCGTCGTTCCGCACACCAGGACGCCGTCGGCCCCCCCCTCCGACAAGAAGCGGACGATCGGACCGATCGCATGCTCGTCGACCCCCAGCCCGGATCCGGTGAGCGGTGTGACGACCGCAGCGATCGCCCCGCGCAGCATGCCCGGATGCTACCCGCCGGCGCTTCGGCGCGGTTTGGCGATCGCTCGGACCGGGAACCTTGATGCTGCAACCGTCGGAAGGAGCGAACCATCAACGGATCCGACCTTCGATGCCCGATCTGTGGCGTCGGCGTCCTCGGCGACATCGCGTACGACGAGAACCCGTTGGTGCGCTCGGGTCTGAAGCAGGCCCCGGAGAGCCGTGAGGTCCTGACCTTCTCGTGCGGGCACGAGGTCGAGTCGCGTCGGCTCCGAGAGGCCGCGGGCCGCGATCCGAACGTCGAACGCCGTCAGAGCGACGAGTCGCTCGGTCCGGTGGATCCGGAAGGAGGGAGCGAGTGACGACACCCCGGAACCGCACGCCCGACCCGGAACCGGATCCGAGGCCGCCCGCTCCCTCGCCGGACCCGGAGCCCGTCCCGCAGCCTCAGCCGCCGTCCCCCGACCCGGCGCCGCCCCCGACGCCGTCTCCCGAGCCGGCGCCGGAACCGCCCCCGGACTCCGAGCCGCCGATCCGCGCCTCGGCCTGAGGCGGACCGGCAGGAGCGGTCTCCGACCTCCCCGTCCGCCGGTCGCGCGCGAAGAGGATCCACCCGCTCACAGAGACGATCAGCGCCGCGGCGATGAGCATGCCGAGCGCCAGCAGGAACGTGGACTGGCGGTCCATGGGCTCGGAAGGGTACCCGAGCGGTCCCGACGCCTGCCCGTCGTGGAAGATAGGTGGCATGCGACTGCCCGTGATGCCGCCCGTCGCGCCGATGCTGGCGAAACCGATCCCGGAGATCCCCGATGGGGACTTCAGCTTCGAGCCGAAGTGGGACGGCTTCCGCTCGATCGTGTTCCGCGACGGTGACGAGGTCGAGATCGGCAGCAGGAACGAGCGCCCGATGAACCGCTACTTCCCCGAGGTGGTCGAGGCGGCCCTCGCGAACCTCCCCGCACGGTGCGTCGTCGACGGTGAGATCGTCGTCCCCGACCCGGAGGGCCGGCGCCTCGAGTTCGAGACGCTCCAGCAGCGGATCCATCCGGCGGCGAGCCGCGTCAAGCTGCTCGCCAAGCAGACGCCGGCCCACCTCATCACGTTCGATCTGCTCGCCCTCGGCGATCGCGACCTGATGCAGCATCCGTTCGCCGAGCGGCGTCTCGCCCTCGAGGGCGCGCTCGCCGACACGGGCTCGCCGATCCATCTCACGCCCGCCACCCGCGATCGATCGCTCGCCGAACGGTGGTTCCACGAGTTCGAGGGAGCGGGGCTCGACGGGCTGATCGCCAAGCCGCTGGACGGGACCTATCAACCGGACAAGCGCGTGATGTTCAAGATCAAGCATGTCCGAACCGCCGACTGCGTCGTGGCCGGGTACCGCGTGCACAAGGGCAGCACCGACGCCGTCGGCTCGTTGCTGCTCGGCCTGTACCGCGACGGCGACCTCGCGAACGTCGGCGTGGTCGGCGCGTTCCCGATGTCGGAGCGCCGGAGGCTGTACGAGGAGCTCCAGCCGCTCGTCACGACGTTCGACGGCCACCCGTGGGACTGGTCCAAGTGGGAGGAGGCGACCGCACGCACGCCACGCAGCTCGGAGGGCAGTCGCTGGAGCGCGAAGAAGGACCTGTCCTTCGTGCCGCTCCGGCCCGAGCGCGTCGTCGAGGTCCGGTACGACCACATGGAGGGAGACCGCTTCCGGCACACCGCGCAGTTCGTCCGCTGGCGCCCGGACCGGGACCCGCGCTCGTGCACGTTCGAGCAGCTGGAGGAGGCGGTGACGTTCGACCTCGCGGAGATCCTCGGGACGTGAAGTCTCAGCCGGCCCGGGCTGCCCGGCGCTTCGCGTCGGCGCGGCGTTCGGCCTCGAGGCGCTCCAGGTCCACGTCGCTCGTGTCCAGGTAGGACATCGCGCCGGCGATCGCCTGGTGACCGGCCGTGTGCTCGATCAGCTCGTGCATGCTTCGCGCCACACGCCGGTAGGTCGGGTGGCCCTGCGGCGAGGAACGCAGCTCGATGAGGTGCATCGCTTCGCGCGCGCTCATCTGCATCACGAACCGGATCCGGTAGGCCATCGCGACGGCGCACTGCGCGACCTCATCGCCGGCGTGCTCGGCGAGGATCGCCCACGTCCTCGCCGAGTCCTGCATGACCTCGTCCCACTCCGACGTCATCCCGGCCTCGCCGATGACCTTCGGCGTGTCGTAGCCGTGGGTCGGCGCGAGCGTCTGCCATTCGAGCGTGAGCGGGCGGTGACGCTGCAGGTCCCGGAACGCGCCGTAGTCGCACAGGACGTCGAACCGGTAGTCCGTGCGCTCGAACGCTCGCCCCGGCTTGTGCCGGCGGTTCGCGCGATCGCCGACGTACGCGCGCAGCACCGCCTCGCGTTCGTCCTCGCTCATCGCGTGCGCGAGGGAGCGGAGCTGGTCGTCCGGCAGGTCGGTCGCCGCGTAGAGCGCGGCCGCGACCACCTTCTCCTCGCCGAGCGGATCGAAGTCCGTGAGCGTCACCGAGCTCGCGGGGCTCCGGCTCCGCACCGCCCGTGAACTTCGAAGCCACCTCGTCCGTCGAGCCGCGCGTCTCGGCCAGGTAGCGCGACCAGGCGACGCCGCGGTCCTCGAGGTCCACGCGCCGCAGGAACGCGGGGATCACCGTGCGGAGCTCGGCGAGCATGAGGTCGGCGTACTCGCGAACCTCGGCGAGCGGATGCGCGCGCATCCGCAGGAGCATCTGCTCGTACGACTGACCGGTCGCGTAGACGCCGAGGTTCGACCGCGTCCCGGCCGGAAGCAGCTCGCGCAGCGTGTCACAGGTCTTCGCCGTGATCGTCGAGCGATAGATGAACTCCGGGTCGGCCGCGTCCTTCGGGAAGCGCTCCGCGAACAGGTCGAACAGCGGCTGGAACAGCCGGCCGTACGTCTTGAAGGTGCGGTCCGCGTACGTGAGGTACGCATCCTCGACCGATGTGCCCGAGATCTCGGGGGGGACGGTCAGCCGCCACCGCCCACCCGGGCGGTCGTCGTAGCGCATGTAGCGGGTCGACTGCTCGAGGTACGCCGCAAGTCGGCCCCACTCGATCGCCTTCGCCAGCAGCTGGGACACCTGCTCGCACGCCAGGTGCACGCCCCCGAGCTGCGCGACCGAGTCGTCCCCGAAGTCGAAGAACACGCGTTCGTACAGCTGCTCGGCCTTGTCGACCTTCACGCCTGCCGTGCCGGACGCGACGGCGCCCTCCACCTGCTCGGCGAACTCGTCGAGGAACAGCCGTCGGAGCGACTTGCCGGTCCGCGAGTACCGGGCGAACAGCGCGCCCTTCACGACCTCGGGCAGGTTCCGCAGGGCGAAGACGGGACCGTCGAGGTTCGTGAAGTACGGCGCCAGCCGGGACCGCTCCTCGTCCGTGAATCCCTCGTGGACGAACCAGAGCGACACCGCTAGTCGTCGCCGGTCTCGCCCGTCGGTCCCGTGGGGCCGGTCGGGCCGGTGGGGACCACGGCCTCCCCGGGGAACAGGAACACGTCGGAGCCGGCCTGCACCTCCGTGCCCGCCGCAGGTTCCTGCGCAGCCACCTTGTTCGGGTTCGTGCACAGCGGGTTCAGCGGCCTCGTTTCAGCGGACGGGATCGGGTTGAGGCCGGCCGCGCGCAGGTCGCGCTGCGCCGAGCCGAAGCTCTGGCACGTGACGGGGGGCACGACGACCGTGCCGGTCCCGCTCGAGACGAACAACGTGATCGTGTCGTCCGGAAGGGCCTCGGTCGCCCTCCGCCGGCTCGGTCCGGGTCACCGACCCGGTCGGGATGGTTTCGCTCGTCTCCTGCTCCTGGACGACGTCCAGGAACCCCGCCTGCTCGAGGATCAGCTGCGCGGCCGAGGCCTGGAGCCCGACGACGGTGGGGATCGGGATCGCCTCGGGTTGCGCAACGACGGTGAGGACGACCTCGGTGCCCTCCTCGACCTGCTCGTCCGCCGCGGGGTCCTGCTCGAGCACGGTGCCGGGAGCGGCCTCGGGATCGTCGGCGGGCGCCGGGACGCGAACGATGTCCTCGTCCACGACGACGAGGTTCGCCTCCTCGAGCTCCGCGCGGGCGGCGTTCAATCGATCGCCCACGACGTTCGGTACGGTCACCAGGTCGGTGCCTTGCTCGTCGTCGCCGAGGAGCGTCGTGGCGAGGAACCACAGGAGCAGCCCGAGGAGCGCGACCAGGACGATCGTCACCACGATGGGCACCCAGGGGCTCCGGCGCTCGGGTTCGGGTCCCGGTGGGAGCACCTGCGTCGCCTGCGGACGGGCCGGCCGATCACCTGCGTCGCGCCCACGGCCGGCAGCAGCGGCGTCGGCCTCGACCGGCCGGCCCCGTTGCGCGCGGTCGAGGTCGGCGCGGAACTCCTCGGCGGACTGGTAGCGGTTCGCCGGGTTCTTCGAGAGCGCCCGCATCACGACGGCGTCCAGCTCGCGGCGTCACGTCGGGGTTCAGCGTCGAGGGCGGCACCGGCTGCTCGATGCACCTGCTTGTACGCGACCGCGACCGGCGTGTCGCCGAGTGAACGGCGGGCGACCGGTCAGCATCTCGTACAGCACGGCACCCCAGCGAGTAGATGTCGCGTACGGCCGTCGACCGGCTGGCCCTGCGCCTGCTCCGGCGACAGGTACGACGCGGTCCCCAAGCACCGCGGCCGTCTGCGGAGCGGTCTCGTGGTCCGCGTGACCCGTGCGATACCGAAGTCCATGACCTTCACCTCGCCGTCGCGCGTCATCATGATGTTGCCGGGCTTGATGTCGCGATGGATCACCCCCTGCGCGTGCGCCGCCGCGAGCGCCCGGCACACGATCTTCTGCGCGATCCCGATCGCGCGTCGGGCATGATCGTGCGCCCCGCCCGCCATGAACTCGGCCAGCGTCCGGCCCTCGATGAACTCCATCACGATGTACTGGATGCCGTCGTCGGCGCCGGTGTCGTAGACCGACGACGATGTTCGGCTGGCTCGAGCCGCGCCGCGGCCTGCGCCTCGCGACGGAAGCGCTCGACGAAGCTCTGGTCGTCGGCGAACTGGGGCGCGAGGACCTTGATCGCGACGGTGCGTCCGAGGACGGTGTCGAGCCCGCGTACACCTCGGCCATGCCACCGCGGCCGATGCCGCGCCTCGACGCGGTACCGCCCACCGAGCATCACGGCTTCGTCGATCTGGTTCCCCTTCCGCTGAACGATGTCCCGTCCGACCTGGTCACAGGCCTAGCGCAGCTCGATGACCGCCTTCGCGATCGGCGCGGCGACGGCTCCGCCCGTCGCCTCGTTGCCGAGGCTGCCGCCGTCGAGCACGATAACCGCGACGGCGATCGGCTGGGTCGTCTCGGCCCGCCGGGGCGAACGCAGACGAACCAGGCGTGCGGGTCCGCGTCCGTCGCCGTGCTGGGCGGTGCCGGTCTTGCCCGGCGACGCTCGACGCCGGGGACCTGCGCGGCGCGTGCCGGTGCCGCTCGTGACGACGGCGACCATCATCTGCGCAGCGCGGCCGCGTTCTCCGTGGACAGATCGGCTGCCCGTAGAACTCCTGCGGGTCGAACGTCGCGAACGACCCGTCCGCTGGGGTCGCGCGACCTCGGCCACGAGGCGGGGCCGCATCATGGTGCCGTCGTTCGCGATCGCCGCGGCGACGAGCGCCATCTGGAGCGGGTTCGCGAGCGACGTTGTCGCTGGCCGATCGCGGAGAACGCGACGCGCGGGCTCGCGCTGCTCGAAGTACGCCGGCGCCGGGAACACGCCCGTCACCCACGGGATGCACGAACGGGATCGTCGGCTCCTCGCACGCGTCTGCCGGGCGGATCGGTCGGGCAGAAACCGTAGAGCGCGCGCCTGCGCGGCGAGTCGCGTCCGCGCCGAGCTCGAGCCCGATCTCGCCGAAGATCACGTTGCAGGACTCGCTGGAAGGCGTCGGCGAGCGTGATCGTCGCGATCCGCCCGTGCAGAGCGACGCCGCCGAAGTTCTCGAGCGTCTCGTCGGTGAGCGGCAGGTCGAGCTCGTGCGGGTTCGGCCACAGGCTCTCCGGCCCGAAGCCGTTCTCGAACGCCGCCGACGCGGTGACGAGCTTGAACGTCGATCCGGGCGGGAACAGCTCGTCGTTCGCGCGCGAGATGCAGCGGGTTGCTCGGGGTCGTCGTTCAGCTCGCTCCCACGCCGCGCGGATCGATCGTCGGTGTCCTGCGACGAGAGCACGTTCGGGTCGTACGTCGGATTCGGCGACGAGCGCGAGGATGTCGCCGGTGCTCGGGATCGATCGCCGCGACGCGACGGCGCCGGGCTGCGCGAGCGCCGCCGCCGCGGCCGCCTCCTGCAGGTCGGGCGTCGATCGTCGTGACGATCGATGCCCCCTTCTTCGGCCGGCCGAGGATCAGGTCGGTGAGCGTCGAGACAGCGAGCTCCGGCGCGTCGCCCGACAGGTAAGTGGTTCGAACGCCTGCTCGAGCTCGGCGCGGCCGAAGATGCGCGAGTAGTAGCCGGTGAGATCCGCGTACGAGCGGCCCCTCGGGGTAGCGGCGCTGGAACCGCAGATCGCCCGGCGCTCCCGTGCGGCTCGCTGCGAGCACGGTCACCGTGCCGTCGGCGGCCAGGATGCGTCCCGCGCTCCACCTGGTACTCGGCGATGATCTGGCGCCGCGCGTTCGCCGGGTGGTTCGCGATCCGGTCGGCCGCGAACACCTGGATGTACGACACCTGGGCGAACAGCAGGCCGAACAGCGCCACGAGCGCCGATGCCGAGCCGTGCGGATGCGCCGATCCACCTAGCCGCTCCGGTTCCGCTCGCAACGGTCCGCTCGACACGCGGACGAGGAGCGCCAGCATGACGAAGTTCGCGACCAGGCTCGAACCCGCCGTAGCGACACGAACGGCAGGGTCACCCCGGTGAGCGGGATCAGCCGAGTCACGCCGCCGACGATCACGAACGTCTGCAGGCGCGACGATCGTGGTGAGGCCGGTGGCGAGCAGCTTCGCCGAACGCGTCGGCGCGCTCGCATCGCGACGCGCAGGCCCCGGCCGATCAGGACCAGGTAGAGGCAGCAGGATGGCGCCGTCGCGCCGATCATGCCGAGCTCCTCGCCGAACGCCGCGAAGATGAAGTCGGTGCCGGCGTACGGGATCAGGTCGGCGAACCCTGACCGAGGCCGGTGCCGACGATGCCGCCGGTCGCCATCGCCGAACCACCCCTGCGCGAGCTGCCCGTAGCCCAGGTCGTAGACCTTGCCGGGGTCGAGCGCGTGCAGCCAGTAGTCCACGCGGAGCTGCACGTGGTCGAACAGCACCGATACCCGACGCCAGGCGCCGACGCCGAACAGCAGCAGCCCGAGCGAGCAGGTACGCGGCGCGCCCGCTCGCGACCCAGAGCATCACGACGAACACGCCGAAGAACAGCAGCGACGCGCCGATGTCCCGCTCGCAGGAACAGCACCGCGAGCGAGGCGCCCCACGCGAGCAGCAGCGGCCCGAGGTCCTTGGCGCGCGGCAGGCGGAGCGGCCCCAGCCGCGAGCGCGACGGCGAGCAGCTCGCGCTTGTCGGTCAGGTAGGACGCCAGGAAGATCACGATGAGGACCTTGCCGAACTCCGCCGGCTGGAACGAGAGCGGTCCGATCTGCGACCCAGAGCCGCGCGCCGTTGATCGTCTCGCCGATCCCGGGCACGACCGGCAGCAGCAGCAGGACGAGCGCCGACGCAGGCCGATCGTGTACGTGTACGCGTTGAGCATCCGGTCGTCGCGGACGACGCACAGCGTGAGCGCGAACGCGCCGAGCCCGACGACGAGCCACGTCGCCTGCTCGGCCGCGAGGCCCGCCGCGACAGATCCGGAAGATCATCGCGAACCCGAGCCCGACCAGGACCGCCGCGGTGGGGAAGAGCACGGGGTCGGCGCGCGGCGCGAACACGCGGACCACGAGCCAGGCGGCCACGAAGCCGGCCGTGAGCAGACCGCCGCGTACAGCGCGAACGTCGCGGGAAGCTGCCCGCGCTTGCCGAGCCCGGCGATCGCGTAGGCGCCGACGACAGCGACGAGGGCGAGGACAGACGAACGCGATCTGCGGCGCCAGACGCGTGCGGCCGCTCGACGGCCGCCGCCCGGCTCACGTGCCGGCTGCTGCGCGCGACGTCCCGGTCGGATCTGCTCGACGATCGCGTCCGCGTCTTCGCGGTCTCGGCGGTGATGCCGTCGGAGAGGTCGCGGTACAGCGCCAGCGACTGCGACGTCCTCCGCCGGGATCGTCGTCTCGAGGACGACCGAGTGCAGGTCGAACCCGGCACTCCGCCGGCACGCCTCGGAACACCGCGACCTTGCCGTCGGATTCGCCGACGTACCACTGCGCGTCGAGGTAGAGCCGGAGACCGACGACGCCGAGCACCAGGAGCCCGACCGTGACGCCGATCCCTGTCCCCACCTTCCGGGCGCGGTGACGACGCGGACCGGCGGTCCGGGACGACACGGGGACGGGGCTACGCGCTCGATCCTTCGGCGGAGGCCCGGGGATCGGCGCTCCGACGATCGTGATGTCCGATCGTCTGGGCGGCGACGCCTGCGGGCCGGGCCGTTCGACGGTCGGCTGGTGCGGAACCTGCTCGGTCTTCGCGCCACCGGGGCCGGACCCGTCGTCGGAGAAGTCGAGGACGACGCCGTGATGTTGTCGATCCCGCCGGCCCGGTTCGCGGCCTTGACCAGCCGGTCGGCGGCCTCCTGGGGGTCGGGCTCGGTCTCCAGGATCGCCTGGATCTGCCTCGGTCACCATGCCGGTGAGGCCGTCGCTGCAGAGCAGGACCGGTCGCCGTCGAGAGCGGGACGTCGGCCTCGTCGACGAGCACGTCGCGTCGGTGCCGAGGGACCGCGTGAGCACGTTGCGGTGGGGATGCGTCTCCGGCCTCCTCGGGGTGATCTCGCCTGCCTTCACCATGCGTGCGACGAGCGTGTGGTCGCTCGGTGAGCTGGCGGAGGGCTCCCGCCGCGCAACAGGTAGGCGCGGCTGTCGCCGACGTGGGCGAGATGCACGCGGTCGTCCGTCGACGAGTGCGGCGGTGAGGGTGGTGCCCATGCCGGACACGCTCCGGTCGTTGCGGCGAGCGCTCGAACACGGCGCGGTTCGCCTCGCGCGACCTGGTCGGCGAGCGTGCCCTCGCCGCTGCTCGGAACAGCTCCTCGACCGTCTCGAGCGCGAGCTGGACGCGACCTCGCCGCCGCGATGGCCGCCCATGCCGTCGGCGACGGCGTAGAGGGGCGGCTCGACCAGGTAGGAGTCCTCGTTGCCCTCGCGGACCCGGCCGATGTCGGTGCCGACGCCCGACCACGATCCTCATCGGCGCGAGCTCCAGCACGGTGGTGCCGAGGCGCGACGTGTCGCCCGGCTGCACCATCGGCCGGCGCGGCGAGCCGCTGGTCGTTCACGTAGGTGCCGTTCGTCGAGCCCAGGTCCTCGACGTACCAGGTCCCGTTCTTCGCGAAGATCAGGCGCGCGTGCTGCTGGGAAACGTACGTGTCGTCGAGCGGCAGCTCGCACTCGGCGCGCCCGTCCGATCGTCCATGCGTGCCGCTCGACGCGGCACGGTGCGCGGCTTGCCCTCGCCTCGGTCGTGCACGACGACCTGTCGACGGGCGTGGCGCCCTTCGACGGTCGCGGCCGCGCCCCGTCGCTCGCGGGAGCCGCGCGACCTGTCGAGGTGGCGCCGCGCCCGCGGCCGCCGCATCGAGCGCCACCGAGACGGATCGCAGCGGCAGACGAACAGCGAATTCAGGCAGCGCGAGCAGCGGCGTACTTCAGCAAGCGAGAGCGCGAACGGCGTCACGTCAGTCCGCTCCGGAACTCCAGGACGGTCGTGCCGATCGTGATGCGGTCGCCGTCCGTCGAGCACGCGTTCCTGGACGGGTCGTCGTTCACGCGCGTGCCGTTCGTGGAGCCGAGGTCGGTGAGCGACGAACCCCGCCTCGTCCGTGCGGATCTGCGCGTGCCGCCGGGAGGCGCCCGGGTCGGTCGACGACGACGTCGCACTCGGCGAGCCGGCCGATCGTCGCGATCGTCGCGTCCAGCGCGACCGGACGCTCCGCCCGTCCTCGCGGTGCACGAGGGTCGGCGTCCGCCGGCCGGGGATCGCGGGTTCGAGCTTCTCCTCGCCCTCCACCAACGAGGCGTCGCACCTGGAAGTCGCCCTTCTGAGCGACTCGTCGACCTCGAACGTCGATCTCGGGCGGGCCCACGAGCCCCCAGCCGCGCTCGGCCGCGTTCTCGCGGACGACCGTGCCAGCTCCGCGATCAGCGCGTGCTCCGCCTGCTCGAACCGCTCGCGCGTCGGCTCGGGAGAGCGAGAACGACGAAGCGGTTCGGCGCCCAGACCTCGCTGACGCCGACGGTGCGCCCGGCGTCCATCTCCTTGATCAGGCGCTTGGCGAGCTCGACGGGCTGCAGGCCGGAGCGGAACGTCTTGGAGAAGAGGCCTTCGACGAGGCCCCCCAGGCGTCGTTCGAAGTCGCGGAGGTTCGGCACAGGCGTCGCGAACGGAGGCCCGTCGGTGCCGCCGGTCGGCCGGCGCCTATCCTACCCGCGGCGTGCGTGCGCGTGAACCCGGTGTCGTCGGTCTGGTCCCGGCGCCGTCGGGCGCGTCGAACCGCGGCCGCTCAGGCGTTCCGAGCGGGCTCGAGAAGCCGAAGCGCTCGTCGACCGGGAGGTGCCGCATGCGCCGAGCTCGCGCACTCCCAGTAGGTCGGCGTGCGAACGACTCACGATCAGCACCGCCAGCAGGAACCGCAGGGTGGTGCCGAGTAGCGGACCGAGCAGTAGCCGGTGAGCACGCCGACCGCGACGACGGCCCAGCGGTGAGGGCAACGAACCGATCACCGTCGCACCGCATCAGCTCGTCGAAGTCGATGTGGTCGGCCCTCGATCGTGCCACCCGATATCGGCCCTCCCGTTCCGGGTACATCGGCCACGAGGCCATCCACCGCTCCATCGGCATCCGGGGGACGGATCTGCCGTGGGCTTGCTACGATTCCCTCCCCCTCGGGCGAGTGGCGGAATTGGCAGACGCGCAGGATTCAGGTTCCTGTGTCCGAAAGGACGTGGGGGTTCAACTCCCCCCTCGCCCACCGCACCCGGTCGTCCGACGAGGGCCCGGGAAGGTCAGCCCCTCGGCCCGCCGGCTCCCAGCATCCCGGCGTCGGCTTCGGGGTTCCGCGCCTTCGCGTGGCGGACCGGGAGCGTCACGACGAACCGGCTCCCCTCTCCGGGTGCGCTCTCCACCTCGATCGTGCCGCCCAGGTACTCGAGCAGGTCCTTCACGAGCGAGAGCCCGACGCCCGCCCCGCGGAACGTCCGCGTGCTCGAGGAGTCCACCTGGTAGAAGCGGTCGAAGATCCTCGGGAGCTCCTCGTCCGAGATGCCGATGCCGTAGTCGCGCACCCAGAAGACGATATGGTCGCCGGCCGGGCTCGCGCCGAGCTCACAGGACGAGCCGTCGGGCGAGTACTTCAGTGCGTTGTCGACGAGGTTCTGCAGCACGCGTGAGAGCACCTGCCGGTCGGTGACGAGCACCGGCAGGTCGTCGGGCACGTCGATCTTCACGCGGCTCGCCTCCGTCGAGAGCCCCTCGATGACCTCACGGACCAGGTCCTCGAACAGCACGCGGACGATCTCGACCTGCATCTGATTGTTCTCCAGGTTGGCCGCGGTTAGGAGGTTCTCGACCAGCCGCAGGAGCCGGTCGCTCTGACGCTCCATCCGCTCCAGGAACTCCGCCCGCATCTCGGGATCGTCGGCGAACTCCGGCTGGCGCAGCGTCTTCGCGTACCCGATCATCGCCGTGACCGGCGTCCGGAGCTCGTGGGACACCACCGCGACGAAGTCGCCCTTCATCCGGTTCAGCTCGCGGAGCTCGTCGACCGTCTGATGCTCCTTCTCGAGGAGCTCCTCCAGTCGTTGCGCCTGGTCCGCCAGCGTCTGGTTCTGGTCGGCGAGCTGGTCGGCGAGCGCGCGACTCCGGAAATACATCTGGCGGGCGAACACGAGCGGCCCGAGGAAGACGATGACCGACCAGAACCCCTCCGAGAGGTAGAACTGGGTGATCACCGCGCCGAACAGCCCGAGCCCGATGTAGGAGAGCAGGAACTCGTACGGCGCCGAGCCGTGCATCCGGGTGAGCACCTGCCGGAAGCTCAGCCCTGTTGCGAGGGCGCCCAGCCCGGCGACGAGCCCGGCATTGATCGCATAGGCGGCGGTCGCCGCCGGCACGATCCCCAGCAGGAGGAGCTGCCACTCCGAATCCGGGGTCGCGATCGCCGCGAACAGGAGGCTGGCGGCGAGGGTCGACAGGCCCATCTGGCTCCGGTTGAACAACGCCCGGAGCAGTCCGACCTCGCCCCGGAGCTCACGCGGGTCCATCGAGCCCGCGAAGGCGATCAGGGTGGCGACCGGCGGCTCGAAGATGATCGCCACGCCCAACAGCAACGGGAAGCTGAGCGAGAGCTGCGTGCCGCCCCAACCCGGCACGGGGATCAGGTCGACGACGGCGACGGCGACGAGGAACAGGAGGACGGGCAACTGCATCACGTCGTCCCAGTTCGCGGGCAGGGTCGCGCCCAGGTACACGATCACGGGGACGACGACGCACAGTTGATACAGGGTCTGCACCCAGCGGGCAGCGGGTCGCGGCTCGACGCCGGCGACGGCTGCCATCAGCCGACGGCCTCGGCCGCGCGCGGGCGGGTCCCCGGCTGTGGCTCCCTGCGTCGCATCCCGGTGACCACGAACCACACCGCTCCCGCGTAGGCCAGAACGTCGCCGACGCTGACCACCTGGCGCACCGGTGCGGGGATCCCGAACCGATCGGCGAGGAAGAGCAGTTCGTCGTCGGCGGTCGCGAGGTGGTGCTTGGCGCCACCGGCTCGGAGGTCGTCGAGCGTGTCTGCCTGCCCCGATGCGATGACGGCCTCGGGAGTGACCGGCATCCCGTCGTTCACCGCGATCACGAGGAAGTTCAGGCACAACCCCGCGACGACGAGCCCGAACCCGGGCACCCGCCGGTTGGCCACCCCGACGACCAGCAGGAGAGCGAACGACGTGAACAGGATCGCCGACCCGAGCGGCCCGTAGGCCGGCACGAGCTGGAGGCCGACCGCGACGAGCCCGACCCATGGCAAGCGGAGCCGGATGCTCCCCAGGTTGCGCAGCCGGCCTCCGAGCAGGTAGCCGAGCACGATGGCCAGCGAGAACGTGACCAGGATGAGCCGCATGGCGCTCCTTTATGGCACGACGGGCCGACCGACGCTATGGCCCGGTCCTAGCCATATCGGCCTACAGACGACTCCCCTTAAGTTCCGACCCCGATCTGCCGATAGCGGATGACGTACCGCCTGGAAAGGAGGCGTAGCCGTGCAGAGGCCTCGCCGACTGCTGGCGATGCTCGGGTGGCTGGCGGCCTTCCTCATGGCCGTCGGCGCCGGTTGGAAGTGGTAGCCGGCCCCGAGCCGTCATAGGTACCGCCGCGATGCTGCCCCCTCGGGGGCAGCATCGGGCGTTCCCGGGGTCAGGCCTCGTTCAGCCCGCGTCACCGCCGTCGCCCTCGCCGACATCAACGGCGGGATCCTCCGGTTCGGGCACGAGCCGGAGCTCCGGCGGGCCGGCGTTGCTCGGCAGCGCGCTCGACGGTTCCTCGGTTCCCACCAGAGGTCCGTGTGACGTTCGGGAAGTCGAGCCGGGCCGGACCCGGCGCCGTAGCCGGCCGCTTCGATGCGCAGCGGCGGGAGCTCGCCGAAGCCCTCCACGGTGGCGGCCAGGATCGCCGCGCCGGTGGCGTTGGTCAGCTCGGCCGCGACCCCGCGTGAGAACAGTGGTGCGCCTCGGAGCAGCTCGACCACCGTCGGCGTCGGGATCGGGATCGCCCCGTGGCCGGTCCGGCTCATCCCGAGACCCGTCGGCACGGCGGAGGCGAACACGCGCTCGACGCCGAGCTTCGTCAGCCCGAGGGCGACGCCGGCCACGTCGACGATCGCGTCGAGGCCGGCGCGGTCGTGGAACGTGACCGACTCGACGTCCCGGCGATGCACCCGGGCCTCGGCCTCCGCGTACCGGCGGAAGATCCGGTGCGCGAGCGCGAGCGCGTCGGCCGGCAGATCGGAGGCGTCGAGCAGCGCCCGAACGCTCGCGTACGTCCGCACGATCCCGGCGCGAGCGGCTCGGATGCCGACGCGGGTGGCGAGGACGCCGTGTTCGTCGACCTGCTCCACCTCGAGCTCGAATGGTTCCAGCGGGAGCGTGCCGAGGTGCGCCCGCAGCTCGGCCAGGTCGATCCCCAGGTCCACGAGCGCGCCGAAGGCCGAGTCGCCGGAGATCCCGGCGATGCAATCGAAGTAGGCGAGCCGCATCCGGTCGGCATCCAGGTCGCGGACCGAACGGCCGCGAGGGCGTTGATTGTATACTTCGGCACTCGCAAGAACCGCAGGTCAGTGCCCGTTTCCGGCGAGCGACGCAACCAACGATGACCTTCTCCGCCGAAACCCTCAGCCGGCTCGTCCTCATCGCGATCGGCCTCGCGGCCCTCGCGATCGTCCTCTCGGCGCTCGCCTCGGGCCGTCGCAAGCCACGCGGACCGATCGAGATGGACGAGATCCTGCAGCAGATCCTCGACGGCCAGGCGATGAAGATCGAGCGGCTCGAGGCGGCCGTGCGCTCGCTGGCGATCGACCGACCGTCGGCAGGAGGTGCTCATCCGAGGGGCCGTGCGGCACATGGGCCTCGTCCGGTACGACGCGTTCGAAGACGTCGGGGGGCGGTTGTCCTTCTCCTGCGCGCTGCTGGACGACCAGGCCTCGGGCGTCGTGATGACGTCGATCAACGGTCGACACGACACGCGCGTGTACGCGAAGCCGATCCTGGACGGACAGAGCACCTACGACCTCTCCGTCGAGGAGGAGGAGGCGATCCGGCAGGCGCTCGCCGGGCCGCGCGAGGCGGTGACGACGCCATGATCTGGCGACGGGAGGACGCGGCCAGACCGGAGAACGCGGAACCGTCGAAGCGTCCCGAACGGACGGAGAAGGAGGTGCGAGGGATGGCGGAGCAGGGTGGAGAGGTCACGGTGGTCGGTCAGGGAGCCAAGCTCGAGGGGACGGTCGTCTCGGCCGGGTCGCTTCGGATCGACGGGCAGGTGAAGGGGCAGATCAACGCCGAAGGCGACGTGTTGCTCTCGCCGCAGAGCCAGGTCGAGGCGGACATCCGCGCCCAGAACGTCGTCGTCGCGGGCAAGTTCAAGGGGTCGATCGCGGTGAAGGGCCGAGCGGAACTCTCGCGCGGTGGTCGCGTGGACGGCGACATCACCTCGAAGACCCTCGTGGTCGAGGAGGGAGGGGTCTTCCAGGGCCAGTCGAACATGGACCAGCAGCCGGCCCAACAGTCGACGACCCCGGCCGCGCCCGCCAAACCGCAGGCGCAGGCCGAGGAGGCGAAGGTCTAGCGTGCTCGACGTCCGGGCGGTCCGCGAGGACCCGGATCGGTTCCGCAAGGGGCTCGCCCGTCGCAACCTCGCGGACGCCGTCGACGAGCTCCTCGAGCTCGACGAGCGCCGGCGCGAGATCACCGTGCGGGTCGAGGAGCTCCGGGCGACGCAGAACCGCGCCAGCAAGGCGATCGGCGGCGCGCAGGCCGAGGAGCGGCAAGGCCTGATCGATGAGGTGAGCGAGGTGTCGGTCCGGATCAAGGACCTCGAGCCCGAGCTGGCGAAGGCCGATTCGAAGCTGTCCGAGCTCCTGGCCAAGATCCCGAACGTGCCGCACGAGTCGGCCCCCGACGGGTTCACCGACGAGGACGCGGTCGAGATCCGCAGACGCGGCGAGCCACCGGCCTTCGATTTCGAGGTCCGCGACCACGTGGAGCTCGGCGCGATGCTCGGCGTGCTCGATGTCGATCGCGGTGCTCGAACGAGCGGCTCGCGGTTCGTCTACCTGATCGGCGACATCGTGCACGTCCAGTTCGCGCTCGTGCGCCACGCGCTGGACATCCTGCAGGCTCGCGGGTTCGCACCCGTGATCCCTCCCGTGCTCGTACGCGAGGAGGCGATGTACGGGACCGGCTTCCTTCCGACGGACGCCGCGAACATCTACGTCACGCGGCCGGACGACCTGTACCTGGTCGGCACGTCGGAGGTACCGCTGGCCGCGTTCCACATGGGCGAGATCCTCGACGAGGGGCAGCTCCCACTTCGGTACGCGGGCTACTCGACCTGCTTCCGCCGTGAGGCGGGCTCGTACGGCAAGGACCTCGGTGGGATGTTCCGTGTGCACCAGTTCGACAAGGTCGAGATGTTCAGCTTCTGCGCGCCCGAGCGCTCCTGGGACGAGCACGAACTCCTGGTCGGTATCGAGGAGGAGATCGTCGGCAACCTCGAACTTCCGTACCGGGTGGTGAACGTCGCCGCGGGCGATCTCGGCGGGGCCGCGGCGAAGAAGTACGACATCGAGGTCTGGCTGCCCGGCCAGGACCGGTACCGCGAGCTCACCTCGTGTTCGAACTGCACGGACTACCAGGCGCGCCGTCTCCAGACGCGCGTCCGCCGCGGTTCGGGCGCGATCGAGGTGCTGCACACGTTGAACGGGACCGCGACCGCGATCGGTCGGACGCTCATCGCGATCGTCGAGAACGGCCAGCGGGCCGACGGCAGCGTGCCGCTTCCCGTCGCGCTCCACCCCTACCTGCCTCAGGGCGTGCGCGAGCTCCGCCCGTCGAGTAGCTAGCCGTCGTTCCCCGGGTCGCGCGTCACCCAGCCGGCGAGCTCGTGGTAGCGCGCCTGGAGCACCTGCAGGTCGCTCTCGGCGACCTTGCGGTCCGTGACGTCGATCGAGACGCCGTGCCAGAACATCGGCGCACCCTGCTCGTCGCGGACCAGCACCGCTCGGTCGTGCATCCAGCGCGTGCGTCCGTCCTTGGTGATCTGTCGGAACTCCTCGTCGAACATCTCCCCCGACAGCTCCGCCCGCGCGTTCGCGGCGCCGATGCGCTCGCTGTCGTCCGGATGCACGGTCCGCTCGAGGAAGTTCGGGTCCGTCGTCGCCTCCTCCGGTGTGTAGCCGAGGATCGCCTCGATCTGCGGGCTCACGTAGGCGTAGTGCGACTCCTCCGGCGTATCCGGGCTCGTGCGCTCGACGTAGGTGATCGCCGGGAGCGCCTCGACGAGCGACCGGTAGCGCTCCTCCGCGGCATGGCGTTCACGATCGAGCCGGCGCGTCTCGGTGACGTCGGTCAGCAGACCCTGGAACTGCGCGGGCCGGCCCGAGACGTCCCAGGAGAGCACGTGCGCGCGATCCCGGGCCCAGCGCACCGTCCCGTCCCGGTGCAGGATCCGGTACTCCATCTCGAACCCCGACCCCACCGTCCCCCAGTCGGTGATGTGCACCCGCTCCCGGTCGTCCGGGTGGACGGCGGCGAGCCAGGTCGCGTGCGACCACGCCTCGGGCTCGTATCCGAGGATCGAGCGGATCTGCGGACTGACGTACGTGAAGTGGTAGCCGGACCGTGCTTCGAACTCGGCGATGTAGATGATGCCGGGAACCTGCTCCGCGAGGTCCCGGAACCGCAGATCGGACTCCGCGATCGTGGCCTCCGCCCGCTTGCGCTCGGTGACGTCGATCATCACCCCCTGGAACAGATGCGGCCGGCCGAGCACGTCGCGCGACAGCAGGCCGGCGTGGTCCGCGACCCAGATCACGCGGCCGTCCTTGTGCAGGTACCGGTACTCCATCGTGAAGGGCTCGCCCGTCGTCTCGACGCGCAGCGTCTGCGCGAGCACCGCCGTGCGATCGTGTGGGTGCAGGCGCGACATCCAGAAGTCCGGGGTGCTGTTCCATTCGGCCGAGGTGAAGCCGAGGACGTGCTCGATCATCGGACTCGTGTAGTCCTGCAGCTCCTGCCCGTCGGGGTGGTTGACCTCCCAGACGTAGGTGACGGCCGGGATCTGCTCGGCGAGGAGCCGGTACCGATGTTCGGCCTCTCGCAGCTCGCCCTCGGCCCGACGGCGTTCGCCGATCTCGAGCGCCATGAGCGCGTTCGCCTCGGCGAGCTCGGCGGTCCGGGAGGCCACGCGCTCCTCGAGCTCGTCGCGGGCGGCGCGCAGCTGCTCCTCGACCTGCTTGAGCTCGGTGATATCGAGCTGGATCCCGAGCCAGTGGAGCGGTCGTCGCCCTTCGTCCCGCACGAGGATGGCCTCGTCGCGGAACCAGATCTCGCGGCCGTCGCTGGCGATCAGGCGGTACTCGCGGCTCCACGGCCGGCCCGTCTCGTTGTGCAGGTCGTGCGCCGCCAAGGTCGGTTCGCGGTCATCGGTATGGAGGAGCTCCATCCAGATGTCCGGCTGGCTGAGCCACTCCTCTCGGGAGTAGCCGAGCGCGCTCTCCACGTGGCGGCTGACGTACATCGTCCGGCGGTCGTCGTCGGGCGCGACCTGGTAGATGACGGCGGGCAGGTTCTCGACGAGCGCGCGGTACGTCGTCTCGTCCGCGTCCCGATCCTGCCGACCCCTCGCGGGCGACTCCCCGGCGCCGGTCGTGTCGCCTCCCATCGTCACCCCGATGGTGTCAGAAAGGCCCCGCCGCCGAACGGCTCCGATACCCTTCCGATGGGAGGGTGGCCGAGCGGCCGAAGGCGGCGGTCTTGAAAACCGCTAGCGGGGCGACCCGCTCGTGGGTTCGAATCCCACCCCTCCCGCCCCGCCTGTTGAGCGTCGAGAATTCGGTACTCACGCGGCGATCCTCTGACTAGAGTCAGAGGATGGACCAGGCGTGGGTCGCCCAGGTGCGCAGCTTCAACCGGGTCGTCACGGAACGGGTCGGCGCCCTGAACGATCACTACCTCGCTCGGGATCGATCCTCGGCGAGTCCCGCGTGCTGTGGGAGATCGGAGCGGACGGGTCCGATGCACGTTCGCTGCGCTCGCGGCTCGACCTCGACTCCGGCTACCTCAGCCGGCTCCTGCGCTCGCTGGAAGGGGACGGGCTGATCACCGTCGAGCCGAGCGAACCCGACAAGCGGGTCCGGACGGCGCGCCTCACCGAGGCAGGTCTGGTCGAGCGATCCATCCTGGATCGACGGAGCGACGAGCTCGCCCGTTCGTTCCTGGCTCCGCTCAACGGTCCGCAACGGGAACGACTCGTGACGGCCATGAGCGATGTCGAGCGCCTCCTGACGGCCGCGGTGGTCGAGATCGAGGTGGCGGATCCCGCACATCCGCACGCACGGCACTGCGTGCGTCGGTACTTCGCCGAGCTGGACCAGCGGTTCGAAGGCGGCTTCGACCCCTCGGCCAGCATCCCGGCCGATGACGACGAGCTCAGGCCTCCGGCCGGTGTCCTGCTCGTCGCGACGCTCCGGTCGGAGCCGATCGGCTGCGGAGCCCTCAAGTTCCACGGCACCGAGCCCACCGAGCTGAAACGGATGTGGGTGGCACGATCGGCGCGTGGTCTCGGCATCGGGCGTCGCATCCTGGCCGAGCTCGAGGCGGAAGCGATCCGATACGGAACCCGGATCGTCCGGCTCGAGACGAACGGGTCGCTCACGGAGGCGATCGCGTTGTACCGCTCGTCCGGATTCGTGGAGGTCGACCCGTTCAACGACGAGCCGTACGCCCATCATTGGTTCGAGAAGCGGCTCACCCCCGGCCGATCGTCGGCACGCGGCCCGGCCGGTCACTCCCACGACCCGTCGCGTCATGCTGGTGACGAACGGAACCCGGCAGACATGACGAAGGAGGTCGGATGACCCCGCCACCACGCAGCTCCCAGCACCGCAAGCGGGACACGCTGCATCGACTCGAGCACGACGTCGACGCGTGGGTGGCGACCGGTGGCGATGCGGACGTGACCCCTTACCTCGTGCCGCTGTCCTTCCTGTGGGACGGCGCGACCTTGCTGATCGCCACGCCATCGTCGAGCCCGACGAGCCGCAACCTGCGCTCGAACGCCACGGTCCGTGTGGGGATCGGTCCGACGCGCGACGTCGTGCTCGTCGAGGGGACGGCGGACGCCCTGGAGGCGGTCGACATCAGCGACGAGGTCGGCGACGCGTTCGCGGAGAAGACCGGCTTCGACCCGCGCGAGCTCACGACCCCGTACGTCTACTTCCGTATCCACCCGCGGAAGCTCCAGGCGTGGCGCGAGGCCGACGAGCTCGACGGCCGCGACCTCATGCGCGACGGACGCTGGCTCGTCTAGCGAGCTCGTCGTACGCGGCCGCCACCCGCTTGGGGACGGCCATCCGCCACGCGTCCAGGACGAGCTCCCGCATCTCCGTCACGTCGATCGTCGCGAGACGGACGTGTACCCAGTGGTAGCGCAGATCGCCTCGGCTCGGCATCATGAACTTCGCGGGCTCCGATGCGACGAGCGCCTCGCGCTCCGCCTTCGGGAAGCCGAATCCCATCACGGTCTCGTCGCGCGAGAACGACACGTAGACGATCCGGCCCACTCGGAACTTCACCCGGTCACGGACCAACGCCTCGGTCGAGCGAGGCAGACCCGACGCGAACGCCCGGACGTCGTCGATCGTCACGCCGGCCCCCGGGTTCGCGGTCGGGTGCAGGAACGGGACGATCGGCCGCCAGCCGGCGCGGAGCACGGCGACCAGGGACGGCGGCGTGACCACCGTCACGAGCTCACGCGCCGGCCGGGGGCTCCGATCCTCGTAGCCCGACGGCGTCCATCGCAGGATCTGCGCGCCGGACACGAGGAAGGGCTCGCCCGCCCGAAGGACGAAGGCCCCGTCGGGGAGGTCGTCGAGCGAGGCCTCGTGGTGTCTCTGCGAGCGTGTGCCCGGGTCGTACCGCTCGGAGTGGAGCTGCTCGTCGATCGCGTCGGCTCCGACCTGCCCCGGATGCAGGTCGCGCCAGATCTCGAGCAGGCGCACGTAGTCCTGGCGGCGGCAGAGCGCACACGCGCGGTGCCCGGCCGCGAGCGCGGTGGCCTCGTCGAGGATGAACAGCTCCGTGAAACGTCCCGGCTGCATCATCGGACCCCGCTGCCAGCCACGGAACCGGAGCCGGCACGAGATCCATCGCTTCACGCCGTACCGCCGGCGGATGCGCCCGGCGTCGTCATGGAGGCAGCCGCGGTTGCCGTAGACGAGGCCGCGATCGGGAACGGCGATCAGCTCGCCGAGCGGCGTGACCCGGTTCTGCAGGGGCATATCGCCACCCCGCTCACGGCCAGAGTCGGCGCGCGCGATGGGCGAGGTCCCGGCGGAGTGCCACCGTATCGGCTCCCACCAGGTTGCCGTCCTCGACCACGAGCCTGCCGCCGACGAACACGTGACGCGCTCGCCGCTCTGGCCCGAGGACGAACCCGGTGAGCGCGTCCTGGATGTCGGCGAGGTCGTCGGCCGGCCAGACGACCACGTCGGCCCGAAGCCCCGGCTCCAGCCGCCCGAGGTCGTCTCGACCCAGGCACCTCGCGCCGCCCTCGGTCGCGAGCCGAAGCGCGTCGGGAGGCAGGAACACGTCCGCCCTTCGTGCACGCTGGCGGGCCGTGTAGAGGGCCTGTCGCAGCTCGGGCTGGAGGCCCCCGACCTCGTTCGACGCGGCGCCGTCCACCCCGAGTCCCACCGGCGACCCGGCCTCCTCGAGGTCGCGGACCCGGCACATCCCGGCGCCGAGCCGCGCGTTGCTCGACGGACAATGCGCGACGCCGGTCCCGGTCGCTCCCAGCCGCTTCACCTCCGCGTCGTCGAAGTGGACGCCGTGCGCCACCCACACGTCGCCGGCGATCCAGCCGAGTTCGTCGAGCAGATCCACGGGCCGCTTGCCGAACCGTTCGAGCGAGTCCCGCTCCTCCTCGATCGTCTCCGCGAGGTGCGTGTGGAGCTGCAAGCCGTGGCGCCGGGCGAGCTCGGCCGACGTGCGCATCAGCTCCGGCGTCACGCTGAAGGGACTGCACGGTGCGACGGTTACCACGATGCGTTCGCCGTCGTGATGGCGCGCGATCACCGACTCGGTCGAATCAAGGATCGCGTCGACGTCCTCGACGACGTGATCGGGCGGCAGCCCGCCGCGCGACTCGCCGAGATCCATCGAGCCGCGCGCGAGGTGCAGCCGGATCCCCACCGTCGTCGCGGCGTCCGCGAGCGCGTCGAACACGGAGTCGTCACCTCGCGGCACGAGGTAGTGGTGGTCGGCGGCCGTCGTGCACCCGGTGAGCGCGAGCTCGGCGAGACCGACCAGCGCGGCGGCACGAACGTCCTCGGCGTCCAGCCGGCCCCAGACGGGATAGAGCTCCACGAGCCAGCCGAACAGGTCACAGCCGACGCACCGACCGCGCGTCATCCACTGGTACAGGTGGTGATGGGTGTTCACGAACCCGGCGGTGAGCAGGTCGCCGTCGCAGCGGATCACCCGGTCTCCCGGTTCCTCGGGGATGCTCCCCACGGCCTCGATCCAGCCGTCGCGGAAGGCGACGTCGCCGGGCCAGCGTGCGCCTCGGAGCACGGTCCTCACGCTCGGTAGCGTATGCCGCCGCGCGATGCCACGATGCGGCGCATGGAAGGAGCCGACCTCGCGGTCCGTGGCCGGCGTGTCGTGACGCCGGAGGGGACGCTCGAGCGGTGCGTGCACGTCTCCGGCGGACGGATCGCGCGCGTCGCCGCCTACGGCGACGACGTCCCGGACGGGGTCGTGGTCGTCGCCGCGGGAGACCTCGTCGTCCTCCCCGGCATCGTGGATACGCACGTCCACGTGAACGAGCCGGGCCGGACCGAGTGGGAGGGGTTCGCGACCGCGACGAGGGCCGCCGCGGCCGGCGGCGTGACCACGATCGTCGACATGCCGCTCAACAGCATCCCACCCACCATCTCGACCGAGGCCCTCGAGGCGAAGCGCTCCGCCGCCGAGGGAGCCGTGCACGTGGATGTCGGGTTCTGGGGTGGCGCGGTCCCCGAGAACCTCGGGCACCTGCGCGAGCTGCACGAGGCCGGCGTGTACGGGTTCAAGTGCTTCCTCTGCCCGTCCGGCGTGGACGAGTTCCCCTCGCTGGACCTCGAGCAGCTGCGCTCGGCGATGGTGGAGATCGCGAGCTTCGGCGGCCTGCTGATCGTTCATGCCGAGCTCCCCGAACCGCTCGAACGCGCGACCGAAGCGCTCGCGGATGCGGATGCGCGCGAGTACGCGACGTACGTGGCTTCACGTCCACCGGAGGCGGAAGAACGGGCGGTCGACGCGGTCATCGATGCGAGCACGGCAACCGGGTGTCGGGCACACGTCTTGCACCTGTCCGCCGCCGGGGCGCTCGAAACGATCGCCGCATCGGAGCGCGTCACGGGCGAGACGTGCCCGCACTACCTCACGTTCGCCGCCGAGGAGATCGAGCCCGGCGCCACCGAGTTCAAGTGCGCGCCGCCGATCCGCTCGGGGAGGAACCGCGATCGATTGTGGGAGGGCCTGCGCGAGGGCCGGCTCTCGGCGGTCGTCTCCGACCACTCGCCCTGCACGCCCGAGCTGAAGTCGGGCACGTTCTTCGATGCGTGGGGAGGCGTCGCTTCGCTGCAGCTCGGTCTGCGGGCCGTATGGACCGAGGCACGACGCCGAGGATTCGGGCTCGAGGACATCGCGTCGTGGATGAGCGCCGGCCCGGCTCGGATCGCCGGCCTTGCGCGGAAGGGCACGATCGCGGAGGGCAAGGACGCAGATCTCGTGCTCTTCGATCCGGATGCCGTCGGGACCGTCGATCCGAACGGGCTCCATCAGCGCCATCCCGTGACCCCGTACGCGGATCGCCGGCTCGACGGGCGGATCGCGGCCACGTACGTTCGGGGCGTGGAGGTCTACTCGGACGAGGCGTTCCTCGACGAGCCCGTTGGCCGGCTCCTGCGGCGAGGGACGATGTGAGCGAGGACGAGCTCGCGAAGCTCGGACCGAACCTGGCGGCGCGACGACTCGGGGCCGAGGTGCTCGAGGCGAACGACGAGTTCTTCGCGCCGAAGGAGAACCTGCTGAAGCCCGAGGAGCCGACCTTCGACCCGCACGCCTATACCGACCGGGGCAAGGAGATGGACGGGTGGGAGACGCGCCGGCGCCGGGAGCCGGGCCACGACTGGTGCATCCTCCGGCTCGGGATCCCCGGGATCGTCCAGGGCGTGGTGGTCGACACCAGCTTCTTCACGGGGAACTTCCCAGAGCGGTGCTCGCTCGAGGGCGCGGTGACGACCGACGATCGGCTCGCCGGTGCCGAGTGGGTCGAGCTGGTTCCCGAGTCCGCGCTCGAGGGCGACAGTCGGAACGTGTTCCGGGTCGAGTGGCCGCTGCGGGTCACCCACCTGCGGCTGAACATCTATCCCGACGGCGGGGTCGCGAGGCTCCGCGTGCACGGCGAGCCCGTCCCCGATCTACGGGCGCTGCTCGGTCCCGACGGCCGGGGAGACGTCGCGGCGGCGCTCGCGGGCGGGCGCATCGGCGGGGCCAGCGATCTGTTCTTCTCCTCACCCGACAACCTGATCGCGCCCGGTGATCCCCTCGGGATGCACGACGGGTGGGAGACCAAGCGCAGGCGCGGGCCCGGCCACGACTGGGTGACGGTGCGACTGGCGGCCGAGGCCGAGATCGATCGGATCGAGGTCGACACCTCGTTCTTCAAGGGCAACTACCCGGACAGTTGCTCGCTCGACGCCGCGATGGCCGGACGCGGGGACTTCGTCGAGGTGCTGCCGGAGCGGAAACTCGGCCCGAACGAGCGGGTCGCGTTCGCGATCGATCCGCAGGTGGTCGCGACCCACGTCCGCCTGAACATCTACCCCGACGGCGGCGTCGCGCGGTTGCGCGTCGACGGTCGCGTCACCGACGACGGCTGGCGCGCCTTCGGCGTGCGGTGGCTGAACGCGCAGGCGCCGGACGCGTTCGAGCGCGAGATCCGGTCCTGCTGTGGTTCGCGCGCGTGGGCCGCGGGGATGCGCGACGCTCGGCCGTTCGCGGACTTCGACGCGCTGCTCGCCGCCTCGGACGCCGTCTGGGCGAGCGTCGGACCCGACGACCGGCGCGAGGCGTTCGCCGCGCACCCCAGGATCGGCGAGCGCTCGGGTTCCACCTGGGCCGAGGCCGAACAGTCCGGCTCGGCATCGGCGAGCGCGGACACGCTGACGGCGCTCGAGACCGGCAACCGCGAGTACGAGGAACGGTTCGGCGAGGTCTTCCTCATCAACGCCACGGGCAAGTCGGCGGACGAGATGCTCGAGGCGTTGTGGCGCCGGCTCTCCAACGACCCGGAGACCGAACGGCGCGAGGCCGCCGAGCAGCAACGGCAGATCACCCGGGTCCGGCTGGACAAGCTCGTTCGGCCGACGACGGCGTCGTCGCGCCCCGTCACCTGACGGAGCATGATGGGCGGCGTGGGTGCCATCACGACGCATGTGCTGGACACGGCGATCGGCCGCCCGGCCGCGGGCGTGCCGGTCTACCTCGAGCGAGAGGGCCCGAGCGGATGGGAGCTCGTGAACGAGGGCGCGACCGACGAGGGCGGTCGGCTGGCCGTGCTCCCCGACGGCATCGAGCTCATGTCGGGCAGGTACCGGATCTCGTTCGACTCGGGCGCGTACTTCGCATCGAACGGGACCCGCGGCTTCTATCCCGAGGTCGCGATCGTCTTCGAGGTGACCGAGCCCGGCGAGCACCATCACGTGCCGCTGCTGCTCAGCCCGTTCGGCTACTCGACGTATCGAGGGTCCTGACATGGGCGCGGAGCTCGGCGCCAACCGGTACGGCAAGGCCGGGATCCACCTCGCGACGGTCCTCCGGGGCGATGAGCGCCATGAGTTCTTCGAACGTCTCGTCGACGTCCGCCTGGAAGGCGACTTCGGGGCGGTCCATCTCGAGGGCGACAACGCGTCGGTGTTGCCGACCGACACGATGCGGAGCAGCGTCTACGCGCTCGCGAAGGACCGGCTCGACGAGCCGATCGAGGCGTTCGCGCTCCGGTACACGGCGTACCTGCTCGATGCCTCCCCGGCGGTTGCGCGCGCCGAGACGTGGATCGCCGAACGACCGTGGGATCGCGTCGAGGTCGATGGGCGCCCGCACCCGCACACGTTCACCCGCGGTGCGCACCGCTGGACCGCGCACGTGGTTCGCGATCGGGAAGGCGTCGCGGTGTCGGCCGGGCTCGACGAGTTCTACGTGCTGAAGACCACAGGCTCGGCGTTCAGCGGCTTCCTCCGGGATCGGTTCACGGTCCTGCCGGAGGCGGACGACCGGATCCTCGCGACGAAGCTCGATGCCGAATGGCGATACACGACCACGGACGAGCTCGACTTCGCGGCAGAACGCGTGGCGGCGAAGGACGCCATCGTCCGGGCCTTCGCGCACCACGACGAGAGTCGATCGGTGCAGCACACGTTGTGGCACATGGGCACGGCGGTGCTCGAGACCTGCCCGAGCATCGAGGAGGTCGCGTTCTCGCTGCCGAACCTCCATCACGTGGCGGTCGACCTGACGCCCGCCGGGCTCACGAACGACGGCGAGGTCTTCGTCGTCATAGACAAACCGTCCGGACAGATCGAGGGAACCGTGCGGCGTTCGGCGGTCCCGGCCCCGCCGCCGGCGTGAGCGGTTCGCTCCCAGCGGGCGGCGCACGGGACCTCGTCGAACAGGCCCGGGAGATCGCCGACGCGGAGCGGGAGCGATATCCGGGTGACCGGCCCGGCCGGCAGCCGCTGCACACGCTGTACGTCGCGGCCGACCGGTACTCGTCACGCACGGCGACCGAGTCCGGCTCGGAGGCCCTCCGTCTCCTGGAGACCCACGCGCCCGACCCAGCCTCGTTCGGGATGGCGTTCGGCGTCGAACCGGCCGTCTCGGCCGCCGCCAGGGGACGCGTCGAGGAGAAGCTCCGGCGTGATCCCGTCGAGGACGTGCGGATCGACTTCGAGGACGGGTACGGCGCGCGTCCGGACGACGAGGAAGACGAGGATGCGGTCGCCGCGGCCGAGGCGGTCGCGATCGCCCGAGCCGACGGGTCGCTCCCCGCCTCGTTCGGGATCCGCGTGAAGTCCTTCGCCGACGGGGAAGAGGATCGCAGCATCCGGACGCTCGACGTCTTCCTGTCGACGCTCGCCGAGCGCGCAGGCGCGCTGCCCGAGGGCTTCGTCGTGACGTTCCCGAAGGTGATCGCTCCCGCGCACGTTTCGGTCTTCGCCGATGCGCTGGAGCGCCTCGAGCGCACGCTCGGGCTGCCCGATCACGCCCTCGCGTTCGAGGTGCAGGTGGAGACGCCCCGGTCCGTGTTCGACGCGTCCGGTGCGGTCGCGGCGGGGGCGATCCTCGATGCCGCCGACGGGCGCCTGACGGCGATGCATCTGGGCGTGTTCGATTACACGGCCTCCCTCGGGCTCATGCCCTGGGAGCAGCGGCTCGACCACCCGGCGAACGACCTCGCCCGCCGGATCCTGCAGGTCTCGCTCGCAGGAACGGGCGTGCGGATCAGCGACGGCTCCACGAACGTCGTGCCGGCGAGCGACCGGACCCAGGACGTGCACGCCGCGTGGCGACTGCACGCCGGTCACGTCCGGCATTCCCTCGCCGGCGGTTTCTACCAGGGATGGGACCTGCATCCCGCCCATCTCGTGAGCCGGTATGCCGCGGTGTACGGGTGGCTGTTGCCGCATCTGCACGATGCGATGTCGCGCGTGCGGTCCTGGCGTGAGGAGGCCGGTGTCGCCGGCGTGCTCGACGAGCCGGCGACCGTCGCGAGCCTGCTCCGATACCTGCGCTTCGCCGTGACCGCCGGCGCGACCGACGAGGGCGAAGTGCTCGCCGGCTCGGGCCTGGAGCACGCCGAGCTCTTCCCGGGTGGTCGAGGACCGTGACGGGTGCTCCCGACGGCGTCGAGGTGCGGGGAGCGGTCGAGGGTCGGCGCGCCGAGATCCTCACGCCCGACGCGCTCGCCTTCGTCGCCGGGCTGCACCGGGAGTTCGACGCTCGACGCACGGATCTGCTCGCCGCCCGTGCGGAGCGCCAGCACCGCCTCGACGCGGGCGAACGCCCCGGCTTCCAGGACGCCACCTCCTCGACGGGCGGTGCCGACTGGCGCGTGGCTCCCGCGCCGGCCGACCTCCTCGATCGCCGGGTCGAGATCACGGGCCCCACCGATCGCAAGATGATGATCAACGCACTGAACTCGGGCGCGCGTTGCTTCATGGCCGATCTCGAGGACGCCACCTCTCCGACGTGGGCGAACGTGGTGGACGGTCAGGTGAACCTCGCCGACGCGGTCCGTGGGACGATCGAGCTAACCGCGTCCGACGGCCGCGAGTACCGGCTGGGTGAACGCGTCGCGACGCTCATCGTTCGGCCGCGTGGGTGGCAACTGCCGGAGGGGCACATGCTCGTGGACGGGCGACCGGTCTCCGGCAGTCTCTTCGACTTCGGGCTCGCGTTCTTCCACAACGCCCGCGAGCAGCTCGAGCGAGGCACCGGTCCGTACTTCTACATCCCGAAGCTCGAGAGCCACCTCGAGGCGCGGCTGTGGAACGACGTCTTCGTCTGGGCGCAGGACCGGCTCGGGATCGAACGCGGAACGATCCGCGCCACGGTCCTGATCGAGACGATCCTCGCGGCGTTCGAGATGGACGAGATCCTGTACGAGCTCCGCGACCACGCATCGGGGTTGAACGCCGGCCGTTGGGACTACATCTTCAGCGTGATCAAGAAGTTCCGGCGCGATCCGGCGTTCGTGCTGCCCGATCGCGCGCAGATCACGATGACGGTGCCGTTCATGCGCGCGTACACCGAGCTCCTCGTGCGGACCTGCCATCGGCGGGGCGCGCACGCGATGGGTGGGATGGCGGCGTACATCCCGAGCCGCCGAGATCCCGAGGCGAACGAACGCGCGCTCGCGAAGGTGTCCGAGGACAAGGTCCGGGAGGCGACCGGTGGGTTCGACGGCACGTGGGTCGCGCATCCCGGTCTCGTCGAGACCGCCACGGCGGAGTTCGACCGCGTGCTCGCGCAGCGGCCGAACCAGGTGGACCGGGTCCGGGGGTTCGCTTCCGTCACCGCCGAGCAACTCCTCGACGTCCGTGTCCCGGGTGGTGAGGTGACGCGAGAGGGTGTCACCGCCGACGTCCGTGTGGGTCTGCGCTACCTCGCGTCCTGGCTCTCGGGCGTGGGAGCGGCCGCGATCGACGACCTCATGGAGGACGCGGCCACCGCGGAGATCGCCCGGTCCCAGATCTGGCAATGGATCGGCCACGACGTCGAGCTCATGCGGGGCGGGACCGTGACGAGGGACCTGGCCGCCGCCACGATCGACGCCGAGTACGAACGGCTCCGCTCGGAGGATGTCCCGCACCTCGACCAGGCGAGAGCGGTGTTCGAGGACGTCGCCTTCCCACCTGACTTCGTCGAGTTCCTGACGATCCCCGCCTACGAACTCCTCATCTGACCTGCGGAAACGCACGGATCCGACCCTCCGACGTTATCTCCAGCCAGTCATAGGGTGTAGGCACGGCACGGGCCGGGAAAGGAGACGTGTGCGCACGTCCCCTGAGGCGTGCGGCGAACCGCGAGAGGAAAGGAGTCAGTCGATGAGACGGTTCGTACGGTCCGCTTGCATCGGTGTGCTCGTGCTCGGGGTCCTCGCACCGGCGACCTCGATCGCGCATCCGGTGGAAGACGACGTGGTGAAGTTCGAGGCGAAGCTCTTGGGTGCGAACGAGGTCCCACCGGTGACCACACTCGGCGCCGGCGTCGCGGAGATGCGGCTCGTGAAGGACGGCACCGAGCTGCGGTTCCAGGTGAAGGTGAAGAACCTCACGGACGTCGTCCAGGCCCACATCCACCTCGGGCCCGTCGGCGTGAACGGGCCGGTCGTGGTGTTCTTCCTGCATCCGGGCGAGGCGGCGCCGGGACCGTTCACCGGCCTGCTCGCCCAGGGCAGCGCCACCGAGGCCGACCTGGTCGGCCCGCTCGCCGGCCACCCGTTCTCGGAGCTCGTGGACGCGATGCTCGCCGGGAACACGTACGTGAACGTGCACACGGCCGCGAACCCGGGTGGGGAGATCCGGGGCCAGGTCTCCGTCGTCGACGAGTAACGAAGCTGCACGGGCCGGGCTCGGGTTCCCGTTGGGAGCTCGAGCCCGGCTCACGTCTGGTCGGTCAACCGCCCGTCCGCCATGTGCAACACGCGGTCCAGCCGCGGCGCCAGCGCCTCGTTGTGGGTCGCGATCAGGCAGCAGGTCCCGTCAGCGGCCGCGCGTCCGAACGCCTCCATGACGCGGCCCTCGGACACGCGATCCTGGTGACCGGTGGGCTCGTCGGCGAGCAGGAGCGCAGGCGACACCACGAGCGCGCGGGCGACCGCCGCCCGCTGCTGTTCGCCGAGTGAGGTCTCCTTCGGGTACCGCGCGTGCAGGTGCGCGATCCCCACCGACTCCATGAGCTCGTCGATCCGCTCGCGGAGCTCCTCGCGCCGGCCGGTGAGGCGCGCGGGGTACTCGATGTTCTCGCGGACGGTGAGCTCGTCCAGGAGCCCGAGCTTCTGGGGCACGACGGCGAGCTCGGCCCATCCGGGCGGACGTCCGTTGCCACCCGGGCGGACGACCGAACCCGCATCCTCGCGCTCCCACCCGGCGATCACGTTCAGCAGCGTCGTCTTGCCCGAACCGGACCGGCCGACGAGCCCGACGAGCTCGCCCGCCCGGACCGAGACGCTCACCGAGTCGAGCGCGTGGACCAACTCGTCGCCTCGCCGGTAGGACTTCGTCACCTCGGTCGCCTCGAGCACGGGCGGCACCTCGTGTTCGACCGTCGTCGCGGACCTTGGCGCGCGCCACCTCGTCCCGCCGTCGGTGGCCGCCGCGGGCGCGGTCGCTCCAACGGGTGGGCGCTCGGCGACCGTCGTCGGTGCCCCCTCGCCCGGGTGCCGCGTTCGGCGGACACCGTGGTCGAGCTCCAGCGTGGCGCCGGCCCGGCGGATCACCGCCGCGTCGTGGGTCGCGATGACGAAGGTGACCCCGGCATCGGCCAGCGCATCGATCGTGTCGAGGACGTGGCGCGCGGAGGTCGAGTCGAGCTCCGCCGTCGGCTCGTCGGCGACGACGATGTTCGCGCCCCCGATCAACACCTCCGCGATCGCCGCTCGCTGTTGCTCCCCTCCGGACAGCTCCGAGGACCGGTGGTCGACCCGACCCTCGATCCCGAGGGTGGTCAGGAGGTCGCCCTCCCCGATCCGCGGTGGCCGATGCGTGAGCCGGCGGGCTACCGCCAGGTGCTCGTGCACGGTCAGGTGCGGCAGGAAGTTGTCGGACGGGCGCTGGAACAGGTAGCCGACCGTCGTGCGCCGGAACCGGCGCAGCTCCCGCGCGGAGGCCCCGTCGACGTCGGTCCCCTCGACCACCAGGGATCCGTCCGTCGGGCGGTCCAGACCGGCGAGTAGCCGGAGCAGGGACGACTTCCCGCTGCCCGACGGCCCGACGACCGCGACGATGGTCCCCGCCGGGAAGTCCGCCGTGACGCCCCGGAGCGCGCGCACCTCGCCGCTCGCGGTCCGGTAGGTCTTCGACAGGTCCACGCACCGCGCGACGACCTCAGTCGGCAAGTCGCATCACCTGCCCCAGGTCGGCCGAGCGAGCACGACGTTCGGTCAGCCACCCGCCCGCGAGGGCGACCAGCACCAGGAACGGCGCGACGAGCGCGAGCGTGAGGACCGGGACGACCGTCAGCGGCTCGGGCGGGATCGCGGTGATCGGGTCGACCAACGGCACGATCAGCCGCGCCGCGACGACGGCGAGAGCGAGGCCCGCCACCGACGCGAACAGGAGGATCGCGCCGACCTCCATGGTCACGGACAGCAGGTGCGTGGAGGGCCGGATCCCCATCCGGAGCGACAGGCCGTACGAGACGACCTCCGCGCGTTGGCGCGCCTGCAGGTACATCAACATCGCGGCGACCACGAGCAACGCGGCGATGAGTCCGAGTCCGTTCATGACGAGGAACGCGTCGATCACCGCCGAGATGTGGGGGATGTCCATGACCTCCTCGGCCGACAGGATCAACTCGGGCGCGAAGTCCAACGTCGCGAGCGCCTCGGTCGCCGCCGCTTCGTCGCCCCGGATCCACAGCTCGTGGCTCGACGAGGCCGAGTTGAGCGGGTTCCCCTGTCCCTCGAAGGCATCGACGAGTCGCGCCTGATCGACGACGACGAGCGGGCGGAGCGAGGACATCCCGGGGAACGCGATCGTCTGCCCCACGACCCGGATCGGCACCTCGCGGGCGTCCATCGTGATGGTGGGGGGATCCTCGCCCGACCACCCCGCGAGGACGACCGGAACGGCCGACCCCTCGTCCGATCGCAGACCCGCGACGAGGTCGCCGAGTGGATCGGATGCGAAGGCGTCTTCCCAGAAGGCGGCGGCTTCGAACGTCGCTGGGTCGATCGCGAGGAGGTCGAAGGTGAGTCCCTCTCGGAACTCACCCGCCTGCAGCTCGCGCACGACGCGGGTGAGCGGCAGGGGGAACCCCTGCGGCGTGTCGTTGATATCGGAGATCCTGGCCTGCACATCGCTGCCGACGTACACGCTGGCCTTCGCCTCGACCGTCGTCTCCATGGATCGAGCCACCGTCTGCGCCTGCGCGAACAGTCCGAGGCAGAGTCCGGTCGCGGTGATCAAGACGAGCGTCAGGCCCGGCCGCGCCGACAGCCGGTGCGCGGCCAGGAAGCCGGCGACGGGGAGTCGCTCGCTCCGGGGACGGAACCATCGGAGGGCGGCGACGACGATGCGGGCACACAGGGCCACGGTGCCGGCGAGGAACAGGATCGGGAACACGAGCAGGAGCATGCTCGGCGTCTCGGCGCCGAGCGCCTCGTCGACGACGACGGCACCTCCGTCGCGCAGTCGGTTGAGGACGAGGAAGGATCCGGCGATCGCCAGGATCTCCCACGGGAGCCTGGCCAGGACGCGGAAGCGGCTGCGGTGGTGCTCCGACTGACGGAGGAAGGCGACGGCCGACACGATGCCGATCGCGGCCGCGCTGACCGCCCAGGTGACCCCACCGACTCGAAGGGCCGCGTTCGTCGCGTCCGAGCCGGTCCGTCCGTCGGGTCCCACCGCGCCGACGAGCAGGAACGCGACGGCCACGCCCGCGACGACACCGAGCAGGCTCGGGATGGCCGCCTCCAGGACGGCACGGGCCCCGACCGTTGCCGGCCTGGCTCCGCGGGCGAACAGCAGGGACGACTCGACGCGGCGGGCGGCCATCGCGAAGGCACCCGCTGCCGCGACCACGGTGAGCGCCACCAGGATCCCCGCGGCTCGGAGCAGCCGGGCCGGACCCTCCACCGCCGCGACGCGCCGCTGCACCTCGGTGACGACCTCGTCGATCGCGCTCCCGTAGACCGCCCATCGGCTCCCGCAGAACCCGAGCAGGAAGCACCGGTTGAACAGGCGGCCGGTCTCGGTGGTCCGGTCGCTCATCCGGTCGACGACGAGAGCGGCCCGCGCCTCCGCATCCACGGCCTGATCGAGCGTGAGGTCGGCTTCGAGCGGCGCCTGCCATGCGGCCGCGAGTCGTGGCAGGCGAAGTTCGTCCGCGATCTCGAAGAACCGGTCCCGCCCGACGATGACCGGCTGCGCCGGAGGTGGGCAGTCGGGGCAGTAGACGACCAGCTCGTCGTACCACGGTCGCCAGAACCCGGAGACCCCACCCTTGTAGAGGGACCGGTAGATGCCGTCGACGGGGACCGTGGCGGATCGCCCGTCCTGCTCCCGGATGGCGATCTCATCGCCCGGCCGGATGCCGAGGGCCTCCGCGACCAGGTCCGGGATCAATGCGCCCGAGCCGGGAGCCCCCTCGAGGATCTCGACATGTGCGTTCACGCCGTCTCCGGCGAACAGACGGACGAAGCGGAAGTCGCTCGGATCGTCCGGGGCGAACCCCTCCATCGGGAGCGAGAGGTACGCGACCACCGGGTCCGCGAGGTACGGGTTCGAGCCGATCAGCTCGCGGAACCTCTGGTCGGTCCGCTCGATCGCGTGGGGGAACGGCTCGCTACCGGGGAGCGACAGGGTCCGGTTCCGGTAGGCGAAGCCGGCGCCCCAGCGCGTCACGATCGGGTCGCGCACGTTGTCCGCCAGGAGCTCGCTCGCCGAAGCCGAGATGAACAGGGGATAGGCGGCGGCCGCGAGCGCGAGCAGTGCCGCCCCCAGGGCGATCGAGGCGAACAGCCCCGGGTACCGGAGCAGCAGGAAGGGGGCCTTCGCCCAGAGCGGGTTCACCCTGGGGTCCCGCCGGTCACGGACCGGGGCGGGTGCGCGGGTGGTCGTTCCTCGTGCCATCTGCGGCATGTTGTACGTGAATACACCGGGCGGTGTCGCGTCGTTCGGCCCGGACCCGGCCCGTCCCCTCGTGTCCGGTCCGTATCCTGGGCGCGTGAACGACCGTTTCCTCCGAGCGCTCAGGCGCGAGCCGGTCGACCGGACCCCGGTCTGGTTCATGCGCCAGGCCGGCCGGTACCTCCCCGAGTACCGCGAGGCCCGGGGGGAACGAGACATCCTCGATGCGATCCGCGAGCCCGAGCTGGCCGTCGAGATCACCCTGCAACCGCTCCGCCGCATGCCCCTCGATGCGGCGATCGTGTTCAGCGACATCGTTGCGCCGCTCGCGGCGATCGGGGTCGACGTGCACATCGAACCGGGCGTCGGGCCCGTCGTGGCGGAGCCGATCCGGGACGATGAGGGCCTCCGCCGTCTCCGGCCGCTGGAGCCCGAGGCGGACGAGCCGTACGCCCTCGAGACGATCCGGTTCCTCCGCAAGGAGCTCGACGTCCCGCTCATCGGGTTCGCCGGGGCCCCGTTCACGCTCGCGAGCTACCTCGTCGAGGGTGGTCCCTCGCGCGACCACGCCAAGACGAAGGCCCTGATGCACGGCGAACCGGAGACGTGGGCATCCCTCATGGACGCGCTCGCGCAGATCTCCCGCTCGCACCTGCTCGCGCAGGCCGAGGCCGGTGCGCAGGCCGTGCAGCTGTTCGACTCGTGGGTCGGGGCGCTCGCCCCCGACGACTACCGGCGATCGGTGCTCCCGTGGGTCCGTCGGGTCCTCGACGATCTGCCGGTCCCGTCGATCCACTTCGGGGTCGGCACCGGGGAACTGCTGGTCCTCATGCGCGAGGCCGGCGGCGACGCGATCGGCGTCGACTGGCGCGTTCCGCTCGACCTCGCGTGGGAGCGCATCGGCCACGACCGGGCGATCCAAGGCAACCTCGATCCCGCCGTCTGCGTGGCTCCATGGGAGGTCGTCCGACGCGAGGGCCTCGCCGTGCTCGAGCGCGCCGCGCTCCTGGACGGGCACGTGTTCAACCTCGGACACGGCGTCTTGCCGCAGACGCCGGTCGAGCATCTCCAGCGCCTCGTCGACCTCGTGCACGAGCGGACCGAGCGCCCGAGGACATGACGGGGTCGCCGATCGGAGTGCTCGTGATGGCGTACGGGACCGCGAGCGGCCCCGACGACATCGAGCGTTACTACACCGACATCCGGGGCGGGCGGGCGCCGGCCCCGGAGCATCTGGCCGAGCTGCGCGAGCGGTACGCGGCGATCGGCGACCGCTTCCCGCTGCTCGAGATCACCCGGCGCCAGGCCGACGGCCTCGAACGCGCGTTGAACGACGGCAGGTCCCGAGACGTTCCGCTCGTACCTCGGCATGAAGCACTCGCCGCCGTTCATCGCCGATGCCGTCGAGCGGATGCGCGCGGACGGCGTCGAACACGCCGTCGGGATCGTGATGGCGCCGCACTGGTCGGGCATGTCGGTCGAGACCTACGTCGAGCGGGTCCGCGACGCCGCCGGCGATGAACCCCCGCGCTTCGACCTACGTCCGCTCGTACCACGACCACCCGGGGTTCGTGTCCCTGCTCGCCGACCGTCTGGCGCACGCGCTCGCCGAGCTGATGCCGGCCGAACGCGACGGTGCAACGGTGATCTTCTCGGCGCACAGCCTGCCGGTCCGAACGGTCGATGACGGCTCGCTCCGGTGCCTGCGCTGCACGACGTGCCACTCGAGCTGCCGGTACCGGGACGGCCTCCAGGAAACGGCCGACCTCGTGGCCGCCGAGCTCGGGCTCGCGCGGCACTACGATCGCGTGGCAGAGCGCCGGCCGCACGGGGGACCCGTGGTGGGGACCGCCGGTCGAGGCGGTCATCGAGCAGCTCGCCGCCGACGGGCGCCCCGCCGTGGTGGTGTGTTCGGCCGGGTTCGTCGCCGACCACCTCGAGATCCTGTACGACCTCGACATCCAGGCGCGCGAGGTCGCGGAGCAGGCCGGCCTCCGGTTCGTCCGGACCGCCATGCCGAACGACGACCCGGCCTTCATCGCGGTCCTGGCCGAGGTCGTGCAGGAGCAGCTCACGCGGTCGAGGGCCTGATCCCGCCGATGGGAGCGCGCGTCGTCGTCGTGGGTGGCGGCGTCGCAGGCCTGACCGCCGCGTACCGGCTGGTCGGGTCCGACCCGGAGCTCGATGTGACGGTGCTCGAGGCCGAACCGCAGCCGGGCGGCCGGCTCGCGACCTCGGCGGTCGGCGGGCTCGAGCTCGACGCCGGTCCGGACTCGTTCGTCGCCCGCAAGCCGTGGGCGGTCGAGCTCTGTCGCGAGCTCGGGCTCGAGCTGATCGAGCCGGGGTCGCGGGGCGCGTACGCATGGACCTCGCGAGGGCTCGTGCCGCTGCCGACGAGCGCGCTCGGGATCCCCGCGGACATCGACGAGCTCGCGCGATGGCCCGGGTTGTCACGCCGCGGTCGCGCCCGGGCGCTCACCGACCTCGTCCGGAAGTCCAGGCCGTCCGAGGGTGACGAGCCGCTCGGCTCGCTCCTGCGCAGACGCCTCGGCGACGAGGCGACCGACCTGCTCGTCGCGCCACTGCTCGCCGGTCTGTTCGCGGGGGACGTCGATCGTCTCGGTGTGCGCGCCACGTTCCCCGAGCTCGGCGGACTGGGAGCGCGACTTCGGCAGCCTGACCCGGGGCGCGAAGGCCGCCTTGCGGCCCGCCGCGGAGGCCGGCCCGATGTTCGTGAGGCCCGCCGGCGGCGTGTCCGTCTCTGCCGTCGGCCCTCGGCGAGACGTTGGGTCCGGAGCGACTGCGGATGCACACACGCGCGACCGCGATCGTCACGGACGGCGCCGGCTGCCTCGTGCGGGCCGGCGACGACGGGTTCGAGGCGGACGCCGTCGTCGTCGCGACCCCTTCCTACGTCGCCGCCGAGCTCCTCGGAGCGCACGCGCCCTCCATCCTCCACGAGATCCCGTACGTCGGGACCAGCGTCGTCCTGCTCGTCTACCCGGAGGGGACCGCGGACGCGCTCCCGGAGGCGACCGGGTTCGTCGTCCCCGCCGGCGCCGCGCCGATGACCGCCGCGACGTTCCTGTCGAGGAAGTGGCCGGAACCGCGGTTCGGAGACCGGGCGGTCGTCCGATGTTTCGTCGGCGCGGCCGGCTCCGAGGACGTGCTCGAGGCATCGGACGACGACATCGTGCGAGCCGTGTGCGTCCATCTCGCGGCGGTCCTGCCGCTCCCCGAGCGCGCCGAGGCGTCCCGCGTCGTCCGGTGGCCGAGGTCCATGCCCCAGTACGCGGTCGGCCACCTCGACCGGGTGCGTGCCATCGAGGAGGCCCTCCCGCCCGGTATCTTCGTCGCGGGCAACGCGTACCACGGGGTCGGGCGTCGCCGACGCCGTGCGCAGCGGGAACGAGGCGGCCGACCGGGTCCGCACGCACCTCGCGGGCCGGCCGATCGGGACGGAGAAGGGCCGATGAGCGAGATCGATCTACGCGCTGTACCCGTGCTTCAAGGCCACACGCGCGTTCCGCGGAGCTCGACGCGGACGACGCGGCGCGCGAGGTCGAGCACCTGTTCAAGGGGTGGGACGGCGAGGTCTCGGTCCGCGGCACGTACTCGACCGTGGGCTTCCGCGCGGACACGGACCTCATGCTGTGGCTGGTCGGAGCGTCGCCCGACGCGATGCAGGACGCCCTGGTCGCGTTCGGCAGGACGCAGGCGGGTCGCGAGCTCGAGCGGACCTGGTCGTTCATGGGGGTGGTCAAACCCGCCGAGTTCACCGCCGACCACGCGCCCGCGTTCGTCAAGGGCGAGCCGCCGAAGCGCTACGCCTGCGTGTACCCGTTCGTCCGAACGCCGGAGTGGTACCTGCTCCCGCCCGAGGAGCGCTCGGCGTTGCTCCGCGAGCACGGCGAGGTCGGACGCGAGTTCCCCGACGTGCTCGCCAACACGACGAGCGCGTTCGGGATCAACGACTGGGAGTGGATCCTCGCCTTCGAGGCGGACGAGCTCGACCGGATCGTCGACTGCATCCGCCGTCTCCGCGAGGCCGCCGCCCGCCGGTACACGAAGGAAGAGGTGCCGTTCGTGACCGGGATCCGCAAGGACGTGCGGACGGCCTTCGCCGACCTGGGCTAACGCTGCTCGTTCCGACGGGTCGACCACAGGCACGCACCGGGCTGTCGGCCCCACGAGGCCGCCACGCACCGCGGCGCGCCATAATCTGATGGCGCTCGAGCGACCGGAGGTGCGACCGTGGGCAAGGCGAAGGATCGGGGCAGCGACAAGAACGTGAAGCGGACCGCGCAGAAGTCCATCAAGGAGAAGCGCGCGGCGAAGAAGGCGAAGAAGGCGGCATCGCAGGGCAGATCCGAGTAGCGCCGTTGTTCGAAGACCTGCTGCGCGACTGGGACGGCGAGGAGACCGTCGTCCGCTTCGATCCGCCGACCGGCGCCTGGATGTTCGTCGGGGTCCACAGCACCGTCCTCGGACCCGCCATGGGCGGCACACGGATGAAGTCCTACGCCTCGCCCGAGGACGGGCTGCGCGACGTCCTTCGGCTCTCCGCCGCGATGACGAGCAAGATGGCGATGGCCGGCGTGCCGCTCGGCGGAGGCAAGGCGGTGCTCGCGGTCCCCGAGATCCCCACCGGCGACGCGCGCCGGGCGTTGCTGCTCCGCTACGCCGAGCTCGTCGAGTCGCTGCACGGCACCTACGTGACGGCGTGCGACATGAACACCTCGCCTACGGACATGGACGTGATCGGCGAACGATGCGGCTCGGTGCTGGGCCGGACCCAGGCGGCCGGCGGTTCGGGCACGTCGGCCCCCGCGACGGCGGTCGGCGTGTTCCACGGCCTTCGCGCGACGGTCGCTCACGCGTTCGGGTCCGACGACCTCGCCGGCCGGACGATCGCCGTCCAGGGCGTCGGAGCCGTCGGCGGACCGCTCGCCCGGCAACTCGCCGATGCGGGCGCTCGACTCACCCTGACCGACGTCGACGAGCTCCGCGCGAAGGAGCTCGCGTCCGAGCTCGACGCCGAGGTCGTGGTCGCCGACGACGTGTTCGACGCCGAGTGCGACGTGTTCTCGCCGTGCGCGACGGGCGCCGCGTTGAACGGCGACACGATCCCGCGCCTCCGGTGTCGCGGCGATCGCCGGCGCGGCCAACAATCAGCTCGCCGGAGCCCGAGGACGCCGATCGCCTGGCCGAGCGCGGGATCGTCTACGCGCCCGACTACGTCGTGAACGCGGGCGGCGTGATCCACCTCGTCGGCTACGAGCTGCTGCATGAGGACCCGGAACAGGTCGACGGACGACTGCAGGCGATCGCGGACACGCTGGGCGAGGTGTTCGCCGAGGCCGACGCGCGGGGGGTCTCGACCGGCGCCGCCGCGGACGCGTTGGTGCGGCACCGACTGGCCGCGGGACGACAGGAGGACCGATGACCCGTGATCTGGCGTCGATGGAATGCATCCCGTGCCGGGGCGGCGTCCCGCCGCTCGAGCACGCCGAGGTCGAGTCCTACCTGGAGGACCTCGGCAACGGATGGCGCGTCGAGCAGGACCACCACCTCGAGAAGGAGTACCGGTTCAAGGATTTCCGCGAGGCGTTGGACTTCACGAACCGCGTCGGCGAGCTCGCCGAGCGCGTGGGGCACCATCCCGACATCTACCTCGCGTGGGGGAAGGTGCGGCTCACGATCTGGACCCACAAGATCGACGGGCTGAACGAGGCCGACTTCGTGTTCGCGGCCAAGGCCGACCGGGAGCTGGGAGCAGCCCCGGCCGGCTGACCGGCCGTCGTCAGGCTTCGGCGGCGACGAGCCCGAGCTCGCGCAGCGTCGCCCACGGGATCGCGTGGCAGTACGGTTGGTGCCCGTTCGTGTCGTAGTAGCGCTGGTGGTACTCCTCGGCCGGGTAGTAGGTCGAGGCCGGTGTGATCTCGCTGGCGATCGGACGGGCGAACCTCGCCTGTGCCCGGTCACGGGAAGCCTCGGCAGCGGCCTGCTGCTCCGGCGAGTGCGTGAAGATCGCGCTCCGGTACTGGTCGCCGACGTCCGGCCCCTGACGGTTCACCTGCGTGGGGTCGTGCATCGCCCAGAACACCTCGAGCAGCTGGTCGAAGCTCACGACCTCCGGGTCGAACTCGACCTGCAGCGCCTCGGCGTGGCCGGTCCCGTGCGAGCACACGTCCCGGTACGTCGGGAGCCTCGGTGTGGCCACCCGTGTAGCCGACCGAGGTCGAGAGCACGCCCGGCACGCGCTCGAACACGTACTCGACACCCCAGAAGCATCCGGCCGCGAAGGTGGCGGTCTCGGTGGTCATCCTGCGCATCCCTCCTTCAAGTGGTTCCAACCATACGGTCTCGCCGGACGGACGGTCGTTACAGGTGGCCGGAGGAGGTTTGACGCGGGGAAGGGCGGGGTAGCGGGGGCCTGATGAGAGGGGGTGTCCATGCGTAACCGTGCGGTCATCGTCGCTGTCTCCTCGCTGCTCGCGGCATCGCTCCTTGCCGCGCTGCCGGCGACGGCGGGCGGCGACGGACGGGTACGTGAGTTCGTCGTCCTCTACGAGGACGGAGTTGCGGCCGCGGACGCCAGGGCGGCGATCCGGGCGCAGGGAGGGACGATCGTCGAAGAGATCGGACAGATCGGCCTGGCCAAGGTTCGGACCCGCGATGCGGGGTTCGCCTCCGCGGTCGCGGCCGACAGCGCGCTCGTCGGCGCGGTCCGCAACCGGATCATCGGCTTCACCGATCCGTCGCTCCGCGAGAAGGTCGACGACGTCGAGGGCCTGATCGAGGCGCGGGGGGTGGCGCAGGAAGCGGTCGTCGAGCCGGGCGCCGAGCCGCTCGCCTCGCTGCAGTGGGGCATGCAGATGATCGATGCGACCGTGGACGGCTCGTACGCGGTCGAGCTCGGCAAGCCCACCGTGCTGGTGGGGATCATCGACACCGGGATCGACGCCTCGCATCCGGAGTTCGCGCGGAACTTCAGCAAGGACCTCAGCCGGAACTTCACGACGGACATCCCGTTGATCGACGGGGCGTGCGAGGAGGACCCGGACGGATCCTGCGAGGACCCGGCGAACGTGGACGAGGCGGGTCACGGGACGCACGTCGCCGGGATCGTCGGCGCCGGGATCAACCGGGTCGGCGTCGCCGGTGTCGCGCCGAACGTGACGCTCGTGAACCTGCGTGCGGGCCAGGACTCGGGCTTCTTCTTCCTGTTCGAGACCCTCGAGGCGTACGTCTACGCGGGCGACAACGGGATCGACGTGGTGAACATGAGCTTCTTCACCGACCCGTGGCAGTTCAACTGCCCGAACAACCCCGCCGACTCGCCCGAGGCGCAGGCCGAGCAGCAGATGATCGTCCAGGCGTCGAACGAGGCGCTGACCTACGCGTTCGACCACGGCGTGACGCTCGTGTCCTCCTCGGGGAACTCGCACATGGACCTCGGGAACCCCACCTTCGACGGGATCAGCCCGGACTTCCCGCCGGGCTCGGAGTACGAGCGCACGATCGACAACTCGTGTCTCGACATCCCGACCGAGGGTGAGCACGTGCTGACGGTCAACGCCCTCGGTCCGAGCGGCCGCAAGTCGTACTACTCGAACTACGGCGTCGAGCAGACGACCGTGGCGGCGCCGGGCGGCGATCGCCGCGACTTCTTCGGCACGCCGCAGTACGACACGCCGGGTACGAGGATCCTGTCGAGCTACCCGTACGCGGTGGCGGTCAGCGACGGGTTGATCGACGCCGGCATGAACGTGCTCAACCCACTGGCGGTGGTCGACTGCCGGAGCAACGCGCTTCCGAGGAAGCGCAACTGCGGGGTGTACGTCTACCTCCAGGGGACCTCGATGGCCTCACCCCACGTCACGGGGGTCGCCGCGCTGATCGTGAGCGCGCACGGTTCCGGCTCGGGGGCGAGCTTCGGCCTCGACCCGACGACGGTGGAGCAGATCCTGCGGGACACGGCGACGGACACGCCGTGTGACTTCGCCGGACCCGCCGACCCGTTCGTCTACCCCGACCTGATCGGAGCCGATCCGAACGTCCCGTTCGAGGCGTTCTGTGAGGGTGATGCCGACTTCAACGGGTTCTACGGGGACGGCATCGTGAACGCGCTCGCAGCCGTCAGCTAGCGCGTCGCTGCGGAGGAGGAAGCGGGACCGCCGCGGGGCATCCGCCCGCGGCGGTCCCGCATCTCGCTACCCGCCGAACGACGAGGCGGCCGTCACGACGCGCTCGATCTCCTGCGGCCCGTGTTCGGTGCCGAGGGTCCAGAGCTCGTACCCGGAGGGCGGCAGCCAGACGCCGAGGCCCAGCATGTGGTGGAAGAAGCGGCCGAACCGTTCGTGGTCGGCGCCCTCGCGCCGCCGAAGTCTCGGACCGGCGCTTCGGAGAAGAAGACGCTGAGCAGCGACCCGGCTCGGTTGACGGTCGCCGGCAGACCGAGGTCCGCGAAGGCCTTCGAGAGACCCTCGGCCAGCGTCTCCGCCGACGCCGTGAGGGACGGGTACGGATCCAGCTCGCGGGCGAGGTCGAGGGCGGCGATCCCGGCGGCCACGGCGACGGGGTTCCCCGAGAGCGTCCCGGCCTGGTACACGGGCCCGGCCGGCGCGAGGTGCTCCATCACCGCCCGCCGCCCGCCGAACGCGGCGCACGGGAACCCGCCCCCCATGACCTTGCCGAGCACGGTCAGGTCGGGCGTCACGCCGTAGACGGATTGCGCCCCGCCGAACGCGATCCGGAAGCCGGTGATGACCTCGTCGAACACGAGCAGCGCGCCGCGGTCGGTGCACAGCGTTCGGAGCGTCTCGAGGAACCCCGGCTCGGGCGGCACGACCCCCATGTTCGCGGCGACGGGCTCGACGATCACCGCGGCGATCTCGTCTCCTCGTGCGTCGAACGCCTCCCGGACGGCGTCGAGCGTCGTTGAACGGGGCCGAGAGCGTGTCGCGCGCGGCGCCGTCCGTGACGCCCGGCGAGCCGGGGATGCCGAAGGTCGCCACACCCGAACCCGCGCCCTTCGCGAGCAGCCCGTCCGAGTGGCCGTGGTAGCAGCCCTCGAACTTCAGGACGAGGTCGCGGCCGGTGAACCCGCGCGCGAGGCGGACCGCGCTCATGGCGGCCTCGGTGCCGCTCGACACGAGCCGCACGACCTCCACCGAGGGCATCGCCGCCACGATCCGCTCGGCGAGCTCGACCTCGAGCTCGGTCGGCGCGCCGAACGACGTGCCGCGCTCGGCCGCCGCGCGTGCCGCGTCGACGATCTCGGGCCGTGCGTGTCCGAACAGCAGCGCGCCCCAGGACTGCACGAGGTCGACGTACCGGTTCCCGTCGGCGTCGACGATGTACGCGCCCTCGCCTCGAACCGCGAACCGCGGGACGCCGCCCACCGCCCCGAACGCGCGAACCGGCGAGTTCACCCCGCCCGGGATCACGCGTCCCGCGCGTTCGAACAGCTCGTCGGACCCGGTCACGACCTCAGGACGTCAGCCAGTCGGCCGCGTCCTTCGCGTGGTACGTGAGGACGAGGTCGGCGCCCGCGCGGCGGATCGACGTGAGGATCTCGAGCACCGCGCGGCGCTCGTCGAGCCAGCCGTTCTGGGCGGCGGCCTTGACCATCGCGTACTCCCCGCTCACGTTGTACGCGGCGACCGGGAACCGGGTCTCGTCCTTCGCACGGCGGATCACGTCGAGGTACGGGAGCGCGGGCTTGACCATCACCACGTCCGCCCCCTGGTCGATGTCCGCCCGGATCTCGCGGATCGCCTCGTCGGCGTTCGGCGGATCCATCTGGTACCCGGCGCGGTCCCCGAAACGCGGGGTGCACTCGGCCGCCTCGCGGAACGGGCCGTAGAACGACGACGCGAACTTCGCCGCGTAGGCCATGATCCCGACGAGCTCGAACCCGTTCGCGTCGAGCTCGTCCCGGATCGCAGCCGACCTGTCCGTCCATCATGCCGCTCGGTCCCACCAGCTGGGCGCCGGCCTCCGCCTGCGCCAGCGCGATCCGCCGGTAGCGCTCGAGCGTCGCGTCGTTGTCGACCTCGCCGGCGTCGTCGAGCACGCCGCAGTGGCCGTGGTCCGTGTACTCGTCGAGGCAGAGATCCGCGATCACGACGTGGTCCTCGCCGAGCTCGTCGCGCAGCGACGCGGAGCGCTCGCTGCGCGATCCCGTCGGGGTTCCACGCCTCCGAACCCTCCGCGTCCTTGCGTTCGGGGACGCCGAAGAGCATGAACGCCAGGACGCCCCTCCCCGCGATCTCGACCGCCTCCTTCCGCAGCGACTCGAGCGTGTGCTGCGACTGTCCCGGCATCGACGCGATCGGCACCGGCTGGGCGATCCCTCCTTCACGAACAGCGGGGCGATCAGGTGCCGCGGCGCGAGGTCGGTCTCACGCAGGAGCGCTCGGAGCGCGGGGGTTCGCCGCATGCGGCGGGGGCGCTGGCGCGGGAAGGACATCAGGTCGGATGATAGAGGCTGCCCGGAACCGTGGAACGGGAGGGTCGTGTGGTGGACGACGCGAAGGTGCGACGGATCGCCGAGCCGGATCGGGTCGACGGGCCGCCGACCCCCGGGATGCGCAGGTTCCAGGCGGTCGCCTCGGACCGGATGTGGGTCGGCGGGGCGGTGACCGAACCCGGGATGGTGTCCGCCTGGCACCACCACGGCGATCACGAGTCCGCGATCTACGTGGTATCGGGAGCGCTCCGGATGGAGTTCGGACCGGGCGGCGCCGAGTCCTTCGACGCCGGGCCCGGGGACTTCGTGTTCGTCGCGCGAGGCGCGATCCATCGCGAGGCCAACCCGCTCGATGCTCCCGCCGACATCGTCGTCGTCCGCGCGGGAAGCGGGGAGTCGGTCTTCAACGTCGAGGGACCGGAGCCCGCCCCGTCACCGGCGGGCTGACAGCGCACGTTCGACCGCGTCCGCGAGCCCCTCGATCGTGTGGGGGTCCGCCACCGCGTGCACGGTGAGTCCGTGCTCGCGAGCCGCTCGCGCCGTGACCGGACCGATGCACGCGACCTTCGGGTTCCCCTTCACGGCGCCGAGCGCGCGGACGAACCCACGCACGGTGGAGGCGCTCGTGAACGTGACCGCGTCCACCGAACCCGACCGGAGCGCCCCTCGAGCCTCGGGCGGCAGCGAGCGGGGCATCCTCGTTCGGTAGGCGTCCACGCGGGTGGGCGTCCACCCCTTCGCCTCGAGCGCGTCCTCGAGGCCCTCCGGTGCGATGTCCGCTCTCGGACACAGCACGCGCCCCTGCCCTCGGGGGAACGCGCGGGCGAGGGCCGCGCTCGTGAAGGTCCGGGGGACGAGGTCGGGTTCGCGGCGCGCCCACCGCCGGAACGCCTCGCGCGTGCCGTCGCCGATGGCCGCGACCCGCGCGCGCAGATCCCGTGGCCGGGTGCGCTCGGCCAGGACGTCGACGGTCCGCGGGCTGGTCAGCGTGACCCAGGCGAACCGGCCGTCCGCGAGCTCGTTCAGCGCCCGCGTGAGCGCGGCGCTCCGCGCCGGGACGATCTCGGATCGCGGGCGCGACGATCGCCCGCGCGCCGCGGCGCTCGAGCAGGCGCACCAGATCCGCCGCCTCCTCGGCCGGCCGGGTGACGACGACCACGCGACCCACGAGCGGCTTCACGGCCGGATCGCGGAGAGGATCTCGTCCGCCCCGCCCGCCAGCAGGTCCAGGGCCGCGAGCTCGGCCGCCTCGGCGGGCGTCGCGGCCTCGACCTCGGTACGAGCCTCGCGTCCACCGTCCGGCGTGAGGACGATCGCGGTCATCCGCGTGCCCGAGGCGACCGGCTCGGCGAACGCTCCGAGCGGCAGCGCGCATCCGCCCCCGAGCCGAGCCATGAGCGCCCCGCTCGGCGTCGAGGGCCGCGTGGCTCGAGGCGTCGTCGAGCGGGGTGACCGCCGCGAGCACCTCGGCATCGCCCGCCCGCGCCTGCACGCGCGAGGCATCCCTGACCCGGCGCCGGGGTCATCTCGGCGATCGACATCGGGGCCGCGTGCTCGGGGACGACGCCGAGCCGCAGGAGTCCGGCCGCGGCGAGCACGAGCGCCTCGACCTCCCCCTCCGCGAGCTTGCGCAGGCGCGTGTCGACGTTGCCCCGAAGGTCCTTCACCAGCACGTCCGGGCGCCAGCGCAGCACCTGCGCCCGACGGCGGACGCTCGACGTGCCGACGCGCGCGCCGGGAGCGAGCTCGCCGTCCCGCGTTACGAGCACGTCGAGCGGGCTGGCCCGCTCGGGCACCGCCGCGATCACGAGCGCCCTCGGACTCCTCGGCCGGCAGGTCCTTCGCCGAGTGCACGGCGAGGTCGACGTCGCCGTCGCGGAGCGCCCGGACGATCTCGTGCACGAACAGCCCCTTCAGGCCCGCCGGATCCGTCGAGGGGTCGGCGCCGCGATCGCCGGACGTCGTCATCGGGACGAGCTCGTCTGCACGCCGCTGCGTTCGCAGTGCCGAGGCGACCTCGTTCGCCTGGGCGAGCGCGAGCTTCGAGCGCCTCGTCCCGATCCGGAGCGTCACTCGGAGGGAAGGTCGAGACCGAAGAGCTCGATGAGCATGCGGGCTCGCTCCTCGCCCGCGCCCGGCGCGGACAGCTCCTTCAGCCGCACGATCGGTTCGTGCAGGAGCTTCGCGACGATCCCCCGCGCGAGCGCCTCCACGGTCTCTCGCTCGTCCGGTGTGAGCGACGCGAGATCGGACCGGAAGCGCTCGAGCTCGGCGCCCACGACCGCGTCCCCGCGTTCGCGGAGGACCCGGATGAACGGCGCGAGATGTTCGGAGCGACGACGCAGCGTGAACCGCTGCAGCTCCTCGCGCACGATCGCCTGCGCGCGTTCGATGTCCTCGGCCAGCTCGGTCGTACGGGCCGCGAGCGATCCACGCAGGTCGTCGATGTCCACGAGCGACACGCCGCCGACCTCGCGGGCGGAGCTGTCCACGTCCCGGGGGACCCCCAGGTCGAGCACGAACAGCGGCCGGTCACGATCCCCGAGGGCCGCCCGGAGCATCGGTTCGGTCACGACTACCCCCGTCGCGCCGGTCGCCGAGACGAGCAGGTCGGAGTCGCGGAGCGCTCGCGGGAGCTCGTCGAGCGATCCCGGTTCCGCCTGCGTGCGTTCGGCGAGCGCCCGCGCGCGATCGAGCGAACGGTTCAACACCCGGACCGTTCCCACCTTCCGTTCGCGGAGGTGCTTCACGGCGAGCGAGGACATCATCCCGGCGCCGACGACCACCGCGATGCGGCCCTCGAGCCCGTCGAGCGCCTCGGCGCCGAGGTCCGCGCCGGCCGCGACGAACGCATCCGGTGCCGCGCCGATGCCCGTCTCGGTCCGGACGCGGCGGCCGGTGCGCGCGGCCGCGTGGAAGACGGCCGTGAGCTCGGCGCTCGCCATGCCCTCGGACCCCGCGCGTCTGAGCGCCTCGCGGACCTGCGACAGGATCTGTGGTTCGCCGAGCACCATCGAGTCGAGCCCGCTGGCCACGCCGAAGAGGTGCTCGGCGGCGTCGGTCTCGTAGTGGGAGTAGAGCGGTTCGGCCAGCAGGTCGGGTTCGACCCCCCGGGACTCGCAGAGCAAGCGCTTCAACGACTGGAACCCAGTGTGGTACGAGGGGACGCTCCCGTAGAGCTCGACCCGGTTGCAGGTCGAAACGAGCACGGCACCCGCGATCGCCGGGTCGTCGCTCGCGCGCCGATAGGCCTTCACGAGGTCGTCGTCGGCGAACGCCAGCCGTTCGAGCAGCGCGACGTCGGCGCGCCGGTGGGAGATCCCGAGTGCGAGGACGGCCATGAGCAGCAGCGATTCTACGCGGGTAGCATCGGGCGCCGTCCGGCCGAGGGAGGAACGTGCAGCGAGGCAGGGCTCGCGACCTGGGGGTCGTGATCGGGACCGGCAGACCGGGGGCGCGCAACGCGATCACCGACGTCCCGGGGGTGCGCGTCGGCCACGCCACCGTCGTCCGAGACCCGTCGCCGGACGGTCGCGGCGCCGTCCGGACCGGCGTCACCGCCGTGTTCCCGGTCGAGGGATTGCCCTGGGTCGAGCGCGTGTACGCGGGGACGCATGTCCTCAACGGGTTCGGCGAGATGATCGGGATCAACGCAGATCGCCGAGTGGGGGCTGTTGCACTCGCCGATCGTGCTCACGAGCTCGCTCGCGATCGGCCGCGCCTACGATGCCGTGATCCGTTGGCGGACCGAACGCCACGCGACTACCACCCATGAGGGCGGCGACATGCCCGTCGTGACCGAGTGCGACGACTCCTTCCTGAACGACGTGACCTCGTTCCCGCTCGCCGAGGCCGACGTGTTCGCGGCGCTCGACGAGGCTCGGACCGGCGATGTCACCGAGGGCTGCGTCGGGGCGGGAACCGGGATGCAATGCATGGACTTCAAGGGCGGCATCGGGACGGCGTCACGGCTCGTCGGTGACTGGACCGTCGGCGTGCTCACGCTCACGAACTTCGGCGAGCGCGAGCTGCTCCTGATCGACGGGGTCCCGGTGGGGCGCGAGATCACCGACCTGATGCCCCAGGTGCGCTCGGAGGGCTCGTGCATCGTCGTGGTCGCGACCGACGCGCCGATGGTGCCGCATCAGGTTCGGCGGTTGGCCGTGCGCGCGGGACTCGGACTCGCTCGGTGCGGCTCGACCGGGCACAACGGCTCGGGGGAGCTCATGATCGCGTTCTCGACCGCGAACCGGATCCCGCCGACGTCCGTTGACGGCACGCTGCCCGTCCGCGTGATCCTCGACGGACCGGGGGCGGGATCTCCCGACGTCTACAACCCGCTGTTCGTGGCGACCATCGAGGCCGTCGAGGAGTCGGTCGTGAACGCGCTGTTCACCGCCGAGACCACGATCGGGCGGGACGGCAACGTCCTGCACGCGATCCCGCTCGAGCGGACGATCGAGGTCCTCGCGCGCCACGGGCGGCCGACGAACGCCTAGAACAGGCTCGGACCGGCGAACTCCTGGAAGGACAACGCCGACTCGCGCTCGTACTCGCGCCAGTGGCTGATGCGGCCGTCGCGCAGCCGGACGATCACGAGCCCGTGGAACTGCCGTTCACCACGGTAGGTGTACTCGCCGACCCCGATGTCGCCCTCGATGATGAGGTGGTGCCAGCTCATCGACATCGCCGGTGGGTCTTCCCCGCCGAAGAACGTGTACAGCTCCGCCCGTCCTTCGTACCGCTGACGATCCGGCGGCTCCATGTAGACGGCGTCGTCGGTGAAGCACGAGAGCCCGCGTTCGGTGTCTCCCGCGTTCCACGACTCGGCGACCGTCTCCATCAGCGTCACGAACTCCTCGTGCCTCACCCGACCTCCCCTGTCTCGAACCTCCGCGGATCGAGCGGCGCCGGGTCGAACGGCGGCTCGTCACCCAGGACGAGCGCGGCCACCTGCTCCGCGCTCGCCGCCCCGAGGATCACGCCCTCCGATCCGTGGCCCGTCGCGACGACCAGTCCGTCGGCGACCGGGCCGATCAGCGGCCGCTCGTCGGGCGACACCGGCCGGATGCCGGACCACGTCGCGAGCACCGGCGCGTCCCCGAGCGCGGGCACGAGCCGGGACGCCCGGGCCGCCACCACCCTCGGGACGTCGAGGTCGTACGTGTCCGAGACGAACGTCGGCTCCCGTGAGGTCCCGGTCACCACGGTGCCGTCGGGCGCTGGCTGGATCATCGGCGAGACCTCGCGGGTCTCCTGGCCCTGTCCGAACGCGCGCATCGAGACCTCGAGCGGTCCGGGTTCGGTCGCCATCGCGGGCTCGCGCCCCGCCACCAGGCGACGGGCTCCGCTCTGGATCCAGTGCCGGAACAGCGGCCGCCCGGGGTCGGCGTGGACGAGCCAGCCGCGCGCCGCCGCGATCGGGATCGAGATCCCGAGCGGTCTGGCCAGCGCGGCGGACCACGGACCCGCGGCCAGGACCACGACGTCGCCCTCGACGATGCCGTCGTCCGTCGCGACGCCGGTCACCCGCCCGTTCGTTCGGACGAGCCGGCGGGCGGGCAGGTGATGCCGGATCGTGGCGCCCTCGTTCCGGGCGAGCGCGGCGAAGCAGACCGTGAGCGCGAGCGGGTCGGTGCGGTGTCCCTCATCGAGCCGGTAGGTCTCGAGGAGCTCGGGTGCGAGCTCGGGCTCGAGCTCCCGTCTCGCATCGTCCACGCGTTCGACGCGAACCCCGATCGCCCGGGCCGCGTCCGCCCACGCGCGCAGCTCCTCCACTTCGTCCTCGTCGATCGTGACGGCGAGCGTGCCGATCGGTTCGCGGTCCATGAACACCGGCGTCGGCGGGTCCGCGACGATCTCGAGGTACCGCTCCAGTGTCCGGCGAGCGAGCGGTGCCAGGATCGGGTCCTTCGAGGTGTCCATGTATCCGAGGTTCCTGCCCGAGGCTCCGGCCGCCAGCTCGTCCTTCTCGAGCAGGGTCACCGATGCCCCGCGCCTCGCGAGCTCGAAGGCGCAGGCGGCGCCGATGATCCCGCCGCCGATGACCACCACGTCCGGCACGCAGGCGAGCCTACCGGTTCGTAGAATCGGTCTCGGAGACGTGGCTGAGTGGCCGAAAGCAGCCGCCTGCTAAGCGGTTAGGGGGGTAACACTCCCTCACAGGTTCGAATCCTGTCGTCTCCGCCATCGTGGAGACGAGCTAGCCGAAGGGCGAGCCGCGGGAGGTCGCGATGCCGAAGGTCAAGGGCAAGGGCACGAAGAACGAACCGTGGGTGTTGACCACCCCGCCCGGCGGCTCCGAGTACACCGCGTACCGGGACGAGGCCGCTGATCCACCGGCGCTGGTCGCGATGGTCGGCTCGACGGAGGTGCGGTACCAGCTGCGGGCGCTCGAGGACCTGCACGCGATGCTGAAGGAGCACGGTGACTGGATGCCGCTCGGCAACGCCGACGAGCAGAAGCCGGCCGCCGAGGGCACCGTCGAGGCGTGGGCCCGTTCCCCCGACAATCCGGTCGGCGGCTGGTACGGGCTGAAGAAGGGGCTGCGAGGCAGGTTCGCGAACTACGTGCCGCCCGTGATGGAGGCGCTCGGGCTCGCCGAGGTCGAGCACCAGCCTCGGAACAATCGCATGCGCGCACGGTAGTCGGGACGTTCAGCCTCGTGCGGCCGGCCTGGACCCCGCCGGTATCCTGTACGGAGCGCCCGTAGCTCAACGGATAGAGCGTGTGGCTACGGACCACAAGGTTGGGGGTTCGATTCCCTCCGGGCGCGCTCTCCCGTGCCCGCCAGATCACAGACCCGCGAGGTTGCGTTCGATGTCCGGACCCCGACAGGAACCACGAGCAACGAGACGGCTCCAGGGCCCATCCCGCGGGCTCGTCCGAGCGACGCTCCTGGGGGTTGCGATCGCCGCGACCCTGACGGGCCTTCCCGGCCCGGTGCCCGCCGACGCCGCCGAGCCGAGCGCCCCGCGCGGCCAGTTCGTGATCCGCTGCCGCTTCTCCCACTCCCTGCCGGACGACCCGATCGTGCATCCCGGTCATCCGGGCGAGGCGCACCTGCACGACTTCTTCGGGAACACGACCGTGAACGCGAGCTCGACGGTCGAGTCGATGCTCGCCGGAGGCACCACGTGCCGGGTTCCGAGCGACACCGCCGGGTACTGGTCGCCCGCGGCATCCCGGAACGGGACGTTGCTCACGCCGAAAGCCATGCGGATCTACTACTTCGGAATCACCGACGACCTGGTCGAGACGTTGCCGCCCGGTCTGAAGATGATCGGTGGGAACCCCGATGCGCTCGCACCGTCGGACAACCCCCACGTCACATGGAGCTGTGGCGAGAGCCGGGCGATCAAGACCCCACGCGAGCCGATCCCCTACGACTGCACCGTGTGGGCGCCCGGGCATCCCTTCGTCGACGGTGTGGTGGCCAACGTCGAGATGCCGAACTGCTGGAACGGGACCGGCCTGGAGCCGGCCGACGTCGTCTACCCGGTCGGCGGGTCATGCCCCGCGGGGTTCCCGCGTGTGCTCCCCAGGCTCAGCCAGCGGATCCACCTCGGGATCATGGATCCGCTCACCCCGACGGGGGACGTGGCCCTCACGTTGTCGAGCGGCGCGTTCCACACGATGCACGCCGATTTCTGGAACACGTGGCAGCAACCCCGGCTCGACCAGCTGGTCGCCGAATGCCTGAACGCGCACGTGCGGTGCGGCGGCGTGGAACCGGCCCCGGCGCCGGACTGGACGACCCAGTTCGGGACGAAGCGATACGACCGGGTGCTCGCGCTGGACGAGAGCCCCGACGGCATCGCGATCGCGGGAACGACCAGCTTCGAGCTCCCGGGGAGGACTTCCATCAGCGGACCGATGGGTACGTTCGCCTCGTCGACCCGCAGGGCGAGGAGCTGTGGACCGATCAGTTCGGGACGATCGGGATCGATCGAGCGCTGGCCGTCGCCACGGATCGCACGGGCGTGTTCGTCGCAGGTTCCACCGACCGGACGCTCCACGGCCAGCGGAGCGCGGGCGGCCTGGATGCGTTCGTCCGCGCCTACGACCTCGAGGGCAACGAGCTGTGGACCGTGCAGTTCGGATCCGCCGCCGCCGACGAGGCGCTCGCGGTCGCCGTCGACGACTCGGGCGTCTACGTGGCCGGGACGACCGATGGCCGGCTGGGACGGATCGGCTTCGGCGGACTCGACGGGTTCATCCGCAGGTTCGATCGGTCCGGCACCGAGGTCTGGACGCGGCAGCTCGGAACGGCCGGGACGGACCGCATCGTGTCGGCTGCGACCGACGCCCGTGGCGTCGTCGTCGGAGGCACGACCGACGGGGTCCTCGGCGCGATCTCGGCCGGCGACATCGACGCCTTCGTGGGGCACTACTCGCGCGGAGGGGTCCCGATCTGGACCACCCAGTTCGGCACGTCGGCATCCGACGACCTGCGCTCCATCGCGACCCGACGCAACGGCATCGTCGCGGCGGGGTCGACCGCCGGCGCCTTCCCCGATGCCTCCAACCAGGGCTCGATCGACGGGTTCGTACGCCGGATCGACCGGGACGGGGAGGAGATCTGGACCCGTCAGTTCGGCTCGACGGGCGACGACCCCGTCACGGGTGTCGGGATCACCTCGACCGGCGTCGTGGTCGCCGGCTCGACGAACGGAGCACTGCCGGACGCGACGCACCTCGGCGAGTCGGACGCCTTCCTGCTGAAGTACAACGCGAAGGGCGCGCTGGTCTGGACGGTGCAGTTCGGAACCATCGACTTCGACGCGGCGCAGGCGCTCGCCGTCGCGTCGTCGGCCGCGTACGTGGGTGGCGAGACCCACGGCGTCTTCGAGGGCCAGGTGTACGCAGGAGACCGCGATGCCTTCGTCACGAAGATCCGCTTCACGTGAGCACGCGCGATCGCGCGCCGGGAGGCCCTCAGTCGGCGCAGTACGTCCGCACCATCGCCATCCCGAGCGGCGGTGGGTCGAGCGCGTCCACCCAGGCCTGCGCGTCGGGGCGCCGCTCGAAGTAGATCGCGACGACGGCAAGGTCGGCCGACACGCCCAGCTGCCCCGCGGCGCCCTGATCGCAGCCGATGCTGCCGGGGAAGGCCTCGACACCGTGGCCGGCAAGCTGCTCGACCGCCGCCTCGAGCTCGGGGCTGTCGAACGGCGCCGCGGTCACGTAGACGCCGAAGTAGCGCTCCCCGTGCAGGACGTTCCCGGTGATCGGCGTGGGCAGCGGTTGCGGGCTGCCGCTCACTCCGGTCGCGCCCGTACCGCCGGTGCTTCCGGTTCCGGCGCCCGGGCCGGTCGCGATGGGCGTCCCGGTCGCTTCCGGCGTCTCGGAACCGGCGCACGCGGCCGTGCCGATCACGACCAAGACGACGATCGCGGCGCGCACCGTCGACCGCATCCGTCGATGCTCTCATAGCATCCCGTCATCTCGGTCAGGCTCAGGCACGATGATCGAAGGCCCGATAACCAGCCCGTGGAGACCCGAGGTGACCGGCTCGCGCGCAGGCTCTCCAGGCGGACGACATCAGGTCGGTACATCGCGGAGGTCGATGGACTGCGTTTCGTGGCGATCGCGATGGTCGTCCTGTTCCACGCGCAACTCCGCCTGAACGAGGCCTTCGGCGCCTCGGTGGGACCCGCGCCTGCGCCTCACAACCTGGTGGATGTCGCGATCGCCCAGGGCAGGTTCGGCGTCCATCTCTTCTTCGTGATCAGCGGTTTCATACTGGGCTTGCCGTTCGCTGCGGAGCGGCTCGCGGGCGCTCGGAAGGTTCGACTCAAGGCGTTCTACCTCCGGCGGCTGACCCGGCTCGAGCCCCCCTACATCGTCGCCCTCACGTTGTTCCTCGTGCTCGGGGCGACGACGAACCTGTGGTCGTTGTGGACCGACTACCAGGACACCCTCGTTCACCGGTTCGGATCCGGGCTCGTCTACTCACATGGCCTGCTCTTCGGTGGGGAGCACAACCCGGTCCTGCCGCCCACGTGGTCGCTCGAGGTGGAGATCCAGTTCTATCTCCTGGCTCCGGCGCTCGCGTTGGTGTTCGCGATCCGCGACGTTCGGGTCCGCCGCGCGGTGATCATCGGCGCGGCCGGCCTCGCCGCGTTCGCCCAATGGTGGATGCTCGAACGCGTGGAGGTCCTTCCTCCGACCCTCCTCAGTTACCTGCAGTTCTTCTTCGTCGGGTTCCTGCTCGCAGACATCTTCCTGCTCGATTGGGGTGAGCAGCCGGTCGCACGCCGCAGCTGGGACGCGATCGGGGCGATCGCGTGGATGATCGTGTTCATCGGACCACCGCTCGTGCTCGGCGATCGTGCCCTGTGGATGTACCAGCTCGTGATCCTGCCGATCCTGTTCGCCTTCGCCATCTGCGCGACGTTCAGAGGGCCGATACTCAGGACGATCCTGACGAGGCGATGGATCGCCCTGATCGGCGGGATGTGCTACTCGGTCTACCTCCTGCATACCCCGTTGATGGCCGTGCTCGCTCCGCACACGAGATCGTTGGGCGGTCAGGCCTACGGCACGGTCAACGTCCTCGTGCAGTTCGCGGTTCTCGGAACGTTCGCGCTGCTCGTCAGTGCGATCTTCTTCGCCTTCGTCGAACGCCCGTGCATGGAGCCGGCGTGGCCGGCTCGACTAGGAGCCAGGATCCGGGCGGTGAAGGGCAGACTCACCCCATCGGGTGACGTCGGGGCGCAGGTCGAGCGGACGTCCGTGCCGGGCTAGACTCGATCCATGCGGTACCGCCATCTGGGGCGGCTCGGGCTTCGAGTGAGCCCGTTCTGTCTCGGCACGATGAACTTCGGTCCCGAGACCACGCAGTCCGACAGCCACGCGATCATGGATCACGCGCTCGAGCTCGGGATCAACTTCTTCGACACCGCGAACGTGTACGGCCGCAACAAGGGCGTCGGGACGACGGAGACGATCGTCGGGCGACTGGTTCGCCAAGGGGGACGGGCGCCGCGACAAGGTGGTGCTGGCGACGAAGGTCTACGGCGAGATGGGGAGATGGCCGAACGAGTCGCGCCTGTCCGCGCTCCACATCCGCCGCGCGTGCGAGGAGAGCCTGCGGCGGCTGCAGACGGACCACATCGACCTGTACCAGATGCATCACGTCGATCGCGACGCGCCCTGGGACGAGGTGTGGCAGGCGTTCGAGACGCTCGTGCAGCAGGGCAAGGTGCTCTACGTCGGCTCGAGCAACTTCGCCGGGTGGCACATCGCGAAGGCGAACGACGACCGCGAAGGCGCGTCACTTCCTCGGCCTCGTGTCCGAGCAGTGCATCTACAACCTCGCGGCGCGCACGGTCGAGCTCGAGGTGCTGCCGGCGTGCGAGGACTACGGGATGGGCGTGATCCCGTGGAGCCCGCTGTGGCGGCGGGCTGCTCGCCGGCGTCCTGGACGGGCTCGAGGGAGGACGGCGCTCCCAGAGCATGGTGCAGGAAGAGCTCGATCGGCGGCGGCCGCAGGTCGAGGCGTACGAGAAGTTCTGCGCCGAGCTCGGTGAGCCGCCCGCGGCGGTCGCGCTCGCATGGTTGCTCGCGAACCCGGTGGTGACGGCGCCGATCATCGGCCCTCGCACGCTCGAACAGCTCGACGCCAACATGCGGGCCATCGAGCTGACGCTCGACCGCGCGACGATGAAGCGGCTCGACGCGATCTGGCCCGGTCCGGGTGGGGCGGCGCCCGAGGCGTTCTCCTGGTAGTCACGACACGGGCTGTATAGGGTCGCCGCGTGGCCACCGACGAAGCGCGTCCCGAGCGAGGGATCGGAGCTCGCGGGGCTCTCCAGCGACGAGCGTGAGGTGGTGTTCCGGGTCGTGGAGGTGCTGCGGCGCATCGAGTACGGAACGATCCTGTTGGTGGTACAGGACGGCAAGGTCGTTCAGATCGAGATGGCGGAGAAGTTCCGCTTACGCTGACGCGCTTCCTTGACGCGTCACGATCGTCGACGTACCCTGCACGGCACGCAAGGCTGACCAGACGACTGGAGGCCGCGACACCTGTGTCGCGGCCTTTTCGCGTTCTCGGAGGTGGTTCCGTTGAGGAAGTTCGTGATGGGGCTCGCGGCGATCTCGCTGATCGCGGCGGCATGCTCGAGCTCGGAGACGCCGGGCGCAGGGCAGTGAGGACGTGCTCCGTCTGGGGATCTTCCCCAACCTCACGCACGCGCCTGGGTACGTCGCGCTCGAGGAAGGCATCTTCGAGGAGACGCTGCCGGGTGTGGAGATCGACGTCACGTACTTCAACTCCGGTTCGGATGCCGGCGCGGCGATCTCCTCCGGCTCGATCGACGCCACCTACATCGGGCCGGGGCCGGCGACCGCCCTGTACCTCGCACCCGAGAGCACCGTGGCGGTCGTGTCCGGCGTCGCGGCCGGAGGCGCGTCGTTCGTGGTCCGCACGGGCGCGGGGATCTCCTCGCCGGATGACCTCGCCGGCAAGAAGATCGGGGTCCCGGGCATCGGCAACACGCAGGACGTCGCCCTTCGGACCTGGTTGCGCGAGCAGGGGCTCGAGGCCAACGACGTCGGCGGCCAGGTCGACGTGCTCGAGGTGGACAATCCCGAGCTCCTCGGTCTGTTCGAGGCGGGACATCTCGACGGCGCCTGGGAGCCCGAACCGTGGCCGAGCCTGCTGGTCGCGGAGGGCGTGGCCGAGCCGTTCGTCGACGAGGCGGACCTGTGGCCGGACGGCGACTTCGTGACCACCGTGCTCCTCGTGAACACGACGTTCATGGAGTCGCAGCCCGACCTCGTGCGGGGGTTGGTCGACGCGAACGTCCGAGCGATCGAACGGATCGAGGAGGATCCCGACACCGCGAAGGCCTCCGCTCAGGCCGGTCTCGTGAAGGCCGGGGCGCCATCGCTCGACCAGGCGGTGATCGACACGGCGTGGGAGAAGCTCACGTTCACCTGGGATCCGATCGCATCCTCGCTCGCGCAGGGAGCGGCGGACGCGTACGCCCTCGGGTACCTGGAGGTCGAGCCGACCGACGTCAGCGCCCTGTTCCAGCTGGACCTGTTGAACGAGGTGCTCGGCGAGATGCAGGTGCCGGTGATCGAGGTGGTGCTGTGAGAGCCGAGCGCCCGCTCGCGGCCGTGCCCGACCCGGGCGCGCGAGCGCCGAAGCTGTCGGCGCTCGGGGTGTCGAAATCGTTCCGCAATGCCCGCGGCGGAACGGTGACGGCGCTCGGCGAGGTCAACCTCGAGATCGCCGAGGGCGAGTTCGTGTGCCTGATCGGCCCGAGCGGCTGTGGGAAGACGACGCTGCTCAACCTGTTCGCCGGCCTCGACCGCCCGGACACGGGTGAGATCTCGATGGACGGCCGGCCGATCACGGCGCCGGGTCCCGAACGGGCGGTCCTGTTCCAGGAGCCCGCGCTGTTCCCGTGGCTCTCCGTCCGGGCGAACGTCGAGTTCGCGCTCGGCCTCGTCGACGTGCCGAAGCGCGATCGCGAGGAGCGGGCGATGCACTGGTTGCGACGTGTGCACCTCGGGCGGTTCGCGGACGCCCAGCCGCACGAGCTCTCGGGCGGGATGCGTTCACGTGCCGCGCTGGCCCGCTCGCTCGCGTGCCAGCCGGAGGTGCTGCTCGCCGACGAGCCGTTCGCCGCGCTGGACGCGCAGACGCGCGAGATCCTGCAGGCCGAGCTTCAGGAGGTGTGGAGCGAGACCCGGAACACGTTCGTGTTCGTCACGCACAACGTGCGCGAGGCCGTGTTCCTCGCCGACCGCGTCGTGCTCATGTCCGCGCCACCGGGGACGCTGATGGCCGAACACCGGATCACGGCGCCGCGTCCGCGGGAGTTCGAGGACGTCCTGCTCTCGAAGGTCGTCGTGGACATCCACGACCACCTCATCAAGGAGGTGGAGAAGGTTGTCGAGCGCGAACGGGAGATGGCGTAGCCTCGGCAAGCAGCTCGCCCCCCGGCTCCTCGCGGTGGGCCTGCTGCTGCTCGTGTGGTGGGCGACGGCGGCCTCCGGCGTGTTCAGCCAGAGCGAGCTTCCGTTCCCGGGCGAGGTGCTGCGGGACTTCGCCGACAACTTCGCGCAGCCCGATCCGCCGCGCGAGTCGATCCTGCAGGCGACGCAGGCCAGCCTGGCCCGTCTCGTCGTCGGCTTGTCGATCGGGATCGTGGTGGGGACCGTGATCGGGCTCGCGATGGCCGCCTCGGAGTTCGTGCAGCGGAGCATCGGGAGCCTCATGGCCGGGCTCCAGGCCCTGCCGTCGATCTCGTGGTTGCCGCTCGCGATCGTATGGTTCGGCCTGAGCGAGCGGGCGATCCTGTTCATCGTGATCATCGCGGCGATCCCGGCGGTGGCGATCGGGGCGGCCTCGAGCATCCGGCTCGTCCCCCCGTTGCTGATCCGGGCAGGCCGGACGCTCGGTGCTCGCAGCTGGATCCTGCAGCGGCGCGTCGTGCTCCCGGCTGCGATCCCCGGCTACGTCGCCGGCCTCCAGGCCGCGTGGGCGCTGTCCTGGCGAGCACTGATGGCCGGCGAGCTCATCTCGACCGGTGGCAAGGGCCTCGGGCATCTGCTCGACGCGAATCGTCAGCTGTTCCTGGTCTCGAACATCTTCGCGGTGATGCTGATGATCATCATCGTCGGCATGTTCGTCGAGGCGTTGTTCGGCGCGCTCGACCGCCGGATCCGAAGCAAACGCGGGCTGCTGGCGGCGACGTAGCGTTCAGGAGAGGCCGGCGCGTTCGAGTCCCTGTTCCCGTGCCTCGCGCGTCAGCCGTTCGAGCTCCTCGGTCGTTGCCGGTTCGAGCGCGGCGGGATCGGCGATGCGCCGGGCCTCGATCGGCAGGCGTTCGAGGTCCGACGCGGAAGAGCGCCCTCGCGGTGTCGAGCGTGCGATGTGGGCCGGTCCGCTCTCCGTCCTGCATGACCGGGACCAGCAACGGCTCGTGGTCCATCGGGAACGGGCTCGTCGCGGAGCCCGATCCGGTCGCCGTTCGTCGAGCGGAATACCTGCTTGCGTCCGGGCTCGGTCGCCTTGTCCTCGGAGAGCTTGACCATCGGGCGACCGTCGTACTCGACGAGCTTGTACGCGGAGTCGAGCGAGGGCGCGTCCGCGGACACGCCGACCCGGGTCCCGACGCCGAACGCGTCGATCGGCGCGCCGGCCCGCACGAGCCGCTCGATCTGGTACTCGTCCAACCCGCCGCTCGCGAAGATCCGGACGCCGGGAAGGCCCGCCTGGTCCAGCAGCTCGCGGGACCGCCGGGACAGGTCGAGCAGATCGCCGCTGTCGAGCCGGATGCCGACCGCGCCACCGAGCTCGAGCTCGCGGATCACCCGGATCGCCGTGAGCACCCCGTTCAGCGTGTCGTAGGTGTCGACGAGGAACGTGGTGCGTTCGGGGAAGTCGCGCGCGAACGTCCGGAACGCGTCAGCCTCGCTCGGGAACGACTCCACGTACGAGTGCGCCATCGTGCCGGTCGGCCGCAGGCCGTAGCGGCGGGCCGCCTCGACGTTGCTCGTCGCGGCGAACCCCACCATCGCGGTGCACCGGGCGACCGCGAGCGCGGCGTCGAGCCCCTGGGTCCGCCGGAGCGAGAAGTCGACCACGTCGCGGCCGTCCGCGGCGAGCACGCACCGGGCGGCCTTCGACGCGATCGTCGTCTGGAACGTGATCTGGTTCAGCAGATAGGGCTCGACCAGCTGGGCGACGGCGATCGGCGCGGTGATCTCGAGCAGCGGCTCGCCCGCGTACACGACTCGCCCCTCGGGCACCGCCCACACGTCCCCGCGGAACCGCAGCGCGCCGAGGGCGTCCAGCACCTCGTCGTCGAACGCGAGCTCGCGGCGCAGGTAGTCGAGGTCCTCCTCGAGGAAGCCGAACGACTCGAGGAACTCCAGGCAGGGCTCGAGCCCGGCGGCGACGAGGAACCCCCGGGTCGGTGGGAGCTCGCGAACGAACAGGCTGAACGCGGCCTCGCCGCCCATGCCCCGCTTCAGGTAGCTCGCGGCCATGTTGAGCTCGTAGAGGTCGGTCAGCAGGCCCGAGGCCATGCGCGCAGGCTACCCGAGCGCGAAGCGTTGCAGGCCCCATGACGTGCCGCCCCGAGCTATCGGGTAGCGTCCCGGTCGAGATGGTCGAGAACGGTGATGCGCCCGACTTCCGGCTCGAGCGGAGCGAGCTGCGCAGCGAGGACGAGTTCGGCGAGTACGGGAAGGACGACCTCGAGTACTACGTCGGCGTTCGCGGGACGTTCGACGGCCTCAGGCTGTGCGTCGACGACGAGAGCCTCGCCGCGAGCGGAGCGGAGGTGGCGATCGTCGGAGCCCCCACGGACGACGGGACGTCCGGCAGGCCCGGCGCGAGGTTCGGGCCCCGCGCGATCCGGGGCGCGCCGACCACCTGGGGCGAAGACGCCTGGTCGATCCAGCTCGGCGTGGAGCCGTACGCGGTCCTGAACGTCGTCGACGCTGGAGACGCCCCCGTCGTCCCGTCCCGGCACGGCAGGGCGCTGCGCGTGATCCACGAGAAGGTGTTCCGCGTCGCGAGGACCGGTGCGATCCCGATCGTGCTCGGTGGCGACCACTCGATCACGTACCCGTCGGCGGCCGCCGTCGCTCGGCACGTCCACCCTCGCGCGCTCGGCGTCGTGCACTTCGACGCCCACGCGGATACCGCGGACACCGTCTACGGCTCGTTGATCTCACACGGCACACCGATGCGCCGGTTGCTCGAGGAGGGATGGGTTGACGGCAGGAACTTCGTGCAGGTCGGGCTCCGCGGCTACTGGCCGGAGAAGGCGACCTTCGACTGGATGCGCGAGCGCGGGATGCGCTGGCACACGATGGTCGAGATCGAGGAGCGCGGCGCCGAAGCGGTGATCGCCGACGCGCTCGCCGAGGCGCTCGACGGTCCCGAGGTGATCTACCTCTCGGTCGACATCGATGTCGTCGAACCGGGGATGGCGCCCGGGACCGGGACCCCGGAGCCCGGCGGGATGCTCGCGAGGGAGTTGGTGCGGGCCGTGAGGCAGATCGTCGGCGGCGTGGTGATCGCCGGGATGGACGTCGTCGAGGTCTCGCCCCCGTACGACCAGAGCGAGGTCACCGCCATCCTCGCCCATCGGCTGGTGATGGAGGCACTTTCGGCGCTCGCCAAACGGAAGGCGGGGTGACGATGGGCGAACGGGCGCGTTTCGAGGAGCTCGTCGCCGACGCGCTCGACTCGCTGCCCCAGTGGGTCCTCGATCGGCTCGAGAACGTCGAGGTGATCGTCGAGGACCGTCCGCCCCGCGACGACCCGAACCTGCTCGGCCGCTACCACGGCGTGCCGCTCACGCGACGCGGCGCGTTCCACTCCGGCGCGACCCTCCCGGACACGATCACCTTGTACCGACGGACGATCGAGCGCGTGTCCCGGGACGATGCCGAGCTCAAGCGGGTGATCGCACACACCGTGGAGCACGAGGTCGCGCACTTCTTTGGGATCAGCGATGAGCGACTGCGTGAGATGGACCGGTACTGACGATGGCGGAGCACCGCCTCGATGAGGCGATGATGTCGCTGGCGCTCTCCGAGGCGCGCGTCGCGAGCGACGCGGGCGACGTTCCCGTCGGCGCGGTCGTCGTGCGGGGCGACGTGGTCCTGTCCCGGGCCGGCAACGCACGCGAGCAACACCGCGATCCGACGGCCCACGCGGAGATCGTCGCGCTTCGAAGAGCGGCGGCTGCCGTCGGGACCTGGCACCTCGAGGGCTGCACGATGTACGTGACGCTCGAACCCTGCGCGATGTGCGCGGGCGCGCTCGTCCTGTCGAGGATCGATCGGCTCGTGTTCGGGGCCGCGGACCCGAAGGCGGGGTTCGCCGGCTCGCTGGGCGATCTCGTTCGAGACCCGCGGCTCAACCACTCGGTCGACGTCGCCGCCGGGGTGCTGGAGCAGGAGTGCGGCGAGATGCTTCGGGCGTTCTTCGCCGAACGCCGCTAGGAGAACACGGGCCTCAGGTCTGGATCCCGCGCTCCTTCGCGAGCCGTTCCCGCTCGGCGATCGTCTCGGCGATCCGACCCGCGACCACGGGCAGTTCCTCCTCCATCGCCCGGAAGTTCCGCTCGTGCATGACGACCAGGGTCAGGTCGGACGTGGCCACGATCGAGGCCATCCTCGGGTGGTGCGAGAGCAGGGCCATCTCACCGAAGAAGTCACCCGGCCCCATCTCGGCGAGCTGCGTCCCGTCGTGGGTTACCGCGGCGGTGCCGTCCTCGATCACCATGAACTCGTGCGCGAACGTGCCCTGGGTGATCAGGTTCTTGCCGGACGGCACGTCGATCTCGTCCGTCCACATCGCGAGGCGGTCCAACTCGTGCTCGGACAGCCCCTGGAACAGCGGGATCTTCTTCAGACGGTCTGGCTTCATCGCTCGGTCCTCCGCTCTCGGCACAGGCGGAATCCTCCCATAGGACGCGTTCGGGGCGCTTGTTAGACTCGCCCCGGAGGCGTGCCGGAGCGGACGAACGGGACCGCCTCGAAAGCGGTTAGGGGCCTAACCCGCCTCTCACAGGTTCGAATCCTGTCGCCTCCGCCACACCTCGGCCGTCCCGACGGGGCGGCCGTTTCCGCGCCGGTCCTTCAACCGGCGTGCCACCGAGCCATGTGCTCGGCCTGGGTCGGCAGGTACGCGCCCGGACCGAAGTGGTGGTCGTAGAACCCGAGGTCCAGATGGTGCGCCTGCAGGTACGTGAGGCAGAACATCGTAGGGACCGTCCCCGGGAACTTGCCGAAGCGATCGAAGATGTACTGGGCCTGCGTCGCGACGCACGCCTTGAACTCCTCGGAGTGCACCTGCGCCGCCGCGCGCACCTTGCCGCTCTCCCTCCACGGACCGGGCGTGTCGGCATGGAACGGTCCGCCGGGCCCGAACTTCCGCTCAGCGAACGCCTCGACCGCCGCGGCCATGTCGGGGACGTGCGGCGGGCAGTACCCGGCGTACACGCCGTCCAGACCGGTCGGGTTCGGCAGCGCCCAGCGATCGTCGGTCTGGACGTGGAAGCCGAGACCGGGGACCGTCGGGTCGCCGCTCGCGCCGAGCACCGTGTGGCGGTCGATCCCGTCGAACATCCAGCCGCCGAGCCCCGTCGCCTGCAGCATCAGCATCCCCGCATAACACGACGTTGTGAGCTCGGCGGTCGACTCCGTGAGCGCGTACTGCTCGAGGAACGAGAGCGGGTAGGGCTCATCGACGTTCACGAGGCCGCGGAACTGCTGCATCCCGGGCACGGGCTCGCCGTGGACGTCGTCGGTCATCGAGGCGCCGTTCTGCGTGAGGAAGCACAGGATCGCGATCAGCGTCTGCGCGATGTCGGCGACCGGTATGAGGAGCAGGCTGCCGGGCGGGTTCACGCACCAGGTGTTGTGCCCCTCCATGTACGGCTCCTCCGCGGGGATGCGCAACCGGCCGTCGGCGAGCTTGCGGATCCTTGAGCGGTGGGCCTCGATCACCGCGTCGATGTCGACCGGCGCCCCGGGCTCGCGCTCGACGAGCTTGGGGGCATCCCGCGTCTCGAACAGGTAGACGCCGTCGTCGTCGGTGAAGAACACCTCGCTCACGTGGAACCCCGCGGCCGACGGGAAGGTTCTGGCACCTGCCGCGCCCGAGTAGTTCGGGAGGTTCGGGGCGTAGGTCGCGTTGCGGGTGATCGCGTAGTGCCAGCCGGTGTTGCCGGCGGCCGAGGTGAGCACCAACATCCGCTCCAGGTCGGACAGCGGCATCGGCTCGTGCGGGGAGCGGTAGGCGAGCGGGCCGTCGGGGATCTCGGCGCCGAGCGAGAAGCGCCGTGCCCGGCGTCCGTGCAGGGCCTCGATCAGCGGGAACGCAAGCGCGGTCTCGAGCCCGGGAGGTGCCGTCGTGGAGGCCATCTCCGCTCCTTTCCGTGGCTGCGGAGCGCTGAACCTACCTCGCTAGACTCGAACACGGAGGCCTGCCCGAGCGGACGAAGGGGCACGCCTGGAGAGCGTGTAGGGGGGCAACCCTCTCGCGGGTTCGAATCCCGCGGCCTCCGCCGCTACCCGCCGAGTTCCTTCGCGTAGTGCGTGAAGGAATGGGTGACCGACATACCGACGTGTTCGTAGAGGGTGAGGGCGCCGGTCCGCGAGTCCGTGGACAGTCCCGTGGTGGGCTTCCCTCGATCGAAGAACGCGCGGAACGCGTGCTGGAGCAGCGCCCGTCCGAGGCCCCGCCCGCGGTGATCCGAGCGGACGGCGATCTGCTGCACCCAGCCGATGTCCTCCGGATACCGGATGAGGTACGCGGCGCCGACGATCTGTCCGTCGCCGACGACGACGGGGAGCATCCACGGCTCGAACCCCGGGCGTTCGAGCGCCCACGACCTCCAGTCCTCGAACGGCGTCGGCGGCCGGCTCTCCCACTCGGAGAACGCGTCCTCGATCACGCGATGCACGGCCTCGCCCTCGCCGTCCGCGAACGGGCGGATCAGGTATCCCGGTGGGAGCCGTGGCTCGACCGGCTCCTCGCCGTGCGCGATCTCGAGGATCCACGAGTCCCAGATCGGCTCGTATCCGTTCGCGAGGAAGAGCGCTCGCGCGGGAGCGTTCTCGTCGGGGACGGTGCCGCCGACCATCGATCCGCCCTGCGCTCGCGCGACCTGCTGCGTCCAATGCAGGAGCGCGGTGCCGAGACCACGGCCCTCGAACCCCGGATGCACCGTGCAGTTGGCGTATCGCGCGTTGAAGACGAGTCCCTCCGCGACGAGACTCGGCCCCTCGAACACGAGGATCGAGTCCCGCTCCAGGTCGACGCTCGCGCGCGCGTAGTCGGCCCGCACGTCCTCGGCGTCGATGTTGGCGACGCCCGTGTGGTGCGTTTCGGACGCCTCCATCACCGCGGTCGCAGCCTCCACGTCCGCCGCCGTCGCCGGGCGCCACGTGAAGCCCGCCGGGAGCTCGATCGTCAGGGCGACCTCCATCCCGGACACCGCTCGGCGGCGGTTGGGCCCGGGAGGGTGGCGGCAGCCTCGAGCGCGCCGCGGACGTCGTCGAACGTCTCCCACGGCAGGTACGACACCCCGTCCCGCTCGCAGATCGGGACCAGGGCGTCCTTCGCGAACACGACGTCCGAATAGAGCGCGCCGTACCGGTCCGACTGCCCCTCGCCGACGAACGCGACCGAGCCGTGCCGTTCGCGGAGCCGAACGGCCGCGAGCATCTTGCACGTCCCGCACCCCACGCACTCGGGATGTCCGTTCGGGTGATGGAGCCTCGGCGTCCCGCCGTCGAGCTCGAGCTCGTTCGTGACGACGTCGAGGTGCTCGAGCCCAGCGGTCCGAAGGATCGGGCGGATGTAGAACGCGAACCCGTCGGAGGCGAGCGTGAGCTGCAGGTCCTGCTCCCGCGCCCAGTCCACGAACGACGGGAAGGTGGGCGCCAGGCTCGCTCGGTCGAGGGCGAACGCGAGCATCTCGTCCCGGCTCCCGTGGAGCATCTCGGCCTGGCGACCTGCAGCCTCGCGCAGCCCCATCTCGTTCCGGTCGACGGCCTCGTCGTAGGCCTCCCATCCGGGCTCGCCGAACCGGTCCAGCAGCAGCTCGGAGACGTCCTGGATGCATGCGGTCCCGTCGAAGTCCACGAGCAACGCTCCGACGGGCACCATGGCCGCAGAGGCTATCGAAGCACCGAGCGCGTGAGACACTCGGACCGTGAAACGCTGGGCCCTGCTCGCGGTCGTGGTGCCTGCGCTCGCGCTGCCGTTCGCGGCGTGCAACGACCCGGAGTCGGTCGCGACGATCCTCGATGCGGCCGAGGACACGCTGGCATCGGGTTCCGCCGCGTTCGACATGCGCGTGGCGGTCGAGGGGTCCGAGCAGATCCCCGACGGTGAGATCTCGGGCTCGGGCGCGGCGAGCTACGAGGATCCGAAGCTCATGCACGGGACCTTCGACTTCGGCGCGCTCCCGATCGGGACGATCGACGTGATCGTCGACGAGCGGTTCGCCTACCTGCGCGGCGCCGCCCTCACGGGTTTCGCCGGGGACACGGACGCGTGGCTGCGCGTCGATCTGACGTCCACCGATGCGACCGCCCAGGAGCTGCAGGACCTCGTGTCCGGCCAGAACGACGCGTCCCTGCTCCTCTACTACCTGTTCGGCGCCGACGGCGAGATCGAGTCGCTCGGGACCGAGACGATCGGCGGCGTCGAGGCGACCGGCTACGGCGTCTCGCTCGACCTGGACGAGGCGCTCGCACGCGTGCCCGAGGCGGCGCGCGAGTCGCTCGAGCTCAACCTCGACGAGTTCACGGACGGCGGGATCGCCCATGTGCTGGATGCCGAGGTGTGGATCGACGGCGATGGCTTCGTCCGGCGCCTCGCCTTCGTCTACGAGCTCGGGGACGAGGTCGGCGGCGGGCAGATCAGCGTGACGAGCGATCTCTCGGCCTTCGGCGAGCCTGTGGAGGTCGAGACTCCCTCGGACGACGAGGTCGTCGACGTCGAGGACATCGGGGCCTGAGGCGGGTCCGAAGCCGGTCGTATACTCCGCGCTGGTGGCCGTGCTAGGCGGGGAGCCAGCGGTGCCCTGTAACCCGCGATCCGCTTCAGCGGGGCTGAATCCCCGTCCGAGGCCCGGCGGGTCCGTGGTCGCTCCCGGTACGGGGCGTCGATGGTCGGGTCCCGCGCGACGCCAACCTGCGAACCCGGTCAGATCCGGAAGGAAGCAGCCGTAAGCGGGCGCTGGCGGGTGCCGCGGGGATGCCTGGCCGGAGCTACCGGCCGGTGATGCGCCCGAGTCCGACGCGGTCGACGGCGGGTGCACGGCCACCACTACACTTGCCGTCACCTCGCGCGCCCTTCCCCCCGCGGGGACGAGTTCGGGCGCGCGGCGCCCGGGGGTGAGCGTGGCCGACGAGAAGCCGTACCAGTCGCTGTACCGCAGGTACCGCCCGCAGCGCCCCGACGAGGTGCTCGGGCAGGACCACGTGATCCGAGCGCTCTCGGGCGCGGTCCGCGAGGGCCGGCTGGCGCACGCCTTCCTCTTCTGTGGCCCGCGCGGAACGGGGAAGACCTCGACGGCGCGGATCCTCGCCAAGATGGTCAACTGCGAGCAGGGGCCGACGGCCGAACCCTGCGGCACGTGCGACCAGTGCGCCACGATCCGCGAGAACCAGCATCTGGACGTCGTCGAGATCGACGCCGCGTCGCACGGCGGCGTCGACGACGCGCGGGACCTCCGGGAGAAGGCGCCCACCGCTCCCGTCCAGGGGCGCGAGAAGGTCTACATCATCGACGAGGCGCAGCGCCTGTCCCGCGAGGCCTTCGACGCGCTGCTGAAGGTGTTCGAGGAACCGCCCACCGGCGTCCGGTTCGTCCTGGCCACGACCGAGCCGCACAAGATGCCCGCGACGATCGTCGGCAGGACCCAGCGGTTCGATTTCCATCGCGGCGAGATGGATGTGATCGCGGGGAACCTCCTGCAGATCGCGAAGGAGGAGGGCATCACCCTCACCGATCCCGCCGCGCATGCGATGGCTCGCCAGTCCGAGGGCTCCTTCCGAGACGCGCAGTCGCTGCTCGATCAGGCATCCGTGTTGAGCGCGGGAACGATCGACGAGGACGTCGTCGCGTCGCTGATCGGGGGCGGGCGGCAGGACGTGCAGCACGCGCTCGCCGACGCGGTCGCCGTCGGCGATGCGAAGAGCGTGTTCGAGCTCGTGAGCCGGCTGGTCCAGGAGGGACAGGACCTGCGTCACGTGACGAACGAGGTGCTCGGGTACTTCCGCAACCTGCTGATCGTGAAGACCGCGCCCGGCCAGCCCGAGCTCCTCGACGTCACCGACCAGGAGGCCGAGCGCCTGACCGCGCAGGCCGCGAAGTACTCGGCCCCCGAGCTCGGCCGCGTGATCGCCCTGCTGATCGACGCCCAGACCGACATGCGCTGGACCACCTCGCCTCGGCTGTCGCTCGAGCTCGCGCTCGTCCGAGCGACGATCCCCGAGGCCGACGCCACGCCGGACGCGCTCGTCTCCCGCCTCGAACGCCTCGAACGCATCGCCGGCCTCCCGAACCCTGGCTCCCCAGCTGGTGGCGGCGGGGCGGTCGCTTCCGGCTCCGGTTCGCCGCCGCAACGCACCGCTGACGCGGACGAGTCACGCGTCGGCTCACAGTCGCCGTCCGCTCCCACCCCGCCACATTCGGTCACTCAGGCCGAGGGCGGGGACGGGGAAGCGGCCGACTCGGCGCCCCCGGCGGGGGCTTCAAGGCCGAAGCGCGCGACTGCGCGAGCCGAAGCGAGCGGCGCCGGCGAGGCCGAAGCCCCGGCCCCGGCCTCGAGTGAGTCGTCGACCGGGCCGGTACTGGGGGCGGGGACGAGCGCCGTGGACGTGACGATGCTTCGGAGCAACTGGCCGACGTTGATCGGGCACCTGCGGAGCTCGGGCAAGGCGGTGCTGCCCTCGTTCCTCGAGATCGCGACGCCGGTGGCGTTCGACGGCTCGACGCTCGAGCTCGTGTTCCCGCCCGACCGCCCGCTCGGCGCGCAGAAGATCGCCGAACGAGAGGGCGAGCTGCGGCTCGCGCTCCAGGAGCTGTTCGGGATCGCGCCGCAGATCCGGTGCGTCGTCCGCGAGGCCGTCGCCGGCCTGACCGATCCCGTCGAGGATGAACCGCTGTCCGAGGAGGAGGCGCTCGCCCGGCTGACGGCGGAGCTGGGCGCCACGCCCGCGCCCCAGGAGGGTCCCTAGGTGTACGAGGGCCCGATCCAGGAGCTGATCGACGAGCTCTCCCGGCTGCCGGGCATCGGGCCGAAGTCCGCGCAACGACTCGCCTTCCACCTCGTGAAGGCGCCCCCCGACGACGCGAAACGCCTGGCCGAGTCGATCGTCCACGCCAAGGAGCGCATCTCGTTCTGCTCGGAGTGCGGCAACGTGGCCGAGGGCGAACGCTGCCGGGTCTGCCGCGACGAGGGCCGCGACCGAACCACGCTGTGCGTCGTCGAGGAGCCGAAGGACGTCGCGACGATCGAGAAGGCGGCCGTGATCAAAGGGCGGTACCACGTGCTCGGCGGCGCGATCAGCCCGCTCGACGGCATCGGTCCGGAAGACCTGCGCGTGCAGGAGCTCCTCGATCGCGTCGAGCGCGACGGGGTGACCGAGGTGATCATCGCGACGAACCCGAACCTCGAGGGCAACGCGACCGCCATGTACGTCGCGGCGATGCTGAAGCCCTTCGGCGTCACCGTCACGCGCCTCGCGAGCGGGCTGCCCGTCGGCGGCGACCTCGAGTACGCGGACGAGGTCACCCTGTCGCAGGCCCTCGAGGGCCGCCGCGAGATGTGACTCAGGCCGAACGCTTGCGACGGACCAGCGACACGACGAACCAGATCGCCAACCCGAGGAGCGCGAGCGGGATCAGGTAGCCGATCCCGACCACGATCGCCGCGACCACGCCTACGAAGCCGGACACCGAGCGCTCGAAGGCGTTCGGCAAGCTCGCGGTCTCGATCTCCTCGGCCGTCTCGACGCCCTCCTCGCGGAGCGAGACCTCGACCGTCGCGAGCGCCACACGGTCGTCGAGCAGCCGCATGGTCCCCTGGAGCCGCTCGATCCGAAGCTGCGTCTCGTCGAGTGCGTTCTGGACGCGGATCGTCTGATCGATCGTCACGGCTTGCTCCATCAGCCGCAGGAGTACATCGCGCCGTGACCGCGCGATCTGGAGCCGCGCCTGGAGGTCGATGTACTCGGCGGTCACGTCCTGCCCGGTGATGCGCTGGACCGTGACGCTTCCGAGCGCCCGGAGACCAGCGAGGGTCTCGTCGAAGTTCTCGGCCGGCACGCGGACCACCAGGGTGCCGGCACGCTGGCGCGTGGTGGACGTCGCGACGTACCCATCCTGGGCGGACGCGACGTCGACCGCTTCGGAGAACCGCTCGTCGAACGAGTCGGGCGGGATGACCACGGTGAGTCGGGCCTCGCGGATCACCCGCGTAAGCGGGTCGTCGTTCGGCGACCCCTGGTTGTCGACCTGATCGCCGAGGTATCCGCTCGTGATGGTCCCTGGGGCCGGAGCCGGCGGCGCTACGGCGGCACCCGTCTCGCCTGCGGCACCCGTCGAGCCCCCCGCCGACTCGCTTGCCTCGTCCGACCCCAGTCCTCCGTTCGTCGCGAACCATCCGACGAGGCCCGCAACGACGACCGTGGCCGCGGCGGCCGCGACCAGGCGGTGCCATCGTGGCCCACCGGGCTCGGGCGATCGCTGGCGGCGACGCACGATCTCGGTCGTCGCCGCGTCGACCAGGTCCCTCCGGACGAGCTCCAGGTACTTGATGTCGGTGTCCACGTCAGCTCCCTCGTTCCTTCTCGAGCTCGGACTGCTCGATCGTCGCCCCGAGGCGCTTCAGGCCCCGGCTGACCCGGGCCCGCGCCGTCTGCTCCGTGCAACGCAGGGACTCGGCGACCTCGCGGTAGGGGCGTCCCTCGATCACCCGGAGGGTCAGCGCGTCCCGCTGCTCCTCGGACAGCAGCGTGAAGGCCTGCGCGATGGCTCGACCGATCCGTTCGAAGTCGATCAGCTCCTCGATCCGCTCGTAGTCCTGCGTGGAGACGTCTCGTTCGGGCATCCCGAGCCGGCGCCGGGCGCGCCGGTCCACCGACCCGGTCCGGAAGAACCGTGAGAGCTGATGCCGGGCGATGCCGAACAGCCAGCCGGTCGCGCCGAGGCCTCGGTCGCGGAACCGACGCCGGGAGGCGAACGCCTCGGCGAACGTCTCCGCCGTGAGCTCCGCGGCCGCCTCGGGATCGAGCGTTCGCCGGGCGAAGTACCCGAGCAGCGTCTCCGCGTGGCGTTCGAACAGCACCCCGAACGCCTCGGGCTCCTCCCGCGAGCGAACGATCAGCTCGACGTCGTCGCGTTCCTCATACATCGGTCGCTCCGGCCGGATCGGCGCGTGCCTACCTCACTATGCCCTTGGGTGCCGGAACCGTGACGGCCGAACGTGCGAACGGCGGACCTCGCCTATCATCCGGCGATGTCCGACGAGAGCGAGCCGGATCCGACGGGCGCCGGGCCGGCCGATCGCGGGCGCGAGCCGCGAGTCGGGTGGCGCGACCGGCGCGTCGAGGTGATCGCGGCGATCCTGCTCTCGATCGCCACGGTCCTCACGGCGTGGAGCGCCTACCAGGCGACCCGATGGAGCGGGGTGCAGGCCGAGTCGTACACGATCGCCTCCGCTCGTCGCACCGAGTCCGTGCGGTCGTTCACCATCGCGAACCGGCAGCTCCTCATCGACGTGGACGTGTTCATCAACTGGCTCGATGCGACCGACGACGGCGACGAGGAACTCGCCGACGATCTCCGAGACCGGATGCGCGACGAGTTCGTGCCGGCGTTCGATGCCTGGCTCGCGTCCGGCACTCCGGGACAGCTCCCGGACGGTACCCCATTCGATCTGCCCGAATATCGCCTCGAGGCCTTCGCGGAGTCCGAACAACTTGAAGCGGAGGCGGCGGCGTCCTTCGACGAGGGCAGAGAGGCGAACCAGACCGGCGACGACTTCGTGCTCGCCGCCGTCCTGTTCGCGTCGGTCCTGTTCTTCTCCGGACTCGCGGGCACGTTCGACGCCTTCAAGGCCCAGATCATCCTGCTCGTCCTGGCGGGCGTCATGATCCTTGCCGGCACCACGATCGTCGTCACCCTGCCACAGAACGTCGGGTTCTAGTCCGTTGATAGGCTCGGTCGTCGTGGATCCGCTCGACGAGTTCCCCAGGCAGCTCGCGCGCACGCGCCGGTTCACGCTCGGCGTGCCGAGGTCGTTCACCGTGTCGCCGGACGGGGAGCGTGTCGTCTTCCTACGAAGCGCCGGCGACGACCCCGTGAGCGGGCTCTGGGCGTTCGACCTCGCCGACGGCGTGGAGCGGCTCGTCTTCGAGCCGGGATCGGAGGAGGCCGAGGGGGAGCTCACCCAGGCGGAGCGAGCCCGGCGCGAACGCGCCCGCGAGCAGTCGTCCGGCGTGACCGCCTACGCGACGGATCGAGCCGTTCGCCGCGCGGTGTTCTCGGTGGCCGGCCGGATGTACCTCGCGGACCTCGTCGAGGGCTCGGCGCGTGAGCTCACCGCGCCGGGTTCGGTGGACGACCCGCGGCTGGATCCGACGGGGGAGCGGATCGCGTTCGTCGTCGGAGGCGATCTCCACGTCCGCGAGATCGAGGGTGGGGAGCGGACGCTCGCGAACGCGGGTGAGCCGGAAGCGTTCTGGGGTCTGGCCGAGTTCGTCGCCGCCGAGGAGATGGAGCGGCGAAGGGGGCACTGGTGGTCGCCCGACGGGACGAAGCTCGCGGCGACCCACGTGGACGAGCGCGACGTGCCGGTCTGGCACATCGGCGATCCCACGGACCCCGCGGCCGAACCTCGATCGGTCCGCTACCCGCAGGCGGGAACGCTCAACGCGGTCGTGACGCTCTGGGTCTTCGACGTCGCGAGCGGCGAGCGTCGCGAGGTGTCCTGGGATCGCGAGGCATCCCCGTACCTGACCCGGGTGCTCTGGGACGAGGGTAGCCCGTTGACGTTGCTGGTCCAGACGCGCGATCAGCAGACGGTCCGGCTGCTCGAGGCGGATCTGGACTCCGGCACGACCGCGCTCGTGGCCGAACAGACGGACCCCGCGTGGGTCGACCTCCCCGTCGACGCGCCCACGCGTCTGTCGGACGGGCGGATCGTCACCGTCGTCGCCGACCGAGCGGCCGACAGCTACCGGCTCACGGTCGGAGGTGAGGCGGTCACATCGCCCGGCCAGCAGGTCCGCACCGTGGTGTCCGCGGGCGAAGGCGTCCTGTTCCGAGCCTCCGAGGCCGATCCCACCCAGATCCACGTCTGGCGTTGGACGCCGGAAGACGGCCCCACCCGCCTGACGACGACGGACGGTGTACACGCGGGCGTCGAAGGAGGGGACGTGCTCGTCCTCTCGTCGGCGACGCCGGACGACCTGCTCTCGACGACGACCGTCCTCCGCAAGGGCGAGCCGGTCGCCGTGATCGAGAACCGTTCGGAGCGCCCGGTCATCGAGGCCCGCCCGACGTTCCTGACCCTTGGCGAGCGCGAGCTGCAGGCGGCACTCCTGCTTCCGAACGGCCGCGAGCCCGACGCCCCGTTGCCGGTCCTGATGGACCCGTACGGGTTCCCACACGGCGCCCGGGTGCTGAAGGCCGCCGGCGCGCACGTGACGTCGCAATGGTTCGCCGACCAGGGGTTCGCGGTGCTCGTGGTCGACGGACGAGGTGTCGACGGGCGTGGACCGGCGTGGGACCGCGAGATGAAGTTCGACTTCACGATCTCGGTCGATGACCAGGCGGACGCGCTGCGGGCGGCGGCCGAGCGGTTCCCCTTCCTCGATGTGACCCGTGTCGGGATCCGAGGGTGGTCCGGAGGCGGCTACCTGTCGGCGATGGCGGTCCTGCGACGACCCGACGTGTTCCACGCAGCGGTGGTCGGCGCCCCGGTCACCGACGTCCGCCTCTACGACACGCACTACATGGAGCGCTACCTCGGCGACCCGAACGACCGTCCCGAGGTCTACGAGCGGAACTCGTTCGTGTCGGACGCGCCGAACCTCGAGCGCCCGATGCTGCTGATCCACGGGCTCGCCGACGACAACGTCTTCGTGGCGAACACGCTCCGCCTCTCGGCCGCGCTGTTCGAGGCCGGACGTCATCACGAGCTCGTGCTCGTCCCGCACGCGACCCACCTCACGCGCTCGACCGCCGTCACCGAGAACCTGCTGCGGGTCCAGCTCGACTTCCTGCGGCGATCGCTCGCCCGCTGATCCGCGGGCTCTACCGGGAGCGCGAAGCACCGCTGCTACCCTGCCTGCATGGCCATCGTGGTGCAGAAATACGGGGGGACGTCGGTCGGGTCGCCCGAGCGGATCAACCACGTCGCCGATCGGGTCGCCCACGCCCGCGAGGAGGGCAACGAGGTGGTGGTCGTGGTCTCGGCGATGGGCGAGACCACCGACGAGCTCCTCGAGATGGCGTCGCAGCTCACGCCGACCCCCGAACCTCGTGAGCTCGACATGCTGCTCACCGCCGGCGAGCGGATCGCGATGTCGCTGCTCGCGATCGCGGTGAACGCCCGGGGTTGCCGCGCCGCCTCGTACACCGGCTCGCAGGCCGGGATCATCACCGACACGCAGCACGGCAAGGCCAAGATCGTCGAGATCCGGCCGGCCCGGATCCGGGAGTCGCTCGAGGCGGGCAACGTCGTGATCCTCGCGGGCTTCCAGGGTCTGTCGACCGAGTACGACATCACCACGCTCGGCCGTGGCGGCTCGGACACGACGGCGGTCGCGATGGCGGCCGCGCTCGGCGCCGGCGTCTGCGAGATCTACACGGACGTCGACGGTGTGTTCACCGCCGATCCTCGGATCGAGCCCGGCGCCCGCAGGATCGACCGGATCTCCTACGAGGAGATGCTCGAGCTGGCCGCCGGCGGCGCGAGGGTCCTCCAGCTGCGCTGCGTCGAGTACGCTCGCAAGCACGGCGTCCGCCTCCACGTGCGGAACGCGGCCGGCGATCACCCCGGTACGTGGGTGGTCGAGGAGGGCGAGGACGACATGCTCGAGAGCGCGCTCATCCGCGGGGTGGCGCTCGACGCCGAGGAGGCGAAGGTCACCCTCGACGAGGTCCCCGACCGCCCCGGCATCGCGGCCGCGATCTTCAAGGCGGTCGCCGCCGAGGGCATCCACGTCGACATGATCGTGCAGAACGTCTCGCATGACGGCCGGACGGACCTCTCGTTCACGCTGCCGCGCGCGGACCTGCCCCGGCTCGACGCGGTGCTCTCGGGGATCGTGTCCGACGTCGGCGCGATGCGGTTCGAGACCGACGATGACATCGCGAAGCTCTCGCTCGTCGGCGCGGGCATCAAGAGCAACCCGGGGGTGGCGGCCGACATGTTCGACGCGCTCGCCGCCGAGGGCATCAACATCGACATGATCTCGACGTCCTCGATCCGGATCTCGTGCGTGATCCGCGCGGCCGACGCCGAGCGCGCTGTGCGCGCGGTGCACCGACGGTTCGGCCTGGACGGCCCACCGCTGGCCGAAGAGGGATGACGCGTGGTCGTCTGCCCGGCCTGCCGAGAGTTGAACGACGAGGACGGCATGGTGTGCCAGCGCTGCGGCACGTCGCTCGAGGCGGCCGCCGTCACGCTCATGCCCCGGCGGGACGAGGGCGAGCGACCGCCGATCGAGATCCGCAAACCCGAACCGCCCTCGAAGTGGCGCCCGCTCGCGCTGCTCGGGGTGCTCGTGGGGGTGATCGCGGGCGTGGCGATCTACATGGCCCTGCGACCCGATCCGTGCTCGGGGACGAACTTCGAGTCCGAGAACTTCGGATACTGCCTGCTCGTGCCCGATGGCTGGGAGGCCGGCCCGGCGCAGTTCGGCGCCACGGTCACGCTCGATCAATTCGCGCCCCCGACCGGCTCGGCGACGGTCGTGGTCGAGGCCGTCGACCTCGAGACGGGGGTGGCGCTCGAGCAATGGTCCGAGTTCGTCCGTCAGCGCGACGAGGAGGCCGGGCTGACCCCCGGACCGGCGAGTGAGGCTCGCCTGGACGGGACCGACGCGCTGCAGTGGGACGTCTCCGTGGCCGCGGAGAGCGGTGAGCTGTTCCAGATGCGTGAGGTCGTCACCGTGCTCGGCGACATCGGCTGGCGGATCACCCTGAACGACGTCCAGGAGGGGTTCGACTCCAGCGCGGTCGCGTTCAGCGACATGCTCGACTCCTGGCAGTTCCGCTGATGCGCGTCGCCGTCGTGGGGGCAACCGGCGCGGTCGGCCGGACGATCGTGCGGATCCTCGAGGAGCGGCGCTTCCCCGCCGACGAGCTGGTCCCCCTCGCGTCCGAACGTACCGCGGGCACCCGCCTGCCGTTCCGCGACGCGGACATCGAGGTCGGCCTGCTGTCCGACCGGTCGCTCGAGGGTGTGGACCTCGCCCTCTCCTCGTGCGGGAGCGAGATCGCGAAGACGTGGGTGCCGGGGGCCGCGGCGGCCGGCACGATCTGCGTGGACAACTCGAGCGCGTTCCGGATGGAGCCGTGGGCCGAGCTCGTGATCCCCGAGGTGAACCCCGAGGCGCTCTCGACGGATGCGAAGGTCTACGCGGTCCCGAACTGCACGATCATCACCGCGCTCATGGCGGTGGCGCCGCTCCATCGAGCGGCCGGCCTGCGGTCGCTCGTGCTCTCGTCGTACCAGTCCGTCTCGGGCGCGGGGGCCAAGGGTGTGCGGGAGCTCGCCGAGCAGGTGGAGAAGCTCCACGGGATGGAGGAGGACCTCGGTGCCCCCGACCTCGACGCCCTCCCGGTCGGCGAGGTGTTCGGCAAGACGATCGCGTACAACGTCGTCCCGAAGATCGACGTGTTCGACGAGGAGAGCGGGTTCACGTTCGAGGAGATCAAGGTGCAACGCGAAGGAAGGCGGATCCTCTCCCTGCCGGACCTCGAGATCTCGGCGACCTGCGTCCGGGTACCCGTGCCGGTCGGGCATTGCGTGAGCTTGCACGCCGAGTTCGATCGGCCGATCTCGATGAGCGAGGCACGCGAGGCGCTCGCGGGATTCGAGGGGGTGCAGGTGCGCGACGACCCGGCGAACGGCGTCTACCCGAGTCCCCTCGAAGCGGCAGGGATCGACGACGTGCTCGTCGGGCGGATCCGGCAACCGGAGGGTCGCGACGACGCGCTCCTGCTGTTCGCCTGCGGCGACAACCTGCGCAAGGGCGCGGCGCTGAACGCGATCCAGATCGCCGAGCACCTGGTCGGCGACGCCCGAAGCGCGTAGCGCTCAGAAGAAGTCGTGCATCCAGGGCGCCGGCCCGGCGAACAGGCGCGCGAAGACGGGCGCCTGTTCCTCGCCGAGCAGTCCGAGCCCGACCGCATCGAACGGTGACAGGAAGCCGCTGAACATCGAGGACAAGGTCCCGATCGTGATGGGGCGGCCGCCCGAACCTTCGGCGCGCTCGACCTTCACCGTTCCCTCGTCGGCGACCACCCGCCACGGCCCCCGGTTCTCCGGGAACAACGCGTCCTCCACCGCGATGACCGCTTCGTCGGTCACGGGCGGGTAGCCGCGCTGTTCGAGCGCCGCGGGGACGTCGAGCAGGCGCAACATCCAGCGGAAGGTCCACACCGGGCGGACGCGCTGCTCCTCGACCAGGTAGGAGAGGGGATGCGACGGCGGCCCCGTGAACCGGACCGAGAGCCCGAGCCCGCGGAAGCCCCGGAAGTACGACAGGAGCGAGGCGTACCCCTCGACGCTGCTCGCGACGAGGTGCTTGCACTCGACGAGGAACGTGAAGTCGTGCTCGCCACCGGCCTCCTTCTGGGTGAACGCCGCGTACCCCTCGACGCCGCCGCGGACCCCTCGAGCGACCACCGCCCGGTGGACCTCGTCCGTCCATCCAGGCCCGAGGACCCGCTGCCTCCACCAGTCGTCGTCGTCGCAGTCGATCGGTCCCGCGCCATACCGGACGGAGTCCCGGTAGCAGGCGCGGACCGCGTCGAGGTCTCGACCGATCTCCAGCTCCTCGACGGGCAGCGTGCCCGCCGTCCCGGCCGCCGGCAGGTCGACGAGGGCGACCTCGTGCAGGGTGAACGTGCCGGCGAGCTCGTACCCGAGCTCCCGGTAGGGGCGGAGCGTGGCCGGGTAGAGCGCGCTGATCGACCGGCCCTCGTCCTTCGCCTCGTGCAGCAGCTCGCGGACGAGCCCGGTCGCGAGCCCGGACCCGCGGTGCTCGGGCAGTGTCGCGACGCCCCAGATCCCGCTCATCTCGAGCTCCGACCCTCCGAACCACTGCCGGAACTCGCGAGCGGCGGCCGTCGCGACCACGCGACCGTGGTCGAACCCACACCGGATCTGCCCGATCGGCAACCACGCGATCCGCTCGTTCCGATGCGTCGGCCCGAGGTTCAACGAGGTCCGCAGGACGTCGAAGACCTCTTCGCGCTGCCCCTCGGTGGGCGTGGAGATCTCGGTCATCGGTCGAACTCGCAGGTGCACGGCGATGCGCCGCACCGAGGGCATCCCCGCGCGTACCGCGCCGCGGCCGCCTCCAGCTCCACGCCCGTGAGGTTCGCGAGCGAGGCGAGCCACGCGAGCACGTCGGAGAACTCGTGCTCGAGCTCGTCGTGGTCGCGTCGACGGAGCGCCTTCGCGAGCTCGCCCACCTCCTCGGTCAGCCACCGGAACGTCGCGTCGGGACCGCGCGCGGAGTCGCGTTCGAGGTACGTGCGGCGCAGCGCCTGCTGCAGCTCGGCGATCTCCATCAGGCCGCCGAGTCTACGTCCGCTCGAGCGTCCGGCAGGCGCCGGGCGACGAGGATGAGCAGGAGCCCCGCGACGATCCCCACGGCGAACGCGCCGGCGAGCCCGGCCTCGATCGAGATCGTGCCGGCGTCCGCGAGCGCGAGACTCACCCCGGCGAGACCCGCCCCGATGCCGAACCCGAGGTAGTCCATGAGGATCGTGGACGACAGCTCTCCGGCCTCGCGCCCCTGCGCGGCCACGCTCATCACCGAGAGCGGGACGGTCGGGAAGACGATGCCCATGCCGGTGCTGCCGATCGCCCAGCCCGCGTACGGCACCGCGAGCGGAACATCGAGCAGTCCGAGCGAGACGACCACGCCGCCCACCGCGATCAGGATGGCGCCGAACGTGGCCAGCCACCGAGCTCCGAGACGTCCGGCGACGCGTGACTGCCACCACGACCCCGCAGCCCAGGCGACGGCTGACAGCGTGAGCACGATCCCGGCGGCCGCGATCGATAGCCCGCGGGCCTCGGTCAGCATGAGCGTCAGGAACCCATCGATCGTGAAGAACGCCGCCGATGCCAGGAAGGCGGCCGCGGAAGCGGCCGGGATGCCGTGCCGCGCCGTGAGCGTGCCCGGGGGCGTGATGCGGCGGAGCGATGGGACCATCAGGGCCAGCCCGGCGACGACCAGCGGCGCGGTCCAGGGGCCAAGGTACGTCAGCCCGGCGAGGAACGCGGCCGCGCCGACCATGAGCACGAGCGACGCGCCGACCGGCACGTCGGATTCGTCGCCCGACGCGTCGACGCCACGGAGGGCTGGCATGACCAGGATCGCGGCAAGAACGATCGCCGGCACGGGGGCCAGGAAAGCCCAGCGCCACCCGACGGTCTCGGCGATGATCGCCCCGACCGACGGGCCGAGGAGTCCGGGGAGGATCCACATCGATGCGATGAGCGCCATGATGCGTGGGCGGACCGATTCCGGGTACGTCTTCGCGACCGTGGCGAGCGAGACCACGTACAGGCCACCCCCCCCCAGACCCTGGATGAATCGCGCGAGGACGAGTACGAGCATCGTCGGAGCCACTGCCGCGAGCGCCAGGCCGCAGAGGTAGAACCCGATCGTGGCGCCCAGGACCGGCCGCGGTCCGATCCGATCGGTGATCCGGCCCGCGATCGGCACGGCTCCGAACGATGCGAGCGTGAGCGCCGTGTAGTTCCATCCGTACAGCTGGAGTCCCTGGAGATCCTCCTGGACGGCGGGGAGGATCGCCGCAACGACCATGATCTCGATGGCCACGAGCGCCTCGAGGATCAGCAGCCCGATCGTCAGACGTCCGCGCGCTCCGGCGAACAGTTCCCGCCAAGGAGCGGGTGCGGCAGCGGTCTGCCGGGCCATCGGCCAAGCGTATCCGCGCGCTCCATCCTCGGACTTGTCTACCGACTGGTAGAGGTGCATAATCTGCCATGTGGTAGAGAAGCCCGCGGCCCCGCGGGGCGCTCGCTCGAGCTCGCTCGTTCGCAGGCTCGCCGGCCGCAACCTGCTCGTCACCGGCGTGACCGGGTTCCTCGGGCAGGCCGTCTTCGAGCGGTTGCTGTTCGACTTCCCCGAGACCCCGGTCACGCTGCTCGTCCGGCCGCAGCTCGGCTCGACGGGTCGGGAACGGGTCGAGTCGCTCATCGGACGGCCGACGTTCAACGCGCTCCGCGACCGGGTGGGCAACGACGGCATCCGCGCGATGATCGACGAGCGGGTGAGCGTCGTCGACGGGGACTTCTCGCAGGAGACGCTCGAGGTGCCCACGGGGATCGACGTGGTGATCCACTGCGCCGCGGCGGTGGCGTTCGACCCACCGATCGACGAGGGCTTCCAGACCAACCTGCTCGGCGCCGTCCGCTTCTACGAGGCGGTGCTCGAGAGCAACGAGCGCCCGCACCTCCTCCATGTGTCCACGGCGTACGTGGCCGGCGTGCGGAAGGGCGTGATCCCGGAGGCGACGCTCGACCACCGGGTCGACTGGGCCGCCGAGGCCGACCTTGCGATCCGAGCCCGCCAGGACGTCGAGGCCGCCAGCCGCAAGCCCGAGCTGCTCGACGCGTTCCTGGGGAAGGCTCGCGACGAGCACGGGCGTGCCGGACCGCTCTCCGTCGCCGAGAACGCGGAGGAACGCCGGAAGGCGTGGGTGACCAAGCGCCTCGTGCAGTACGGCCGCGCGCGAGCGCAGACGCTCGGCTGGCCCGACAACTACACCTTCACGAAGGCGATGGGGGAACGGGCGGTCGAGGAGCTCGCCGCCGAGCGGGGGACACCGCTGTCGATCGTCCGCCCGTCGATCATCGAGTCGAGCTACGCACACCCGTTCCCGGGGTGGATCGAGGGCTTCAAGATGGCCGAGCCGATCATCCTCGCCTACGGCCGCGGCACGATCCCGGAGTTCCCGGGGATCCCCGAGGGCATCGTGGACATCATCCCCGCCGACTACGTCGTGAACGCGATGCTCGCGGCGGCGGCCAACCCGCCCGAGCCGGAGCGCCCGGCGTACTACCACGTGTCCTCGGGAGCACGGAACCCGTTGCAGTACAAGGGGCTCTACGAGCTCGTGAAGGAGTACTTCGAGCGCGACCCGCTGCCCCAGCAGGGGCGAGGCGCGGTGAAGGTCCCCGAGTGGTCGTTCCCCGGCAACCTGCGCGTCGAGCGCCTGCTGAAGACGGCCGAGCGTGCGGTCGACGTCGCGGACCGGGTCGTGACCCACCTGCCGAAGTCGAAGCGGATGCGCGATCTCGTCGCACGTGTCGATCGGGACAAGGGACGGGTGGAGTTCGTCCGTCGGTACGCGGATCTGTACGGCGCCTACACCGAGGCCGAGGTGATCTACACGGACGACCGGACGCTGGACCTGTTCGGGTCGATGACGAAGGCGGACCAGAAACGCTTCCCGTTCGACTCGGCCGCGGTCGACTGGCGCTGGTACCTGCAGGAGGCGCACTGCCCGTCGGTGACCGCCGGTCTGCGCGCGTTCGCGGGGTCCCGCGTGAAGCCCCAGGTGCGGATCCGCGAGCGAGAGCAGCTGGTGCTCGCCCTGTTCGACATGGAGGGCACGATCCTGCCCTCCAACGTCGTCGAGTCCTACGTCTGGTCCCGCATGGCCGACCTCCCCTGGGATCAGTGGCCGACCGAGCTCGCGAGCGTGTTCTCCCGGATCCCCTCCTACCTGATGGCCGACCGGCGCGATCGGGGCGAGTTCCTCCGGACGTTCTTCCGTCGGTACGAGGGAGCGACGGTCGAGGGCATCGAGCGCCTCGTGGAGGAGATCGTGTCCGAATTCATGCTGCAGAAGGTCTCGGCGGCCGCCGTCCGCAGGATCCGCGAGCACCGGGAGGCGGGGCATCGAACGATGCTCATCACCGCGGCGGCCGAGCCGTTCGTGCAGCCGATCGTCCCGCTGTTCGACGAGGTGATCGGCGCGAGGCTCGAGGTGCGCGACGGCCGCTACACCGGCTTCCTCGCGGAGCCACCGCTCGTCGGCGAGGCTCGGGGCGCATGGCTGCGCCGGTACGCGGACCTCGAGGGCGCCGACCTCCAACATTCGTACGCCTACGCGGACAGCCATTCCGACCTCGCCCTGCTCCGGGCGGTCGGCAACCCGGTCGCCGTGAGTCCGGATGCCGCGTTGCTGCGCGTCGCTCGCCGCCGCCGCTGGCCGATCGAGGACTGGCGGATGGCGGGCGGGATGCCCCGCGTCCGCTTCCCGAAGCCGGCGGTGCGCTGATGACGACACTGGCGATCGAGCTGTTCCGCTCGGCACCGCGCTACCTGACGGCGCGGGCGGTCGGCGACCGGCTACCGGGTCTGCTCTCGGGACCGCTGGCGCCGATGCGTCTGGTGAACCGCAGGGACTCCGAGCCGCTCGGACCGGGTTGGGGGCGCGTGCGCCCGATCCTGTCCGGCATCTGCGGCTCGGACCTCGCCACGATCTCGGGCAAGTCGTCGTTCTACTTCTCGCCGCTGGTCTCGCTGCCGTTCGTCCCGGGTCACGAGGTCGTCGGCGAGCTCCTCGACGACGTCGACGACCTGTCCTCGGGGACCCGCATCGCGCTGAAGCCGGTGCTCTCGTGTCTGGCACGCGGCCTGGACCCGTGCGAGAGCTGCGCGGCCGGCCTCGACGGCCGCTGCGACCGCGTGACGACGGGGCACGTGAGCGCCGGCCTGCAGACCGGCTACTGCGCCGACACGGGCGGCGGCTGGAGCAAGATGTTCGTCGCGCATCGGTCGCAGCTGCACGCGCTGCCGGACGACCTGCCGGATCGCCGCGCGGTGCTCGTGGAGCCGCTGTCGTGCGCCGTCCATACGGCGCTCCGCGCCAACGTCGAGCCGAACGCCGGCGTCGTCGTGATCGGCGCCGGCACGGTGGGGATCCTCACCCTGCTGGCGCTCAAGGAGCTCACGAAGGCCGGGAGGATCTCGGTCGTGGCCAAGCACGGCAAGCAACGCGAGTGGGCGGGGGCGTTCGGCGCGACCGAGATCGTCGACCCCGCCGAAGCGACGAACGCGATCCGCCGGAGCACGCACGCGATGAAGCTCAAGCCCGAGCGGGGAGCCCCGTTCCTCCTCGGCGGCGCGGACGTCGCGATCGACTGCGTCGGCTCGCGCAGGTCGCTGGACCTCGCGCTCCGCGTGACGAGGGCGGGCGGCCGCGTCGTGATCTCGGGCATCCCGACCGAGGGCGCCGACCTCACGCCGCTGTGGTTCCGCGAGCTCGAGCTCGTGGGTGCCTACACGGGCGGGATCGAGTCGATGGGCGATGAGCGCCGCCACAGCTTCGACGTGGCGACCCAGCTCGCCCTCGAGAACCCGATCGACGGGATCGTCGGTGCCACGTACCCGCTCCGCCGGTGGCGAGAGGCGATCGATCACGCGCTCGGTGCCGGCAAGCTCGGAACGTTGAAGGTCGCGTTCGACCCCCGACAGGATTAGGAGACCGACGACATGGCACGACCGGGTTTCGTTCTCGAAGTCGACGAGCGGACGCCGCCGCTGTTGGTGCATCAGGGCGAGGGGTTCCGCCTGCAGAAGTTCCCGCTCGGGACCAGGGTGATCTATCCGCCGGACTCGCTCCCGGGGATCCGCGGTCTGCGGAACGCGATCCGCAACGCGCTCGAGCACCCGCACGACAGCGAGCCGCTCCGCGAGCTCCTGAAACCGGGGTTGAAGCTGACGATCGCGATCGACGACATCTCGATCCCGCTGCCGCCGATGCAGGGCCCGGACATCCGCCAGCTGGTCCTCGAGGAGGTGATCGAGCTCGCCGCCCGGAACGGCGTCGACGACGTGAAGCTCTACATGGCGAACTCGCTCCATCGCCGGATGACCGGGGACGAGATCAAGCACGCGGTCGGCGAGCGCGTCTTCCGCTCGTTCTATCCGAAGGACCTGAAGAACCACGACGCCGAGGACAGGGACAACCTCGTCTACGTCGGGAAGACCGACGAGGGCGAGGAGGTCGAGCTCAACAAGCGGGCGATGGAGTCCGACCTGCTGGTCTACGTGAACATCAACCTCGTGGCGATGGATGGGGGGCACAAGTCCGTGCCGGTCGGGCTCGCGAGCTACCGCAGCGTGAAGCATCACCACAACGTCCATACGATGCTGCATTCGAAGTCCTATATGGACCCGCGTCCGGGCAAGAGCGCGATCCACGACTCCTGCAAGCGGATGGGCGACCTGCTGAAGGCCAACGGGCTGAAGGTCTTCACGATCGAGACCACGATGAACAACGAGACCTTCCCCGACCCGTTCGGCTTCATGAACAAGCGCGAGTGGGAGTGGTCGCTGCTCGAGCAGGGCACGTACCTGGCCGCGAAGAAGGCGAACGAGCTCGGCCCGAGCGCGATGAAGCATCAGATCTGGACCCGCATCAAGTCGCCGTACGGCGTCACGGGCATCAACGCCGGCGACACCGATGCGGTCCACGAGCAGACGCTCGCGAAGCTGCACGAGCAGCAGCTCGTCGAGGTGCAGGGACAGTCCGACGTGATGGTCGTCGGCTTGCCGTATATCTGCCCCTACAACGTGAACTCGATCATGAACCCGATCCTCGTCCACTGCCTGGGGCTCGGCTACCTGTTCAACCTGTACCGGAACAAGCCGATCGTCCGCCCCGGCGGCGCGATGATCATGTTCCACCCCGTGCCGAACGAGTTCCACCAGATCCACCACCCCTCCTACGTCGACTTCTTCGAGGAGGTCCTGGCCGAGACGACGGACCCGAGCACGATCGAGTCGAAGTACGAGGAGCGCTACGCGACCGATCCCTGGTACATCCACCTGTACCGCAAGAGCCACGCGTACCACGGCGTGCACCCCTTCTACATGTGGTACTGGGGCGCGCACGGGATGGACTACCTCGGCGACGTGATCGTCGTCGGCGGCGATCCCAAGACGTGCGACCGGCTCGGCTATCGCGCCGCGTCGAGCTTCCGCGACGCGCTCGAGATGGCGGGCGAGACCGTCGGCCGCTCGCCGTCGATCTCCTACTTTCACGTGCCCCCGCTCGCGATCGCGGACGTGCGCTGATGGCCAGGCTCCTGAACGAGATCGCGGACGTCGCCAAAGGCTGGCGGTGGGGCCGCCGAACGATGACCCCGCGCTCGGCCATGGAGTCGACGCCGCCGCCCAAGATCTGGAGCTATCCGACGGACTGGGCTCGAACCGAGGCCGGCCGGATCGCCCGCGACGTGATCCTCGACGCGGCGCTGAAGCCGATCATCTGGAACGAGACCACCCCCGAGGTGTTCGGTCTCGACAACCTCGAGGGCGTCAAAGGTCCGGTGATGTTCATCTCGAACCACTCGAGCCACCTCGACGCGTCGATCGTCCTCACGACGCTCCCACGCTCGTGGCGCGACAAGACCGCGACGGCCGCGGCGAAGGACTACTTCTTCGACGTGTGGTGGCGCTCGGCGTTCACCGCGCTCGTCTACGCGGGTTTCCCCGTCGAGCGTGGCGCCGGCGAGAAGGCGACCGCCAAGGCCAAGGAGCTGATCCGCGAGGGGTGGAACATCATCGTGTTCCCCGAGGGAACGCGGTCGACCGATGGGTGGTTGCAGCGGTTCCGCCACGGGACGTCGCGCCTGGCGCTCGAGATGAAGATGCCGGTCGTTCCGATCGCGATCGTCGGCGCGTACGCGGCGATGCCGAAGGGGCGCTCATGGCCGCGCAAGGGCCGTCCGCCGATCCGCGTTCGGTACGGGCGGCCGATCGTCCCGCGTGACCGTGAGACGCACCAGCAGCTGTCGCTCCGGATGCAGCAGGGCGTGTCCGAGCTGTTCGACGAGGATCGGACGACCTGGTGGGAAGCGGCGCGGCGGGCGGCGAAGAACGGGACGCCGAGCCTCGCAGGTCCCGTGGGCCCCGGCTGGCTGCGGACGTGGGAGGGCTCGCGCCCGATCCAGCGCAGCGGCAAGCCCCCGGCCTGGCGATGACCGCGTGACGCGCCAGGGCGGCGAGGTCCGGCGGCACGCGCTCATCGAGGAGGCGATCCGCGCGTTCGGCCGCGAGGGGTACTCGGGGGCGAGCCTCGACCAGATCGCAACGGCCGTGGGGATCCGCAAGCAGACGCTCCTGTACTACTTCCCCACGAAGGATGCGTTGCTGGAGGCGTGTCTGCAGGCCGCCGGACAGCGGGTCGCCGAGGAGATCGCGTCCGCGCTCGAGGGCAAGGAGACCTACTGGGACCGGGCGGAAGCCGTGATCCACGCGGTGTTCGAGCTCGCCAAGGAGTGGCCCGAGTTCCCGATGTTCGTCCGGGAGGCCGGGCGCCTCGGGGCGGAGGGGTTCGAGCGCTTCGCCAGCGTGATCGACCCGCTCCGCAAACGCGCGGTGGCGTTCCTGCAGAACGGGATGGACGCGGGCGAGATCCGGGACCAGGACCCGGCACTGCTGCTGTTCATGCTCTACACGGCGGTCGTCGGTTCCCTCACCGAAGCGAGTGTCCTCAACGCTGTGGTCGGCAAGGATAAGAGCCGAGCCTCGCTCCGCCGCCGTGAGCGCGAAGTCGTCGGGTTCGTCAGGAGCGCACTTCAGCCGGCGTAGCCGGGAACCTGCTTGTTCGGTTCGTTCTGGTGCATGGTGACGCGGTATCGGTCGTCCCCGGACGGAGGCTCCTGGACCGCCCTGATACATTCGCCGCCAATCGCGGTTCGCGATCGAGCGAGAAGGCCGATGCCCCTGCCCTCTGGTTCCACGAGGTTCGAGAAGATGCCTTCCGAGAGACGAGTGCACGTCGTCGGTGCCGGACCGGTGGGCCTCATGCTCACAGCACTCCTGCAACCGATCGATGGCCTCTCCGTGTGCCTGTACGAGAAGCGGCGCGAGTACACGCGCACCCGGATGGTAGAGCTCGCCCCGTACCTCGTAGCGGACTCGATCGAGAGCTACCGTGCCGATTCCGTCGAGGAAGACAACGTCGAGGCCGTCTTCGATCCGCGAGAACTCGAAGAGGGGCTCGCGTTCAGACGGTCGATCCCTTCGGATCTGATGAGCCATCTTCGAGAGTGGGCGGTCGGGTTCGCTCCGCTCAACGTGATTGAGCGAACCCTCAGCGACCTGATCGATGCGCGCTCCGATGCGGTGCAACGCTCCGCGGCCATCCTCACCGCGGAGGACGCGATCGCGATGCTGGGGCCGGGAGACGTCCTGATCGACAGCACGGGCAGCAGATCGATCCTGCGAGATCGGCTGGTGCCCGGCTCAGGGGTGGAGGGCGCGAACACGTTCAAGATCCGGCTCGAATACGCGCTCGTCATCACCTTCCTCTACGGCCAGAAGTACGACTGCAACGAGTACTGCAAGTACTACAAGAACGTCGAGAATCCGCAGTACAAGTTCATCCCGGCGGTCCACCGTACGTTCTACGACGGCGCCATCACACACGTGACGGGCATCGTCCACATCACCGCCGAGGAATTCGAGGCGATGCCTGCACGATTCGACGGACGCTGGCTTCGAACCAACTTCCCCGGCGTCGCGGAGTCCATGGACCGCTTCATCGACGCGATCAAGCTCGAAACACATGGCGAGATCCTCGGCGACCTGGAGATCGTCCGGATACCCCTGGATCTCTACCGGGCTCGGAACGCGACCAGCCGGCAGTGGCGTATCAGGGCACCTCGCGACCACCCGTTGGCGATCTCCCCGGTGTTCCTGTGCGGCGATTCGGCCATCGGCTCTCCGTACTTCCAGTCGATCTCGCTCGGATTCGAGTGCGCGATGCTCCTGGCGGGGCTCATCGCTCGGCGCGACCTGCCGGTCGAGGACACGTTCGATCGGTACGAGTCGCACGTCTACAAACAATGGCTTCGCGTCTACATGCGGAGCAAGATGATCAAGCACAACAAGGATCTGTTCGAGTCCGTCGATGACCCGCTCGCGCTCCTCGACAAGCTGCAGCTCTTCTAGCCGTTCTCGGCTTCAGGGCTTCGAACCGTCACGCCCGGGATACGGCATCTCAGGATGTGGATGTGTGATACAGACCTCCCATGCCTACTTACGTCGCGCTCCTGCGAGGGGTCAACGTCGGCGGCAAGAACCCGATCAAGATGCCGGCGCTCAAGGCGGCCTTCGAGGAGGACGGGTTCGAGGACGTCGCCACGTACATCCAGAGCGGCAACGTCTTGTTCACGGCGTCCGGGATCCGAGCGGCGGACCTGACTCGGCGGATCGAGGCGATGCTCGCGAAGGCGTTCGACTACGTGCCGACCGTGGTCGTTCGGAACCGCACGCAGATCCGCTCGATTGTCGACAGCGCGCCGAAGGGGTTCGGCTCGTCCCCGACGAAGTACCGGTACGACGTCATCTTCCTGAAGGAGCCGCTCACGGCGAAGGTCGCCATGAAGAGCGTGCCGACGAATCCGGCGGTGGACGAGGCGCACGCGGGGACCGGCGTCCTCTACTTCTCGAGGCTCTCCGCGAAGGCCACGGCGAGCCGGCTGAACAAGATCGTCTCGTCGCCGATCTACCAGAGCCTGACGATCCGGAACTGGAACACGACGACGAAGCTGCTGTCGCTGATGGACGAGCGCGCCTGACGCCCGTGGTCACGTCCGCTTCGCCGGTTTGGTGGTCGCCTCCGCGAGGCGCGTGCGGACCACCTTCTTCACGAGCGCCGTCGGCAGGGGCCGGCCGTACTCGAAGCTGATCGTCCCCTTCCCCGTCACGCGAGATCCAAGCTCGTCGCGGTGCGCGTCGATCGCCGCCGGGCTCATCGGGAAGAAGCTGTAGTGGTCCGTGAACGCCATGTAGCCGACCAGACCGCGCCCGCCGAGCAGGAACCCCGGCATGCCGTACGTGATCCCCTCCTCGGCCTCGGGCGCCGCCGCCGCGATCGACTCGCGCAGCTTCTGGAGCGCCGCCCGCTGTTCCTCGGGGAGCGACTCGAAGTACGTCTCGACGCTCTTGGGCTTCTCCATCGTTGGCCTCGGGAGGGTTCGACGAACGGTCATCTTGGCACGGCGGCGGGGAGCGGATTCAAGCTTGGACCGGACGGGCCGACCTCTGTTCCATGAGGCGCGGAGGGCTCCTTCCGTGAAGTGGCTCGCGCTGCTCGTGGTCGTCGGGGTCGTCCTCGCGCGCGCCTGGTGGAGATGGCACCGGGGCGCCGCGCGCCAGCGGCGGCTCATGCTGCTGTGCCGGCGGGCGGGCCTGGACTTCGCGCCCATGGATCTGAACCCCGACACGGCGTGGCTGCCGTTCCCGATGTTCGGCCGGACGCGGTCCGGGACCGAGAACGTCGTCTGGGAGCGCGAACGGGGCACGGACCTCCGGGCGTTCGACTTCTGGTACGAGGAGCCGGCGGACGACCGGCCGGCCACGCCCCGCCGCCGGGTCACGTGCGCCGTCGTCCCGCTCGCCTTCTCCGCACCACGGCTCCGGATCGCCCCGCGAGATCTCGATGACGAGATGCGGGCCGTCCTCGGTCTGCGAGAGGTCCGGCTCGAGCTGGAGGAGTTCAACCGGCGATTCGTCGTCGAGACCGAGGACGAGCGGTTCGCCGTCGCGTTCCTCGAGCAGCGCATGATGGAGGGGCTGCTCGGGCTCCCCGCGAGCGTGACGGCCGAGGCGAACGAGAACGTGCTCCTGCTCTCGGCCGCCGAGCTTCCCGCGGAACAGGTCCTGGTGCTCTTCGATGCCGCGGTCGCGATCCATCGGCGGCTCCCGCGCGTCCTTCCGAGCCTGTACCCGCCGCGGCCGACGGAGGGGCCATTCGAGGATCGCTGGCTCCAGGGGGGTTGGAGCCCCGATCCGACGGACAGCATCCGGCGGGGCTAACCGCTCGAAGCCCGGTACAGGGTCCGAACCGTATCGATCGTATCCGCCTCGTCGGCTCGCTTGTCCGGGCGATAGCCCTTGACCCGCGCGAACCGGAGCGCGAGCCCGCCCGGATAGCGGGTGCTCGCCTGGACCCCGTCGAACGCGACCTCGACGACCAACTCCGGACGCACGTGCACCGTGATGCCCTCCCGGTGGGACTCGAGCTCCAGGAGGCGCTCCGTCTGCCACCCGAGCATCTCGTCCGTCATCCCCTTGAAGGTCTTGCCGAGCATCACGAACCCGACGGTGGACGGATCTCGGGCGCCCAGATGCAGGTTGCTCAACCAGCCCTCGCGCCGGCCGTGCCCCCATTCGGCGGCGATCACGACGAGGTCGAGCGTGACCGCGCGCTTCACCTTCAGCCAGCCCGCGCCGCGGCGCCCGGCCTCGTACGGCGCGTCCAGCCCCTTCACCATGACGCCCTCGTGCCCGCGCTCGATCGCCTGGTCGAGGAAGCCGCCGGCATCCTCCGCGCGTTCGGTCACGATCCGCGGGACACAGAGCGACCCGGGGAGTGCCTGCTCCATGATCGAGCGCCGTTCGGCTGCCGGCAGGTCGAGGAGGTCGGCCCCGTCCAGGTGGAGGCAGTCGAAGAAGAAGCACGACAGCGGCGTCGCGCCTCGTAGCTCGTCGACGCCGACCCGGCTCCCGAACCGCGACATCGTGACCTGGAACGGATGTGGCCTCCCGTCGGCCCGGAGCGCGATCGCCTCACCGTCCAGGACGACGGAGTCGACCGGCAGCTCCCACACGGCCTGCGCCACCTCGGGGGCGCGGTGCGTGGCGTCCGCGAGGTTCCTCGTGAACACGCGGACCTCGTCGCCGAGACGATGGACCTGGATCCGGGCGCCGTCGAGCTTCCACTCGACGCCGGCGGGGCTGATGCGCGCGAGCGCGTCGTCGAGGTTCTCAGCCGTCTGCGCCAGCATCGGTTGGAGCGGGGTGAGCAGATGGAGACGGAACCGAGCGAGCCCCGACGCACCTTCGGACAGCGCGGACGTCGCGACGTCGCCGAGGTTGCCCGCGACCGTGAGCGCCCGGCGGACCGCCGGTGCGGGGACAGACGCCGCCCGCGCGATCGCCTCGATCATCACACCCTCGAGCGCGCCCTGCCGGATCTCGCCCGAGAGTAGGCGGAGGAGGAACGCGCGCTCGACCTCGGTGGTCCGTCCGAACAGCTCGGTGAGCTCGCGCTGGCGCTCGGCCTGCGACCCGCTGCCGGCGAGGGCCCCGATCCGCCGGAACGCCGCGTCCACGTCCAACAGCTCGAGTGACGCTGGCGGAGGCTTGGGCGGAGGGAGCGTACGGATCGAGGCCCATCCGACGCCGATCCGTCCGTGCGGCAGTCCTCCGGAGAGGTAGGCGACGGCGATCGGGACCTCATCGGGGTGCAAGCGCGCCAGGCACAAGGCCAACAGCTCGATCTTGCTCAGGCGGCTCGAGGTCTCCGCAACCGAAGAGGAGGTCGCGGCCAAGTCGGCCAGCAGCATCGGGGAATCATCGCAGGAGCTCAGCGACGCGAGGAAGAGGGCCTATGCCAATCGACCAAAGGTGTGAAACGACGTCCAGTCCAAACACCGGCGCGGCGCGGCATGCTATCCGCTGTCTGGCGGTTGGCGGACCCATGCATACTGGTCGCCCCCGATGATCGCGCCCTCCTGGCAGAGCCACGTGTCGCCGCAGCTCGGGCACTTCCATATCTGTCCGATGGACTCGGGCGTTGGCGGTTGGCAATCGTGCTGAGAGATGTCCGTCATGCGTGGATCCTCCTTCGGAGAGAATGCAGGACAGCGCGAATGGCGTGTTCCAGCGCCCCTACAGCATCTCCTTCCGCGCCTGACGCGCACGGTCGGCCCCGATGGCAGTTTTGACGTCCTTCTCCTCCTCTGGGGGCGGGAGTACGGCAGGCATGCCGAGTGAGTCGATCCACAGTTCCCGCGCCCATCCCATGGTGTGGAACAGATGCTCGTCCTCCTGCTCCCCGACGTCTGAGTAGGCATCCTTGAGAGCCGTGGCTTCGTCTCCGCTGAGCTTCTGAGAGACCTCGTTCATCAGCTCCCAGTTCTGGTGGTCCTTCGTCTCGGCCTCGACAACGCACTCGGCCGCGACCAGCTGCGCGGCTCCCGCATCGCCTTGAAGTGCGGTCTCCATGGCCTGAACGAGCGTCTTCGCCTTCATGCGCACGATCGCCCGCCCCGGGGTCTCCGACTGCGGGTCCAACTGGAACTCGCCCAGGACGCTGGTCATGACCTCGACGTGGTGGCGGGTCTCCTCGAGATACTTCTGCCACTCCTTGTGCAGGTCCTCGTTGATCGCACATCTCACGGCCGTCTCGTAGACCTGCACGCCTCCGAGCTCCGTCTCGAGTGCCTGATACAGCAACTCCGCGATCTGTTTCCGATCCATGCCTTCCTCCTCCGACTCGGTCATGCCTTGGCTTATCAACGCCGACGACGCACGAATAGGATGATCACCACGACGATGATCACGATCACCACAACAGACCCCCCAGTTAGGAGGTTGTCGTTCCCGGGGTTCCCCTCATCCTCACAGGCAGCGAGGATCAACGACAGGCCAACCAGGCATGCCGACAGACGTACTCGGATCGCTGCAGCCTTCCTCTGTTTCGACACCTAGCACTCCGTCCCCTATGCGAGTCGGTGCTTGCTTCTCATGCCCGTCGCTGATCGAGTCCAAACACTCGGCTTGCCATCCGCAGCCGGGAGGTATCGGATAGAGGGAGAAAGGGTCGCAGATGAGCGAAGTCGAGGAGCAGCGCGGCGACGGCGAGATCGGCAAGTGCCATGTGTGCGGACAGGAGTTCCCGTCCCAAGAAGAACTCTCGAAGCACCTTATGGATGCCCACGAGGAGGACCTGCTCCCAGAGGCACAAGGCGAGATATGAGCCCCTAGGGGCTTGTTGCCTTCCAAAACGCGTCTCTTCTCACGTCGATCCGCACCAACGCGCTTCTTGTGCGCGCGGCCGGTGCTAGGCCGGTGCTGGGAGCCGATCGCTGCCACGGTTCCGGGATCTGTCCGATCAGCTCGGGCGTTGGCGGTTGGCAATCGTGTTGAGAGATGTCCGTCATGTGGGAAACCTCCTATGGGAAAGAAGCAGGTCGTGCGAATCGCGCGCCCCGGCGCCTACAGCGTCTCCTTGCGCGCTGACGCGCACGGTCGGCCCCAATGGTCGCCTTTGCCCTCGCTGAACGAGTCCAAACTCCAAGTTTTGCCAGGTGTCCTAGGCCTTGCGCGTGCCGGCCTTGCGCGTGGCCTTGCGCGTGGCCTTGCGCGTGCCGGCCTTGCGCTGTGCGCTGGCCTTGCGCGTGCCGGCCTTGCGCGTGCCGGCCTTGCGCGTGCCGGCCTTGCGCGTGCCGGCCTTGCGCGTGGCCTTGCGCGTGCCGGCCTTGCGCGTGGCCTTGCGCGTGGCCTTGCGCGTGCCGGCCTTGCGCGTGCCGGCCTTGCGCGTGCCGGCCTTGCGCGTGCCGGCCTTGCGCGTGCCGGCCTTGCGCGTGCCGGCCTTGCGCGTGCCGGCCTTGCGCGTGCCGGCCTTGCGCGTGCCGGCCTTGCGCGTGCCGGCCTTGCGCGTGCCGGACCTGCGTGAGGTCGCAGGCTTGCGGCCGCCGGCTTTCGCGGCCTTCTCCCTCACGATTTCGGCGGCGTCATCGGCCTTGTCAACCGCGATCTCTTCCATCTTGTCGACCGCCGCACCGATGACCCCTTGGGCAGTGTCGGTGGCAAGCACTTTCTTGCCTGCCTTCGCCACCGGCTGAGTCACCTTCTTGAGTTTCGGCATGTGTCCTCCCTCCATCTCGATCTGGGTAAGCGCCATCCTGCTTCCCCCGTCAGACGCTGATCAGGGCGTCCTCCGCGCCTCCTCTGGTGCCTGCGGGAGGACAACCGTCTCCCCCGTGTCGCGTCGGATCCGTTGCGCTTCCTCGCCGGCGGCCTCCGGGTTCGCGCGCTCGCGAACCTCACGGCCCTTCACCTCGAGCCCACGTGCGGCGCGCTCCCAGTACCCGCGGGCGGTCTGGATGCCCCCCGCTCCGAACGCCACGATGGCCACCCCCACGACGATCGCGAGCAGTGCGTAGAAGAGCCCGTTGACGATCTCGGGTGCGATCTCGAGTTGGTTCAGAGCGGCGAAGACCCCGATCACCAAGATCGCGATCCCGGCCACGCGCGCGATCCATCGGCCTCCGGAGACACCTCCCAGCACCGCCGCCAACAGATCCGCGACGACCTTGGCGACCGCGGCAGCGATCACAAGGATCAGGACAGCCACGAACAGCTGGGGCAGGTAGGCGATGATGCTGTGGATCAGGTCGGAGATCGGGTTTGGCCCGAAGACCCCGAACGCAAGCTGGAGCGTGAGCAGGAACACGGTCCAGAAGACGATCGTCGCCATGATGTCCGACGCGTCGAAGCGACTCTTGGCGAGGGCGTCCTTCACAGCACCCCGCTCCACCCAGCCATCGAATCCGACACGTTCGAGCAGTCGGTCAGCTAGGCGAGCCAGCATCTTGGCCACGAAATAGCCGATCAGCAGGATCAACAGGAACCCGACGAGCTTGGGAACGAAGACGACGATCCGTTCCCAGGCTTCGTTCAGACCTTGTTCGAAATCGATTGCGAGCATCCCGCACCTCCTATGCCGGGCATCCGACGCTGTCTGCGTCGCCTGCGAGGCGGGGGTTACCCACTGTGACGGCTTCTATGCATGTCTGGCCACGAGGACGGACGCATCGGACATTCCCTACCAAGGCGTTAGTCTCTTGAACGCCCTGCGGCCGTGCTCGATTCGTTCGCCGCCCAAGATCGTAGCGGCGGGTCGAACTGGGTTCGCCAACACGCAGAAGTCGCTCTCGATTCGGCCCGTCGGGCCGCCCCGAGTGTTGACAGCTCGTGTGTCCCGTTCGGCTTTCGGGGCCGCGGAGGGACTTTGGCGTGATGCTCGCGCTTCCGTCCTTCTTGGGTCCCAGGCCCGCAAAGCGCGGAGCCGACGTCGCTCTTCATCTCGGAGGACTTCGAGCTGGAAGCATCCTCGGGCCGCGCAACAAGTGCAATAGCTTGCAACGTTTCGCGCACATCAAAGACGAGGCCAATGGGCGATGGGTTCCCGAGCCACGCGCTGGGTATGGGAAGCGGGAGATACTCGAGGGAAGACGCCGGAGGCTGACGATGACCGATACGAACGGTTTGGACCGCCCGAGAGTGGATCGGTTCTTCACCTCCTTCTCGACGTGGGTCGCTAAGTGGACCGGAAGCCACTGGGCGCTCAGCGTCGCCTCGGTGTTCGTGGTCGCCAGCCTCGCATTCACCAGTGTCGAGGTGACCAACATCGCGATCTCCATCGTGACGCTGCTCATGGTGTTCGTGCTACAGAACACGCAGAACCGGGATTCCGCAGCGCTCCACGTGAAGCTGGATGAGATCGTCCGGGTCGCGCCGGAAGCACGGAACGAGGTGCGTGGGGTGGAGTCGAAGTCGCACGACGAGATCCGAGAGCTCCATCGCGAGGACGGCGACCTCGTCGGCAGTGTGCATACCGACGAGGAAAGGACGTCGTAATCGCAGGTTCTACCTCGACAAGCGCTCGAGGAACCGGGGCAATCCGCCGCTCCCGTCCCGCGAAAGCTCCCTGCCCGATGACCGATCTCGCGTCGCTTTCGCTCGGACGGAATCGGGGGATTGCGATGGCGTCAGTGTCCGGTGAAGTTGACGCATCCAATGCGGAGGATCTGAAGGACCGGATTGCTGAGTGGGTGACCAACGAGGACTCCTCGTTGGTGCTCGACTTCGCTGAAGTCACCTACACGGACAGTGCCGGACTCAACCTTGTGTTCGACCTTTTAGCGCGACTTCGCCAGCGCGGGCAGGCTCTTGGCATCGTCGTCCCCGCCGACTCTCAGCCTCGGCGGACGTTCGCCATCGTTGGCCTCGAGGAACAAGTCCCGATCTTCGGGACCGTGGAGGATGCCGAGGTGGGGATCGCCGGAGCGCCAGGCGGACGTGGCCCTGCTGGTGAAAGGGATACGACCGAGCGCCGATCGCATTCTGACTGAACCGAGTTCCTCGAATGTCAGGATGTCGCTCAGAATACGTACCCCTCGTCTAGGTGCGGCGGTGCCGTCAGACTGGGCATCGGACTCACCACGTTTGTATCTGCAGCAACCGGGAAAGCAATCCCGTGCAATGATCAGAAGGGAAGGGAAACGGATGTGTATGTCCTGCGGATGCGGTGAACCCCACGCGAGTCACGGAGACAAGCAGAGCATCGTCTATGCGGATCTGAAGAAGCCGCTGACGCATCCAAGATTTCGGTGAAGGAAGCATTGCAGAACATCGGGAAGACACTTCGAACCAAGAACCCTCGTTCGCCGCGCGGATGATGCGGGTGAGCTCTCACCAGCCACCCCCGACCTTACTCCGCTCATGAGTTCGCGCGAGGAGAGGTTGGCGAAGAACGAGGCCGCCTCAAGGGAGAGCAACGAACAGGAGGAAGAGGCACATAGGCTTGACCCACCCGGCAGGCGCATCCAGGTCTCGTGCGAGTGCGCGCTCAAGGATTGCGGTCGAGTTATTGCCATCACCCTGGACGAGTACCGGAACGTTCGGATGGACCCACGACAGTTCGCTATCGTGCCGGAGCATTTCCTCGATGCCATCGAGCAGATCATCTATGAGAACAACCGATTCGCCGTGGTCGCCAAGCGGGAGGGAACGCCAGCAGAAGTGGCCGAAGGAAGAGAATCCCGGGGGTAGTGGCCAAGTTGCTCCCGGATACACAAGACAGGTGTGCGTCACTTCGGAAGTAGGCGGCGCTTGGAGAGCTGACCTCTGAATGGGTTCCGGGACTCCGGGCCGTCGACTCGAGGACGCCGGTAGGCCACACGGAAGACTCAGGACTTCTTCCTGGCCGTCGCCTTGCCTCCTTTGCGGCCGGCCGCCTTCTTCTGGGCAGTCGTCCCACCTTGCTTGGGGTTGCCTCCCGAACCGGACTTCTTGCCACCGCGGCTCGAAGCGCCGGGGGAGTTGGCGATCCGCGCCGCTCGCTCCTTGGACATCCCCTTGTCCTTCAGTGCCTCGTACTGCCGCTCGTTCTTGACGCTTGGGCGCTTGTTGGGCATCGCTCTCTCCGTCTAGGTCGAACTACTCCTCGGCTGAACTCAGCTTGCCTTGCGGACGGCTCCCGCTTGGAGCCTGGGTAGGACGTCCTTTGCGAGGAACCGAAGACCACCTTCTTGGTCCGGTCCGACCTGATGGATGGCCACGTGGTCGTATCCCGCGTCCTCGTACTGACGGATGGCTTCGACGAAGCGATCGGGGTCCGATCCGCAGACGACGACTTGGGTCAGCTGGTCCTCCGTCACCGACTCCGTGGCCTGTTCGAAGTGTCGGGGGAGGGGCAGTTCCTGCATGAGCTCCCCCGGGACCGCCGCCGTGGGCCACCAGCGCATCGCCGTCTCGACCGCACTCCGATCGTCTCGCGCCCAGCAGACCGTGAGTTGGCCTAGACGAGGCTTCCCGCTGCCCCCGTGGCGCTCGAAGGTCCGCAGGAGCTCGGGGTCCGGCTTCGTTCCGATCAGCCCCTCACCGAGCTCGGCGGCCATGCGTGCCGCCGCCTTTCCGCCGACGGCGACATAGATCGGCGGAGGCGTCTCAGGCAGTGTGAACAGCTGCGCGTCGATGACCTGGTACCGGTGGCCGCGATGCTCCACGAGACCGCCCTCCCAGAGCTCACGCATCACCGCGATCGCCTCCACGAGCAGCTCGCGTCGCTCGCTCGCGGATGGCCACCGTTCACCTGTGATGTGCTCGTTCAGGTTCTCGCCTGTCCCGACCCCGAGGAAGAACCGCCCAGGCATCATCGCTGTGACCGTGGCGGCGGCTTGGGCGATGACGGCTGGGTGCATGCGGATCAGCGGGCAGGTGACGCCGGTTCCGATCCGGAGACGTTCGGTGCGGGAGGCGATGCCCCCGAGGACGGCCCAGACGAAGGGGCTGTTGCCCTGTTGCGAGGTCCACGGGTGGAAGTGGTCGGAGATCGTCGCGAAGGAGAAGCCGGCCTCTTCGGCTCGAACGGCGAGGTGCACGAGGTCGTCGGGTCGCTTCTCCTCGGAAGACAACGTGAATCCGATCTCCACCATCGTTCCTCCTCGTCTCGAGTTCGGTGCCTATGTTTCCCGGCGTTCGGGACCACAAACGCGTTTACGCACTCCGCGGACCGGCTTCATGATCGGCGGATCGCACGCACGGCGGGCTCATGACCCGATACAAGCCGTAGGCGAAGATCACCAGCCCGATGACCATCCGGATCTGATCCTCCGTCCAACGCGTTCGCTGGGCGACAGGCCGGGCGACGGCGCGGCCCACCGCCCCTTGCCAGCCGGTTAGGGACGACTCTCCCAAGCTCTGCACCACTCGAACGTTCGCTGACATGGTTCGCCTCATGATCTCCTTCACATGTCCTCTCTCGGCGACGGACTCCTACCCACGACTGCATGAATCGGAACGCAATGCAACCGAACGACCGGCTCGGGAACGATTGCGTCCGTCCCGAGCCGGGTAACCATCGAAGACGAACTCGAGGAGGTGGTCGCATTGGGTCTGCTGTGGACGCTTGGTGCGTTCGCCGGGGGCTACGTCGCCGGGATGAAGATGGGGGATCGGCCGATCGAGGCCGCGAAGAGCAAGATGGTCGAGGCTCGCGGCAAGGCGACCAGCGTCGGAACCGCCGCCGCGGAGGCGCTCCGCGAGAACATGCCGGTCGACGTCCGGCACGTGCGCGAGCTGATGTCGTCGCCTCCCGAGACAGTCGGGCCGGAGACCCGGATCCGCGACGCAGCCAAGGTGATGCAGGACAAGGCGATCGGGGACGTGCTCGTCGTCGACGGACCTGGGGAGATCTTGGGGATCGTGACGGATCGGGATCTCGCGATCCGCTCGCTCGCGGAAGGTCGGGACCCGGTGAAGACCCAGATCGGGGAGGTCATGTCGCCGATCTCGGCCACCGTCTCGCCAGAAGACACCGTTTCGAAGGCGCTGGACCTCATGCGCCGGCACGACATCCGCCGTCTGCCCGTGGTCGAAGCTGGCAAGCCCGTCGGCATCGTGACGCTGGGCGACGTTTCGCGAACACATGGCGCCGGTTCGGCCTTGGCCGACATCAGCGCGGCGCCGGCGAACAACTGAGGTTGCCACCGCTCTGGCGAGCCCGTCGAACGAAACGAAGGGTCCGTCCCCGGCGGTTATCGATCCCGCGTGGCAAGTATCAGCGGTTTTCAAGCACGTCGGAGGCGCCGGCGGACGGAGGCGACTAGGTTGAAGACGGTAAGCAGCATCGGTCAGCTGAGCGGAGTCGCCTTGGAATGCCGCGATCCAGCCGAGCTCGCGGCGTTCTACAGTCGACTGACAGGGTGGCCTGTGGTCTTCGCGGACGCGGACTGGTACTCCGTGGGCGAGAGCGAAGAGGCAGGGTTCCATCTGTCGTTCCAGCGAGCGCCGGGACATCAGCCGCCGACCTGGCCCGACCCGGCGTCGTCGATGCAGCTTCACCTTCACTTTCGGGAACGACCTCGACACATCTGAGCGAGCCGTGCTCACCCTTGGCGGAACGAAGTTCGCCGCTCAGCCCCCGGGCCAACGGTTCTCGGTCTACGCCGATCCGGCAGGTCATCCCTTCTGCCTCGTCCAAGCTCGAGATTGTGTCGAGTAGTTCGTCTGGCGCGATCTTCCCGACGACGAGCCGTACGGCAGTTCACCGGCGATGGCTCGCGCCGGGGCGCGAGAGGCCGCGACTCGCTCCAGATCGTGCTTCGAGTTCCGGGTACAGGGAAGCTGGGCCCTCATGAATCGGCCTCTTTCCGACCCGTCCTACGCGCTACCGCACCCGAGCGATCGGCGGGGCGTGGGCGGTGGGTGTGGCGGGGGCCTTCACCGGCTCGCCGAACCGCAGCAGCCGGCCACCGAAGGCGATGGCACACAGGCCGAACCACGACCAGCCGATCGCCAGACCCGCCAGTGCGTCGGAGAACCAATGCACACCGAGCAACACCCGGGTAGATCCGACCGCCACACCGATCGCGACGGCCGTACCTGCGAGGGCTGCGCGAGACTTCGGGGAGCTTCCGATCGCGAGTACCAACGCAACGGCGAGGTAGGTCGCTGCGGCAGCGGTCGTGTGACCGCTCGGGAACGACGTACCGGTGAAGTCCGCGCGCGGGCGGAGCTCGGGCCGGGCGCGATCGATGACGACCTTGATCGTGTTCGAGATCAGCATCTGACCGACGACGACCGACAGGACGAAGATCGGGATCGAGGGTTTGCGCCAACGCCAGAGCCCGTAGGCTGAGATCGCCGCGCCGACCACGATGATCGTGGTGGTGTCCCCGAGGTGCGTGATGCCCTCGAGCACGTCGTCCGTGAAGGTCGTCGCGTGTTCCTCCGCCCATCGCTCGATGGCGAGATCGACGTTCACGATGCCGGACCCGCGCCGGACCATCCACACGAGGACGCCGACGATGGCCCCGCTCAGGACGAGACCGGCCATGGCCACCGTGAGTACGAGGCCGGTGGCGGTCGAGGGGTCCATACGGGACCGGAGGAAGCTCCGCCCCGAGCGATGACGTTCCAGCTCCTCCCCGATGGCCTCCGACGCCCTCAGCGCGGGGTCGGCCTGCGGCCAGCGACGGATCAGGAAGAACGCCACCAGCCCTGCGCCGACGCTCAGCACAAGGGCAACGAGCAGGACCTCCATGCCTCTACCTCCGATCCGAGGGTCGACCGAGGTTTCCCCGGACGCCTTCGGTGGGAAACACCTACCGGATGGAAGGGACCCGGCAGCCTGCTGCCGAACACGGCAGCCGGCTCTTCGAGGCACAACCCGAGGGCTTGGCTCATCGCCTCGCCCGGCGGTCGCGAACGGGACGACCGTACGTCGCCGGAGCCGCGGTCGCGAGCGTGGGGTACCTGGTCATGACCGCCGTCCTGGTCGGCATGGGGCTGCTCCTGACCCGGATGCTCCTCGACGGTCCCTTCGGACGCTGGGATGCGTCGCTCAACCGCTGGTTCTTCGACCATCGGACGCCGACGCTCGATGACCTGTCCGAGTGGGGCTCCCGGCTCGGGGACACCGCCACCGTCATCGGTATCGCCGCCGTTGCGGTCGTGATCCTCGCGATCGGCCGCCACTGGGCGCACATCGCCTTCCTGGTCGGGGCGTTGGTGATCGAGGTGACGTCGTTCGTGACCACCACCTTCCTGATCGACCGTGAGCGCCCGACGGTGCCCCATCTCGACGAGGGGCCTCCCACCTCGAGCTTCCCGTCCGGCCATACCGCCGCAGCGATCGTGCTGTACGTGGGTCTTGCGATCGTGATCACTTCGCTGGTTCGCAACCGGATCGTTCGGGTGCTCGTGTGGATCCCTGCCGTCGCCCTGCCGATCGCCGTGGGACTTTCACGGCTGTATCGCGGGATGCATCACCCTACCGACGAGATCGGCAGCATCGTCGGTGCGGCCGGATGCATGGCGTTCGCGCTCCTCGCCACCCGGACCGGCGTCGCCGTGAGCGAGGCGAACGAGGAGGCCGCCGAGGCCGTGGCTGCGGGTCAGCCGATCCCGGCGCCGGCCGAAGCGACCGAAGCTCGGGTGGCTCGATGACCTCCGTCGGGGTGGTGGCGCATGCAGCCAAGCAGCTCGGTGGCGGCCTGGCCGAGCTCCGCAAGGTCTTGGCCGCATACGGCATCAGCGACCCGCCCTGGCAGGAGGTCCCCAAGAGCAAGTACGTGCCGACGCGCGTCGCGAAGCTCGTCGACGACGGCGTGGATCTGCTCTTCGTCTGGGGGGGCGACGGAACGGTGCAGCGCGCGGTCGATGCGCTCGCCGGGCGTCCCGTCACGATCGCGATCGTCCCCGCCGGCACGGCAAACCTGCTTGCCACGAACATCGGCCTGCCTGAGGACCTCGAAGCGTGCGTGCGCATCGGGCTGCACGGCGCCCGCCGCAACCTCGACGTCGGCAAGCTGAACGGCGAGCACTTCGCGGTGATGGCCGGCGCAGGGCTGGACGCGATGATGATCCGCGACACCGGCTCCGGCTTGAAGGACAAGGTGGGGCGGATCGCGTACGTCTGGTCGGGCGCGAAGAACGTTCGGCTGAAGCCCGTGAAGATGACGATCGACGTCGACGGGCAACGGTGGTTCCGGGACACGGCGAGCTGCGTGCTCCTCGGGAACGTCGGGGATGTCTTGGGTGGTCTGTCCGTGTTCCCCGAGGCCACGCCCGACGACGGGCGACTGGACATCGGCGTGGTGACCGCCGACGGCGCCTGGGAGTGGGCCCGGACCCTGAGCCGTGCGGTGGCCGGGGACGTCAGCACGTCGCCGTTCGTCCAGACGACCACCGGCCGTTCCTTCGACGTGCGGTTGAAGGACCCGATGCCCTACCAGCTCGACGGCGGCGATCGGAAGAAGACGAAGCGCCTGAAGATCAAGGTGAAGCCGGGAGCCATCTCGGTCTGCGTACCGGAGGAGGGGAACCGATGAGCTCCGCGAACCCTGTCCCCGAGACTTGGGAACTGACCGGATCCGACGTCAAGGAGACCCTGGAGAAGACGGGGACCGTCCGGCTGCTACGGGATGCGTTCGAACGTCTGCGAGCCTCCGACGGGTTCAGCCACGCGCGCTCGATGGCCTTCGTCACAGCGCTGATCCTGGTGCAGGGCGTCATCGCCTTGGTCGGCCTGGCCAGCGCGCTCGGGAAGGGACGGATCAGCGACGCCATCGTCGGGATGCTTCAGGACATCTTCCCGGGCCCCGCCGGGGCCGTCCTGACGGACGCCGTCGACCAGGCGCACGAGGCGGGCGCACAGGGTCGTTCGCTCGCACTGACGCTCGGGACGATCGGAGCCGTTATCACCGGGACCACGTTGCTCGGGCAGATCGAGCGCGCGATGAACCGCATGTACGGCATCGAGCGTGACCGTCCCACACTGCGGAAGTACGGGCGCGCGTTCGTGCTCACCGTCAGCGCCGGTCTCCTGGCCGTCGTCGCGTTCGTGGCGATGTCGCCGGGGCGGGGGCTGGCCTCGGTGTTCGACGACCCAACCACGAGGGATGTTTGGAACGTGATCCGCTGGCCCGTGGCGTTCGCGCTGTTGGTCGGCGCAACCGCGTGCATCTTCCGCTGGAGCCCCCGTCGTCGCCAGCCCGGGTGGTCCTGGCTCGCGATCGGCGCCCTCCTGTCGGTCGTCCTGGTGCTCCTCGTCACCCTCGCGCTCGGCGGCTTCTTCTCGCTGAGCTCGACGTTCGGGCAGACGTACGGACCGCTCGCCGGGTTCGTGGCGTTGCTGCTCTGGACCCTGCTCACCTCGATCGCCGTCCTGTACGGCGTCGCGATCGCGGCGCAGCTCGAGGCCGTACGGGCGGGTGTGCCCGCGCCTCGACGATCGACGGAGTCGGACGCGCCTACGTCGGACCGTCCCCGTCCCCCCGACGTGCCCGAGAGGGCCGCGGTTCACGCCGCATCGTGAGCACCACGCTCGACATGAGTCGGCAGGACAGAACGTCGCGTGATCGCATCGCCGAGATCCGGCGGGCCCTCGAAGGGATCATCGGCGTCCCCGCGACGGAAGGGAATCGCGTCGAGGTGCTCCGCAACGGCAGGGAGATCTTCCCTGCGATGCTCGAGTGCATCGCCGGAGCACGCCAGACGATCGACTTCCTGACGTTCGTCTACTGGCGTGGTGAGATCGGCACGACGTTCGCGAAGGCGTTGTCCGAGCGAGCGCGATCCGGCGTGCGGGTACGCGTGCTGCTGGACGCGTGGGGCGCGCATTCCCTTGACAAGGGACTGATCGACATGATGGAGGACGCTGGCGTGCGCGTTCGGTGGTTCCGCCCGCTCCACCGGTTCCAACCAACGAAGGCGAATCACCGGACCCACCGGAAGATCATGGTGGTGGACGAGGAGACCGGGTTCACCGGTGGTGTCGGGATCGCCGACGAGTGGAACGGCGACGCGCGGAACGAACATGAGTGGCGAGACACCCACTTCCGCGTGCGGGGTCCGGCGGTGGACGGGCTCCGGGCCGCGTTCCTCGACAACTGGATCGAGACGGACCCCGAGATCTTCGATCCGGAGACCGACCGGTTCCCCGACCAGCCCTCGACGGGCGACGCGGTGATCCAGTGCGTCCGCGGCGCGTC
>CAVYTE010000019.1:0-411602 GCA_963771385.1 uncultured Actinomycetes bacterium
CGGAGATGGGGGCGAGCGACATGTCGACGCTGGTCCTGACCCTACTCCAGCTCGCTCGGGAGCGGATCCGCATCACCACCGCGTACTTCGTGCTCGACGAGGAGCTGACCGAACGGATCTGCGCGGCGAGCGATCGCGGCGTGCACGTCGAGGTCCTCCTCCCCGGACCACACGCCGACAAGCGGTTCGTGCAGTCGGCGAGTCAGGCGGTCTACGAGCAGCTCCTGGACCACGGCGTCCGGATCTGGCATTTCCAACCGTCCATGCTGCACGCCAAGGTCATGACCGTGGACGGCCTCGTGGCCAACATCGGGTCCGCGAACATCAACGCGCGCTCCACCGAGCTCGACGAGGAGATCAACCTCGTGGCACTCGACCCGGCGCTGGTCAGGCTCCTCGACGAGCAGTTCGACGAGGACGTCGAACGGAGCGAGGAGATCGAGCCGGGGCGGTGGGAGGATCGCTCCCTCGGACGACGCGTACTCGAGGGCTTCACGAAGCCGCTGCGGAAGAAGATGTGAGATCCGCGGGGGTGTGCCAGTGTCGATCTTGGCACCTGACCAGCACCTAGAGCCTGCTTGCTTGCCACGTCCCGACGATCACCGGTCCGTCATCTGCCCGCAGGTGAGCGCGGGTTCTTGGTCCGTAGCGTCTTCTCGATGTTTCTCACGGCTTCCTTGACCGAGATCTTCGAGGCGTCACTTGCCTTCTTGAGATCCGTATAGACGATGTTCCGCTTGTCTCCATGCCTTTCATGGGGCTCGCCACATCCACAGGACATGCACATCTCTTTCTCTCCCTCTTCCGGTGGGTTCCGTTTGGACTTGCTTCCCGGCCGGCGTCTATCCGAAACATGATCGTGTCTCAGTCAACCACTGTGACCTGTGCGACCAGCGCTTTGGGCGAGCGTTCGGGTACGAGCCCCGTCGTTAGGAGTAGAACTCGATGATCAGCCGCTCTTCGATCGGACCGGGAGCGGGATCTCTTCGCGCTCGGGCAAGCGGGACATCGTGCCCTGCATCTGATCGACGTTCCGGTACAGGTACGGCGGCGGATCGGGCGAGAGCTCGATCGCCTCGCGCACCTAGACGAAGTTCTTCGCCTTCTCCGAGAGCTCGATCGTGGCCTCGGCCTTGACCTGCGCGCTCGGGACGTTCATACGGCGGCCGTTCACCTTGACGTGGCCGTGGCTCACCAGCTGGCGGGCCTGGCGGTGCGTGAGCGCGAACCCGAGGCGGAGCATCACGGTGTCCAGACGCGTCTCGAGCTGGCGGATCATCTCCTCGCCGGTGACGTCCTTGGTCCGGCTCGCCTTCTCGTAGTAGCGCGCATCTGGCGCTCACCGACGCCGTAGATCGCTCGGAGCTTCTGCTTCTCGAGCAGGCGGACGTTGTACTCGGAGATGCGTTTGCGGCCGCGGCCGTGCTGTCCCGGCGGGTAGGGTCGCTTGATCGCCGGGCAGTTCGGACGGCCACACAGCGGCTGGCCGACCCGGCGGCACATGCGATGACGCGGTCCGACCTTGTCCATGCGGCCATAGAGTACCAGCTGGCGCTCGACGAGCACGGCTGCGCCTACCATGCCCTCGATGGATCTCGCGGACCGTGTCGTCGGAAGCTGCCTGGGGCTCGCGCTGGGGGACGCGCTCGGGGCGCCGTTCGAGTTCCTGCGGGCGTCGAACGTCCCCGATCCGATCCCGGCGTTCGAGCGGCCCTGGCTCGACCTGCCGCCGGGCTCGACGACGGACGACACGGCGATGGCCCGCAACCTGATGCGGTCCGTCGCCGAGCGCGGGGGGTTCGACACCGACGACCTGCTGGCACGCCACCTCGAGTGGTTCGGGACGGATCCGCCCGACGTCGGAACGCTCACCGGACGGGTACTCCGACGGGCGGCGGGAGGCGAGGACGCGGCAACGGTCGCGCGTGAGGTCTGGGAGCAGCGGGGTCCCGAGGTCTGCGCCGGCAACGGGTCGGTGATGTATTGCGCGCCGCTCGGCGTCGCTTACGCGAACCGGCCGGAGGTGCTGGTCGAGCTCGCGCCGGCGCTCTCGCGGCTCACGCACTTGGACGGGCGGTGCCGGACCGCGGTGCTGGCGGTCACGCTCTGCGTCGCCGGGCTCGCGCGTGGGGAACCCGCCGAGGACGCCGCTCGCGCTGCGCTCGGGGCCGTCTCCGACATCGAGGGCGGCGAGGAGCTCGAGTACCTGGTGGAGGCCGTCGGGGCGTCGCGCGCGATCGATGGACCCGATCAGGGCTTCTGCCTCTTCACGGTCGGGGCGGCGTTCCAGGCGCTCCTGCGCGGCGGCGATGTCGAGAACGGACTTCGACGCGTGGTTTCGCTCGGCGGCGACACCGATACGAACGCCGCGGTGGCCGGCGCGCTCCTCGGCGCGCTGCACGGCGTGGACGGGCTCCCGACCGGCTGGCTCGACCGCCTCGGCGATGCCGAAGCGATCCGAGCCGAGGCCGCCGCGCTCGCCGCTCGCCCGAGCGAGGTGACGCACAGCACAGGTCGCGGCCGCGCTCGGCTGCCAGAATCGCCGGACGTGACCGCGGAGATGCGCGAGGAGCGACGCGTCGTCACGGCGATGTTCGCCGACCTGGTCGGCTCGACCGCGCTCGCCGAGCGCCTGGACCCCGAGGAGCTGAAGGTCATCGTCGGCGACGCCGTCGCGCGCGTCGTCGGCGCGGTCGAGGCGTTCGGCGGGACGGTCAAGGACCTCGCCGGCGACGGGGTGCTCGCGCTGTTCGGCGCGCCCCAGCGCGCACGAGGACGACCCCGAGCGCGCCGTCCGCGCGGCGCTGCGCGTCGTCGAGGAGATCGCCGCGTACGCCGCGCGAGGTCGAGGACGCGTTCGGCGTGACCGGGTTCGCCGTGCGCGTCGGGGTCGACAGCGGCCCGGTCGTCGTCGGCGCGATCGGCGCCGGCGAGCGCGTCGAGTACGCGGCGCTCGGCGACGCCGTGAACACGGCGGCCCGGCTGCAGTCGCTCGCCGAGCCGGGCACCGTCGCTCGTCGGCGAGGAGACGCAGCGGCTGGTCGCAGCCGGTGTTCGAGTGGGGCGAGCCCGCGGGCGCTCGACCTCAAGGGGAAGCGCGAGCCCGTGACGGCCTTCGGGGTCGAGCGGCGTTCGCGCCGCGCCCGGCCACGCGCGCGGGCTCGAGGGGGTCGCAGGTCCCGCTCGTCGGCCGCGAGCCGCGAGCTCGCCGACGCCGCCGAGACGTCGATGCCGCGCTCTCGCGGGCACCGGCGGCGATCCTGTTCGTCACCGGCGAGCCGGGGATCGGCAAGACGCGGCTGCTCGCCGAGCTGCGCGGCCGGTTCGAGCGACGCCGCGGTCCAGCCGCCGCGGCGCTGTGGCTCGAGGGACGGTGCGTCTCCTACGGCGAGTCGATGCCGTACTGGCCGTTCCGCGACCTGCTGCGTTCGTGGCTCGGCGTGCTCGCCGACGAGCCGGAGCTGCGCGTCCGCGTCGCGCTCCGCCGGAGGGTCGAGCGGCTCTTCGGCGGCGCGCGTCGCTCGAGCTCTACCCGTACCTCGGCGCGATGCTCGGGCTCACGCTCGAGCCCGAGGCGCACGCCCGCCTCGCCGAGCTCTCGCCCGAGGCGCTGCAGTACCGGACGTTCGAGGTCGTGCGCGAGCTGCTCGCGCGACTCGCGCGAGGACGGGCCGGTGGCGTCGTCCTCGAGGACCTGCACTGGGCGGACGCGACCTCGCTGCAGCTGCTCGAGCGCCTGTTCGCGGACACCGAAGTGTCGCCGCTCCTGCTCGTGCTGTCGTCCACGGCCCGAGCGCGACCACCCGTCGTGGCGGGTGAAGGAGACGGCGCCCGCGAGCTCCCGCACCGGACGCGCGAGGTGGCGCTCGAGGCGCTGTCGGGCGACGCCGGGCGCGAGCTGCTTCACGCGCTCGTCGGCGACGGACGATCGCTTCCCGACGAGATGGAGCGGCGGATCCTCGAGCCCGCCGAGGGGAACCCGTTCTTCCTCGAGGAGCTCGTCCGTTCGCTGGTCGACGCCGGCGCGCTCGTGCCGGACGGCGAGGGCTGGCGGTTCGTCCACGAGGTCGCGGTCGAGATCCCGCCGACGGTCGAGAAGGTCATCCTCGCGCGGATCGACCGGCTCCAGCCCGGACGCGCACGACGCGCTCATGGCCGCGTCGGTCCTCGGCCGGCAGTTCGGCCTGCCGCTGCTCGAGGCGGTCTCGGGGGGCGAAGGGGAGTCCGGCGGTCGCTGCACGAGCTGCAGCGCCTGGACCTCGTCCGCGAGGGCCGGCGATGGCCCGAGCCCGAGTACCGCTTCAAGCACGCGCTGATCCAGGAGGCCGCGTACCGCACGCTGGTCACCGAGCGAGCGGACGCGCCTGCACCGCAAGGCCGCCGAATGGCTCGAGGCGACGTACGCGGGCCGCGAGGACGAGGTCGGCGGCGCTGCTCGCCCACCACTGGCTCGCCGCCGAGGACGAGGACAAGGCCGTGCACGTACCTGACGCGCGCCGGCGACCGGGCGCGCCAGGAGTACGCGCTCGACGAGGCGATCGGGCACTACCGGGAGCTGCTGCCGCATCCTGGAGCGGCGCGGCGAGCGCCACGAGATCGCGCTCGTGCTGTTCAAGCTCGCGCTGGCGTTGCACATGTCGCTGCGGTTCGCGGAGGCGAACGAGACCTACCAGCGCGCGTTCGCGTTCTGGACGACTCCCGCCGAGACCGCCGGCGACGCCGGACGCGACGCTGCGGGTCGGCACCAGCTATCCTCCCGAACGATCCCGACCCCCGCTCGGCGATCGCGTGGCCCAACATCCAGCTCTGCATGCAGCTGTTCGACCGGCTGGTCGAGGCGTGGCCGGAGCGCGACGATCGTGCCGTCGCTCGCCGAACGATGGGAGATCTCGGACGACGGGCTCCGGTACGTGTTCCATCTGCGCGAGGGGCTGACGTGGTCCGACGGGGAGCCCCTCACCGCCGACGACGTCGAGTTCGGCATCAAGCGGGTCCTGAACCCGGCTGCGCCCGGGTCCTCGGTCGCGATCTACTTCGTGCTGGAGAACGGCCAGGACTACTACCTGGGGAGGAACGCCGACGCGGACGCGATCGGCGTGCGGGCGCTGGACGACCGGACGGTCGAGTTCCGGCTGGCCGCGCCGGCGCCGTACTTCATGAGCGTGATGAACCGACCCGACGGCGGCCCGCAGCCCCGGCACGCGATCGAGCGCGACGGCGACGCGTGGACCGAGCTCGGGAAGCAGGTCGTGAGCGGCGCGTTCCGGATCGCCGAGCGGTCCGACGAGGTGCTCGTGCTCGAACGGCGGCCGGAGGACGCCGCGCACCGTCCCGGCAACGCCGGCGCGGCTCGAGTTCATCCACGCCGAGGTCGAGGACGCGCTCGAGCCGTACCTGCGCGACGAGCTCGACATCGTCACGGTCCGGTACACGCCGAAGCTCGCCGACCTCGTTCCGCACATGGCCACGGACGCGTCGCTCGGGCAGGCGGCGTGGTCGGGGTACATCGCGTTCGACCACGCGATCCGGTGCTGTCGAACGTCGAGTTCCGACGGGCGCTGGCGCACGCGCTCGACCGGGACGCCCTCGAGGCCGAGGTGCCGGGCAACGTCATCGTCGCGCGCGGTGGCGTCGTGCCTCCCGCGCTCCAGGGACACACGCCCGACATCGTGCCGGCGTTCGATCCGGACGCCGCGCGCGGCTGCCTCGAGCGATCGGGCGCGGGCGAGGTCCGTCTGGAGATCGGCGGCTACTAGACGTGGGTCCAGCCGTTCCTCGAGACCGTGGCCGGGATGTGGCGCGACGTCCTCGGGATCGAGTGCGAGATCGAGCCGTGGACGATCGAGCAGGCGTTGACCGCCCAGAAGATGACGGAGCTCGCGAAGGTCTACGTCACCGGGTGGCTGCCCGGGTACGCCGATCCCGAGTACTACCTGCGGCTGCTCTTCCATTCGGACAGCCGGACGAACGAGGGCGGGTTCTCGCACCCGCCGTTCGACGAGCTGATCGAGCGCGCCCGCCAGGAGCGGAGCGATCGCGGACCGCCTCGAGCTGTTCCACGAGGCCGATCGCATGGCGGTCGCCGAACGCGTCGCGGTGATCCCGCTCGTCTACGGGCGCAGCATGGCGTTCGTGAAGCCGTGGGTGCACGGCTGGTGGGAGTTCGGCAAGTCGTCGGAGAACTTCGCCGACCTCACGGTGGAGGCGAGCTCTCCCCGCGCCTGATCGGCAGGTTTCGAAGGGTCGGGATCTGGCGAGATACCTCTCGTCGTCATGGATGCCGCCGATCGGATCGTCCGCCGGATCGACCGGTCACATCAGCGCCGGCCGTGGATCGCGTTCCCGTACGCCGTGGTGAAGAAGTTCGGCGACGACCAGGCGGGGAACCTGGCGGCACTGATCTCGTACTACGCCTTCTTCTCGGTGTTCCCGCTGATGCTCGTCCTCGTCACCGTGCTGGGCATGGTGCTCGAAGGGAACACCGAGCTCGCGGGGCGGATCCAGGGCTCAGCGCTCGCGAATTTCCCGGTCATCGGGGACGAGATCTCGCGCAACGTGCACTCGATCGAGGGGAGCGGACTTACCCTCCTGGTCGGTATCGCCCTGGCGCTGTGGGCAGGTCTCGGCGTGCTGAAGGTGATGCAGACGGCCATGAACACCGTCTGGAACGTTCCCTTCCGGCGCCGTCCGAACTTCCTCAAGACGCTCCTGCGAGCGGCGATCATGCTCGTGGTTCTGGGGGGCGTGACCCTCGCCGCCGCGGTGGCGGGGAGCGTCGCGGCGGCGAACGACAACTGGCTGCTGAGTCTCGCCTGGGTGGCGAGCGCGCTCTCGCTGAACCTCGTCCTGTTCATGCTGGCGTTCCGGATCCTCACGGCGGAGGACGTGTCGTGGGGCGACGTGTGGCCCGGGGCCGTCATCGCGGCGGTCGCGTGGACCGCGCTCCAGGCGTTCGGTGGGTACCTCGTCCGTCATCAACTGCAGGGAGCGACCGAGACGTACGGCACGTTCGCCACCGTGATCGGGCTCCTCGCGTGGATCTTCCTCGGCGCGCAGATCACGTTGCTCGCCGCGGAGGTGAACGTCGTGCGGAAGCGGCACCTGTGGCCACGGTCGATCGTCCAGCCGCCGCTCACCGAGGCCGATGCGAAGGCCCTGACACAGTACGCCGAGCAGGAGCAGCGTCGGCCGGAGCAGGAGGTCAGCGTTCGGATCGACGACCAGGCGGTCGTGAGGCCTTCGGCACCGGGTGAGGCCGAGAAGAGCTGAGCTCAGTCCACGCCGAACACGAACCGGGTGGCGTTCTCCGGGTACCGCGTCCACGCGAGCACGCGCCTCGCACGCAGGGCCGTCACACCGGTCTGGAGGTACGCGTCCGCGGTCATCGTCATCCCGTAGTCCGCGTACTTCGTGTTGTTGGCCTCGGCCAGGCGTTCGGCCGTCTCCCGCTCCGGCGTCTCGTGCGCCACGTTGCCCTCGACCATGACGGCGGCAGCGAGGCCGTCGCCGACGTGAGCCACCGCACGACCGTCGGCGCGGACGTTCCGCATGTGCACCGTCTCCGGGCTCCCGCCGAAGTACAGGGCGTCGTCCAGCCAGATCCCGTCGCTCGGGACGACGTGCGGCCGCCCGTCGGGCCGAACGCTCGAGATCCAGTAGACGCGGGACTCGGTCAGGAGCCGAGCGGCCTCCGACCAGGCCATCGGCTCGGTCGCCTTCCCGTACGCGGCGGGGAGCGGGAGCGGCTCGGACGTCGGTTCCCGGCTCATGGCATCGCACCCCTCCAGCCGCTCATCCCGGCTGCTCGGCGTGGCCCCCGAACTGCTGGCGCATCGCGGAGAGGACCTTGTTCGCGAACTCCGCTTCGGCTCGCGACTCGAACCGTTCGAACAGGGACGCGGAGAGCACGTGCACCGGCACCCCCTCGTCCACGGCGGCGAGGATCGTCCACCGGCCCTCGCCCGAATCGCTCACACGGCCGGAGAACCGCTCGAGCCCCGGGTCCTCGAGCATCGCGGCGGCGGTCAGGTCGAGGAGCCACGAGGCGACGACGCTGCCACGTCGCCACACCTCGGCGACCTCGCCCACGTCGAGGTCGTACCGGTAGTACCTCGGATCGCGGAGCGGCGTGGTCTCGGCGTCCACCGCCCGATCGCCCGCTCCATCCCGGCGTGCCGCAGCACGTTCAGGCCCTCGGCGTACGCGGCCATGAGCCCGTACTCGATCCCGTTGTGGACCATCTTCACGAAATGGCCCGCACCGACGGGCCCGCAGTGCAGGTATCCGGCCTCGGCGGTGGTCGCGTTCGTTTCGGTCCGCCCCGGCGTCCGAGGAGCGGCGGCCACGCCCGGCGCGAGCGTCGCGAAGATCGGATCCAGGCGCCGCACGACCTCGTCCTCGCCGCCGATCATCAGACAGAACCCGCGCTCGAGGCCGAACACGCCGCCGCTCGTCCCCACGTCGACGAAGTGCACACCCCTCGCCGCGTACCGTTCGGCGCGATCGATGTCGTCGCGGTAGTAGGAGTTCCCGCCGTCGATCACGACGTCGCCGTCCTCCATCAGCTCGGCGAGCGCGTCGGTCGTCTGCTCCGCGAACGCCGCCGGCACCATCACCCACGCGGCGCGCGGTTTCGAGAGCGCACGCACCAGGTCCTCCAACGAGCCGGTCCCGGTCGCACCCTCGCCCTCGAGCTGCCGGACCGCGTCCGCGTTCACGTCGTACGCGACGACCTCGTGCCCGTCGCGCATCAGCCGTCGCGAGAGGTTCGCCCCCATCCTGCCGAGCCCGATCATCCCGAGCTGCATCAGATCACCTCCGTGAGCTGCTCCAGTCGCACGCGCGCCACACGTCGCCCCCGCGTACGGAGCGACCGCAGGTCGCCGAGGGCCTGGGCGTCGATCAGGGTCCCGAACGAGAACGGCTGCCCGGGGATCGGCAGGTCGGTCGCACGCTCCCCGTCGGTGATCTGGATGAAGACGCCGCTGTTCGGCCCTCCCTTGTGCAACTGCCCCGTCGAATGCAGGAAGCGTGGACCGAATCCCGTGGTCGTCGCGACCGCGTACCGGTCGCGGATCGCGAGCCGCGCGCGTTCGATCGTGTCCTCGGCCTCCGAGGTCCGGTCGAGGTAGGCGAGGATCGCCACGTAGTCGCCGGGTCCGATCTCCTTGAGCAACGCGCGCAGGTCGTCGGTGCCCGGATCCTCCACCGAACCGGCGGCGAGGATCTCCCTCGTCGCGTCCTTCGCTTCCTGGACGTTCGGCTGGTCGAAGGGGTTGATGCCGAGCACGTATCCCGCGACCGCCGTCGCCATCTCCCAGCGGAAGAACTCGCCGCCGAGCTGCACGCGGTCCTCGAGTCCGATGCGCGCGACCGCGTGGCCGAGGCGCTCGAACGCGTCGAGCCCCTCGTGCTCACCGATCGCGACGAACAGGCGGTCGTCGCCGTAGACACCGGGTGGGCCCAGCGGTTCGCCGACGACCGGAACGATGCCGACGCCCTCCTTCCCCGTCGACTCGGCGATCAACTGCTCGACCCAGGTGCCGAAGCTCGCGATCTCGTGCGGCAGGAAGAGCGTGAGCTTGTCCCGTCCCGCCGCGGCCGACGCGCCCAGGAGCGCGCCGAGCCTCGCGGCCGGGCTCTGCGCCGCCGGCACGGTGGGTTCGGTCGCGGACCGCATCTCCTCGGCCGCATCGAGCACCTCGTGCAGCGGGGCACCGATCAGTGCCGCCGGCACGAGGCCGAAGTAGGAAAGCGCCGAGTAGCGCCCGCCGATGTCCTCGGGATTGCGGAAGACCGCGCGGAAGCCGTGCTCGTCCGCCATGCGCTCGAGCGGCGTCCCCGGGTCCGTGATCGCGACGAACTGCTCCCCGCTCGGGGTCCGGTCCCAGAAGTACGCGAAGTGACTGAGCGTCTCCGTCGTGGTGCCGGACTTGCTCGCGAGGACGAACAGCGTCTTCGCGAGTTCGAGCGAACCGGTGACGCGCTCGATCGTCGCCGGGTGCGTGGTGTCGAGCACGATGAGCTCGACCGCGCCGTCCGTGGCGCCGAACGTCGTCATGAACACCTCGGGGGCCAGGCTCGAGCCGCCCATCCCGAGCAGCACCGCGGTCTCGAAGCCGTCGGCGGCCGCCTGCGTCGCGAACGCCTGGAGCTCGGGCAGCCGCTCGCGCATCGGGTCCGAGACCGTGAGCCACCCGAGCCGGTCCGTGATCTCGGTGGGGTCGTCCTTCCAGACCGTGTGGTCCTTCCGCCAGATCCGCTCGATCACACGGTCCTGGTCCATCGCCGAGAGTTCCTGCACGGGGTTCATCGCGGTGACACGTTACGCGCCGAGATCCGCGACCGCGGCCCGGATGGCCCTCGCCGCCGCGGGCGGGTCGGGCCGGTGGAAGATCGCCGTCCCCGCGACGACGACGTCGGCACCGGCCCGCACGGACGCCCTCGCCGTCTCGGGGTTGATCCCGCCGTCGACCTCGATCCGGAAGCCGAACCCGCCGTCGGCCCGGGCCGACGCGGCGCGCTCGACCTTGACCAGGTGCTCGGGCACGAACGGCTGGCCGCCGAAGCCCGCCGTGATCGTCATCACGAGCAGGAGGTCGATCCGCTCGTCGAGGTAGGGCTCGACCACCTCGAACGGCGTCGGCCCGTCGATCACGAGCCCCGCCTGCATCCCGAGATCGCGGACGCGCGCGAGCAACTTCGTCGGATCACCGAGCTCGACGTGCGCGGTGCACAGGTCGGCGCCCGCCTCGGCCAGTCGTTCGAGCCAGAAGCCGGGATCGGTGACCATGAGGTGGCAGTCCAGGAACAGGTCCGTGTGCCTGCGCAACGAGGCCACCACCGGCGGTCCGATCGACAGGTTCGGCACGAAGTGGCCGTCCATGAGGTCGACGTGCACCCAATCGACCTCTGGGCGGACGGCGGCGACCTGATCGGCGAGCACCGCATAGTCGGCGGCCAGGATCGACGGCGCGACGAGGATCTCGTTCGGCACGGCCGCTAGTCTGCCTCAGCCCCGCGGTGCGCGCTCGACCCGGGCCCTCGCCCTGTGTAACGCTCGCAGCGATCCGCGGCACGAGTCGTCGCGTACGAGCCGCGGGAGAAGGGGAGTCCGGATGGGCGATGCCATCAAGGTCTACGGCGCGAGCTGGTGCCCGGACTGCCGTCGCGCGAAGCGGTTCCTGGGGGACCAGCGGATCTCGTTCGAGTGGCACGACATCGAGGTGGACCCCGACGGCGTGCGCGTCGTCCAGGAACGCAACGACGGCAACAACATCATCCCGACGATCGTTTTCCCGGAAGGCTCGCACCTGGCGGAGCCGTCGAACGAGGAGCTTGCCGAGAAGATCGGGCTCGAGCGGATGGCGATGATGCACGTCTACGACCTCATCATCATCGGCGGAGGACCGGCCGGCCTCACCACCTCGATCTATGCCGCGCGGGAGAACCTCCAGACGCTGGTCGTCGACAGCAAGGGCCTCGGTGGCCAGGCCGGCGTCACCGAACGTCTCGACAACTACCCCGGGTTCCCCGACGGGATCGCAGGCGCCGAGCTCGCCGACCGGATCGTGGAGCAGGCGCGGCGCTACGGCGTCGAGCTATTGCAGGCGGTCTCGGTGAAGTCGATCACGAGCGACGGCGAGGAGATCGACGTGGAGGCGGCGACCGGCGACCACTACCACGCCCGCGCCGCTCTCATCGCGACCGGGTCCACATACCGGCGGACCGGCGCGCCCGGCGAGGAGGACCTGATCGGGGCCGGCATCCACTTCTGCGCGACGTGCGACGGTCCGTTCTACAAGGGCGCGAGCCAGCTCGTCGTGCTCGGCGGCGGCAACAGCGGGCTCGAGGAGGGTCTGTTCCTCTCACAGTTCGCCGACACGGTCACGATCGTGCAGCGCAGCGACCGCCTGACGGCGAACAAGCTGCTCCAGGACAAGGTCGCCATGCACCCGAGGATGCAGGTCCTGCTGAACCGGGAGGTCGTCGAGTTCAAGCCGAAGGCCGGTGGGAGCGGCAAGCTCGGCGCCGTCGCGCTGAAGGACCGCGAGACCGGTCAGGTCGACGAGCTGCATCCCGCCGGCTGCTTCGTCTTCATCGGCCTGGACCCGAACACCGGGTTCGTCAAGGGGCAGATCGACCTCGACGATCGTGGACTGATCACGACGGACATGGGGTTGCAGACGAGCATGGCGGGCGTGTTCGCCGCGGGCGACGTGCGCTCGGGATCGACGAAGCAGCTCGCGTCGGCGGTCGGCGAAGGCGCCGCGGCCGCCATCGGGATCCGGCAGTACCTGGAGGCGCTGGACGCCAGGCCGATGCACATGATGTGAGGGGGACGCCGTGGAGCCCAAGGAGATCTTCGAGCTCATCGTCAAGGCCGACGAGCGCTTGAAGTACGCGCACGAGGACAACGCAGGGCTTCGGCGGACGCAGGCGCGCGAGCTCCTCGAGCAGGCGAAGGCGGCGGCCACCGAGATCGACAACCAGCAGCTGATCGAGCAGGCCGAGACGCGCCTCGCGGACCTCGGGGCCGCGTGAAAGGCCGGCCACGCCCCGCCTGAGCGGACCTAGGCCGTCGTCCTCCAGTCCCGGAACACGCCGAGCAACGCCTCGCCGGCCTCCGGCGAGACGTCCTCCTCGGTGAGCATCCCGGTGAGAGCGATCGTGGTTCGGAACTGCGCGAGGTAGGTCGTGCAGCCGTCGCAGCGCGCCAGGTGCTGCTCGGCCAGGGCGCGCTCCCCCTCGGGCATCGCGCCCTCGAGGTAGTCCGTGATCAGCTCCACCAGCCGGCTGCAGTTCACGAGCCGTCGCCCTCCCCCGGTGTGAGGTACCGCTCCAGCGCACCACGCACCTTCGCCCGTGCGCGATGCAGGAGCACCCGTTGATTGGTCTCGGACAGGTCCAGGGCGTTACGCACCTCGGCGGAGCTCCAGCCGAGGACGTCGCGCATCCGGATCACCTCACGCTGGTTCGGCGGGAGCGTCTCGATCGCCGCCGCGACCTTGGCCAGCGTCTCCCGCGAGACGACGCGATCCTCCGGTCCCCAGTCGGTGGGTGGTTCGGCCCAGTCACCGGGGGCGCTCGCCCCGGCGGGCTGGAACCGATCCGGGTCGACCGAGCGCACGTCGTCCCCGGGCGACCACACGGACGCGAACGGGATGCTCCGGGCCTCGCGCTGGCCTCGGGTCTTCGCGATATTCACGAGGATCTTGAAGATCCAGGTTCGCAGCGACGAGCGCCCCTCGAACCCGTCGAGGCCCTTCAGCACCCCGACCCAGGCGTCCTGGACGGCCTCCTCGGCGACGGCGCGCGATGGGACGTACATCCGTGCGATCCGGAGCATCGCCGGTTGGAGCTGCTCGACGAGCATCAGGAACGCGACCTCGTCCCCCGCGCGGAGGGCCTCGACGAGCTCGAGATCGTCGTGGTGGGCGGGTCCGGACGACACGCCGGCCATCGTAGGTGAGCTGGGCGGGGGGTCGTGCGGTGGATCTCGGGCGATCAGCCGGGCCGGGCGGCGCCCGAGAACTGGTCCCAGTAGATCGAGACGACCGAGACCACGTCGCCGGTCGACGGCGAATGGATCATCCGGCCGCCGCCGACGTACATCCCGACGTGCGAGATCGGGGAGTAGAAGAAGACGAGGTCCCCGGGCTGCAGGTCCGACTGCGCCACGTGCGGCAACGAGGCGTACTGCGCCGCCGAGGAATGCGGGAGGTAGACGCCGGCGTGCGCCCAGGCCCACGCGGTGAACCCGGAGCAGTCGAACCCGGTCTCGGGGCTCGTGCCGCCCCACTGGTACGGCGTTCCGATCACCGAGTACGCCGCCGCGAGCACGGCCGCGACGTTGCCGTTCGGCGCCGGGGGTGGCGCGATCGGTCCCGGGGTGATGCCGCCCTGCTGGGCCGTGGTGGCCGCCGCTGCCGCCTCGGCCGCCGCGCGCCGAGCCGCCTCCGCTTCGCGGTACTCCCGATCGAGTTCCTCGTAGAGGTCGCGCGCCTCGGCGACCCGCTCCTCGATCTGCGCCGCCTTCGCGTCGATCGCGGCGAGCACGCCTTGGCGCTCCTCGACCGTGGCCGCGAGCTCCTCCGCCGTCCAACGCGCCTCCTGGCGCGCCAGCTCGGCCTCGAGCGCGAGATCGGTGTCGGCCTGGGCCATGCTGCCGATGAACTCGAGCCGGTCGGAGAACTCCGCCAGCGACGTCGACTCGAACAGGACCGCGACCTGCGATCCCACGCCCTGGTACGCGCGAGCGGCGTTCGCGTTCAGGTGCGCCTCGGCACCTTCGGCGGCCGCCTGCGCGCGATCCGCCTGCTCCCGGACGTCCCCGAGCCGGGCCTGGACCGCTTGGAGCCGCAGCCTGGCCTGGTTGAACTCCTCGACGAGCAGGGAGAGCTCCTGGTTGAGCGCGTCCAGCCGTGCCTTGGCCCGCTGGACGTCCTCGCGGCTCGGGGCCGCCGAGGAGAGGGTCGTCAGCACCGACCGTCGCCGAGATGGCGACGAGCACGGCCACGGCGAGCCGTGCGACGTGGTGCGTGCGTCTACCGCTCATCGTCCTCCGGGCAAAGGAACGGGCTGTCAGCCGACAGCCCGCGACGAGGCTACCCAGGGTGACCGCCCGCGTCAAACCTCTCCGCATGACCGCCTCGAGGGCTCCGACAGCGTCCGGAAGGGCCTATCCGGTCGATCCTGATCCTGGTCGGGACGGCGGGACTTGAACCCGCGACCTCAGCGTCCCGAACGCTGCGCGCTACCAAGCTGCGCCACGTCCCGATCCTCCGAGTCTAGCGGCTCGGCCTTCGCGCGGGCCGGGTAGATTGAGCACGCGTGAGGATCGCCCAGATCTGCCCGCCGTGGCTCGCGGTCCCGCCGAAGGGGTACGGCGGGATCGAATGGGTGGTGGCGCTGCTCGCCGACGGTCTCGCCGAGGCCGGCCACGATGTCACGCTGTTCGCGACCGGCGACTCGCGGACGAAGGCCCGTCTCGAGTACGTCTTCGAACAGGCGCCCGGTTCGGCGCGGATCAACGACATCGCCCTCGACACGACGCACACCCTCTTCAGCCTCGTCGACGCGCGCCGTCGCTTCGACGTCCTGCACGTGCACTCCCCGTTCTCGACGCTCGCGGCAGCGGTCGAGACGGGGATCCCGACCGTGCACACCCTGCACGGCTCGTTCGTGGAGGAGATGCGGCTCCTGTACTCGTTCGTCGCCCGGCGGGCCTGGTACGTCGCGATCAGCGAGGCGCAGAAGCGCTTCGACGAGGACCTGCGCTACGGGGGGGTCGTCTACAACGGGATCGACATGGACGTCTACCGGCTGCAGGAGCAGAAGGAGGACTTCGTCCTGTTCCTCGGCCGCGCGGCCCCGGAGAAGGGGTGGCGGCGGGCCGTGGACGCGGCGAAGCTCGCAGGCGTCCGCCTCGTGTCCGCCGTGAAGATCGCGCACCACGCCGAACAGCAGGAGTGGGAGACGAACGTTCGGCCGGTCCTGCCTCCCGACTTCGAGGTGGTGGGTGAGATCTCGCAGGAGGAGAAGGTCGACCTGCTCCGGCGGGCGAAGGCGGTGCTGTTCCCGATCGACTGGGACGAGCCGTTCGGCCTCGTGATGACCGAGGCGATGGCGTGCGGCACCCCGGTGATCGCGACCCGTCGTGGGTCGGTCCCGGAGGTGATCGACGACGGGGTCACCGGCTGGATCGTCGACGTCGAGGAGTACCCCGCACAGGCTGCCGAGCGACTCACCCGCCTGTCGGAGATCGACCCGAGGGCGTGCCGCGACCGGGTCGACCGGCGGTTCTCCAAGCGGGCGATGGTGGCCGGCTACGAACGGGTCTTCGAGCGCGTCGTCGCCGAGGCGGGGTCGCCGGGTGGAACCGATCCGGCCGGATAGTCGTCTGAGCCACATAGGATTGGCCCGTCCGCTCTCAAGGAGGCCTCGATGTTCGCTGGGCGCCCTCGCCCGCTCGTGCCACTCGCCGTCATGTTCGTGCTCCTGTCGACCCTGTTGTCGACCTCCGTCTCCACCGCCGCGGAGGCGACGTCGCTCCGCCTGTTCGTCGCCGACTCGGACATCACCGCCCGGCGTGGCGGCGGCAGGACCATCTCCGTCGACCCCGGCGCCTGGCTGACCCCGGTCGGCGGAGACTTCGAGCTCCGGGTGAGCCGCCCCGACTACGACACGCCCGTGACGATCAACCAGGTCGACACCGCGACCGGCGAGATCGTTCGCAGCCTGCCGGCCGACATGCTGGACGGCTGGTTCGGCCTCGAACGGTTCGGCAGCTACCAGGTCCTCGAGGCCGACGGCGACGTCGTAGTCGACGAGACCTTCTCCCTCTGCCTCAACTCCTTCGGCCGCCAGCGGATCTCCGACGACAGCCCACTCACGTCCGGGTACCCCTACTTCTGCGGCGGCGGCCCGTTCACGCGAGGCGCGATCTGGGGGCTCGACAACGGATGGGCCAGCCCCTTCATCGGCGGCTACTACTACGGGTTCAGCTGGCGGGGACGCGAGGACGAGTACACGATCCGGTTCCGGATCGAGCCGCGGTGGGTCGAGGCGTTCCAGATCGCGGCAGAGGACGCCGCTGCCGAGGTCCACGTCACGGTCGTCGGCCGGCGGGTGCGTCCCGCCGCGGCCGCCGCCGACGACGACCTGCAGGCCCCGTCGTACCGGCCGTACGGTGCGACGCCGATCGTGACGAACCCGGACCCGGCGTCGCTCCCGGACCTCATCCCGACACCGGGCTGGGGGATGTCCGTCTTCATGCGCGGGGGCCGCGAGTACCTCGGGTTCAACGCGACGGAGTGGAACGCCGGGCCGGGCACGATGGTGGTCGAGGGCTTCCGCGGGCCGAACCAGGACTCGATGGACGCCTTCCAGTACTTCCTGATCGACGGGGAGCCGGTCGGTCGGGCGCCGATCGGGCAGCTCGAGTACCACTCCGGTGGCGGGCACAACCACTGGCACTTCGAGGAGTTCACGCAGTACTCGCTGCTCGACGCCTCACTGAACCGAGTTGTGGTCAGCGGCAAGCAGTCCTGGTGCCTCGTGAACACCGACGCGATCGACCTCACGCTGCCGAACGCCAACATGTTCGGTTACGGGGAGGACCTGGTCACGTCGTGCGGGGGTCCCGGCGCGCTGTGGATCCGCGAGATCCTCGACGTCGGCTGGGGGGACACGTACTCGCAGTACGTGCGCGGTCAGGCGTTCGACATCACCGATCTCCCGAACGGCAGGTACTACGTTCGCGTGCACGTGAACCCGACCGGGTCGATCTTCGAGACGAACCAGTCGAACAACATCGAGGACCGGGTCATCCGGCTGAAGGGCAAGCCCGGGAACCGGCGCGTCGTCGTGCCGCCGTGGCACGGGATCAACGCGTAGGCGAGCCGGGGGCTCTCCGCAGCTCGAGCAGGGTGGCCTCGGGCGGGCACAGGAACCGGAACGGCGCGTACTTGCTCGTCCCGAGGCCCGGCGAGATGTGCACGAACGACCGACCCATGCGGATCAGCCCCGAGACGATCCTTCTCGGGAGATGCGAGTTCGTGACGAGCGCTCCGACGAACGGCAGGCGGATCTGGCCGCCGTGCGTGTGCCCCGCCACCGCGAACGTGTAGCCGCAGGCGACCACCTCGGGCGCCGAGTCTGGGGAGTGCATCACGGCGATCCCGAACCGCTCGGGTGCGGTGCGCGGCACGACCCGCAGGTCCTGCCGTCGGATGTGCGTGTCGTCGAGGCCGAGCAGCTCGACGGCCAGGCCGTCCAGCGCCACCTCCGTCCGCACGTTCGTGAGGTCCGTCCACCCGTCGGCCGCGAGCTGCTTCCGCATCTCGCCCGCCCGCCCCCAGACGGCCTGGCGCGGCCGCCGTCGCGACCTCGAGACGAGGTACCGAAGGGGGTTCTGCGGACGGGGGACGAAGTAGTCGTTCGAACCGAGGACGAACCAGGAGGCCACCTGTCCCCGCACCGGACGGACGGCGGCGACCGCCGCCTCGACGGCCTCGGGCTCGGCGAGGAAGTCCCCCGTGACGACCACGACGTCGGCCGGCGGGAGCGAGGCGAGGAACGCGGCCTTGCGTCGGTCGCTGCGCACGAAGTGCAGGTCCGACAGGTGCAGGAACGACAATGACTCGGGCCCGTCGGGTGGGAGGACCGCGAGACCTCGGCGGACCAGGCGATACGCTTTGCGTTCGATGAACGTGCCGTAGCCGATGCAGAGCGCGCCGACGACGAGCACGATCAGGGTCGCGGGCAGCACGGGAGGGCAGTGTACGTGGGCGAGGAGACGCTGAAGGCGCAGGTACGCGCCGGGATGACGCAGGCGCTGCGGACGGGTGACAAGACCCGCCTGTCGACGCTGCGTTTGCTGAGCGCCGCGATCACGAACCGGGAGAAGGAGCTGCTGCGCGAGCTGTCCGACGACGAGGTGCGCGAGGTGGCCGGCCGGGAGGTGAAGCGCCGCAACGAGTCGATCGAGGCGTTCGACGGGGCGGGGCGCTCGGAGCTGGCAGATCGCGAACGCGCCGAGCGCGAGGTGCTCACTCCCTTCGCCCCCGAGCAGCTCTCAGATGCGGAGGTCGACGCGATCATCGACGAGGCGATGGCCGCGACGGGCGCGACCTCGGTCAAGGAGATGGGCAAGGTGATGGGCGCGGTGATGTCGAAGGCACAGGGCCGCGTGGACGGGGGATCGGTACAGCGGAAGGTGCGCGAGCGGCTCGAGGGGTAGAGCTCTACACGAGGCGCCTGCGGGCGGCCGCCGCAGGCAACATCCCTCGGATCCGTCGTCGTCACCGTTCCCGCCGTCATCGTTCCCGTCGTCGTCACCGTTCCCGCCGTCGTCGTTCCCGTCGTCGTCGTTCCCGCCGTCGTCGTTCCCGCCGTCGTCGTTCCCGCCGTCGTCGTTCCCGCCGTCGTCGTTCCCGCCGTCGTCCGTTTCGAACGACCCGACGTAGATCGTGACCGTGCTCTCCGGATCGACGAGCTTCGTGCCGTCGCCGTTCGGTTCCTGATCGACGACGATGCCGTCGAGCGACCGGTTTTCCACGGGGACCCGCACGACGTCCGCGAACAGGTCCAACTCGGCCAGCGCGGCGATCGCCTTGGCTTCGGAGAGCCCCGTCAGGCGTGGGACGACGACCGGCTCCCCCTTGCCGTTGCTCACCTGCAGCGTGACGCCGGTTCCGAGGCGCGCCGTGCCGCCGGCGGGCTGCTGCGACAGCACGGTGCCCACGGGCTCGAACGAACGCACCTGCTGGACGATCGGCGTGAAGTTGGCGTCGACGAGGACCGCCTGGGCCTGCGCGAGCAGCATGCCGACGACGTTCGGGATCGAACCGGACTCGGGCGCGGGAGGGGCCTCGAACCCCTCGACCGGGAACCCCTGCATCGCGCGCCCCATGAAGTCCTGCCAGATCGGCGCGGCAACGGTCCCGCCGAAGACCGACGAGCCGTAGTACGAGTCCATAGGCACCTGACCCGTCGGGAACCCGACCCACACGGCCGTCGCGACCTGCGGCGTGTAGCCGGCGAAGTACACGTTCGTGTAGTCCTGCGCGGTGCCGGTCTTGCCGGCGACCGGACGGCCGGGCAGGGCCGCGGCCGTCCCCGTGCCGCAGCACACGACGCGCTGGAGCATCGCGGTCACGAGGTGCGCGATCTCCGGGTCGATCACCTGCTTGCACTTGGGCTCGTGTCGGTACAGGAGCTTCTCGTCGGGCTTGCCGACCTTGAACTCGATCCGCCGGACCGCCCACGAGTCGCAGTGGATCCCGTCGTTCGCGAGCGTGGCGTACGCGGAGGCCATGTCCATCGTCGGGACCTCCTCGACGCCGAGCGTGATGGCCGGCACGGCATCGAGACCGACCGTGATGCCCATCCGCTGGGCCGCGTCCACGATCGCCTCGGCGCCGACGTCGACGGCGAGCTGCGCGAACACCACGTTCACCGAGTTCTGCGTGGCGCCCCAGAGGTCGAGGTAGCCGCCGCTGCTGCCGCCCTCGGCGTTCTGGACGCACCCGCTCGCGCTGATCCAGCCGTCGAGGCCGCAGAGCGGCGATGCCGACGAGTAGACCTTGCCCTGGGGGAAGTCGTTCTCGAAGGCCGCGACGAGCGTGAACGGCTTGAACGCGGAACCTGTCTGCCGCACGCCCCGCCAGGCGAGGTCGAGCTGGTCGCGTTCGTAGTTCTTGCCGGAGAGCATCGCCTTGATCGCGCCGTCGGTCGCGCGGACCGAGACGAGGGAGACGTCCGGGCTCTGCTTCGAGTCGTCGATGAACGGGCTCGCGTCGACGGCGTCCTGTGCGTAATCCTGCCAGCCGGGATCGAGCGAGGTGTAGATCTTCAGCCCCCCCTGGTACAGGGTCCGCACCCGGCCCTGGCGCGTCTTCCCGAGGTCGTCGAACTCGCCGTCCGTGTTCTCGAGGATCAGGTTGCGGATGTAGTAGACGAAGAACGGCTCGACCTTCTGCTTGAACCGGCCGACGTCGTTCGCGATCCCGAGGGGCTTGGCCTTCGCACGCGCGACGTCCTCCGCGTCGGCCCAGCCGAGCTCCGCCATCCGGTCCAAGACGAAGTTGCGTCGTTCGAGCGCGGCCTCGGGCCGGGTCACCGGGTCGTACTCACCCGGCGCCCGGATCATGCCGGCCAGCAGCGCCGACTGCGCGAGCGTCAGGTCCTTCGCCTCGGTATGGAAGTACGTGTTCGCGGCGGTCTGGATCCCGTAGGCGCCGTTCCCGAAGTAGACCTCGTTGATGTACCACTGGAGGATCTCCTCCTTCGGGTACTTCCGTTCGAGCCGGATCGCGAGCGCCGCCTCCTGGAACTTCCGAGCGAAGGTCTGCTCGGGCACGTCGATCAACACGTTCTTGACGAGCTGCTGCGTCAGCGTGGAGCCGCCCTGCTCGATGTCGCCCGCCGCGAGGTTCGCGATCGCGGCGCGCATCAGGGAGGGGAAGTTCAATGCGCCGTGCTCGTAGAACGAGTCGTCCTCGATCGCGAGCACCGCGGCCTGTGCGTCCTCGGCCACCTTGCCGAGCTTGACGAGGCGGCGGTTCTCGTCGAGGAAGATCTCGGCCAGGACCGACCCGTCCGAGGCGTAGATCGTCGAGCTCTGCGGCGGGAGCGGGATCCGGACGCTGCCGACGCCCGCCTGGTCGAGGCGGTCGCGGAACGCGTTCACGCCCACCCCCGCAGCTCCCACGAGCGGGAGGAGGACGAGCGCGAGCAGCGTCGCGAACCCGACGATGACCAGGACGAGCAGGACGGGCAGGAGCGGTGCGATCCTCCGGCGCGGACGAAGCTCCGAGGGGCGTTCGACGTCCTCGGGTTCGGCGTCGGGGATCCTGACGGTCCGTTCGCGGTGTTTCGGGGGGGCCTGCATGGGCGCCCCAGGATAGCCCGACCGCACGGGTACCATTGGGTCCGCCGATGCGCCGTGCCGCCCCGTTCCTCCTGGTCATCGCGCTGATGGTCGCCGCCGGGAGCGAGGCGGCCGCCCAGTCGGACGACCCCACCGTGATCGTGGCGAAGGTCGAGGGGTCGATCGATCGCACGCTGGCCGCGTTCGTCCGTGACGTCGTCGATGACGCCGAGGCCGACGGCGCCACGGTCGTGCTGCAGCTGGACAGCGCCGGCACGCTCGACCAGGACGCCGTCGCGCTCGCCGAGCGGGTCCACGCGGCCACCGTCCCGGTGATCGTATGGGTCGGTCCAGCGCCGGCCAAGGCGGAGGGGGCGGGCCTGCTGCTCATGTACGCGGCGAGCCTCGGGGCGGTCGCGCCGGGGGCGGGCGTCGGGCCACTGCTTCCGCTGGACCTCGCCCGTGCCGAGCGGTTCGGGAAGGGCGCGGTCGAGAACCTGGCGCTGGGATGGATGGACGAGCGGGGGCGGGAGGTCCCCGGGTTCCCGGACGCTCCGATCCCGGCACAGGCGGCGCTCGAGGGCGACATCGCCGAGGTCGCCGCGGCCTCGGTCCCCGAGCTGCTCGCGAAGGTCGACGGCAGGACGGTCGGCACGGACGCCGGCGAGGTGGTCCTGGCGACGAAGATCGCGACCACGCAGGCGGAGGAGCCCGTCAACGTCCGGTTCACGGAGCTCGGGCCGATCGACCGGGTGCTGCACGCGTCCGCATCGCCGACGTGGATCTTCGTCCTGCTCGTGGTCGGCCTCGCCGCCCTCGCCTTCGAGCTCACCCAGCCCGGGTTCGGCTTCGCAGGCTTCGCCGGGCTCGCGATGCTCGCGCTCGCGACGTACGGCCTGTTCGTCGTCCCCTTCTCCGTTATCGGGCTCTGCCTGCTCCTGCTGGGGACCGCGCTGATGACCCTCGACCTCCGGCTGCACCGGCTCGGACCGCTCACGGGGGGTGGGCTGCTCGCGTTCGGGGCCGGCGCGGTCCTGCTGTTCGGCGACGTGTCGGACGCGATCGACGTGTCGCCGTGGCTGATCGGGTCGTTCGTCTTCGGATCGTTCCTCTATTGGGGATTCCTCCTGACGGTCGCCGTCAAGACCCGCGAACGCCTCACGTCCAGACCGAGCGGGCTCGTCGGGCTCACCGGCGAGACCCGGGGCGACCTCGAGCCCGAGGGCCCGGTCTTCGTGAAGGGAGCGCTGTGGCGCGGCCGGAGCGTGGACGGCCCGATCCCCTCCGGAACCCAGGTCCGCGTCCGAGCGGTCGAGGGCCTGATCCTGCACGTGGAGCCCGATCCGCGACCCTCGAGCGGCGGGTAGCTCGACCGCCGCGCCGGGCTCTCATGTGTGGCGATCCGGCCCTGATCCGGAGCTCGGGGCCGGCACCGGGAATCCCATCCCCGCTCCCGTACGAAGACCTATGGAGGGCATCGGACCGAGGGGGTGGCCCGGGGTGGCCGAGTGCGTGCCGGCGGAGTGGACGTGGGGGTGGCAGCTCGACGGCGCATGCCGTGGTGAGGACTCCGCTCTGTTCTTCGCGCCGAACTACTTCGAGAAGCGCGCGGAGAAGGCCGGCCGCGAGTCCAAGGCCAAGGCCATCTGCGCAAGGTGCCCGGTCCGGGACCGCTGCCTCGAGTACGCGCTCCGGATCCGCGAGACCCACGGTATCTGGGGTGGGTGCAACGAGTACGAGCGGCGGCAGCTGATCCGCCAGCGATCGCTCCAGGCCGGCTGACCGGCCCGACTTCCGTCGACCGGGCAGCCCTCCGACTGGCTCCGCGGTCCGCGCTCTGCGAGCATTCGGCCGTCACGACGGATGATGAGGGGGTCGTCGATGGTCGAGGATCGGCTCGCGGAGCTCGGGCTCGAGCTTCCGCCCGCGCCGGCGCCGGTCGCGTCGTACATCCCGGTGACGGTCGCCGGCGAGCTCGCGTTCGTCGCCGGGCAGGTTCCCCTGGACGGGGGTGAGGTGCTCCTGCGTGGCCGGCTCGGCGCCGAGGTGGGGATCGAGGAGGCGAACGAGGCGGCGCGTCGGTGCGCCCTGCAGGCGCTCTCGGCGCTCCGGGATGCGCTGGGGACGCTCGATCGGGTCGCGGCGATCGCGCAGGTGACCGTGTACGTCGCTTCGGCTCCCGGGTTCACCGACCAATCCAGGGTCGCGAACGGCGCGAGCGACGCCCTCGTCGAGGTCTTCGGGGAGCCGGGCAAACACGCGCGGGTGGCCGTCGGCGTCGCGGAGTTGCCGCTCGGAGCGGCCGTCGAGGTCGCGGTCATCGCCCGTCTCGCCTGAGCGCGTCCGCCGGGCTAGGGGCGCCGGCTGAAGCGGAGGTCCCCGGAACGCCGCGTCGCGCCCGACCGGTCCATGTGCTCCATGAGCGGGACCGCGTACTTCCGGGAGGTGCCGAGGCGCTCACGCAGGGCGCTCACCGTGATCCCCGAGTCGCCGGCCTCGCGGACGCACTCCTCGGCGCGCCGCACGAGCTCCGACGTCACCACGAGATCCGGCGAGATCCGAACGAGCTCGCCCGAGCGCACGACGGAGTCGACGAGGCTCCGCTGGAACCCCTGGCGCCCGAGCTCGGCGATCGTCGGGGGCGTCGGTTCGCCGTTCCGAACCGCCTCGACCAGAGCGCGCTGCTCGTCGCTCGACACGGCGGGGGAGTGTGATCGCAGACGGATCGCGGTGCCCTCGCGCACGAGGCGACCGGTGTCGATCACGGAGGCCATCACGGCGTCGACGAGGTCCGCGTCGCTCGGCGCACCGCTCGAACGCACCAGGCGGGAAACGGCTGGCCGCATCGGAGCCAACTCCTCCCCGGGGACGTGCGGCTCGGATGCGTGGAAGGCGGCGAGTCGACGCTCGAGTGCGTCCGCCACCTCCTCGCGCAGCTCGTCCCCGATCCACCAGCCCCCGGCGAGGCTCGCCCCCGGGATCTCGTCAGGCGAGCGACCGGCGAGGATCCGCAGGTCGGAGTCCCGGACGGCTCCACGCTCCGAGACGAGGAGCGCCGGCAGGTCGTCGGCCGCCGTCCGACCGCGGTGCTCGAGCCGCTCGGTGGCGGCGACGCCCGGGCGTCGTGGAGGATCGGCGTCGAGCACGACGCCGCCCGCGACCGTCTCGCGGCGGCCGGATTCGCGCAGCACGAACCGGTCTCCCACGTCGAGCACGAGCGGTGCGGAGAGCCGGATGCGGGCGAACGCGCCGTCCGCCGGAACCTCCTCCACCTCGTAGACACGCACCCGCGCGTCCCGCTCGGCGGATCCCGCGTGGAGCTTGAAGGCCCCCCGCCCCGTTATCGGTCGCGCGAGCGAACGCACCGGTCGGATCCGCGCCTCGATGACGGCGGTCGCGCGCCACTCGCCTGGGTGCGCGAGGACCTCGCCGCGGCCGATCCCTTCGCGCGAGGTGCCCGCGAGGTTCGCTGCGACCCTCGAGACCGGGTACGCGGTCTCGACGCGGCGGTGGTGGGTCTGGAGCGTTCGGATCCTCGAGCGCGATCCGGACGGGAGGAGCTCGACCTCGTCGCCGACGGCGATCGGACCGCCCGTGAGCGTCCCGGTCACCACCGTCCCGGAACCCTTGATCGTGAACACCCGGTCGACGTGCTGGCGGGGTCGGGCGTCGCGCTCGGGGGCGGGGGCCCGGCCGAGCATCGCGTCCAACGCATCGATGAGCTCGTCCATCCCCTCGCCGGACCGCGACGAGCACGCCACGATCGGCGACCCGTCGAGCGCCGTCCCCCGGAGACGTTCGCGGACCTCACGTTCGGCGTGGCCGAGCCGGTCCGGTGCCGCGAGATCTCGCTTGGTGAGCGCGACCACGGCTCCGTCGACACCGAGGACGTCGACGATGTCCAGATGTTCCTGTGACTGCCGTCTCCACCCTTCGTCGGCCGCCACGACGAACAGCACGAGCCGCACCGGTCCGACGCCGGCGAGCATCGTCCGGACGAAGCGCTCGTGCCCCGGCACGTCGACGAACCCGACCTCCCGACCGGAGGGGAGGGTGCACCACGCGTACCCGAGCTCGATCGTGAGGCCGCGACGCTTCTCCTCCTCGAGGCGATCCGGGTCCATGCCGGTCAGACGCAGGATCAGGCTCGACTTCCCGTGATCGACGTGACCGGCGGTCGCGACGACGGCGATCGACGGATCGCGATCGCTCCCCGGCGTGGCCGGGGGGTCAGTCATCGGGCAGGTCGTCACCCTCGAGGGCGTAGCGCACGGCTCGCACCAGATCGGGGAGCTCGTCCTCCGCGACCGTCCGCACGTCGAGGAACACGCCTCGTTCGGTCACGCGGCAGAAGACCGAGGGCGAACCCGTCCGCAGCCTCGACGCCATCGCCTCGGGCTCGGGCGCGCGCACCTCGACGCCGAACGAGGGCATCGCGACGCCGGGGACCGAACCCCCGCCGACGGCGGCCTCCGACGCGACGACGTGCGCGCCCGACAGGTCGCCGTCCAGTGCGCGCGCGAGGCGCTCGGCCCGGTGCCGGACCCCGGCCGCCGGTTCGCGAAGCATGCGCCACGTGGGGACCGTGCCGTGTTCGCCTCGCGCGTACATCGCGAGCACGGCGTCGAGCGCGGCCGCCTGCATCTTGTCGACGCGAACCGCGCGTGCGATCGGATGGCGGCGCAGCCGTTCGATCAGGTCCGAGCGGCCCAGGACGATCCCGGCCTGCGGACCGCCCAGGAGCTTGTCGCCCGAGAACGCGACGAGGTCGGCGCCGTCGCCGAGCGCCTGGACGGCGCTCGGCTCGTCGAGCAACGAACCGGGCCCCGGCTCCAGCAGCCCCGAACCCAGGTCGTACAGGAGCGGCACCTTCGCGCGCCGCGTCAGCGCGGCCAGGTCCTTCGCCGACGGCGCCGCCGTGAATCCCACCACGCGGTAGTTGCTCGGGTGCACCTTGAGCACGAGTGCGGTCCGCTCCGAGAGCGCGCCCCGGTAGTCCGAGATCCGCGTCCGGTTCGTGGTGCCGACCTCGACGAGCTTCGCGCCCGAGGCGGCCAGGATGTCGGGGATCCGGAACTCGCCGCCGATCTCGATGAGCTCGCCCCGAGACACCAACACCTGCTTGCCACGGGCGAGGGCGGCGAGCGCGAGCAGGAGGGCCGCGGCGTTGTTGTTCACGGCGAGGGCCGCCTCGGCGCCCGTGAGCGCCGCGAGCAGACGCTCCGTGCGCGAGGTCCGGCGGCCACGGTTCCCGGTCGTGCGATCGACCTCGAGGTCGACGTACCCACGGGCCGCGCGCGCGGCGGCGTCGGCGGCGCGGTCGGGGAGCGGGGCCCGGCCCAGCCCCGTGTGCAGGATCACGCCGGTCGCATTGATCACCCGCACGAGCCCGTTGGCCGCGACCGACGCCGCCGCGATCGCGCGTGCGAGGATCTCGTCGTCGTCGGGCGGCTCGGCCCCACGTTCGATCGACCGCCGAACGTCGTCGAGCGTGATCGACACCGTGTGTTTGATCAGGGAGCGACCGAACGTCGCGCTCGCCCGTTGGCCCGGCTCGGATCGCAGGAGCGCGTCCACGGAGGGGAGCCGGCGGCGGGCCTCGGGCCCGGCGATCCTCGGGCGTTCGCGTTGGGCGCGGGCCATGGCGCCGGTCAGCGTACTACCGGCCCCCGCTGGTCGGTTCGTCGCCACCGTGGCAGGATGACGAGCGGTGGACACCGAAGAGCGCGCCGCCTTCACCGCCGCCGCGGAGCACTGGATGGTGCGTGGCGGCGGCGTCGGCATCGAGGTCGTCCCGCAGGGGACGCTCCGGACCGAGGAGATGATCCTCAACATCGGCCCGCAGCACCCCTCGACCCACGGGGTGCTCCGGATCATCCTCGAGTTGGACGGCGAGGTGATCAGCCGCGCGGAGCCGGTGATCGGCTACATGCATCGCGCGGCGGAGAAGCTTGCCGAGTATCGCGACGCCCGTCAGGTCCTCGTGCTCATGAACCGGCACGACTGGCTGTCCGCCTTCAACAACGAGCTCGGGTGGGTGCTCGCGGTCGAGCACCTCGCCGGTATCGAGGTTCCGGAACGCGCGAGCTGGATCCGGACGATGCTCGCCGAGTGGAACCGCGTCCTCAACCACCTGATGTTCATGGGCTCGTACCCGCTGGAGCTCGGCGCGATGACGCCGATCTTCTACGCGTTCATCGAGCGCGAGCTGATCCAGGGGCTCATGGAGGCGGCGACCGGCGGCCGGATGCACTTCTCGTACGTCCGTCCGGGAGGACTGAAGGACGACCTGCCGCGCGGCTGGCTGCGGCAGTCGGCCGAGGTGCTCGCGCAGGTCCGGAAGAAGCTGAAGGACTTCGACAACCTCGTGATGGGCAACGAGATCGTGTTCGGCCGCACGAGGGGGATCGGCGTCCTCCCGCCCGAGACGGCGATCGCGTACGGATGCTCCGGGCCCGACGCTGCAGGCGAGCGGCGTCCCGATGGACGCGCGCAAGGACGAGCCGTACGCGATGTACGAGGAGGTCGAGTTCGACGTGCCGGTCGGTCGCAACGGCGATTCGTACGACCGGCTGTGGGTCCTGGTCCAGCGGATGCACGAGTCCTGCCGGATCATCGAGCAGTGCATGGACCGGCTGCCCCCCGGCCCGTACATCGCCCCGAAGCTCCCGAAGACCCTCAAGCTCGAGGGCGAGGTCTACGTCCGGACCGAGAACCCGCTCGGGCTCATGGGCTACTACGTCGTCGGCGACGGGAAGAAGGAGCCGTACCGCCTGAAGATGCGCACCGCCTCCTTCTCGAACATCTCGGTGCTGCCGGCGATGTTGCCGGGGACGCTCCTGCCGGACCTCATCGCGATCCTCGGCTCGATCTTCTTCGTGGTCGGCGACGTCGACCGCTGACGCGCGGTCCGCTCCGGCTCATCGCTCCCGGTTGAACCAGATGCCCCCAGGGCCGAAGTAGCTGAGGCCCTCGCCCCACACCGTCACGGTCTTCCCCTCGCTCGTGACCGCGATCTCGCCGTAGTCCCCGTACATCTCGGAGAAGCCGTCCCGGTACTTGTAGGCGGTCCCGAGATACGGCGTCGGAGATCATGACCGCCTTCGTCCAGGTCTGGCCAAGATCCTTCGAGACCCGGTACCGGACCTTCCATCGCCCCGTCCGCTGGTCCGCGAACCAGACCCGCACCTCGCCGTCTCCGAGGCCGACGGCGGCCGCGAACGCGGCGTTCACGCCGGCGCGGGACAGTCTGGTCGGCGGCCCCCAGGTCCGCCCACCGTCCGTCGAGGAGCGTTCGTAGACCGTGCGCGGCCCGAAGGGTTCGGTCGCGCCGCTGTACACGATCACGAGGTCGCCCTCCTCGTCGGCCGCGAGGACCGGTCCAGAGTCGTAGTAGTCCCGATAGCAGCTGCGGGAGGTGCAGTCGGTCCCGAGCTCGAGCTCGTCGACCACGAGGTTCGACCATGTCGCGCCCTCGTCGTCCGAGCCGAAGACGTGGATCCGCGTCAGCCCCTCGGCCTCGTCGCCGGGACCGCTGTACGTGAAGCTGATGTGGGAGAACACCGCGCGCCCATCGGGCAGGACGGCCCCCCCGTAGTCGTAGTAGTACCGATCCCCGTTCGTGACCCTCACCGTGTCCCAGGTCCGGCCGCCGTCGTGCGAGCTCGCGGCGTGGACGTCGCCGCCGCTCGGCCCGTTGAACAGGACGTACACATCCCGGCCGTCGCGGCTCACCGCCATGTTCGGCTTGTCGCCCCACTGCACGTCGGGGTGGATGCGTACGGGATCCGACCAGCTCCTGCCGCGATCGGACGACCTGGCGAACTGGATCTTGAAGCCGTTCATCCACACCGCGTAGACGTCCCCGTTGTCCGGCACCACCTCCAGCAACGGGTCGTACTGACCGCCCACTCCCTCGCACGGGCAGAGGTAGCTCTCCGGGCGCCACGTCCGGCCGCCGTCGTTCGAGACATGCAGGATCATCGCCGGGTCCGGACAATCCGCGCACGCGGGTTCGCCTCCATACCGGTTGTGCGCGACGTAGACGAAGGGCCGGTTCGGGTCCGTCGCGATCGCGGGTTCCCAGTCGTCGCCGGTCGGATGCAGGACCTCCTCGCCGGCCCAGCCGGACGCGGCGTCGTGGCGGATAGCTTCGATCACGCCGAGCGTTCCCGCCTGTCTCGCCTCCTCGAGCGCCTCCAGCCGCTCCTGCGTCTTCTCGGCCTGCTCCTCGAGCTCCTCCGCCAACCCCTCGTCCGGCTCCTCCAGCGTCCGAGCTCGGCCGCCCTCTCCGACGGACGTGCACGCCGCCGAGGCGAGTGTGAGGCACAGGATCGTCGCGACGATCATCGAGGCCGACCGACGCGGCGCGCTCATCCGTTGTCCACGGTGACCCGTCGACGGGCTTCGCTCGCCTCGCTGGGTTCCAGCCAGCTCGGTGCGGGAAGTCCCTGGGTTGCGAGCACGAGCCACCAGAACCCGCCGAATCGCGCTGGATCGGTCAGCACGCTCGCGCGGCTCCGCGACTCCCAGATCGCCGTGGCCTCCGCGTCGCGGCCTTCGCGATGGAGCTGGGCCTGCCGCTCGCGCATCGTTCGATCCCACCGCGAGTGACCGAGCGCGGCGAGCGCGTCCGACTGCTGCATGGGCTCGAAGGCCTGGAGCCCCAGCGCTCGCGCGTGGTCGGCCACCGCGGCCAGGTCGACCCCGGCGGTGATGTCGGTCTCGCCCGGCTGGGAGAGCACATCGACGACCGGCCGATGATCCCGGTACCCGTGGATCGAACCCGCGGTGCCGCCGAAGCCCCCGTAGTCGATCAGCAGGACGTACCCGCGGCCCAGCACGTCGGACAGTGCGTCGAGCATCGCACGTGCGCCGACCGGAACGGTCGCGTCCTGGCCTGGTCGGAGCCGGGGCGGCTCGAGGTCGCGGGACCAGGGGGCGTCGACCTCGACGAGCGCGCCGGCATCGAGCCCCACGCGGACCTCGCGCCACACCGTCGTCCGAACGTCGCACCGGGATGAACGGCAGGTTGTCGAGGAGCTCGTTCGCGAACACGACGCCCTCGAAGCGCTCGAGCTCCTCGAGGCGTTCGACGGCCGGGAGGCCACGCGCGCCGAGCGCGGCCAGCGCACCGCCACTGATCTCGACGGCCGTGTACGCGGGCGTGGGGATCGGGAGCTCGTCGAACGTTTCCAGGAGAACCTGCGCGAGCGAACCGTCGCCCGCCCCCAGCTCGACGATCGGGAGCGGCTCCGGCTCGCCGAGCGCGATCCAGGCGTCGAGGAGCGCGGCGCGGATGCAGTGCGCGAACACGAAGGGGTGCACGTGCGGACCCGTGACGAAGTGCCCATCCGCGCCGACGGGAGGAGACTCGAAGAACCCGCCCGGGCCGTACAGGACGATCCGCATGTACTCGTCGAACCCGATCGGCCCGTGGTCCTCGATGGCCGCGCGGACCCGCGCTGCGACGCCCTCGCTCACGGGTCCAGCGTAGTCCGCGGCCGGTGGAGCGGGTCGCGTGCGAGGATGCCGCCGTGGACGAACGTCTGCGAGAGGCCGCCTCGTCGGTCGTCGGTCGCGACGGTCCGGACGGGTTCGAGGTGCTCGTGCTCGAGCGCGGATCGTCGAGCCGATTCCTCCCCGGATACGTCGCGTTCCCCGGCGGTTCGGTGGATCGCGCCGACGAGCAGCACGCCGAACGGTGGTTCGGGGCGGCATCGGAAGCACGGCGCGCGTGCGCCGTCCGCGAACTGGTCGAGGAGGTGTCGTTCGTGCTCACCGGTCGCGGCCTCGGCTCCGGCGCCGCCCTCCGGGACGTGGACGCGTCGCCGCCGGCGACCGACCAGCTGCCCGAGATCGCGCATTGGATCGCGCCGGCCCGGGTCCCGGTGCGGTTCGACGCGCGCTACTTCGCGGTCCGCGCCTCCGCGGGACTCGAGCCGCGCCCCGACGGCTCCGAAACGGCGGATGCCTGGTGGGTGTCTCCGGGGCGGCTGCTCGATGACTGGCGCGACGGTCGCCGCCGTCTCTACTGGCCCACCTTCTTCACGCTGAACGAGATCGCATCGTGCGGCTCGGTCGATGCGTTGCTGGCGCTCCGGATCCGGACCCGCGAGCCCAACGACGACGAGCTCGAGCGACTCCCCCGATCGACGTTCTGGCAGGACTGATCGGCGTGCGCGTGATCCGTGTCCTCGCACCGAACCCGGGCGTGCGCGAGCTCGAGGGGACGAACACGTGGATCGTGGGGACGTCGCCGGCGATCGTGATCGATCCCGGCCCCGAGATCGACACGCACCTTCGCGAGGTCCAACGGACGGCCGGGCGCGTGGGCGCGATCGTGTTAACGCACGACCACCCCGACCATGCTCCCGGCGCCCCTCGCCTGTCGGCGATGACCGGTGCGCTCGTGCATGCGGCTCGTCCGGCAGAGGGCTGGGAGCGCCTCCGGGACGGAAGCGTCGTCGCGGCCGGCGATGGTTCCCTGACCGTGGTCGCGACGCCGGGCCACACGGCCGATCACGTCGCGTTCCACGCGAAGACGCCGGCGGCCTTGTTCACCGGCGATGCGGTGCTCGGCCGTGGAACGAGCGTCATCGATCCGCCCGAGGGCGATCTGGTCGCGTACCTGCAGTCGCTCCGCCGGATGCGCGACCTCGCGCCTCGCACGATCTATCCGGGACACGGTCCGACGGTGCTGCAGGCGATATCGAAGCTCGACGAGTACCTCGAGCATCGGGCGACGCGAGAGGCGCAGGTCCTGGACGCGCTTGCCGAGGGGCCCCGTTCGCCCGAAGAGATCGTGCCGCGAGATCTACGCAGGCTACCCGCCGGACGTCCACGAGCTGCGCTTCGCGTTCGGTCCTCGCCCACCTGCTGAAGCTCGGGGTCGAGGGCCGGGTCGAGAAGCGCACGACGGGCGGCGTTACCCGGTGGTCGACGATCGAGCCCCGCGCATGCGAGCGATGTGGTCGGCCGGTGCGCGGCCGGACCCGGCTGTGCGGTTCGTGCAGCCTCGCGGTGCTGCAGGAGTAGCGACGGACGAGCTGCGCGCCGCCTCGAGCGGCGTTGCCTCGTCCACCTCCCGTTCGAGTGCCTCCACGTCGGTGATCAGGAACCGGCTGGCGGTCGACCGCACGAGACCGCGGGCCGCGAGCGCGCCGACGGTCCGGTTCACGGCCTCGCGGGAGGCGCCGACCATGCGCGCGAGCTCCCCCTGCGTGAGCGGCAGACCGAGCACGATGCCGGCGGGCACGGCGATGCCGTGCCCGCCGGCGAGCTCCACGAGCCGGCCTGCGACCCGGGCCCCGACATCGCCGGCGAGCGCCTCCTGGAGCGCGGTGGAGGTCCGATGCAGCCGTGTGGCGATCAGGCGCAGGAGCTCCTCGGCGATCGGCGGCCGGCGTTCGAGCAGCGTGCGGACCGCCAGGAGCGGCAGCGCGAGGACGCTCGTCTCGCCCACCGCGCGGGCGCCGACGGGCGAGGGACCCCCGAGGAGCGCGGCCTCACCGAACACCTCGCCCGCCGACAGGATGCCGACCACGACCTCGCGGCCGGCGACGGTCACCGACGAGAGCCGGACCGCGCCCGAGGTGACCAGGAACAGGGCCGTCCCGGCATCTCCCTGACGCGCGATGACCTCGCCGTGGGGGAACCGGCGGGTCACGCCTGCCTCGACGAGGTCGAGCGGAACCCGCACGGGACCACCCTAGTCCCGAGCCACCGACATACCCGCGCGTGGCTTCGACACCCGACCGTCGTCGGGGTAGGCTGCGCTCCCGACGACGACCGGATGGGGAGGAGATCCGTGGCCGCTCGAGGACGTGACGTGCTCGCGCATGTACCGCTGTTCTCCGGCCTGCCGCGCAAGTTCCTGAAGCGCATCGCCGACCGCCTCGAGGAGCAGCGGTTCATGGAGGGGGCGACGATCGTGCGGTACGGCGATCCGGGCGAGACGCTTCTACGTGATCACCGAAGGCGAGGCGAAGGTGCAGAACCGGTCCGGCCGAACCCTCACCCGGTTGGTCCCCGGCGACTTCTTCGGCGAGATCTCGCTGATGGACGGAGGGCCGCGCACCGCCACCGTCGTCTCGGAGACGCATCTCACCGCCCTGACGCTGTCGCGCAAGGACTTCCTCGCCGGGCTCGCGGCCGAGCCGGAGGTCACCGTGCGTCTGCTGAACCACGCGGCGAAGCTGCTCCGCCGGCAAGAGCGCTCGGCGTCCAGCTAGCCGAGCCGTGCGCGCCGAGCTCTACCGACCGGACTCGCCCGAGTCCCCGGTCGCGATCGCCACCTGGTCCGACGGCGGGGCGCACCTCGAGGTGATCGACGCGAAGCGTCTCCGGACTCGAGCAGCTGCTGAAGCCCACGCCCGTCGTCGTGGACGATCCGTCACTGCGCTCCCCCGGGACGCGCGGCCCGTCGCTGCTCGAACCCGGGTCCTACGCGTGGTTCCGCGCGGCGCTGCGCTCGCGCGCCGAGGCGCTGGACCTGAATGTCCGTTTCGTCGCCGACCGGATCGTCGGCGGCTGGGATCCCGCGGCCGCGTACCGTGGGTTCGAGGAGCAGATCGAGCGGCTCACGTCGTAGCCTCGGTCGCCGTCGTTCGCTTCGACCCACGCCTTGCCCAGCGTCGCAGAACGGGCGGAAGTCGCACCACCGGCACTGCGGGCCCGGCGTCGGTTCGAACGCGCCGGCCCCGATCGCCGCGGAGCCAGGTCCGGATCCGTTCGCGAACGGCGTTCACGTCGTCCACCGTGTGCGAACGTTCCTCGCCCGTCGCGAGGTACAGGTACGTGAGCCTGAGCTCCTCCGGCGCCTTGTGCCAGACCTCGATGCACGCGAGCGCGTACAGGTCGAGCTGCGTGCGCGCGAGCAGGTCGTCATCGGCCGGCGGCCGCCCCGTCTTGTAGTCGACGACCTCCCAGGGGCCCTCGGGCAGCGCCGTAGATCGCGTCGATCCGTCCCTTGATCGTGATGCCCTCGATCGGGAGCAGGAACGGACGCTCCGCGTACAGCGGCACCATGTCCGCGAACCGGCTCCGCAGGTAGCGCTGCCGGAGGTCCTCCTTCTTGCCCGGGTGTCCCGGCGAGCTCCTCGACGGTCAGGTCCGGCTCGTCGTCGACCTCGAGCAGCGTGGCCTGACCCCGCGACTTCATCTCGATCCATCGGTGGATCTCCGTGCCGATCCGCGCGCTCGGGCCCGCGAACCGCGGGAGCGGGCGGACCGACGTCCAGTAGTGGAGCTTCGGGCAGCGCGCGTAGTCGATGAGCCCCCCGACCGAGACCGCCGAGGGCAGCGCCGGTCCCTGGTCCACCGTGGCCTCCTGCGCGCGTAGGTGCGCGGCCAGCGTACGGCGCGCCGCCGCCGCCTCGGCCAGCTCGGCGCGGTCGCCGGCGGCCGCGCCTCGAGGAGCGCCTCGGTGCACGCCGCCGACCGCGCCCGCCTCGAGCGCCGCTCGCCTCCATCCCTGCGGGAAGAGGTCGTCGGCGTCGTCGGGCGGGCCGGCCCGGGCCACGGTCGCACGAACCGCTGGCGGTAGCCGGCGAGCGGGTTCGTCCGGGGATCGCCTTCGGGGACGTCGGCGCCACCCTCGGTGTCGCGCGAACCGGACCGCTCCGGCGCCTTCGCCCGCCCACTTCTTGAGCTCGACCAGAACACGCCGACGCCCTTGGCCATCAGGTTCTCCCCGTACCAGTTCGCGGAGGAGACGAACAGGTGCTGCTTCGCGCGGGTGAGCGCCACGTAGCAGGTCCGTCGTTCCTCGGCGACCTCCTGCTCGCGCAGCGCGTCGGTGAAGGCCTTCATGTTGTCGTCGAACCGCGGGAGCAGCTCGCGATCACGCCGGAGCTCGACGTCGAGCGAGCTCCCCTTGCGCGCGGGGTTCTGCTGGACGCGGGCATCGGGGAACAGTCCGCTGGCCAGCCCGGGGACGAACACGACCTCGAACTCGAGGCCCTTGGCCGCGTGCACGGTCATGACCTTCACGGAGTCGTCGTCGCTCGGCTGGACCGGGTTCCACTCCCGGTCGTCCTCGATCGTGTCGACGTAGTCGCGAGGAACGCCCGGAGCGTGAGCTCGCCCTCGACCGGCTGGAACGCGTGCACCTGCTCAAGGAAGGCGGCCAGGTTCGGCGCCGGGCCGACGCCATCGACTGGTCGGTCGCCGCGTCGAGCTCGGCGAGCAGGCCCGTCCGCCGGATGATCTCGGCCAGGAACTCGCCGACCGGACGCCGGGCGGCGACGCGGAGCTCGTCCAGCTCCTCGCGGAACTCGGCGAGGCGCGCTCGACCCTCTTCGGACAGGTCCTCGATCTCGTCGAGGTGCTCGAGCGCCTCGGCCAGCAGGAACGGGTGATCCTCGAGAAGGTCCTCGTCCTCGTCGAGCGCCAGGTCGGCGATGAGGTCCAGGAACGCGAAACCGCTGCGCCGGGACCAGCCGGCGACCGCCGCGAGATCGCGCAGGCCGACGCGGTACCGGGGCCCGGTCAGGATGCGAGCGAGCGCGACGCCGTCGCGCGGGTCGTCGGCGGCTCGGGCGTACGCCAGGACCTCGACGACCTCGGGGAGGTGGATCAGCCCGGCGAGGTTCACGAACTCGGCAGGCACTCCGCTCGAGCCGAACGCGAGCTGCAGCGCCTCGAACAGCCGGTGCGTCCTGCACAGGACCGCCATGTCCCTCCACGCGATGCCGTCCGCGTGGAGCTGCTTCGCTCGCTCGGCCACCCCGTCGGCCTCGGCGACCTCGTGCTCGTACTGGGCGACCTCGACGTGTCCCTGTCCGTTGGGCTCCCACGGACGCAGCTGCTTGTCGGGATCGGGCCGCTGGCTGGTCGGGCAGGGCGTCGATCACCCGGTCGGCGGCCTGGAGGATCCGCGCGCCCGGAGCGGAAGTTCGTGTAGAGCGGGAGCTGCTCCGCCTCCGAGCCGTCGGCGCGCGGGAACTCGGTGCGGAAGCGCAGCAGGTTCCGCAGGCTGGCGCCCCGCCAGGCGTAGATGTTCTGGTCGGGGTCGCCGACCGCGGTCACCGGGTGGCCCGCCCCGAAGACGGCGCGCATGAGGACCGCCTGCGCGTGGTTCGTGTCCTGGTACTCGTCGAGCAGGACGGCGCCGAAGCGCATGCGATAGGACTCGCCGACCTCCGGGTGCGCCGAGGCGATCCTGACGGCGTGCGCGATCTGATCGCCGAAGTCGATCACGCCGAGCTCCGCCTTGATGTCGCGGAACACGCGGACCGCCCGAGCGATCTCGATCCGCTCCTTCGCCGCGTTGAGCGGGTCCGCGGCCTTGGCCTTGCGCAGCACATCGAGCTTGCCCTCGACGTGCTCGATGACCTCCTCGGGTTCGACGAGGTGGTTCTGCAGCTGCTCGTCGAGGTCGGTGATGTAGCCGACGATCGTGGGTTGCCAGCGCGTGTGCTGTTGCTCGAACGTCATCCGATCCAGGACCCGTGACGCGATCTGTGTCCGCTGCGCCTGGCTGAGCACCCGCTGGCCGGGCTCGAGCCCGATCAGCATCCCGTGGCGTTCGAGCACCTGGGCGGCGAACGCGTGGTAGTTCGAGATCTCGGGCTCCTCGCCCTCGTCGAGCTCCAGCGTTCGGAGCGCCTTGCGGATCTTCAGGATCAGGTTCTCCGTGGCCTTGTTCGTGAACGTCAGGCACAACACGTTGCCCGGCATCACCCCCGGGTGGTCGGCCTCCCACCCTCCGGTCGCGACCATCGCGAGGTAGACGACGCGGGCGGCCATCACCGACGTCTTCCCGGACCCGGCGCCGGCGACGACGACGGACGGCTCCAGCGGCCACGAGATGGCGCGCCACTGCTCGGCCGTCGGCTCCCCGCCCAGGAATCGCAGGATCGGTTCGGGGTAGCGCTCGGTCACGGGGCCGCCTCGGTCTCCGGCCTCGCGTCCTCGAGCGGGAACACCGGTCCGCCCTGCGGGTAGCGCGTGCACAGCGTCTGGAAGCGGCAGAAGAAGCAGTTCGCCTGCGTGTTCGCCACGTAGCTGCGATCCTGGTCGAGCTCGCGGATCCTCGAGATCAGCGTCGCGATCCGCTCGCGCATCCGCTGCTTGTAGTCCTCCTCCGCCTCCCCGGAGACGGTCCACTCCCGCACGTCGAGCGCCGGATCCCCTCGCTTGCCGCCGAGGAACGCGAGCTCGACCGCCTCGACGGGCCGGTGCTCCGCGAGGTCCTCGCACTCGCCGACCGCCAGGTAGTAGATGCCGAGCTGCAGGCTGTCCGAGGCGCGTGGCGCGTTGTCCGACCGGCCGGTCTTGTAGTCCGTGATCCGCGTGCCGCCCTCGGGCACCGGGCCGATGCGGTCGATCTTGCCGCGGATCCTCGCGCCCTCGAACGCGAACGTGAAGCCCTGCTCGATCGCCGTCGCGGGCGGCTGCGCGTACTTCGAGAGCCAGTTCGGGAGGATGACGGCCTTCGCGTTCGCTCGTTCGGCCTCGGAGATCGCGTACGAGGGGAACCGCGTCGCGTCCCATCGCTCGTCCAGCGCCCGCCCGAGCGCCTCCGCAGTGCGCTCGATCTCTCCCTTGTCGCAGGCCTCCAGGATCGCGTGCACCTCCTTCCCGAGCCACGCCTGGTACCCGCCGACGGGATCCAGGCCGAGCTCGCTCGACAGCACGAACTGCAGGTCGCAGTTCTCGAGCGTCGACAGCCGCGAGTACGAGAGGTACAGCTCCTCCTTCGGTTCCGCGGACAGGTCCGTCCAGTCGCGCTGGAACCACCAGCGGCGTGGGTCCTCGCCGAGCGCCAGGAGCCCATCGACCGACGCGAGGCGTTCGGGAGCGGGCGCTTCGGGGTCGGCGAGCACGCGCCGCCAGGTGGCCGCGGCCTCGGAGACCGAGACCGGGTCGGCGAACGGCATCGCGGGCACGTCCCGCCAGCCGAGGTCCATCTCTTCGACGAAGCGTGAGGCGAGCGTGACGCCGGAGTTGCCGCCCGGATGGGTCGCGGTGAGCACCACCCGGCGGGAGGCTCCCCGGCAGACCATCCGGAACAACCGACGTTCGTCCGCCAGGCGTCGTCGGTTGATCTCCGACCGCGCCCGGACCCCTTCGAGGGTGGCGAGATCGAACATCGGCTCGGGGCGCGACAGGCTCGGGAAGTCGCCTTCGAGCGCGTCCAGCACGATGACGGTGTCGAAGCCACGCCCGGCAGCCGCGTGCGCGGTCAGGACGTGCACCGCGTCGGGCCCCCCCTCCGTGCCGGCCGACAGCTCCGGCGCTCCTCTCGGCCGCGCCGAGGGAGAGCAGGAAGCGCGTCGACCGATGGGTCCGCCGCGGCCCCGGCCGCCTCGACCGCGTTCGCGAGCCCGACGACGGCGTCCAGATCGACGCGGGCGTGATGGTCGGTCTCGGCGCGGCGCACGAGGTCGGCGGAGAACGGCAGCCCGAGCCAGAGCACGCGGAACGCATCCAGCACCGAGGCTCGGACGTCCTGCGCTCGGCGCAGCAGGTCCGCGAGGTCGGCCAGGGAGCCGCGGTCGTCCGCGTCGGCGACCTCGTGCATCTCGAGCGCCTCGCCGACGGGACGGCCGTGGGCCCGCACGAGCCGCAGGAGCGTCCGCGCCGACGCCGGCGACAGGCGACCGATCTCCGACGTCAGGAGCGGCTCGATCAGCCCGTCGCGTTCGCTCGGACCGGCGACGATCCAACGCAGCGCGAGGATGAACGGCCGGGTGGCCGGAAGCGCGGTCGGCGAACCGGACTCCATCGTCGTCCGCGGGACGTGCGCGTCGTCGATCGCGCGGAGCAGGCCGGCCACGCGCTCGCCCTGGCGACGTGCGACGACCGCCAGGTCGCTCCACGCGATCCGTTCCTCGACGTGGATCCTGCGGAGCTCGCGGGCGATCGCCGTGTGCTGTTCGGAGACGTGGACGGCGCGCCAGGCCTCGACGGCTGCCGGCTCGGGCCGATGCGGGGTCGTCAGCTCCACCTCGACCGTGCCGGCGTTACGCTCCGCGAATCGGCGGAGCGGCTCGTCCGTCGTCCCCTGGAACGAGAAGACGTGCGCGTCCAGGTTGCCGGTCACCACGAGGCTGGTCGGCCGGAGCTCGTGGAGCAGCCGTTCGGCGGCCAGGGTCGCGTCCTGATGGTCGTCGACGATCACGTGATCGAACAGCGGCTCGCCCTGGGCGGCCGCGACCGCCGCCTGTTCGACCAGGCCGGCGAAGTCCACCTCGCCGTTGGAGTCCAGCACCTCGAGGTAGTGACGCAGGAACGAAGCGAGCTCCCTCCACCCGCCGACGTCGCGTTCGGCCGCCCGGCGCTCGATGTCCTCGGGCGACAGGAGCGCCTCCTGCGCCCGGATCACGAACTGACGGACCTCGTCGGCGAACCCGCGGAGCTGCAGCAGCGAGCCGTAGGCGGGCCAGGCTGCAGGGTCCTCGCCGAGCAGGAGCTCCCGGACGCGGGTGAACTGCTCGGAGGCGGAGAGCACCGTCGGGGGTGCCGGGTAGGCCAGCCGGTCGTACCGCTGGCCGACCACGTGGTACGCGAGGCCGTGCAGCGTGACGATGGTGAGGCTCGGGAGAGCCAGCGGCAGGCGTTGGAGCACGACGCGTCGGGCCTCGTCCCTCGCGCGCCTCGATCCCACGACGAGCGCGAGACGCTCGGGGTCGGCGCCGTCGTCGATCAGGCGAGCGAACCGTTCGCGAGCGACGGCGGTCTTGCCGGTCCCGAAGCCGCCCGAGGCGAGCATCGGGCCGCTCGGATGATCGAGGACCGCCCGCTGCTGCGGGTCGGGGTCGAAGGGGGCCATCGAGTGGCGATGCTACCCGCGCCCGACGACAGGTCGGCCCGGTTGCCCATCGCGAGGGACGTGGCATGATTCGAGCATGAGTTTCCGGGAGGAGCGTCTCGCGAGGAACGAGGCAACGTCGAGGGAGATCAACGAGGGGATCCAGGACGCCCACGACGGCGACTCCGGCGACCGACAGGTCCGCATGGTGTGCGAGTGCGGTCACGCCGACTGCGAACGCCTCGTCGCGATCACCCCGTCCGAGTACGAGCAGGTCCGCAGCGACCCGGTGCAGTTCGTCGTGATCCGTGAGCACGTGATCGACGACGTGGAGCGCATCGTCCGGGAGACCGATCGGTTCGTCGTCGTCGCGAAGATGGACGGAGTGCCCGCCGCCGTGGCGATCGAAGAAGATCCCGCAGCTAGCCAGCGTCGGGATCAGCGAGCGCGAGCGGCCCAGCGGTACACGCCGGCGCCCGTGATCGCGCCCACGAGCTCGCCGTCCCGGAGCACGAGCGCGGCGCGTTCGTCACCGAGCCGCTCGGAGACCTCGTGGAGCGTTTCGTCGGGCCTCGCGACCAGGACGTGCTCGAGCGGGATCACCGCGTCGCGAGCGGGTCGCAGCGGATCGCGGCTGCCGAGCTCGCGCGCCGAATTGAACGAGATCATCCCGATCACCCTGCCCTCTTCGACGACGGGGAACGCCTCGCCCTCATGCCCGCGCAGGAACCGATCGAGCGTCTGGGAGAGCGTGAGGTCGGCCGGGACCGCGGGCGGAGGCGGGTCCATGGCGTCGGCCACCGTCCCGCCCGCCAGACGCGACTCGAGCCCGATCCGCTGCTCGGAGGCGCGCGCCCCCTGGAAGATGAACAACCCGATGATGCCGAGCCACATCGCGCCGAACAGATCCTGCATCACCACCTCGCGGACCGCCGCGGCGATGACGAGCGCCCCGACGACGACCCCGGCTCGCGCCGCGACCCGCGTCCCCTTGTCCCGGTCGCGGGTGAACCGCCACACGGCCGCCTGCAGCATGCGACCGCCGTCGAGCGGGAGACCGGGGAGCGCGTTGAAGACCGCCATGAACACGTTCACGACGGCGACGTAGCGGAAGAGCCCGGGAAGCGGCCCCCCCGAGGTCTCGCTGACGCGCGCGAGCACCCAGAACGCGCCGGCCAGCGCGAGGCTCGTGCCCGGTCCGAACGCGGCGATCCGGAACGCGGGTCCGGGCCCCTTCGCGTCCGCCTGCGCGGCGGTGAAGCCCCCGAAGAACACGAGCGTGATCCCGTGGACCTCGATCCCGGCGAGGCGAGCCGTCACGGCGTGCGCCATCTCGTGCAGGAACACCGACCCGAAGAAGATCAGCGCCGCGAACAGCGCGTACCCGAACGCGGAGGCTGAGGTCAGCTCCGGGAACTCACTGTCGAGCCTGGACCAGAACGTGGCGACGAGCAGCACGGCGATCCAGATCCACGACGACGCGACGTTGATCGGGATGCCCCCGATCGTCGCGATCTTGAACCCTCGGCCGAACACGCTTCGAGGGTACCCCAGCCTCATTGGCAGGCCTGACAGAGTGTCCTGCATGCAGGAGGACACATCGAAGCCTGCTCGGAGCGTGGGCCGGATCGCCGCGCTCGCCGGTGCCGCCGCCGCGGTCGGGCTGATCGGAGCCTGGCTCGGGATGTCGCTCGCATCGAACACCACCGTGCCCGTCGGTCCGTTCCGCGTGGAGCTGGAGGCTGGCTTCGGGATCGGTCAGACGCGGCTCGGGCTGCCACCGTTCGGGGCGATCACCGCGGACACGCATCTGTCGCCGGTCGCGCTCTCGGCGACCCTGCGCGACGTCGGTGTCGAGCGCCTGACCGAGATCGTCGGCAGCCGTGGCATCGACGGGCTCGTCGAGGACGTGGAGCGCGACGTCCGCGACCGGATGCGCTCGCTCGCGTTGCGAGCGCTCCTGGTGGGTGTGGCCGGCGCCGGGGTCCTCGCGCTGCTCGTGTTCCGGCGCAGGTGGCGGCTCGTCGCGACCAGCGTCGTAAGCGCCGTGGTCGGGGTGGCGGCGTGCGAGTTGCTGCTGCTCGCCACGTTCGATCCCGGCGCGTTCGCCGAGCCGACGTACTCCGGCTCCCTCCAGCTCGCTCCCGAACTGATCGGCCCCGTGAACGAGGCGAGCGAGCGGATCGACGACCTGCGCGGGGGTCTGGAGCAGATCGTGGACGGCACCGCGCGCGCCTACACGGCGCTGAACTCGCTCCCGCTCTCGCCGGGGGGCGACGACACGATCGCCCTGCTGCACATCTCGGACGTCCACGCCTCGCCGCTCGGGATGGACTTCGCGCAGGAGGTGGCCCGCGGGTTCGACGTCGACCTCGTCGTCGACACCGGAGATCTCACGTCGTTCGGGACGCCCGTCGAGAGCCTGATCGTCTCTCGGATCCCCGGGTTCGGCCGTCCGTACGTCTTCGTGCGCGGGAGCCACGACTCGATCGAGCTCCAGGCGCAGGTCGCGCGCCAGCCCAACGGGGTGGTCCTCGACGGGGCGGCGCGCACCGTCGCCGGACTCTCGATCTACGGGCTGGGCCACCCGGCCTTCACGCCCGCGCGCGGCGTTCCCGTCGACGACGAGGCGTTCGCGGAGCTCGCCCGCTCCGCGGGCGCGACGATCGCGGCGGACCTCGACGAGCTCGACGAGCCAGTCGACCTGATCGCCGTCCACGACGACCGGATGGCGGAGGCCGTCGCCGGTCGCGTGCCGCTCGTGATCTCGGGCCACTTCCACGAGACCACGGCCTCCGTCGTGAACGGCACGCTGTTCCTTCGGATCGGAACGACGGGGGGGTCCGGCGCCGGCATCTTCCGGGACCTCGAGGCCGTCACGTTCACCGCCGAGATCCTGTACTTCTCGCTCGGCGAGTCGCCGGACCTCATCGCCTACGACGTCATCGAGCAGGTCCCGGACACCGGGAGCCTCACGGTCCGGCGGGTCACCGTGTCCGAGGCGTTCGGCGAGCTCGTGCTGACGCCCTCGCCGACCGTCACCGCGGACCCCTCGGCCACCGTCAGCCCGCAGCTCGTTCCGCCTTCCGGGTTCACACCATGACGTCTGAACGGAACGACCCCCCGAGGCGTTCATGGAGCGGATGAGTCGACCCGCGAGCGCGGTGGCCCAGCGCGAGAGCGGCCGAGTGAGCGAACGCGAGGGCGACCGTGTGAGCTTCGAGCCGTTCTTCCAGGCGGAGCACCCGCGGCTGCTCCGGGCGCTGTACCTGCTCACGGGCAATGCGCAGGAGGCGGAGGAGATCATGCAGGACACGTTCGTCGCCGTATGGGAACGCTGGGATCGCGTGGGTGTGATGGAGAACCCGGCCGGTTACCTCTACCGAACGGCGATGAACCGTTTCCGCAGCCGCGCCCGCAGAGCGACGCGTGCCGCGCGAGCGGTGCTCGGCTCGGCGGAGGCCGGCGATGCGTTCGCCGCCGTGGACGAGCGCGACGCGGTCGCCCGAGCACTCGCCGCGCTCCCCGAACGGCAGCGCGCGGCCATCGTCCTCACCGAGCTGCTCGGGTACGGCTCGGAGGAGGCCGGCGAGATCCTCGGCGTTCGAGGGGTGACCGTGCGCTCGCTCGCCTCGCAGGCGCGATCGACCCTCCGGACGGTGTTGGGGGATCGCGATGCCTGACCTCCGGACCGAGCTCGAGCGTCTGGGCGAGCGGGCTCGGCCTCGGTCGGACGCGTTCGAGCGGTTGGAGCGCCGGCGTCGGCGTACCGAGCGCAACCGCCGGATCGCCGCCGGCACCGTGGCGCTGCTCGTCGCGATCGCCGGCTCGATCGCGGCGTTCACGGTCTTCCGAGACACGCAGGCGCGGGTCGCGGGCGAGGGCGGAGCCGGATCCTTCGGCGCGATCTGGCCCGAGTCCTCGTACGAGGAGGCGTTCGCGGTGCAGGAGGCCGCCGATGCCGGAGACGCGAACATGGCGTGGCGTCTGGACGCCGGTGAGACGGCGCTCGCGTTCGCCCGCGACGCGCTCGGGTGGCCGGAGCCGTCGCTGGATGACGGACCGCTCGTCGACGATCTGGCGGACGCGAGGTACCGGGCTCGCGTCGTCGCACCGGGAGGTCGCAGCGCGACGATCGAGCTTCGGCGGCTCGGCGACGAGCCGGGCGGGGTCTGGAGCGTGATCTCCGCTCGGAGCGAGGCGTTCGCGGAGAGCCAGGTTCCACGCGACCTGGTCGCGCGGGGCGATCTCGCATTCGCGACGACGTTCCCCCCGGAGACCAACCTGTACATGGCCTTCGTCGGCGTGGGTGCGTGCGCAGGATGGGAGTCCGATCTCCTCGCCGCCGCAGGTCCGCACGTGGCCATCTCGGTCCCCGACCTGCCCGACGCGCAGCTGGGCGGATGCGACGCCGTGTTGATCGTCCTGCAGGGGGGTGAAGCGAGCCTCGGTGCCAGCGGTCTCGGGCGGCTGCTGCTCGAGTACGGCCTCCGAACGATGGACGTGGAGGGCGTGCTCGCGCTGCCGGTCCGGCTCGCCCCTGTCACGGTGGAGCCGGCACCGGACGTCGCCACGTTCACGTGTGACGGAACCAGCGCGACGCTCGACGCCGACCGCATCCGAACGCAGCCGGACGGGGTCCACATCGATTTCGTCAACGCGATGGACGAGGCCCTCGTGTTCACGCTTCGATCTCCGGAGGAGGGAGGTTCTCCGGACGACGCGGTGTCGGATGGCCCTGGGCTCCAGCAGGACGTCTACGAACCGGGGAGGATCTCCACGGTCGGCACGTGGGGTCCGGGGACGTACGACGTCGTGTGCTGGAACCCCGCCACGGGTGAGATGGCGGCGACGGCCCAACTCGAGGTCGTCGATCCCGACGGGCATTACGTTCCGTGGGAGCCGGAGTGCGACGGCGCCGCGTGGGGGATGGCTCCGGGTTACCCCGCCGGAACGGCCGGCGATCGCGGCGACCCGCTCGACGTCGCGCGCGCGAGGCTGACCGGTCTCGAGGAGGGCGACGTCGTCGAGCGCGCTCGCTATCCGGGAAGCGCGACCGACCCCGTCATCCGGATCGTCCGAGGCGGGGCCGTGGTGGCGGCGGCGACGCTGTTCGACGACGGCGCGGGCGGTTGGCTGCTGAGCTCGATGGAAGGATGCGGCGACGTCCAGACGATCGGCTGGTCGAGCGGAGAGGTGGAGATCCCCGCGGGCGGGCAGACCGATCCCGGCGAGTGCGGAACGCCGACGACCGACGTGAAGATCGTGGCGCGCGACGAGGCGTTCGAGCCCGCCTGCGTGGCCGTGCCCGCGGGCGAGCCGTTCACGATCACGCTCGTCAACGGCGACGGCGACGTCCCGCACAACGTGTCGATCTATCCGCCGGGTGCGGACGATCCGGTGTTCGTCGGCAACGTCTGCCACGAGGGGCGGCTCACCGACGAGGTCCCAGGACTCGCTGGCGGGACGTACCTGCTCGCCGACGACGCGCACCCGGCGACGACGGGAGCGACGTTGGTCGTCGAGTGAGGTTCGGGCCTCCGGGCCTATTCGACACCGCTGCTAAGGTGGCTGGGCGGGGGAGTCCGGAACCGGTCGCCGAGCCGGTTCCCGGCGGAGTAGCGTCCGGCCCGGCCTACCCTCCCTTCCACGCGGGCGTGCCCGCGGGGTCGGGCCGGACCCTGGTCCGGACCGTCACTCCTCCAGCAGGTCGGCGAGCTGGCGCGCGTTGTTGACCGCCCAGTCCCGGTAGCAGTTGTTCATGAGCACGTGCGTCTCGCGGACCTGTGACGCGACGTCCTGGATCCTCGGCACCCACTCCATCAGCTCCGGCTGGGAGTACTCGTAGCGGAACCGCTCCGACGCGCTCACGTTCTTCTTCGACCACGCCTGCACGTCGCGCCCGTGGAAACGCACGAGCGCGAGGTCCTTGGCCGTCGCGGCGGCGACCGGCGGCATGGACGAGTCGAACCCCTGCGGCATGTCGACGGCGACGAACGGCAGGTCGTGCTCCTGCAGGAACGAGAGCGTCTCCTCCGCGTTGCGCTCCTCGAGCCAGGTCTTGTGACGGAACTCGACCGCGATCCGGAAGTCCTTCAACCGTTCGGCGCATTCGAGGATGTAGTCCTTGTTCTTGCGCCCGATCACGAACCACTGCGGGAACTGGAACAGCACCGCGCCGAGCTTGCCGGCCGAATGCAGCGGCATCAGCGCGTCGTGGAACCGCTCCCATACCTGTTCGACGATCGGGTCGGGGAGCTGCTCCCGGTACAGGTTCTTCTTGTCGTCGAGCTCGTCGGGAAGTTCCTCCTCTAGGTCCTTGTGGAGCGACTCGCGCTTGGTCGGGTGGTTCGTGAGCAGCGAGTACGCCTTGATGTTGAAGGTGAAGTCCTTCGGCGTGCGGTCGATCCACAGGACCGCGTTCTTCTCGCTCGGCGGGAAGTAGTACGTCGAGTCCACCTCGACGATGGGGAACTGCTCGGCGTAGAAGCGCAGGCGCGCCTCCGCCGACTTCGCCTCCGGCGGATAGAAGTTCCCGTCCTTGATCAGGGTCGGGTCGGTCCAGCTCGCCGTTCCGACGAGGATGCGGCTCACGCCCGCCAGCCTACGACCCCTCGGGAGGTTCGGGTTCCGGTGGCCGCTTGCGGCGCAACACCTTGTCCTTGGCCTGCTGGGCCTTCTGCTTGGCGAGGTTCAGGGCGCGCTCCGCCCATACGTACTCGGTGGCGAGGATCGCGAGCCCGGCGATCACGACCAGGATGCCGGGGCCGGGGAGGACGAGCATGAGCAGGCCCGCGAGGACGAGCGTGAAGCCCGCGATGCTCACGGCGATCCGCTTGCCGTTGCGTCCGATGAAACGCGCGACCTCGCGGATCGGGAACCAGACCCAATCGACGATCTTCGGCATCGCGGAGATGGTACGGCGGCCGCGCCCTTCCGGCGCGGCCGCCGTATACCCGGTTCGAAGACGCCACCGGTGTCGTGGTCGTCATCGTCGTCGCCGTTCCCGGGACCGGAGTTGTCGTCGTCGTCATCGTCGTCGTCGTCGCCGTTCCCGGGACCTGAGTTGTCGTCGACGTCGCCGTCGTCGTCGCCGTTCCCGGGACCGGAGTTGTCGTCGACGTCGTCGTCGTCCTCGTCGCCGTTCCCGGGACCGGAGTTGTCGTCGACGTCGCCGTCGTCCTCGTCGCCGTTCCCGGGACCGGAGTTGTCGTCGACGTCGCCGTCGTCCTCGTCGCCGTTCCCGGGACCGGAGTCGACGTCGATCGTCGTCGTCGCCGTTCCCGGGACCGGAGTTGTCGTGGTCATCGCCCATCGCTCCCTGGCACTCGGGATCGTTGGCGTGCTCGGCCTCGTCACAGTTGCCGCTCACATCCAGGTCGCCATCGGGCGATGGAGACGGGGTCGGCGTGGCGGTGCTCGGGGTCGGCGTTGCGGTGCTCGGCGTGGGTGTTGCGCTGCTTGGGGTCGGCGTCGCGGTGCTCGGTGTGGATGTCACCGTGGGCGCCGGGGTCGGCGTGCCCGAGCCCGATCCCTGCGCGAACGCGACCACGCCGATCGCGATCGCGAGCGCGAACACCGCGACCGCTGCTGCGATCCGGAACGTCTTGCGCATCTGATGCCTCCTCTCGTTCGGTTGCTTCCACCGTACGGAGGGGCGGGTTACCGGCTGGGCAGGGGCGGCCTAAGGTGCGGCTAAGCCTGAGGACTAGTCGTCGTCGTGGTCGTCCCCGCTGCCTGAGCCGGAGTCGTCGTCGTCCCCACCACCGGGACCGGAGTTGTCGTCGTCGCCGCTCCCGGAGCCGGAGCCGGAGTCGTCGTCGCCACCACCACCGGGTCCGGAGTTGTCGTCATCGGAACCGGAGTCGTCCCCGTCTCCGCCCCCGGGTCCGGAGTTGTCGTCGTCGTCGGGTCCCTCTCCGCCACCGCCTCGATCGTCGCTCGGTGACGGATCGGCCGTCGGAGTCGGGGCATCATCGGGCGTCGGCGATGGGCTCTCTCGATCGTCTGGGCCGGGAGAAGGCTTCGGCTGCGCGGTCGAGCTGAACACGGGAGCGCTCGCCGGCTCCGAGATATCCTGCCCGGCGATCGCGAAGGCGCCGACGGTCAGGATCAGGGCCACGGCGAGGCCGGCGAGACCCATCCCGATGACCCGCAGCACACGCCTGCTCACGGGGACGAGCGTACGAGTGGTCTCGCTAAGAGCCGGTAAAGGACATCGTCGGCCATCCGGTTACCCTGGCGTGATGCGACCGCGCGTACTCGTGATCCAGCACAACCTCGACGATCACCTGAATGAGCTCGGCGGTCCCCTCGCCGACGCCGGTCTGTCGATCGAGCCGTGGTTCACGTACGCGAGGCCGTCGCCCCTGCTCGACGCGTCCGAGTACGACGGCGTGATCTCGCTCGGCGCGCTCGTCGGTCTGAAGGACGAGGGCGAGCTGGCGTGGATGCCGGTCGAACGAGCCCTGCTCGAGAAGACGGTCGCGAACGGGACCCCGACCCTCGGCGTCTGCTTCGGCGCGCAGCTGTTGGCGAGCATCGGAGGTGCTCCCGTCAACCGGGCCGGGTCGGCCGAGATCGGCTGGACCCCCGTCGAGATGGACCCCGCCGCGGTCGACGACCCCGTCCTTCGGACGCTCGGGCCGCGGCCGCACGTGTTCCAGTATCACTACGACACGTTCGGCGAGCCGGCGGGTGGAGCCATCCTCGGTCGGACGGGGAGCGTGAATCAGGTGCTCCGGATCGGCGAGCGGGCGTGGGGCGTGCAGTTCCACGTCGAGGTGAACCCCGGCACGGTCTACTCGTGGCTCGGGACCTACGGCGACGAGATGCGGGGGCAGGGCGTCGACATCGACGCGCTCGCCGACGAGACCGCGCGTCGCTGGCACGGGTACCGCAGGCTGGCTCGGGCACTCGCGGAGGCGTTCGTCGACGAGGTCGAGGCGTCCGCACGGCGCCGCTGAGGAGGGTTCGTCTCCCGGCGGATGGGGTAGACGCTCCCTGAGGCCCGGGCTAGGCTGGTCCGGCCCTCCCGGAACTCGAGAAGGAGCACGATGACCTACACGATCTGCGAGCCCTGCATCGATATCAAGGACCGAGCCTGTGTGGACGAGTGCCCCGTCGACTGCATCTACGAGGGCGGGCGGATGCTCTACATCCACCCCGACGAGTGCGTCGACTGTGCGGCCTGCGAGCCGGTGTGCCCGGTGACGGCGATCTTCTACGAGGACGACGTCCCCGCCGAGTGGAAGCAGTTCACGCCGATCAACGCGGAGTTCTTCAACGAGTCGGTGACGGCCTGGGGCTCGCCAGGCGGCGCCGCGCAAGTCGGCCCGACGGACAAGGATCACCCGGTCGTCGCCGGCTGGGCGGCTGTCGGGTAGGAGAGCTCCGCCTCGACCGCGTGCCCGATTCGACCTCCGTCTACGAGACCGTTGGCGGACATCCGTTCTTCGAGATCCTCGTCGATCGCTTCTATGACCGCGTCGCGGGGGACCCCATCCTGTTGGCGGTCTATCCCGAACCCGACGGCCTCGGACCGGCCCGCCGGCGCCTGTCGTTGTTCCTGTCCGAGTACTGGGGCGGTCCGCCCGTGTACTCCGAGGAACGGGGGCACCCCCGGCTGCGGATGCGTCACTTCGCGTTCGAGATCGGGACGGCGGAGCGGGATCGTTGGCTCGAGCACATGCGGGCCGCGCTCGACGAGATGGACGCCCCACCCGAGGTGACGCAGCAGATGCTCGACTACTTCGAGATGGGAGCCGAGGCCGTCCGCACGCGAGAGTAGCTAGGGACCTCGGTCGCTCAGTGTCGTGCCGTCGGGCCGCGAGAACCTTGGCGACCCGTCCGCGATCTCGACGCGGAACCCGCGGTGGATCGCACGGTGGTGTGGCCGGCACAGCAGGACGAGGTTGTCGAGCGCCGTCGCGCCTCCGTCGGCCCAATGCTGAACGTGGTGTGCATCGCACCACCCGGGTGGACGCTCGCATCCGGGGAACCGGCAGCCTCGATCTCGGACGGTCACCGCTCGGCGGAGCGCCGCGGGAACCACCTTGGTCCGCCGTCCCACGTCGAGCGGTTCCGAGGCACCCTCCGTGATCACCCGCGTGACGTTCGCGTCGCACGCGAGTCGCCGCGCGGTCTCGGCGGTGACCGGACCCGCGTCCTCGAGCTCACCGGCCGTACGGCCTTCCAGCGTCCGCAGGTCGACGTTGACGACGACGTGCGGCCGCTCGCCGGCGACGCTCGGCCGATCGGCCGAGGCGAGCCACTGCAGGCAGACCTCGCCCAGCGCGTCGGCCCGTCGCTGCCCGGGCGTTCGCCGGTCGGGATCGCCCGTTCGGGTCTCGACATCGAGGATCGCGCGAAGCGCCGTGATCAGTGACTGTCCGGTCTCGGGATCCAGGTCGCCGTCGACGCGCACCATGCCGTGCATCGTGGGAGAGACGTGCAGGTGCCGGCGTTCGATCAGCCGATCCTCGTCCTCGAGCACCCGGTTGGGGTCGGCCGCGGCCCGCCAGTAGGCGAGCACTCGCCTCAGGTGCGCGAACGACAACGTTCGAGCGGCTTCGACCAGCGCGCCCTCGCTCTCAACGAACGCATCGGGGTTCAGCTCACGCGCGAGGACCAACTCGCGCACCGCGAGGCTCGCGATCTCACCGTCTCCGTGCGCCCGGGCCGTCTCTGGCATCTGAGCCGTCGCGCGGGCCATCCTGAGCCGCCCCTCGGTCACCGACCGGGGTAGGCGGTGTCGGTGCGCGAGCCAGGACGAAGTCGAGAGATGTCCGTCGAGGGTGTGTGCACCTCGGCGTTCGAACTCGGCCAACCGCCTCGACCGCTCCGCCTCGAGGATCCTCGATGCGCGTTCGATCTCGTCGAGGTCCGCGGCGAGTCCGTCATCGCCGACGAAACGCAGATCTTCGACCCGAAGCTCGTCAAACGCGGAGCGCAGCGTGCTCATGCGCCGACGATAGCGAACACGTGTTCGAAGCGCTGTGAACCACGTCACACCTGGCCGGAGAGATCAGTTCGCCGGCGGAAGCCGGATCTCCACGCGGGTGCCGCCTTCGGCCCCACCCGTGACCTCGAGGACGCCGCCCCACTTCTCCGCCAGCTGGCGAGCGATCGCGAGCCCCAGACCGGAGCCGCCCGCCGGCGCCGAACGTCCCCGATAGAACCGCTCGGTGACACGCTCTAGGTCGGCCGGCGCGATCCCCGGGCCGCGGTCGGAGACGGCGACGAACACCCGGCCATTCGAGCTCCCGGACTCGACCACGACCTCACCCGGCGCATACGAGATGGCGTTGTCGAGCAGGTTGTCCAGGATCTGGTCGAGGTCCGTGGGATCGCCCCGGGCCTCGGGACCCGCCCCGGTCTCGTCGCCGAGTCGGATCAGCGTCGACGCCTGGCTGCTCGCTCGCTCGTCCCAGCGATCGATCGCGCGCGAGACGGCCTCGCCCAGGTCGACCCGCGAGGTCGTGCCCTCCTCGATCTCGCGCGCCATGACCAGGAGGCGGTCCACGATCCCGGACAGGCGATCGACCTCTCGCTCGGCCGCCTCGAGGCGCTGGCGCAGCTCCGGGTCCGGAGCCGAGTCGATCGCGCCCTCGAGCCGGAGCTTCATCGCGGTGAGCGGCGTCCGAAGCTGGTGCGAGGCGTTCGCGACGAACTCGCGCTGCGCCTGCACGGTGCGCTCGAGCCGGCCGGCCATCTCGTCGAACGAGCGCGAGAGGTCCTCGATCTCGTCCGCGGCCTGCACCTCCCCGGCGCGGGCCGAGAGGTCGCCGTCGCCGAGCCGGCGAGCCGTCCCGGCCAGCCGCGAGAGCGGCCGCGAGAGCGACCCCGCGAGCCAGAATGCGAGCAGCAGTCCAGCGAGCAGTCCGGCGAGGCCGATCGCGAGCAGCCCGAGCGTGACGTTGCGGACGTTGTCGTTGACCTCCTGGACGTCCTTCGTGATCCGAACCGCGCCGAGGAACCGCTCCTCGTCCTGGATCGGGACGGCGGTGGCGATGATGTCGTGCCCGAGGTCCGCGCTGTCGCGGATGTCCGAGGTCGGCGTGCCCTCGAGCGCGGCCGAGATCTCGGGCCGGCCGGGGGTCGCGTAGTTCGTGCCGAGCTCGGCCGGCCCATCCGAGTCGGCGAGGAGCACGCCGTCGGGGTCCACGACGATCACGCGTCCGCCCACCTGCGCGGAGGCCTCGACCGCGATCTCGTTCAGACGTTCCGGGTCGTCGATGTTGTCGGTCCCGATCGCCGCAGCGATGCCCTGCGCCTGGACGAGCGCCTCGTTCTCGAGCTCGACCGACGCGCGCCGCTGCAGCGTGATCGCGAGCGGGATGCCGAGCGCGATCAGCAGGACGACCAGGACGTAGGCGAAGGCGAGGACGAGCCTCGTGCGGACCTTCGTTTCACGCCTCCTGCGGTGGGCGGAACCGGAAGCCGACGCCTCGGATCGTGGTGATGTACTCGGGTTTCGACGGATCGTCCTCGATCTTCTTCCGAAGCCACGAGATGTGCACGTCGAGCGTCTTCGTCGGCCCGAACCAGTGCGGGTCCCACACCTCGTCCATGATCGCCTCGCGCCGGAGCACGTCGCCGGCGTTGGCCATGAGCATGTGCAGGAGGTCGAACTCGCGCGCGGCGAGCTCGACCGGCTCGCCGGCCTTCGTGCAGGTTCTCGACGCGGGGTCGAGTCGAAGGTCCCCGATCTCGATCGGTCGCTTGCGGTCGGGCGAACGGCCGCGGCGCAGGATCGCGTGGATCCGGGCGATGAGCTCGCGCGAGGAGAACGGCTTCACGACGTAGTCGTCCGCCCCGAGCTCGAGACCCAGCACGCGGTCGATCTCCTCACCGCGGGCGGTAAGCATCACGATCGGGACGTCCGAGTCCCTCCGGATCTCTTTCGCGAGGTCTCGCCCGTCGCCGTCGGGGAGCATCACGTCGAGCAGGATGAGGTCGGGGGCTTGCTTCGCGAACGCCTCGCGTGCCTGCTCCAGCGTCGCTGCCACCTGGGCTTCGAACCCGTCCCGCTCGAGGCCCTCGGCGAGGGGTTCCGAGATCGACTGTTCGTCCTCGACGACGAGGATGCGAGGTCTCACGATTGGATGGTACCGGCGGTCGTCAGCGTGGAGCTCGCTAGCTGCCAACTCTTGTCGTTCTTGTCATCAAGGCAGCTCTTGACCAAGATTCGGCTAGCCGGAAGAGGGAGGGGTCGTGGCGGCAACAGCGGCGGCGGCTGGCGGAAGGCAGTCCGGGGATCATCGACGTGGGTTCCCTGAGCCGGCACCACTTAGGCTCCTTGAATGCGTGGTTGCCATCACTGTCTCAACTCTTCTTGCATGGGAGGCTGCACGCCACTGGCCAGAGCTTCCCGCTACCTTGCTGGAGTTGCTTCCCTGGCTCCTTGTTGTAGCCGTCGCTGATTTGGCTCCTGTACCAATCTGGGGGTCAGTTGAGCTCATGATGTCGTTCCCCGTGCTGCTTGCGGCAGGCTTCGTTTTTCCTCCGTACGTTGCGGGCATACTCGGTTTCGTTGGGACCCTTGATGCGCGTGAGTTCAAGAGAGAGAATCTCGCCATTTCGGGCTCTTCTGAACAGGGCCAATGTTGCTGCGAGCGTGGCGTTAGCATCATGGGTCTTCCATACCTTCGGAACTAGCGTTCTTGAATGGCCCGATGTATTGGCCCCGGTAGGGGTGGCATTGCTCGTCGACGTGTGCACAAACGCGAGCCTCGTCATCTTGGGAACCCATCTGCTCACAAAGCTGGCGCCCTCTGTGCTGGTTCGCAACGTGTATGGCGGTTCTCACCCGACAGCGTTCCTCGTGGGCTACGCATGTTTCGGACTCGTAGCGGTGCTCATGGCAACGGTCTATGAGGCAGCCGGCAGCTGGGCGCTCCTGGCATTTTCAATACCGCTCCTGATGGCGCGTCAGATGTTCACGCACTGGAAGCAGTTGAGCCAGGCGTCTCTCGCAATTGAGCGCAAGGAGAGGGCGCTATCCGCACTCGAGTACCAAATGGTCGACGAGCGACGACAGGAAAGGATTGCTCTCGCCGCGGAAATTCATGACGAGGTTCTGCCACCCCTCTACAAGGTTCACTTGATGGGCCAGGTTGTGAAGCAGGACTTCGCCGCAGGTCGGCTCCTTGATCTCGAAGCTGACGTACCGAACCTTCTTCATGCGGTAGAGGCGACAGACTCCGCGCTCCGCGACATGATTGGAGACCTAAGACATTCGACGATTGGCCCGGATGGGCTGGCTGCAACCTGCGGCTACTTGCGCGGCAGGTCGAAACCGAGACGGAAGTAGTGGTTGAGACCGATTTGTCCTTAGTTGGCGGGAGCGCGCTCACTCAGCTCTTGGCCTATCAGTTGGCTCGTGAGGCGGTTGGCAATGCGACGAAGCATTCCGGAGCCGACAGGATCGTCTTAGCTCTGAAGGAGGAAGAGGATTCGATTCGGATCCGCGTGGTGGACAATGGATGTGGATTCGACCCTCACGCGGTTGATTCCTCCTCGCATTTTGGGCTTCAGCTCATGCGGGAGCGAGCGGAGCTAGCTGGCGGAGCCATTGTCGTCGACTCGGGCATTGGTCGTGGAACAACAATCCTCGTTCGACTGCCGGTGGCTAGGAGGTAGAACGAGGACCAGGCCTCAATTGGAGGCCTGGTCGCGATTGGTCTATTCGAATTTAGGGCGGTACCGAAGGACTACAAGCGGACGTGAGCGCCGCCAGCGAAGGCAAGTGCCAGCAACGAAGCCATTGCCACCGCAAACCGCTTCAGGTGCTTCACGATCCACCCCCCCTCTTTGGTCCAAGGGCTTTCGCCCTATCCCTCGCCTATCGACCGTCAGGCCGACCCCCATATGGGGGACTTCGGGGGTCAGTCTGGGTCCGTGAGAGTTTGCCAACAAGACCCCAAACATGCCCTACAGCACCGCGCCGTATCCAACCTGCGCATCCGCCCCCAAATGGGTGGTGTCATCTCGAAGGCGAACGCGTCAATATGTCCGGCGCCGTGACTGATACCAGTGATCCGCTCAAGCGCCTGTATCAGAGCGAGATCAACGCGACGTGAACAGGTGCTTCGAACTCTCGGTCCTCGTCCCACGATTCTCGCTCTGACGATAGCCGCCTCCGCTGCCTTGGAGCAGGTCGCGGGAATGAGCCCCCGAGATCTGGTCATCTGGATCGCTTCATTATAGCGGCGGTGGAGCTAATTCCGGTGCCGTTGTGGCGGGGCAACAACAATCAGCATGGGCTTCCCCTTGCTGATGGTGGTCGCCTTTCTCTACCCACCCGCAGTGGCAGGCGCCGCGGCATTCCTCGCAGCGTCGGACCCGAGGGAGGTCGAGCGAAGGTTACAGTCCTGCGGGCACTGTTCAACCGATCGGTGATCGCTCTGGCCGTGTGGGCCGCAAGCGCCGCGTTTCATACGCTAGTCGATATTGAACCTCACCAACTTGGCACTCTGATTGCGGCGGCGCGAGCTTGGCGGCGGGAGTCGGACTATGTGGTGAACTTCGGCGTCATTTCCGTCGATTGCAAGCTTGCACTACTAGAACGAACCCGCATTCGGGTAATCCGCGAACTGAGGATGGGTCGACTCAGTGAGTTTGTCGTCAGCTATCTCGGCCTTGCGGTGTTCGGCCTCATTCTGGCGAAGGTATTCGTGGACGTTAGCTTCTTTGCTGTTCCCGTGTACGTCCTTCCTCTTCTTCTCGCCAGACAGATGTTCTTCCGTAGCAAGGCTCTCGAGGAGGCACACAAGGAGCTGAAGGATCGCGAGCACATCCTTCGTGCCCTCTCCAACCGCATGGCCGAGGAACGGCAGGACGAGCGTCTACAGATCGCGGCGTTCCTGCACGACGACCTCGCGCAGTTGTTGTTCCGACTCTCGATCCAGGTCGACGTGACGCGCAAGAGCCTCGACGCCGGGCAAGGTCGCCGAAGCGGAGCAGCAGCTCGCCGAGATCAAGGAGACGAAGAACAAGACGTCCGATCGCATCCGCGCGCTGATCCGCGACCTGCACCGGTCACCGCTGGGGCGAGCGGGCCTCGGCGAGGCGATCCGGAGCTTCCTCGCCGAGATGGGTCGTGACTCCACGGTGCGGTTCCACACACGGATCGACGACGTAGACGTCCCGCCCCCGATCGCGCTGCTGCTGTACCACAACGCGCGCGAGGGTGTGATGAACGCTTTGAAGCATGCCCGCGCTGAGAACATCTGGGTGTCGGTGTACCAAGAGGGCGACGAGGTCGAGATGGTGCTCCGCGATGACGGTGTCGGGTTCGACGTGAGCGCGCCCGGCCCCGAGGGGCACTACGGGATGACGATGATGCGTGAGCGGGCGACGGTCGGCGGCGGGTCGTTCAAGGTCACGAGCGCTCGCGGCGAGGGGACGACGATCATGGTTCGGTTCCCGACTTCGTGGCTCCAGCCGGATGGAACCCAAGATCTGGCGGAGCCGGCGGTTCCGGTGATGCCCCCCGCCGGTGCCTCCCGCGGGGCGGTGTCTGCTCCTCCGAGCTCGACGAGCGGTGAGACGGTGCCCGCATAGCGGCAACGACCAGCCACACCAGCCCACCGTAGATGAACAGGTCGCCGACGCTGATCGCCTGACCGATCGGCTGGCGCACGGCGATCACGTCGGCCAGGAACGTCAGGTCGTCCTCGTCGGTCAGCAGGTGATGCTTGTCCGAGCCCTCGCCCTGCAGGAGCTCGAGCACCTCCTCCTGGCCCGAGGCGCGAAGGGCTTCGGCGCTCACCGGCATGCCCCCGTTGACGGCGATGACGGCGAAGTTGCAGGCGAGGCCGATCAGCACGAGCACCATCCCCGGCATCCGGATGTTGATGACGGCGAAGGCGACGAGCAGCGTGTACGAGAGCGTCAGCACCGCGGTCCGCACCAGCAGGTCGGTGCCGACGCTCCCTCAGGGAGCGGGACGAACTGCACTCCGAGCCCCGCGATCACGAGGCCCCACCAGCGAGGGCGGAGCGACTCGATCCGGTCCAGGCGCCCTCCGAAGAGGTAGCCGAGGTAGATCGCGACGAGGACTGCGCCCAGGAGGAGTTTCATCGTCTCGTGGTGTCGGGAGCCACCGATGGTCCCATGGGCCGGGTCCGGTGTCCAGGCGAGTGCGTCTCGCACGCGGGCTAGCATCTGACCCGTGGCGCGGATGGTGCCGTTCCCGATGCTTCCCACGGACAGCGCCGCCGAGCGACGCCTCTACGAGGGCTTCCTCGAGCAGCTGCCCGACGAGTTCGTCGTGTACCACTCGGTGGACTGGGTGATCGTCGGACCCAAGGGAGTGGACGAAGGGGAGGCGGACTTCGTGATCGCGCACCCCGAGCTCGGCGTCCTCGCGCTCGAGGCCAAGGGTGGCCGCCTCGACTACGACCCGGCCACGAGACGGTGGACGACGACCGGCCACTCCGGCACGCACACCCTGGACGAGGATCCATTCGAGCAGTCGAAGGGCGCGATGCACTCGCTCGTTCGGATCTTGGAGGCGCAGCCCGGGTGGGAGCGGTGGCGGCCGTCCTTCGGGTACGGCCTGGCGTTGCCGGACGGGACCTATGACGAGCCGGCGCATCCGGGCGCGCCGGTCGAGATCGTGATCGACCGCGGCGACCTGGCGCGTCTGGCCGATCGGGTGCCCCAGGTGATGCGCTCCTGGTCGCGCCCGGGGCGGCGGTTCGGCGCCGAGGGTATGGACGCGGTCGCGAAGGCGCTCGGGTTCCGCGTCGAGGTGCGCACGCCGCTGCGGCTCCGGTTCGACGAGGAGGACCGCAAGATCGTCGAGCTCACCTCGGACCAGGCCTGGGTGCTCGCGTTCGTCGCGCACCGACGGAGGGCCGCGGTCACCGGTCCGGCGGGAAGCGGCAAGACGATGCTCGCGATCGCGCTTGCGAAACGCCTCGCGACGGCGGGGAACCGGACGCTCCTCGTGTGCTTCAACCGCCGGCTCGGCGAGTACCTGCGCGAGTCGGTCGAGGACGTCGAGGGCATCGATGCCACGCATTTCCACCTGCTCTGCGCTCGGTTGGCCGGAGAGGCCGGGGTGGAGATGCCCGAGGGAGACGCGGCCGGCCCCGGCGACCCGGTGTTCGAGCACCGCCTGCCGGAAGCGCTGACCGAGGCGGCGTCCCGGCTCGGCCCGCGCTACGACGCGATCGTCGTCGACGAGGCGCAGGACTTCCGCGACTGGTGGTGGCCGGCGCTCCTGTCGCTGCACGTCGACCCCGATCACGGGCTGCTCTACGTGTTCGCCGACGACAACCAGAACCTGTACGGGGGCAGGCGCGACTCGGTCCCGATCGATCCGGAGGACCATATCGGCCCGATCGCGCACAACCTGCGGAACAGCAAACAGATCGGCGAGTTCGCGTCCGTGTTCTACGAGGGTGTGGAGAAGCCGATCGCACGAGGGCCGGATGGAGAACCGGTGCAGATCCTCGGGTACGGCGACGACGCCGAGCTCGCGCACCTGCTCGCGGTCGTCCTGCGCAACCTGGTCGAGGAGGAGCACGTGCCGCTCGAGGACATCGCGGTGCTCACGCCGTCGGGGACCGGCAAGAGCCGGCTCCGGGCGCTCGGATCGGTGAACGGATTCCGTCTGTCCGAGGAGGTCGAGCCCGATACCGTCCTCGCGACCAGCGTGCACGCGTTCAAGGGGCTGGAGCGACCGGTGGTGATCCTCGCCGAGCTCGGCGACAAGCATCTCGAGGACCTCCGGCAGTACCTGTACGTCGGCGCGTCGCGGGCCCGGAACCATCTGATCGTGCTGGCGGCCGAGCCCGTGGCTCGAGAGCTGCGGAACCTGACAGGTGTGACCGGCCCGTAGCCTCCGCGATCAGGCTTCCGAAGTGAGCAGGGACGCGGTCATGCGGGCGCCGAGCTCGCGGGTGGCGTCCACGATGAGGTCGATGTCCTCCTCGCGCGTCCGCCAGTTCACGATCGCGGGGCGGAAGGCCACGCGACCCTCGTAGACCGTCGAGCCGAAGAACACGCGCCCGTCCTCGCGCACCGCATCGCCCAGCCGGCGGTTGAGGTCGTCGAGCCGCTCCTCGGGGACGCCCTCCGGGCGATAGCGGAAGCAGACGATGTTCAGCGGAACGTCGCCGAGGCGCTCGAGGTCGGGCGCCGCGTCGACGCGCGCGGCCAGATGCTGCGCGAGGTCCAGGTGGCGCTCGACGATCTCTCGGTAGCCGGCCCGGCCGTAGGCCCGGAGCGTCGCCCAGACCGCGAGGCTCCGGGCGCGGCGCGAGCTCTCGGGGCCCTTCGAGAAGTAGCTGGGGTGCGGATCGTCCGGCGAGGGCAGGTACGCCGCGTTCAACGCGAACGTCGGTCCCGAACAACGCGGGGTCGTGGACGAACGCGAAGCCGCAGTCGTACGGGACGTTCAGCCACTTGTGCCCGTCGGCGATCACCGAGTCGGCCTTCGCCACACCCTCGACGAGGTGACGTGTTCGGGGCGACACCGCCGCGAAGAGCCCGAAGGCGCCGTCGACGTGCAGCCACGCGCCGTGCTCGTGCGCCAGATCGGCCATCGCGTCGATCGGGTCGAAGTCCCCGGCGTTCACCTCTCCGGCGCTGCCGATGACGATCGAGGGTTCACCATCCAGCGCTCGGAGCTCGGTCTCGAGCGCCGCCAGGTCGAGCCGTCCGGCGGCGTCCCGGGAGAGCCGTTCGACACCCCCTCGCCCCAGGCCGAGCATCGCGAGCGCCTTCGTGTCGCTCGGATGCACGTAGCCCGACGCGAACACGCGGCGCGGGGGAGCCCCGCCAGGCCCTGCTCGTCGATGTCGACACCCTGCCGCAGGCCCCACCAGCGCCGGGCGGCGGCGAGGCCGACGAAGTTGGCCATCGTCGCGCCCGTGGTCAGCACGCCGCCCCATCCGGCAGGGAGGCCGAAGAGGTCCAGGAGCCACCGGATCGAGACGGACTCGAGCTGGGACGTGAGTGGCGCGCCTCCCCAATCGCCGCTGTTCTGGTCGGTGAGCGACGCCAGCCAGTCCGCACCGAGCGCCGCCGGCGTGACGCCCCCGGTCACGAAGTGGAAGTACCGAGGGCCGGAGGACGCGATCAGGCCGGCGGAGTGCTCGAGCAGCTCCGTGAGCGCGGACCCGGCGCCGCTGCCGGTCTCCGGAAGGTCGCCCGTGATCGACTCCGCAACGTCGTCGGCCCCTCCCGCACGCACGGGGATGCGATCGAGATCCGCCAGGTACCGCTCGGCTTCCGTCGAGACGAGTCGGAGGACCTCCGTCAGCTCGTCACGACGGGGACCTGCTTCCTGTGCCGGAGCCATCCCGGCATGCTACCGAGGCGAGGAGGCCTAGAGTCGTCGACGTGAGTGCCGACAGCCGGCAGCTCGTCTATCTCTACGTCGGTTCCACCGACGTCGGTGCCGATCTGGCCTTCTATCGAGACGGGCTCGGCGGTGTGCTCGTCTGGCGGTCCGAAGGGTTCGGCGCGGAGGTCGCCGCCGTCCGGCTCGGCGACGGGCCGCTGGTCCTGCTCGCGGACCATCGGGAGGCCCCGAGCGTCCTGCCGATCTGGGCGGTGGACGACCTCGACGCGGAGGTGACGAGGCTCCGAGCCGCGGGTTGGGAGGGAGACGTCCGAAGGGTCGAGGTACCCGACGGGCCGTGCGTGATCCTCGCCGACCCGAGCGGCAACGAGATCGCCCTCCTCGAGCGCGTCCGTCCGGGTGTCATGGAGCGGCGTTCGATACCGTCCACGTGATGAGCGACCTCGGCTACTTCGGGCCCACCAGCGTCTCGTGGCGTGTCCACCGCGAGGTCACGGTGCTCTTCGGCGGGGCTCGCGCGGTCCTCATGCAGGCCGCGCACCCCCTCGTGATCGCCGGCGCGCGCGAGACCGGCTTCTACGAGCGGAACCCGTGGCGACGCCTGCAGCGCACGCTCGTCCTCACCTACACGATCACCTTCGGGACCAAGGCCGAGGCGCAGGCCGCCGCCGATCGCATCAACGACGTCCACCAACGCGTCCGTGGTGTCGACGAGGCGACCGGGTTGCCCTACGACGGACTCGACCCCGAGCTGCTCCTCTACGTGCACGCGTGCCTCGTCGACAGCGCCCTGCTGTTCGAGGAGCGGACGGTCGGGCGGCTCGACGATGCCGGACGACAGCGGTTCCACGAGGAGCAGATGCTCGCGGCCGAGATGGTCCGCATCCCGCGCGAGATCGATCCCGCCCACGGTGCCCGAGTTGCGGGCCCACCTGCAGGGCGTCTACGACTCCGGGATCCTGCATGTGGGGGCGTCCGCCCGGAAGGTGGCCGCGCTCTTCGACGATCCACCTCGCGAGGCCGAATGGCGACCGGTGCTGCGGGGCGTGTCGCGTCTGGCGTTCGGCACCCTTCCGTCCGAGCTCCGCAGGCTCTACGGGGTCGAGCTCGGCCCGGTGCGACGCCGGGCGATGGATGCGAGCTTCGCGGCGACCCGGGCGATGCGTCCGCTGCTCCCGGCTCGGTACCGGTTCATCGCGCCGTACCAGGAGTGGCTGCGGCGACGGAGGGGGCGGCCTCCAGGTGGTCTCGTCGAGCGCGCCCGCCGCTCGGCGGGCATCCGGCCGGACCAGGCGCGGAGCATCCGCGGATAGACTCGCGCACGTGGGCGAGATCGACGGCGTCCTGCTCGACATCGACGGCGTCCTCGCCATCTCGTGGGAGCCGATCCCTGGCGCGATCGAGACGCTCCGATGGATGCGCGCGAGCGGAGTCTCCTTCCGCCTCATCACGAACACGACCACGAAGACGCGGGCCGACCTCGCGCGGACCCTGCGCGATGCCGGGTTCGACGTCCGAGACGACGAGCTCGTGACCGCCGTCGTCGCCACGGCCGAGTACCTCCGGACGAACCATCCCGGCGCGGGGTGCTTCCTGCTGTCCGACGGGGATGCGCGGGACGACCTCGAGGGGATCGAGCTCGTCGATGTCGAGGATGCGCAGGTGATCGTCCTCGGCGGCGCGAGCGACGGGTTCACCTACCCAGCGATGAACCGGATCTTCCGAAGGCTGATGGACGGCGCGACGCTCGTCGGCATGCACCGGAACCTGTACTGGAAGACGAGCGGAGGTCTGGAGCTCGACGCCGGCGCCTACATCGCCGGCCTCGAGGAGGCGACCGGCCGGACGGCCGCGATCTGCGGCAAGCCGACGGGGCCCTACTTCGACGCCGCGCTCGCGATGCTCGGTGTACCGCGTGAGCGGGCGGTGATGGTCGGCGACGACATCGTGAACGACGTGCGCGGCGCCCAGGTGCTCGGGATCCGCGGCGCACTCGTGAAGACCGGGAAGTTCCTCCCCGACGACTTCGCGAAGGTGCCCTCCCCTCCGGACCACGTCCTCGAGACGATCGCCGACCTCCCGCAACTCCTCACCTCGGCGTAGCCTCGAGGGGTGAGCCTTCGGCGAGCCGGCCGGGGAACCAACCTGGCGCTCCTCGTCCTGCTCGTGTCGGCGCTGCTGACCGGGGCGTTCGCGTTCGCGATCGGCGGCGAGCTGGCCTTCCTCGCCCTCGCCATCCACGGGGCAGCCGGCCTGGGGATCCTGCTCCTCGCACCGTGGAAGTCGGCGATCTCCGCTCGGGGTCTCCGTCGATCGCGTCCGGGTTCGGGGCTGTCGATCGCGCTCGTCGTCCTGGTGCTGGTCGCCATCGTGAGCGGCGTCGGTCATGCGACCGGGCTGTGGTCGAGCCTGCTCGCGATGCAGGTCCACGTCGCGTCGGCGCTGCTCGCGATCCCGGTCGCGATCTGGCACGTGGTCGCCCGGCCGGTGCGTCCACGAAGGACCGATCTCTCGCGGCGAACGTTCGTGCGCGTCGGCGCGGTCGCCGGTGGCTCGGTGGCGGCGTTCGGGGCGGTCGAAGGTCTCGTGCGCGTGACCGGTCTGCCCGGCGCCGATCGTCGAGGCACCGGCTCCTACGAGCGAGGCTCGTTCGATCCCACGGCGATGCCGGTGACCCAATGGCTCGACGACGACGTTCCCGACATCGATCCCGCGGAGTGGCGGCTCGAGGTTCGGACGCCGTCGGGCGACCGGACATGGTCCTACGAGGATGTGCTCGCGTTCGACGATCGTCTTCGCGCGACGCTCGACTGCACCGGCGGGTGGTACGCGAGCCAAGACTGGAGCGGCGTACGCCTGGACCGCCTCCTCGGCGAGGCCGACGGTGTGCGGAGCGTGGTGGCCGTGTCGGCGACGGGTTTCAGCCGCCGATTCCCGATCTCCGACTGCGGCGGGATGCTGCTGGCGACCCGGGTCGGCGATCTGCAGCTTTCCGCCGGTCACGGGTTCCCCGTGCGGGTCGTCGCGCCGGGACGCCGTGGGTTCTGGTGGGTCAAATGGGTCGAGCGGTTGGAGGCGAGCGCGACCCCCTGGTGGTGGCAATCCCCGTTCCCGCTCACGTGATGCGGTACATCTACTTCGGCACCCGTGACACGGATCCGGCCCTGAAGGGTCGTGCGTGCGATCCGGTGCTGCGCCCGGACGGTCGCTGCGTCGTCGGCCGCGGGAACCAGCTCGTGCGCTTCGGCGACGGCCAGACGCGAGTGGTGGTCCGTCGGCGGCTCCGGCTGACCGAGAAGCTCGAGCCGAGCACGCCCCGCCCGGCGATCCCGGCGTGGATAGGCTCACCCTGATGGATCCCGAACGCACGCGCCAGGCTCGGCGGTTGTTCGCCGGGATCGCACCCGAGTACGACCGGATGGGCGCGGTGCTGTCGTTCGGGCAGGATCCTCGGTGGCGCCGGTTCCTCGTCTCGAAGGTCAACGCGATCCCCGGCGCCTGGGTCCTCGACGTCGCGACCGGGACGGGCCTCGTCGCTCGAGAGCTCGGCCGCAGGAACGTGCGCGTCGTCGGGCTCGACCAGAGTCCGGCCATGGTGTCGCGCGGCCTTGCCGCCGTTCGCGAACACGGGCTGCAGGAACGCGTGCGATTCGTCCTGGGTCAGGCGCAGGCGCTGCCGTTCGCGGACGGGTCGTTCGACGCGATCACGTTCACGTACCTGCTCCGGTACGTCGACGACCCGGCCGCCACGGTCGCCGAGCTGGTCCGGGTCCTGCGGCCGGGCGGCGTCATGGCGTCGCTCGAGTTCCACGTGCCGTCCGAGCCGTGGGCGCGCGCCGGCTGGCTCGCGTACACGAAGACCCTGATGCCGGCCGTCGGCTGGGTGGCATCGCCGGCGTGGTACCGGACCGGACGGTTCCTCTCCGAGAGCATCGCGGAGTTCGCCCGCCGGTACCCCCTTCCCGTGCAGGTTCGGTGGTGGCAGGAGGTCGGGATGCGTCGCGTGCGGACGAAGCTGCTCAGCAACGGCGCAGCCGTGGTTACGTGGGCGGTGAAGTCGACCCCGGTGATCGAGGCGACGGAGCCGGAAGCGGCCGCGTGACGATGGCTGAGACGACGGAGCGGCCCGCGTTCTACGCCCTGCCACCCGGCGGCTGGCGTGACTACTGGTCGCTCCTGCACCCGCCCTACACGTTGTGGCACCTGTCGTACGTGGTGATCGGCGCCTGCCTCGCGCCGCAGGTCGACCTGTGGTGGCTCGCCGAGACGGTGCTCGCGTTCTTCCTGGCGATGGGCCTCGCCGCCCACGCGCTCGACGAGCTCGACGGGCGGCCGCTCGGTACGGCGATCCCCGATCGTGTCCTGTGGGCGATCGCGGTCGTGGGGCTCGCGGGGGCGATCGGGCTCGGGATCCACGGCACGCTCGAGGTCTCGCCGTGGTTGTGGGCGTTCATCCTCTTCGGCGGGTTCGTCGTGATCGCGTACAACCTCGAGCTGTTCGACGGCGCGTTCCATTCGGACCTGTGGTTCGCGCTCGCGTGGGGTGCCTTCCCTGCGCTCACCGGGTACTTCGCCCAGACGGGCCGGATCCGGATCGAGGCGCTGCTCGTCGCGGCCGGATGCGCGTCGACCTCGGTTGCGCAGCGCGTGCTCTCCACGCCGGTGCGCCGGCTCCGACGCCGGATCGTGCGCGTGACGGGCGAGCTCGAGACCGTCGACGGCGTCCGGGAGACGATCGACGCGACGACGCTGCGAGCGGCACCCGAGGGGGCGCTGCGTTGGCTCTCGATCGCGCTACCGCTCGTCGCGGCGGCGATGCTCGTCCCCCATCTCTAGGAAGCGGAAGGAGCACGGCATGGCGTTCGACGGACTCGGGCCGATCGGGCAGATCCACGTGTCGGTGACCGACATCGATCGATCGGTCGCGTTCTATCGGGACGTGCTCGGCCTCCCGTTCCTGTTCCAGGTGACCGGTCAGCCGATGGCGTTCTTCGATTGCGACGGCGTGCGTCTGTACCTCGGGAAGCCGGAGTCGCCCGGGTTCCGGTCGAACCCGGTCCTGTACTTCCGGGTGAACGACATCGACGCGGCCTTCGCGGCGCTCGAGGAACGCGGCGTCGAGTTCCGGGACCGACCGCACGTCGTCCACCGGACCGAGGACTCCGAGCTCCACATGACCTTCTTCAAGGACCCCGACGGCACCAACCTCGTGCTGATGGCGGACATCCCGGTCGCGCGGAGCACGGAGTAGCCGAGAACGTCAGACGGCTTCGTCGAGCCTGGACGCGAACCCGATCATCGTTCCCAGGCGCACGCTCTGGCCCGCGAGCTTCAGGGTGACGACGGTCGGGCCCCGGCGCCACGCGCCGAGGAACACCCGCGTCTCGAGGTGACAGCAGCCGCTCGGCTCGTGCACGAAGACGATCGCCTCCGAGGGGGCACCGGTGTGCCGAACGACCTCCGCGTCGCCGATCAGTTCCTGCACGTGGTCCGCGAGCCACTCCACGTAGCGATCGGCTCCGGCCGACGTCTCGAAGGCCAGGACGCGCACCGTGGCCCTGCGCCTGCCCGCGGCCGTATCGCTGAACCTGCGCTCCGTGCCCGCGAGGAAGCCGGCGTCGGCCAGGAGCTCCTCCAGGGTTGCCGCATCGATCGCGTCGGCTGCCACTGAAGTGACATCGAGTTCGAGGGTGGGGGCCGGGTTGCCCGGCAGCGCGCCCTCCGGGATGGCTTCGAGGACCACGTCGCTCGACCGGGGAGCAGGTTCGCGAGGAGGTCCCGTGTCCGGATCCGGGGACGCGCATGCTGCAGCGACGAGGAGCATCAGGCCGGTCGCCACCTCGCGCAACCTCGGTCGCACCGCTGTTCCTCCATGGGAGTGGCGCACGTCTGGGGTTCGGAGCATGATACGGCGTCGTCCAGAGCTGATGAGGGGGTACGCGTGTCGGAGATCGATCGCATCCTGAGGGCCTCGCTGGGTCGTCGTGACCTGATGAAGTACGCCGGGATCGCCACCGTGCTGGCGGCGTGCCGGCGTGCCGAGGACACAACGGGTGGGGCCCTGACGGGTGCAACCGGCACCACGGCCGTTCACCCGCCGATCGAACAGGAGCCGGGCAGCCTGCAGGTGTTCGACTGGGGCGGGTACGGCGACGGCCTCTTCTACCCGGACAAGGAACGTGCAGCGCTCTGGCAGCAGTACGCGGATGAGACCGGAGATACTCCGCAGTTCACCCTGTTCGAGAACGACGACCAGGGCTACACGAAGGCGGCGAGTGGGGCCGCGCAGTTCGACATCGTGCATCCGTGTGGCTACAAGTACCGGGACTGGGTCGATCTCGGGGCGGTGCAGCCCTGGGACACCTCGCTGATACCGAACTTCTCCGCCCTGAATCCGAACCTTGTCGCATCAGGGGTCGTCGACGGCCAGCAGTACTTCATCCCGCTCGACTGGGGCTTCATCGCGCCGCTGGTGAACCTCGACCATGTGGACGTGCAGGAGGAGACCTTCGGGATCCTGTTCGACGACCGCTACGCCGGCAAGATCTCGTGGGTCGACACCTCGAACATGATGTACATCGGGGGCATGTTCCTCGGTGTGGGCGATCCGTTCGATATGACCGATGAGGAACTCGTCGAGGTGCGGGACTTCCTGATCTCGAAGAAGCCCCTCGTCAGGAACATGTGGAACTCGTCCTACGAGTTCGCGCAGGACTTCCTGAAGGAAGAGATCTGGATCGGGTACGCCTGGCCCGACTCGGTCGGCTACGCGGATGCGGACGGGATGAACTACCTCTACATGGAGCCGAAGGAGGGGCGGGTCTCCTGGGTCTGCGGGATGGGTCTGGCCTCGGACACCGAGAACTACCGTCATGCGCACGCGTACGTCGACTCGTGGGCGAGCACGAGGGCCGCAGAATTCCTCCTCGCCTGGTACTTCTACGGACACACGAATACCGAGGCCGACATCTCGGTGGTCTCGCCCGGGATCGTCGATGCCCTCGGCCTGGACGACCCGACGGTCCTGGACCCACCCCGAGCGATCCCCGAGTCCTACATCCCTCGTCGGGACCTCTACCAGCAGTACTGGAGCGAGGTGCAGGCGGCCTGACGACGTCGCCACGCTCGAGCCGCTAACACGTGGCAACGCAGGAGGCCGCGTCCTCCCGGCGTGCGTGGAGGCGTCGCGAACGGCGGGGGACCCTCGGCCTCCTCTCGGCTCCGCTGTTCTGGTTGCTGCTGTTCTTCGTCACGCCCGTCCTCTTCATCGCTGCCTACAGCGTCGGGGCGGTCTCGCTGTTCCCCACGGACACCGGCGTCATCTCGTTCGATGACTGGGGCCGGTTCCTCGGCGGGGGGTCGATCTACATGGGCCTGTTCTGGAAGTCGATCCGCATGTCGCTCACCGTGTCGGTGGTCGTCGTGCTGCTCGCGTACCCGGTCGGCTACTTCCTCGCGCTCGGAGTCACCAAGCGGAAGTACGTCCTCCTGCTCCTGATCATCGCCCCGTTCCTCACAAGCTACCTCCTTCGGGTGCTGGCTTGGAAGGTGATGCTCGGCGAGCACGGCGTCGTCAACTCCTTCCTGAGCTTCGTGAACGTGCGCTCGCCGGATGATCCGATCTCCTGGCTGCTGTACAGCCAGTTCACGGTCATGCTCGTGCTCACCTACGTGTGGGTCCCGTTCGTCGCGCTGCCCATCTTCGTGAGCCTGGACAACCTGGACCGGAGCCTGCTGGAGGCGGCGAGCGACCTCGGCTCGAGCCGGTGGCGCGCCTTCATGCGCGTCACGCTGCCCCTCAGCCTTCCCGGCGTCCTGGCCGCGTTCCTGTTCGTGTTCATCCCGACGATCGGCGAGTTCGTCACGCCGCTGCTCGTCGGTGGAACCAACGGCTACATGTATGGCAATGCGATCCAGGACCTGTTCACGCGTGGCCTCGACTGGCAAACGGGCTCGGTGCTGGCCCTGTTCCTCCTCGCGGTCGTCGCCGGGCTTATGGCCATCTTCGGCCGGTTCCTGCAGGTGAGGAGCGTGGCCGGCTGATGCAGATCGCGACCTCGAAGGGGGCCTTGCGTTCGTTGCGCGTCTTCTTCGCGCTGCTCCTCCTGTTCCTGTACCTGCCGATCGCGCTCCTCGCGGTCTTCTCGTTCAACGCCGGCGACGTGAGCTTCCCGCTGGAGGGCTTCACGATCGATTGGTACCGGCGCGTCTTCACGAACCCGACGCTCCTGGCCGCCCTCCAGCGCAGCGCCGTCGTCGCCACCGTGTCCAGCCTGATCGCGGTGGCGCTCGGCGTCCTGGCATCCTTCGCGCTGATCCGCCGGCGGTTCTCCGGCAAGGCGGCGACGTCCGCCCTGTTCTTCTCGCCGCTCGTGGTGCCCTACGTCGTGTTCGGCATCTCCCTGCTCGTCCTGTTCACGTTCGTGGACAAGCTGCTCATCGAGGCGACGGGGTTCTACGTCGGGCTCGGCCTCCACGCGGTCGTCGTGGGTCACGTCGTGGTGTCACTGCCGTACACGATCCTGACGATCATGCCGTTGCTCGAGCGTCTGAGCGTCTCGCTCGAGGAGGCCTCCCGCGACCTGGGGGCGAGTACGTGGGAGACGTTCCGCCGCGTGACGCTTCCGTTGCTGTTCCCGGCCCTCCTCTCCTCGTTCCTGATCGCGTTCACGCTGTCGTTCGACGAGTTCGCCATCGCGTCGTTCCTCGCGGGGGGGCAGCCGACGTGGCCGGTCTTCCTGTTCGCACAGCTCCGCGTGCCGAGCCAGTTGCCCGTCCTCGTCGCGGTGTCGTCCATGATCCTCGTCCTGTCGCTGCTGTTGGTGCTCGCGGCGGAGCTCGGCCGCCGTCGGGCCGAACGCAGGTACGGCCCCGAGTACACGGCCCGCGGGATCGCATAGCGCCTAGCCCCATCCGGACGAGCCGGTAGGCTGGTTCGCGTGACGCTGCCCGCGACGATCGCCGAGCTCCGCGCGTCCGGATTCGTGGACCGGACGGTGAAGGAGGAGCTGCGGTCCAACCTGCTGGCGCGGCTGGGAACCGGCGACCGGCTGTTCCCGCAGGTCGTCGGGTTCGACGACTCCGTGCTCCCGGTGTTGGAGCGAGGCATCCTCGCCGGACACGACCTGATCATGCTCGGGGAACGGGGGCAGGCGAAGACGCGGCTGATCCGGCGGATCGTGGACCTGCTCGACGAGCAGACGCCCGCGATCGCCGGTTGCGAAGTACTCGACCATCCATTCCGGCCGATCTGCGTCCGGTGCCGGTCGCTGGTCGCGGAGGACGGCGACGAGGTGCCCCTGCGGTGGGTCGGCCGCGAGGACCGCTACGCGGAGAAGCTCGCGACCCCGGACACGAGCGTCGCCGACCTGATCGGCGACGTCGACCCGATCCGCGTCGCGGAGGGCCGCTACCTGGCCGACGAGCTGACGATCCACTACGGGATGATCCCGCGGACGAACCGGGGGATCGTCGCGATCAACGAGCTCCCGGACCTTCCCGAACGCATCCAGGTCGCCCTGTTCAACATCCTGGAGGAGCGTGACGTGCAGATCCGCGGCTACCGGATCCGGCTGCCGCTCGACCTGCTGCTCGTCGCGACCGCGAACCCCGACGACTACACGCACCGAGGCCGCATCGTCTCACCGCTGAAGGACCGGTTCGGGACGCAGGTCCGCACGCACTACCCCGAGAGCCTGGCGGACGAGATCGCGATCATGGAGCAGGAGGCGCGAACGCCGGCCGGCGACATCCCGCTCCGCGTCCCCGCGTACCTCGAGGAGATCGTCGCCGCGCTGACGGCCGAGCTCCGACGTTCGCCGCACGTCAACCATCGCAGCGGCGTGAGCGTCCGCTACTCGATCGGGAACCTCGAGACGTTGGCCGCCGCCGCCGTTCGGCGCGCGGCGCGGACCGGCGAGCCCGAGGCCGTCCCACGCGTCTGCGACCTCCCGGCGGTCGTCGAGGCGAGCCTGGGTCGGATCGAGTTCGACACGATCGAGGAGGGACGTGAGGAGGAGATCCTCGGCCGCGCGCTCAAGACGGCCGAGCTCGAGGTCTTCCGACGCCGCCTGTCGGGATTCGACTTCCAGCCGATCCTGTCGCGGTTCGCGCAGGGGTTCGAGGCCGAGACGTGGGACCTGCTGCCTGCGGCCGAGCTGCTCGGGCAGTTCGGCGAGCTCCGCGGGCTGTCGAAGCTCCTCGAGCGCCTCGGCGTCGAGGAGGAGTCGCCGGGGGTGGCGGCCTCCGCGCTCGAGTTCGCCCTCGAAGGCCTGCACCTGTCTCGCAGGCTCAACAAGGACAAGGGTGACCGGGGCTGGACCCTGTATCGAGCGGCCGAGTCGGACTAGCTCGCCGCCCAGCCCATAGGATTCGGCCGCCGTGAGCGACCTGCATCGATACGTCGGCTACCTCGTCGTCGGGATCTTCTCGATCGGATGGGTGTTCGGACTCGTCCTCTGGATCGCACGCCGCCAGGCCGGTACCTGGTTCTGGCGATGGCTGGTCGCCGCGCAGGTCGTCGCGATCGTGCAGGCGCTCATCGGTCTGGTGCTCGTCGTCATGGGTCGCGACGTCACCACCTGGCTCCACTACGTCTACGGGTTCGGCCCCTTCGTGGTCTTCGCGGTCGGCCACCTGCTCGCGCGGGAGGAGCCGTTCGCCGCCCGTCCGTGGATCCCGTTCGCGATGGCGGCGTTCATCTCGTTCGGGCTGTCGCTCCGAGCGCTCACGACGGGCCTCGGTCTCGACTGACCGGCGATCTCGACGAGGGCGGGCGCCGGCCAGGTTCCGTAACGGGCGGCGTAGGCTGGGACCGTGCGCATCCGGTACTCGCGATGGGACGACTCGCAAGACCCGTTCGGGCCCGACCTGCCCGCGGACGACCTGCTCGAGGAGATCTCCGACGACATCCTCTCGGGCGCGGGCGCACGAGGGCGCGCTGTCCCGGCTCATGCGCCGGGGCATGCGCGGCAGCTTCGGCGGGCTCGACGCGCTCCGAGCTCGTCTGCATGAACGTCGATCACAGCGAGCAGGAGTCGCTGACCCTCGCGGGTCCGCTCGAAGAGCTGCGCGAGCGCCTCGACGACATCGTCGACCGCGAGCGAACCGCGCTGTCGTTCAAGGCCGAAGAGGACGCGCGGATGCGCGAGGCGTTCCTCGACGCCCTGCCGCCCGACGTGCCCGGCCGGATCAACGGGAGCTCTCGGACTACCGGTTCGTCGATCCCGAGGCGCAGCGGGCGTTCGACGAGCTGATGGAGCACCTGCGCGAGCAGGTGATGGGCGCGTACTTCCGCAGCATGGCGGAGGGCCTGCAGATCGATGTCGCCCGAGCAGCTCGCGCGGTTCCGCGACACGCTCGCCGAGCTGAACGAGATGATCGAGCGTCGTGAGCGGGGAGAGCCCGTACGACTTCGACGGGTTCATGCAGCGGTACGGCGACCTGTTCCCCGGCAACCCGAAGACGCTGGACGAGCTGCTCGAGCAGATGGCGGCGCGGATGGCCGCGATGTCGCGGCTGCTCGCCTCGCATGTCGCCGGAGCAACGCGCCGAGCTCCAGGCGCTGGCGGAGCAGGTCATGCAGGACATGGACCTCGCGTTCGAGGTCGACCGGCTCGGCGCGAACCTCGCCTCGACGTTCCCCGAGATGCCGTGGGGCGACCCGACGCTGGCCGGGGGCGATGAGCCGATGCCGCTGTCGGCGACGGTGGACGCGATGGAGCGGCTGCACGACTATCGAGGAGCTCGACCGGTCGCTCCGCGGCGACTACGCCGGGGCATCCATCGAGGACGTCGACGAGGAGCGCTGCGTCGCACGCTCGGCGAGGAGGCCGTCCGCGACCTGCGGCGGCTGAAGGAGATCGAGCGCGCGCTGGAGCAGCGCCGGGCTCGTTACTCGCAGGGCGGGGGGCGGCTCGAGGTCACGCCGAAGGGCGCTCGCAAGCTCGGGGAGCGCGCGCTCATGCGCGTGTTCGAGCGAGCTCCGGCGCGACCGCGAGGGCGACGCACGAGGCGCGGGACGCCGGGCGGCCTGGCCGAGCCCACCGGCGCCACGCGGCCGTGGCGGTTCGGCGACAGCGGGCAGATCGCCGTGCAGCGGACGGTGTTCAACGCGGTCCTCCGCGGGCGGTCCCGGCGAGGGCGGTGCGGCTCGAGCCGGACGACTTCGAGCTCGTCGAGGCGGAGACAGCGGACGGAGACCGCGACCGCGCTCCTGCTCGACCTGTCGTTCTCGATGCCGCTGCGCGGTCACTTCGTCCATGCGAAACGGATGGCCCTCGCCCTGCACGCGCTGATCGAGGGCCGGTACCCGCACGACACGCTGTACCTGATCGGGTTCAGCGACTACGCGCGACAGCTGGAGCCCGAGGACCTGACCGCGGCCGGCTGGGAGCGCGTGTACGGCACGAACATGCAGCACGCGTTCCACCTCGCCGGCCGGCTGCTCTCGCAGCATCCGCGGGCGACGCGGCAGGTGATCATGGTCACCGACGGGGAGCCGACGGCGCACCTCGAGGGCGAGCGCTCGGTGTTCTCGTGGCCGCCGATGCCGAAGACGATCCGGCTCACGCTGGCCGAGGCCATCGCGACTGGCCAAGAGCGGGCGTCACGCTGAACGTGTTCATGCTCGAGGACTCGCCGGGCCTGATCCGGTTCATGGAGCGCCTCGCCGAGCTGACGCGCGGGCGGATCTTCCTGATGGACGAGCGCGAGATCGGCGAGACTTCGTCGTCCGCGACTACGTAACGCAGCGCGAACGTTAGGTCGGTCCGTGCGAACGAACCTGGACGTCGCCGATATCGGGGACCTGCTCGAGCGGCCCCTGGTCGCGGTGCTCGCAACGCTGCGAGCCGATGGGAGCATCCTGCTCTCCCCCGTCTGGCACGAGTGGCGAGGAGGCGCGTTCCACGTGTGGATCGGCGAACGGGACGTGAAGGCCAGGCACCTCCGCCGCGATCCGAGGGCGAGCATCGTGGTCGCCGAATCCGCACCACCGCTGCGGGGGATCGAGGTGCGCGGTTCGGCGGAACTGATCGAGGAGGGAGCCCACGAGGCGGCGGTCGCGATCGCGGGTCGGTACATCGGCCCCGAGCGCGGGGCGGCGTACGTCGGATCCGCGGGCAGCGATCCTCTGATCGCCCGGATCGCGCCCGGGAACCTGCGGGTCTGGGACTTCGCGGACGAGGGCGGAGCGATGGGCCCGTAGCGCTCGCAGGAGCGTGGCCCGTGGATGCCCGTATCGTGCCGTCGTGACGACCGTACGGCGCGTCAGGAGCGTGGACCTGCGTCCCGGAGAGCTGGATGCGCTTCGCGAGTTGTTCGAGTCGGCCTGGCCCGAGGGGAACGACGGTTTCACGGACGAGGACTGGGAACACACGTTCGGCGGCGTCCACTTCGTGATCGAGGAAGACGACCGCATCGTGTCGCATGCGTCGGTGGTCGAACGGGAACTGCACACCGGTCCGCATCGCCTGAGGACGGGATACGTCGAGGGGGTCGCGACGTCCCCTCGTCATCGACGACGCGGCCTCGGCTCCGACGTGATGCGAGCGGCTGGAGCTTCCATCGACGAGACGTTCGAGCTCGGCGCGTTGGGCACGGGCTTGGTCGCGTTCTACGAGCGTCTGGGTTGGATCGTCTGGCAGGGACCCACCGGCGTCCGCGGCCCCGAAGGCGTCGTGCCGACGCCCGAGGAGGACGGATCCATCCTCGTCCGGCTCACGCCCTCGACGCCGGTCCTCGACCGATCGGCCTTCCTCAGCTGCGAGTGGCGGCCCGGAGACGTCTGGTGACGGCGAGCCTCAGCGCCGGGGATCCCACCACAGCGTGACGACGGCCTGTACGACCGGACCGGCGGACCACAGCCCATCGCGTTCGACCAGCCGGTCGCCGATGGCCTCCGCCACCTCGTCGTCGCGGTCGGGCCACAGGCACAGCCGACGCCGGATCAGCGCGACGGCGTCCTCACGCTGCTCGAACCCCGAACCTCGGGGCGCCGGCACGTGGTCCTCGCGACGGACGTCGAACCCGAGCTCGCGGAGCGCGGCCTCTGCGTCGCCGGCGGTCGGCCCGTCGGGACGGTCGAGCCGATGGAACCGCATCCAGAGGTCGTTCATCCAGGACCACGGGTGCCGGTCGGTGAGCTCGACCACCACTCGGCGCCGCGCGTGCTCGTCGAGCGCGCTCGCGAACGGCGCGAGGTGCGCGACGTTGTAGAAGACGTGGTGGCACAAGACGACGTCGGCGGTCGGGGCGAGCGCCGCCACCTCGGGCCAACCGCCAAGGACCTCCCGCGACGCCACCCGGCGCGCCCGGGCCGCGGATCGGAACTCGTCGAGCATGCCCTGCGACTCGTCCACCCCGACGATCTGCGAGGCGACGTCGGCGAGCGGGAGCGACGCCGCGCCGCCGCCAACACCGACGTCGAGCACCGAGCCGCGATCCGGCATGGCCTCGCGGGCCCGGCTCGTGGATGGTCCGCCGTCCTCCACCTCGTTCCCGGTGCGGAAGAGCTCGACGGGGAACCCCCACGGCGAATCTGGCGCGGCGGCGACGATCGCGTCGGGGATGCCCCATCGCGGGAGCTCTCGCTCCCACCGCTCGAGCGCCGTCACGGATCGAGCTCGCCGAGCACCTCGTCCGTGTGCTCGCCGAGCAGCGGCGGCGCGGAACGCACGGGCAGGATCGAGCCGTCCACGCGGATCGGATCGGCGACGAGACGGAGCAGGCCGCGCGTCGGATCGTCCACCTCCTGCACCGCCGCGGCGCCCTCGGGCGAGGCGAACACCTCGTCGAGCGTCCGCACCGGCGCACACGGAACGGCCGCCGCCTCGAGGGCCGCGATCCATCTCGCCGCGGTCTTCGTCGCGAACGCCTCGACGAGCGCCGGGATCAGCTCGTCACGGTGCCGCACGCGCGCCTCGTTCGTGGCGAACCGCGCATCGGTCGCGAGCTCCGGACGGCCGATCACCTCGCAGGTGCGTTCGAACAGCCGGTCGTTGCCGGCGGCCAGGATGAACGGGCGGTCGGCGGTCTCGAACAGCTGGTACGGCACGATGTTCGGGTGCTGATTGCCCATCGCGGACGGGACGACGCCACCGATCAGGTGGTTCGCGGCCTGGTTCACGAGCGCGGCGAGGCTCGCGTCGAACAGCGAGACGGTGACCAGCGCTCCGCGGCCGGTCGCTCGGCGTCCGAGCAACACCGCTTGGATCGCGTTCGCCGCGTACAGGCCGCAGATCACGTCGAGGAGCGCGACCCCGACCTTCGTCGGCTCCCCACCGGGTTGCCCGGTGAAGCTCATGAGGCCGGAGAGCGCCTGGACGATGATGTCGTAGCCCGGGCGCGCGGCGGACTCCCCGTCCGGCCCGAACGCCGTCAGCGAGCAGTAGACGAGCTCGGGACGATCGGCCGACAGCGTCGGATGATCCAGGCCGAACCGAGACATCAGACCGGGGCGGAAGTTCTCGACCACCACGTCGGACGCGAGCGCGAGCTTCCGGGCCGCGGCTCGACCCTCGTCGCTCGCGAGATCGAGCTCGACCGATCGTTTGTTGCGGTTGAGCGACAGGAAGTACGCCGCGTCCGCCCCGAGGAACGGCGGACCCCATCCGCGCGTGTCGTCCCCGGTGCCGGGCCGCTCGATCTTGACCACGTCGGCGCCGAGGTCGGCCAGGATCATCGTCGCGAGCGGGCCTGCCAGGACCCGGGAGAAGTCGACGATGCGGACGCCCTCGAGCGGCGGTCGGGTTGGGTCCTGGTTGGGCACGAGCCCTCTCGGACGGGCGACGGAGCGGGAAGGTCTCACAGAGCGGCGCCGCCAGAGCCCGAGGGCTCCAGCGGCGCCATCTGCTTTGTACACCCGGGCGCTCCGAGCGGTCAAATCCGCATGTCGGTTTTGTCACTCTTTCCCCGAGGCCTCTCCGGGCTCGGGGGAGGCTCCGGGCCCGAGGGTGGCAGGACCGGGCCGAATCAGACACGATGAGCGCGTGAACGAGGAGAGCCTGCAACGGGCGAACGCCTTCCTCGCCGCCGTGGCCGCCCGCGCCACGACCGGTGAGCTCATCGACCTGTCGCCCGCCGAGCTCGGGAAGGAGATCGGGGTCGTGGAGCCGCTCGCCGCTGCGCGGGCCGTCCGAGCGCTCCTCGCCCGCCGCAGGCTGGAGGCCGTCGACGGGCGATACCGCCTCCTCGACACGCGCCCGATCGAGGCGGGCGAGCGCGAGCAGGTGCCCAGGCCTCGGCGAAGCTCGCGACGCGCCCCCAAGGCCAAACGCGCGGCGACCGGCTCGGATCGGGTGACGTACTCGGAGATCGGTCGCGAGGTCGTGGATCGCACGATCGAGCTCGGGCGCGAGGTCGGCACGCTCCGAGGGGCGCTCCGGCATGCCCGCGAGGAGGCCCGCGAGGCCCGAGAGGCCCGCGACGACGCCGAACGGCGCGCCGGTCAGCTCTCCTCGAGGGTCAAGGAGCTGGAAGGGCGTGCGGAGATGGCAGAGGCCAACCTGCGGACGCTGCTCGCCGCCGCCAAGGGCGCCGGTCGCGACGCCGCGGTCGGCGACACCGAGATGGAGGCCATCCTCGGGGTCCTGAAGGGTGAACCGGGCGAGGCGACCGGAGCGGACGATCAACGCGAGCCGGGCCCACCCGCCTAGCGGGGCGACCCGCTCAATGCGTCCCGGCTGAAGCGGCGTCGGGCACCATCCGGTCCTGCCGGAACCTCGAGAGTCCGAAGGGTCGGATGAGGTCGGGCGTTCGGCCGGTCGCGATGAGCTCGGCCATCGTCTTCCCGAAGATCGGTGCGCCCTTGAACCCCCACGTTCCCATCCCCGCCATCACCGAGAAGCCCTCGACGCCGGTGTCCCCGAGGATCGGGCTCGAGTCCGGGGTCATGTCGCACGATCCCGTCCACTGCCGCATCGCCCGCGCCTTGGCCATGACGGGAAGGATCTGGATCGAGCGCTTCGACGCCTCGCAGAGGAAACCGAACGTCGAGCGCGTCGAGTACGTCGGGTAGGGCAGGATCTCCGCCCCGGCGAGCAGCTCGCCCCTGGCGGTCTGCGAGACGTAGATGAACAGGTCCATCGACGACACGAGGCCGTCGAGCACGGGGCGGTACGGTTCGGTCACGAACGCCTGGAGCGCGTGGGTCACGATCGGCAGCCGCACCCCCGCCTCGGCCGCGAGCACGCTGCTGTGGCCCGCCACGCGCCGAGACGACCCTGCCGGCCTCGACCGGTCCCGCATCGGTCCGCACGCCCACGCATCGGCCCTCGACCACGTCGATCCCCGTCACCTCGACCCCCTGGTGCACGTGCACGCCCCGGCGGGCTGCCGCGGTCGCGTAGCCCCAGACGACGGCGTCGTGACGGGCGAACGACCCGGGCGGGTGGTACGAGGAACCGATCACCGGCAGTTCGCCCCCGCCCTCGAGGTCGACCCATCGGCACATCCGGACGGTCTCCTCGGGTGACAGGACGTCGGTCTGCACGCCGTAGGCGCGGTTCAGCAGCGACTTCTCGCGTTCCACCTGGAGCGAGTCCTGCGTGTGGCACAGGTCGAGCTCGCCCTGGTTCGAGAACAGCACGTTGAAGTCGAGCTCCTGGCTGAGTCTGCGGTACATCGCCAGGCTCGCCGCGTACAGCGGGACGTTCTCCGGGGTGTTGTAGTTCGCGCGCAGGACCTGCGTGTTGCGTCCCGACGCCCCCGAGCCGATGTACGCGCGTTCGAGCACCGCGACGTCCCGGATCCCGTGGTACTCGGCGAGATGGAAGGCCAGCGAGAGCCCGTTCACGCCCCCGCCCACGATGACCACGTCGTATCGGGGGGCGAGGTCGTGCGCGGGGAGGAGCTCCCGAGAACGGAACAGACCGCTCACCGGTGCACCTCCTCGCACTCGGCCTCGATCCGCGCCCGGACGTGGTCCTCGACCATGGCCGGCACCAGGAGCTCGATCCGGTCGCCGTCGACGAACGCCTGGACGCGGGTCCCGGCGACGTCGCCTTGCACGAAGCCGAACGCGGGCAGTTCGAGCTCGGAGACGCGGGCGAAGACGTCGCGCGCGGCATCGCCCTCGACCACGATGCCGGCCCACCCGTCCGAGACCGCGATCACGACCGCATCCGGGTCGGCCAGGCGGACCGCTCGGTCGATCGCCGTGACGGAGACGTCGCCGACGATGACGACCTCGCCCGGCGCGACCCGGCCGGCGCCCGGCAGGCCCGCGACGTGATCGCATGCTTCCGGCGACGCGAGCACGGCGAGGACGTCCGGCGCGTAGGTGCGGGTCTCAGCCACGGACGCGCATCCCCTCGGGGTCGTAGAACGGCCTGGGCACAGCGCGGGCGATCGCGCCGCCCGCCCGAAGCTCCGTGGGGAACCCGCCGTCGACGGCTCGGACCCACCCGAGCCCGATCGCTCGGTCGAGGGCGATCGAGCGTTCGGCCGAGGTGACGCGGCCGACCACCTCGTCCCGGGACGTGAGGGGCATGCCGCGGAGCTCGGCCGCGTCCCTCGGCGGGCGCTCGAATTCGAACCCGGACAGACGCCGCCACGGGGGGAGACCCGCCATCCGTTCGAGCGCCGCCTTGCCCACGAACCACGGCTTGCTCATGTCGACCGCCCATCCGAGACCCGAGCTTCGCCGGGGTGTCGTCGGGCAGCGTGTCCTGGCCGATGTAGGGATGACCCTTCTCCAGTCGCAGGAGCTCGAGCGCGTCGAGGCCGTGCGGACGGATCGCGAACGGCTCGCCGGCTCGCAGGAGGGCCGCCCAGAGCTCGGGGCCGGCTGCGCGCGGGTGGTGGAGCTCGAACGCGAGCTCGCCGACGAACCCCGAACGGATCGCCCGGCACGGGACGCCGGCCACGGTGATCTCTCGGTGTCCCGGGTAGCGGAGCGCCGCGGCGTCCAGCGGGTCGCCGCTCAGGCGTTCGAGCACGTCGCGCGAACGCGGGCCGGCGACGAGGATCGCCCCGAGCTCCGCCGTGCGATCGAGCAGGTGGACGTGCAGCCCGAGCCGGTCCGCCCACTCACGCAGGCGTGTATCCATCCGATCGGCGCCGCCCGTCGTCGAGGTCAGGAGGTAGGCGCCGTCCTCGAGGGCGGACAGCAGCCCGTCGTCAACGACGTAACCCGCCTCGTCGAGCGCGAGCACGTAGCGCGAGCGCCCCGGCTCGAGGTCCGAGACCCGCGTCGGGAAGAAGCGGTCGACCAGGGTCGCGGCCTCCCGCCCGGCGATCAGGAACATGCCGAGCGTTCCGACGTCCATCACGCTCACGCGTTCGCGGACCGACCGGTACTCCTCGACCCGGTCGCCGTAGGTGAACGGGCGCTTCCAACCGCCGGACCAGTCCACGCGCGCCCCGGCGGCGATGTGCACGTCGTGCAGCGACGTGCGCTTCTCGACGATCTCGTGGACCGAGGCCGCGAGGGTCTCGAGGGCGACGGGCCGGAGCGGTGGACGCGCCGTGGTCCGATGATCCCGGCCATCCTCGGATCCGGCACGCGCGAAGCACGTCAGCGCTCGGCCGCACATCGCGCCTTGACACGGACCCATCGTGGCGGTCGTGTAGCGCTTGAGGATCTCGGCGGAGCGGAACCCCTCTCGACGGGCCCGCTCGAGGTCGCCGGTCGAGACGTCCTCGCACAGGCAGACGATGCCGTGGTCCCGTAGCTCCGGGTCGTCCCCGCCTCGTGCGGCATCGCCGACGATCTCGACGTCCTCTCCGGAGGCCGTCCTCGCGAGCCCGTCGCGAGGGACGAGACCGAGTGACAGCACGAGCCCGTCGCACGCGATCCGCCTGCGCGTCTCCCTCCGACACGACGACCGCTCGGATGGCCCTGCGCCCCTCGGCCCGCGCCACGGCGCCGTCGACGATCGCCTCGACGTCCCGTGGGACCTCGTCGACGAGGGTGGACGGAACGATCGCGGCCACGACCCCCACGCCGGCCTCGGTTAACGCATGCAGATGCTCGATGCCCTCCGTCGTGGATGCGCTCACGACCGTTCGCGCGCCGATCGAGACGCGATGGATTCCGGCCATCCGCGCCGCGCCGCGTCCCAACCAGATCCCGGGGAGGTCGTTCCCGGGGAAGACCGGATGGGTCTCGGTCGCGCCCGTCGCCGCCACGATCCGCGTCGCGTGGACCTGCACGAGTTCCCGGTCGGAGGCGAGCGGGACGACCGACCCCTCGAAGACGCCGAGCGCCGAGTGTCCTTCGAGCAGCTCGACGTTCGGTCGCTCGCGCACGTCTGCCTCGAGTGCGCGGATCGCATCGCGTGTGGTCCCCGGCGGGACCCTCGCGCCGATCCGCGCCTCGTCGCACACGAGCACGCGCTCGCCGCGCACCGAGGCGTCCAGTGCCGCCGTCAGTCCCGAGATGCCCGCGCCGACGACCAGCGTGTCGGTTCGCACGTGTCGCGTCACGAGTGGCGGGCCGTCGCTCCTGCGGGAGGCGTCCGATCCGGTCGCGCGCCGGATCACGGACTCGGCCAGCGGCCACGCGGACCTCGGCCGGATGAACGTCTTGTAGTAGAAGCCGACCGGCATGAGCGGGTGGAGCCGGTCGGTCACGTGGAGCACGTCGTGTTCGGTCGAGGGCCAGCCACCCGCGCGTTCCACGTGCATCCCCTCCCGCGCGTCGACGACGCACGACCGCACGCCGGGGGTCCCGTCCACGGTGAGCGAGCAGTTCGGGCACTCGCCCGTCCCGCAGTAGAGACCGCGTCGGCGGTGGTACTTCAGCGACCGCGTGAACGTGCGGACGCCGGCTCGGTACACGGCGGAGGCGACCGTGTCGCCCTCGAGCACGGGGACCTCGCGCCCCTCGAACCGCAGCGAACCCACTCAGCCGATCCGGTTCGTGGTCGTGTCGCGGATCACGGTGAACCAGGTCCGGCACCCGAGCGCGTGGAACCAGCGTTCGCGCTGTGGTCCGGCGGCGTTCACCGGCAGGAAGACCCGCTGGAAGTCGGCCTCGGCATCGGTGGCGCTGTTCGGGCGGTCCTCGCCGCCGTAGGTGAACTCGGTGTACGGCCGAGGGCCGCAGTGCGGGCAGGGGATCTCGATCGCCACGGTCTACCGCCGCCGCTTCCGATCGCGCAGCACGGCGCGAGCGGCGACGTACCCGGGGGCCCCCGTCACCCCGCCACCGGGATGGGCGCCGGCGCCGCACAGGTAGAGGCCGCGGATCGGCGTCCGGTAGCGCGACCAGGCCGGCAGCGGGCGCATGAAGAACAGCTGGCCGATGTGCAGGTCGCCGTGGAAGATGTTGCCCTCGGTGAGTCCGTAGGTCCGTTCGAGGTCGAGCGGTGTGACGACGTGCATCGCTCGGATGCTGCCCGTGACGTTGTCCGAGCAGCGTGCGATCCGCTCGAGGACCTTGCGACCGAGCTCGTCCCGGCGCTCGTCCCAGGTTCCGGAGCGAAGCTCGAACGGCACGTACTGCACGAACGCGGTCATCACGTGGGTACCCGGTGGGGCGAGCGTGTCGTCCACGTTGGACGCCGTGACGCAGTCGACCCACAGGTCGTCCGGGATCTCGCCCCAGCGGTGCCGGTCGTACATCCGTTGCGCCTGCTCGAGCGTCGGCACGAGGGTCGCGAGCGAGCGGCGGTTCGGGTCGGCATCGGCCGGCATGCCGTTCCAACGCGGCTCCTCGTCCAGGACGAAGTTCACCTTCGCGCATGGCCCGGCCATGGCGATCGCCTCGACGTCGTCGCGGAACTCCTCCGGCAGCTCGGCCTTCTCGACGAGCCGCAGGAACGTGCGCTTCGGGTCGGCGTTCGACAGCACGATGTTCGCGCCGATCTCGGTGCCGTCCTCGAGCGTGACGCCCGTCGTGCGCCCGTGCCGGACGTCGATCCGGGCGACGGGCGACGCGGTCCGGATCTCGCCACCCGCCTCGCGCACGGCGGCGGCCATCGCCTGCGTGATCGAGCCCATCCCGCCGATGACGTGCCCGTTGAAGCCCTGGATCTGCTGATCGCCGCCGGAGAGCATGTGGAACAGCAACCCGATCGCGGTGCCGGGTCGGTACGGCGGCGCGTGCATCCCGTAGACGTTGTTCGCGAGGTAGAGGCGCTTCACCTCGTCGGACTCGAAGTGCCGGTCCACCAGCTCGCCGAGCGACCCGGTGGCGAAGCGCACGAGGTCCGACAGATGGTCGCCGGACAGGTGCCGGAACCTCCGGAACAGCCGACGCCCCTCCCGGACCCTGCTCCACCCACGCGCGTACAGGTCGGGAGGCTCCTCCAGGAAGAAGGGCTGCAGGTACCGGGCGAGTTCGTGCAGTCGTGCCGTGAGACGCACGAACGCATCGGCATCAGGCGCCGAGATGCGTCCGATCTCCTCGGCGGTACGGGCGTCGTCGGACCACCATGGGAGCGCAGGCCCGTCCTCGAACACGACCTGGAGCGCGGGTTCGCACGGAACCATCCGGAGCCCGTGACGCCCGAGATCCAGGTCGCGAACGATCTCCGGGCGCAGCATGCTCGCGATGTACGAGGTCGTCGAGGCCCGGACGCCCGGCGCGATCTCCTCGGTGACGCAGGCGCCGCCCACGAGCTCTCGGCGCTCGAGCACGAGTGTCCGAAGGCCGGCGCGAGCCAGGTAGAACGCGGCAGTGAGCCCATTGTGGCCCCCGCCCACCACGGCGATGTCGTAGCTCATGGTCGCGCGCTCCCGATGGGACGACGGGGGTCAGTGTGTCACGGCCGGGTCGAGGATCCGGTCCTGCGAACTAGCTGGTCTCAGCCAGCGTCTGTGGGCGCATCGGAACCGGCGACCCGTCCAGCCGATCGGGGACACGGCGCTCCGTGTCCCGCATCCCGGGGAGGAACAGGAACGCGAACGTCACGATACCGCCGGCGATCCCGGCGCCGACGAGCGTCGTCCTGGCTCCGAACCACCCCGCAACCGGTCCGGAGAGTGCATAGGAGAGTGGAAGGAGCCCGGTCGAGATGAACCAGTCGAAGCTCGAGACCCGGCCGAGCAGGCGACGAGGCACGAATCGCTGTTTCGTCGTCGCCCACACGATCGTTCCCGCGGCCTCCAAGGCGTTGAACGCGAAACAGGCAGCGGCGATCTGCCAATGGGATCGCGCAAGCCCGTAGCCGGCGACCGCGAACGTCGACAGCGTCCATGCCGCGTAGATGAAGGTCATGTGCCGACGAGGCGTTCCGCGGTGCGCCATGAGGATCGCCGCGAAGATGGCTCCGAGCCCGCCGGCGGCGAGTATCAGACCCAGATCGCTCGCGCTGCCCTGGAGCTCGTTCTTGACCACGAAGGGCAACAGCACGTCTGACGGGCCCATGAACAGGAGGTAGGCAATGGTCGCCGCCAGGAACGTTCCCCACAGCCAGACGTTGGATCGAACGTAGCCGAAGCCCTCGCCGACCTCCTTCAGCACCGATCCCGGTTGCTGCCCCTCGCCCTTCGTCGCGGACGGCATCGGTCTGATCAACCAGACGGCGACGATCGATACCGCGAACGTTGCCGCATCGACGAGGAACGCGCCGCCGGTTCCTGCGACGGCGATCAGCACACCGCCGAGGGCCGGTCCGGCGAGCCCCAGCGCCGCCGGTCGAACGAATTGATCGAGCGAGTTCGCTTGGGTCAGTTGATCGGAGGGAACCAGCTCCGGCACGATCGCGTCGAAGGCCGGACCGAAGAAGGCGGTCCCGGCTCCGTACAGCGCCGCGATCAACATCATGTGCCACACCTCGACGACCCCGGCCAACGACAGCGCACCCAAGGCGACGAGGGCCGCTCCTCGAACGACGTCCGCCGAGACCATCACGCGTCGCCGGTCCGCACGGTCGCTCACGACTCCGCCGAGGAGCAGGAAGGCGACGTGCGGGATCGTCATCGCCACCCCGACGAGTGCGAGTGCGTTGGGTGAGTCGGACAGCTCGTAGGCCTGCCAGGCGATCGCGACCAGGAACACCCCGTCGCCGACCAGGGACACGGTCATCCCGATCCACAACAACCGGAAGTCCCGATGCCGGAGCGGGGTGAACAGCGTGACGCGGCTCGAACGGTTCCCCGCTCGATCGGTCGAACCTCGTGCCCCCTTCCCGGCATGGCCTCGTCCCGCTATCCGGCGGCGACCTGCGTGGCCACGATCCCGTCGGGCGGCGCGAGGGGAGCAGGGTGCTCGATCCCTGGGTGGGGCAGGAACACCTTGAACGCGGCGCCGCCGCCGGCAACATCCTCGACCCACGCGTGTCCACCGTGCAGCTCGGCGAAGCGAGCCACGAGCGAGAGACCGATCCCGACACCGGGCGAATGCGGGATGACCTCGTCGCCCTGATGGAAGGGCTCGAAGATCGACTGCCGCAGCTCTTCGGGGATCCCAGGCCCCGTGTCGGCGACGGTCAGGACCACGCCGGTGCCGAGGTCGTCGACGGACACGGAGACGACGGTCCCATGCGGCGTGTATCGGACGGCGTTGGTGACCAGGTTCTCGACGATCCGTTCGACCTGCGCGGCGTCGACCGAGGCCCAGACGGGCTCGGACGTCGTGAACCTGAGCGGATGGGTCTGGCTCCTGCACTCCTCGAGAACCCCCATGACGATCGTGCCGAGGTCGACTCGCGTGCGCTTGGGCTCCACGATGCCTCTGGTGATGCGGTCCAGGTCCAGCAGGTTCGTGAGGAGTCGGTGCAACTTCTTGGAGTTGGTGGCGATCCGGTGGATCAGGTCTTTCGCGTCCTCCGGCGAGAACTCAACGTCGTCGCGCTCGAGGGTGAGCGCGCTGCCCATGATGCTCGTGAGCGGCGTGCGGAGGTCGTGGGAGACCGCCTGCAGGAACGAGTTGTGCATGTCGTGGAGCTTGCGGAGGCCGGCCGCCGCCTCCTTCTCGGTCTCGAGGGCCTTGACGAGTTGCTCCTCGGCGGCCTTCTGTTCCGAAACGTCGTACATGACACCCTGCAGGTACATCGGCCGGCCTCCCTCGTCGGGCAGGGCCTCGGCCTCCTCGCGGATCCAGATCTCGCGGCCGTCGGCTCCGTTGATGCGGTACTCGCAGTGCATGCGCCCCTCGCCGCGGAGGAGCTGCTCCTCGGCAGCGAGAGCACGCTGGCGATCCTCGGGCAGGATCCGGTCGCGCCACAGCATCTCCGCGTTCATCCACTCGTCCTGGGTGAACCCGAGGATCCCGTAGATCTGCGGGCTGACGTACCGCCACCGCCCTTCTTCGCCGAATTCCGCGATGTAGACGACCGCCGGTAGACCCTCGACGAGGGACCGGTACTTGTTCTCGGCATCGCGCAGTCGTCGTTCGGTCTTCCGGTGCTGACCGATGTCCACCATCAGCCCGTTCAAGCGGATCAGCACCAGTACGAACACGATCGCCGATGATGCGGCCAGGACCGGTGAGGCGATCACGTCGTGGCGGAGCGACTCGATGAATCGCACGGCGGGCGAGACGAGGGACGCCCCGGCGAGCAGGAAGATCCGGCGGCGTGGGTGCTGCGGCTCCACCTGCGGGGTGGGTTGTTCCAGCACGCGCATCGACGGATGCAAGGCGGCCGCCCCGAACAGCAGGTAGAACAGACCCCACCCAAGCTCCAGGTAGCCCGTGGTGTTGTCGTACCCGCCGTGCAGGACGATCCAGCTGTAGATGCTGTCCGTCACGAAGAGCACCGCGACCGAGGAGATCAGGAGGTAGAAGGCGGCGGGACGTCGTCCGGCGCCGACGGTCAGCCGGACCGCGACCGTGAACAGGACCAGGTCCATGAGCGGGTACGCCATCGCGACCAGCTTCTGGTTCAGCGTGAGGGTCGGGTCGTGGAAATACGGCGAGATGAGGAACACCCAGGACAGGGTCCCGACGCCGATCGAGATGATCGAACGAGTCGATCAGTCCCGCGGTGTCGCGTCCAGGGGTCCGTGCCCGGATCAGCAACAGGATGCCCGCGACCAGGAACGGATAGACGGAGAGGTAGAGCAGGTCGCCGATCGAGGGGAAGGGGAGCTCGGTACCGAAGAAGCGATCGTAGTTGTAGGTGATCACGTCTCCGAGGATGAACAACAACTGACCGGCCGCGACCAGGTACCAGGGCAACCGGTGCTCGGGCCGGTGGATCCGCACGGCGATCACGATCACGATCGGCGAGGACAAGCCGATCACGTTGAAGAGGGGCCCGAGCCGCAGGTCGAACACGTCGAACAGGAACAGCGCGAGGGGCACCGCACCGACCACCAGATAGATGAGCCAGGCCCGGCGCCAGGCGGTGGGTGTTGGTGCCGTCGCGCACGCTCATGCCCGGTACTCCCGCGCTTGGGCTGCGCGGACGTGTTGGGTGCCGCGATCGATGCCGTGCTGGAGCTCGTACCGCTCGTCGAGCTCGATGAGCACCTCGCAGAGGCGTTCGATCTGCTCGTCGTCGTTGGCGGCGGTGATCTGCACGCGGAACCCCACCTCGTTCTTCGGCACCAGCGGGTAGGCGGCCATGGTCACGTAGATCCCTCGTTCGAACAGGTATCGGCCGATGACATCGATGTCTTCATGGCGAGCCAACGGGATCTCGATGATCGGGAGGCCGGAGCGGTTCGGCGTCGAGATCTCGAGGTCGCGGAGCACGCGGAGCACGCGCCGTGTCTTCTGGAAGACCTCGTATCGGCGCTGGTCACCGCGGAGCTCGTTCACCGTCAGGCCGACCGAGGCCGTCGCCAACGACGCCACGGGGGAGGGCCCGGAGTACAGGTAGGGGGGAGCGGCTACCTTCAGGGTGTCCTTCAGCCTCGAGGGCAGGGCGAGGAACGCGAGCAGGGACGAGTACGCCTTGGACAGACCCGCCACGAAGATCACGCTCTCGTACGACTCGCCGAGATGGCGAACGATGCCGTTCCCGCGCGTTCCATAGCGACAGAGCTCGTCGGTGCTCCGTTCGCCGACGATCCCGAACCCGTGCGCGTCGTCGATGTACAGGAGCGCGTCGTACTCGCGGGCGAGCCGTGCGAACGCGCCGATGTCGGGCGCATTCCCGGTCATCGAATTCACGCCATCCATCACGATGATCCGGGGCTCGCGAGGCGCCTGCCGAAGCAACCCCTCCAGGTCATCGGCGTCGTTGTGACGGAACCGCTGCAGTGTCGCGCCGTGTCCGACCGCGACCGTGGCGCCGTCGAACAGCGTCTTGTGGGCCCGTCCATCCAGGAAGATGGCGCCGCTTCCGGCCAACACCGGGATCACGGACATGTGGATATGGGTGATCGTCGGCAGCAGGAGGGTGTCCTCGCTGCCCACGAGCCTTGCCAGCCGTTCCTCGAGCTGCTCGTAGATCACGGGGCTGCCGAGGAGGCGCGACCAGCTCGGATGCGTCCCCCAGTCGTCCAGGAACTGCGGGATGGCCTCGATGATGTCCCGATCGAGGTCGAATCCCAGGTAGTTGCAGGAAGCGAAGTCGAAGAGCCAGCGGTCGCCGATCCGGATCCGGCGACCATCGACCTGATCGATGACCGCATCGAGCATCGGATGGGAGGCCCGGAGCCGGCCGAGGTCGGCGACGCTTGCCATCCAGCGCTCGAGCCAGGTGTCTCCGGCACGTCGACGTGCCGGGCTGCCTCGATCCGTCCCCGACCGACCGCCGGCTCTCGACGGCGCACGGATCTCTGGCTCCGGCTGTGACAACGACGTGAGCTTCACGCCGGTCCCATCCGAACGGACTCGACCGCAGCCTGGAACATGTCGTCGGTATCGGGCCTCTACCGTGTCTGCTTTAGGCCGTTGGGGGGATTCTCAACTCAGGCTCGGGTGACGGCCCGTCGCCGTGTGGGGGGAACGATGAGATGCGCCGACCGCCGTCGGCGCTCCTCAGGGCTGGGACGGGGAGAGCGGATCCGCGGGCGCGTGTTCGGTCCGCAACGCCGCGAGGTGGCACGCGGCCAGATGCCCCGGCCGGAGCTCCGAGAGGCCGAGGTCCTCCGCCGTGCAGCGCCCCGCCACGCCGGCCGTTTCCGCGGCGCCGGAGGCGACCTCGGGACACCGTGGGTGGAACCGGCAGCCGTCCGGGATCCGGGTCGGGTCCGGCGGCTCGCCCGAGAGGAACGGCCGCGACAGGCCTCCGGCCTCCGGCACGACCTCGAGGAGAGCCTGCGTGTACGGGTGCAACGGTTTCGTGAGCACGTCCTCGGCCGGGCCGACCTCGACGATGCGCCCGAGGTACATCACCGCGACGCGATCGGCGATCGTCCACGCGAGCCCGAGGTCGTGGGTGACCACGAGCATCGCGATGCCGAAGTCGTCGCGCAGGCCCAGCAGGAGCTTCAGGATCTCCCCGCGAACCGACGCGTCGAGGCTCGACACGGGCTCGTCGGCGATGATCACCTCGGGCTCGAGGACGAGGCATCCCGCGATCACGACGCGCTGCCGCTGGCCGCCCGAGAGCTCGTGCGGATAGGAGAGGAAGAAGCGCTCCGGCGGCCGCATGCCCGAGCGGGCAAGGGCGCGCGCGACGAGTTGCTCCTCGCTCATCCCGTCCTGCGACGTGACCCCGTGGATCCGGAGCCCCTCCGCGATCGACTCGTAGACCGTCTGCCTCGGGTTGAGCGCCGCCGTCGGGTCCTGGAAGACCATCTGCACGCGGCGCCGATACTCGCGGAGCAGCTTCGTGCTCCGGCCGAGCGGCTCGCCCTCGAACCGGATCTCTCCGCTCGTCGGCCGCTCGAGGCCCATGATCGTGCGGGCGAGCGTCGTCTTCCCGCATCCCGACTCGCCGGCCAGCGCGAGGACCTCGCCCTGGCGGAGCTGGAGGTCGACGCCGTCGACGGCGCGCGACGTCGAGGCCTGCTTCCCCGCCAGGCCGGCGCCGATCCCGATGCGTCCCTGGAAGGTGACGCGGAGGTCCCGGACCTCGAGGACGGCCGTGTCGCCGGTCGCGCCGGGGGTTCGGACGTCGCTCACGTTGCGACCTTCGCCTCCTTCGGGACGAGCAGGCACGCGGCCCGCCGTCCCGCGCCGGCCTCGTAGAGGTCGGGGATCACGGTCGGGCACTCGTCGAACGCGAGCGGGCAGCGAGGATGGAACGCGCAACCGGCCGGGACGTTGTCGGGTTGGGGCGGGTCGCCCCCGAGGCCGGAGGGCGCCCTGCGGAACCGCGGGTCGCCGATCGCCGGGAACGCGGCCGCGAGCGCACGCGTGTAGGGGTGGGCGGGCTCCTCGAACACCGCGACCGACGGCCCCTCCTCGACGATCCTGCCCGCGTACATGATCGCGAGGCGGTCGCACACCTCGACGAGCACCGACAGGTCGTGGGTGATGAACAACATCGCGAGGCCGAGCTCGGCCTGGAGGTCCTTCAGCAACTGGAGGACCTGGGCCTGCACCATCACGTCCAGTGCCGTCGTCGGCTCGTCCGCGATCACGACCGTCGGGCTGCAGGCGAGCGCCATCGCGATCATCACGCGCTGCTTCTGGCCGCCCGACAACTCGTGCGGGTAGTCGCGCAGTCGCCGGGGAGGCAGGCCGACCTGCTCGAGGAGGCCGCCCACGCGGACGAGCGCCTCGCGCTCGCCGGCCTGCCCGTGGAGCACGATCGCCTCGGCGAGCTGTTCGCCGATCCGCTGCACGGGGTTGAGCGCGTGCATGGCGCCCTGGAAGACGACCGAGGCGCCGGTCCACCGCACGGCGCGGAGGCGACCCGGCCTCATGGTCAGGACGTCCTCGTCGGACAGCATGATCTCCCCCGTGACCGTGGTGTCCGCCGGGAGCAGCCGGAGGATCGCGTTCACGATCGTCGACTTGCCGCAGCCGGACTCGCCGGCGAGCCCGACCACCTCGCCCTTCTCGATGTCGAACGACACACCGCGCACGGCCGGGACCGGGCCGGCCTGCGTCGAGTAGGCCACGTGGAGGTCTCGGACCGACAGGACACTCATCGTTTCCGCAGCTTCGGGTTCAAGATCTCGTCGAGCGCGAACCCGCAGAGCGTGAACGCGAGGACCACGAAGACGATCGCGAGGCCGGGCGGGATGATCCACCACCACTGGCCGGCGCCCGCCGCACCCGAGTCGAACGCGAACTGCAGGATCGTCCCCCACGAGATCGACAATGGGTCCCCGAGGCCGAGGAACGACAGCGTGGTCTCGGACAGGATCGCGATCGCGACCGTGAGGACAGTGCTCGCGACGATCAGCGGGCCGACGTTCGGCAGGATGTGGCGCGTGGTCAGGTGCCAGCTGCCCGAGCCGAGGGCGCGGGACCGCTCCACGTACGGCCGCGTCTTCACGGACAGCACCTGCGCGCGGATGATCCGGGCGGTGCTCGGCCACGACGTCACGCCGATGACGAAGATGATGATCGGTAGGGACTGCCCGAGGATCGAGGCGAGGACGATCGCCAGCGGCAGGAACGGGATCACGAGGAACCAGTCGGTCAGCCGCATGAGGATCGTCTCGGGCCAGCGTCCGTAGAAGCCGGCGACGATCCCGACGAGCGACCCGATCACCATCGCGATGAGCGTCGCCGCCAGCCCGACGAGGAGCGAGATGCGCGACCCCCAGATCGTGAGCGTCAGGATCGAGCGGCCGTAGTTGTCGGTTCCGAACGGATAGTCCGCGGACGGTGGCGACGGGACCGGCGGAGGAGCGTTGCACGGGCAGGTGGCTTCGAGTCCCTCCCTCGGGGCGAGGAAGGGGGCGAAGACCGCGACGGCGATGAAGAAGATGAGGATGACCAGCCCGATCATCCCCATCGTGTTCTTCCGGTACGTCCGCCAGATCCGCTTGGCGGACATGCTCCTTCTGGCCCACGTGATCGCCCGAGCGCTCTTCGGGGGCTCGGGCGGCGGACCGGGCTCGAGCTCGACGCCGACCGGGGGCGTGGTCTCGGGCGCGCCGAAGGCCTCGGTCGGTCGCATCAGGCAGCCCGGACCCGCGGGTCGAGGTAGCTGTAGAGGACGTCGGCGACGAGGTTCGCGGCGATCACGGCCCCCGAGAACAGGAGGAACAGGCCCTGGAGCAGCGGGAAGTCCTTCGCGTCGATCGCCTGCACCGTCAGCAGGCCGAGTCCCGGGTAGGAGAACACGTACTCGATCGTGATCGCGCCGGCGAAGATGAACCCGAGCGACAGGAGGGTGATGGTCATGGTGGGCAGCATGGCGTTCGGCACGACATGCTTCCACAGGACCTGCTTCTCGCGCACGCCCTTCGCGCGCGCGGTCTGCACGAAGTCGTCGCTGCGGACGTCGATGAGCGCGTTCCGCATGATGATCGCGTACTCGCCGAGGTAGGCGATCGTCAGCACGAGGAACGGCAGGACGAGGTGATTCAGGACGTCCACGATATGTGCCGACCCGGTGAGATCCGCGCCGGCGGTCTCGTACCCGCCGGTCGGGAAGATCGCGGGGAAGGGACCGACGCCACCGGCGAACGCCATCAACATGAGGATGCCGAACCAGAACTCGGGCATCGCGTAGACGAACAGCGTGAACCCGAGCGATCCGACGTCGAACCTGCTGCCGGGCCGCCAGCCGCCGTAGATCCCGATGATCAGGCCGATGGCGGCCGAGGCGATCGTCGACGTGCCGACGAGCAGCAGCGTCGGCCAGATGTTGTCCGCGATCACCTCGTTCACGGGCTCGCCACGCAGGAAGAACGACTCCCCGAAGTTCAGGGTCGCCATGTTCTTCAGGTAGATCAGGAACTGCTGCGGCAGCGGCTCCGCCAGGCCGAGCTCCTCCGTGACCTGCTCGACGTTCTCCGGGTTGAACGCGCTGGTGCCCCGGAGCAGGTTCGCGGCGGGGTCACCGGGGATGACCCGGAACAGGAAGAAGTTGAACACCATGACGAACAGCAGGGTGAGGAACGCCCCGAACACCTTGCCCGCGATGTAGCGGCGGGTCCCCACCTCGCGCTCCTTCGTCCGTCCGTCGGGGCCGCAGGCTCAGATGTCCTCGTCGCTGACGCGCCGGCGCCGTACGACGAGGATCACCCCCAGCAGGACGATGAGGCCCGCACCGATCGCCCAGACGGCGGCCGGGATCCCGCGGGCCTCACTTGAGCTGCCGCTGGTTCCGCCTGCTCCGACCGGTCGGAGCGTCGTCCAGACGTCACTCGGACCCCCCCAACCCTCGAGCAGGTCGCCGTTGGTCGGCGGCTGCGGGTTGAACCCCGTGAACCGGTCCGTCCGGTAGGCCTGCAGGAGGGGGTCGTACCACATGACCGCGTAGGCGGCGTCCTCGTAGTAGATCCGTTGCATCTCGTGGACGATCTCCCAGCGGTCCTGGGGGTTCAACGCCTGTTGCTGTTCGAGGTACAGCGCGTCGTACTCCGGGTTGCAGTAGTACGAGTCGTTGTTGCCGTACGCCGTTCCGTCGGGCGGCCGCTGGTCGCACTTGAACCACGACAATGCCGAGTCCGGATCGGGATCCGGGTACCAACCCCAGCTGAACAGGTCGTACTCGCCGGCGTTGATGATGTCGCCGAGCCGGTTGGAGGTGACCGCGATCACCTGGGTCTGGATCCCGATCTCCTCGAGCCACTCCGACACGAACGGCGCGGCGTCCACGGAGGTCTGTTCGTTCGTGCGCACGTGATAGCGGAACTCGAGCGGCCTGCCCGGCTCGAGCGACCCGGCCGGCATCTCGCGCACCCCGTCGCCGTCGGAATCGACGTAGCCGGCATCTTCCAGCGCTTGTGCGGCCCCCTCGAGGTCCCATTCCAACGCGACGTCGGGAGGAGGCTCGTACCGCGCGCCTTCGACGGAGATCGGCGGGACGATCGTGTCCCCGGGGATGCCGTAGCCGAGCAGGACCCGGTCGACGAGATCCTGGCCGTTGATCGCCATCCGGATCGCCCGCCGAACGGCCACGTCGGTCAGCGCGGGGTGCCCGTCGCCGTGGGGCTGGAAGTCGCCCTCGGCCTCCTGGTAGGCGGACCCCGTGTTCATCCCGATCTCAGAGAAGGACGGGATGTTCGCGATCGCCGTCGCGATGTTCTCTTCCCCCTCCAACGAGTTGAAGATGTTCGGTGCGTAGAAGTAGGCGAAGTCCACCTCCCCCTGCTTGAGCGCCTGGGAGAGCGCGTCCTCGTTCCGGTAGATGCGGTAGATGAGCTCGTCCACGGCCGGCTCTGGTCCCGTCCACTCGGGGTTGCGGATCATGCGGACGAACTGACCGACCTCGTACTCCTCGATGATGAACGGCCCGCTGGCGACGTTCGGAACGTTGTCGAAGTTCTTCGCGGTGCACGGATCGGTGCCGTCCGGGCAGTTCCCCGCCTCGACCTGCTCGAAGACGTGCTTCGGCAGGATGTAGAAGTACATGTACGGCGCTTCGCCCGAGTACAGCCCCGTCGGAGCCAGGGTGTCGAACTCGATGTGCGTGTCGTCGACCAACCGAACGTCGCCGTCGATCTGCGTGAGGTAGTTCTGCGGGAGGTAGGCGTTGTTGTTCTTGTACAGGTTCATCGTGTAGACGACGTCTTCGGCCGTGAGCGGCGTCCCGTCCGACCACACGATGTCGTCGCGGATCGTGTAGGTGAACGTCATGTTGTCCTCGCTCACTTCCACGTCGGTGGCGAGCATCGGCTCCGCGCCGAAGTTCTCGTCGAAGTCGATCAGCATGTGGTAGCTCGCCGCCCACGGATAGAAGTCGGTCGCGACGTACCCGGACATCGGGTTGAGCGAGCTCGGCTCGCCGGTCGATCCCCACGTGAAGACCACGTGTTCGTCTGGCTCGCTGCCGGTCTGGTCCTGGGCGAGCGCGGTCTGGACGAGCGCGGCGCTTGCGAGCGCCGTCGCGAGCAACGCCACCACACCCAGCCGGACCTTCGTACCCCTCGCCATCGCCCCTCCTCGGATCGAACCCCGCGGAGGCAACGGCAGCATTCGAAGACCTCCGCGAACGCTTGTTCGCCGCCGCGAACCGAGCGGTTCTGAACGGCGGTTTAACCAAGGCCTGTATAGCACGGACGCGTCGGGGAGCGGTAGGCACGCGCCCTGCGGGGACCCGGCCCGACCCGCTCAGCGGACCCCAGAGATATCGATCTCCTCGTAGTCCGTCTGGCAAGGGGTGCCGGGGGCGACCCACATGCGGCCCTGCTCGAGCTCGGCGACCATCGAGAACAGGATCGCGTCCGCCTCGTCACCCTCGGCCGGGTCCGCATGCAGGCAGATCGACTGCGGCGAGGCGTCGTGGTCGCGCAGGATCTCCATCACGTCGTCGATCGATCGCGGCGGCCGTTCCCGCAGCAGCTGCACGAGCCTGGTGTACCTGGCGCTGCTGCCGGGGGAGGGGGGTGGACCGAGGGGGGCGAGCTCGGCGTCCAGGTAATGGTTCGTGTGGGCCTGCGGCTCCTCCACGACGGCGAGCCGCTCCCGTGTGGTCTCCACGGCGAACGCGTCACCGCCCGCGAACGCGAACGTGTGCCCGTACCCGCCGGCCCTTGCAGGCATCCCGGCCCGCGCGATCGCGTCGGCGCGATCTCGCGCCTCGAGCGAGTGCCGTGAGACGAGCACCCTCGGGGCGCCCACGCCGTCGTCGGACGCGGTCAGCGACGCGATCCCCTGCGCCCCGCCGTAGCTATTCATGCCCACGGCGGGCAGGCAGGCGACGACCGTCGGGGACGCGACGCGGACGGGACGGTCGTGGGGGGCATCCAGGATCACCGCGACCTTGCCGGCGTCGCCGGCCAACCAGTGTTCGTTGTGCGCGAGGACCGTCATGCCGTCGATCGCCACGGTGAAGCTCGTGCAGCGCTCGATCCTCGGTCGGACCGGCGGGGCGACGTAGCCCTCCTTGCGTTGGAGGAACAGCAGGCCCCCGTCGGGCGCCTGCAGCATCGGCTCGAGCTCCTCGAACGCGTTGATCGCGAACAGCTCGAGCACCGGCACCATGGCGCCGACCGACATGCCCTTCAGCGTCGCCAGCGAGGCGGGGAAGTGCGTCTCCCCGGCCACCAGGAACGGCGTGAGCAGCTCCTGGAGGTGATGTGAGGAGACCCCTCGTCGCGAGAAGTAGTGATGGTAGAAGTCCACCGATTCGTTGAGCAGGTCCCGGAGCTCGCGGCCGATCTGCTGGCCGCGAGCGTGCGGGTCCCCTTCGGCTCGAACGACCCGCAACCCGCCCATCACCGGTGCCTTCCTCGCCGTGGAGCGCCCACGGCGATGTCGGGCCGCCCGCGCGCGCCCCTCGAGTATCGTTCGGGGTCGTGGGTGCCCACCTTGAGCCGGTCCCTCCGCCTGTGCCCGAGGAGGAGCTCGATCCGTTCGAGGATCCGACCTGGGACGCCCCGGGAACGAGCATCCAGCGACCTCCATGGTGGCGAGCCGTGGCCGTCGTCGTGGTGATCGCGATGGTCGTGGCGACGCCGTTCGCGTACGCGGTGTTCGTCATCCTCCGCTGAGCCCGGGAGCCTCGAGGCGTGCCGTCCGCCGGTCACCCGGCGGACGCCTGCCGGACCAGCTCGTCGAACAGGCCTTGCTGCGCGGGATCGCGTGGCGCCGTGTCCTCCGGATGCCACTGCACGCCGACGAGCCAGCCCTCGTCGGCCTCGATCGACTCGACGAGCCCGTCCTCGCTCCAGCCGGTCGCGACGACCCCCGTCGCCAGGCGATCGATCCCCTGGTGATGATGGGAGGAGCTCGCGACCACGTCCGAACCGGTGGCTCGCGCGGTCCGGCTCTCGGTCGCGAGCTTCACCTCGTGGACGATCGCGTCGACGCCGCTCGGCGTCCCGTGGGGCATGAACCGTTCATCGGCCGGGAGGTGCTGGATGAGGGTGCCCCCGAACGCGACGTTCATGACCTGCATCCCGCGACAGATGCAGAGCGTCGGGAGCCCACGTCGGTCGGCCTCGCGCAGCAGCTCGATCTCGAGCTCGTCGCGATCGGGTTCGACGCCGTAGATCTCGTCGATCGGCTCCGCCCCGTACCGTCCCGGGTGGACGTCGCCGCCGCCGACCAGCAACAGCCCGTCGCGACCGTCGAGCAGGTCCGCCGGTGAGCGGTCGTCACCCGGCAGGATCAGCGAGGCGCGACCGCCGGCGCGGCGGACGGCGTCGACGTAGTTCTCGGGTACCGCGTACCCGCCGACCTGCCAGAAGCTCACCCGGCCGGGGTACAGGTGGTACGAGACGATCGCGATCTCGACGATGTCCGACACGTCGCGAGTGTATCCGCGGGGTCCACTGGTACGGTGCAGCGCCGTGGGCGCAGAGGCGCGTTTCCTGTTCCTGTCCCAGGAAGACGTGGTCGCGGCCGGCGGCCTCGATATCCCCGCGACGATCGGCGTCGTCGAAGAGGCGCTCCGCCTGCACGCCGAGGGCGACACGCGACTGCCGAAGAAGTCGTCGATCCTGTGGTCGGAGGAGCTCGACAGCGACGAGACCCACGGCAGGATCATGGCGATGCCGGCCTACGTCGGGGGGTCGATCGGCCTGGCCGGGCTCAAGTGGATCCCGAGCGTTCCGACGAACCCGGAGCGAGGGCTCCCCCGAGGGGTCGGGCTCGTCGTGCTATCCGATCCGACGACCGGGCTGCCGCTCGCGGTCATGGACGGGACGATCGTGTCCGCCGCGCGGACCGGCGCGGTCACGGCGGTGGCTGCCCGACGCCTGGCCCGGCCGGGTGCGCGGGTCGCGGGGCTGCTCGGCGCCGGTGTGCAGGCGGGGACCCAGCTCCCCGCGCTGGAGGCCGTCCTCCCCGCGCTCGAAGAGATCCGCGTCTGGGACGTCGACCGCGAGAAGGCGAACGCGTTCCGCGAACGCTCGGAGCGTGTGGTTCCGGTCGACTCCGCCGAGGAGGCCTGCCGAGGGGCAGACGTGATCGTCGCCGCCACGATGGCGCCCGAGCCGTACGTGCCTCCGGAGTGGCTCGAGGCGGGCAGCCTCTTCTGCTCGGTGTCCTCGCTCGACCCGGAGACCGCATGCGTCGATCAGGCCGACCTGGTGGTCTGCGATCTGTGGGAGCACGAGACCGGGCATCATTCGCGTCCGCTCGCCAGGGCGCTCGCCGAAGGCGTCCTGCGGCGCGAGGACGTGGTGGAGCTGCCGGACCTGGTCGCCGGGCGCCATCCGGGACGGACCGCGGACGAGCAGCGGATCTTCTGCACGCCGGTCGGGCTGGCGATCGAGGACGTCGCCGCCGCCGCGAGGGTCTACCGGCGGGCCACGGAGCTGGGTCTTGGGACCGAGCTCGACCTGTGGCGGTCGCCGATCTGGATCTAGTCGCCCACGGTGTCGAGCTCGCTACACCGAGCGCTCGTAGCGCTCCCGCTCCCACTCGGTGACGGTCTCGCGCCACGCCTTCAGCTCCCAGGCGCGAGAGGCGACGTAGTACTCGCTGAACTCCTCGCCGAGCGCCTTCTGCAGCACCGAGTCCTCCTCGAACGCCCGGATCGCCGACTCGAGGGAGCCCGGGAGCTCCGGCGCCCCGGCCAACGCGTACGCATCGCCGACGACGTCCGCGGGCGGTTCGGTGTCCTTCCGGATCCCGTCGGCGGCGGACGCGGCGATCGCGGCGAGGGCGAGGTACGGGTTCGCGTCGGCCCCCGGCCGCCGGCACTCGAACCGCCACAGCTCGGGCCGGGTGGATCTGATCGCTCGCACCGCGCACGACCGGTTCTCGTAGCCCCAGGTGGCGTTGATCGGTGCGAACCACCCCGGGACGAGCCGCTTGTACGAATTCAGCGTGGGGTTGAGCAGCAGCGAGGCGGCCGGCAGGTGTTCGAGCACGCCGGCGATGGCCGCGCCGAACACCGCCGGCACCGGATGATCCTCGCCCGGCCCGGCGAACGCGTTCGTCTCGCCGCTCCAGCAGGACAGGTGGACGTGACCGCTCGACCCCTCTTCGCCGGGCACCGTCTTCGCGAGGAAGCTCGCGCGCAGGCCCATCGAGGCCGCGACGCCCTTCACGCCGAACTTCACGAGCGCCGCGTCGTCGGCCGCTCGAAGGCCGCGGCGAGCCCCGAGGTTGAGCTCGAGCAACCCCGGACCGGCCTCGGTGTGCACGGCCGCGAGCTCGACCCCCAGGCCCTCCAGCGCCGGGACCAGCTCGTCGAGGAACCGCTGATACCGCTCCACCTCGTGCAGGCTGTAGCTGATACCGCTCGACGTCGGCGCTCCCTGCTCGATCCCAGATCCGGATCTCGTACTCGATCGCCGACATCACCTCGTAGCCGAGATCCGAGACGTCGTCGAGCACGGAGCGGAAGAGCTCGCGGCCCGCGTACGCGCAGGGCCGGCCGTCCGGCCAGCTCGGCGTGGCCAGGCAGACGCGCCAACCGGGGCGCCACGTGAGGTCGCGGATGCTGTCGGGGTCCGGATGCACGAGCAGGTCGGCGGCGCCCGTTCGGATGCCGAACCGCTCGTAGTCGGCGATCGGCGCGTCGACCGGGTCGAGGCCGAGGATCAGGTCGGTCATGACCGTCCCTCGTTGCAACGCGGTCTCGAACGCGTCCGGTGACAACGCCTTCCCCCGGATCGACCCGTTCACGTCGGGGATCCCGAGGAGCACGAACTCCGACGGCTCGGTCACGGCGCCTCGGTGGCCATCAAGGAGCTCGTGACCGCGCGCTCGACGTCGTCGATCGTGGCCGAGAGACGCGCCACCATCTCGGCGAGCTCGGCATCGGTGCTCGTGAAGGCGGGAGCGAGCAACACCTGGTCGCCCGCGAACCCGTCGGCCTGCGGGTGGCTCGAGGTGACGAGCAGGCCGTGCTCGAAGGCGACGTCGTCGACCATGGAGGCGGCGTCGAGCTCGGATGGCAGGAACGACGTCGCGTCGCGAGGGTCGACCAGCTCGACGCCCAGCAGGAACCCTCGACCGCGGACCTCGCCGACGATCGCGGAGCCGGAGAGCGCCTCGGCGAGCTCGTCACGCAGGCCCGGCCCCCGGTCGCGGACGCGCTCGACCAACCCTCGCTCGACGAGCAGGTCCAGGACGGCGAGCCCGACGGCCATCGGGAGCGGCGCCCCGTCCCAAGTGTGACCGAGATCGAACTCCCGCGATCCCCGGTCGATCGCGTCGAAGATCTCCTCCCGGCACAGGACGGCGCCGATCGGCGCGTAGCCGGCGCCGAGACCCTTGCCGACCGCCACGATGTCGGGCTCGATCGGGAGCTGCCGGGCGGCCAGCCAGGTGCCCACCCGACCGAGGCCCGTCACCACCTCGTCGAAGCAGACGAGGAAGCCGTGCTCCGCGCGGCGCTCGGCGAGGCCCTCCCAGAACCGGTCCGGCGGCGAGTAGCCGGGCAACGCGGACGCGCTCACCGGCTCGCAGACGAACGCCGACACGGTTCCCGGACCCGCCTCCTCGAGCGCGCGGTCCAGCGCGTCCAACGCCGCCTCGCCCGACGGGTCGAACCGCGAGGTGCTCGGCGGGATGTGCAGGTGGGATGCGAGGTACGGGGCGTACGGATCCTGGAGCCCCGGACGGCCGTTCAGGGCGAGGGTTCCCATCGTGGAGCCGTGGTAGGCCTGGGCCGGAGAGATCACGCGCCAGCGATCCGGCTCCCCGCGCTCGACGTGGTACACGCGGGCGAGCTGCAGGGCGGTCTCGTTGGCCTCGGAGCCACCGGAGACGAACCGCACCCGCGCCATCTCGGGCGCCGCCACCTCGAGCAGTCGCTCGGCCAGGCGCTCCTGCGGCTCGTTCGTGAAGTGATGGTTGTAGTAGTAGGAGATGCGCTCCGCCTGTTCCGCGGCCGCCGCGGCGAGCTCGGGAACGCCGTGGCCGAGCGCGGCCACCATCGCCCCGCCGGAGCAGGCGTCGAGGATGCGCCGCCCGTCGGTGGTGGTGAGCCAGACCCCCTCGCCGTGCTCGATGTTCGGGTAGGCCAGGTCGAGGTACCGGGGGAAGACGGCGGTGTCCTCGGCGCGGATCATCCGTCGGTCGGCGTCGGCGTCGGCGTCAGGCGGGCGACATCGCGCAGGAAGCGATCGAACAGCTGCATCGCGTTGTCGCGGCTCTCGTTCGCGAGCCGGTGCGTCTCCTCGAGCAGCGCGTCGGGATCCACGCCGTCGCCGTCCAGCTCATGGCGGTAGACGCGGACCCAGTCGTCCATGATCTGCGTCGTCACCTCGGGATGGAACTGCAGCCCGAGCGACCGCCCGGCGACGAAGGCCTGCGGGCCGACGTCGGTCTCGGCGACGACGGTTGCGCCGGGCGGCGCGCTGAAGGTGTCGAAGTGCCACTGGAACCAGGGGCCCGCCGGGACGAGCTCGGGAACGAGGCTGCGGACCGGGAGCCAGCCGATCTCGGAGTCGTCGGACCGGTAGACCTCGGCCCCGAGGACGCGAGCGAGCATCTGCCCGCCGAAACACAGGCCGAGGACCGGGATGTCGGCGTCCACGGCGCGACGCATGAGCTCGGCCTCGCGCGCCACGAAGGGCTTCGTGTCGTCGAACGCGGCGAACTCCGACCCGAGCGAGACGATCAGGTCGTAGCGCGTCGGATCGACCCCCCGGTCGTCGAGGTCGATCCGCAGGGTCTCGGCGTCGGCGTCGTGGGAGCGGAGCCACTCGGTGACGTGTCCCGGGGGCGTCGGTTCCTCGTGCTGCAGGATCAGGGCCCGCAGGCGGCCGGTCCGCGTTCCCGTTCCCATTCAGGCGCCTCCGGTGGGCGAGGCCGAGACCGGCGCCTGGTCGAGCTCGGCATCGACCCGCTCGGCGACCTGGCGCACGGCGCCGGCGAACCGGGCGACCATCTCCGCGAGCTCGTCGTCGGAGGCGGTGAAGGCGGGTGCGAACAGCGTCTGGTCGCCCGCGTAGCCGTCGCGGGTCGGCTGCGTGGACAGCGTGATGAGGTCGCGCTCCGTCGCGGCATCGTCGACGCGCCCACCGACCCGGAGCTCGCGCGGCAGGAACGAGGTCCCGTCACGCGGATCGACGAACGAGACGCCGAGCAGGAAGCCGTGCCCACGGACCTCCTGCACCATCGCGATGCCCTCCAGGGCGGCGGCGAGCTCGTCTCGCAGCGACGGCCCTCGCGCACCGACGCGTTCGACGATCCCCTCGGACCGCAGTGGCCTCGAGCACGGCGAGCCCCACCGCGCAGGCCAGGGGCGCGCCGTCCCACGTGTGGCCGAGCGGGAAGCGGCGGGAGCCCCTCGCGATCGCCTCGTAGACATGGTCGCGGACGAGCACGGCTCCGATCGCCGCGTACCCGGCGCCCAATCCCTTCGCCGTGGCGATGATGTCCGGCGCGCATGCGGTGCCCGCCCCGGCGAACCACCGTCCGGTCCGGCCCACGCCGGTCACGACCTCGTCGAAGCAGACGAGGAACCCGTGCCGCTCCCGGCGTTCGGCGAGGCCTTCCCAGAAGCGTTGGGGCGGCGTGTACGCGGGGAGCGCGGCGGCGCTGATCGCCTCGCAGAAGAAGGCCGAGACGTTCTCCGGGCCCGCCTCCTCCAGCGCCCGGTCGAGGGCCTCGAGCGCGGCATCACCCGTGGGATCGAACCGCGCCGTGCTCGGCGGGATGTGCGGCAGGTCGGGGAAGTACGGGGAGAACGGCCCCTGCAACCCGGGCCGGCCGGTCAGCCCGAGCGTGGCCATCGTGGGACCGTGATACGCCTGCGCCGGCGAGATCACCTGCCATCGGGAGGGCTCGCCCCGCTCGACGTGGTAGCTGCGTGCCAGCTGGATCGCCGTCTCGTTCGCGTCCGACCCGCTGGTCACGAACCGCGCGCGCGTGAACCCCTCCGGCGCGACCTCGACCAGCTCGCGCGCCAGTCGTTCCTGCGCCGGGTTCGTCAGCCGTTCGTTGTGGACGTACGCGAGGCGGTCGGCTTGGGCTCGGGCGGCGGCGATGATGTCCCCGCGGCCGTGCCCGAGCGTCGCCGCCATCGAGCCACCGCTCATCGCGTCGAGGTATCGGCGCCCGGTGGCGTCCTCCACCCAGACACCGTCGCCGCGGACGACCACCGGATAGCTCCGGCCGAACTCAAGCGAGAGCACCCTGCTTCGGCTGCTGTCGATCAGTCCCTGGGCCACCGACGACCTCCGACCGTGAACGATCGGCCCCGCCCCGTGACGGCGGACCGCGCACCGCGCACCGCGAAGCGTACCGCGCCCCTCGGTGCGCGAGGAGACCGGGACGGCCGTCCGCCGGTGCCGCGGAACGCGCTACGCTGCGCCTTCCGGCGCGCCGCACGGACGGGAGGGGGATCGCATGGCGACCGTGAAGAAGATCCTCGAGGGATGGCAGGGCGACGGGATCGGCTTCGTCCGGTTCGAGCTGCCGGACATGCACGGGATCTCCCGGTCCAAGACGATCCCGATCGCCCACGCGTTCGACTACGCCGAAAGCGGGCTCAACATGTACGGCGGGACGAGCGTGCTCGATTCGCGAGCGGACGTCGTGCCCGGGACCCTCTACCACGAGCAGCGTGGGTACGGCGATCAACTGCTGTTCCCCGATCCGGACTCGGCGGCGGTGATCCCGTGGGCGGACCGCACCGCCCGGTTGATCTGCGACGCGCGGTGGTACGACGGCACCCCGCTGGAGGCGACGCCTCGCCACGTCTTCCGGCGCGCCCTCGACAAGTCGCGCTCGATGGGGTTCGAGCCGGTCATCGGCTCGGAGTTCGAGTTCTACCTGCTGACCGCGGACACGCACGAGCCGCTGTTCGACGGGTACCAGATCTTCAACACGCTGCGCAACGACTACGTCCCGACGATCCGACGCATCGTCGAGGAGATGCCGCAGATCGGCGTCGACATCATCACCTCGAACTGCGAGTACGCGGGCTCACAGTGGGAGATCAACTTCGCGCCCGGTCGCGGGCTCGCCGGTCCGGACAACGCGTTCACGTTCAAGAACGGGGTCAAGGAGATCGCGAAGCAGGACGGCTACCTCGCGACCTTCATGAGCAAGCCGTGGGCGGCCTCGGCCGGGAGCGGCTGTCACACGCACGTGTCGCTCCTCGACGGCGATCCGGGCACCAACGCGTTCGGCGACGAGGACGATCCGGACGGCATGAACGACACGTGCCGGTCCTTCATCGCGGGTCTCCTGACGTATGCCCGGGCGATCGACGCGGTGATCGCGCCGACCGTGAACTGCCTCCGCCGACGGCGGCGCCACACCTTCAGCCCCTACGAACATCTCCTGGGGTCTCGAGGACCGCTCGGCGCTGATCCGCGTCAAGGGCGGCAGCGCCGCGTCCAAACACGTCGAGTACCGGGCGCCGTCGGCATTGTCCAACCCCTACCTCGTGGGCGCCGCGCTCCTGCAGGCCGGCCTTCGGGGCATCGAGGACAAGCTCGAGGCTCCCGAGCCATCCAAGCCCGGGGTGCCGGCCGAGGACGACGAGCGGTTCGAGAAGTTGCCGGTCGATCTGGCGGCGTCGCTCGACGCGCTCGAGCAGGACACGGCGACACCGGGATTCTTCGGCGAGGACTTCATCACGGCCTACACGACGATGCGTCGCTACGAGCTGTCCCGGGTCGCCGACTGGGTGAGCGACTGGGAGCGGAACGAGTACCTGGAGCTGTACTGAGCCCGACGCAGCCCTCGAAGGCGCCCGCCGCTCGTTCGAACGGGCGAGCGAAACGCGGACCCGGCGCGAGCGCGGTCGCTCGCCGGCTCGGCGCCGACGGGGTCGAGGCCGTCGCCCTGGCGATCGTGCTGCCCGACGGGGTCACCCTCGTGAAGACGGTCCCGCTCCGCCGCTTCGAGGAGGCGACGAGGTTCGGGGTCGGCCTGTCGCCCGTGTTCTCCGTGTTCCAGGTCGACGATCAGATCACGTCGTCGCCGCACATCTCGGGGCCCGTTGGCGACACGCGCCTGATGCCCGATCCCGCGGCCACCGTGCCGCTCGCGGCGAGCCCGGGTTGGGCGCTCGCGCCCGTGGACCAGTTCGACCAGGAGGGCAGGCCCTACGCCGCGTGCCCGAGGACCTTCGCCCGGCGGATGCTCGAGCGGCTGGAAACCCTCGGACTGGAGCTCCGCGGGGCGTACGAGGTCGAGTTCTTCCTGGGCCGCCGCGTCCCGGACGCCGGCGGCGATGCCGACCCGATCCCCGCGCACACCGGCCCCGCGTACGGCGCGATCGTCCTGTCCGACGTCGAGCCGTTCGCGACCGAGCTGATCCGAGCGTTCGAGTCGCAGGGAACCGGCGTGATGCAGTTCCACCCCGAGTACTCCACCGGACAGCTCGAGCTGTCGGTGCCGCATCGATCGGGCATCGCGATCGCGGACACGAACCTCGTCGTCCGGCACACGATCCGCGCCGTCGCGCGTGGACACGGGCTGGCGGCGTCCTTCGCGCCGGTGGTGTTCGCCGGGCTGGTGGGCAACGGGATGCACATCCACCTCAGCCTCTGGGACCGGCGCGGCCGGAACCTGTACCACGGCGGGAAGGGCCCCGAGGGGATGACACGGCAGGCCGAGTCCTTCACGGCGGGCGTGCTGGCGTCGATGCCGGCGCTCACCGCCATCACGGCTCCCTCGGTCGCGAGCTACCAGCGGCTCCAGCCGCACCGGTGGAGCGGACCGTGGGCGTGCTGGGGGAGGGAGAACCGTGAAGCCGGTCTCCGATTCGTCACCGGCATGGTGGGAAGCCGCGAGGAGGCCGCGAACCTCGAACTGAAGTCGATGGACGCGGCGGCGAACCCGTATCTCGCCCTGGGCGGGATCATCGCGGCCGGGATCGACGGCCTGGAGCGCGAGCTGACGCTCCCCGAACCGGTCGCCGACGATCCCGCGTCGATCCCGGCGTCCCGGCGGCGGGCCATGGGGATCCGCAGGCTGCCCGCATCGGTGGGCGGGGCGATCCGCGAGATGGAACGATCGACGCTGCTCCGGGAGGCGATGGGCGACGTGCTGTTCGACGCGTTCCTCGCCACCCGTCGGGGGGAGCGCGCGGCGTTCGAGGGGATGGATCCCGAGACGATGGTCCGGGCTCATCGCTGGCGGTACTGAGGCGGCACGGAGGAGGGACGATGGCACGCGTAGACCTGACGGGCGCCCAGATCGTCGACGCACATTCGCACCCGTACCGGCTCGAGGAGATGGCCGGCCGCGATCCGGCCGGCTTCGACACGCGGATGATGTTCCTCGGCGAGTCGTTCGCGTCGTCCTCGCGGATGTCCCCGGACCTGTGGCCGCTCGTGGACGGCTTCACGGACTCGACGGTCTTCGGGATCGCGCTCGTGCGCCGGCTCGCGGAGCATCTCGGATGCGAGCCCACGCGCGCGGCCGTCGCCGAGGCGCGAGGGGCCGCCCTGCGCTCGGACCCGACCGGCTACACGAAGGGCCTGCTCGATGCCGCCGGCGTCGTCGCCGTGCTGTCCGACGAGGGGTTCCCGCAGCCGCCGGTTCCGGCCGACGAGTTCGAGAAGACGATCGGCGTCCGCGTCCATCGCGTCGCTCGGCTCGAACCCTGGATCCTCGAGCACCGCGACGGTGGGTTCGACGACCTCGTCGACGGCGTCGGGACGGCGGCGACCGCGGCGACGGCCGATCCGAACTGCGTCGCGTTCAAGTCGATCGTCGCGTACCGGACCGGCCTCGACGTCGGCGATCCCAGCTCGTCGGAGGCCGCCGCGGCCTTCGAACGGTGGCGGGAGGACGACTGGCGCGAGAGCCGCGAGCACGCGAAGCCCGTTCGAGACCTCCTGATCCGTCGCACGCTCGCGGTGGCCAAGGCCAACGATCGTGCTTTCCACTTCCATTGCGGAGGGGGCGATCCCGACATCAACCTCGCCCACGCGCGGCCCGTCGACCTGTTCCCCCTCCTGGTCGACGTCCAGGATCAGCCGGTCGTGCTGGTGCACTCCGGTTACCCGTGGGTCCGGGAGGCCGCCTACATCGCGTCCGTGCTGCCGAACGTCTACCTCGAGCTGTCCGAGCTGATCCCGTGGGGGTTCGGGCAGGTCGAGTGGGCCCTCGAGATGCTCGTCGGGACCGTGCCCGCGGCGAAGCTGCTGTACGGCTCCGACGAGGCCGGAGAGCCCGAGTCGTTCTGGATCTCGGCGCTCCTCGCCCGGAAGGCGCTCGAGCGCGTGCTGGCCGGGTTCGTCGAACGGGACTACGTGTCCGAGGCGCAGGCCGAACGGCTCGGGCGGCTCGTGCTGGCCGACGCCTGCCGGACCCTGCACGGGCTGGGGATGTGAAGCGGGTCGGAACCGGGGCGGGGCACGCGAACGCGTGCCCCGCCGCGACGGTCGACCGGCTCGCGGTCAGCTCGCCGGCTGGTTCTCCGCGATCTCGCTCTCGGCCTCGCCGAGCCTGATCAGCTCTTCGTCGGACTTGCCTTTCCTCGTGGACTGCGAGATGACGTAGATCACGATGCCGGAGATGACGGATACGGCGGTGAACCCAACCATCCAGGTGTTCCACTCGGAGAGCGTCGGGAACCCGGTCGGGTACCACGAGCCCACGAAGATGAACAGCACCGCCAAGATGTTGACGACGAATCCCACCAGGCCACAGAGGTAGAGGAATCCGACCGGTACCCGCCGCTCGCGCTCGAACCGCTCGGGCTCCGCGCGCTTGGCGAAGAAGATGTCCAGGAACAGGAGGGCCGTCGAGATGCACCAGACGATCGTGACACCCGCGTACAGGATGTAGAAGTACTTGTACGGGTCGGTCTCGCCCGCCCCCAGGACGAAGAAGACCAGGACGGTGAGGATCGTCGAGATCACCGACTGGAGCGTGATGGCGTTCGCCGGCACCTTGTTCTTGTTGACCTTCCCGAACTGGTGCGGCAGCCGCTTCTCCATGCCGGACACGAACAGGAGCCGCCCGAACGAGTAGTTGTAGACGACCGCGACGGTGAGTACGACCCACGCCAGCACAAGTGAGACGGCGGCTCCGGTCCACCTCCCGAGCGCGATCCCGACGGTCTCGGCGCCTCCGGTGGTCCCGTTCGCGCCCCCGGCCTCGATCACGACCATGTTCCCGAAGGTCGCCCAGAGGTAGGCGGCCATGACGATCGCGCAGCCCCAGAACAGGAACGTGCGGATCGCCTTCTCGCCGCCCGTGACCTCGGCGCCCATGTTCAGCGGCGTCTCGATCCCCAGGAGCGCGAGGATCGCGAACGAGAAGAACGTGAGGTTCGCAGGAAGACCCAGCGCAAGCTCGTCACCCTGGAAGGGGTTCCAGCCGCTCCCGAAGTCTGTGGAGGACCCGTTGCCCTGCAACAGCCACCACACGCCGGCGAACCCGATCAGGAAGATCGCGGCCGCGTAGAACCAGAACAGGACGTTCACGTAGTTCTGGGTCACGCGCATCCTCAGGTACGACATGAGCGCGCTGAACCAGATCACGCCTAGGACGACAACGCCGATGTGCCAGTTCTCGGTGAAGATGCACGGGAACTCGCAGCTCGGCTTCGCCAACACGGCGAACTGCTGGAGGAAGTTCGCGAACAGGATCCCGATGAACACCAGCGAGATCGGGCCCGGCCACCACGCGACGAAGCCGGCGAAGAACCCCCAGAACGGACCCAGCACCTTGTGGGTCCAGACGTAGAGCGAACCCTCCTCCGGGAACATGCGCCCGAGCTGGGCGGTTATGAACGCCCCGGTGATCAGGAACGTCGCGAACGCGACGATCCAGAAGATGAACACCGACGGGCCGGCGAACTGCACCCCGGCCGCGTTGTTGATGAACAGGACGATCGCGACGAAGATCACGACCAGGTCGAACGGTCCGAGCGTCCTGGCGACGAGGACCGGCGCGACCTTCTCCGAGATCATCTTGCTCTCGTCGACGCGTGCCGCCATGCGAGCCCCCTTCCTTCGCGGGCGCGCCGCACGTGACCAGCCGGGTGCGGGCGCACCCCCACCAGCAGTCGTCGGTCGAATCCTGCACCAGCACGGGCATCGTGTCTAGTCCGTTGCCGTGCAAAGTGGAGCGTGCCGCGGCTACGACAGGCCGCGTTCGGCCCGGTAGGCGGCCGCCATCTCCGTCAGGCGCGCCCGCGTCGAGCCGTAGACCTCGGGGCTCGGGAGGAAGCGCTTGGGCGCCTTGGCGACGAACGTGTAGTTCGGGTCACACACGTTCGCGACCGGGCTCTCGGAGATCTGCGACACGAGCTGGTAGGCGTCGAGCCGGTCGAGGCCGAACTCGCCCGCCAGCCAATGCACCAGGTCGCCGTGCGCGATCCGGAACGCGTCCTCGAGCGGCCGCGCCGAGCCCGTCGACATGATGCACGTGTCGTCCTCGAGGCGCGGCCACGGCGTGAGAGCGCCCTTGATGAGCTCGACGATCAGCACGGTGTCCATCGCTCCCTCCACCGCGACGCCGCACGTCTCGCCCTCGCCCTGGCGGTAGTGACCGTCGCCGAGCGAGAACAACGCGCCCTCGACGTTCACGCCGAGGTAGCAGGTGGTCCCCGCGCGCATCTCCGGCGTGTCCATGTTGCCGCCGTGCGCGTCCGGCACGAGCGAGGAGCGCACCTCCCCGCCCGCCGGAGCCACCCCGATGGTCCCGTGCATCGGCTCGAGCGGCAAGTCGATCGACAGGTCGCTCCGTCTGGCCTGGAATCCGACGGTCCTTCGTTCCCGGTCGAGCTCGTAGACCCAGACGACCTCGTCGAGCGGATCTTGGAGCGTGACCGTCCGTGTGGTGGATGTGAGCGCCCCGAACAGCGGGAACGTCGTCGAGACCGCCCAGTCGCGGGCGGGTTCGAGCGACACGAGATGCAGCGCCAGCGTGTCGCCGGGCTCGGCGCCCTCCACGTAGAAGGGACCGGTCTGGGGATTGAAGGCGGTGATGAGCTGGGACGGCAGGTCGTCGACCCCCTGGACCTTCCCCGCGAAGCAGTCCTCGGTGAAGACCTCCAGCACGTCGCCGGGCTGCACCTTCATCACCGGGTCGACGCCCCCGAAGGTCCATGCGTAGTCGCTCGACTCCGGACGGTAGGTGATCACGTTCTGGTCCGCCATCAGGCCTCCTTCCGGACCAACTCCCAGAACCTGCCGAACAGCTCCGCGGCGCGACGCTCGTGCTCCTGTACGAACCGGTCCGTCTCCTCCTCGATCCGCTCCGTCGTCGAGCCCCACTCCCGGACGACGTCGTCGCCCGCGATCTTCAGCCACAGGTCGATCTCGTCGCTGTCCACCTCGACGTGGAACTGCACACCCCACGCCGCCGTTCGATACCGGAACGCCTGCATCCGGATCGTGTCGCCGGTCGCGAGCAGCGTCGCGCCTTCGGGCAGCTCGAACGTGTCCTGGTGCCAGTGGAACACGCGGTCGCCGTCCCGGAACACGGACAGGAGCGGGTCATGTCCGGCCGCCGGCTCGGGGTGCAGCACGTGGAAGCCGATCTCTCGGACCCCGGCCGGGTAGACGGGGTGATCGAGCGCCCTCGCGAGCATCTGCGCTCCGAGGCAGATGCCCAGGTACGGGACGCCGGCGTCGATCGCGGCTCGCACGTAGGCCCGCTCTTCCGCGAGGAAGGGGTGCTCGTCGATCCGATCGACGTTCATCACGCCGCCGAACAGGACGATCCCCGAGATCTCCTCGAGGGGGGGCAGGACCGCCCCCAGGTAGGCGAGGTGCTCCCGCCACGGGAGCCCCGCCGCTTCGAGGGTCCTCGGCGCCGTGCCGAACGTCTCCCACTCCTCATGCCCGATGAGCAGGACGGGTCGCACGCGGAAAAGTCTACGTGGGCCGATCGGCGCGGCGGGCGCCGTTCATCGTCGCCGACCTTCGGGCAACGTCGATGGACCGACGTTGGTTCGCAACCAGGCGCCGAGCGGCGCCGAGTGCCGGAAGAACTCGTCCACGCGATCCTTCGCCCGTCGCGTTCCGAGCCACGCCGCCGCGGGCCAGTCCTTCCAGGTGACGATTCCCTTGTACCGGAGTAGCTCGATGCGCGGGTGGTCCTTCGGGAACCCCCTGGGGGCGGTCTTCAGGACACCGTGGCCCGAGACGTCGACGCCGGCTGTCCGTGCTCGCTCGACGACGGCTTCGAGGTCGGCGCCGGACGCATCGTCGCTCACGGCGTCGCGGTACCGCTCGAGCTGATCCGGAGCCATCTCCCACATGCCGCATCCGGCTCCCAACCCGTCGGCGTTGAGCTGGACGTACCCGTCCCCGACCGTCGCCGCGATGTTCGTCTTGTAGGGCGACTTGTCCGAGCTGAACCGGATGTCGCGGTACGGGCGGAAGATCCGGCCCTCGCCCCAGTCCGCCGCGAGCTCCTCGAGCAGCGCTTCCATCGGGGCGCGGACGGCGCGGTCGTAGACGTCCCGGTTCCGCTCCCAGTACGACTTCGAGTTGTCGGCCTCGAGCCCTTCGAAGAACTCGAGCGCCTCGGCGGGCCAGCCTCGGAACGCCATCGAGCTCACCCTAACCGGCCGCCCACCGGCCCGCCGGGCGGGAGTGGTGCGCGGGCCGAGCAGCTCTTCTGCCAGACTTCGACCCACGCTTCGAAGGAGGTGCGATGACCACGAAGATCGGCAAGGCGATGCGTCTGAAGCGGGTGATCGACCCGGCCGGGGTGTCGGTCATCTGCGCGCTCGACCACGGGATGACGTCGCCGACGTTCCTCGAGCCGCTCGCGGACATCGAGTCGCGGGCCCGCGAGACCGTCGCGGGCGGCGCGAACGTCATCATGATGAGCAAGGGGATGATCCGCGTCGCCGAGGCCGCGTTCTCGCCCACGACCTCCCTCGCGCTGCTGCTCTCCGCATCGGCGAACCCCGGTGGCGACCGCCCCGAGATCGTGCAGGTCGCTGAGGTCGAGGAGGCGCTCGTGCTCGGCGCCGACGCGGTGGTCCTGTTCACGGCGCTCGGAGGCGACACGGAGCCCGGGATGATCGACATCCTGTCCACGGCCGGCCGCGAGTGCTCGGCCCTCGGGATGCCGTTCATCGCCGAGGCCGAGTTCCCGACGACGTACGCCACCGTCGAGGAGCTGAAGCAGCAGTACGGGTTCGAGTACCTGCGCCGGAGCGTGCGGCTGTGCGCCGAGCTCGGCGCCGACATCGTGAAGACGAACTGGCCCGGTGACGCCGAGTCGTTCGGCAAGCTCGTCGAGGCGACGAACGGGATCCCGGTCGTGCTGGCCGGCGGATCGCGGCTGGAGGACTCGGAGCTGCTCTGGCGGATGCAGGTGGCCGTCGAGGCCGGGGCGATCGGGTGCTCGGTCGGCCGCAACATCTTCATGCACGCCTCGCCCGAGGCCATCACGCGAGCCCTATCCCGCGTGATCCGCGAGCGCTGGAGCGCGGACAAGGCGCACGAGGCGCTCGCCGGGGAGCTCGAGGGCTGATGGGCCTGGAACCATCGGGGACCGCCCGATGAGGGCGGCACTCATGACCGGCGTCAACGCCGTCGACGTTCGAGCGATCGAGGATCCCAAGCTCGATCCCGCCGGCGCCGTGCTGAAGGTCGAGGCGTGCGGGATCTGCGGGACCGACGCTCGAACGTTCTTCAACGGGGATCCGCGGGCGCCGGCGCCCTGGGTGCTCGGGCACGAGCCGGTCGGCGTGCTCGAGGAGGTCGGCCCCGATGCCGTGCTGCCACCCGGCGTCCACGAAGGCGATCGCGTGTTCGTCGGCTCGATCCTCACGTGCGGCGAGTGCCGCTGGTGCGTCGAGGGGTTCCAGAACCTGTGTGAGCACCACCTCCTCTACGGCTACGACCCGTTCCCCGGCGCCTATGCGGACCGGGCCGCCGTGCCGCCGATCGCCACGAAGAACCTGATCCCGCTGCCCGACGAGCTGCCGTCGGACCTCGCGACCGTGGCGGATCCGTTCGCGTGCGCCCTGAACGGGGTCGAGGTGCTCGACGTTCGGCTCGGCGACGTGGTCGTGATCCTCGGAACGGGACCGATCGGGTGCTGGCAGGCGGTGATGTGCCGCGACCGAGGCGCGAGCCGCATCTACCTCTCGGACGTGAACCGAGAGCGGCTCGACGTCGCGCTCGGCGTGGTCGGGGACTTCGTGGACGATGCCTGGGTCGCGGGCGACGACAACGGCGTCGCCGAGGTCTTGTCGCGGACGGGCGGCGCCGGCGCCGATCGGATCAGCGTGGCCGCCCCCTCGAAGCAGGCCCAGCAGGCGGCGCTCGAGATGGCCGCGAAGCGCGCCCGGGTCGTGTACTTCGCGGGCCTGCCGAAACACGACCCGGTCAGTCCGCTCGACATGAACCAGCTCCACTACAAGGAGCTCGCGATCGTGGGGGCGTACGGCGCGACGCATCGCCAGTACCGGATCACGATGGACTACCTCGACCGCCGTCAAGAGGACCTCGCGCCGGTGGTGACGCACCGGTTCCCGCTCGGCCAGATCGCCGACGCGTTCGAGACGATCCGCGCGGGCACGGGCCTCAAGATGGTCATCCTCCCGTGAGCGGTCCGTACGTGATCGGCTGCGACGTCGGCAGCCAGGGGACGAACTGCGCCCTGTTCGGGGCCGAGGGGACGCTCGTCTCCTCCTCGTACCAGGCCTACGACCTGTCGTTCCCCTTCCCAGGCGCCGCCGAGCAGGACGCCACGCTCTGGCCGCAGGCAGTCGCGGCGGGCATCCGCGAGGTGCTCGCGGGCCTCCCCGAAGGACCCTCGGCCGTGAAGGCGCTGTCCTTCGGCTCGCAGCTCGACGGGATGGTCGTGTGCGACGCGGGCGGGCAGGCGCTCCGCCCGGCGATGATCTGGATGGATCGACGCGCAGAGGCGCAGGCGGCGCAGGTCGCCACCCGCATCTCGCCGGAAGACTTCTACCGGCAGGTGGGCGCGAACCTCGATTCCTCACATGCGGTGTTCAAGGCCCTGTGGGTACGCGACGAGGAGCCCGACGTCTGGGCGCGTGTTCGCCACCTGATGTCGCCCGGCACGTACGTGCTGCATCAGGTCGCCGGGCCCATCGCGGTCGACTACTCGAACGCCTCCTCGCTCGCGCTCCTCGACCCACGATCCCGCTCCTGGTCGGCGGAGGTGCTCGAGGCGACCGGGATCGACCCGGCGATGCTCGCCGAGCTCGGGGCCGGGACCGAGGCCGCCGGAACGGTCACGGCGGCGTTCGCCGAGGCGACGGGCCTGTCGCCCGAGACGATCGTCGCGATCGGCTGCGGCGACGAGATGGCGGCGACGCTCGGGGCCGGCGTGTTCGCGCCCGGCGAGGTCTGCGACGTCGTGGGGACCGCCGAGCCGGTCTGCGCGGCGTCGAGCGAGCCGCGGGAGGACCCCACGATGCTCGTCGAGTGCCACCCGCACGCCGATCCCGACGCCTGGCTCCTCGAGAACCCCGGGTTCGTCTCGGGCGGCAACCTCCGGTGGTGGCGGGACCAGTTCTCGCCGATCGAACGCGGCGCCGAGGCCGAGGGCCTGGGCGACGCGTACGACCTGCTGTCCCAGGAGGCCGCCCGTGTTCCGCCGGGTGCCGAGGGCCTCGTGTTCCTCCCGTGCATGCAAGGGGCGATGGCGCCCGAGTGGAACGGCGCGGCGCGAGGCGTCTTCTCCGGGTTGACCCTCGCGCACTCACGCGCGCACATGACGCGCGCGATCCTCGAGGGCAGCGCGTTCGCGCTTCGGGACATCCTCGACGCGATGCGCTCGGCGGGTCTGCAGGTCCGGCGCCTGACGATCGTGGGCGGGGGCGCCAAGGGGCCGCTCTGGCGCCAGATCAAGGCCGACGTCACGTGCCTGCCGGTCCGGGTGCCCGAGAGCGTCGAGACGACGGCGACCGGGGCGGCGATCCTCGCGGCCGTCGCGAGCGGAGTGCACGCGACCGTCGCCGATGCCGTGGAGGCGTTCGTCGCGTACCGCCCGGAGGAGCACGAGCCGGACCCCGAACGCCGGGAGGTCTACGACCAGGCGTATCGGCGGTATCGCGAAACGTACGCCGCGCTGAAGCCGGTCTTCGCCAACGGGTAGACGCTCCGCCGGACCGCTAGCCGCGCTCGAAGTAGCGCGCGAGCTCCCAGTCGGTGACCGTCGTGTTGTCGAAGATCACCTGCTCCTGTTCGGCCGTGTTCACGAGGTGCTCGAACACGAAGTTCCCGAAGGCCTCGCGCGCCACCGAGGAGGCGCGGAGGGTGTCGACGGCCTCGTGCAACGAGTACGGCACACGCGGGACGTCCTTCGCTTCGTACGCGTTCCCGACGAACATCGGCGGCGGCTCCACCTGGTTCTCGATCCCCCACAACCCGGCCGCGATCGTCGCGGCGAACGCGAGATACGGGTTCGCGTCGGCCCCGGGGATCCGGCACTCGACACGGGCTCCCGTGTGTTCGCCGACCGTGCGGAACCCGCAGGTGCGGTTGTCCCGGCTCCACACGATCGCCGTCGGGGCCCAGGATCCCAACTGGTACCGCTTGTACGAGTTCACGAACGGCGCGTACATCCATGCCATCTCGCGCGCGCACGCGATGAGGCCGCCCATGTACCAGCGATAGGTGTCGCTCATGTGGTGCTCGCCGTCGTCCGACCACATCAGGCTCTCGGTCCCGTCGGCGTTCCACACGCTGGAATGCAGGTGGCAGCTCGAGCCGGCCTCGGCCATCGTCGGCTTGGCCATGAACGTGGCCGCGACCCCGTTCAGCTCGGCCATCTCCTTCACGCCGTGCTTGTACAGCGCGTGGTTGTCGGCGTTCGACAGCGCGTCCGAGTAGGTGATGTTGATCTCCTGCTGCCCCCGGCCGAACTCGCCCTTGCTGAACTCCACCGGGATGCCGGCACCCAGCATCCCGTTGCGAACCTGGCGGACGAACCACTCGTCCCGCGTGGTCTGGAGCATGTGGTAGTCCATGATGTACGGCGAGCTCGGTCGAAGGTCGCGGTACCCGCGCTCGGCGGCATCCCGGTACGAGTCCTGGTACAGGTAGAACTCGAGCTCGGACCCCGTCTTGATCGTGAACCCGCGCTCGGCCGCCCGGGCGACCTGACGTTTGAGGATCGTGCGGGGCGTGACCTCGACCTCCTGGTCGGCGTGCTCCTCGTCGAAGATGTCGCAGATCACCATCGCGGTCTTCTCGAGCCAGGGACACAGGCGGAGCGTGCGCATGTCCGGGATCATCCGGAAGTCGCCGTAGCCGGTCTCCCAGGACGCGTATGCGTAGCCGGGGAGCGGCTCCATCTCCATGTCGATCGCCAGCAGGTACAGGCACGCATGGAGGCCCTCCTCGCCGAGGATCTCCTCGAGCAGGAAGTGCGGGACGACGCGTTTGCCCATGAACCGGCCCTGCAGGTCGGTGAACATGCAGAGCACGGTGTCGATCTCACCCGACTCAGCCAGCTTCTCGAGCTGCTTGACGTCGAGCATGCCGGTGGCACCGGTCACGGTCGTCCTCCTCCTCGCCGATGGCGGCCTATCGAAGAACCAGCTGAGGTGCGGTGTCAAACGCGAGCGCGGCGGCCGGTGGGGCCGCCGCGCTCGGCGCTTCGAGGTGCTCCGGCTCTAGGCCGTGCCGGCCGGTGGGGCGGGCGGTGGTGCCGCAGGGGTTGCGCCGCCTCCTCCTCCGCGCAGGATCGCCTCCTGCTCCTCGCGAGAGGTCGAATAGCCGGCTTCCTGCGGGATCCCCGCCCCTCCCTGGGTGAGTGCGAACTCCTCCTCCGGTGAGAGGACCAGGCGGTTGCGCCCGGCGATGGCGAAGTACAGGACGCCGAGCACGTAGTAGATCGCCACGCCGTACACGCCCGGCCGGTAGGCTTCGTTCAGGAAGATCGCGATGAGCGAGGTCGCGGCCAACACCCCCGCGATCACGGCGCCCGGGACGCCCCACTTGCTCCGGTAGGGCCGTTCGATGTTCGGCAGCTTCTTGCGGAGCAAGACGAACGAGACCATCTGCAGGATGTACGAGATCACCGCGGCGAACACCGCCATGTTGAGCAGCGCCGCCACGACCTCGGCTCCGAGCTCCTGTTGCTGGAGGACCCAGACGAGGAAGAAGACGGCATACCCGACGACCGCTCCCGCGATCAACGCCACGTGGGGGGTCTTCCGCACGCCATGGGTCCGTGACAGGAACTTCGGGAAGTACCCGGCCCGCGAGAGTGAGAACGTGTTCCGCCCGTACGCGAAGATGATCGTGAAGAAGCTCGCCACCAAGCCGATGAGGAACAGCAGCCCGAGGAGCTCGGTGGCGCTGTTCTCTCCGAAGATCGCGAAGAGCCCGTCGAGCAGGGGGAACCCCGACGCGCCGTAGAGGAATGCCCCGCCCGGAAGGGCCGTGTTGAAGATCAAGACGAGCAGCGCCGCGATCAGCAGGGTGTGCATGCCCCAGATGGATCCCCTGGGGACGTCACGACGCGGATCCATGGACTCCTCCGCCGCGAGCGGTACCTCCTCGATCGCCAGGAAGAACCAGATGGCGAAGGGGAGCGACTTGAAGATGCCGCTGATCCCGAACGGGAGCCAGTCCCCGCCGCCGCCCGCGATCTCGCTTCCGTCCTCCGCGATGTTCGTCCAGAGATTGAAATCGAGCTTCCCGGAGAAGATCGCGGCGAGGATGAAGAACCCGAGCACGGCGAGCGAGAGCACCGTGATGGTCACCGTGAAGCGCATCGTCGCCTCGATACCCACGACGTTGATCCACACGAAGATCGCGTAGAAGACCAGTGCCCAGATCGGCAGGCTGTTCCACCATGGGTCGCCCGTGATGTCGAAGAGGCCCGCGACGATCTCCTGCATCAACAGCGCGCTCGCCCCGGCCACCACCGCCGGCGTGATCACGTACTCCATGTTCTCCGCCAGGCCCGTCAGGAACCCACCCCACGGCCCCATCGCCGACCGTGCGAACGAGTAGGCGCCGCCGGTGTGGGGCAGCGCCGGCGACATCTCGGCGATCGAATAGACGAGGCCGTAGTACATGATCGCCATGAGCACGCCCGCGATCGCCAGGCCGCCGAACCCGCCGGTGCCCAGGCCGAAGTTCCATCCGTAGAACTCGCCCGAGATGACGGCACCGACGCCCAGCGCCCAGAGGGACCAGACGCCCGCGTGGCGCCGGAGTCCTCGCTTCTGGAAGTACTCGTCACCGACTTCTTGGTAGGTGACGGAGCCGACCTTGCGTTGCTCCTGTCCCACGTCGATCCCCCCTTGTCGGACGACGCGAGGTATTGAGCCTCACCCCGGTTGGTGTGTCAAACCTGTGGCCGATGTCGTCTCCGTACGAGACTCCGGGACAGCACAACGAGCAGGACCGATCCCCAGACGGGCACGACACCCAGCGCATGGGTCAGGTCGGACAGCACGAGCCCGCCGACCGCCGCGAGGGCGAACGACAGGACCACCGGAAGCCTCCACCGCGCCGTCAGCAGGAGCGCGGCCAGGGCCGCCAAGCCCACCAATGCCCACCAGTTCCACTCGGACCGTCCGCCGTACAGCGGCCAGTTGCCGCCCACGAGCAGGATGCCGCCGTTCATCGAGCCTGCGATCGGCGAACGATGGGCGATCCGACGAGGAGAGCGAGGAACCAGATCCCCATCACGGGGAGCGACCCGGTGACGTCGGCGAGCCATGGCGTGAACAACCCACCGAACACCAGGACCATGACCACCCGTCCGGTCAGCTCCATGCCGAAGAGGAACCGCGCGACGATGACCGCGACGACGGCGACGACGACCACCGCGAGCAGGGGCGAGAGGTCCAGGTCGCGATCGCCCGCGGGCCATGGCGGGACTGCGGCCGCCAGGGCGGCGCTCATCTCTGGATGGTACGCCCGCCGCGAGGAACGGGTCAGTCTTCGGGCGTGACGTAGGCGGCCGTGATGCCGCCATCGACGACCAGCGAAGCGCCGGTCATGAAGGACGAGTCGTCGCTCGCCAGAAACAACGCCGCATTCGCGAGCTCCTCGGCCTGCCCGAGCCGGCCCATGGGGATGTGTATGAACCGCCGCTGCCGCCGGGCCGGGTCGGCCAGCAGCTCCGCGAGCATGCGGCGTGTCGATCGGCCCCGGGCACAAGCGCGTTACATCGGATGCCACGGCGCGCGTACTCCACAGCGATCTCGCGGGTCATCGCCAGGACGGCGCCCTTCGACGCCGTGTACGCGGTCTGGGAGGTGGCCGCGCCCATCCAGGCGACGAACGAGGCCACGTTGATGATCGACCCGCCGCCGGAGGCGATCATCGCCGGGACCCCGAACTTGCATCCGAACGCCACGCCCTTCACGTTGATAGCGAGCGTCGTGTCCCAGATCGATACGTCGGTCTCGGTCACCGAGCCGTCCTGCGCGAGCATCACGCCGGCGTTGTTGTACAGGACGTGGAGCCCGGCGAAGCGGTCGACCGCCGCCTTCACCATCGCCTCGGCGTCGGCCTCGTCGGACACGTCGGCGTGCACGTAGAGCGCCTCCCCGCCCGAGGCCGAGATCTCGGCGGCGACGGCCTCACCGGCGTCGTCGGCCACGTCGGTGAGCACGACGCGAGCGCCCTCGCTCGCGAACAGCTTCGAGGCGACCATCCCCATGCCGCTCCCGCCCCCCGTGATGAGCGCCACCTTGCCGTCGAGCCGTCTCATGTCACCCTCCCGCTCGGCCGTCCGGTCGCGGAGCATACGTCCGGGCAAACGTGCCTATCATCGGGCACACGCGCGACCGAGGGGAGCCAGGATGGCCGTGGAACAGCTGGTGCTGGCGGGCGAGCGACGCGATCCGGTGGACGGGAAGACCTCCGAGGTCATCGAGCCGGGGACCGGTCGCCCGATGGCCGAGGTCGCCGACGCGGGGCCCGAGGACGCGAGGCGCGCGGTCGACGTCGCGCACCGAGCGTTCGAGGAAGGCGCCTGGCGCAGGATGAGCGCGACGGAACGCGGACGGATCCTGCTCCGCGCCTCGGTCCTGCTCCGCGAGCGGCTCGAGGACTTCGCCGCGGTCGAGTCGCGGAACGCCGGCAAACCGATCAACGCCGCCCGAGGCGAGATCGGGACCGTGGCGAACGTCCTCGAGTACTGGGGCGGCGCGGCGAACAAGATCTTCGGCGAGACGATCCCCGTGCAGGACGCCGGGCTCGACATCACGCTCCGGGAGCCGGTCGGTGTGTGCGCGCTCATCGTCCCGTGGAACTTCCCGCTCGTGATCGCGTCGTGGAAGATCGGTCCGTCGCTCGCCTGCGGGAACACGATCGTCGTGAAGCCGGCGAGCTACACGCCGCTCTCGGTCCTGCGGCTCGCCGACCTGCTCGTCGAGGCCGGCCTGCCGCCCGAGACGATCAGCGTGCTCCCCGGCCCGGGTTCGACCGTCGGGACCGCGCTCGTCTCCGATCCTCGGGTATCGAAGGTCGGGTTCACCGGGTCGACGGCGGTGGGGGCGCAGATCATGCGGCAGTGCGCCGACAACATCACCCGGGTCTCGCTCGAGCTCGGGGGCAAGTCCGCGAACGTGGTGTTCGCCGACGCCGACATGGAGGCATGTGTCGAGCGCTCGATGTGGTCGATCTTCGACAACACCGGCCAGGACTGCACCTCGCGCGCCCGCATGTTCGTGGAGCGCCCCGCCTACGACGAGTTCATCGAGGCGATGGCCAAGCGCACAGCCGAGCTGCGCGTCGGTATGCCGCAGGACGATGCCACCGACCTCGGGCCCATGATCTCGGACGGGCAGCGGCAGACCTCGCTCGACTACATCGGGATCGGGATCGACGAGGGCGCGCGACTGGTGACCGGCGGCGATGTACCGCCCGAGCCGCCGGGTGGTTTCTACCTCCGGCCGGCGATCCTTGCCGACGTGGACAACTCGTGGCGCGTGGCCCGCGAGGAGATCTTCGGACCGGTCGCATGCATCATGCCGTTCGACACCGAGGACGAGGCGATCCGGCTCGCGAACGACACCCCGTACGGGCTGTCCGGCTCGATCTGGACGCGAGATCTCGGACGCGCGATCCGTGTCGCGAAGGGCATCCGCACCGGCGTCCTCTCGGTGAACTCGGCGCACAGCGTCCATACGGAGGCGCCGTTCGGTGGGTACAAGCAGAGCGGGATCGGCCGCGAGATGGGGATGCATGCCGCGAACCTGTACACGGAGGTGAAGAACGTCTTCTTCTCCGTGGCGTGACGGCCGGGTCAGTCGGCGAGCGCCGGCAGCACGATCATGAGCACGATCACGACGAGCAGGAAGGCGAGGCTCGCGAGCGCGAAGCGCAGCGGTGACCCGAGCATGTCGTTCGGCTTCGGCCAGCGGTTCGGGTCGAACAACATCGGATCCCGAGCATACGGCCGCGGTTCGCGGAAGGAGACGGCCTGACGCAAGCATGGCGTTCCGTTCTTCGCGGCGATCCGTTGCCGTGGCTGCTCGAGCACGACACGCCGGCGGTCCGGCACCTCGCGCTCACGCTCCTTCTCGACGAACCCGAGGACTCCACGAAGGTCCGACGGGCGCGAGCGGCGGCGATGCGCGCGGACCCGATCGCGAGCATCCTGGCGAACCAGGATGCCGAGGGTTGGTGGTCCCGGCCCGGCGGTGGCTACGCCCCGAAGTACCGCGGGACCGTCTGGTCACTGATGTTCCTCGACCAGGTCGGGGCGGACGGCGGCGATCCGAGGATCCGGCGGGCGGCCGAGTACGTCTTGTCGCACACGCAGGCACGGAACGGCGGGTTCGGGTTCTCGGGCCGCGACGACGGGAGGCCGCCGAGGGGCTCCGAGGTCGTCCATTGCCTGAACGGCAACCTCCTCCGAGCGCTGATCGGATTCGGGTGGCTGGACGACGAGCGCGTTCGAGCCTCGATCGACTGGGAGGCGCGGGCCATCACCGGGGAGGGCTTCGACGACTACTACCGCTGGGCGACGAGCGGCCCCGGCTTCGGATGCGGGATCAACGGGACCCTGCCCTGTGCGTGGGGGGCGATCAAGGCGATGCTCGGTCTCGTGCGGATCCCCCGATCGACGCCGATCGGATCGCGTCCGGCGTGCGATCGCGCGAGGGGCTGAGGTCCTGCTGTCTCGGGACCCGCCGTCGCCGACTACCCCACCGACACCGCCGTGAGCCCGAACTGGTTCAAGCTCGGGTTTCCGTCCGGCTACGTCGCCGACGTGGTCCAGAACCTGGAGGTGCTCATCGAACTCGGCCACGGTCGCGACGCGCGGCTCTCGAACGCCATCGACCTGGTGCTCTCCAAGCAGGACGCCGACGGCCGGTGGCGGAATGAGTACCGGTATCGGAACAAACTGTGGGTCGACCTCGATGAGCCGAAGGCGCCGAGCAAGTGGGTCACCCTCCGAGCCTGCTCCGTGCTCAGGGCCACCGCCGCATGATCGGCGGAGTTCGACACCGGGATTGGTAGGCTCGGCGACCGCATGGACCTGCCCGAAGAACTCGCGAACCGGCCGCCGCGCAAGAACGGTCAGCAGCCGACCTCGACGCTCACGCTCGACGCGTACCAGCGCCTGCGGGCGGAGCTCGACGAGCTCACGACCGAAGGCCGCAGGCACATCGCGGAACGGCTGAAGGACGCCCGCGAGCACGGCGACATCCGCGAGAACGCCGAGTACGACGCCGCGAAGAACGAGCAGGCGCTCATGGAGTCACGGATCCGCACCCTGCAACGGATGCTTCGCGACCCCGAGATCGTCGAGGCACCGCCGGACTCCGAGGTCGTCGCCGCCGGGATGCTCGTGACCCTTCGGCCGATGGAGGAGGACGAGCCCGAGGACGAGACCTACCTGCTCGCCGAGTCGGCCGAGGAGCGCGCCCCCGGCGTCCGCACGATCACCACGACGTCCCCGCTCGGCAGCGCCGTCGTCGGGTGCCGGATCGACGACCAGATCGCGTACCAGGCCCCAGGCGGCACGTTCCACTACCGGGTCGTGGGCTTCGAGCCGCGGGCTTGAGCGCGCCGCGACCCGGCGTTCGGACTAGCCTCAAGACCATGAGCGGGCCTCGGTCGGACGAGCGGGAGGACGCCCCTCGGATCCGCGACATGCCGGCCCCGAGGGAGGCCGAGGGCCTGGCCGCCAAGCCGATGCGATGGATCTTCACCTGGCCGTACCGGCTCGTCCTCGCCGGCGTCTATCGGGCGGGGTTCCGACCCTGGCACCTGACGCTGCTTGGGCTGGCGACCAACGTCTGGGTGGGCGCGCTCCTGCTGCAGGATCGGTTCCTCGCCGCGGGGCTCCTGCTGATGCCCGCCGGACTGTTCGACATCCTGGACGGCGCGGTGGCCAGGCTCCGTCGCGAGGAGAGCCGAGCCGGGGCGTTCCTCGACTCCGTCCTGGACCGCGTGGCGGACGTGATCCTGTTCGGCTGCCTCTACTGGTCGCTCGCCGGGCAGGGGCTCCGTCTCGAGGCCGGGCTCTCGCTCGCGACCCTGGTCATCGCGCTCGGGGTCAGCCACGTGCGCGCCGAAGCCGAGGCGGCCGGCGTCTCGCTCACGGAGGGCTACTTCCAGCGGCTCGAACGGTACGTGGCGATGATGATCGGCCTGCCCGTTCCCGGGGCGCTGCTCCCGGCGCTCGCGATCCTCACCGTGCTCGGGACGGTCACCCTGGCGCAGCGCCTGTGGTCCGCGATCACCCGCGTGTCCGCCCTCGGCGCGGCATCGCCGGCGAAGCCGTAACCGCCCGCCGGTCGGGCTCGCCTATACTCCGCTCGCCTGCATGGGCGAAGATGCGGACGAGGATGGACGACGTCTATCACCGCGTCGGCTCGCTCGCCGAGGTGCCCGAGGGGGAGCTCCGATCCTTCGATCTGCCCGGCTTGCGGGTGGCGGTCGCGCACGTCGAGAACGATCTGTTCGCGTTCGGCGACGAGTGCACCCACGAGGGATGTTCGCTCGCGGAGGGCGCCCTCGGCGGCCAGGAGGACTCGGTCGTGTGCCCCTGTCATGAGAGCGAGTTCGACCTCGCGACCGGCGAGCCGCTGGCGGGTCCGGCATCGGACCCCGTGCCCGTCTACCCCGTGCGGGTCACGGACGGCTGGATCGAGGTCGGGCCCGCCCACGAGGCCGGCTCGTGACCGGGCGTGAGCTCCAGCCGCAGGCGGCGGTGATCTTCGGCGCCTCCGGAGATCTCACGAAGCGCAAGCTGTTGCCGGCCTTCTGGCACCTGTTCGCGCAGGGCATGCTCCCCGAGGGGTTCGCGCTGGTGGGCTACGCCCGCACGGAGATGTCGGACGACGGGTTCCGCCGCTTCGCGTTCGACAACGTGAAGGAGTTCTCGAAGCGTCCGCCCGAGGGTGAGGCCTGGGACGAGTTCTCGCGGCGGCTCTCCTACCACCAGGGCAGCTTCACGGAGCCCGGCGCGATGAAGGAGCTCTCGACCTCACTCGAGAGGATCGACGCCGAGTTCGGGACCGAGGGCAGACGGTTCTTCGACGCCGCGGTCCCGCCGGCCGCGTACGCCGACATCGTCCACCGGATCGGCGAGGCGGGGCTCCAACGGGACGCGAAGATCGTGTTCGAGAAGCCGTTCGGCGGGGACCTCGCGTCGGCGCGCGAGCTGAACGCGGTGATGCACTCGGTCTTCGACGAGTCGCAGGTCTTCCGCATCGACCACTACCTCGGCAAGGAGACCGTGCAGAACATCCTCGCCTTCCGCTTCGCGAACGGGATGTTCGAGCCGATCTGGAACCGGCGGTACATCGAACACGTGCAGATCACGGTCTCGGAGAAGATCGGGATCGAGGGTCGCGGGGCCTTCTACGAACAGGTCGGGAACATCCGCGACATGGTCTCGACGCACCTGTTCCAGGTCTTGACGTTCGTCGCGATGGAGCCCCCGGTCTCGTTCGAGCCCGATCGACTGCGGGACGAGACCGTCAAGGTGCTCCGCTCGGCCGAGATCGCGGGACCCGACCGGGTCGTCCGGGGGCAGTACGTCGGCTACCGCCAGGAGCCGGACGTCGATCCCGAGTCGACGACGGAGACCTTCTCGGTGATGCAGCTCGACATCGACAACTGGCGGTGGGCCGGCGTCCCTTTCTTCCTGCGGACCGGCAAGGGGCTCGCGGACCAGCTGAGTGAGATCACGCTGAAGTTCCACAAGGTGCCGTTCAACGTGTTCTCCGGCACCGACATGGACCTGCCCATGCGCAGCCATCTCACGGTCCGTGTGCAACCGAACGAGGGGATCACGATCGCCTTCAATGCCAAGCGCCCGGGTCGCGGGATGCACCTCGACCGGGTGGCGATGGAGTTCGACTACGCGGAGGACTTCGCTCATGCCCGGATCGCGGATGCGTACGAGCTGTTGATACTGGAGGCGATGCGCGGCGACGAGTCGTTGTTCATCCGGCAGGACGCGGTCGAACGGGCGTGGGAGATCCTCCAGCCGATCCTCGACGACCCGGCGCCGATCACCTTCTACGAGCGTGGGAGCTGGGGTCCCCCAGAAGCAGATGCGCTGATCGCGCCGAGGAAGTGGCATGTGACCGGCCTGTCCGACCCGCACGACTACTCGAGCCGCGCCCATCCCGTCGTCCCGGAGGCCTGAGGGCCGCGTCCGCGCTGGCGGACCGCGAGCGCATCCGGGTAGGCTTCGCGAACCTGCTGCCCCGAGGAGGCCCCGATGACCGAGCGCACCCGCTTCGACCTCCCGACGACCGACATCCCGACGGCGTGGCAGAACCTGTTGCCGGTGATGGCGCAGGCGGGCATCCAGCTGCTTCCGCCGCTGCACCCCGGGACGAAGGAGCCGGTGACGCCGGATCTCCTGGCGCCGCTGTTCCCCGAGGCGCTGATCATGCAGGAGGTCTCGACCGACGAGTGGATCGACATCCCCGGCGAGGTCATCGACGTGTACCGGCTGTGGAGGACGACGCCCCTGCAGCGGGCGATCCGGCTGGAGCGGGCGCTCGACACCCCCGCGAGGATCTACTTCAAGTACGAGGGGACCTCGCCCGCGGGTTCGCACAAGCCGAACACGGCGGTCGCGCAGGCCTTCTACAACAAGCAGGCCGGCACCAAGCGGATCTCCACCGAGACCGGTGCGGGACAGTGGGGCTCGTCGATCGCGATGGCGTGCAGCTTCTTCGACCTGGAGTGCCTGGTGTTCATGGTCAAGGCCTCGTACGAGCAGAAGCCCTACCGGCGGATCTTCATCGAGACGTTCGGCGCCGAGGTCCGCCCCTCGCCCACGTCGACCACGCAAGCCGGCAAGAAGATCCTCGAGGCGAACCCGGAGTCCACCGGGTCGCTCGGGATCGCGATCAGCGAGGCGATCGAGGTCGCGGCGACGAACGACGACACGAAGTACTCGATCGGCTCCTGCCTCAACCACGTGCTGCTGCACCAGACCGTCGTGGGGCTCGAGGCGAAGGCGCAGATGGAGATGGCGGGCGACGTCCCCGACGTCGTGGTCGGATGCGTCGGCGGGGGCTCGAACTACGGCGGCCTCGCCTACCCGTTCATGGCGGGACGGCTCCGGGGCGAGACGCCGGACATGCGGTTCCTCGCGACCGAACCGGCGGCCTGTCCGACCCTGACGAAGGGGAAGTTCGCGTACGACTTCGGCGACACGGCGATGTTGACGCCGCTCCTGCCGATGTACACGCTCGGACACGGGTTCGTCCCGGCGCCGGTGCACGCGGGCGGCCTCCGCTATCACGGCGACGCGCCGTCGCTCTCGCTCCTGGTCCGGGACGGCCACATGGAGGCGGCCGCGTACACGCAGAACGAGGTGTTCGAGGCCGCGGTGCAGTTCGCCAAGGCCGAGGGGATCATCCCGGCGCCCGAGTCGGCGCATGCGATCCGGGGAGCCGTGAACGAGGCGCTCGCTGCGCGCGAGGAGGGCACGGAGCGCGTGATCCTGCTCGGGCTGTCGGGTCACGGGCACTTCGACATGCAGGCCTACGACGACTACCTGAACGACCGACTGCCGGAGGTCGAGTTCGATCCGGCAGCCGAGGAGGCCGCGCTGGCGGGCGTTCCGGAGGTGCCGATCGGCTGACGCCGAGCTCCGCCGCATCGGTGCGGGCGACCTCGAGGTCCTGAACCGGCGGCTGCCGCTGTGGAGCGCCCGCGAGTATAAGCGGCGACTCGCAGCCCAGGTGCACGACCAGCTCGTCCAGGTGATCGCGTGGTTCGACGAGGTCCCGGCGGGGCGAGGGATGGTCCTGTTCCCCGAGCACGACGAGTTCTCCACGTCCGCGGTCCGGGAGGGGTGCGCCGAGGTCCGCGACGTCTTCGTGACCCGTCCTCGACGGCGGTTGGGGGTCGCGACGCGGATGATGGAGGTGCTCCAGGACGCGGCGCGCGATCACGGGATGCTCCGCATCGGGCTGTCGGTCGCGCTCGACGAGGACTCTGCCCCCGCCCGCGCACTCTACGAGCGCCTCGGGTACGAGCACGCCCACGGCCCCTACGTCGCGAGCTCGACGCTCGAGGGGGACGAGGGACCGATCCCCGTCGGCTCGGTGATGACCTACCTCGTCAGGCGGGTCTGACCTCGTCGAGCCGGCGTTCGAGGAAGGCCCGCTGGGCCGGGTTCGTCGCGAGCGCGATCGCGCGCTCGTACGCCTTTGCCGCCTCGGGGCGCCGATCGAGACGACGCAGCAGGTCCGCGCGGGCCGAGTGGAACGGGAGGTAGCCGTCGAGGTCGTCCGCGAGCGGCTCGAGGAACGCGAGCCCCCGGTCGGGGCCGTCCGCCATCGCGATGGCCACCGCGCGGTTCAGCTCGACGACCGCCGAAGGTGTGAGGTCGGTGAGGCGCTCGTAGAGGGCGGCGATCTGCGGCCAATCGGTGTCCTCGGGTCGCGGGGCCCGGGCGTGGAGCGCCGCGATCGCCGCCTGGAGCTGATACGGCCCGGGCTGCCTGCGGAGCAGCGTCGCATCGAGCGTCGCGAGCCCCTCGTCGATCATGTCGTGGTCCCAGCGCGCCCGATCCTGCTCCTCGAGCAGGACGAGCTCGCCCGCCTGCCCCGTGCGCGCGCTGCGTCTCGAGTGGTGGAGCAGCATGAGGGCGAGGAGCCCGGCAGCCTCCGGCTCGTCCGGCATGAGCGCTCGGAGCAACCGGGCCAGGCGGATCGCCTCGTCACACAGCTCGACGCGGATCAACGGTCCCTCGGTGGAGGCGTATCCCTCGTTGAAGACGAGGTACAGGACGGCGAGGACCCCCGGGATGCGTTCGGGCATCAGTTCGGGCGGCGGGACCCGGAACGGGATCGCGGCGCCGCGGATCTTGCGCTTCGCGCGGACCAACCTCTGTGCCATCGTGGTCTCCGCGACGAGGAAAGCGCGCGCGATCTCAGCGGTGGACAGTCCACCCAGGGTCTTGAGCGTGAGCGCCACCCGCGCCTCCATCGCCAGTGCCGGATGGCAGCACGTGAAGATCAGCCGGAGCCGGTCGTCGGGGATCGCGCTCACGTCGGTCTCGTCGCCGCCGAGGCCCTCCAGCTCGGCGAGCCGGGTCAGGGTCTCGGTCTTCTCACGAAGCGTCCGCTCGCGTCGCAGCCGGTCGATCGCCCGGTTGCGCGCCGTCGCGGTGATCCATGCGCCGGGGTTGTCGGGAACGCCCCGCTCGGGCCACGTCCGGAGCGCCTGGACGAACGCCTCCTGGACCGCGTCCTCGGCCAGATCGAAGTCGCCGAGGACGCGGATCAGGGTCGCGACCGCCCGCCCCCGCTCCTCGCGGAACAGGCGCTCAGCGACGCCCTCTGCGGCGTTCGCTACTGGCGCGGGCGTCCCTCGTCGTCGAAGAGCATCAGCGGGCGGATCTCGACCCCGCCCCCGCGGAGCGGCATCTTCGAGCTCGCCTCGATCGCCTCGTCCAGGTTCGTGCACTCGAGCAGGTAGTAGCCGCCCAGCTGCTCCTTGGTCTCGGCGAACGGACCATCGGTGGTCACCGGCGTGCCCCCTTGACCGCGCACGGTCGTGGCCTGGGAGGTCGGGTGCAGCGCGTCCCCGCCGACGTACCACCCCTTGTCCCGCAACCACTGGGTGTAGTCCGCCCACTCCTGCATGGACTTCCCCTGCTCCTCCGCCGACATGTCGGCGCCCGAAGCCTCGTCCCCGTAGATCAGCAGGATGTATTGCACGCCGTGCCTCCTCTCGTCGTGGACCATCGACCACCCTAGCGACGAACGGCGACGGCCGCTTTCGACAAGTTGCCGAGCTCGGATCGGGAACAGGACGGTCTTCTCTTGTTGCAAGCCCGAAGGCTTCTACCGCTGCTCGCAGCTCCAGGCCTCCGGGCACCAGAAGCCCGAGGGGTGTCGTGCCGTCCGGCGCCCGCATCGCGGTCGCAGGAAGTTGCGCTGCGGGACGCGGCCTGTTCGTTGACGGCCTTGTCCTTCTCGACTACGTGGTGGGGGCACGCAAAGCGCAGGAGCGCACCGCTCCATGCGTCGTTTCCCGCATAATCACCCCCGGGAGAGGTGAGGGCGGTGGGCGACGGGCCGGCGACAGAGTCCGCAGGCATCCGAACCTTCCTGATCGCGGACGTCCGTGGCTACACGCTCTTCACCCAGGAGCGAGGCGACGAGGCGGCGGCGAAGCTCGCAGCACGGTTCGCCGGGGTCGCGAGAGAGGTCGTCGAGCAACACGGCGGGTCCGTCATCGAGCTCAGGGGTGACGAAGCCCTCGCGGTGTTCACATCCGCTCGCCAGGCGATCCTCGCGGCGACCCACGCTCAGGACCGGTTCCTGGAGGAGACGGTGGCGGACCCGACGCTCCCGCTGCCGGTCGGCATCGGCCTCGACGTGGGTGAAGCCGTTCCCCTCGAGGGGGGCTACCGAGGCGGCGCGCTGAACCTTGCGGCGCGGCTGTGCGGACAGGCGAGGCCCGGGGAGATCCTTGCCAGCCAGGGCGTCATCCATCTGGCCCGCAAGGTGGACGGCGTTCGTGTCGTCGACAAGGGGACCCTGCACCTGAAGGGCCTCACGGAGCCGGTCGGCGTCTTCCGGCTGATCTCCGAGGAAGCCGACCCGGCGGTCCGGTTCCGCGAGCTCGCTCCCGAAGAGCCGCGCCGGGGTACCGCTCCCGTGCGCCTGGTTCGCCGCCACCCGGTCATCGCGGGCCTGGTGGCGCTCGCGCTCATCGCCGCGATCGTCCCGACCGCCTTCCTGCTTCAGGGAGAGGGCACCGCCGAGGTGATCGACGGCGACGCCATCGCCAAGATCGGCCCGGAAAGCGGTGAACCCGAGGGCTCGGTCGCGCTCGCATCGAGGCCTGGGGACGTCGCCGTCGGCGAGGGCGGGGTCTGGCTGACCCTCCCAGACCGCGGTGCGGTTCAGCAGATCGATCCCGCGACGTTGACCATCCGGGACACGATCTCGGTAGGAGCCGATCCGGTCGGGATCGCGATCGGCTTCGACTCGGTCTGGGTGACCAACGGCGGCAACGCGACCGTTTCGCGCATCGATCTGAGGACCGGCGAAGTCGTCGAGACGATCGATGTGCCCGGGGGACCCACGGGGATCGCGGTCGACCAGGATGGGATCTGGGTCGCCAGCAGCTTCAGCTCCTCGGTCTCACGGATCGATCCCGAGACCGGCGACATCGTGGTCACGATCGCAGTAGGAGAGCGCCCCGTCGACCTCGCGATCGACGACAACGGCGTCTGGGTGGCGAACGCCGGCTCCGGCACGATCTCCCGCATCGACCCAAACGCTCAGGTCGAGGTAACCGAGATCGAGGTCGGCAACGGGCCCGAGGCGATCGCGACCGACAACGGGGCGATCTGGGTGGCCAACTCCCTTGACGGCACGGTCTCCCGGGTCGATCCGAACACCAACACCGTGACGCAGACGATCTCCGTCGGCGATGAGCCGACGGATGTCGCGCTCTCGGAGGATTCCTTGTGGGTTTCCGATGGATCCGTCGGATCGGTCACGCAGATCGAGCAGAGGTCCCAGATCACCACCACCCCCGTCGGATCGCAGACCGGCTCGCTTGCCGTCGAGGATGGAGCGGTTTGGGTCAGCGTTCGCGGGTCCGACACCTCGCATCGCGGTGGGACGCTCACCGTTTCGGCGGATGCCCGCCTCTTCGACACGTTGGATCCCGCGATCGCCTTCTACCCGATCACCTGGGGGATCATCGCCCTCATCAACGACGGGCTCGTCGGCTTTCGGCGCACCGGAGGGCTGGACGGCGCCGGGCTGGTCCCGGACCTGGCGCGGTCGATCCCCGAGCCCGCGGACGGGGGACGAACCTACACGTTCCAGGTCCGGCCGGGCGTCGAGTACTCGACCGGCGAACCCGTGCAAGCGGAGGATTTCCGCCGAGCGATCGAACGTGTGCTCGCAGGTGGCGTCGCGCCCTCGCCGTACTACTCCAGCATCCTCGGCGCGGAGGCGTGCGTGCCGGGCGAGCCCTGCGATCTGTCCGAGGGGATCGTCACGGACGACATCTCCGGGACCGTGACCTTCCATCTGACTCAGCCGGATCCCGACTTCCTATATCGACTGGCCCTTCCCTTCGCGTCGGCAGTGCCGGCTGAGACTCCGGACGTGCTCGAGGACGGCGCGACCGTCCCCGCGACGGGACCGTACGTCGTCGAGGACTTCACGGAGAGCGAGGTCGTCCTCGTTCGCAACCCGAACTTCAGGTCGTGGTCGGCTGCCGCCCGGCCGGACGGCTTCGCGGATCGGATCGTCTGGCGCTTGGGGGTCGACCCCGGCGAGATGGAGGCCGAGGTCCTGGGTGGCGTGTCCGACCTCATGTACTGGCTTCCCGAGCCGGGGAGCGTGGCCGACCTGGCGAGCGCCCATGCCGGCCAGCTCCACCTGACGCCCCAGCCGGCGATCTTCTACATGAGCCCCAATGCCCGCCTGCCCCCGTTCGACGACGAGCGGGTCCGCCGAGCGCTGAACCTGGCGGTCGACAGGGCCAAGGTGCAGAGGCTGCTCGGTCTCGGGACGCCTCCGACCTGCCAGATCCTGCCGTCGAACTTCCCCGGGTACGCTCCCTACTGCCCCTACACGCTCGCGCCGGGCGACGCGTGGACGGCCCCCGACGTGGACGCTGCCATGAGCCTGGTGGCGGAGTCCGGGACCGAGGGGATGAACGTGACGGTCTGGTCGGCGCCGTTCTTCTTCCCCGAGGTGGCCGGCTATTTTCGCGAACTCCTGGAGGAGCTGGGCTACCGGGCCACGCTCAAAGAAGTCGGTGACGGCGCGTACCAGGACGACCTGTTCGGCGGCGAGTCGCGCCGATCCCAGCTCGCGTTCATCGGCTGGTTCGCCGACTACGTATCCGAGTCCGGCTATCTCGTACCCGTGATGAGGTGCAACGCGACGTACAACGTGGGCGGATTCTGCGACGAGGTTATCGATCGACGGATGGACAGGGCCGCCCGCTTGCAGATCACGGATCCCACCGCCGCGCACCAGCTGTGGTCGGAGATTGAGCACGACCTCGTCGACCAGGCTCCCTGGATCCCCCTGGTGGTTCGGCAATGGGTGAACCTCGTATCCGAGCGGATCGGCAACTTCCAGGTCAATCCCCAGTACGGGCCGCTGGTCGAGCTGATGTGGGTTCGCTGACCGAACCGAGTCCGCGCCGAAGCATCCGACCGACGACGCTGAACTTCTGTACCAGCCGCCCAAGCGGCCAGGCTCAGATCCGGAACAGGACGGCCTGGTGCGGAAGCGCGAAGGCGTCGCCGGCGGCCCGGATCGCGATGCGTCCAGGGACGAGTAGCCGGCGGGGGTGAAATGGATGCCATCGGAGGCCCGCATGAGCTGGAGCTCGCCTTGCTCGTTGCGGATGAACGCCGCGTAGCCGCCGTCGCGCGCCTCGAACGCCGACCATGCGTCCACGTAGATGCCAAGCGGGTCGTGCTCGAGGTCTGTCCGGTAGATGCCGTTCACCCGCCGGTAGAAGTCCCAGCGCTGCCGTTCCTCGACGACCGGGATCCCGACCCAGACGACCCGGGTGCCCGCGCCGGTCGCCTCGCGCAGCAGGCCGGCCGCCCGTTCCCGGTACCCCTCCACCCACTCGACGCTCCCGACCGGGATCTCCGATCCGTCGCGCGCGATCTGCGCCTGCGCGTCGTTGCTGCCGAGCATCACGAACACGAGGTCCGGGCGGAACTCCTCCACGATCTGCCGCATCCCGGCCTGCCAGTTGAAGTAGTCCTGCCGCGACAACCCGGTCGAGATCCTGCCGAGCGACAGCACGCGGACGAGTTCCGGATCCATCCACCGCTCGATCGCTGGGCCGATGCCCTGCGCGAGCGAGTCGCCGATCACAGCGACGCGGAGCTTGTTCGAGAGCGTGGGGACGCGGATCCCCTCGGGCTCCTCGGGCGGCGCTTCGTCGTCGTTCCCCCGGACGGTTGCGCTCCGACCGATGGCTTCGGGTCCCGAGCCGCGGGTGAAGCGGAGGGCGTTGGCGCCGCCGGCACGGTCACGATCGGTACGGGTTCGACGATCTCCGGCGGCAGGTCGAACTCCGGCAGCGCGAGCTCGCCGCCCGGTTGGCCCTCGGGGTCGCGCCCGAGGGCCCGCTCGACGGAGCCGGAGGCCTGCGAGATCAGGAGGGCGTCCGAGATCGCGAGCAGGGGGCGGAGGATCGCGAGCGCTGCCGTCCGGCGCGCGCCCACCGGACCGGCCTCCGCGTTGCGCTCGAGGATCGGTGCGGCGAGCACTCCCCACACGAGCAGGCAGACGCTCAGCACGACGAGCACCCGCCCGGCGGACGCGAGCGCGGGCCGGTCGGGCTCGGCCACGGTATCGACCCGGGGCCGCCTGGGCTCGGCCAGCAACTCGACCTCGGGCTCCTGGTCGACGAACCGATCGAGCGTCTGCATCGTCTCCAACCCTTCAGAACCGGAAGTAGATGAACGGGGTCACACCGCCGGTGCCGAGCGTCGTGATGGCGAACAGCACCACGGCGAGCGCCGCACCCTGGAGCACGGGACCGAGCCGCGAGAACCCCGACCGCAGTCGGGTCAGCGGTTCGGACGGCAGGTATTGGGCTACGAGCATCCCGCCGATCGCGACCAGCACGAGCGGCGTGACGAGGCTGAGCGAACCGGGGGCGAACAGGCGCCCCAGCACCTCGAACGCGCCCTCGATCGAGTCCGCCCGGAAGAACACCCACCCCAGGCAGACCAGGTGGAACGTCACCACGCGCTTGCGGGCGAGGACCCATCCGGTCGCGGGGGCGAGGTCGCCGGCCTCGCGTGCGCGGCGCGCGCGCCAGCGGCCGATCACGAGGCCCACGCCGTAGAACGTGCCCCACGCGACGAACGTCCATCCGGCGCCGTGCCACAGGCCCCCGAGCAGCATCGTGATCATGATGTTCACGGCGGTGCGGAGCTTCCCGTGCCGGCTGCCGCCCAGGGGGATATAGAGGTAGTCGCGCAGCCACCGCGAGAGCGTCATGTGCCACCGGTGCCAGAAGTCCCGGAGCGAGGTCGCCGTGTACGGGCGATCGAAGTTCTCCGGGAACTCGAACCCGAGCAGCAGGGCGGTCCCGATCGCGATGTCGGTGTACGCGCTGAAGTCGGCGTAGATCACGATCGCGTACGCATAGATCGCGATCAGGACCTCGAGCCCACCATGTGCGCTCGGGGCCCCGAACACGGGGTCGACGATCTGCGTCGCCAGGTACCCGGACACGACGACCTTCTTGAACAGGCCGCCGGAGATCAGGAAGGCGGCGCGGGACAGGTCGATCCCCTTCGGGTCGCGCCGCCGGCGGATCTGCGGGATCAGCTCGTTGCCCCGGACGATCGGCCCCGCGACCAGGTGAGGGAAGAACGCGAGGTACACGGACACGTCGAGCCAGCCGGACGGCACGATCTCGTAGCGGGAGACGTCCACCACGTAGCTGATGGCCATGAACGTGTAGAAGGAGATGCCGATCGGCAGGAGCACCTGTAAGAGTGGCAACGGCGGCTCGAGCCCGATCGCCTCGAACGCGTTCGCGAGGTTCAGCGCGAAGAACCCGTAGTACTTGAACCACGCGAGCGGCACCAGGAGCGCCGCGACCGCCACGATGGTCCGACGACGCCGGGCCCGGTCGTCCGTCTGCCGTTCGACCCACAGGGCTCCGGCCCACGCGAGCGTGCTCACGAGCGCGAGCAGCCATGCGAGCATCGGGTCCCACCACGCGTAGAAGAAGATGCTCGCGCCGAGGATGAACCACTTCCAGATCGTACGGTGCGGGTTCAGCAACCAGTGCAGCGTGAACACCACCGCGAAGAAGATGGCGAAATCTGTCGTCGGGAAGAGCATCTTCCATTCGGGACGACGGGGAAGGCCGCCGTCCGGTAGATCAGACCGTTCGGTGCGCCATGGGGTTTCGGTCCAGCCGCTAGGCTAGCGGAGCGCCATGGCCGCATCGCCAGATCCGCACGATTTCCTCGAGCTCGACCGGCTGCTCTCCGACGAGGAGCGAGCGGTCCGGGACACCGTCCGAGGCTGGGTCGCGGACCGCGTCCTGCCCGGCATCGACGGGTGGTTCGAGGGCGGCGAGTTCCCGATCGAGGTCGCCAAGGAGCTCGGGTCGATGGGGCTCCTCGGGATGCACCTGACGGGCTACGAGTGCGCCGGCGCAAGCGCCGTGAGCTACGGGCTCGCCTGCCTCGAGCTCGAGGCAGGCGACAGCGGCTTCCGCTCCTTCGTGAGCGTCCAGGGCTCGCTCTGCATGTTCCCGATCTGGCGGTTCGGGTCCGAGGAGCAGAAGCAGCGCTGGCTCCCGCCGATGGCCCGTGGCGAGGTGATCGGGTGCTTCGGCCTGACCGAGCCGGACGCGGGCTCCGACCCCGCACGCATGCGGACGAGCGCAGTGCGAGACGGCGAAGGCTGGGTGCTCTCGGGGACGAAGATGTGGATCACGAACGGCAGCGTCGCCGATCTCGCCGTCGTCTGGGCGAAGACGGAGGAGGGGGTCCGCGGCTTCCTCGTGCCGACCGAGTCGCCCGGTTTCTCCGCGTCGGACGTGCATCGCAAGCTCTCGCTCCGCGCGTCGGTCACGTCGGAGCTCGTCCTGGACGAGGTGCGGTTGCCGGGCGATGCGGTCCTTCCCGGGGTGACGGGGATGAAGGGCCCCCTCTCGTGTCTGACCGAGGCGCGGTTCGGCATCGTCTGGGGCGCGATGGGCGCCGCGCGCGCGTGCTTCGAGACCGCGCTCGAGTACGCGACGACCCGTGTCCAGTGGGGCAAGCCGATCGGCGGGTTCCAGCTCACGCAGCGCAAGCTCGCCGACATGGCGGTGGAGCTGAACAAGGGGACGCTGCTCGCGCTGCACCTCGGGCGGATGAAGGACGACGAGCGCCTCCTCCCGCAGCACGTGAGCATGGGCAAGCTCAACAACGTGCGCGAGGCGTTGCGCATCGCCCGCGAGGCTCGTTCGGTCCTCGGCGCGAGCGGCGTCACGCTCGAGTACCCGGTGATCCGGCACATGAACAACCTGGAGTCGGTCCTCACCTACGAGGGCACGAACGAGATCCACACGCTGATCGTGGGCGAGGCGCTCACCGGTCTGCGTGCCTTCGAGTAGTCGGCCGGCTTCGCGCCGATGGCGGACGCCGTGACGGCGTCCGGTAGCCTGTCCGCAACTCGACGACCGGAGGTTCGACCCGACATGGCACGAGAGCTGGACTGGGTGCTGTTCGAGAAGGCGGTGGAGATCACGGCCTCCGCGGTTCGCGGATCGATGGGCGGTGAGAACAGCCAGCCCGCCAGCTACGCCGGGGACGTCTTCCGCGACGTATGGACCGCGTTGAAGGAGGCGGCGGCCGACCTGCCGCAACCAGGCAAGGCAGGCTTCTGACGCAGGCCGTTCGCCCGCGAGCCGGACGGACGGCGCTGCTCCGCTGGTTCGAACCACGACGGCACGCGTACCCGTGGCGAGGTTCGCGAGATCCGTACGCGATCTGGATCTCCGAGGTCATGCTGCAACAGACGCAGGCGGCGCGCGTCGCCGTCGCCTACCCGAGGTTCCTACGGCGGTTCCCGACGGTCGGCTCGCTGGCCCGCGCTTCGCGCGCGACGATCCTGCGCGCCTGGGGCGATCTCGGGTACAACCGGCGCGCGGTGGCGCTCTCCGATGCCGCTCGCGTCGTCGTCCGAGAGCACGGCGGCCGGTTCCCGCGTGAGACCGATGTGCTGGATCGGCTGCCGGGTGTCGGCCCGTACACGGCGGCCGCGGTCGCATCCCTGGCCTTCGGTGAGCCGGTCGCGGCGGTCGATACGAACGTGCGACGGGTGGTCGCCCGCGTGCATCTCGGGACCGAGCACCACGACGCCACGCCGGCGGTCGTGGCCACGCTCGCCCGCTCCTGGGTGGACCGGCGAGACCCGGCCTCGTGGAACCAGGCGGTCATGGACCTCGGACGCGAGGTCTGCCGGCCCCGTCCGAGGTGCGAGGTGTGCCCGCTGGCGCGTGTCTGTCGCTTCCGAGCGACCGGCGCCCGACCGCGACCGGCACCGCGGCGGCAGGGTCCGTTCGAGGGCTCGACCCGGCAGGTCCGCGGGTCCGTCGTGCGTTCCCTCCGCGACGAGCGGTCCGCGACGCTCGAACGCCTGGCCCGGCTCACCGGGTTCGATCTCGGGCGGGTGGCGGCGGCCGTCTCGGCGCTCGCCAGCCGACGGCGTGGTCGAGGCCGGACGAGCGGCGCGGGCCGGCCGCCCGCGAGGCCGCGTGCGCCTCGCGTCGTGACCGGATGCGGGCTCGCGTCTATCGGTGAGGAGGCGGTCTTGAGCCCGGGGATGACCTCGGCCGCGAAGAGCTCGATCGCTCGTGCGGCGGTCTCGATCCCCATGCCCGGGTAGTGGAGCCGAACGACGAGATGCACCTCGCGGTCGCCCGAGCCCTCGACGAGCGGGAGCAGCGCCCGCAGAACGTCCGGTGGCGTCCCGACGGGCGTCGAGACCCGCAGGTCGTCCTCGGATGGCTCCGCCGGATCGAGGCGGTCGAGCTCCGGTGTGTCGGCGCCGGTGCCCCACGCCTCGTACGCGCCGAGCTGGTGGGCGACGCCCGCGCGGATCGGCTCCCACGGGTCGCCGTCGCGTGAGACGAAGGTGTTCTGCAGCAGCACGAGGCTCACGTCGTTCGGATCGCGACCGACGCCCGCGGCCCCCTCGTCGATGATCGCCAGGTGCTCTCGCAGCTCGTCCGAGCCGGTCTCGTCCGTGATGTAGCCGTCGGCGAGCCTGCCGGCGCGGAGCACCGCGCGGCGGTCGTAGCCGCCGAGGAAGATCGGCGGACCTCCCGCCCTGGCCGGGGCCGGGGTGACCCGCACCCGGTCGTACCGGAACACCTCCCCCTCGAAGGAGAACCGGCGGCCCGACCAGGCGCGGCGCAGCACCTCGATCGTCTCCTGGGTCCGCTTCGCGCGTTCGTTCATCGCGACCCCGAACGTTCGGAACTCCTCCGAGCGCCAGCCGTGGCCGAGCCCGAGGATCAGTCGTCCACCGGAGAGCTGATCGACCACGGCGACGTCCTCGGCGAGCCGGAGGGGATGGTGCAGTGGCGTGAGCACGACGCCGGTGCCCAGCGCGATCCGCTCGGTCACGGCCGCGATCGCCCCGAGGAGCGGCAGCAGCGACGGCAGGTAGCCGTCGGAGGATCCGTGATGCTCGCTCACCCACGCGGAATCGAAACCGAGGGACTCGGCGAGTCGAACGAGGTCGAGCGTCTCCCGGTACTCCTGCTCGAACGTGCGTGTCGAGGAGGCAGGGATCTGGCCGGTGAACAGACCGATGCCGACGCGGACGGTCACCCGTGCGACGTTACACGGCGTCTCCGGTGGGACGGGGGATGATGCGGAGCGTGCGGATCCGTCTCGATCCGGAGGCCCAGAACCCGCTCTCGACGCAACTCTCGTCGGCGATCGCCCGGCGGATCCAGAGTGGGACGCTGGCCCCGGGTTCGCGGCTCCCGACGGTGCGGAGCCTCGCCGCGGATCTCGACCTCGCCGCGAACACGGTCGCCAAGGCCTACCGCGAGCTCGAGGGGGCGGGCCTGTTGGTCGGACGTGGACGGCTCGGCACGTTCGTCGTCGACCGACTCCCCGAATGGATGCCGGAGCGGGAGCGACGACTGTCCGAAGCGGCGAACGCGTACGTGAAGCGCGCGGTCCAGCTCGGGTTCACGGTGGGCCAAGCGCGCGCCGCGGTCGAACGCGCTTCTCGGGAGCGCTGACCTACTCGAGGCCGAGCAACGCGGCCATCACGATGAACCCCGCGGTGATGCCGACGAACTGCCAGATCCCGACCCGGACGCCAGTCTCCCGGTGCATCTCGGGGATGAGGTCCGCCCCCGCGATGTAGATGAACGCACCCGCCGACAGGGCGAGCAGCGGCCTCGCGACGCCGCCGATCGCGTCCTCGAGCAGCAACGCGATGAGTGCGCCGGCGACGGCGGTGAGCGCCGACGCGAGGTTGTAGACGAGCGCTCGCCGGGGCGTGAGCCCGGCGTGGACGAGCACACCGAGGTCGCCCATCTCCTGCGGGATCTCGTGGAGCGCGACGGCGGCGGTCGTGGCGATCCCCAGGGACGTGTTCGTGAGGTAGGCGCCGGCGATGATCGCTCCGTCGACGAAGTTGTGGATCCCGTCACCGACGAGGTTCGTGACGACGATCGGCCGGATGTGCCCGTGGGCGGGGGCGCGCAGCTGGTGATGCAGGTGGATGAACTTCTCGAGCACGAAGAACCCCAGGATCGCGAGCGCCATGACCCACGAGATCCCGACCGTGATGCCTCCGTCCTGGGCGAGCTCGGGCAGGATGTGGAAGAGCGCGTCGCCCAGGAGCGCGCCGACCGCGAAGCTCACGAGGACCGGCACGACGCGCAGGAGGAGCCCTTCGCGGACGACGAGGACCACGACCCCCGCGAACGCGATCGCGCTCACCGCGAGGACCGAGACGATCGTCTGCGTCCAGACGGTCGCGGAGGCTCCCAGCACGCCCGGAGGCTACCGCACGCCTTCCGACGGAACGGCTAAGACGACAGGTACGGCCGGTCGGGGCGCTCGACCTCGACGATCCCGGAAGCGTCGACGATGACCTCCCGCCCGAGTGGGTAGATCGTGCCGGTGACCTCGACCCAGGCGTCGTTCGAGAACGCGCCGGGTGTCACGTTCACGACTCGAACCTGTGCGACCGTCGCATCGGCGACGCAGCACGAGACGACGTAGCGCGTGAGGAGGATCTCGTCGGCCGGCGTGTCGTCGCGGCGGATGACGAAACCGACGAAACGGACCGGATCGCCGGCTCGGGCAGCCAGCGCTCGCTCGCCCTCCGGGCTCGTCTGCGCCGCGGCCACGTCGACCAGGGTGAGCTCGCCGCCGCCGATCTCGTCCGCGGAGGTCGCGAACCCGGTTCCGGCGAACCCCGCTCGTTTGCCCGCCGAGAACGTCCCGAGCGTCGAGGGTGGGGCTGCCAGCACCAGGACGACGGGAACGACCATGAGGCTCAGCATCCAGAGCTCGCGTGCCGGGAGGGGCTCGGGCACGACCACGCGCGCCGACGCCAGCCGTCCGACCGCCGCCGCGGTGAGCAGGATCGCGGCGACCGGCACGATCCATTCGGTGCGGGTCGAGAGGTAGAAGGCATCGCGCCCGCTGAGCAGGAGGAACCAGAAGAGGCCGGCCCACGCCGTGAGCACCGCCGCGCCGGCGACCCGCCGTGTGCTCCAGCGACGGGGCGGCGACGTCTCCGCGGTGGCGGCCGGGTCCCTCGTCACGACGGCGCCGCTCATCCGAACGCCACCCCGATCCACAGCGCTCCGACGAACGTGGTCGCGGAGGCCGCCAGCACGACGGTCCGAACGAACCCACGGCGGAACGTCCCCGCGTAGAGCGGGAGCAGCTTCAGGTCGACCATCGGCCCGAGCACGAGGAACCCGAGCTGCGCCGACGGGCCGAACTGTACGAACGACGCCGCGACGAACGCGTCGGACTCCGAGCAGAGCGACAGCGCCACCGCGAGCACCATCATCGTGACCAGCCCGATCACCGGCAGGTCGCCGAGGCTGGTCAGCGCGGACGCCGGCAGGAACGTCTGGATCGCGGCGGCGATCGCCACGCCGAGCAGCAGGTACCGCCCCATGAACAGGAAGTCGCTCCCGAGATGCACGAAGAAACGCCGCCACCGCGCCTCGGGCCGCTGCAGTTCGAGCGGCTCGCTCGACTCGTCGGCTCGCGGCTTCAGCAACTCGTCCTTGCTCCGCGCACCTACGACCCAGCCGACGGCGATCGCGACCGCCATGCCCAGCAGGAAGCGACCGGCGACCATCGTCCAGAGCGTCGTCCTGCCGCGGAACGCCACGTACGTGGAGGCGATCACGACGGGGTTCAGCACCGGTGCTGCGAGCATGAACGTGACGGCCGCCGACGGCATCAGCCCGCGCTGGATCAACCGCCGCGCGACGGGCACCGAGCCGCATTCGCAGATCGGGAACGCGAGGCCAGCGAGCGCGGCCGCCGGGAGCTGCAGCGGGCGCGGGAGCCGGCCGAGCTTCTCGAACGTGCCGATCGGCACGAACACCTCGACGAGCGCCGCCGCGAGCGCACCGATGATCACGAACGGCAGCGCCTGGACCAGCAGCGAGCCGAAGATCACGAAGAAGGTCCGGACCCACGCGAACCGCTCGAGGTCGCCGAACCGGAGGAGCAGCGCGATCCCGATGAGCACCAGACCGACCGTGACGAGCGTCGTACGGTCGGCGAGACGCGCGGGAGCGGTGTGTGTGGAGCGTTCGGCGCGTGCAGCCATCAGCAGTACCTCGCGAACGAAACGGCGAAGCCTTGGAAGGCATCCGCGAGCTGCGTCTCACCGGTCCCGGACCCGGCCGAACGCATCGCCTCGACCGCAACCTGTCCGGTCACACGCGCCTCGCGCAGCACGTCCTGGTTCAGGAACAGGCCGCCCGGGACGACGGCGGTAACGGCCTCGGCGTCGTCGCCGGGCACCGCCTGCTCCACCGCCGCGACGATCTGCGTGTCGGGCTCGGCGAGGCGGCTCCGCTCCCACGACCCGGTACCGGCGACCACGACGAGGGCCGCTCCATCGGTGGCGCGCTCGGTCGCGGCGACGATCCGCCGGGTCCGCGCATCCATCGACCGGACGTTCCCGTCGAGGACCACGCCGAGGACGTCGGGCACGTCGTCGGCGCCGTAGCCGGTCGCCAGGTGGACGTCGACAGCGAGCGGAGCCGCCGCGCTGTCGCCGATCACGACGTCGACGGGATCCTGTCCGAGGTACCAGTCGCCCCCGACGATGCCGCGGTCTCGCTCGCCGGTCGCGACGAGCCCGACCAGCGTGTCGCGGTTCGCCTCCTCGAGATCGTCGGCCAGCGTCGTGATGACCTGGAAGGCCACGCCGCGTCCGAACGCGGGGACGACCTCGCCCTCGTCGTTGCGGACGAACGAGCCGGTGATCCCGTGCTGCGACGGAAGGCCCCCGGTCCCGATCGTGGTGAGCGTCGCGGCCGGATCGAGCGGGACCGATCCGGTCCGCGCCTCGAACGCGCCCGCACCGTTCGCGATCAGCGAGGACAGGAACGGCCAATCGTCGGGACGGGACTCGAGCTCCGGCGACCCGACGCCCTTCCATGCGATGAGGACGACGAGTCGAGGCGGATCTCCACGTCCGGCCACGCCTTCGATCGCCGTCCCGGACCGAACCTCAGGGAACGGGCGCTCGAAGCCGAGGATCTCGCTCACGGTCGGGGCGACACGATCGAGCGTGACCCCTGCCGGGATCTCGCTCGCGCCATCGGACACTCCGGCCCCGAAGAAGACGAGCGGCACGCCGCTGGTCGCGGATGAACCGATCCCGGGCCAAGACGTTCGTCGGCCTTCGACGTCCGTGAAGATCGGGGTCTTGGCCGCGACGCCGAGCAGGTCGGGAGACCGCCCCTCCCGATAGCCGTTCACGATCTGCTGCTTGAGCTCGCCTGGGAGCGGGCAGAAGGGAACCTGGGTATCGGGTGACCCGTTGGCGTCGCACGAGCGGCCCACGCACGCGGCCTGGAGGACGCCCGCCGGGATCCCGATCGCGGCGAGCACGACGAGCAACAGCAGGAGGCGTCGCCCCGTCACATCGACCACGCTACCGCGGCGCATGGCCGCTTCCTCGTGCCCGGGTCCCGGGGCGGACCTAGGGGCGGCTCAGCAGACGATCATCAAGAAGTCGTAGGGATCGACCGCATCGCCGTTGTTCGGGTGCCACTCGAAGTGGTCGTGGGGCCCCCCCGCGTTGCCGGTGCTGCCGACGTAGCCGATCACGTCGCCCGTCTCGACCGGCCCGAGCTTCCCGAACCGAGAGAGATGCGCGTTGTAGACGTAGCCGTACTCGCCGTAGACCTTGACCGCCTTGCCCCCGATGTGGTTCGTGGCGGTGACCGCGGTCCCGTCGAACGGCGCGACGATCGGCGTGCCGGTCGCGGCCATGATGTCGTTGCCCTGGTGGATGTGGTTCCCGCCCTGGTTCTTCGGTCGATGCACCCAGATGCCGAAGCCGTCCCCGATCGCGTGCGGCCCGTCGACCGGACACACGGCGAAGGGCCGGAGCCGCGAGATCTCCGCCTGGATCTCCTCGACCTGCACGTGCAGCCTGGCGACGAGCCTGCGGGTCCCGGCCATCTTCTTCCGCAGTGCCGTGCGATCGACCTCGAGGAGTCGCAGGCCGATGTCGATCTCCATCCGAGCTCGCCCGATCGCGGCCTGGAGCTCGGCGTGGCGCGCGCGCGTAGCCGCCACCTTCCTCGCGAGCTCCTCGTCCCGCCGGTTCAACTCCTCGAGGAAGGACAGCCGAGATGCCATCTCCGCCGCCGAGGTCGCGGTGAGCAGGTAGAGCACCTCGTTGCCGGCCGTCATATACGCCTCGCGGTTGCGAGCGTCGAGCTGCCCTTGCAGCGTGATCAGCTGGAGCGAGTGCGTGAGCATCTGCCGCGAGAGCTTGTCGATCCGCAGGTCGGCCGCGACCAGCTTCGCCTCCGTGCGGACGATGCGGGTGGCGAGCTGGTTCAGTCCGCGCTGGTTCATCTTCAGGCGCTGGTTGCGAGCACGAATGCGTGCCTTCGCCTCGTGGAGCGCCTGCTTGTTCTCCTTCAGGTCGCCCTCCGCGGAGGCCGGTCGGCTCGACCCGACGAGTACCGGAAGGCACGCGAGCAGCAGCGCGACGGTGATCGCTCCGACGGTTCTCTTCGCGCGGGGGCGGTGTGTTCGCATGGCGTCATCCGGGTAATCGGCCTCACGCCTTGTCGGCATCAGTGGCCGCGCGCAACTACGGCGCATGGACCTAGGCCGATCGCGCCGGCGTGGCACCGATGTCCTCCCCTGTTCCCCTGAGGGGCCGGATACCTACGGAGGCGCGGTGTCATTGGGTTGTCGTTCCGGGCGCCGTCGTGTTTCGTATGCCGCACCGATGTCCCCCCGGCACCTGTTCGCGCTGCTCGCCGTCCTGATGGTGCTCGGCGCCGCCTGTACCGACGAGCAGGGAGCACCTTCCGTGACCGGCTTCGCGACCGGCCCCGTGGCCGCCGCCGAGGCGCCGACGCCGTCCGAAGAACCCGAGCCGTCGGAGGAACCCCCCGCCGAACCCGTAGCTGGCAGCCTCGAGGCGGTGGCGTGCGGCCTTCCGCACGAGTGGCTCCTGCGGACCTGGCGCGGGTACCAACCCGACCGGAGCGCTGAGATCCAGATCCTTCCGATCGAGCCGAACTACGTCGGCTCCGGCCTGCCGCACGTCGGGCCGTGGCCCTACGCGCAGGACATCCCGATGTTCTGGTACGGGCCCGGCCACGTCGCACCGGCCGGTGTGGTCGAACGCCCGGTGACGCTGGCCGGCATCGCTCCGACCCAGGCGCAGTTCCTCGGCTTCCCGTTCAGCACGCCGGACGGCCAGCCGATGCGCGAGGCCGTGGTGGGCAACCCCACGCCGCCGAAGCTCATCGTGACGATCGTGTGGGACGCGGGCGGTCGCAACGTCCTCGAGCGATGGCGTGACGACTGGCCGTACCTCGAGTCCCTGATCCCCGACGGCACCTGGTACGAGCGTGCCACCGTCGGTACCTCCCCGACGAGCACCGCACAGACCCACGCCACGATCGGGACCGGCACCTTCCCCGACGACCACGGGATCGTCGCCCACAAGCTCCGGATCGGCGACGAGCTCACCACGCCGTGGGCGGAAGGGCCCGTCTACCTGATGGACCCGACGCTCGCAGATCTCTACGACGTCGCGATGGGCAACGAGCCGGTCGTCGGAGAGCTCGGCACGGTGAGCATCCACCTCGGGATGCTCGGGCACGGCTCCATGTGGGGCGGCGGCGACCAGGACGTAGCAGTGATCCGAGAGCTGGTCGGCGCGGAGACGCTCGGGGCGGAGGGGTTCGAATGGAACCTCACCCCCGCCCTTCAGCCCTACTACCGATTCCCCGATTACCTGGAGGAGGTGGGCGGGTTCGAGCGGGACGTGCGCGAGGTCGACGCGGCCGACGGGCAGATCGACGGCCGGTGGCGCGAGAACGACATCCAGTCGCTCCTGGGCGGCTTCGACACGCCGGCGAGGATCCCGTACCAGACGCGTGTGCTGACGGAGCTGATCGAGCGCGAGGGCTTCGGCGACGACGACGTCCCCGACCTGTTGTTCGTGAACTTCAAGATGATCGACTACATCAGCCACGTCTGGACCGTGAACAGCCCCGAGATGCAGGACGCCGTCCGCGCGCAGGACGAGCAGCTCGAGGTCCTGGTCGACAACCTGAACGAGATCGTCGGTGAGGGGGAGTGGGTCATCGCGCTCACGGCCGACCACGGTTCGCTCCCCGACCCGGACGTGACGGGGGCGTTCCAGATCGCGGGCGAGCCGCTCGCGAGCAACCTCGACGCGACGTTCGACACCGATGGTGATGAAACGCGGATCGTCGAGCTCGTCCAGCCGACGCAGATCTTCGTGAACGAGCGCGAGCTGCGGCAGAACGGTCATACGCTCGAAGAGGTGAGCGAGTGGATCCTCGGCCTCACGAAGGCCGACACCGCGTTGCCGGACGTCGCGGTTCCTGCGGCCGAGACCGGAGACCCGGTGTTCGAGGCGGCGTTCCCATCGGAGATCATGCGGGACCTCCCGTGCCTGCCCGAAGCGCGAGCATGAGACTCGTCGCACTCGTGCTCGCGTTCGCCATGATCGCCGCCGCGTGCACCGCCTCGTCGGGTGACACGAACGAGCCTGAGCCGCCGGGCGATGCGACCGGCGGCACCGGGTCGACGGCCGCGACCGGCCCGACCTCCGTCGCCGAGCCTGCGCCGGGCGCGCTCGCCGACGCCGCATGCGCGATCCCACACCAGCAGCTCCTGCGCGTCTGGCGGGGGACCGACCCCGAGCGTTCGGGGCAGATCGTCTTCGTCCCGCAGGAGCCGAACTTCGTCGGCACGAACTTCCCGCACTCGGGGCCGTGGGACTACCTGCAGAACGTGCCGCTGTTCTGGCTCGGCGACGGGTTCGTCCCCGCGGTCGGCCGGGTCGAGCGGCCGGTGACGCTCGCCGACGTCGCACCGACGCAGGCGCGCCTGTTGAACTTCGACTTCGACGCCCCCGACGGCCGCGCCCTGCCCGAGATCCCCCTTCCGAAGGCTCCTCCTCCGCTCATCGTCACGCTCGTATGGGACGCGGGCGGCATGAGCCTGCTCGAGGAGTTCCCGAACGACTGGCCCGAGCTCGCCGCGCTCGTCGAGGACGGCGTGTGGTACGAGCGCGCGACCGTCGGCTCGTCGCCCTCGATCACCCCGGCGACGCATGCGACGATCGGCACGGGTGCCTTCCCGATGCGCACCGGCCAGACCGATGCCGAGTTCCGCCTGGGCGACGAGCTCGTCCGCGCGGGCGCGCTCGGCCCGGTGCTGATGATGCAACCCACCCTCGCCGACCTCTACGACCCGGCGATGGACAACGAGCCGCTCGTCGGCGCGCTCGCGAGCGTGACCTGGCATCTCAATATGGCGAGCCACGGCGCGCTGTGGGGCGGCGGCGACAAGGACATCGCCGTCCTCCGAACGCCGACCACACCCGAGGGCTTCAACGAAGGAGCCGAGGGCACGATCTGGAACCTCCAGGGGCGGTACGAGCCCTTCTACGCGTTCCCCGAGTACGTGAACGACCTCCCTCCGCTGTCCTCGTACACCGACGACGTCGACCGCGCGGATGGCGCGCTCGACGGGAACTGGCGCGACAATTCGATCGAGCAGTACGAGCTCGGCTGGGCGACGCCGGCGAGGATCCCGTACCAGGGCCGGATGGTCGAGGAGGTGATCGCGCAGGAGGGCTTCGGCGACGACGACGTCCCGGACCTGCTGTTCGTGAACTTCAAGGCGATCGACCACGTGAGCCACATCTGGAGCATCAACAGTCCCGAGATGCAGGACACCTTGCGCAGGCAGGACGAGGACCTCGGACGGTTCGTGCGGTTCCTCGACGCCGAGGTCGGGCGCGGGCGCTGGGTGCTCGTCCTCACGGCCGACCACGGGGCCCAGTTCGATCCTGCGGTCTCGGGCGCGTTCCAGGTCACGCCCACCCAGCTCGAGGCCGACCTCAACGCGGCGTTTCCGGCCGAGGGCGGCGGCTCGGTGTTCCTGGCCGTCCGGACGAGCCAGATCTATGTCGACGAGGCCAAGATCAGGCATGCCGGCTACACGCTCGAGCAGATCTCCCGCTTCGTGCTCGAGTACACCAAGGGGCAGGGCCATCCCGACGGCGCCGATGCTGTTCCCGAGGCCGAACGTGCGGACCGGATCTTCTCGGCCGCCTTCCCCATCTCGCTCCTCCCGTCGCTCGAGTGCCTGCCGGAGGCGCGAACCTGAGTCGGCGTTGCGCGGTCGGCGCGCCCACGTCGCGTATCCTTTCCCCGCTCCCGAGCCTGCCCGATGCCCGCGCGGGCTAGGAGCGCACGAGGGAGACCGCACACATGGCGTTGACGAAAGACCGCTCCGAGCAGGACGTCCAACCGCCGGAGCCCCAACAGCGCGGCCGCACGCCCGCGGTCTTCTGGTTGATCGGCGCCATCGCGCTCCTGCTGGTCGCGTTCGGCTGGACGTACCTCGCCGACCCCTCGATCAGCGCTCCGACGCGCGATCCGGCCTGGTACACGTGGCGCTCGAACCTGATGATGAACGACGTCCCCGGCCTGATCGCGGGGGACTGGGGACCGTTCGCGATGTTCGGCGGCGGCTACCGGGTCTCGGTTCCGCTCTACGGCTCGGTCCTGCAGCGGGTCGCGGGGATCGACCTCTACACCTTCAGCGCGTTCCTGATGGTCGGTGTGCCCGTGCTCACGGGCCTCGCGCTCGGGGCGTTCTCCTGGCGCACCCACAAGGACCCGCTGCTGTTCCTGCTCGTGATGCTCTCGAGCGCCGCGCTGTTCATGACGACGCCGTACGTCGGCTACCTCGACAACATCACGGTCCTGTATTTCCTCTCGCTGGCGCTCGCCTTCTTCGTGCCGGCCCGAACCTCGTGGGGCGCCCGGACGGCGCTGTTCCTGCTCGGGATCGCCGCCGCCTACACGCATCCGACCACCTGCGTGATCTTCGGCTTCTCGTTGATGGCCGTGTTCGTGCTCCGCGTGTTGACGAGCCGGTTCCACCTCGGGCCACCGCTGAAGGAGCTCGGCCCGTCGCTCATGTCGCTCGGCTTCGGGATGTTCTTCGGGCTCGCGACGTGGCTGCTCTCGCCGTGGGGGGTGGCCGGCTCGCTCGCCGACGCCGCGCTGCCGCCGCCCTACACGAAGGAGGTCTTCCTCAAGCGCCTCGAGGGGTGGGTCGACTCGCTGCAGCCCGCGATCATCGTGCCGCTCGTGCTGCTCGCGATCGGCTGGACGATCTGGCGGGCCCGCAAGGACCGGACCCGGTCGGACGAGTTCGGGACGATCTCCGCGATGCTGCTCCTTCCGTTCCTCGGGATCTTCGGGTTCGTCGCGGCCACCTACCCGTACTACCGGTTCATGAACGCGACGATGGCGCTGTTCCCGCTGGTCGGGCTCGGCGCGTACGTCGCGATCAAGTGGTTGTGGAAGCGCGACGGTCTCGCGAAGGTCGCCGGCATCGTCGCGTCGGTGCTGATCGTCGCGTCGCTCGGCTACGTGTGGTCGACCGGGCGCGAAGCCTCGAACTACGCGAACCCGGACAGCCAGTGGATCGACCAGCCGACGCGGACCGCGCTCGAAGCGGCCCGCGCGATCGTGGAGAACGAGTCGCCGGACCGCCCGGTCGTGTTCGTCGTGAACTTCGGGGACACGTACCAGTCCTACGGGTGGTCGAAGACCTTCACGAACGTCTCACGGGCGGGGCTTCCCGGGGATGCCGTGAAGCGCTCGATGACCTACTTCGGCAGCGTGGAGGACTTCCTTGCCGACCAACCGACCGTGCTCACCGACGACACCTACAACAAGATGTCTCGCGGCTTCCACCGCGAGCTCACGGCGCTCCGGCAGGAGTACGCGGGCCCGCCGATCGCGTTCCTCGTCCGTCAGTTCAACGAGGGCACGGTGAACGAGGACCTGCTCGACGCGGCGCCCGAGGACCTCGTCGTCCTCGGGAGCGACATCGCGGTGATCACGGGCGAGGGGCTCACCACTCCGTCGGCCGGCGCCGTCGCCGCGGCCGAAACGGCCGAGACGCAGGTCGCGGCCTTCTATGCCGATCACCCGGGGATCTTCGGCAACCTCGGACACACGATCTGGGTGTTGTTCGCGCTCGCGCTCCTGCTCGTGGTCCCCGGAGCGATCGCCGCACGCTGGTTCGAGCTCGACGACGCGTGGCTGAAGGTCGCCCTCATCCCCGGGATCTCGATCACGCTCACGGTGCTCTCGGGGGTCGTCGTGGTCGCGGCGACGCGGGCGCCGTTCGGCGTCGCGCATGGGTGGGCGTCGCTCGGCCTCGCGACGTTGGCCGCGGTCGCCCTGCGGTTCGGCACCGCGCCGCTGTTGCGCGTCATGAACGGCTTCGGCGCGTTCTTCAACCGGATGTTCTCGGTCTTCTCGAACGCCGACTTCGCCGCGCTGATGGGCGTCCAGTTCCTCGCGATGACCGCCGACGGCCTGGTCCGCGGCTCGATCGCGAAGTCGATCGCGTTCGGCGGCCAGGAGGGGTTCGACGTCACCACCGTCCCCGACGCCGACTACCTGCTGAAGGTCGTGCTCGCGCTCTACGTCCCGTACACCCTGATCAGCCCGTTCATCGGCGTGTTCATCGACCGGTTCGAACGACGCCGGATCCTGTCGGTCTCGAACCTCGGAGCGGCCGTGCTGGTCGCGCTGATCGCCGCGAGCGTGATGATCCCGCTCGGAGACGGCACGTCCGAAGGACGCGTCGCGATCACGGCCGGGTTGGTGCTCGGCATGCTCGTGATGCAGGCGTGCGTGCGGATCGTGCTCGCGATCAAGTCCGCGGCGCTGCCCGACGTGCTGGCCGGTCGGGACCTGCTCCAGGGCAACGGGCTCTCGCAGGCCGGCGGAGCGCTGTTCCAGGTGCTCGGGGCGGGGCTCGCGTTCGGCCTGGCGGCCGCGATGCCCTCGTGGATCGTGGTCGTCGGCGGCGCCGGGGTGCTCGTCGCGGCGTCGGTCGTCGCCCGGAGGATCAAGCGGATGCAGGTCACGCCGCACGAGACGCGTTTCGGACAGGAGGCCCGCAGGATCCTGCGCGACGTCGCGGCGGGGATCCGCGAGGTGCGTTCGCGCCCGGCCGGGGCGATCGGACTCGTCTCGTTCCAGATGATCCGCTACCAGTTCTGGGGATTCACGTTGTTCGTGTTCGCGCTGTACGCGAAGAACATCGTCGAGGGCGGCACGGCGGATACCCTGGCCCTCGGCCTGATCGGCGGGCTCGGCTTCCTCGGCGGCACGATCGGCATGGTGCTCGCGCAGAAGTGGAAGGACTCGGTCCCACCGATCCGGTTGCTGATCGGCTCGATGGCGCTCCTGGGCGCCGGCAACCTCGTGTTCGGCTGGTGGGTCACGCTGGCCGCGTTCGCCGGCCTGCTGTTCTCGGGCTTCTTCGCGTTCTTCGTCGCGAAGATCTCGGCCGACACGATCATGCAGCAGGCGATGCCCGACGACTTCCGCGGGCGCGCGTTCGCGCTGTTCGACATCGCGTACAACCTCGGGTTCATCGTCCCGGCGCTCATCCTGTCGTTCGTCTGGATCGAGAACGATCCCGACCGGGTGCGAGCGATCCTGCTGGTCTCGGGGGCCGTGTTCCTCGTGCTCACCTTCTTCGTCTGGCGTTGGTCTCGTCGGGTGCGCGACAGCTTCGCCCCCCAGGACGACCTGGTGGAGCAGGAGGTGTAGTGGAGCGCCTCTCGACGCCGCATCCGGTCGAGCAGGCCGCCGAGTACCAGCGGTACCTCACGGGCCTGGTCGGCGACGACGATCCCGCGGAGGTGCAGGCCGCGGGCCCGGGCGCCTGGCGCGCGATCGTCGAGGAGGCCGGCGACCTGGTGGCCGAACCCCCCGAACCCGGCGAGTGGTCGGTGCTCGGGTGCCTCGGCCACGGCCTGGACGCGGAGATCGTCTCGTCGGCCCGGTACCGCTGGATCCTCGCGCACGACGAACCGGAGCTCGTCGGCTACGACCAGGACCTGTGGGCGAACGCGTTGCACGATCCGACCGACGACCCGCAGCTGCTCCTGGCGACGCTCGAGGCGCTCCGGCGCGCGAACCTCGCCCTCTGGGCGAAGTCGACCGAGCAGGACCGATCGCGGGTCGGGATCCACGCCGAACGCGGGCCCGAGAGCTACGAGCTCACCTTCCGATTGATCGCCGGTCACGATCGGTTCCACCTGGACCAGGCCCGCCGGGCGCTCGCCGCGGTCAGGTCCGCCTGACGATCTCCCGCTCGAACTCCGGGAAGTAGCCGCCGATCACGCTCACGTCGAACGATCGCAGGATCGACTCCTTCGGCTCGCGCTCGAGGAGGAACCCGAAGCACGCGCGGATGAAGGCCTCCGGAGCTCGGCCGGACGAGAGCCGTTCGAGGTCGGCGTTCGACGCCGTGACCCGGTGCTGGGTCGTGGACCGCTCGTCGGCCACCCGAACGTCGAACACCGAAGGGTCGCCCTTGTCGGTGCGCGAAACGGTGATCTCGGCCACGGCCGCATCGTACGCCGCCCCTCCGCTAGGTTGAGCCGGTGGCCGACGTACGGACCGTCCGGACGGACGACGCGACACTGCACTGCGAGGTGGAGGGCGAGGGTGAACCGGTCACCGTGTTCGCGCACGGGCTGACGAACAACCGAACCGAGCTGGCGGCGTTCACGCCGCTCCTGCAGGGGACGAAGATCCGGTTCGACTTCCGCGGTCACGGGCATTCGTCCTCGCCACGGGTGGGCTATCGGTTCGAGGACTTCGCGCGCGACGTCGATGCGGTCGCCGACTCGTTCCGCGCGACGGTCGCCGTCGGGACCTCCCTCGGCGCCGGCGCCCTCGCCAACCTGGTGTGTCGGGTCCCCGACCGTTTCGAACGGATGGTGTGGCTGCTGCCGGCCGGGCTCGACGGGCCGTTCCCGTTCGCATCTCGCTACCGGGCGCTCGCCGGTGACCTCGAAGGGATGACGCCCGGCGAGGCGGCGGAGAAGGTGTTCGGGAACCCGGCCCTCCTGGCGGAGGCCATCGAGACGCCGTGGGACTTGAGGTTCGACACGCTCTCACGGCACCACGACGATCCCGAGGGTCTGGCCCGCGCGATCCGCGGTGTGGTCGACGACTGGCCGATCCCGGATCGCGAGCTCCTGCGCGGCGTCCCCATCCCGACCCTGCTCGTCTGCCTCGAGGGCGACGAGATCCACCCGGCCGAGGTCGCGCGGATCCTCGCGGAGATCATGCCGGACGCCGAGCTCATCGAGTTCGCGAGCCAAGCGGACCTCTTCGCGCACGTGGCGTCCCTCGTCGCTCGCGTCTCGGCGTTCATCGCCGGGTGACGTTCGCCCAACGACCGGCGGCGAACGGGCGTCCGGTACGCTTGCCTCGATGACCCGCGTGACCGAGGAGCGCTTCTCGACCGACGCCTACGCGCGCACGTGCGAGGCCGTCGTCGGTGCGGTGAACGACGACGGCGTCGAGCTCGACGTGACCGTCTTCTACGCGCGCGGCGGCGGCCAGCCGGGAGACACCGGGGTGCTGCGTTGGGATGGGGGCGAGGCGCGCGTGACCGATACCGTCAAGCAGGGCGGCCGCCTCCTGCACGTCCTGGAGGACGCGCCACCCGCACCCGGGACGAAGGTCATCGGGGAGATCGACTGGGACCGGAGGCACGTGTTGATGCGCACCCACACCGCCCTGCACGCGCTCTCCGGCATCGTGTTCCGCGACTACGCGGCGAAGGTGACCGGGGGGAACATGGAGCCGGGCATCGCGCGCATGGACTTCGAGCTGGCGACGATCGGGGCGGAGTTCGGCCGTGAGGTGGAGGAGAAGCTGAACGCGGAGCTGGCGGCCGATCGCGCGGTGCACGTGAGCTTCCTCCCCAGGTCCGAGGCGCTGGCCGATCCCGACCTGATCCGTACGAAGGTGAACCTGATCCCCGAGTCGGTCGACCCGATCCGGGTGATCGAGATCGAGGATCTCGACAAGCAGGCGGACGGTGGGACCCATGTGCGGTCGACCGCCGAGGTCGGAGCCGTTCGGGTGACGAAGACCGAGAACAAGGGCAAGGCGTTCAAGCGGATGCGGATCGAGCTCGCCTGAGCGTGGCCGACACGCAGGCCCGGCACGACCGCCACGACCTGCTGGGCGGGGTGGCCGCGGCCGTCTCGGCCGTGTTGTTCGGCTCGATCATCATCTGGGGCCGCCACGTTCTCGAGCGCGGTCTCCCCGTCGAGACGATGTTGTCGATCCGCTTCGCGATCGGCGCGCTCGTCCTGCTGGCGGCCGTGCTCGTGACCGGCCGTCCCGTCCTGGCCGAGCGAGGGGAGCGGTCGCGCCTCGTGTTCCTCGCGCTGTTCGGGTACGCGATCGAGGCCAGCCTGTTCTTCACGGCGACCCAGCACGGGACCGTGGCCGCGGTCACCCTGCTGTTCTTCACCTACCCGGTGTTCGTGACGGTGTGGGCGTGGGCGCTCGGCGGCCACCTGCCCGCCCGGTTGACCGTCGTGGCGTTGGTGTGCGCGGTGGCGGGAGCGGTCATCGTGGTGGCCGCCGGGTCGGGGCTCGCGATCGAGGGCGCCGGTGTGGTGCTTGCGCTCACCACCGCGGCCACCTACAGCGCCTACCTCACGGGCGTCGACCTGCTGATCGAACGTACGAACGCGCTCACGAGCGCGATGTGGGTGAGCGCGGGAGCGTCGCTCGGCCTGTTCGTGTTCGCGAACGCCGTCGGCCATTGGGAGTTGCCGGAGGGTGCCGCGGAGTGGGGGCCGCTCGTCGGGATGGGCCTGGCCTCGTCGGGCGCCTTCTTCTTCCTGATGGAGGCGCTCCGCCGGATCGGCGCCGTGCGGACGGCGATCGTGTCGGCGATGGAACCCCTCGCGGCCGCCGTGCTCGGGTTCGTCTTCCTCGACGAGTCCGTCACCGTCGGCGTCGCGGCGGGCGGCCTGCTGATCCTCGTCGGCGCCGTCCTCGCGAGCCTGGCGCGCGCGCCGACGCCGCAGGAGCAGCAGGTCCCGTGATCCTTCGCGATGTCCGAACGTCCGCTTGGTGTGTGCTTAACCCGCGCCCGGGTACCTTCGGCGGGATGAAGCGCATCGCGATCCTCCTGTCCGGCCTCACCTTCCTCGCCGCATGCGGCGGGGCGGCCGAGTCGCCGGAGACTGGCCCGGGACCGGGCGCGCAGCCAGGCCCGACCGGGACGACCCAGGCGACGGGGGGGACCGGTGGCAACATGGTCGGGCCCGATGACGGCCCGGTCGATCCGCGCGACGCCGGGCTGGACATCGCGCTCGGTGAGTGGGCGGTGACCCTCGAGGCGGCGGCGATCAGGCCCGGCCGGGTGACGTTCGTCGTCGTGAACCGCGGCACGATCGGGCACGGCTTCGAGATCGAGCTCGAGGGCGAAGACGACTCGAGCGGTCCGGGCAGCGGCGACGACGACGGCATCAAGGCCGAGACGAACCTGCTCCAGCCCGGCGAGAGCGCCGAGCTGACCCTGAACCTGCCGGCAGGCACCTACAAGGTGGAGTGCATCGTCCAGGGGCACGACGACCTCGGCATGGAGGGGTTCCTCGAGGTCCGGCCGAACGCGCCGCTGGTCGACGCCGGCGCGGGCCAGGGCGCCGACACGGTCTCGATCTCGAACTTCGCCTTCGACCCGGCCGAGCTCAGCGTGACCGCCGGTTCGGAGGTCACCTGGACGAACGACGACCCCGCACCGCACACCGTCACGGCCGACGACGGGTCCTTCGACTCCGGGACGCTCGAGCCGGGCCAGACATTCTCGGTGACCGTCGACGGGAACGGGCCGGTCACCTACGCCTGCCAGATCCACCCGGACATGACCGGGACCGTCACGGTCGGCTGACGCGGAGCCACCGTTCTACGGGCCGAGCACGACGGCGAACGCCGTGACCCCCGCGTAGATCGCGAGCCCGCCCGCGACGAGCATCACCCGCAACGCGCGCTGGATCGGCGAACGTCCGAACGCGTAGTACGCGACCGGCCCCAACAGCGGCACGACCAGCACCGCGACCATCCAGAGCACACGTGTCCGGTTCGGCACCGCGTCCTGCCGCGCGAGATCCCACAGGGCGATCGACACCCAGGCCGAGTACAGGATGAGCGGCAGCGCGTACGCGTACAGGCCGATGAGCACACCCCACCAACCGGTGGCGAGCGAGATCCCGAGCACGGTGACCTCCTGGGAGACGTCGTTCGCGACGGGCACGTCGAGCGTGCGTGCGTCGCGGATGCGGACGGGTTCGGGTACGGCGACCTCCGCGATCGCCGGGTCGGGCGGTGCCTCCTCGGCACCGGGCATCTGGTCCTGGGGCGGAGGCGGCGGCTGAGAGCGCCAGTCGCCCACGTCGATCTCGCCGAGGGCGCCCTGCAGGAACCGCTCGAGCGGTCCGAAGACCGCGCCGAGCGAACCGCCGGGGATCCGGGCGAGCGGTGAGCCGCATCCCGCGCGCCACTCGATGGCCGCGGGGAGGCTGGTCGAGAAGTCGTTGCCATCGAAGCAGTCCCCTCCGGCGGAGGGCGCCGTGAGCACGAGGTCCGCCTGCCCCGACGCGCGGACGAGGTTGTCCCGGATCGTGTTGCCTTCGGTGAGCCACAGGTGTTCGTCCGGGCTCGGGGCGAGCGCGATCCCGAACGTCTCGTGGTCCTCGACGAGGTTCTGCGTGACCAGGTTCTCTCGACCGCCGTTCACGAGGATCCCGATCCCGAACGCCGGATACTGCAGCTCGAACGCGGGCGCGGAACGGTCGTTGTTGTCGTGGACCCAGTTGCCGGCGATCACGGCGTCGCGCTGCGGCGTCAGCAGCTCCGAGTCCAGCGTGTTCGGCACGAGCCCGCCCAGGTTGTTCCGCCACTCCGAGTTGACGACCAACAGGTCGCCACCCGCGTTGGTCCCGGAGAAGCCGAGCGCGTTGTGCTCGGCGAGCACGTCGGTGATCACCGCGTGGCAGGGGAAGCACTGTCCGATGTAGAAGCCGGAGTCCGGGTGGCCGCTCGCGTACGAGTGGTCGAACTGCCCGTAGGCCGAGTCGTACGCGAACAACCCGTAGTCGCCGTTGTTGAACGCCGTGAGGTAGGAGCCGCGGTAGCCGAACACGCTCGACCACAGGAACCCGTTCTGCAGGTAATGACGGGCAGTGAGGTTCTCGATCGCCACGCCGTCCGCCTCGAACACGGAGATCGCCGTGTCGAGCTCGAACCCGCCCTCGAGCACCACCTCGTTGCGGTCCAGCCCTCGGATCGTGAGGAACGGGGTCGTGACCACGACCGCCTCCCGATACACGCCCGGGGCGATCAGCACGACGCCTCCGGGTTCGGCCGCGTCGATCGCCGCCTGGATCGTGGGCGCCTCCTCCGGGACCCGGACCTCCTCGCCGGGAAGTCCGGGCGGGACCTCGCGTCCCGGGCCGACCGTCGGGTCGCCGCCCGGCGCCGGCGCGTCGCCCACCAGGAGCACCCCGGTCATGCCGACCCCCGGTGCCCCGTGCAGCGAGCAGTGGAACGCGAAGGCGCCGTCGGAGCCGAACGTGGTCGCGAACACCTCACCCGGCTCGAGGTCGGCGGAGGCGAACGCGCCCTCGTCGGCCGTGACGTTGTGGAGGGTCCGGCCCTCGTTCCTCCACACGATCGACCCGCCGACCGGCACGCGAACCATCCTCGGCGCGAACACGTTGTCGAACATCTCGACGTGTGTCTCGCCCCCCGAGGTCGCTCGCGCGGGTGTGGACGAGAGCAGGAGCGCGAGGAAGAGCAGGCCCGAGGCGGCGCGAAGGCATCCGCGCATCGCGGGCGAGGCTAGCACCGGTGTTCGCCCGGACCGTGGAGCGGTACCGTTGGGTCCATGGCCACCGAACGCCTCTCCGCGCTCGACGCGTCGTTCCTGTACCTCGAACAGCCCGCGATGCACATGCACGTCGCTGGCCTTTCGGTGCTCGATCCGTCGACGCGGCCGGACGGCAGGCTCCGGTTCGAGGACGTCGAGTCGGTCATCGCCTCCCGTCTGCACCTCGCGCCCCGGCTGCGACAGAAGGTGAAGATGGTGCCGTTCGACCTGGCGCTGCCGGTCTGGGTCGACGACACGTCGTTCGACCTCGGGTTCCACGTCCGGCGGGCGGCCCTGCCGAGCCCGGGGGGACGGGTCGAGCTCTCCGAGCAGGTCCAGCGGATCCTCTCACGCCAGCTCGACCGTTCGAAGCCGTTGTGGGAGCTCTACGTGATCGAGGGGCTCGAGGACGGTCACATCGCCACGCTCATGAAGGTGCACCACGCGATGATCGACGGGCTGTCCGGCATGCACCTCACGGCGGCGATCTTCGACCTCGCGCCGGACCCGCGGGCGGATCCGGCGCCTCCGGCCTGGGTACCCGAGCACGAACCCTCGTCCCAGGAACTCCTTCGACAGGCGACCGAGACCGTGTTCGCCCACCCCCTCCAGGCCGCGATGACGGCGGTGGACGCCGTCCGGCGTTCGCCGGTGCTCGCCGCGATCGATGCGGGCACGGTGCTGGGCGGCCTGCGAAGCATCTTCGACATGGGCTCGCGTCCCACCTCTCCGTTCGACGTGCGGATCGGCCCGAACCGCCGGTTCGCGATCACCGATGCGCCCCTCCAGCGGTTCAAGGACATCAAGGACCGACTCGGCGGAACGGTGAACGACGTCGTGCTCACCGCGATCGGGGGCGCGCTCTACCGGGTGCTCCGCGAGCGCAAGGAGCCGACGAAGGGCCGGTCCCTGCGCGTCATGGTGCCGGTCTCGGTCCAGGGCGGTCGCGACGCCTCGCTCGGGAACCGCGTGGCGCCGACCTTCGTCGACCTGCCGGTGGGCGCCATGGGTCCCAAGCGACGCCTCGCGATCGTGCGTGAGGGCACCCGTCACCTCAAGGAGTCCATGATGGCGATGAGCGCGGACACGATCATCGGGCTCGGCGCCTACGCGCCGGGCGGATTGTTGGCCGCCGCCGCCCGTCTCGCGAGCCGTGGCCCGTGGTTCAACCTCGTCGTCTCGAACATCCCGGGCCCGCCGCAGCCGCTGTACCTGGCCGGGGCCCGGCTGGTCGCCCAGTACCCGTCCTTGCCGCTCGGCGAGAACTCCGCGCTCTCGATCGCGTGCTCGTCGATCGGCGGAACGATGGCGTTCGGGCTCACCGGCGATTGGGACGGCGTGCCGGACATCCAGCGGCTCGCGTTCGCGCTAGAGGAGTCGATCACAGAGCTCTCGAAGGCCGCGGGGGTCTAGGAAGCGTCAGCCCGGCAGGCGCCCCAGCCAGTCCTCGACGACGGCGAGCCAGCGCTCGGGTACCTCCATCTGCGGGACGTGCCCGACCTTCGGGAGCAACCGCATGTCCCAGTCGGGACGCATGCGCACTGCCGCCTGCGCGTAGCCGGCCGGCACGAGCCGATCCGCGCGTCCGTGGATCACGAGCACCGGGCACTTCACGGACCCGACGATCCATCGAACGAGGTCGTGCCGGCGCCCGAGTGCCATGAGCGAACGGGCGGACTCCAGGAACGCCGGCCCGGCGTCCTCGTCCGCCTGGTGCCGGACGAGCAACTGCACGTGCATCCGCACCAGCTCCGGCGGGATCGTCGACGGGTCCGCAGCGATGATCCGCAGGCCGAGCTCGACCGCGCGTTCGGCCTCCAGCCGAGTCAGACGTTGACGCGAGGCCCATTCCCCGAGGCGCGGGATCCGGTACAGCGCGAAGCCGAGGAGCACGATCGGTGCCGGCAGCGCACCCCTGGCGAACGGGAAGACGGAGTTCGACAGGACAAGCGCCTCGACGTTGGCCGGCTCGAGCGCCGCCTCGAGCATCGAGACGCCACCCCCCATCGAGTTGCCCACGAGCGCGACCGGCCCACCGCCGGCGACCTCTTCGATGAACCGCGAGACGATCCGACGCTGGTCGCTCACCCGGCTGCGCCGTCCGGCGCGCGGCGTCTGGCCGAACCCGGGGAGGTCGAGCGCGAGCACACGTCCGTGATTCGCGAGACCAGGTGCCACCGCGAGCCACGAGAGCAGGGAGCCTCCGAGGCCGTGAACGAGCACGAACGTTCGCCCCGGCGGGCCCTCCCACTCCACGAAGTGGACGGGCCCGTCGAGGTCGGCGAACCGGCTCTCCGGCTCCTCGATCGGCATGCGCTCCCCGTGCGGTCGGCTCCTTCCATGCTCGCAGGCGAGGGCCGCTCGTTACACTCGGCGGATGCCGACGATCCGCCTCCGGCCGCCGCTTCGGGAGCTCGCGGGTGGTTCGGGGGAGCTGAACGTCGAGGGCGCCACCGTCGCCGAGATCCTCCGAGGCCTCGAGCTGGCGCACCCGAAGCTCGGCGGCTGGGTCCTGGACGACGCCGGGCGCGTCCGCGAGCACGTGGCGGTGTTCGTCGGCGGCGAGCGCGTGGGCGGGGAGACGCCGGTCCGCGACGCCGACCGGCTCGAGATCATCGGCAACATCTCCGGCGGCGCCGGGGACGCCGAGCTCCTCGTCGGCACGAGGAAGGGGCTCTTCGTCCTGCGCGGTCCACGCGATGGGGACATGGAGATCGCCGTGCGGGCCTTCGCCGGCTGGGCGGTCGAGTACGCGATGCGCGATCCACGGACCGGTCGCTACTTCGCGAGCGTCACGCACGGGCACTTCGGCCCCCGCGTGTTCAGCGCCGACGATCCGACCGGTGAGTGGGAGCAGACGGACGGACCAAGGTTCCCCGAGGACGCGGACGCCACGGTTGACCGGATCTGGACGATCGTGCCCGGCGAGGAGGATGGACTCCTCTACGCGGGCGTGGCTCCGGCCGCGCTCTTCGAGAGCCGTGACGGCGGTGCGACCTGGGACCTGAACCGTGGGATGTGGGACCAGCCGACCCGGCCCGACTGGCAGGAGGGTGCCGGCGGACTCGCCATGCACTCGATCTGCACCTGGCCCGGCGACCCGTCCCGCCTCGCGCTCGGCATCTCGGCGGTGGGCGTGTGGTTGTCCGAGGACGCGGGCGCGAGCTGGACCCACGGCAACGCCGGCCTCGTGGCGCGCTACCTCCCCGACGACGCCCCGGCCGACACGATCGACCTCTGCGTCCACAACATGCATCGCGCGCCGCTGCGGCCCGAGCGGCTGTTCATGCAGTTCCACGGCGGGGTGTACCGCTCGGACGACGCGGGCTCGTCGTGGGTCGCGATCGCCGACGGGCTGCCGTCCGACTTCGGCTTCCCGCTCGCGATCGATCCGGGCGATCCGGACGCCGCGTACGTGGTCCCGTTGAACGCGGACGTCGACCGGGTCTCCGCCGAAGGCCGGCTCCGGGTGTTCGAGACGCGGGACGCGGGATCGACGTGGAACCCTCGAACGACCGGACTGCCGCAGACCGACGCGTACCTCACGATCCTCCGTCAGGCCTTCGGGCAGGACGGGCGGAACCCACTGGGCCTGTGGTTCGGCGCGACCTCGGGCGAGGTCTTCGGCTCGGCAGACGCGGGCGCCACGTGGCACCTGGCCGCCCGGGACCTCGCGCCGGTGCTGTCGGTTCGCGCCGCCTGACCGAGGTCCCCTCGCGCGACGACAGGAGAACGACGGAAGGGGCGGCCCGGAGGCCGCCCCCTCAGCGTGTGGAACCGGGGAAGCTACGCGTCGTCCTCGCCGTCGTCGTCGGACCCGTCCTCGCCGGACCCTTCCGGCTCCTCGGGGTCATCCGAGAAGTCCTTCAGGTCCTCGAACGCCTGCACGGGATCTTGGGCCGGCGCCCAGTCGATCTCGCTCGGGTGGGCCTCGTCGGCCGTGGGCGTCCCGAGGATCTCCTCGATGTCCTGCTCGAGCGTGTTCCTGTCGGCCATGGCTCCTCCTTCGCCTCGGTCCGAGCCATGGAAGCGCACGAACATGACGGGACGGAGAACCCCCGAGGGCATTCCGGCGAAGGCTCTTCGGGGTCTCGAGCCGGTCCAGCGCGATGTCCCCAGCTCGTTGTAGGGAATATGGGGTATCTCCACGACGTCTACACAGGCGGAGGCTTTACAGGGCCAACGGGGTACGGATATCCTGGGTGACCGGTGGCCCGGGAAGGCCGGTTTCGGTGCGCCCGGGGTCCTTCCCACGAGTCGGTCCCGATGACCTTCGCAGGGGCGAAGCACACCCCACGAGGCATCGAGGAGGAGAGTGAGTGAATGCCAGAGCCCGCACGTCCGCTCGGAACGGATGACGCCGACGACCTCCGGCTGTACCTGGAGGCCGCGGCGCGCGAGCCACTCCTCACCAAGGAGGAGGAGGTCGAGCTCGCCATCCTGATCGAGCACGGCAAGGATGCCGAGGAGCGCCTGCGCGCCGGCCGCCTTCGATCGGAGAAGTCGATCATGAAGGCGCGCCAGGAGGTCCGCAAGGCCGAGGCGGCGCGTCAGCGCTTCATCATGGCCAACCTGCGGCTAGTCGTTTCGGTCGCGCGGAAGTACCAGGGGCAGGGTCTGCCACTCCTGGACCTGATCCAGGAGGGGAACATCGGCCTCATGCGCGCGGTCGAGCTGTTCGACTGGCGCCGCGGGTTCAAGTTCTCGACGTACGCGACGTGGTGGATCCGCCAGGGCATCACGCGGGCGATCGCCGATCGGTCGCGCTCGATCCGGCTGCCCGTCCATATCCACGACCGGCTGCGCAAGCTGAACCGCACGCGGTTCCAGTTCGCGCAGTCGATGGGGCGCGAGCCCTCTCGTGACGAGCTCGCGAAGGCGCTCGACACCACGGTGGAGGAGATCGACGACCTGACCGAGATGGGCCGGCGAGAGCCGCTGTCGCTGCAGTCGCCCGTGGGTGAGGACACGGAGCTCGGCGACCTCATCGAGGAGGTCGACTCGGACGCCGCGTTCAACGAGGTCGAGGACGCCCTGCTCCGGGACGAGATCGGGACGGCGGTCGACCGCGTGCTCGACGAGCGCGAGCGCCACGTCGTGGCGCTCCGATACGGTCTGGAGAACGGCCAGCCGCTCTCGCTGCGCGAGACCGGGAAGGTCCTGGGTCTTTCGGGCGAGCGGGTCCGGCTGATCGAGCGCGAGGCGCTCCGCAAGCTTCGCGACTCGAACCTGATCTCCGCCGTCGCGGCGATGTAACGACGATCCGAACGGTGGCCGAAGGGCCGGCCCGCTTCGCGGGCCGGCCCTTCGCCTTCGTCGGGGTGGGTCAGAAGGAGAACCCCGGCGGGAGCGGATCGCAGAGCGCCCGAAGTTCGGCGCGGAGCGCCCGGCCCCGATCCCGGTACCGGCTGGATCCGGCCAGGTTGTCGAGCTGGTGCGGGTCGCGGACCAGGTCGTAGAGCTCCTCCTCGCCGGTCGCGTAGCGGGCGAGCACGTACCGCCGAGTGTGCACCGCGCAATAGGTGGGGGCGACCCGCGTGCCACCCGTCCGCAGATGCTCGATCAGGAAGGCGTCCCGCCAAGCGTCGCCGGATGCATCCAGGAGCGGCATCAGGCTGCGACCCTCCGCGTTCGGAAGGTCGACGCCGGCCAGCTCGGCGAAGGTCGGGGCCAGGTCGATGTTCAGGACCAGGCTCTCGTCGGTCCGCGGGCGCTGGATGGCGGCATCGAATCGAACGACGAACGGCACCGCAACCGACTCCTCGTAGACATCGCCCTTGCCGTGGAGTCGGTGCTCCCCCCAGAGCATCCCGTTGTCCGACATGAAGACGATCATCGTGTTCCGAAGTCGACCGACGTCGCGGAGCGTTCGGACGATCGCCGCCACGGCCCGATCGACGGCCTGCAGGGATCGGATCTGACTCAGACGGAACTCGTCGATCACAGAAGCATCCGTCCCATCGATGCGCGGCCGCCCCTGCAGGTACTGAGGCTTGTCGGAGACGTCGGCCTCGTCGTAGCCGGGCGGGCGCCACGGCCGCATCGAGGCGAACGCCCCGCGGTCGCGTCGTTCCGGGATCGCCGGATTGTGCGGAGCGTGCGTGGCCCAGTACATGAACAGCGGCTCGGAGGGATCCGTGCTCCTGATGAACGAGATCCCCTCTCGCCGAAGCACCGTCTGCCCATAGTCGGCTGGATCCGATCCGTAGTGCTGCTCCACGCCGTCGGAGACCGCGGTGTAGTCGTAGTACCCGCTCTCCCGATCGTACGTGGCGAACCACCGATCCCATCCGGGCGCCACGTACGTCGTCCTCCGGTACCCATTGAAGTACTTGCCGAACAGGCCCGTTCGATAGCCGGCGTCTTGCAGCGTCGTCGCGATCGTGTGCTCGTCCTCGAACGCCGCGAACCCGCCGTGCGGGCCTCGGTTCGAGTACACACCGGTCGTATGCGAGTACGAGCCCGTGAGGATGCTCGCGCGGCTTGGACAGCACAGTGGGTTCACGACGTACCCGTTCTCGAATCGAACGCCTTGCCGTGCCAGGAGCCGGATCACGTTCGGCATGTATCGGAGCATGTCGTCGCGCATGTCGTCGGTCAGGAACAGGACGATGTTCGGTTTGGTTTCCTCCCCCTGAGGACCCAGGACCTGAGCGATCTCGGGCTCGGGAGCCGGGTCCCCCGCTCCAGCCGGTCTGTCGGCGGCCGCGGCGACGGTCTGCAACAGGGTCAAGGAGGCGACCATGAGGGCGATCCACCGGCCGTTCCGAGCGATCTTCCTGAGCATCGAACCCACCTCCCAGGGGGCAACTCGTTCCTGAGGCGACGCTAGGGAGGGGGGGTTCGCGGGAAACCCGTGGGACTACGCGTGTTTGGCTCGGTCGGTACGCGGTGTGATGTCAAGGGAAGGCAGCGGGCCCCGCGATCGGGTCCCCTGCCTCCTCTCCTCTAGCCCCGACGGCCGTGCCCGTCACGGACACGCCGCGCCCACGCACCCCATGTCGAGCCTCAGCCGGTCGTGCAGCGCCTCGACGTCGGGGTCGTTGCCGGGCCTCCCATCGTGGAGGAGGTTCGTGAGCTGCCACGGATCGGCACGAAGGGCATAGAACTCCCGGAAGACGATGTCGCCGTCCTCCGCGTAGTACTCCGTGTACTGGTAGCGCCGCGTCCACAGCGAGGCCCATCGGGGCGCGGACGCCCCACCCCACGGCCAGGACTCGAGGAGGATGCGGTCGCGGGACCACGTGTCGTCGAGGAGCGAACGCCCGTCCATCGGCTCGTCGGGATCCGGGTCGATCCGTGCCGCGTCCAGGATCGTCGGGGCCACGTCGATGTTCGCGGCAAGCCGATCGTCCACCGATCCGGGCCTGATGTGTCCGGGCCAGCGGACGTAGAAGGGGATCCGAACGCTCGGCCCGTAGGGGTAACCCTTCGACCGCAGTCCGTGCTCGCCCCACAGGAACCCGTTGTCGGAGAGGAAGAACACCAGCGTGTCTCGAGCCTCGCCCGTGCGCCGCAGCGTCTCGGCGATGTCCGCTACCAGATCGTCGACGGACAACAGCGTTCGGAGGGCCTTCTGACGCGAGATGCCGACCCCACGCAACGCCGTGCGCTCACCCCGGATGAACGGTGGCTTGTCCGATCGGTCCTGCTCCTGCATCGCCGCCGTCGGACGGAACGGCCCGACTGGGGCATCCTCGTATGCGGGTTCTGGGATCGCTCGGAGATGTGGTGCGTACGTCGACAGCTCCAGGAACCAGGGCTCGCTGTCGTCCTGTTCGCCGGCACGGATGAACCTGGTCCCCATCGAGGCGATGTAGTCGGTCGAGTACCGGTCGATCGTCCGGATCGTTCCCTGGACGTTCCACGCTCCGCCACGGTACCCGTTCGAATCGGGCGTGGGCGTCACGATCGCCCAGCGGTCGAAGTACGCCGGGTCGTCCTCGATCCTCCAGAAGTTGAAGAGCTTGCCGAAGATCGCCGTGCGATAGCCCGCATCCTGGAGGTAGCGTTCGATCGTTGCACCTTGATCGAAGATCGTGCGTCCGGTGCCGGCGTTGTTCACGATCCCGTGGTTGTGGGCATAGCAGCCCGTCAGGATCGACGCCCGCGACGGACAGCAGAGCGGCGTCGTTGCGAACGCGTTCGGGAACGTGCGTCCGAGCCCTCCGAACCATCGCCGCGCGAACGGCATCACCTGCATCGTTCCGAACCGTCGCTGGTCGTCCGTCAGGATGATGAGGATGTTCGGCCGGTCCTGCTCGGGAGACCCAACCTGTGGATCCGGTCGCGCGGGTGCGCTCTGTGTCGTGCCCGTCAGGATGCTCGTCGCGACCGTGAAGAGGATCGCGACCAGGACGGCTCGGCGCCGCCGAACGTTCGTGTGCATCGCTCCCACCTCCCTTGCGCGGACGCTGCATCCGCGCGACCGACGCTAGGGAGCGGAGGTCGCCGAGGAACCCGTGGGACTACGGGTGTTTACGCAGGTCAGAGCCCCGATGCGCAGTAGGCAGAGGGCTCAGTGCTGTGGGGGGAAGAAGGCGGCGAGCTCGGTGCGCGAACGGACCTCGAGCTTCGCGTAGATGTGCGACAGGTGGCCCTCGACGGTCCGAACACCGATCGAGAGCGACCTGGCGATCTCGCGGTTCGTGAGTCCGGAGGCGGCCAGCCGCGCGACGTGTGTCTCGGTCTCGGTGAGCTCGCCGACCGAGGCACGTCGTCCCCCGATCCGACCGAGCTCTTCGCGTGCCCTGTCCGCCCACGCCGAGGCACCCGCCTCGGTGAACAACCCCAGGGCACGTTCGATGGCCTCGCGAGCCGGCCGCTTCTGGCGGTCGCGGCGGCGTGTCGCGCCCATCGCGAGCAGCGAACGGGCGAGCTCCATCACGACCCCGGCGCGCTCGTGGAGCGCCACCGCACGCTCGAGCGCGGCGAGCGATCCGCCGACGTCGCCGTCGGCGGCAAGCGCGAGCGCTCGGCAACGCTCGGCCTGACCCCGCAGCAGGTCGCGGTCGAGCCGCTCGCCTGCCTCGGCGAGCGAGGCGACCCGCAACGCCGCCGTGTCGATCTCACCCACGGCGACGAGCGCCTCCGCCTCGTCCGCCAGGAACGGGATGGCGCTCGGGTCCTCGATCCCGGTCTCCGCGAGGAGCCCCCCCGCTCGAGCGAGGTGCCGGAGGGCATCCGGGAACCGGGCCAGGGAGAGTTCGAGGAACCCGAGCGCCGACAGGCACCAGAGCTGTGCCGTACGGTCGCCGTCCGCGCGCGAAAGCCCGTCGTCCGCGAGCCGGCGCGTCTCGTCGGCGTCCCCGCGGCCGGCGGCCGCGTACGCCATGAGCGCGAGCTGGAACCGGTCGCTCACCCCGAGGTCGACTGCGAGCTCGCGCGCCTCCGTGGTCAACGTTCGGGCGCGCTGCCAGGTTCCCCTGCGGATCGACACCTCGGCCAGCCTGGTCGTGACGAAGAGGCGCCCAGGTTCGTCGCTCCCGTCGGCCGCCATCTGCAGGAGCCGCTCGAGTCGTTCCTCGGCAGGTCGGAGGTCCCCGGTGAAGGCCTCGCGCCGCGCCAGGGGCAGATCCCGAGACTCGAAGATCCCTCCCTCGGGTGCATCGTCGAAGGGTCGCGGAGGTCGGGCGAGCAGCACGTCGACGTCGGCCGCCGCACGCAGGACCGAACGCATGAGCGCGGGCTCGTCGGCCTGGTCCGCCAGCTCGAGCGCGGCCTCACAATTGCGCTCCGCGGCGCCGATCTCACCCGCTCGGATCGCGACGCGCGCGAGGTCGCGGTGGATCTCCGCCGCGAGGGACACGTCGTCGCCCGCGCGCGCGAGTGCCTCGTCGAGCGCCGCGCGCGCCTCGGGTAGTGCGCCGCGCTCGAACTCGATCGCCCCGATCCGGCGGAGAGGCTCGGCCTGGTCGGGTCCCGGCTCCGAGGCTCGAAGCGCCTCCCGTGCGCTCGCGCCGGCTCCCTCCGCGTCGCCGGCCGCCAGCCGTTCGCGGGAGACGAGCAGGAGTCGGCGCCGAACCGACCCCAGATCGTCGCGAGGGGTGAGTCGAACGGCGTGCTCCAGCAGTTCGGCCGCGACATCGGGGGCACCCTTGGTTCGCGTGGAGACCGCCGCCTGCTCGAGCTCGTCGGCGATCGCGGAGTCCGGTCCTTCCGCCGCGAGCGCGAGGTGGCGGGCGCGCTCCTCCGGATCGTCTGCCGCCTCGGCGAGGCGCCGATGGATCTCATGCCGACGCTTGCGCGAGGCATCCGCGTAGATCGCCGAGCGATAGAGCGGGTGGACGAACCGGACCTCGAGCCCGTGCACCTCGATGATGCCGGCATCGATCGCCTGCTGCACGGCGGTGTCGAGCCCCGGAGTCGAGATGACGCGTCCGAGCGCATCCACCGACGGCCGCGGGATCGATGCGGCGAGCAGCAGCACGTCCCGGGTCTTCTGCGACACGCTCCCGACCCGGTGGCGGACCAGGTCCTCGCGAAGGCTCTTCGGGATCGGCATCCGCTGGCCCGTCACACCCTCGTCCCCTCGCGCCTGCGCCAGCCCGATCTCGAGTGCGTAGAACGGGTTGCCGCCCGAGAGTTCGGCCAGCCGCGAGACCTCGGGCCTCGCGAGCGAGAGGCCCGTCCGCTCCCGCACGATGACGCCGATCTCGTGCGCGTCCAGGGGTCCCACCTGGACGCGGTGGAGTCGCTCGGCCCCAAGGGCATCGGCGAGCCCAAGGGGTGGTGGCTCTTCGGTGGGGGGTCTCCCGAGCAGGAAGCCGACCCGGTCGCCGGACAGCCGCCGGGCAGCGAACGTGAGGACTCGCTCGGTCGCCGGATCGATCCACTGCACGTCGTCGATCGCCACGATCGTTGGTGCTTCGGCAGCGATCGCGCTCAGGAGGCCGAGTGTGCCGACGGCTGCGGCCCGAGGCTCCTGCGCCCCGCGCGCAGGGGTCCGTCGCAGGAGCGCAACCTCGAGCGCTTCGCGCTGGGGGTCGGGGAGCCCGTCGATGAACGCCTCGGCCGCGGTCGCGAACAGATCGCCGAGTGCGACGAACGACAGGTCCGAATCCGGGCCGGTCGGCCTGCAGCTGAGGACCCGACAGCCCGAGCGGCCAGCCTCCTCGACGCCGTGCGTCCAAAGGACCGACTTGCCGATCCCCGGTTCGCCCTCGAGCAACAGCGCGCACGGCCCGGCGCGGACGCCGTCGAGGAAGCTCGCGAGCGCTGACCTCTCGGGTTCCCTCCCTACGAACACGTTCCCGCTCCGGCCGACGGGCGTTCATCGTGGGGTCCCGATGCCAGGCGGTCAAACCCTTCTCGACCAGGTCTGTTCCGCTCAGGAACGAGGTGCTACAACCATCGCTCCGGACGCGGGGGCGAGGGTGGATCCACGGATCGGCACGGAGTTCGCCGGCCATCGGATCGAGGAGATCATCGGCCGAGGCGGCGTCAGCGTCGTCTACCTCGCCGAGCACATGCGGCTCGGGCGGAAGGTCGCACTCAAGGTGCTCGCGCCTCACCTCGCCGAGGACGAGGCGTTCCGCGAGCGCTTCATCCGCGAGTCACGGATGGCCGCGGCGATGGACCACCCGAACATCGTCACCGTCTATGACGCGGGTGAGGTCGAGGACAACCTGTTCATCTCGATGCGCTACGTGGACGGAAGCGATCTCGGGCGTCTGCTGCGCTCCGAGGGAGCACTCGAGATCTCGCGCGTGATCCTGCTGCTTTCCCAGGTCGCATCCGCGCTCGACGCCGCGCACGGTCAGGGCCTCGTGCATCGAGACGTGAAACCCGCGAACGTGCTCGTCGAGAACCACGGTGGGCTCGAACGCGCATATCTCGCGGACTTCGGGATCTCGAAACGCAGCACCACCGGTTCCGGGCTGACGCGGACCGGCCAGTTCGTGGGGACCGTGGACTACGTCGCGCCGGAGCAGATCTCGGGCGAGCCGATCGACGGCCGAACGGACGTCTACTCGCTCGGCTGCGTGTTGTTCCAGTGCATGTCGGGGCGCGTCCCGTTCCCGGGGGACACGGAGGTCGCCACGATCTACCGCCAGCTCCACGACGAACCCCCCACGCTCGAAGGGTTCCTCGAGGCGCAGGACGGCATCGACGGCGTCATCGCGAGGGCGATGTCGAAGTCGAAGGAGGATCGGTACGCGACGTGCAGCTCGTTGATCGAGGCCGCGCGGACCTCGCTCGCCGGGGCAAAGGAAGCACCTACGGTCGCTCTGGCTTCGGTACGACTGATTGCCTCGCCGCCCGAGGTAGAGCCCATCACGGATGTCCTCGAGGCCCCCGGCGGTCGCCCTCCCGGTCGTCGACGCGTCCTGTGGGCGACGCTCGTCGTGGGGACGCTCGCCGCACTCGTGGTCGCGGCGTTCGTCCTCCCGAACATTGGTGGCGAGCCTGGTCCGACGGGGCCAACGAACGGACAGACGACCGGACCCACGGATGGGACGGGAGCCGAGTTCCCGCCTCAGCGGCTGCAGCCGGCCTGGCTTTGGCTGAAGGATCCGGCTCCAGATGCCGGCGACCAGGTGATGTCCGACGTCGTCGCGATCCCGGACGGACTCGTCGCGGTCGGGCATGTCGTAGGTGCGAACGGACCCGACGACGCCGAGGCGTGGTTCTCGAGGGACACGACCAAGTGGCGTGTCTCCGACTCAGAGTCGCTCGAGGGACCCGACGATCAGCGCTTGCTGGCGGTGACGGGATTCGGAGACCGAGTGATCGCGGGTGGCTGGGAGGGGGATGACGCCGCCCTTTGGGTCTCGGACGACTCCGGCGAGACATGGACGCGCTCGGACGCGACGCTCGGTGAGGGCATGGTGCGGGACTTCGCGGTCTTCGGTTCGACGCTGGTGGCCGTCGGCGCGGTCGGTTCGTCCCCCGACCTGACCCTCCAGGACGCCGCCGTATGGACCTCGCCGGACGGGCTGGAGTGGACGCCGGTGGGCGACCCGGATCTCCAGGGCGTAGACGGCCAGCACATCTGGGCCGTGCAGCCTGTGGGTGGACGGCTCTTCGCGGTCGGCTTCAACTTTGCGTCCGACGGGACGTACGACGGTGCGATCTGGACATCGTCGGACGCGATCGAATGGTCCCGCGTTGATCCCGCGATGTTCGATGAACCCGGATCGCAGCTGATCAAGGGTGTAGTGGGTGGGACGGTCGGACTTTCGCTCGTCGCGGTCGGGTGTGAAGACGAACTCGATCGATGCGATCTCGTGGGGAGCGACTCGGACGCGGCCGTCTGGACGTCCGATGACGGCGGCGGGTCGTGGGCGCAGGCCCCCCTCGAGAGCGAGTGGCTGATCGGCGAAGGGGTCCAGGCGATGTACGCGGTTTCGCGGCAGGGCTCCAACTTCATCGCTGCCGGGACGCACACCGCGGCCACCGGCGACCTGGACGGCGCGGTGTGGACGTCGTCCGACGGGCTGAACTGGGTGTTCCAGCGTGACCCTCGCTACAAGGTTCAGTTCCTCGGAGGCGATCCGGAAGACCAGGAGATCAGGGCGTTGATCCCCTACCACCGTAAGCAGCTGTCGTTCGTCGGGGTGGGGGTGGTGGACGACGGCCTCGATCAGGACGCGGTCGTCTGGGGTGGCTTCTGAACCAACTCCGATGTTCAGCGATCGGCCAGCAGCTTCGCCTCCGCGACCTGCTTCGCGGTCCCGGCCATCACCAGATCGGTGAAGACCTGCACGTCCTCGGCCGTATCGGCCTCACCGTGAACCTCGATCGGTTCGCCGTACGCGACGCCGATCCGGGTCCGCCCGAACGGCCGGATCCGAAGGCCGGTCTTCGGCCACCGACCCTGGGTGCCCCATATCCCGACGGGGATCACGGGTGCGCCCGTCGCGAGCGCGATCCTGCTCACGCCGGATCGGCCTCGCTGCGGGCCCGATGCGGGGTCCGAGTTCACCGTGCCCTCCGGGAAGATGCCCGCGAGCGCGCCGTCGGTGATCGTCGCGATCGCCTCGTCGAGGGCGCCGCTGTCCGCCCGGCCGCGCCGCAGCGGGATCTGACGGTACAGACGAAGCGCCCACGCGACGTTCGGCAGCTCGAAGAACTCGGCCGCGACCAGGAACCGCGTCATCCGACGGCTCCGCTCGCTCGTGACGAGCGCGAGCACGACGCCGTCGAGCATGGAGATGTGGTTGGCCGCGATGATCGCGGGACCGTGAGCCGGGACGCGCTCCGCTCCGGTCACGCGGATCCGGAGCAGCAGCCGGGCGAGGAAGCCGACCACGACGAGGCCGAACCGCCACCAGCCGTTCAGGTCACCTCGCGAGGCCACGCGCGGATGCTACCCGGGCGCCGTCGGTGGGCCCGCGATCCGGGGACGATGCCCGATCAGTCGAGCGTCATGCCGGGCGGCGGGGGATCACACGCCTCTCGGAGACGGTCGTCCAAGGCCGTCACCACCTGGGCGTAGGCCGGCGCGTCGATCACGTTGTCGCGCTGCCAAGGATCGACCTTCAGGTCGTACAGCTCGCTCGTGTCCCCGTTGTACCGGACCAACACGTACCGCTTCGTGTGGTAGCCGCAGAACGAAGGGACGGCGTTCCCCCCGTGCGAGGCCATGTGTTCCAGGAGGAAGCCCTTTCGCCAGGAGGCGGCCGAGTCGAGCAGCAACGGGAGGAAGCTCGCGCCTTCCACGGCCGGGGTCGCCGCGCCGGCCGCGTACGCGAACGTGGGTGCGAGGTCGATGTTCATGACGAGGTTCGAGTCCTTCCGGGGCGCCGGGATCAACGCGTCGTACCGGACGATGAACGGCACCGCGATGCTCTCCTCGTACGGCACGTCCTTCGAGACCCATCGGTGCTCGCCCCAGAGCACCCCGTTGTCCGAGGTGAAGACGACGATCGAGTTCTCGAGGCGTCCGGTCTCCCGCAACACGTCGACGATGTCCCCGACGAGCCGGTCGACCGCCAGGAGCGAGCGGATCTGCCGGATCCGAGCGACGTCGATCTCGCGACGACGGTCGGCCTGGAGCCACGGGTTGTCCCGGATGTACTGCGGCTTGTCGCTGACGTCGCGTTCGTTGAAGCTCAAGGGTCGCCAGGGCTCGAGCTTGGCGAACGCTCGCTCGTCGCCGGGCGCCGCGATCGAGGGATCGTGCGGCGCCGGGAACGCTGACGTACGCGAACAGCGGTTGTTCGGCGGGCGTCTCGCGGATGAACGAGATCGCCTCCCCGCCGACCACCGAGGTGGCGTAGTCGGCGGGCTCGTTGCCGAACTCGACGACGGCACCGTCCGACGTCGCGCTGTATCGGTAGTAGGCGGCGCTCCCCTGCGTCGCGAACCACCGATCCCACCCCGGCGGGATGTACTCGGTTTCGTAGCCGTTCAGGTACTTCCCGAACAGGCCGGTGTGGTACCCCGCGTCGTTCAGCCACGTCGCGATCGTCGAGCTGTCGTCGAACGCGGCGAACCCGCCCGCGAAGTTGTTCGTGTACACGCCGGTCGAGTGGGAGTAGAGCCCGGTCATGATCGACGCCCGGCTCGGACAGCAGACCGGGTTCGAGACGTAGGCGTTCGTGAACGTCACGCCGTGCTTGCCGAGGGTGCGCTGCACGATCGGCATGTACTGGAGCGTGTCCGCGCGCTGGTCGTCGGTGAGGATCAGGACGATGTTCGGTGGAGGTTCGTCCGCGCTGGCCGGGTGCGTCGGCAGTTCGATGAACGTGCCGATCAATGCCGGCAGCAGCAACAGCGCCGTGATCAGGCCGACCCGTGACGACGGACGCCAAGCACTCATCAATCCGATCATCGGCTGATCGACGGCCGCGCCCTAGGGGTCGCCTGGCCCTTGTCGCGTTCCCCGAAGCCCTAGTCCCGCGTCCCCCTTCCGCGGGACTTCACGTAGGCCGGAAGTCCTATGCTTCGCTGAGATGGAAGCGAAGGCCCTCGAGACGATCGCTGCCGGCCGGTACGACGACTTCGTCGATGCGCTCCGCCGGATGGTGAACGTGGACTGCGGCTCGTTCACGCCTGAGGGCGTGAACGTGATCGCGGACCTGTGCCAGGCGAGGTTCGAAGCCGGCGGATGGGAGGTCGAACGGCGTCACCACGAGCCGGCGGACGACGAGCAGCAGCTCGGCGACCTGGTGATCGGACGGCTCGTCGGCGGTGGCGGCCCGCGCGTCCTGATGATCGGGCACATGGACACGGTGTTCGATCCAGGAACCGTGGCGGAGCGTCCCTTCACGATCGACGGCGACCGGGTGCGCGGCCCGGGCGCCTCCGACATGAAGGGCGGCCTGCTCACCGGGTTCTTCGCCGTCGAGGTCTTGCAGGCCGCGGGTTTCGACAGGTTCGGCCGCATCACCTACATCTGCAACCCGGACGAGGAGATCGGCTCGCTGTGGTCGCGCGAGGCGATCCTGGCCGAGGCCGCCGAGGCCGACGTCGCGTTCGTCCTCGAGGGGGCGCGAGAGAACGGGGACATCGTCTCGGCGCGCAAGGGGGTGGCGGATCTTCGGATCGAGATCGTCGGACGCGCGGCGCACGCCGGTGTCGAACCGGAGCGCGGACGCAGCGCGATCCTGGAGGCCGCGCACAAGACGGAGGCGCTCCACGCGTTGAACGGACGCTGGCCCGGCGTGACGGTCAACGTGGGCGTCGTATCGGGCGGCTCGCGGCCCAACGTCGTCGCCGAGCGCTGCGTCCTGGACATCGACGTCCGTTCGACCGAGGAGCGCACGTTCAAAGAGGCCGAGGAGGCCGTGCGAGCGATCGCGCAGGAGCACACGGTGCCGGACGTCTCCGCGAGCATCGAAGGCCACGCGTGGCACCGGCCCATGGAGAAGGGGGAGGGCGGCGCGAAGCTCGCGGCGCTCGCGAGCGAGGTCGCCGGCCGAGCTGGGCTTCGAGCTGAAGGACGCGTCGACCGGCGGGGCATCGGATGCGAACACGACGTCGGGGGCCGGCGTCCCGACGCTCGACGGGCTCGGCCCGATCGGGGGCGACGATCACAGCCCGAACGAGTGGCTCGATCTCTCGAGCGTCGTTCCCCGCATCTCGCTGCTCGCGGGACTCATCTCCAGGGTCGACGTCGAACGTTAGGCCGGGAGGTTCGCCCATGGACATCTCCGTCGTCCGGATCGACAAGCCGGACGACCTGAACGTGATCATCGGGCAATCCCACTTCATCAAGACGGTCGAGGACCTGCACGAGGCGTGTGTGCACGCCCCCGGCATGAAGTTCGGGATCGCGTTCAACGAGGCGAGCGGACCGTGCCTCGTGCGCCGGAGCGGCAACGACGCGGACCTGGTGACGGTGGCCGTGGAAGCCGCCCAAGCGATCGGGGCCGGCCACGTGTTCGTGATCGCGCTGCGGGACGGCTTCCCGATCAGCGTGCTGAACGCGATCAAGACCGTCCCCGAGGTCTGCCGGATCTACTGTGCGACCGCCAACCCGCTCGAGGTCGTGGTCGGGCAGACCGAGCAGGGCCGAGGCGTCCTGGGTGTGATCGACGGTTCCTCACCGCTCGGCGTCGAGACCGATGCCGACGAGGCCGCGCGCAAGGATCTGCTCCGCCGGTTCGGCTACAAGCTGTGAACGCGACGGCTGGGCGTCACGATGTCCGGACGCACCGGACCGGACGTTGCGAGGCGTCCTCGAACGCCGGCTGCCCGGCCGCGGAGACCCACGCCCACCGATAGCTCTCCGCCTTGAGCGTCAACCGCAGGATCCCGAACGCGCGAGCCTGCGCGGATACGAGGTTCTCGGGCCACGTCCCTGCAAGCAGGGGATAGTGCCGGGCTCCACCGGTGCCCACCACGAACTGGCGGATCCCGGCACGATCGTGGTTCCCAGCCTGATCCTGTGGACGCCACCGCTGGTAGTTGTGCGAGTGGCCCGTCAGCACGACGTCGGCGCCGGCTTCGTCGAGGAGCCGCCACAGCGGCCGCACCGCCGCGGACGGGCCGCTCGCCGAGGAGAACGAGAAGAGCGGATGGTGCCAGTAGGCGAGCGTGCACGGGTATTCCGAGTCGGGGTGCGAGGCGAGGTCCTGTTCGAGCCACGCGTGCATCCGGTTGCCCCGTCCTGGATCCTGCGGGTCCGAGGCCGGTCCGCATCCGCCGGCCGAGAAGCACAGCTCCGAGTTCAGCGAGATCAGGTGCCAGCACGGGGCCTCCGGGCAGGCCCCCAGGTCGAACGCGTAGTACCCGAGGCCATCCGGGCCTCGTACTCGTGCGCCGAAGTAGCGGAAGTATCCCCGCGGCGTGGAGGATGGGTCGTTCGCGTACTCGTGGTTGCCGGGCGCGGGCGACATGTTCGAGAACGCTCGGCCCCACGTCGGGTCGAAGTAGTCCCGGTAGTCGGCGAACGAGCCGGTCTCGTACTGGTTGTCCCCGAGCACCAGGACCTCGTCGAGGTTCCCCTCGACGACGAGATCCGACGTGTCGTCGTGCTGGCATGTTCGCGGCCGGTCGGGGCCGTTCGGTTCGGACGCGCAGGCGATGTCGCCGGCGGCCCCGATCACGTAGGGCGGGGTGCCCACCTCGACGCCTTCCCGTGGACCGGCGCTCACCGAACCGACCTCCGACGGCTCGCGCGCCGAAGCCTCCAGGATCGAGGCGGGGATCGCGATGCACACCACGATCGCGAGGATCCTGCGCATCATCGGTTCGAACGCCCGATCTGGACCACGGTTCGAGTGTAGGCGCCCGGTTCTCCGCTCGGCGCGCCGCCGGCATCTTCTAGGCTCTGCGCCCATGGAGCCAGCCGCGCCGGGCGGAACGCGGTCTCCCGTGCGCGTCGTGGCGGTCGCGCTCGCCGTCGCCGTCGCCTTCGCCGACTCGTCGATCGTCGTCCTCGCGCTGCCCGAGATCTTCGCCGAGTTCTCCACGACGATCGAGGGCGTCGCGTGGGTGATCACGTCCTACAACGTCGTCGTCGCCGTCTGCGCGCTCGCCCTGCTCCTGGTCGTGCGCCGCGTGCCCGCCGACGCGATGCTCGCCGCCGGTGCGCTCGTGTTCCTCGCGGCCTCGATCGTCTGCGCGGTCGCCGGATCGCTCGGCGTCCTCGTCGCCGCGCGCTCGGTTCAGGGCCTCGGTGGTGCGCTCCTGCTCGCGGCCTCGCTCCTGGTGTTGGTTCGGCTCGCCGGATCGACGGCGCGCGGGGTGGCGATCTGGACCGCCGCCGGGACGATCGGCGCGGCCGTCGGGCCGGCGCTCGGGGGCGCGCTCACGCAGGTATTCGACTGGCCCGCGATCTTCGTCGTGCAGGCCCCCATCGCCGGCGCGGCGTTCCTGGCGGCCTTCGGGCTCCGTCTCCGCAGCGCGGCCGAACAGGAGCCGGCGGTGCCACTGCTTCCGACGGCACCCGCGAACCTCTGTCTCGCATTGATCTTCGGAGCGCTCGCCGGGACGCTGTTCCTCGGCGTGTTGCTCGTCATCAACGTGTTCGGCTACTCGCCGATCGAGGGCGCGGCTATCGTGAGCCTGATCCCGGCGGCGACGGTGCTGGCCGGGCCGCTCGCCGCGCGGCTCTCGCTCCCGCACGCCGCGGCCGGCGGCGGGGTCCTGCTCGCCTCCGGTCTGGTGGGCCTGGCGCTCCTGCCGTCGAGCGGCATCGGCTTCGCGATGGCGTCGTTCGCGCTCTGCGGGGTCGGGCTCGGCCTGAGCGTTCCGGGGCTCACGAGCGCGGTGCTCGGCGCAGGACGGGACCTCGCTCGCCTAGGCACGCTCACGGTCGGCGCTCGCCACCTCGGTCTCGTCGTCGCGCTCGCCGTGGTCGCTCCGGTCCTCGCGCGCGACCTGATGCGAGCGAGCGAGGTCGCCGTGCTGAACGGGACCGCGGTCGCGATCGACGGCCGCATCCCGGCGACCACGAAGATCCCCCTCGCCCTCGACATCCGCGACGTCCTCGCCGCGGCCTCGGAGAGCGAGATCCCCGACTTCACGGCGGCGTTCGAGGAGCACGGGTCCAGGACCGATCCCGCCGTCTCGCATGTGCACGACGAGCTCGTGCTCGCGATCGAGGAGGCGGTGACCCGCGGCTTCCGAGGCTCGTTCGTGTTCTGCGCCGCGCTCGCGATGCTCGCGGCGGCCGCGGCGTTCCTGCTGCGAAGGCGGCTGGCGCCGTGAAGAGCACGTCCACGGGCCTCGCCGCTCTCCTCGCGCTTCTGCTCGCGGGCGCGGCGCTCGTGGTCGCCGAGCTCGCGAACGGTGCCGTGGACGCCGGTGCGCTCGCCGTGCGAGATCCGTGCGAACCTCGCCCCTCGTTCCCGGGACAAGGTCTCGACGCCACGCTGCAACGGATCGTCCTCGATGGGCTCGACGGCGCCGCGTGCGAGCTCGGAGGGTCGCGGGAGGAGCTCGTGCTCTCGCTCGAGCCGTCCTCGACCACGCGACCGATCCGATGGGACGACGAGACGATCGAGCGGGCCGTCCGCGCCGGCCTCGTCGAGGCGATCGACGATGCCGAGCAGCGAGGGTCGCTGAACGCCATCGTCGCGACGATCCTGCGAGAGGTCGTCGAGCGCGCGCCGGTCCAGTGGCTGATCGACGGTGGCCAGGGGCTCGCCGGTTTCTTCGACTAGGGGCCCCCACGAGCTTCTGAGCGGAGGGTTCCGGCTGACACCTTCGGCGTGCCCCGCGCTCCATAGCGCTGCGTGAGCTCGGCGCCGATGCGGGCGAGCTCCTCGCGGACCTCCGCGGGACGAACGACCTCCACGCGCGATCCGAACGCCGCGAGCTCGGACGCCACCGAGTGGGCCGACCAGCTGCGGATCTCGACCTCGATCCTTCCGTTCTTCGACTCGTCGGCGACGGACAGCCGCGAGCCGAGGATCGATCGGAGCCACCCGACCATCTCGCGGTCCGTCCTGGCGACGGCCTTGAACGGCGCCCGCCGCTCGTCGATCTCGGCCACGATGGATCTCCAGGTTTCGGCCAGGTCGAAGCCCTCGGGTCTGTCGACGGGATCGTCGGTGGTGGCCACCGAGCGGACGCGGCTGACGCGGAACGTGCGCTGACCCGCGTCGGTCCCCGCCACGAGGTACCAGACCGACCCCTTGGCCACGAGTCCGAGCGGATGCACGATCCGTTCGCTCTCGGGCCGGTCGCGACCGGCGTACCGCAGACGGACCTGCACGCCGTCCACGACCGCGCGCTGCAGGTCCTCGAGATGCTCGGGCGGCGGGAAGCTCGTTCGATCCCAGCTGGTGGGATCGAGCACCACGGCCGACGCGGCCGCCTCCGCCTCGGCGCGGAAGGGCTCCGGGAGCGCGCGGACGAGCTTGCGCAGCGCGGCCTTGATCTGCGGGGTGGCCGCGGCCGACGGCCCCGCCACCAGGAACAGCGTGCGAGCCTCGGCCGCGGTCAGCCCGCTCAGGTCGGTGCGCGCCCCGCCGAGGAGCGACCAGCCACCGCCCCGTCCGGGCTGCGAGTACACGGGGATGCCGGCCATCGCGAGCGCCTCGAGGTCGCGCCGGGCCGTGCGTTCCGAGATCTCGAGCTCGTCTGCGAGCTCGGAGGCCGTGACCCGTCCCCGAGCCTGCAGGAAGAGCAGAGCCGCGACGAGCCGGTCGGCGCGCATGACGTCAGGGTCTCACGGAAACCGGCCAGAGGTTGGCCACTTCTGCGGGGCATGATGGACCCGATCCGGGCGTTGAGATGTGTCACGCGGATCGAGCCGCCCGTCGCATCGAAGAGGGGAGCGATGAGTCTTGCCGAACACGTCGGTCGTATCAGGTGATCTCGGAGGTTCCCGGGGCCGTGCCCCGCAGGCGAGGGAGGTGGATCGATGACGACATCCGCGATCGAGGCCGAAGGTCTCGTCAAGTCGTTCGGGAAGGTCCGGGCGCTCGACGGCATCGACATGGTGGCGCGCGAGGGGACCGTGTTCGGTCTGCTCGGCCCGAACGGCGCCGGCAAGACGACGGCGATCCGTGTCCTGTCGACGCTGCTGCGACCCGACGCGGGCCGGGCGTCCGTCGGCGGGTTCGACGTGGAGCGGCAGCCCCGCGACGTGCGTCGCCTGATCGGCCTCACGGGGCAGTTCGCCGCCGTGGACGAGCTCCTCACCGGCCAGGAGAACCTCTACATGATCGGTCGCCTCCTCGGGATCCGCCCCGCCGACGCCCGAGCCCGGGCAGCCGAGCTGCTCGAGACCTTCGACCTGTCCGACGCGGCCACCAAGCTCGCGAAGACGTACTCGGGAGGCATGCGCCGGCGGCTCGACCTGGCCGCGAGCCTCGTCGGCCGTCCGCGCTTCCTCTACCTGGACGAGCCGACCACGGGACTGGACGTCCGGAGCCGGCTCGAGCTCTGGGTCATCATCCGCAAGCTCGTGGCAGAGGGCACGACCGTGCTGCTCACTACCCAGTACCTGGAGGAGGCCGACCGGCTCGCCGACGAGATCGTCGTGATCGACCACGGTCGCGTGATCGCGGCGGGGACCCCGCAGCAGTTGAAGACCCGCATCGCGGGACAGGTGCTGGAAGCTCGGCCCGCGGACCTCACCGACCTCGAGGCCACCGAGAAGATCGTGGGCGAGTTCGCCGCCCCCGGCGAGGGGACACACAACGACGGTCAGCTCGTGACGGTCTCGATCTCCGATCGGTCGGCCCTCGGGCAGGTCGTCCGTCGCCTCGACGACGCGGGCATCACCGTGGACGACCTGTCGCTGCGCCGTCCGAGCCTCGACGAGGTGTTCCTGGCGATCACGGGACACCTCGCGGAGAGCGACGAGGACGACCTCGACGGCGACCCGGCGTCCGCACCGACGTCCGAAGGGAGGACGACATGAGCGTCGCAACGCTCGTCCAGGGCCGCGCAGGCGTCGTGTCCAACACGTTCACGATCGCGCGGCGCAACCTGCTGCACATCAAGGCAACCCCCGAGCAGCTGGTGGAGATGTCGATCCAGCCGATCATGTTCCTGGTCCTGTTCGTCTACGTGTTCGGGGGAGCGATCGCCGGCTCGAGCTCGGAGTACCTGCAGTTCGCGCTCCCAGGGATCCTCGTGCAGTCCGTCGCGTTCCTGCCGTTCACGACCGCCCTCGCGCTGAACGTGGACTTCCAACGCGGGGTGATCGACCGGTTCCGCTCGTTGCCGATCGCTCGCTCCGCGGTGATCGGTGGACGGATCCTCGCCGACGTCGTCCGGATCGTCTGGAGCATCACGATCATCACCGGGGTCTCGGTCCTGCTCGGGTTCCGATTCGGCGGCGGAGCCGCCGGCGCGGTCGGTGCGTTCCTCCTGCTCACCGCCTTCGGAGTGACGATGTGCTGGCCGATGGCGTTCATCGGCGTGACGGCGCGGACGACCGAGTCGGTGAACACGTGGGGGTTCATGATCATCCTGCCCCTCACGTTCGCGAGCTCGGCGTTCGTGCCTGTCGACACGATGCCCGGGTGGCTGCAGCCCATCGTCGAGGCCAACCCGATCACCGCGGTGATCGACGCGGCGCGCGGGATGATGCTCGGAGGCCCGGTCGCGGATCCGCTGGTGCAATCGGTCGTTTCGATGGCCATCATCACGGCGGTGTTCGCGCCGCTCGCGATCGGCCGCTACCGACGGCGCGTCTGAGGAGGCGGCCGTGTCGCACGCGCTGAGCTACCTGGATGCGAACGAGCGATCGCTCGGAGCCGTGCACCCGGTCGAGGAGGGATCCCCCTCGACCGGGTGCCTCGCGATCGCTCGGGCGCTCCGACGTCACCAGATGCCGACCGAGGAGATCCTCGCGGTCCTGGGGACGGAGGACCCCGCCGTCGTGCACCGGTACATCGAGCTCCATCGGGAGCGACTCGAGGAACGCCTCGCCCAGCAGCTCCGGGAGCTCACCGAGGTCGAGCACGTGCTTTCCACCTGACCGAGCCGATCCCTCCCTGCCTGGACAACATCCGGTCCCGGGCAAGAGGATGTGCCGGGGAGGGAGGCATGGGCGGGAAGCGCAAGCGCAAGAAGAAGCCGAAACGGTCTGCGGTCGAGAAGGAGCTTCGCCGGCAGACGAAGCGGTTCGCGCCGGTGCTCGAGATCAGCCCTGCGGCGATCGTCGTCACCGACCTGGAGAACCGGGTCGCCTCGTGGAACCCGGCCGCACAGCGGCTCTTCGGGTACATGGCCGAAGAGGCGATGGGCCGGGACCTCGACGATCTCGTCGCGAACACCCAGGACCTGCGTGCGGAGGCCGAGGGATACCGGCAGCGTGTAGCGGCGAGCGAACACATCCAGAGCATCACCCGGCGCACTCGGAGTGACGGGAGCATCGTCGACGTCCAGCTTTCCGCCGCGCCCTTGGACGCGGACGGCGAGCCCCTTGGGACGTTCGCGATCTACCACGACATCACGGAGCCGAACCGTCAACGCCGCTTCTTCGAAGCCCTGTTGGAGGTGAGCCCGCAAGCGATCGTGACCACCGACCTGGACGACGTCGTGACCTCCTGGAACCCGGCGGCCGAGCGGCTGTTCGGCTACACAGCCGGAGATGCCGTCGGAAGGGACATCGACGAACTGGTTGCCCGGCGCCCCGACCTCTACGCAGAAGGCCGCGAGCTCAGCCGGACATCGATGGATGCGGGAACGGCCCACCGGGTCACGCAACGCACCAGGAAGGATGGATCGCTCGTCGACGTCGACGTCGTGGGAGGCCCGGTCACCATCGGCGGGGAGCCCGTCGCGAAGCACGTCTTCTACCACGACATCAGCGAGCTGCAGGAGCAGAGACGGTATTTCCAATCGCTCCTCGAGCTCAGCCCGGCCGCGATCATCGTCACCGACCTCGAGTCGAAGATCGTCTCGTGGAACCCGGGCGCCGAGACGATCTTCGGCCACGTGGCAGACGAGGCCGTCGGCAAGCATCTCGACGATCTCGTGGCGACCCGGCGGGATCTGCACCAGGAAGCCCTCGGCTACAGCGAGCGGGCAGCGCGCGGGGAGCGGATCCAGGCGTCGGCGAGGCGCACCCGCAAGGACGGTTCGCTCGTGGACGTGCAGATGTTCTCCGAACCCGTCGTCGTGAGCGAGGAGCGCGTCGGGTTCGTGGTCATCTACCACGACGTCACGGAGATCCAGAGCCAGAAGCGCTACTACGAGGCGCTCGTCGAGTCGAGCCCCGTGGCGATCGCGCTGCTGGACCCCGATGGGACGGTCACGTCGTGGAACCCCACGGCTGAGCGCTTGTTCGGCTTCAGCGCCGAGGAGGCGATCGGCAGTCGCATCGACGATCTGGTGGCTACGAGCGACGAGGTCCGCGTCGAAGCCCAGGCGGACACCGACCGTGGCATCGGCGGAGATTTCGTGCATCGCATCACCCACCGGACGCACAAGGACGGAACGCTGATCGACGTGGAGGTGTTCGGCGCTCCGGTCATCGTGTCGGGGGAGCCAGCGGGCCTGTACGCCATGTACCACGACGTCACCGAGCTCCAACGAGCGCGGAGGGACGCCGAGGCCGCGACGGAGGCCAAGAGCGCGTTCCTCGCGATGATGAGCCACGAGATCCGAACGCCGCTCAACGCAGTACTCGGCATGACGGGGCTCCTCCTGGACACGGAGCTCTCGGCCGAGCAGCGGAACTACGCGGAGGTGACCCGCAGCAGCGGCGATGCGCTCCTCGGCGTCATCAACGACATCCTCGACTTCTCGAAGATCGAGGCGGGAAGGCTCGACCTGGACAGCGCGCCGTTCGATCTACGGGAGTGCGTGGAGTCCGCCCTCGAGCTCGCGGCCGCCGGGGCTCTCCGGAAGGGCCTCGACATCGCCTACGACCTCGATCCCGACGCCCCGAGGGCCATCGTCGGCGACGTGACCCGCCTGCGGCAGATCCTGATCAACCTGTTGAACAACGCGGTGAAGTTCACCGAACGCGGCGAGGTCGTCGTCACCGTGGCCGCCGAGCGTCTCCACTCGAGCGACCGTCACCGTCTGCACGTCGCGGTGCGGGACACCGGCATCGGCATCCCCGACGATCGCTTGGATCGCCTGTTCGAGTCGTTCAGCCAGGTGGATCCCTCGACGACCCGACGCTACGGGGGGACCGGTCTCGGGTTGGCGATCAGCAGGCGGCTCGTCGACCTGATGGGCGGGACGATGTGGGTCGAGAGCGACGAGGGAAGCGGGTCGACCTTCCACTTCACCCTCGAGGCCGAGTCCGCCCCCGCGCTCGCGCGAGCGTTCGAGCGGTCTGGGCCCTCGCAGCTCGCCGGCAGGCGAGTGTTGGTCGTGGACGACAACGCGACGAACCGTCACATCCTGATCAGGCAGACCGAGTCGTGGGGCATGCTCGCCTCCGAGACCGAAGCGCCCGCGGCCGCCCTCGAGTGGATCCGTCGGGGCGACCCGTTCGACGTCGCGATCTTGGACATGCAGATGCCGGATATGGACGGCATCACCCTGGCCGGCGAGATCCGTCGATATCGCGACGCAGACGCGCTTCCGCTCGTGATGCTGACCTCGCTCGGGCGTGTCGAGAAGACACCGGTGGCGTTCGCGGCCTACCTCACGAAGCCGATCAAACCCTCGCAGCTCCACGACGCCCTGATGGTCGTGTTCGGCGGGGAGCTCGAACTGGACGAGCCTTCGGCGGAGACCGCATCGGACGATCGACCCGCGCAACAGCTGCCGCTTCGGATCCTCGTCGTCGAGGACAACGCCGTGAACCAGCAGCTCGCCCTGCTCATGCTGCAGAAGATCGGCTACCGCGCCGACGTGGCCGCCAACGGGGTGGAGGCCCTGGAGGCCCTGGAGCGCCAACCGTACGACACGGTGCTCATGGACGTGGAGATGCCCGAGATGGACGGGCTCGAGGCCACTCGGCGCATCCACCAGCGGTGGCCGAGGGATCGGCGACCGCACATCGTCGCGGTCACCGCGAACGCCCTGCAGGGGGAGCGCGAGCTGTGCATCCAGGCTGGCATGGACGACTACATCACGAAGCCGATCCACATCGAGGAACTCTCGGAAGCCCTGACCCGCGTCGCGCGTCGGCCGGATGCTTCGCCGCCGAGCGCGTCGGTGGACCTCGACGTGATCCACCGGCTGGTCTCCTCGCTCGGTGACCGTGGACGTGGATCCGTGGAGGAGCTGATCGAGACGTTCCTCGGTGGCGCAGCCGACCGGATGGCCGCCCTGACCGCCGACGTGGAGCGGGATGACGTGGAGGGTGTCACGCGGGAGGCGCACACGCTCAAGACGAACGCGGCAACGTTCGGGGCCGTCCGGCTCGCCGAGCTCTGTCGCGAGCTCGAGGGCGCGGCGAAGTCCGGTTCGCTCGACGGGAGGACCGACCTCGTCGCTCGGATCTCGGGGGAGCTCGGCCGCGTCACGGACGAGCTGGCGATGATCCGTGAGGAACTCCGAGCGTGAACGAGCAGGCATCGGTGCTGGTGGTCGACGACGACCCGGTGACCCGCCTGATGCTCACCGGCGGCCTCGAGCGGCACGGTCATCAGGTGACGACCGCCGAGGACGGTCCCGAAGCGCTCGAGCTCGCGCGCTCCAGAGCTTCGACGTCGTGCTGCTCGACGTGTTGATGCCGCAGATGAACGGCTACGACGTGCTGGAGCGACTCAAGGGCGATCCGAACCTGCGTCATATCCCCGTCGTCATGGTCACGTCGGTCGACGACGTCGACAGCGCGGTCCGCTGCATCGAGCTCGGGGCGGACGACTACCTCTCGAAGCCGATCGACCCCGTGCTGCTCACCGCGAGGGTCAACGCCGGTCTGACCAAGAAGCGCCTCCACGATCTGGAGAGGCAGCACTTCGAGGAGGTGGCCCGGCTCAACCGGCAGCTCGAGGCGCGCGTGGAGGAGCAGATGGCCGAGCTCGTCCGGACCGGCGAGCTGAAGCGGTTCCTCCCACATCAGGTCGCCGAGGGCCTGCTGGCCGGACAGCTGTCCTCGTCCGACGGATTCGAACGGCGGAGGCTGACCCTGCTGTTCGCGGACATGGTCGGGTTCACCGACCTGTCCGAGACCCTGGAGCCCGAGGAGCTCTCCGAGGTGCTGAACGAGTACCTGCGGGAGATGACCGCCGTCGCCGTCTCCCATCGAGGCACGCTGGACAACTACATCGGAGATGGCCTGATGGTCATCTTCGGGGCCCCGACCGAGGAGGAGGAGCCCGTCCAGGCCTGGTCGGCCGTCCAGGCGGCGTTCGGGATGAAGGCTCGGGCCGAGGAGTTGACGGCAGCGATCCGAGGCCGTGGGATCCCGGCCGACCTTCGGGTCCGGGTCGGCGTGAACACGGGCAGTTGCACGGTGGGGATGTTCGGCAGCGACGTCCTCCGCGCCTACAAGGCCGTCGGCTTCGCCGTCAACGTCGCGGCGCGGTTCCAGACGGCAGCCGAGCCCGGCACGATCCTGGTGGGGTTCCGGACCTACTCGCTGATCAAGGATCGCGTCCGGGCGCAGCAGCGAGAGCCGCTGACGCTCAAGGGAGCCGCCCGGCCGGTCGAGGCCTGGGAGATCCTCGACCTGCTCGACGGGTGAGGCGGACCCCGGTCGACCGCCCGTGAACGGACCCGTGGGTCGCATCGTCGGCGCGGTCGTCATGTCTGAACCGTGGGAACCGGGCTCGAACGGGATCGACGGGTCCGGACACATGAGGGTTGGATGCCTGATACGGACGTGAGACGGCTGGGGCGTGGATCGATGGACGAGGCGCATGTCGAGCGGACGCAGCGCTTCGATGCGCTCTTCCGGACGTACAGCCCGGACATCGTCGCCTACTGCGGCTGGCGATCGGGGTCCTCGAGCGAGGCGGACGACGCCGTCGCCGAGGTATTCCTCACCGCATGGCGCCGGCTCGAGGACGTGCCCGAAGGCAACGCGGCGCGCGTGTGGCTCTACGCGACGGGGCGCCGGGTGATCGCGAATCAGCGCCGGTCGCGACGCCGGCGTCTCGCGTTGCGCGAACGGTTGTCGCGTGAACGAACGGATGCCGTCGAGATGTTCCCGACCGGCTCGAACGACTGGGTAGTGCACGAGGCGCTGCGTCGTCTCCGGCCGGGGGACCGCGAGGTCCTGCTCCTCGCCGAGTGGGAGCGTCTCACGCCCGCCGAGATCGGAGCGGTGCTCGGCTGCCTGACCGTGACCGCGCGCGGACGTCTGCACCGAGCGCGGTTCCGCTTCCGAGTGGTGTTCGAGGAGCTGCGGCGGGTCGGACACGACGACGGATCGGTGCTCGCCCGGAGCCCTCGGGTCCGGTCGTCGCATCACGAAGCGGGAGCACGCAACGGCCGCACGCCGGTCGAGAAGGAGGACGACCATGACTTCGGACACGTTCGAAACGCTTCGGCGCGCCAACCCGCGCTCTGAGCCCGGCTTCGACCGGGCCGTCCGGCGGCCGATGCCGTGCGCGCGCGGATCGTCACATCGGCCCCCGACCCGCACGACGCGCGCACCGCACCTTGGGACGAACGGCGGCCGGCACTCCGTCTCCGACTGGGTCTGCAGGTGGCGGGGGCGGCCCTGGCTGCGATGGCCCTCGTCGGCGCGTTCCTGACGATCGGACTGCCCGGTGGTGGCGGCGTAGACAGCGCTTCCGCGGCGGTGAACAAGGCCGCCGCCGCGACCGCGGAGTTGGCCAGCTTCTCCGGCACGGCGACGATGCTGATCACGCACGACGGCCAGGAGTGGGCAGGGTTGACCGTCCGCTGGAACGGCGGGGATGTGTCACTTGCCGAGGGACACCGTGACCGTGAGCTGCTGGTCGTCGACGACATGCTGTATGGACACGACGACGAAGGTGGCTGGATCGAGCTCGGGAGTCCCGACAGCATCGACCCCGAGAGCGGGACGACCCCGGCCGAGGTCCTCGCCGCTACGCGGGCGGACATCGGCGGGGAGACCCTGAGCAGGATCACCACGGCCATGACCGACCTGACCACCCGGCGGCTGGACGATGGTTCGACCGTGTACAGCGGCACGGTCGCCGCGGGGCTGATCGCGACCGAGGCTGGGTTCAAGGAGGGCGAGCACATCCGCGTGTTCCCGTTCGGGTACGTGGCGCATGACGCGGCCGCGGACCCGGAGGCGCCGATCGAGGTCGCGATCACGGTCGGCGCCGACGGCCTCATCGGCGAAGTCCGGGCGGACTGGGGCGGCGGTGGTTCGGTATGGACCTACACCGTCGCCTACACGGATCTCGGCTCGACGGCAGAGATCGTCGCGCCCGAGAACGCGCAGCCGTTCCCGCGCCGAACGCCGGTCGCGCCGCCGACCGACTGATTGGGGCGGCACCAGGCCGCACCGGGGACGCGGCAGCCGGGCACGCCGAACCCCGTCGCGTGCATCGGGCACGCGACGTTCGTACGCTCCCAGCGACGGCCGGGAGCGATCCCTGCCCGATGTCAAAGGGGGTTGGTCGCATGGCTGGGAACGCAACGATCGAGGCTTCGGAGCCGATCGTGTACATCGACCGTTCCGAGATCCGAGAGGGGTCGCTGGAAGAGCTCAAAACCGGGGTCCGCCGGCTCGTGGATCTCATCGACGCGCGCGAGCCGCAACTGGTCTCGTACGGGTTCTACATCGACGAAGCGGCATCGAAGATGACCGTCATCGCGGTCCATCCCGATCCCGCATCCCTGGAGCTGCACCTCGACATCGGAAACGCGGAGTTCCGCAAGCTGGCGCATCTGGTGACGCTCACCGCGATCGAGTGCTATGGGCGGCCCAGCGAGCGGGCGCTCGAGCAGCTGCAGCAGAAGGCGGCCGCGCTGGGAGATGGTGGGACGGTCGTCTCCCTCGGACGATTCGCGGGGTTCACGCACCCCCAACCGTGACGGCCTGAGCGACCGTGTCGCCCTCGAGGACGGGACACCACGGGGTGTCTCAGTGGAGCATCGAAACGCGAGTCCGTCCGGCGGACCCATGTTCTTCGCTCGAGATCTGGTGGCGGAGGCGGACGGGAATCGAACCCGCCTGGGAGCTTTCGCCCCCACACCGGTTTTGAAGACCGGGGGGCCCACCAGGCGCCCTGACGCCTCCGGCACCGAGGATAGCCGGGAGACTCGTCGGTCCCCGGGTAGGTGGGAGCCCGATCCTTTGCCGATGTGGGTGCGCGCCTTTACCGGGCGTTAGTCCCGCCGTTCTTAGTCTTGATGTGCTTAAGACGAAGGAGGTCAGCGATGAAGCGGATGATCGGTGTGGCACTCATGGCCGCGCTCGTCCTCGTCGCGCCCGCCCAGATCGCCTCGGCGGGAGATCGCGATGTGATCCGGGAAGGGTCGTGCGACGGGCAGAGCGACTGGAAGCTGAAGGTCTCCCCTGAGGACGGCGGGCTCGAGGTCGAGTTCGAGGTCGACCAGAACGTGACCGGGGACCGGTGGCGAGTGAAGATCCGCCACGACGGGGACCTGGAGTTCAACCGGATCCGGACGACCCGCGGGCCGAGCGGTTCGTTCGAGGTCAGGATCGTCGAGAACGACGGACCCGGAAGCGACGTCTTCCGCGGCCGCGCTCGCAACCTTTCGACAGGCGAGGTGTGCGCCGGCTCGGCGACCTTCTGATCCGTCCACGAAGGCGAGAGGAGCCTGCCGGAGTCGTCGGCAGGCTCCTCTACCATTGACTGCGTCATGGAAGCGGCGTTCTTCGACCTCGACAAGACGATCATCTCCCGGTCGTCCTCGCTCGCGCTGTCCCGGCCGATGTACCGCGCGGGCATGGTCACTCGCGGCCAGCTGGTCCGGAGCGCCTACGCCCAGCTCGTCTACGCGCTGGTCGGGGCGGACGAGCGCAAGATGGACCGGCTGAAGGAGGGCATGCTCCAGCTCACGAAGGGTTGGGACCGAGCCGAGGTCGAGCGCCTCGTGCACGAGGTGCTCGTCGAGGTCATCGAGGCGTTCGTCTACCAGGAGGCCCTCGACCTCATGGCGATGCACCGCTCGGAGGGCAGGGCGGTGTTCGTTGTGAGCTCCTCGCCCGAGGAGATCGTCCGGCCGCTCGCCCGTCATTTCGGGGTCACCGATGTGCTCGCCACCCGCGCGAGGATCGTGGACGGTCGCTACACGGGCGAGCTCGAGTTCTACTGCTACGGCGAAGCGAAGGCCGAGGCGATCCGGGAGCTCGCCGAGCACCATGGCATCGACCTCGGGGCGTCCTACGCGTACAGCGATTCCTCGACCGACCTGCCCATGCTGCGTGTGGTTGGACATCCGGTCGCCGTGAATCCCGATCGCGAGCTCCGTAAGGAGGCGGAGGCCCAGGAGTGGGACGTGCGCGACTTCCGCCGGCCCGTTCGCCTCCGGACCCGGATCGCGAAGACGGCCGCACATCCGCGCACGCGGGTCACCGCCGGGGTCACCGCCGTCGTCGTGGCCGCCGCGATCCTCGGATGGCTCGTCGTCCGTTCGCGGCTCGGCGCTCGACAGACTTCGCCGGCATAGATCACGGCCGGGGGCACTCCAAGCGGTTCGCGCGGACACGGACAGCGGCGTACGATGGATCGTCGCCTTCGGGCGACCGCGAAGGGAGCAGAAACCCACGCGCGTCTTGCCGCGGGAGGCAGCTCGGCGTCCGGTGGCTCCGGCCGCCGGACCTCCGAGCACTGTGCAGACAGCGCATGCTCGCTGCTCCCTTCGCGCACGTCTGAGGACGCACTCGGGCGGCCGCTCGGGTTCGACCTAGGCTTCGACCGGCTCCCGGTGGTACTCGAAGTGCATCCCGTCCGGTGTGATGAAGATGCCGCCCCACACGAAGCCCCGGTCGGTGAAGACCTCGACCATGCGAGGGTCCTGATGCGGCGGCTGTCCGAACAGGTTGCCCTGCTGCACGTTGATGTCGAGCGCGATCCCCCACGAGTGGTGTGAGAGACCCGCCGAGGGGATGGCGTTGATGTGCCGAGGGGCGTAGCAGCCCGAGAAGCTCGAGATCGTGTCCCGCAGGCCGGCGTCGATCAGGTCGCGGACCACGCCTCGGATCTGTGGGAACAGCGCGACGTGACACGTGACCCGTCCCAGCAGCGGCACGCGCTGCGTGTCGATGTTCCGACGCACCCACGCCGGATCGAGCGTGAGGAACCCCGGTTCGCCGAGGCGAGGCCGTGCCTGGAACTCACCGAACAGCAGCTTGATCCGCACCGGTGGCAGCACGGCGTCGCCGTGGCGGAAGTAGGGGGTATCGCCGGGGGCGCGGACCTTCATCGCGGTCCCGGCCGGGAGGATCGGCCGGATCATCCGCTCGATCCGATCGGCCGTGGCCTTGCCTGCCGGCAGGACGATCGCGTAGCGGTCGTGGATCACGCCGATCGACCGACCCACCCGGCGAGACACGAGCAGCTCATGAGCACCGACGAGCTCGTCGGACAGGATCGCCGCCACCTCGATCCGCACGTCGCCGAAGCGCAGGACCGCGCCGGGTCCGAGCCCGCGGAGCCGCGCGCTGCTCTCGCCGAGCACCCCCTGGCCCTGCGAGAGCGCGAGCCGGACCGCACGATCGGCAGGTGGGAGGAACGGCGCGAGCTCGTGTGGGCGCGCCGCCGCGACCTCGAGCGGGACCGCGAAGCCCGGTCGCGGGTCGTCGACCACCGCTCCCTCTTTCGACCAGGAACGGTCGAGCCACGTGTTGTCGCTCGCCACGACGACGGCTCGCTCGATGCCGGCCAGCTCCCGGACGTCGCGGCGGAAGCCGTCGGGAAGGCCGCCCGAGGTCCAGACGAGGAACGCCTCCGGCGCCTCGGGCTCGGTCTGCGGCGCCGCGGCGTCCGAGGGTGAGGGAGGATCGGGCAGCCGAGCCCATCCCTGGATCGTCAGGGTGAGGACCGCGCCGAGCGCGAGGCCGGCGATCAGGCCGGCCGCGAGACCCGCGGCTCGCCGGCGCCTCATCGTCCCTCGCCGGGATCGGAGTCGATCGACGCGGCGATCGCGGCGAGCTGTCCGAGGGACAGTCCCGGCGCGTCGAGCGAGTGATACAGGCCGTCCGCCACCCATTCGAGCTGCGATCGATCGAGCGTGAACCGGCCCCGCCCATCGCCCAACTCGACCGCCTCCTGCATGGCCGATGTGGCGGGCGGGAGCTGCGTGGCGGGCTCGAGGTGGAGGCGGATCGTCCCGATGCCGCGGTCCGCATCCGTGCTTCGGAGGAACAACGTGACCCCAAGACCGGACCCCGTGTCCACGAGCTCCGCGCTCGCGAGCCCGAATCCGAACGGCAGGTCCCGCGGCAGTTCGACGTCGAACGCCACCATCGCCCGAGCCTGCTCGAGGCTCACGCGGGAGACCGTGGCGCCGTCCAGCTCGCGCACGCGCCAGGCCTCGGGCATCGGGAGTCCCTCGACCGGCAGCGCCGCCGCCGCGGCGAGGAGGTCGGCGCGAGGCAGGTTGGTCTCGAGGTACAGGTCGGTGCCGATCGCGTGGATCGACATCCGGCGCCCGTGGTCCGCGGTCGAAGGCTCGAAGTACGCGACGCCCCCGCCGGCGAGCGCCACCTCCTCGGCCTGGAGCCCGACCGGTCCGAACGGCACCTCGGCGCCCCATCCCCTCGTCTCTCCGAGCGCGACGTAGGACAGTCCATCCGCGTACGCGAGGAGCGTGCCGCCTCTGCCACCCTCGGGGAGCACGGCCCGGTACAGCTCCAGGTCGCCGATCGTGGCAGGTGCCACCGGGTCGAACCCGGCTTCCTCTCGCACGTCGGCGAGCTCGATCGCGCGGGCGCCCTCGTCTCGCGCGCGCACGCCCGACGGGATGTCGAAGTCACCCGGCCGTGGCGGGGTCATGGACGCCTCCTCCGCCACGACCGAGAACACCGCCTCGCGCGACGGCTCCTCGGGCAGCCCGAACCGCAGCGCCCAGTCGTCGCGTTCAGTGCCCGTCGCCGGGAACACGTCCCAGCGCAGCGGGAACCAGCTCCGTTCGTCGAGCCAGATCCGGACCCGGTCTCGAGGGAAGAAGGGCCGCCAGTCGCCGAGCCCGAGCTCCAGGAAGGGGAACAGCGGCGCTGCGCGCTCGAACGGGACCTCGACCCGGACGGCTGAACGACCGAGCACCTCGCCCCTTCCGAGCACCGTCACCCCGCCGGCGTCGGCGAGCGTCGTCAGCGGCAGGACGAGGTCGGTCGGGATCGCGGCCGAGGTCGAGAACGGGAGACGGTTGTGCACGAGCGACTCGCGGAGGGGACACGTGGAGGTCGGACACGGCGCCGGACCCGCCGCGTACCAATCCGATCCGTCGACGACGAGCCGGAGGTCGGTCGGGGTGGTCTCGATCGGGTACGAGGTCTCGTCGACGATGTCCAGCCGGAACCGCTCGGGCGCCTCGAACCACACCCGCATCGTGAGCTCGCGGTGGGTGACATCCGTCGACAGATTGCGTTCGGTGATCGCGAACGTCGCCTGGTACGCGTCCAGGTCCACGGCGGCGGAGGCCACGCCCTCGGTCACCTCGGCCGCCGCGAGGGCGGCATCGCTCGGCCGTTCCTGCCACGGACCGCCGACGACGAGGCTCCCGGCGATCGCGCCGACGACCAGGCCGGCGATCGCCGGAGCGAGGCGCGGAAGCAGGGCGCGCCGGCTCCGTGCCGGCCGGACGACCCGGAGGCGCGCGTGCCGGGGCTCGGCCCGGACCGCCGACATGACGTCGCCGACGAGGTCCGGGACGGCGGGCGCGACCTCGAACCGGGCGGCCTCGCGCAACCGGTACGCGCCGCGCTCGAACGCGGCGCAGGTCGCGCAGGACGCGAGGTGGTGTTCGAGCGCGGTCTCCGCACGCGGTGACAGGCGTTCGCCGTCGATCCGCGCGGACAGGAGGCGCTCGGCCTGCTCGTGGTTCATCGGGCGTCCTCCTCGTCGACCGCGAGCGCGTCCATCATCGCCCGGCGGGCACGGTGCATCCGGCTCTTGATCGTCCCGACGCGGACGCCGAGCACGTCGGCGGCCTCCTGGTACGACAGCCCGAAGACCTCGACGAGCAGGAACGGCTCGCGATGCTCGGCGGAGACGGCATCGAGCGCGGCGTGCAGCTCGATCCGGGCCTGCGGATCCGCGTACGTCCCGGCGATCGGCGTCACGCGCTCGACGTGGACGTTGCGCGCCCGGATCTGGTCCATCGCGCAGTTGCGCGCGATCCGGAACAGCCAGCTCGAGAACTTCGAGTCGCCACGGAACCCGCGGAGGAATCGGAACGCCCGGAGGAACGCGTCCTGGGTGACGTCGTCGGCCAGCGTCCGGTCGCGGGTGAAGTGGTACGCGAAGCGCCACACGTCCGCCTGGTACTGGCGCACGAGGTCCTCGAACGCGCCGAGGTCTCCCTCGCGCGCTCGTGCGAGCGTCCGTGGGTCCGGATCGTTCACCCGTTCCTTTCCCGTCCGCCCATCGTGCCTGCCGGCCACCCAGCGTAGCCCCGCGGCCGCACGGCGGGCGCGGACGGGCGCGCGCGTGCGCCGGAGGCGCCTCCTCCCGGAGCCTTCCGGTCCATCCCTACCGACCGGGCTGCCGGCCCTCCGGTTCCCGAGCAGGGCCTCACGCGCGTTGGGCGATTCAGTCGGGGAGCAGCGGCACCGACATGCCCGCGTCGCGGCCGAGCAGGACGGCACGCGTGATCGAGGCCGATCCGAACCGCTCGCGCACGCCGTCGAGCGTGGTGTCGAGCGCCTCGAGCGGACGGTCGAACGGCAACGCGAGCTGGATCGCGCGATCGTCGAACAGGTTGCCGAGGGTCACCCCGATGAGCGTGATGCCCTGGCTCCGGATCATCGGCATCGCGACGGCGAGCAGACCCCTCGCGGTGGCGAGGATCGTCTCGGTGTGAGCCGTTGCCTCCGGCAGCGTGTGCGAACGCGTCGCGCGGGAGAAGTCGTCGAACCGGAGCCGGAGCACGACGGTGCGGCACACGCGATGGGCCTTCCGAAGTCTCCGCGAGAGCCGGTCGACGATGGCGACGAGGTCGGCATCGAGTTGCTCGGCCGATCGAGGTTTCCGGCCGAGTGCGCGCTGGGACCCCATCGATCGCATGCGTCGGCCGACGTGGACGGGCCGGGGATCACGATTGTTCGCGAGCGCGTGGATGTGCCGGCCGGTCGCCCGCCCGAGCATCCGGACCAGGGCGGCCTCGCCCGTGTGCGCGACCTGTCCGACCGTCGTGATGCGTTGGTCGCGGAGCTTGGCCGCCGTGACCTCTCCCACGCCCCAGAGTCGCTCGATCGGGAGCGGATGCAGGAACCCGAGCTCGCCGTCGACCGGCACCACCAACAGGCCGTCGGGTTTCGCGACCCCGCTGGCCACCTTCGCGAGGAACTTCGTCCTGGCGACGCCGACGCTGACGGGCAGGCCGACCCGTTCGAGGATCTCCCGGCGCAGTCGCACGGCGATCTCCGTGGGCGTGCCCGAGATCAGCCGCAACCCACCGACGTCGAGGAATGCCTCGTCGATCGACAACCCCTCGACGAACGGCGTCGTGTCGTCGAACACCTCGAACAGCGCCTTGCTCGCCTCGCTATAGGCGGACATCCGAGGTCGGACGACCACGGCCTGCGGGCACAACCGCCGAGCCTGCGCTCCACCCATCGGCGTGCGGACGCCGAACGCCTTGGCCTCGTAGCTGGCTGCGAGCACGACCCCGGCGCCGACGATGACCGGGCGGCCTCGCAGGGCGGGATCGTCTCGTTGCTCGACGGACGCATAGAAGGAGTCGACATCGGCATGCAGGATCGTGGCCTCGCCCGACACGAACGTATGTTCGCATCCTCGAGCGACGCTCGCTGCGGGGGGTTGCCCGCGTCGCTACGAGGTGAGGCGGAGCGCGCGCTCGAGTAGGCCGTCGACCTCGGGCAGGAACCGGTTCGCCTTCAGCGAGGCGAACACCTCGCGGGACTCGCGCAGGACGGATTCACCTTCGGGATCGCCCAGCTCGAGCAGACACCGCCCTCTGCCGAGGAGCGCTTGAGCACGTTCGGGAACGGAGAACGTTCGCCAGCCCTCCTCCGCCGAGTCGTAGAGGTCCGCCGCGCTTTCGAGCTCTCCGTGCGCCTCGGCCAGCTCGGCCTCGACCATCGCGAACGATACGTCGTTGAGCTTGGTCGGATAGTCGGGGATGCCCTGCGTGAGCTTCGTCGCGAAGTCGATCCCGATCGCATCGAGTGCGAGTCGAACGAGCTCGGGAAGGTAGGCCGCGTAGTTCCATGCGTCTCGGATGTTCGGGAAGGCCTCCAACTCGTGAAGGAGTTCTGCCGCCCGAGCGACATCCCCTCTTGCCAATGACAAGTGTGCCACGACGTCGGAGCCCGAAAGGACTGACTGTGGCTCCGCTGCTTCGATCAGCGCCTCGTAGAGTCCATCTCCCGCCTGTCCGGCCGCACCGAGGTCGCCGCGCCACGTCGCCGCGTCGCAGATCATGATCCGACACGTCATCCGTGCCTGCATCGCGACGTCGTCGCGGTCCGGGGCCGCGAACGCGCTCGACTCGGAGAGAAGCTCCTCCCAGCGGCCGAGGTCGTACAGGAACTCCTGTCGGGAGAACGTCTGGAGATCCATGGCGACGACGGGGTGACCGCTTCGAAGTGCGACGTCGACGCCGGCCTCGAGCACGCGGAGCGCCTCCGCGGGCCCGCTCGACACCGCGAGGACGTTCGAGAGCTCGTTGTGGCCCATCGCCACCTCTCGAACGAGACCGCGCTGCTGAGCCAGACTGATGCTGAGGCGCAGGTCCTCGAGTCCGCCGGGATCGCCGGTGAACCAGCGAGAGGCCCCTCGGACCCGGAGCGCTGCGATTTCGGGGGGAAGACCGTGTCGCTCTGCGAGGTCGAGCGACTTGTCGGCCCACTCGATCGTTCCCACATCGTCATCGGCGACGTAGATGAGCTTGGCGCGCGCCGCGTACGCCCGGACGAGTTCCTGCCCTGGCGGGAGCGCCTCGAGCTCCGCGATCGCCTGGTCGAGGATGACGAGGAGGTCGCCGGAACGCTCCAGGTATCCAAGGACCTGGACGAGGAGGAGCTTGGCCTCGGCCGCGCGCGCTGTTCGTCCCCCGTGCTGGAATCCGGCGATGGCCTCCTCCAGGAGTTCCTTCGCCCGGGAGAACCGGTTCACCACGAAATGGATCTCGGCGAGCGCGAAGAGGATCTCGGGTCGGGATGGGTGCGCGTCCGCAGCCAGCTCTAGCGCCTGCTCGTAGAGCGCCTGCGCCATCGACGGATCCAGGTGAGATGCTCGTTCGCCGGCGAGCATGATGAAGCGGAGGGCTCGATCCCTGAGGTCCCCAGTGTCGGTGCCTGCGATCCGCCCAAGTTCGATCGCCTCCGCGTAGTGATGTGCCAACACGTCGGCGAGGTCCTCGGCACGCTCGCCGGCCTGCGCCTCGAGCCACTCGGCGGCGGCGACGTGCTTCCCGGCTCGTGCGGCTCGCGGGATCTGCGAGTAGACGACGTCGCGAACCAACATGTGCCAGAAGCCGTACTCGCTCTCGCCCTCCATGGACGATTGGCGGGACGGACGGACGAGCTCCTTCCGGGAGAGCTCGTGCAGGGTTTCTCGGATCGACCGCTCGTCCACGTCGCTCATCGCGGCCAGCGCGCCGGCCCAGAACACCTTGCCGATGACCGCGGCGTCCTGGAGCAGCGCCTTGCGCTCGCCTGGCAGGCTGTCCAGGCGTGCGGCGATGAGTCCCTGGACTCCCTCGGGGAAGGGGATGTCGGCTCCGGCGACGAGCTCCCACGTCCGCCCTCGTTGCACGAGCAACTCGCGGTCCTTCAGCATCCGGACGAACTCCTCGGCATAGAGCGGGTTGCCGCCCGCGCGCTCGAGGATCGGCGCTTGCACCTCGGCCGGAAGTGCCACCTGGCCGAGGAGCTCGCCGATAAGCCGGGCGGTCTCCTCTTCGGAGAGCGGCGCGAGGTTCATCGTCGACGCGTTGCGGAGTCCCGCTCCCCAGTTGGGATGCCGCTCCGAGAGCTCGGGACGAGCGGTCCCCACGAGCAACATCGGGACGCCCTCGGACCAATCGGCCAGGTGCTCGATGAACGCGAGCATCGCCGGATCCGCCCAATGGAGATCCTCGAAGACGTAGATCACGGCGATCGGATCCGGCGATGGCCTCGAGGAACCGGCGCCACGCCGTGAACGACTCCTCCTGCTCGGCCGGTCCCGAGGTCTCAGCGCCCACGAGCGGTGCCAGCCGTGCGTGGAGCCATTCCTGCTCGCCGGTCTCGAGGACCGTCGCGCGCAGCGTCCGATCGAGCTTCTCGCCCACGTCCCCGACCGAGTCGGACTCGAGGATCCCGGCGTGCGCCTTCACGATCTCCCCGAGCGCCCAGAACGTGATGCCGTCCCCGTAGGGGAGACATCGTCCCTGGCGCCACGTGATGAGCTCCGGGCGCTCGGTGTCGATGTGCGAGGCGAGCTCCGCGACCATCCGACTCTTGCCGACACCCGGTTCGCCCGCGATCGTCACGAGCTGACAGGAACGGTCGCGGACCGCCCGCTCGAACAGGTTCTTGAGCAGTGACCGTTCCACGTCGCGGCCCACCAGCGCGGTCGTGTGGGTACGCGTGATGTCGGTTCCGAAGCGGGCGCGCGCTGCCATCGCCCGCCACGCTGATACCGGCTCCGATTTCCCCTTGGCGGAGATCGCCTCGAGCGCCTCGTAGTCGAAGACGTCCTTGGTCGACTGATACGTGATCTCACCGACCGCGACGCCGCCCACGGGCGCGCCGCTCTGGATCCGAGCCGCGGTGTTGACGACGTCCCCGGTCACGATGCCCTCACCCTGTTCGGGCCGAGCGCCGAGCGAGACGATCGCCTCCCCCGTGTTGATCCCGATCCGCACCGAGAGGTCGAGGGTGCGCTCCTCGTTCAGGTCCTCGAGGCTCTCGAGGATCTTGAGGCCGGCTCGCACGGCACGTTCCGCGTCGTCCTCGTGGGCGACCGGCGCCCCGAACACGGCCATGACCGCGTCGCCGATGAACTTCTCGACCGTCCCGCCGAACCCCTCGATCTGGGCCCGTAGCAGCGCGTGGTACGGACGCACGGTCGCGAGCACGTCCTCCGGATCGGCGCTCTCCGAGCGCGACGTGAACCCGACCAGGTCACAGAACAGGACCGAAACGACCTTGCGCTCGGTCCCGGGTTCGGCCGCTGTGGCTGCCAGCGGGCTGGCGCATTCGAAGCAGAACTTGGCCTGCTCGGGGTTCTCCGTCCCGCACTGGGGGCACAACATCCCGCGAAGTGTAGGGAGGGTGGCCTACGCGCGCCAGATGCGGCGGCGGGCGTTCGTGCGATCAGCCCGAGCGGCGCGCCGAGGGGTGTTCGAGGCGCTCGGCGAGGCGCTCGGCGCGCTCGGCGGCCTCGTCGTCGAGCCCGGCGGTGACCGCTCCGGTGATGGCGAGCAGCTCCGACTCGACGCGGCTGCCCAGCCGGCCCGAGCCGGCCGCGAGCAGCCCGTCCAGGCGTGCGATCGCCCGAACCAGGCGTGAGAACGGGTCCTGCTCACGGCGCTCGACCCATTCTCGAAGGTCGATCACGCGTCCCATGGGTCGATCGTAGACCCGGGGTCTGACACTTCCTCGGAAGCCGGTCGTCTCCGCCGCAAGTCGTGCCTGAACCGCGCCGATAATCGCAACGTGACCACCACGCTCGACCGAGCGGCGGGCCTGCTCGAGGCGCTGCGCAACGCGGACGGCGGCTTCGGCGTGCGGACCGCGCAGCCTTCCGAGCCCGAGCCGACGGCGCTGGCGGCGATCGCGCTGGACGACGACGGTGCTCGGGGCTGGCTGGCCTCCGCGCAGGCCGAGGACGGCTCGTTCGGTCTGAACGTCGGCCCCTACCGCAACGACAGCGCGACGGGACTCGCGGCGCTCGCGCTTCCGCCCGGTCCCGAGCGCGAACTGGCCCTCGATCACCTCGAGCGGACCCGCGCCGAGCGCGTCGAGCCCTCGGAGGCGGTCCCGCTCGACGCCGATGCGATCGGGTGGGCCTGGGCACGCGGGACCGCGTCGTGGACCGAACCCACCGCTCGCGCGCTGCTGGCCCTCCGGCTGCTGCGTCCGGGGTCCGGCGCGATCGACGACGGGGTCGCGCTCCTGCGCGACCGGGAGGCCGTGGGCGGCGGTTGGAACTACGGGAACCGGACGGTCCTGGACGAGGACCTCCCGCCGTACGTCCAGACCACCGCGATCGCGCTGATCGCGCTGCGCGGGGAGGACGCTGCCCTCGAGTCTCGCGGCCTCGACGTCCTCGCCGGTCTCTGGAGGGACGAGTCGTCGGGCGGGCTGAGCGTCGCGACCACGCTCGCGGCGTTCCGGCTCCACGGCCGAGGAGCCGATGCCGCGAACGCCGCCGAGGTGCTCGATGTCCTCGTCTCGGAGACCGGGCTCGTCGGCGACGCGGTCGCGCTCGCGTGGGCGGCGATCGCCACCGGCGACGGCCTCGGACGATTGGCGCCGACATGAGCGAGCGTCACGAGCCCCACCGGATCCACCGACGGACGCTCCTGAAGGGCGCCGTCGTCGGAAGCGCGGCGATCGTCGCGGGTTCGCTCGGGGTCGCCCGGCTCGTCGAGTCGCGCCGACGCCCCTGGGACCCGAACGCGTTCGCGGAGCCGGGGCGCGCTCACGTCGCGGTGATGTCGGCCGCGAGCTACGACGGCCCGCTCACCGAGGTCGTGACGGACGGCCTGCGTGCGGTCGGCGCCGATGTCCGCCGGGCGCGCGTCGTGTTGAAGCCCAACCTCGTCGAGTTCGACCCCGCCACGACGATCAACACCGATCCCCGGTTGGTCGCCGCGACGGTGCTCGCGATGCGGCAGCTCGGCGCCGCCCACGTGACCGTGGCCGAGGGCCCGGGCCACCGCCGGGATGTGCAGGACGTGGTCGTGCGCTCGGGCCTGGCCGAGACGCTGCGCGACGTTCGACGCGCCGTTCGTCGACCTGAACGCCGATGCCATCCGTCGCGTCGGGCTGCACTCGAGCTACACGGAGCTCGGCGAGCTGTGGCTGCCGACGACGATCGACGACGCCGACGTGGTCGTCTCGATGCCGAAGATGAAGACGCACCACTGGGCGGGCGTCACGCTGTCGCTGAAGAACCTGTTCGGGACGCTGCCGGGACGCGTGTACGGGTGGCCGAAGAACATCCTGCATTGGCAGGGGATCGAGCGGTCGATCCTGGACATCGCCGGCGCCGTTCGGCCCCGCTACGCCATCGTCGACGGGATCGTGGGGATGGAGGGCAACGGGCCGATCTCGGGTACCCCGGTCGAGGCCGGCGTGCTCGTGTTCGGCGACGACCCCGTGGCTACCGACGCGGTGACCGCCACGATGATGGGGTTCGATCCGGAGCGGATCGAGTACCTGGCCGAGGCCGGACGGTTCCTCGGGCAGCTCGACCCCGAGATGATCGACCAGCGCGGCGAGTCGCCCGAGCGGTTCACCCGCACCTTCGAACCGCCTCCTGGGGCGGCCGCCGAAGCCGCGGGCTGAGATCGCGGGAACTTCGGGCCGATCGGTCGGGTCGGGTCCGGTGAAGGCCCTCACCGTGGAGGTGTGCCGTGCGCCGCTCGTTGCCGATCGCCCTGGTCATCGTCGCGACCATGTTGCTGCCCGCCCTGCCCGCGAACGCGGGAGGGAACTGGCTGGATTTCCGGAGTGACCCCTCCTCCGGAACCGCCGGCGGGCGTGGCCTCGGGACCTGGGCGGTGATGGCGGTCGGACAGAGGATCGTCGCCTACGCCGGCATCTGGACCACCCCGAACCCGCATCGTCGCGAGACGGCTCGCGGACAGCACGTACTACGCGTGGTTGAGCCCAGGTGAGGGCTTCCTCGAGGGCACGAGCGCTTCCTGCCGACGCGATCAGGCTCGCGCCGTTCCCGGTTCACTGGACGTCGAAGAGGTCCGCGACCGTCAGGGCACACTTCACCGATCCCGTCCGTACCGTCGGGGGAGTACGAGGTCCTGGTCTGTGATGACCCGTGCACGTTCTCGGGGTTCGGGGATTACGTCCAGGGTTGGGTCACGGTGCATGCAGACGCCCACCGAGGCTCGGCTGTTCGCGCTCGCACGCGACCGGAAGTGGCAGGTGCGCGGGCTCTCGCAGAGGGTCGGCCATCTCCAGGGCGAAGGCAGAGGGGCTCGAGCACGAGCTCGCGGCCGCCGAGCGAACCCCCGGGTGCACGCTCGCCTGCAACAGGCGTCGGGTCGAGCCGGTGCGTTCGATGCCACGCGCCTCGGCACGGCGGCGGCCTCTGCCCGTCCGATCGTCCCCGGCTGGGCCGTGGTGGCCTTCGCGACCGTCGTCGCGCTCGGTGCTGTCATCGGGGTCAGCGCGGCCGCCCGTCGCCGGAGGACGCCGAGGCTCTTCATCCCGGACGCGATCCCCGACGAGTTCCTGGAGCGCGATCGCGCGGGCGTCTGATCCGACCGCGTACGCGGTCGCCGAGCAGACCTGGACTCAACCCCGTCGTTGTCCGCCGAAGTAGAACCCGAGGGCCGTGCCGGCGAGGGCGAGGAGGGGAGCGAACAGCGCGGTGAGCAACCCCTCGACCTCATCGAGCGAGAGCGCATCGGTCGCCAGCAGGACGACGGACCCCACGGCGATCAGTGCGAGCAGAACGACCAATCCGACCGCGATCGCCCCCCGGATGCGCTCGCGGGCGGGTTCGGGATTCCAGATCGCCCCGACCTCTGGTCTCGGAGCGGGACCGGGTGGTGGCGTCGGTTCCTCCGCAGCGAGATCGAGGACCTCCTCGTCCTCGGGTGTCCCGTCGGGGGCGGGCTCTGCGTCGCTCACCGGCGGCTTTGTCCGCTCAGCGGAACTCGACCTCGCGGACGCGGCCGCCCGGCTTCTCGATCAGGATCTTCCCGCCCTCGTCGCGTTCGTCCTGCACGAACTTCTCCGTGGCGATCGCCTTCCGGATCGCCTCCGTGAGCGTGATCCCTCGCTTCTCGGCGACCTCCTTTAGATCCTCGATGGTCTCGTCCGAGAGGTTCACCGTCACCTTCTTCATCGCCATGCGCTCCGCTCCTTCCGCGCACCCCTTGCCCGTAGAGCTGTAGTTTGTACGGCTTTCATACGGCTGTCAACTGGCTTTCTGCCGTACGCGCCCCGATGTCCCGCGAGACCATCGCCTGTCCGGCCGAGCCGGAGGCCCTCCGCCGGCTCAGTCGCTCGCGGCGTACTCGCCCGCGCCGAGCAGGTGGAGCGACACGTAGGGTTCGTCACCCACGACCCACGAGTCGTGGCCCGGACCGATGTGGAACAGGTCGCCGGGCTCGAGGACGGTCTCGGTGCCGTCGGCCATCTTCACCGCGGCCCGACCGGACACCACGAGCCCGAGGTGCTCCACCTCGCACAGCGACGCACCGGTCGCCGAGCCGATGTGCTCGGACCACACCCACCCGGGTTCGTAGCTCGCGCGTCCGATCGTGGTCCCCGCGATCTTCACGAGGTCGAACGTTCCGTGTTCGAACGCGCGTTGTTCGTCGGGCCCGTCGAACCCGTCGAACCTGCGGATCTCGATCCCCTGCATGCGCTCCTCCTCGTTCGTCGCATCCCCCGACAAGAACAACGAATCGGTCGTGTTGGTGATTGTCCCGGAACGGCGGGCTCACGTAGGGTTCGCACACGCGGTTCGCCGTGACTCCCCGGTTCCTCTCCCTCGCAGTGAGTCGGTGCTTCCCCCTGTTGAAGCGGGGCTGTGATGGAGGAGGTTGCGCGGATCGTGCTCGCGCTCGAGACGCCCGAGGTCGGCGAGGAGGTCATGCACTTCCTCGACCGCACCGGTCGTGCCCGCGTGGTGGGCACCGCGGTGGACGGGCCGCAGCTCGCCGAGGCGGTCCGTCAGCTCGAGCCGGACGTCGTGGTCGCCGGACCGACGCTGGCACACGCTCGCGAGGTGCAGAACGGGAGCGCGTTGCTCGTGGTGGACACGTCCCAGTCGGTCGGTGCTCTTCGGCGCGCGATCCGCGCCGGCGCGGCGGGGTTCTACCTCTGGCCGGCCGAACGTGAGGAGCTCGCCTTCGCCGCGGCCCGCATGCGCCCCGCTCGAACAGGAGGGCTCCGGGGCGCGCTGCGCCGATCGTCGCCGTGTACGGGCCACGAGGTGGGGCGGGCTCGACGTTCGTAGCGACGCACCTCGCGGCGGCGTTCGCCGAACGCGAGCGGCGGTGCGTGCTCGTCGATCTCGACGTCGTGTTCTCGGACGTGACCGCGGCGGTCGGGATCGACCCGGATGACGCGGTCCGCACGATCGACGAGCTCTCGCCGCTCGGGGACGAATTGTCGACGAGCCATCTCGACGAGGTCCTGTGGCACCACCCGAAAGGGTTCGAGGTCCTGCTCGCTCCGGCCGAGACGCGCGTTCCATGGTCCGGCGCGGAGACGTATCGACGAGCGATCGTGGCGGCGCGTCGGATGTGCGACGTCGTCGTGCTGCATGTTCCTCGGGCGCTCGATGAGGTCGCGCGCACCGGCCTCGCGGTCTCGGACCGGATCCTGCTCGTGCTCGGTCTCGACGTCCTCTCGTTCCGAGACGCGAAGCGAGCCGTGGCGGTCGCGGGTCTGGACGATCGGTGCGCCTTCGTGATCAACAGGGCGATGCGCTCGAAGATCACGCCCCGGGATGTCGAGCGCGTGTTCGGGAAGCCACCGATCGCGGTGATCCCGTCGGACAAGCGCGTACCCGCCCTACAGGACCGAGGCAAACTGCTGCCGATGCGAGGCCGTGTCGGCCGCGCCATGAGCCGGCTGGCGAGTGCCGCCCTCGAGGGCGATCGGTGAGCGGCACGGACGCGCTCGTCATGGTGCGCAGGAGCCTGCACGAGCGACTCCTCGGGCGGGTCGATGCGCAGCAGCTCGACGCGATGCCTCGGGCCGAGCGGAGGCTCCGGGTGCGGGAGGAGGCGCTCTCGTTGCTCCGTGAGCAAGGGCACATGCTCCCGCAGAGCACGCTGGCACGTGTCGTGAACGAGGTTTCGGATGCGGTCGTCGGGATGGGTCCGCTCGAGTTCCTGCTGAAGGACCCCGAGGTCACCGAGGTGATGGTGAACGGTCCCGACGACGTGTACGTGGAGCGGAAGGGGCGGATCGAGAGGGTGGCGGACCGTCTGTTTGAGGGGGAGGAGGCGGTCCTCCACGTGATCGAGCGGATCGTGGCTCCGTTGGGTCTCCGGGTCGATGCAACGTCACCCTGGGTGGACGCACGACTACCGGACGGCTCTCGGGTGCACGCGATCGTCCCGCCCCTTTCGCTCTGCGGTCCCGCGCTCAACGTGCGCAAGTTCTCGGCGATCCCGTTGAGCCCCTCCGCGCTCGTCGCCAATGGCACGCTCGGACCGCGGATGCTTCGGCTCCTCGCTGCGTGCGTTCGAGGACGGGCGAACCTGCTGATCTCGCGGCGGGGCGAGCTCTGGGAAGACGACGTTGCTCGGTGCGCTCTCCTCGTTCGTCCCGGACGAGGAGCGTGTCATCACGATCGAGGACGCGGCGGAGCTGCGGCTCGCGAAGCCGCACGCGCTCGGGCTCGAGTCTCGGCCCGCGAGCGTCGAGGGCCACGGCGAGGTGACGGTTCGGGACCTCGTCCGGAACGCGCTTCGGATGCGCCCCGACCGGATCATCGTGGGCGAGGTCCGTGGTGGCGAGGCGCTCGACATGCTGCAGGCGATGAGCACCGGGCACGACGGCTCGCTCTCGACGGCGCACGCGAACTCTGCGCGGCACGCGCTCTGGCGCCTGGAGACCATGGCGCTGATGTCCGACGTCGACCTGCCCATCGATCACATCCGCGCGCAGGTCGCGGCCGCGATCGACGTGGTCGTTCACACCTCCCGTCTACGGGACGGCCGACGGGTCGTGTTCCAGATCGCGACGGTCGACGGGCTCGATGCCTCGGGTGAACCGATCGTGTCCGAGGTGTTCGGCTTCCGTCCGAAGGTCGGTCGCCATGGTGCGTTCGTGTGCTCGGGGCACGTGCCGGGCGTGCTCGAGGTGCTGCGGGCGCGCGGAGCCGCCTTAGATCGGGGGGAGCTTCGCCCCGGGATCGACGAACCCGAAGCGCCGTGACCACCTCGCTTGTCCCTGCCGTACTCGCCGTGCTCGCCCTCCTCTGTGCCGGCGCCGCCGCCTCGCTCGAGGCCAGAGGACGCGTCCTTCGACGGATCGGGTGGCAGCGACCGTCCGGTCGGGGCCGCCCGTTCCTCGAGGTCCCGCCCTGGATCCCGGTGGTCGCCGGCGCGTTCGGCGCCGCCATCGTCGGACGCATCGTCGCCGGGATGCCCGGGGCGATCGCCGGGGCGTCTCTCGTGGCGGCCTGGCCGTTCGTGGTGCGTAGGCGACGGAAGGCTCGGCATGACCAGGCCGTCCAGGAACAGATCGCCGAAGGGGTGGCGACGATCGCGTCGTGTCTCCGCTCGGGTCGCTCGGTGCTCCAGGCGATCGAGCTCGCGGCCAAGGAGCTCGATCCTCCGATGGGACCGTCGTTGCGCCGCCTCGTCGATCGGGTCGAGCTCGGCGAGGACCTGGCGGAGGCACTCGAGGCCTGGGCGGCGGACCTGAGGAGTCCGGACGCGCGACTGGCGGCGGGTGTGCTCCTCCTCCACCGACGGACGGGAGGGGCGCTCGCGAGCACGCTCGAGGAACTCGCATCGACGCTCCGCAAGCGCAGGAGCGCGGCGCGCGAGCTGCGATCACTCACCGCTCAGGCGAGGCTCTCCGCGACGATCCTCGGCCTGCTTCCCGTGGGCTTCTTCCTGTTCCTGTCGGCCGTCGCGCGGCAGGACCTCCAGGAGGCCTACCGCAGCGGGTTGGGGGCCTCCGCGATCGCGATCGGGCTGACCCTCCAGGCCGTTGCGTACCTGTGGATCCGTCATCTCCTGCGGATCGAGTCGTGATCGTGCTCCTCGGGTCTGCGCTCGCGGCCGCGGCGGCCGTCGCCGCGACGGCAGCGGTCGGGGCGCGGCACGATGGACCGCTGGTCGCGCGCGTCGGGATCCACGCGGGGGCGGCGCGCCCGCGTGCGCTTCGCCTCAGGAGCGCGGGGACATGGCCGCTCGTGCGCCGTATCCGTGTCTCCGACCGGACGTCCGGCAGGCTCGCACTGAGCGGGATCTCGATGAGCGAGCGGGACCTGGCCGCCGTCAAGGTGCTGGGTGCAGCCGCCGCGATCGTCGGATGCCTGCTCGCGGTTCCGATGGCCGCCCTCCCCGCAGGCTTGCTGGCGTTCCGGCTCCCTGACCTGGTGATCGCGAGGATCGCTCGGAGGCGGCTCGCGACGGCCGATCGAGAGGTGCCGGTCCTCCTGGATCTGCTGGCGATCGCCACGTCGTCGGGGCTCCCGCCGCAGCTCGCGTTCCGTCGCGCGGTCGGTGCGGCCGAGGGCCCGCTGGCCGACGAGCTCCGCTCCGTCCTGAACGTGACCGATCTTGGTGGGAGATGGCGTGACGAGCTGCGCGCCGCGAGCGACCGCCTCGGCCTGCCGGACCTGCAGCGGGTGGTCGCCGTGCTCACGCGCTCGGAGTCGCTGGGCTCGTCGCTCGGCGAGGAACTGCCGCGACTCGCGAACGACGTTCGCGAAGCGCGCAGCGCGTCCGCCACCGAACGGGCGCGAGCCGCGCCCGTGAAGATGCTCTTCCCGCTCGTGTTCTTGATCCTCCCCGCGTTCCTCCTCCTCACCGTGGTCCCGGTGCTCGTGACCACGGTGCGGTCCATCGGTTGAGCTCGGTCGAGAGGAGGTGAACCGGGATGCTCTTGTCTTGGTACGTCCGCGCGCGCTACCTGCGTGCGCGCTCACGGTTCGCGAGCCAGGCGGGACAGACCACGGCGGAGTACGCGCTCGTGATCCTCGCGGCGGCGGCCGTGGCCGTCGTGCTGATCGCGTGGGCGAGGTCGTCGGGCAGGTTGCCGGAGTTCTTCGACAGCATCATCGATCAGGTCGCCGGCAGTGCCGAGTGACGAGCGCGGGGCAACGCGGATCGGCGGCGGTGGAGTTCGCGCTGCTGCTCCCCATCGCGCTGCTGCTTCTGCTCGCCTTCGTTCAGGTCGGCGTGCTCGCCACCGATCAACTGCTCCTCACGCAGGCCGCACGCGCCGGGGCGCGTGAGGCCGCGGTGCAGGCTTCAGAGGGGGCGGTCGTCGACGCCGTCCGAGCGGCTGCGGTCGGCACTCGACGACGAACGCATCCGGTGGACGTCGTCTGGAGCGGGCAACGCGGCGCTCCCGTGACCGTCTCACTCGCCTACGAGGTCTCCGACGGCGGCCGTCCTCGCCGGGCTGGCTGCTTCCGGACGCGATCACGCTGCGGGCGAGCGCCACGATGCGGCAGGAGTTCGCGTGAGAGCGAGCGCGGATCGGTCGTCATCCTGGTGGTCTCGGCGCTCGCCGCCCTGCTGGTGATCGCGCTGGGTTCGGCCGACGTCGCCCGGGTGCTCGCGCCGCCTCGAGCGCGCAGACGGCCGCCGATGCGTCGGCCCTGGCGGCCGCGCAGACGATGGCGATCCCGCGGCGGACGAGGTGCCGTCGGATCTGGCGCGGTAGTACGCCGAGCGGAACGGGGAACGCTCGAGTCGTGCGGGTGCGAGCCGGAGTCGTTCGAGGCGACGGTGGTCGTCCGGATGCCCGTCGGCCGGCTGTTGCTCGTCGGCGACGATCGGACGCGTCAGGCGAGCGCCCGAGCGTCGTCGACCTGCCGTCGCCCCCGGGTTGACCCGGAGGCCGTCGGAGCCGCCGACTTACGGCGGCGGGGTGTACGATTCCCCGACCATGGCGATGCGACAGATGTCCGGCCAGGCGGGGGCGGCGGGCGTTGCTCGCGACCGTGGACTACTCGCTCGCCAAGCGCGCGCTGCTCAGCCAGGTGCGCACCGGGCTCTGTCTCGTGGACCGACATCTGCGACGCCCACCCCGAGCTGATCCGCGCGGCCAAGACACGTCGGCGAGAGACGCGCCGGGACTGCCCGGTCTGCCAGCGAGGCCAAGCTCAGGCTCGTCGCGTACGTCTACGGCGACGGCCTGAGGCACGAGAACGGGCGCGTGTGGCCGCTCGACGTCGGCCTGTCGATGGCCGCCGATCGGCCGGGCGCCTGGTGCTACGTCGTCGAGGTCTGCACCGAGTGCCAGTGGAACCACCTGCCCGAGGCGTTCGTGGCTCGCGCCGTCTGAGCCGCCACCCGCACGCTCCGAGGGTCCGAGGCTCCGTCGAGCGAGCCGTCACCGGAACTCCACGATGTCCCCGCAGGTCAGGTGCCGGAGACATCTCCGCTCGTGGCTACACTGGAGGCGATTTGGCGGTCAAGACCGCGCCCGCGGGGACCCGCAAGCGAAGCACGGTCCCAGACGCTCACCCAAGCACACCCGCAAGCGCCAGGGCTTCAAGGCCTGGCTCCGCCGGTGGTGGTGGGTCTTCGTCGTCGTGCCCCTCGTGGCGATCATCGGCGTGGTGCTCATGGTGGTCTACGTCTACTCGCAGCTCGAGCTGCCGAAGACGCCGCCGCCGCTGCAGACGACCTACGTGTACGACCGCGACGGCGAGCTCATCACCACGCTGCACGCGTCGGTCGACCGCACGATCATCCCGTTCTCGGAGATGCCCAAGCACCTCCGCGAGCCGTGATCGCGGTCGAGGACGAGGACTTCTACGAGCACCCCGGGATCGACGTGGCCGGCATCGTTCGAGCCGCGTGGACCGACCTCGTCGCCGGCGAGATCGTCCAGGGCGGCTCGACGATCACGCAGCAGCTCGTGAAGAACGTGTACGCGGGCGAGTACGTGAGGACCCGGAGACCGGCGGGAGACGTACGTCGATCCCGCCGCGCAACCTGGAGCAGAAGGTCCGCGAGGCCTGCTCGCGGTCAAGGTCGAGCGGAGTTCCCAAGGACGAGATCCTGGCGAACTACCTGAATACCGTGTACTTCGGTCACGGGGCGTACGGGGTGCAGGCGGCGGCGCAGACGTTCTTGCGCACGGACGCGGCCGACCTGACGGTGCTGCAGTCCGCCCTCCTGGCCGCCATGATCCAGAGCCCATCGTTCTACGACCCGGAGGAGCACGAGCCCGAGGCGCTCGCGCGCCGGAACTACGTCCTGGACCGCATGGTCGCCGAGGGCTACCTGACGACCGAGCGCGCGGAGACGCTGTCACAGAAGGACCTCCGGTCGACCTGATCGAGATCGGCCTGAACTTCCCGGCCAAGCTCGGCTACTTCCTCGACTACACCCGGCGAGAGCTGATCGACGGCGTACAGCGAAGCCGACGGTGTTCGGCGGCGGTATCCAGGTCACGACGACGCTCGACGCCGACATGCAGCGGATGGCCGAGCAGGCCGTCGCGAACCGGCTGATCGACCCCGGAGGTCCCGAGGCCGCGCTCGTCGCGATCGACCCGCGGAACGGCGGGATCCTCGCGATGTACGGCGGGAAGCAACTTCGAACGCTCGAACGTGAACCTCGCGACCGGCGACGGCGGCACGGGCCGCCAGGCCGGGTCCTCGTTCAAGCCGTTCACGCTGGTCGCCGCGATCGAGCAGGGGTACGCGCTCGACTCGCGCTGGAGCGGGCCGTCCTCGATCACGATCCCCGATCCCGCGTGCTACACGGACGGCGAGCCGTGGCAGCTGTCGAACGCGAGCGACTCCGAGAGCGGGACGTTCACGCTGCTGGTCGGCTACGTCGCACTCGGTGAACACCGTCTACGCGCAGGTCGCGTCGCGCGGTGACGCCGGAGGCCGATCGTCGACGTCGCGCACCGGATGGGCATCGCGTCCCCGCTCGAACCGGTGTGCTCGATCACGCTCGGCACGCAGGCGGTCAACCCCCTGGAGATGACGACCGGATACGCGACGCTCGCCGGCCGCGGGTGGCGGCACCGCCCGACGTCGCTGCTCGAGGTCGCGTCGCCGAACGGCGAGGTGACGCGGCGCATCAACGCTCGGGGGAGGCAGGTACTCGACACGAACGACGCGGACCTGGTCACCGCCGCGCTCGAGGGCGTGATCACGGGCGGGACCGGCACCAACGCGAACATCGGCCGCCCGGCGGCCGGCAAGACCGGGACGGCCCAGGAGTACTGGGACGCGTGGTTCTGCGGCTACACGCCGCAGCTCGCGGCCTGCGTCTGGGTGGGTTACCCGCAGGGCGAGATCCCGCTCGTGAACATCGAGGGGTACTCGGCGGTGTTCGGCGGGACGATTCCCGCGCTGATCTGGCACGACTTCATGCTCGAGGCACGGCCAACATGCCGGTGGTGGACTTCGCCGAGCCGTACTTCGAGGGCTACAGCCTGGGCCCGCCGACGCCGGTCCCCCTCCCGGCACCCTCGCCCTCGGTCGAGCCGTCCGACTCGCCCTCGCCGAGCCCGAGCCCTCGCCTAGCCCGAGCCCCCGCCTAGCCCGAGCCCCTCGCCGAGCCCGAGCCCGTCGCCCAGTCCGAGCCCGAGCCCCGAGCCGTCGCCCTCGCCGAGCCCGACGAGCCTCAAGGCCTCGCTCGATGCGAGGCATGGCTCCGACCGAGGGACCGCCCGCCGAAGTGAGGCGGCTACGAGGCTTCGCTGACGGAGAACTCTCGCGCGGCGGGAACCGCGTCGAGCGGGAGGGAGGCCAGGACGGTCGTCCCACGTCCGGGCGTCGAGTGGACCATGAACGTGCCGTTGGCGAGCTCGACGCGCTCGCGCATCGACGCGAGCCCGACCCGCCCGGACTGCAGGTACTCGCGCGCCTTCGCAGAGTCGAAGCCGACGCCGTCGTCGGCCGACCTCGACGCGCAACTGGCCGCCCGTCCGTCTCGACCGACACGTTGATCGACCTGGCGCTCGCGTGCTTCGCCGAGTTCGCCATCGCCTCCTGCACGACGCGGTAGGCGAGGGTCTCGAGGTCCTGCGGGATCTCGACGATGGCCTGGCCCTTGAACGGTGCTGCACGTCGTTGTCGCGCCCGAACCGGTCGAGCGGTCTCGCGGAGCGCCGGGATCAGCCCGCGCTCCTCGAGCAGGGGCGGCCGCAGCCCGGACATGAGGCGCCGCAGGTTGTCCGCCTCCTCGGAGAGCTCGGCCCGGACCTTCGCGAGCACGTCGTAGGCCTCGTCGAGGTCGCCGGCTCGCAGCATGAGCAGCACGGCCTCGAGCGACAGCGACGCCGCCGAGACGCCCTGGACCGGGCCGTCGTGGAGGTCGCGCGCGATCCGGTTGCGTTCGCTCTCGATCGCCGCGTTCGTCCGTCGCATGATCCGGGTCCGGTCCTCGTCGCGGTCCTGGAGGAACTTGAACAGCGAGCGGATCGTCTGGTCGGCCACGCGCGCGGCCGTGACGTCGCGCACGAGCAGCAGCCGGCGGGGCGGGTCGCCCGGGATCTCCGACGTTCGCGATTCGAGGTAGACCGACTGCCCTTCGCGATGGAGCGTGCCCTGCCCGGTCGCCGGGAGGCCGGCGAAGTGCTCGTCGGCCTGGATCGAGGCGGCGACCGCCGTCCACGCCTGGCCCTCGACGAAGGACTGCGGAAGCTCCACCATCCGGCAGAACGCGCCGTTCGCTCGCACGATCACGTCGCCCTGATCGAGCTCGACGATGCCGTCCACCGCCGACTCGAACACGGTGCGCAGTCGTTCCTCGGACTCGCGGAGGGTCTCGTTCGCGAGCTGGAGGCGCGCGAGCGCCTCGTCCGTCCGCTGCAGCGCGCCCTCCTTCTGGGCGAGCGCCTCGGTGACCGCATGTTGCTGCTGCGTGCTCCGAACCTGGTTGACGAGGATGCGAAGGGCCACGGCGGCCGCGAGCACCGCGATCAGCAGCGAGGCCTGCTCCACGCCGATCTCGCCCTCGATCTCCTGCGACGCGACGAGGCCGAGGGCGCCGCACGAGGCAGCCACCGAGAGCGTGGTGAGCACGGCCCGGCTGTACCTGGTCGGGTCCACGCTCGCCTCCGCCGCGCGCCGCGGGACGACGTACACCAAGATCGCGAGGAACAACGCGGAGAGCGCGACCGCCAGGTCGATCTTGGACTCGCCGGTCGTGTAGGACCCGTCGAGCCAGTCCGGCGCGAACACCAAGACCACGTAGCAGAGCGTGCAGATCGCGGCGAACATCCCGAGGTGCGCGGGGTTCGGGCGGACGAGCGCCAGTGTCACGAACGCCGAGAAGCCGGTCGCGACGATCAGGGCGAAGCTCGCCGCGGAGGCCGCCGCGGCCGGGTCGGCACCCGTGGGACGAAGGTAGAGGAACAACATCGTCCCGATCGCCGCGGACAGCAGCGCGATGTCCGATGCGATCTCGCGCTGGTCCTCCCGCGCCAGGTGGGTTCGGAACTCGACGGTCACGGCGATGAGGAACAGGACGGCCACGACGAGGAAGGCGATCTCGTACGCGCCCAGGCCGGCCGGGACGGTACCGCTCGGCTCCAGGACGAAGAAGGTCAACGCGATGCCGGCGATGCCGAGGACCCCGAGGCCGAGCCAGGTCGCGCTGCGCCACGCGTCGGGCACGCGGCTCCGGAACAGGATCGCAGCGGACGCGAAGAAGCAGGCGACTGCGACGAGCGGGAACCGAGGCGCGACCCAATCCTGGCTCGCATAGGCGACGGTGACTCCCGCCCCAGTCGCGAGCAACAGCAGCGGGGGCGCGATCCAGGAAGCCGATCGCCTGGTCTGGGAAGACATGTGGAGGCAAGATTCTGGCCCAGGTTCGGGCGCGGCTCCATCACCCGACCGGGGTTGTCCGACGGCCCCGTCCCTAGGCCGGATGGAGGATGGTCGCTGGTCGTCCGTGCCTAGTTCGGTTTGCGCCTACTCGATGAGCCGACGCCGCAGCGCCTCGGCCACGGCCGCGGTGCGGTCCGACGCGCCGAGCTTCTCGAAGATGTGCTCGAGGTGGGTCTTCACCGTGTCCGGCGAGATGTACAGGCGTTCAGCGATGTCTCGGTTCGTGTGCCCGAACGCCAGGAGCTGCAGGACCTCGATCTCTCGGGCCGTGAGCGTTTCGGCGCGGCGGTCGCGCTCCTTGGCCTGCGAGAGCTCCTCGGCGAGCGCGACCACGAGCTGCGGGTCGATCACCATGTTGCCGCCGGCGACCAGTCGCACGGTCTGGATCAGGTGCTCCGCGTCGCGGGCCTTCAGCACGTAGCCTCGGGCGCCGCTTCGGACCGCCTCGACGACGAACTGGCGGTCGTCGTAGGCGGTGAGCATGATCACGCCCGTATCGGGGTGGTCGTCCCGGATCTTGCGGGCCGCCTCGAGCCCGTCCATCTCGGGCATCCGGATGTCGACCAGGGCGATGTCCGGGGTCTCGCGGTCGATGAGCTCGAGCAGCTCCTTGCCGTTGGCGGCCTCGCCGACGACGTCGATGCCGTCGGCCATGTCCAGATACCTGCGGAGACCCTGGCGAACCAGGGAATGGTCATCGGCGATCGCTACGCGAATCGTCACGCCCTCGCCCCTTCCGGACGCGGTCGGCGCCCATCCTATATGTCGGCTCCCCGGTCAAAAGATGTAGTACCAGTTGACCGTGAGGATGGAGAGTACCCCGAGGCCCAGGGCCGCCGCTGCGAGGGCGGCCGACCGGGGGATGCGCAGGCGCTCGAGACCGAGTGCCAGACCCCAGAAGGCTGGGAACAGCGGTAGGACGAATCGCGGCATCGACATCAGGGGCCGGCCCTCGAACACGAACGAGAGGGGGATCAGCAGCCCGCCCCACAGGTAGACCAGGTACGACGGCCGCAGCCGCACGAGCGCGTAGACCGAGGCGACGAGCATCGGCAGCACGATCAACCAGTCCAGGAGCCAGTACCCGCCGTTCGCCTCACCCAGGTACCGGAAGGCCGCGCTCGTCCCGTTCCACAGCGTCGCGGGGGGCCACGACGGCGTGCGCTCCCAGTTCGCCTGGCGCGTGATCGGCGCCAGCCACTCGCCAGAGCGGATCCCCCAGAACGCCAGGTACGCGAGCAGCCCCGCCGCGGTCGCCGCAGCCGCCGCGATCCCGGGCCAGCCGGAACCTCTCCGCTCGGCCCGCTGCTGCAGCGCCTCGACGAGCAGCGCCGGGGCGAGCACGATCCCGACGCTGCGTGTGAGCGCCGCGAGCGCGCCCGCGGCGCCGGCGACGACCCACCGCCCACGCCTCGCGGCCCAGAAGGCCGACACGGCGCACAACAGGAACAACGACTCGCTGTAGGGCATCAGGAAGAAGTACGAGGTAGGGAAGACGCACATGAGCAGCACCGTGGTCCGGGCGGTGCGTTCGGACAGCTCGGACGTCGTGAGCCGGTAGGTCACCACGAGCGCTGCCAGGAACGCCGCGTTCGACAGGAGGGTGGCCGCGGCGAACGGCCGGCCGCCGAACGCGGACGACACGATCCGGACCCCGAGCGGATAGAGCGGGAAGAACGCGGCGCTGCCGTCCTGCAGCCGGTACCCGCCGTCGGCGATGCGGAGGAACCAGAGCGCGTCGAACCGCTCCCACGCGGTGAACAGGTGATGCCAGCCGGGATCGGGCAGCGGGTTCGCCGGCCAGCCGGGTACGCCGACCGGCTCGAGCGCGGGGAACAACGCGACGCCCGCCAGTCCCACGACGAACATCGCGAACCGCAGGCAACAGAACGCGAGGAGGCAGAAGCGGAAGGCTCGGACGAGCTGCTCGCGATCGGTGGGGGCCGGCGCCGTCTCGGCGCGGGCGGCCATCTCGGCATTCCGGTCGACCGCGGCCTCGCGTTCGTTCGCGGTGGTCATGTCTGGACCGCCGCGGGAACGTCGCCCCGGAACTCGAGCGCCGGCGCCGGCGCCGGGTCGGGTTCCCGCCGGCGCACCCAAGCCACGACGCACAGGACCAGGACGATCGCGCGGACCACGACCGCGACCTGGAACGCACCGATCGGGATCCCCGAGAGCCCCCCGTCGAGCCCCTCGAGCGTGCCGAACCACGAGAACCTCGTGACGAACACCGCCACATCCGCCGCCTCGAACGCGATGAACAACCGCAGGTGCGGCAGCGCGAGTGCGAACCACGGCAGGAGCCAGATGCTGTACTGCGGCGAGTAGACCTTGTTCGTGAGCAGGAACACCACCAGGATCGGGAACCCGAGCGTCCACCGCGCGAACCCCGGATCCCGGTTCGCCTTGACGCGCCAGAGGACCGCGACCCACGTCAGGAACAGCGCGGCGGACGCGAGGTTGATCAGGCGGGTGTTCGTGCAGCCCGCGCCCGTCGCCCGTTCACACGCGATGAACCACAGGCTGTCCCAGTCCGCCGCCCGGACCGCGTTGAACCGGAAGAACTCCCACCACCCGGCGGTTCCGCCGATCGCGAAGGGCAGGTTCACCGCGATCCATGTTCCCGCGGCCGCCCACGCGAGGTGGATCCCGCGGTCGGGCTCGCGTCCTCGGAATCGACCGGCCACGAACGGGACGATCAGGAGCGCGGGATAGATCTTCGCCGCGGCCCCCAGACCGAGCAGGACACCCGACCACACATCCCGCCGTCGCAGGTAGGCGAGTGTCGCCGCCGTCGCGAGCGCGGCCGGGAGCAGGTCCCAGTTCGTGGTCGCGTAGATCGCGAGCGTCGGCGCGAGCGCGAAGTACAGGGCCCGTCCACCCACCATCGCGTACAAGCAGGACGCGAGCCAGAATGCCGCGAGCCACAGCAGCGCGACGTTCCACCGATAGAACCCCCCCACATCGGGCCCGGAGGCCCACGCCGTCAGGCGCATCGTCCACATCGTGAGGACCGGGTACTCGTCGCATCCGCCGCCGGTCTCGGCGCAGGCGTCGAGGTAGGGGAGCCGTTCGCCCGTGAGCTGCTCGGTCGCGAGCAGCGGGATGATGTCCGTGTAGCACAGCTGGGTGTACTGGCGACCGTCACTCCAGTCGCCCGAGGCGCAGGGCGCCTTGATCGCTTGCCCGAGCGTGAGGGTGCCTGCGAGCATGACGAAGACGACCGCGAGCCCGATCCGGCGTGGAGGCTTCGGTTCCGTCCGAACGTCGCGCTCGGTGGTGGGTTCGGTTCCTTCGTTCATCGGACCGCCTCCGCCGCCGCGGGAGCCCGTGGGCGTACGAGCGTCGGGGCCGGCACGGGCGCGACGCTGCGCCGGCGGACCCACGCCACGAGGCACACGACCAGGACGGCGGCCCGCACCAGCACGGCGATCTCGAACGCGCCGAGCGAGATCCCCGCGAACCCGGTGTCGAGCCCCTCGAGCGTGCCGAACCACGAGAACCTCGTGACGAACACGGCGACATCGGCCACCTCGAACGCGACGAACAACCGCAGGCCCGGGAGCGCGAGCGCGAACCATGGCAGTAGCCACAGGCTGTACTGCGGCGAGTAGACCTTGTTCGTGAGCAGGAACACCACCAGGATCGGGAAGCCGAGCGTCCACCGTGCGAATCCAGGATCCCGCCGGTGCTTCAGGCTCCAGACCACACCGACCCAGACGACGAACAGGATCGCGGACCCCACGTTCACGAGTCGCGTGTCCGCGCACGCTCCGTCCGTCGCCTGCTCGCACCCGATGAACCAGAGGCTGTCCCAGTCGGCGACGCGGGCCGCGTTGTAGCGGAAGAACTCCCACCATCCCGCCGGCCCGGCGAGCGCGAACGGGAGGTTGAGGGCGATCCAGGTCCCGGCCGCGGCCCAGGCGAGATGGATCCCGCGGTCGGGCTCGCGCCCGCGGAAGCGACCGGCGACGAACGGGATGACGAGGAGTGCGGGGTAGAGCTTCGACGCCGCGCCCAGTCCGAGCAACACGCCCGACCACGCGTCGCGACGCCGGAGGTAGGCGAGCGTGGCCGCCGTCGCGAACGCGACCGCGAGGAGGTCCCAGTTCATCGTCGCGTAGATCGCGAGCGTCGGCGCCGCGGCGAAGTACAGGGCGCGTGCCCCGACCATGAGGTACAGGCACAGGGCGATCGCGAACGCGGCGAGCCAGAGCAGCACCGCGCCGGAGTAGAAGAAGCCGGAGACGTTCGGTCCCGACGCCCAGGCCGCGAGGCGCATCGACCACATCGTGAGCACCGGGTACTCGTCGCATCCCCCGGGGGCCTCCTCGTCGCATGCGTCGACGTAGGGAAGGCGTCCGCCCGTCAGCTGCTCGGTCCCCAGCTGATGCACGACGTCCGAGTAGCACAGGCGGGTGTACTGCCGGCCGTCCTCCCAGTCGCCCGAGACGCACGGTGCCTTGATGCCGTGCCCGAGCGTGAGCGTCCCGAGGAGGACGAGGAAGACGATCCCGAGCCCGATCGTGCGCGGGGCGTTCGGCACCGCGTGATTATCTCCATCAGGTCGCGGGGTGGGTGCCTCCTGCACGAAACAGCGGGGCCGCCGAGGGGGTGGCGGCCCCGCTGATCGCTTCGCGGCGGGTCTATGGGATCCCGCCGTCAAGGGCGGCGCCTCGTGAGCGTTCGCCCGTTTCGTGCCGTCGCAGATGGAACATCGGCACGTTCCGCCGTCGGCCTGAGCCGCCGGAGGAGGGAACTTCGGACGACGCCGCGGGCCTACGAGTACGAGTGGTCGGCGTCGGGGAATCGGCCCGCCGCGACGTCCCCGGCGAAGCCGGCTGCGGCCCGCAGGATCTCGCCGCGCAGATCGGCGTACGCCTTCGCGAACTTCGGTACGCGCTCGGACAGGCCGAGCAGGTCGTGCAGCACGAGGACCTGCGCATCGGTGTCCGCCCCGGCGCCGATCCCGATGGTCGGGATCCGGAGCGCCCGGGAGAGCTCGGCGCCGACATCGGCCGGCATCGCCTCGAGGACGATCGCGAACGCTCCGGCCTTCTCGAGCGACAGGGCCTCGTCCATCAGCCTCGTCGCCCCCTCCCCTCGGCCCTGGACGCGGTACCCGCCCATCCCGTGTACCGACTGCGGCGTGAGGCCGATGTGGGCCATCACGGGGATCCCGAGCTCGACCAGCCGCTGCACGAGCTCGACCTGGGGGCCCTCGATCTTGACGGCACGCGCCCCGCCCTCCTTCAGGAATCTGCCCGCGTTGCGGATGCCCTCCTCGACGCTCACCTGGTACGACAGGAACGGCATGTCGCCCACCACGAGCGCCTCGCGAGCGCCACGGGCCACGGCCCGCGTGTGGTGGAGCATCTCGTCCATCGTCACCGGCAGCGTGTTCTCGTAGCCGAGGACGTTGTCGCCCACCGAGTCGCCGACGAGCAGCACGGGGATGCCGGCCTGGTCGAGGAGCTTCGCAGTCGGGAAGTCGTAGGCGGTGAGCATCGCGAACCGCTTGCCCTCCGCCTTCCACGCCGCCAGGTCGTGGATCGTCACGCTCATCGCTCGCGCCTCCTTCGTGAAGTGCACGGCCGCTGCGGGCAGTGTAGCGAGGTGTCGCGGCCCGTCCGAGGGTGTCAGACCCTGCTGGTAGGGTCGGTCGGTCGAGTACGCCGGTACACTCTGGGGCCAACCACACGTCCTGCTCCCCCTGTGGGGGCCGACCAGACCAGAGGAGGTGGGGAACTGAGGCGGTACGAGATCATGCTCATCCTGCCCGCGGAGGCCGATGAATCGGTCGTGTCCGCGGGCGCTGGACCGCGTCACCAAGGCCGTCGGTGAGGCCGGAGGCCAGTTCGGCAACGTGGATCGTTGGGGACGCCGCCGGCTGGCGTTCGAGATCGACCGGCAGAACGAGGGGTACTACGTCGTGGCGGAGTTCACGGCGCAGCCCGAGGTCATCGCCGAACTCGAGCGTTCGATGCATCTGGCAGACGAGGTGCTGCGGTTCAAGGTCGTCGTCCGCGGCGAGGCCGCGTAGACGAACGAGAGGCTTCCCCCTCCTCGACCCGCCATCCGTCGGGGAGCGGAGACCAGATCGGAAGGTGATGGAGATGGCGAGCGAGAACCAGGTCACCATCGTGGGCAACCTCACGGACGACCCCGAGCTGCGGTACACGCCGAACGGGGCCGCGGTCGTGAAGTTCCGCGTGGCCGTCAACCGCCGGTACAAGGACGAGTCGGGCAACTGGAAGGACGGCGAGACGTCGTACTTCACGGTGAACGCCTGGCGGAGCCTGGCGGAGAACTGCGCCGAGACCCTCACGCGCGGGACCCGCGTGGTCCTGTCGGGCCGGCTGCAGATGCGCTCCTGGGAGACCCAGGAGGGCGACAAGCGCACGGTGGTGGAGATCGAGGCCGACGAGGTCGGCCCGAGCCTGCGTTGGGCGACCGCGAAGGTCGAGCGCCAGGGCCGTTCGGCGTCGAGCGACTGGCAGCCCGCGACGGTCGGCGCTCCTATGGCAGACGAGGAGACACCGCTGGATGCCACCTAAGGCGAGGAAACGACCTCCCAAGCGGGAGAAGGACGAGAAGGGCTGGCAGAAGAAGCAGAAGCGCAAGGTCTGCATCTTCTGCAAGGACAAGATCGAGTACGTCGACTTCAAGGACACGTCGACGCTGCGCAAGTTCGTCTCGGACCGGGGCAAGATCCGCGCGCGCCGGGTGACGGGCAACTGCTCGCAGCACCAGCGCGACGTCGCGACGGCCGTGAAGAACGCGCGCGAGATGGCGCTGCTGCCCTACTCGACCCGATGAAGATCATCCTGCAGAAGCCCGTCGACAAGCTCGGCGTCCCCGGAGACGTGGTCGAGGTCGCCGACGGCTACGCGCGGAACTACCTGATGCCCCGGGGGCTCGCGGTCAAGGCCACCAAGGGCGGCGTCAAGCACGTCGAGAGCCTCCAGCGCGCGCACACGGTGCGGGTGAACGAGGAGAAGGCCGAGGCCGAGCAACTCGCCCAGAAGCTGATCGCGGCGCCGATCCAGGTCTCCGCTCATGCGGGCGAGGAGGGCAAGCTGTTCGGCAGCGTGACCCCGAGCGACGTCGCGGAGGCCATCGACCGCCAGCTCGGCGTCCGCGTCGACCGGCACGACGTGCACCTGGACGAGCCGATCCGTTCGGTCGGCGTGCACGAGGTGCGCGTGCACCTGTTCGCCGAGGTCGACCCGGTGATCTCGGTCGAGGTCGTCGCGGACGAGCGATCGGGCTGAACCCGACCTCGGCCAGGACGGGCTGAGGTCGGGGCGTCCCTCGGGATGCGCGTCTCGCGCGCTCGGCGCGCTCCTCGCTCAGCCCATTGCCTGCTCCGCCGATGGATCGGCTGGCTCTGCCGAAATCGGGAAGACGTATTCGGTTGCCACCGGCTTGATCGCCGCCGCGACGGGGAACGCCAACAAGATCCCGAAGAGTCCGCCGATGCTGCCTCCGATGATCGTCGTGACCATGACTACGGCGTGAACCCAACGGTCCGTTTGGGAACGACATACCATGTGGCGGGCGAAGCGGTCGGAGGGTTTCGGGTTGGCGACGGGGGATGCTCCACGGCGTCGGATCTTCTCCGCACCTGCCATGCCGGGCGTCATCGGTGCGGGGGTGTTCTGGTGCGCCTCCCTCCGCCCGAGCTTGCTCCCGCGCGACTGGTACATGCAGGCGGCGATCAGCGGCATCTCCGCCGCGGCCGGGTACGGTGTCGGCGCGTTCGTCGGCTGGGTCGTGGGGGCGGTGCGACGGCACCCGGTTGACCCCACGGCGAGGACGCGGTGGATCGTGGCGGGCGTCGTCGTCGCGATCGGTGTCCTCGCCCTCATCCCCTGGCGGACGTGGCAGTCGGACCAGCGGGTCCTCGTCGACGAGGCATCGGAGTCGGTCACGGCAATCCTCCCGATGCTCGTGGTCGCGCTGCTGGTGTTCGCCGTCTTCCTGGTCATCGGCCGCACCGTGGGGCGCGGCCTGGTGCTCCTCGAGTCCTGGCTGCGTCGGTTCATGCCCGGCTGGGTCGCCGTGGGCGTCACCGCCGCCGTGTTCGCGGGGGCCGTCTACGTGGTCTCCACCGACGTGGTGTTCCGCAGGTTCATCGACTGGGCGAACGAGCGGTACTCGGTGTTCGATCGTTCCACTCCCGAAGGTGTCGAACGGCCGCTGAGCGCCACGGTGACCGGAGGCGCCGGGTCGTCGGTCGCGTGGAACACCCTGGGGGAGGAAGGCCGATCGTTCGTGGCGGGGGCGACGTCCTCGGACGAGCTGCGTTCGTTCCTCGGAGCGGACGCCGATGTCAGCGAGCCCATCCGTGTGTACGCGGGGCTGCGGTCGGCGGGGTCGGCCGACGCGCGAGCGGATCTGGTGGTGCGGGAGCTCGATCGGACGGGGGCGTCCGAACGCGAGGTGGTGATCGTTTGGACGTCGACCGGGACCGGATGGGTGGATCCCGTGGCGGCGACCGCCGTCGAGTACCTCCTCGCCGGGAACACCGCGATCGCGTCCATGCAGTACTCGTACCTGCCGAGCTGGATCTCGTTCCTCGTCGACGGGCCGAAGGCGGCCGATGCGGGGGTGGCGCTGAACGATGCCGTCCACGACTGGTGGTCGGATCTGCCCGCCGAGTCGCGTCCGGCCCTGATCGTCTTCGGGGAGAGCCTGGGATCCATGGGCACGGAGGCGGCGTTCGTCGGAGACGGCGCCGACGACTCGGTCGACGCCCTCACCTCCCGGAGCGATGGGGTGCTGCTGGTCGGACCGACGGCCGCCAACGAGATCTGGCAGCAGATCGAGGATGCGCGCGCTCCCGCGAGCCCCGTGTGGGCCCCCGTCTTCGACGAGGGTCGGGTCGTGCGGTCCGCGCCGAGCGCCGGCGACGTTCGTCCGGACCGTGAGGGATGGCAGGCTCCACGCGTCCTCTATGTGCACCACCCGTCGGATCCGGTCGGCAGCTGGACCATGGAGACGCTCTGGGCGCCTCCCCCATGGATCGACAGCCCGACGGGGGATGACGTCCCCGACACCGTGGGCTGGTTCCCGTTCGTGACGTGGCTCCAGGTGGCGGCCGACCTGGCCGCGGGCTTCGGCTCCGAGCCGGGGCATGGGCACAACTACAACTCGGACCTCGTGGACGCCTGGATGAGCGTCTACCCGGCGGACGGATGGTCCGATGATGACCTGGAACGCTTGGAGGATCTGCTCGCCTCCGAGGCCGAAACGAGCTCGTGAGGCGGACGAGGGCGGGGCTCGCCCTCACGATCGCGCTGCTGCTGGGCTACGAATGCCTGCGGACGTTCGTGCTGCCTGGTTCCGCACATCTCGTTGCCAACCTGGCGGCTGCCGCGGGCATCTACGGCGTGGCGTGGTGGGCCGGAGTACCCGACCCGGAGCTCGGACTGACGCGGTGGGGACGCGGACTTCGATTGGGTCTGCTCGCGTTCGCCGTGGTGAGCATCGCCATCGCGCTCGCGGTGCTCCTACCCGCCACCCGCGAGGTCTTCGACCGAGCCTCCGGGCCCGACGGGTCGCGCGCGGTGTTGTACGAGGTCGTCATCGTGATCCCTCTCGGCACGGTCGTGCTCGAGGAGCTCGCGTTCCGCGGGAGCCTGCTCGCCCTCCTCCATCGACAGACATCGAGCATGACCGCGGCCGTCGTCTCGTCGCTCCTGTTCGCCTCCTGGCATGTGATCCCGTCCGTCTGGTCGCCCACGTCGGACACGGAGGCGGCTCTCGAATCGACCGGGTGGTCGTCGCTCCCGCTCATCCTCGTCGCCACGTTCCTCGCCGGACTGGCGTTCTGCTGGCTGCGACACAGGTCCGGCAGCTTGCTCGCCCCGTACCTCGCCCACGTCGCGACGAACTCGATGGCAACCTTGGCGGTGTGGTTCGTGGCCGACTAGAGCGGAACCCGTAGGGTGCACTTCCGGGTCTGCTAGCGTGCGTGGATGAGCACCTCGATGCTGGCGGATGCGTTCGCGCACCACGTGTGGGCGTCGCTCCGGGTGATCGACGAGTGCCTCCTGCTGAGCCCCGAGCAGCTGCAGACCGCCGTCCCCGGCACCTACGGCACGATCCTCGACACCGCGCGCCATCTCGTCGGGGCCGACGCCTCCTACCTGTACGTCACGAGCGGCGGACGCACACCGATGATCGACGAGGATCACATGAGCTTGCCGGAGCTCCGAGCCCAGATGGAGGGCCACGGCGCGGCGTGGTCGGGCGTCCTGGACGCGGGCCTCGATCCGGACACGATCCTCGAACGGCACCGAGACGACGGGTCCGAGACCCACGCGCCGGTCAGCATCCGGCTCGCGCAGGCGCTCCATCACGGGACGGATCACCGGAGCCAGATCTGCACGGTCCTCACGACGCTCGGCATCGAGCCGCCCCTCATCGACGTCTGGGACTTCGGCGAACAGGACGGCCGGGTCACCGAGATCCCGTCCACCTCCTGACCCCGGTGTCCCGGGGAATGACAGGCGTGTCATTCTGCCGTGCTACACACCTCTCCACATGGTTCTCCCCATGTGGAGGCGCAGGTGGAACGCGGTGTGACAAGGAATCTCCAGGCACGACCAGCGGATCGGGTTTCCCCACGGGTTGTCCCATGGCGCCCCGACGCGCGCGAGCCTAGCCTGTCCGCCGGTCTGGGCTCGGGAGGGGGCGGGGTTGGCGCGCACGGCTGATGACGTCCGGCGGATCCGGCCGGACCGGGTGCCTCCGCACAACCTGGAGGCCGAGGAATCCGTCCTCGGGGCCATGATGCTGTCCGCGGACGCGATCGCCGACGTGATCGAGATCGTCCGGCCGCCGGACTTCTACCGGACGGCGAATGCGAGGATCTTCGAGACCCTGCGCGAGATCTACGGCCGCGGCGACCCGGTCGACGCGATCACGGCCGTCGAGGAGCTCAAGCGGCGAGGCACCCTACAGGAGGTCGGCGGACACCTCGCGATCCACGACCTCGTCGAGCGCGTTCCGACACCCGCGGCCGCTCCCTCGTACGCGCGCATCGTCGCCGAGACGGCGCTGCTCCGCCGATTGATCTCCGCGGCCGCCGACATCATGGAGCTGGCGTTCGCCTCCCCCGAGGAGCCCGAGCGGGTAGCCGACGCGGCCGAGCAGAAGATCTACGACGTCGCCCGCCACGACGAGAAGGAACAGGTCGCGACGCTCAGCCAGCTGGTCGACCAGGCGATGGTGGACCTGGAGAAGATCCAGAACCGGGACTCGCCGTTCGCCGGTGTCGCGACGGGGTTCCGCGATGTCGACGGCCTGCTGTCGGGGCTCCAGGCCGGCAACCTCATCATCGTGGCCGCGCGACCGGGGGTCGGGAAGTCGTCCTTCGTCACCAACGTCGCACGCAACGTCGCGGTGGACGGGCGCAAGCCCGTCGCGATGTTCTCGCTCGAGATGTCGCGATGGGAGATCGGCATGCGGCTGCTCTGCGCTGAGGCCCGGGTCCCCTGGGACAACATCCGCAACAAGCGCGTCGGCGCCGAGGACTGGTCCCGGATCGCGCAGGCCGCCGACACGCTGCACGACTCGCCGCTGTTCATCGTGGACTCGGGCAACGTCACGCTCGTGGACATCCGGGCGAAGGCCAGACGGCTGGCCGCCCGGAGCCAGGGTCTCGGGCTCATCATCGTGGACTACCTGCAGCTGATGTCCCACACCCGCCGCGTCGACAGCCGCCAGCAGGAGATCGCCGAGATCAGCCGCGGCCTCAAGATGCTGTCGAAGGAGCTGGAGATCCCGGTCGTCGCCGTCTCGCAGCTCAACCGCGACCCCGAGCGACGACAGGACAAGCGCCCGCAGCTGTCGGACCTGCGTGAGTCGGGCGCCCTCGAGCAGGACTCCGACGTCGTGATGTTCATCCACCGTGACGACTCGGATCCCGCGAAGAAGGGCCTCACCGATCTGATCGTCGCCAAGCACCGCAACGGCCCGACCGACACGATCCCCCTGACGTTCCTGCCGCACCTCACGCAGTTCCGCAATCACGCGCCCGCGTCGTCGTGACGGTCGACCGCCGTCGGGTCCGGGCGATCACCCGGCGCCTCGAACGGCACTTCGGCGAACTCTCGCCGCCGCGGCGGACCGATCCGCTCGACGAGTTGATCCTCACGGTGCAGTCGCAGCACACGAGCGACCTGAATTCGGAACGGGCGTTCGCCCTGCTGCGGGCCCGCTATCCGACGTGGGACTCCGTCGTGCGCGCGCCCACGGCCGAGGTTGCCGACACGATCCGCTCGGGCGGCCTGGCGAACACGAAGGCGGCCAGGATCCAGACCATCCTGCTCGAGATCCACCGGCGCGAGGGGCGCTACGACCTGTCGCGCCTGCGCCGCCGTTCGGACGCCGAGATCCACGAGTACCTCACGTCGCTCCCCGGCGTCGGTCCGAAGACCGCGGCGGTGGTGATGGCGTTCGCGTTCGGACGCGAGACGATCCCGGTCGACACGCACGTCCATCGCGTCGCCACGCGGCTCGGACTCGTCCCCAAGACCTCGGCCGAACGCGCACAGCGGTTGCTCGAGGAGCTGACACCCGAGGAGCTGAAGACACCGCTCCACGTCGGGTTGATCCGACTCGGTCGCGAGGTGTGCAAGGCGGGTCGCCCGCGATGCGAGGAGTGCGTCCTGTTCGAACTGTGCCCGACCGGTCCGGTCGTACTCGGTCTCAGCCCGGAGTGAGCGGATCTGGAGCGGGTGAGGGGAATCGAACCCCCGTTTCAAGCTTGGGAAGCTTGCGTTCTACCATTGAACCACACCCGCCGATCCCGCCCGCCGGACGACCGACCGCGAGCGGATCCACCAGTCTAGCGTGGGGGTCTCGCTCCGGGGAGCGGTAGCATCCGCCCGCGATGATCCTGTCCGACGTCGACATCCGCAAGGAGCTCGCTGCCGGCCGGATCGAGATCGACCCGTTCGACGACGCGTGTGTGCAACCAGCGTCGGTCGACCTGCACGTCGATCGGCGGTTCCGCGTCTTCGCGAACGCCCGCTACCCCTACATCGACGTCCGCACGGAGATGCCGGACCTCACCGATCTCGTGGAGGTCGACGACGAGGAACCGTTCATCCTGCATCCGGGCGAGTTCGTGCTGGGCTCGACGATGGAACGCGTCCGCCTGCCCGACGACCTCGTGGCCCGCCTCGAAGGGAAGTCGAGCCTCGGCCGTCTCGGCCTGCTGATCCACTCGACCGCCGGGTACGTGGACCCGGGGTGGGACGGCTTCCTCACGCTCGAGCTGTCGAACGTGGCGAACCTGCCGATCACGATCTACCCGGCCATGAGGATCGGGCAGGTCTCCTTCTTCCGTCTCACGACATCTGCGGACGCCCCCTACGGTTCGCCCGGTACACGGAGCAAGTACCAGGGACAGGCGGGGCCGACCGCGAGTCGGTTCTTCGAGGAGTTCGGGGGCGAGACGCGGGACCGGTGATGAGGGCGCGCGACCCGGCTACGAGCGATCCTGCTCGTTCGCCTCGTGCTTGGGGTCCTTCGTCTCGTCCTCGGACCGACGGGCAGCTCGGACCTTCATCATCCGGTACCAGGAGTCCTCGTAGGCGCCCGCTTCGGGTTCGCCGTCTTCCGGCGTGGGCGGGCGGTCCTTCTTGCCCATGCCTACCGGCTCGATCCGCCGACGTGCGTCCGGCCCGACTCGCGCCCGGGCAGCCCCGGCCCGATGCCCATCGAGACCGCGGCCATGGCCGCCTGTGTACGGTTCGTCACCCCGAGCTTGCGGAAGATCGCGGCCAGATGCGCCTTCACCGTCTTCTCGGACAGGAACAGTGCCCTGGAGATGTCGCGGTTGCTGCGACCCTCGGACAGGAGCCCGAGGATGTCCGTCTCGCGTTGCGTCAGGGATCCGGAGTGGTGCCGCCCGCCGGTGTCCTCGCCCGCGGCGCCGGCCTCCATCGTCTCGAACAGGTTCTGGATCACCCGCGGCGACAGGACGTTGCCGCCACCCGAGAGCGCGACGCGGATCGCCTGCTGGAGGTCATCGGGCGTCGCGTCCTTCAGCATGTAGCCGGCCGCCCCCTCGGCGAGGGCCTTGCGCACGTAGTGCGCGTGATCGAAGGACGTCAGCATGATCACCGGAACCGTCGCCCACCGTTCCTTGATCTCGTGCAGGAGCTCGAGGCCGTCGGATTCGGGCATGCGCACGTCGACGAGCGCGATGTCCACGTCGTTCGCGGCCATCGCCTCGAGGGCCTCCGCAGCGTTCGAAGCCTCCACGACGATGGCGTCGTCGAAGCACTCGCGCACGACGTGCCCCATCCCGCGGCGCACCAGCGCGTGGTCGTCCACGATCAGGACCTTCACTCGCTCACTCCCGCGTCCGTGACGGGCAGCCTGGCGACGACCCGCGTTCCCTCGCCCGGCGTCGAGCTGACGTCGAGCGTGCCCCGCACATCGGCGACGCGCTGGCGCAACATCTCGAGACCGAGATGTCCCGCCGGCGCGCCGCCACCGTTGGCCTCGAAGCCCCTCCCGTTGTCTTCCACGCGCACCTCGAGCTCGTGCCGGAAGCGCTGGACGCGAACCTCGACGGCTCGCGGGTCGGCGTGTTTCGCGGCGTTGGCCACGCTCTCGCGGATCACCACCGACGCGACCTCCAGGACCGCGTCGGGAACGTCGTGCAGGTCGCCGTCGACCGACCACGCGGCCGGCAGCTGCCAGCGATCGAGGACGCCGCGCAGCAGGTCCTCGATCGGCAGGGCCGCGACCGGCTCCACGGGCGTGAGCGTTGCGAGCATGCCGCGGATCTCCTCGAGCGCCCGCCGGAGCTCCTCCGTCGCGGTGCGCAGCGTCTGCACGACCTCCTCCGGCCGGAGCTCGACCCGGCGTGCGAGCCAGTCCAGCTCCAGCACCGAGGCGGTCACGACCTGAGTCAGACCGTCGTGGATCGCGTATGCCAGCCGGGTGCGGTCCCGTTCGATCGGGTCCAGACCGGGCGCCGCGTCGTCGTGGTCCGGATCGGCGAGGTCGAGCACCCCGGCCGCGGGCATCGCCGCGTCCGGTTCGGAGGAGCCCTCCACGGACCCATCCGCGCTCGGTCGAGCCGTCATCTGCACCGCTCCGTCCTCCGTCCTTCGACGGTGAGCCCGCCGCCGGCTCGTCCCGCTCGACGAGCCGCCCGAGCCCTCCGGCACCCTCCGGTCGGCACCCGCCGCTCGGCGGATGCCCGGTCCGTTCGGTCTAGTGCTTCCTTTCGGCCGTTCCGGGCGCCGCCTTGAACATCCGTCGTGTGCAACGCGGGTAGGGTCTTCGCGCCCGCGGAGTCCCGCTCGGCCGGTGCGGTGCGAGCGGAGGGCCTCAGGCGGGCGGGGCGATCGAGCGTGCGAGCAGCTGGGCGATGTCCGCGACGCTGGTCTCGGCGCCGCTCGTCCGGGCGCCGTCGTCCAGCATGATCAGGCAATAGGGGCAGGCGACACCCACGGTGTCGGCGCCGGTCGAGGCCGCCTCGTCCATCCGTTCCTGGTTGATGCGCTTGCCGATCCGCTCCTCCATCCACATGCGGGCGCCGCCGGCGCCGCAGCAGAGCCCACGCTCCGCGTGGCGTGGCATCTCGACCGTGCGGACGCCGGGGACGGACGCGAGGGCGGAGCGGGGGTCCTCGTACACCCCGTTGTGGCGTCCGAGGTAGCAGGGATCGTGATACGCGACCGTCGCCTCGACCGGCGTCCCGGGCCGAAGCCGGCCCTCCTCCACCAGCCGTGCGAGCAGCTGCGAGTGGTGGATCACCTCGAACCGTCCCCCGTAGTCGGGGTATTCGTTGCGGAGGGTGTTGAAGCAATGCGGGCAGTTGGCCACGACCTTCGTGACGCCGGCGTCCGTCATCGTCTCGACGTTGCGTTCGGCCAGCGTCTGGAACAGGTACTCGTTCCCGATCCGCCGGGCGGGGTCGCCCGTGCAGAGCTCCCGAGGGCCGAGGATCGCGAACGAGACGCCGGCACGCTCGAGGAGCTCGACGACCGACCGCGAGACGGCCTTCGCCCGGTCGTCGAACGAACCCGCGCACCCCACCCAGTAGAGGTACTCGGGTGCCCGCTCACCCTCGCCGATCACGCGGACGTCGAGCCCGTCCGCCCAGTCGGCGCGCTGCGCCTGCGGCATCCCCCAGGGGTTGCTCGTTCCCTCGAGGTTGCGCAGCAGCGCGCCGGCCTCCGCCGGGAAGCGGGACTCCGCCATGACGAGGTTGCGGCGAAGATCGACGATCGTGTCCACGTGCTCGATGTCCACGGGGCATTCCTGCATACAGGCGCCGCACGTGGTGCAGGCCCAGACGACCTCTTCGTCGATCACGTCCGGAACGAGGGGGACGGGCTCCTGCGCCCCGTCCGCCGCGAGGACCTCGGGGCCGCGTTCGAACAGGTGGTCGCGCAGGTTCATCACGAGGAGCTTGGGCGACAACGGCTTGCCGGTGTTCCACGCGGGGCAGGCGCTCTGGCAGCGGCCGCACTCCGTGCAGGCGTACAGGTCCAGCGTCTGCTTCCACGTGAGGTCGGTGATCGTCGCCGCGCCGAGATGCACGTCCTCGGCGTCCGCCGCCTCGAGATCGATCCGCAGGGGCGTGAGCGTGCCCCTCGGCCTCGTGTTCGCGAAGTAGACGTTGATCGCGCTCGTCGCGATGTGCAGGTGCTTCGAGTAGCCGAGGTACACGAGGAACCCGAGGATCACCAGGAGGTGCGCCCACAGGAACGTCCACATCATCACCCGCTGCCAACCCTCCGACATCCAGCCGAACAGTAGGGAGGTGGCGGAGGACACCGGGGTCCACCACCAGTCCGGCGCGTAGCCCACGGCGATCCTGGCCCCACGCGCGAGGAACAGGGTCGCGATGATCAGGAAGATCAACCCGAGGATCCGGTATGCCTCCAACCGGTGGCTGCCCACGAATCGTTCGGGCCGCTGCCCGAGCCGGATCCCCACGGCGATCGCGAGCCCCACGAGCACCCCCGCCGCGAACAGGTCCTGGACGAGCCCCAGCCAGGCGGTCCCGCCGATCCATGGCAGCTCGAAGGCCGGGTCGATCAACTGGCCGGCCACCTCGAGGATCGTGGTCAGCAGCACGAGGAACCCCCAGAAGATCAGCGCATGCATGAGGCCCGGGACGGCCCGCTGGAAGAGCTTTCGCTGGCCGAGCACCTCGGTGCCCTCACGGGCTGCTCGCTTCGGCAGGTCCCCCGAGCGCTCCACCGGCCGGCCCTGGCGGACGAGGCGGTACAGGAGCCTCGCTCGGCGGGCGGCCAGACCCCCGGCGAGGGCGACCAGGAGGGCGAGGATCGCGGCACGGGCCAGCATGCGGCGCGAGCATACCCGCCGGGCCCCCCACCCGCAGTCACCCGTGCTCGAGGACGCGCACAGCGGCCCACCCGTGGGTTCTTCGGGCTCCCTGAGGACAAGACCCTAGGCACGAGGTTGCTAGAGATACGCTCAACTTCTATCATGTTGTCGAAGTGAGGGCCCCGAGAGCGTTCCCCTTCGGAGGCGAACAGGGCCCCTACCAGGTTCTTCGGGTGGCAGCTCTCCGAGAGCGAAGGAGGAAACGCGGATGTCGCGAGCGGTGGGGATCGATCTGGGGACGACCAACTCGGTGGTCTCCGTGTTGGAGGCCGGCGAGCCGGTCGTGGCTCCGAACGTCGAGGGGTCGCGGACGACGCCTTCGGTCGTGGGGTTCTCGAAGAACGGCGAGATCGTCGTCGGCGAGGTCGCCAAGCGGCAGGCGATCACGAACCCGGATCGCACCGTTCGATCCGTCAAGCGCCACATGGGCTCGAAGGACTGGAGCCTCGAGGTCGACGGCAAGAAGTGGACGCCGCAGGAGATCTCCGCCCAGATCCTCGGCAAGCTGAAGCGCGACGCCGAGGCCTACCTGGGCGACACCGTCAACGAGGCGGTGATCACCGTCCCCGCGTACTTCGACGACCCGCAGCGCCAGGCCACGAAGGAGGCCGGCCAGATCGCGGGCCTCGACGTGCTGCGGATCATCAACGAGCCCACGGCCGCCGCGCTCGCGTACGGGCTGGACAAGCAGCACGACCAGACGATCCTCGTGTTCGACCTCGGGGGTGGCACGTTCGACGTGTCGCTGCTCGAGATCGGGGAGGGCGTCTTCGAGGTCAAGGCGACGCACGGCGACACGCAGCTCGGCGGCGACGACTGGGACCAGCGGGTCATCGATTGGATGGTCAAGGAGTTCAAGAACAACTACGGCATCGACCTCGGCAACGACCGGATGGCGCTCCAACGGCTGAAGGAGGCCGCGGAGAAGGCGAAGATCGAACTGTCCCAGGTCAGCGAGGCGACGATCAACCTGCCGTTCATCTCGGCGGGCCCCGACGGTCCGCTGCACCTGGAGATGAAGCTCACGCGGAGCGAGTTCGAGCGCATGACCGAGGACCTGGTGCAGCGCTGCCGGGAGCCGTTCGAGCTCGCGGTGAAGGACTGGGGCAAGTCCGTCGACCAGATCGACCACATCATCATGGTCGGCGGCTCGACGCGCATGCCGATGGTCCAGGAGCTCGTGAAGGACCTGACGGGTGGCAAGGAGCCGCACAAGGGGGTCAACCCGGACGAGGTCGTCGCGGTCGGTGCAGCGATCCAGGCGGGTGTGCTGAAGGGCGACGTGAAGGACATCCTGCTCCTGGACGTCACGCCCCTCACGCTCGGCGTCGAGACGAAGGGCGGGATCTTCACGAAGCTGATCGAACGCAACACGACGATCCCGACCCGCAAGTCGGAGATCTTCACCACCGCCGACGACAACCAGCCGAACGTGGAGATCCACGTCCTGCAGGGTGAGGCGGAGACCGTCTACTCGCCCGGGCGTGCGTTCGCTCGGCAAGTTCATGCTCACGGGTCTCCCGCCCGCCCCGCGTGGCATGCCGCAGATCGAGGTCGCGTTCGACATCGACGCGAACGGCATCGTGAACGTGTCGGCCAAGGACATGGCGACCGGCAAGGAGCAGGCGATGACGATCACGGGGGGCACCGCCCTGTCCAAGGACGACATCGACCGGATGGTCGCGGACGCCGAGAAGTTCGCGTCCGAGGATCACGCTCGGCGCGAGGCAGCAGAGGCCCGCAACACCGGCGACCAGCTCTCGTACCAGGTCGACAAGTCCCTGGAGGAGTGGGGCGACAAGGCTCCCGAGGCCGACCGCGACGAGCTGAAGCGACTGAACGACGAGCTGAAGGAGGCCCTGCAGGGCGAGGACGTCGGGCAGATCAGGGCACGCACCGAGGCCGTCATGGCCAAGTTCCAGGCCATCGGTCAGGCGATGTACCAGCAGACGTCGTCGCAGCCTGGAGCGCAGCAGTCGGGCGCTCCGGACGACGAGGGGTCCACGTCACAGACGGACGACGGCGACGTGGTCGAAGGCGAGATCGTGGATGAAGGAGGTGCCTGATGAAGGATCGCATCATGCTGTGGGGGGACGCCCTACCGGACGTCAGGTTCTTCGAGGACCGGATCGACCGGGTCTTCGAACGAGCGCTCGGCCGTGACCGGCAGACGCCGTGGATGCCGGCCATGGACGTGTACGAGACCGACGACACGTTCGTCGTGACCGTCGAGCTCCCGGGCCTGTCGGCCTCGGACGTCGACGTCCAGGTCGAGGACTCCACCCTGACGATCAACGGGAAGCGGGAGTTCTCCACCGAGGTGAGCGAGGAGCGCTACCACCGGGTCGAGCGTCGCTACGGTGAGTTCAGCCGTGCCGTGACGTTGCCGCCGTTGGTCGACGCGAGCGCGGTCGATGCGCGGTTCTCAGACGGCGTGCTCACCGTCGAGATCCCGAAGACCGAGAAGGCCCGACCGAAGAAGATCGAGGTGAGGGCCACCAAGTGACCGACCACGACGACGACGTCGATGCCGGACAGGACCGGCCGAAGGTGCGAATCGTGGACAAGCGGCGCTTCCGCGAGTCCGACGAGGCCTCGCAGGATCCGGCGGAGGCTTCCGCCGCCGCCGGATCCCCGCCCTCCGAGCTCGAGCAGGCGAACGCGAAGGCGGCGGAGTACCTCGACCACCTGCAGCGGCTCCAGGCGGAGTTCGACAACTACCGCAAGCGCGTCCTGAAGGAACAGACGCGGGCGGTCGAGATGGCGGCGCAGCCGGTCGTGACCCGCCTGCTGGAGGTGCTCGACGAGTTCGATCTCGCGCTGATGGCCGCCGAACGGTCAGCCGGACATCGAGCAGCTCCGCAAGGGGGTCGAGCTCGTGTACGCGAAGCTCGTGGATGCGCTGCGAGCGGAGGGCCTCGAACGGATCGAGGCCGAAGGCAAGGTCTTCGACCCGATGGAGCACGAGGCGCTCATGCAGACCGGTGACGGCGAGGGAGATCCGCACGTGGCGGAGGTCTTCCGGCAGGGATACAAGCTGAAGGGGTCGGTGCTCCGCCCCGCGAGCGTGCGCGTCGAACGACGGTGAGGAGGCGTCGCCGTTGAACGGGGACGTCCGCCGCGAGTGGTTCGAGAAGGACTACTACCAGGTCCTCGGCGTGCCGAAGAACGCGTCCGCCGCCGAGATCAAGAAGGCCTACCGCAAGCTCGCGCAGCAGTTCCACCCGGACGCGAATCCGGGCAACGCCCAGGCCGAGGAGCGGTTCAAGGAGATCTCGGCCGCGTACGACGTCGTCGGCGATCCGGACAAGCGGGCGCGGTACGACGAGGTACGGGAGATGGCGGCGTCGGGGGCCGGCGCGGCGGGCCCGGTGGGTGGAGCGGCGGGGCCCCGGCGGCGGATCCGTCCGGTTCGAGGACATGGGCGATCTCGGCGACCTGTTCGGTGGGTTGTTCGGTGGGGCGGGCGGCCGCGCGCGGCGGCCTGCGCGCGGCGCGGACCTCGAGACCGAGGTGACCGTGACGTTCGACGAGGCGATGTCGGGGACGACGGTGCCGGTGCGGATCCAAGGGCCCGCGCCGTGCGAGACGTGTCTCGGCAGCGGCGCGGCACCGGGAACGAGCCCGGTGACTTGTCCGCGCTGCGGCGGGGCCGGTCAGGTCGCCGTGAACCAGGGCCTGTTCCAGATGAGCCAGACGTGCCCGCAGTGCCGCGGCGCCGGCCGCATCGTCGAGTCGCCGTGTCCGACGTGTGGCGGGACTGGCAGCCGCCGGCGCACGCGCAGCTTCCAGGTGAAGATCCCGGCCGGCGTGAAGGACGTCGCGCGCATCCGTCTTGCCGGCCGGGGCGAGCCGGGCCCGGCGGGAGGTGCCGCCGGCGACCTGTACGTCCGCGTTCGGGTCCGGCCTCACCGACTCTTCGGCCGCAAGGGGAGCGACCTGACGCTCGAGCTGCCGGTGACGTTCGCCGAGGCGGCGCTCGGGGCCGACGTGGAGGTGCCGACCCTGAACGGCACGGTGCGCGATGAAGGTCCCGGCCGGCACGCCCAACGGGAAGACCTTCCGTCTGAAGGGCAAGGGCGCACCCGAACGGGGCGGGCGCGGTGATCTGCTCGTCACCACCCGCGTCGAGGTGCCGCAGAAGCTCTCGAAGGCCGAGAAGGAGCTCCTGAGGCAGCTGCAGGAGCAGGAGAAGGAGTCGCCGCGCCGGCGTCTGGGCGTGGCGTGACGGGAAGGTGACGACGTGACAGCGGGACGCGAAACGGATCGACCGGACGGGGCCGAGGGGTCGTCGACGAGCGCGCCGTCTACATCATCAGCGTGGCGGCGGAGCTGGCCGGCGTCCACCCGCAGACCCTTCGCATGTACGAGCGGCGAGGGTTGCTCTCGCCGAAACGGACCTCCGGCAACACCCGCCGGTACTCCGAACGCGACATCGATCGCATCCAGATGATCCAGGAGCTCACGCAGGATGGTGGGTTAGCCTGCTCGGCGTGAAGCTGTTCATCGAGATGCGGGAGCAGCTCGCGGAGCTGCAGCGCCGGGAGAAGGAACTCGAGCGAGGAGCTCCTGGACGCGCTCCGCGCGCGCGAGCGCACGCGAGATCGTTCCGCTGCGCAGCCTGATCACCTTCTCGTGGCAGGACGGGGCCGGATCGTGACGCTCGTGCGAGGTTCGCGGGTCGTGCTCCGGCCGTTCCGGTCCGAGGAGATCGACTCGGCCGTGCTCCGGATGGCGGGGATGGTCAACGCCACCGAGGCGCAGCGCCGGCCGGCGTCGCGAGCGCCTGCGAGCGCTCGGGCAGCAAGAGCGGCTGGGAGCTCCTGTTCGCGATCGAAGGCGACGGGCAGGCTCGTGGGCGATGCGCAGGGACGATCGTCCGAGGACGCGATGCCGCCGGGCGTGTGGGAGATCGGCATCGAGCTCTACGACGACGACGACCGCGGGCGGGGGTTCGGTCGCGAGGCCGTCGCGCTGCTCGCATCGCACCTGTTCGAGCTCGAGGGCGCGATCCGGGTGCAGGCGACGACCGACCTCGAGAACGCCTCGATGCGCCGCGTGCTCGAGGTGTTCGGGTTCGAGCTCGAGGGCGTGCTCCGCGGGTTCATGCCCGATCCGAGCGGGCGGCCCCGCGACTACGCGATGTACGGGATGACACGGAGCGACTGGGAACAGGAGCGATCGCGATGGATACGAGCAAGCTGACGCTGAAGTCGCAGGCGGCACTGGAGGGCGCACGCCAACAGGCGCTCGCTCGGAACAACCAGACGATCGAGCCCGAGCACCTGCTGTTCGCGCTGCTCTCCGATCCCGAGGGGGTCGTGTACCCGCTGCTGCACGCGGTCGGCATCGCGCCGCAAGCCCCTTCGCGACCGGGTGGACGCGGCGCTCGACCGGCTGCCGAAGGTGTATGCCGCGGGCGCGGAGGTCGGGATCGGCCCGGCCCTCGGGCTGGTGCTCGACGCCGCCTTCACGGAGGCAGAGTCGCTCACCGACGAGTTCGTCTCGACCGAGCATCTGCTCCTCGCGCTGCTCTCCGGGAGCTCGGCGGCGGCGCGGATCTTGCGTGACGCGGGCCTCGAGCGCGACGCGATCCTGTCGGCGCTCGCCGAGGTCCGGGGTCGCCAGCGCGTGACCGATCAGAACCCCGAGGACAAGTACCAGGTCCTCGAGCGCTACGGACGCGACCTCACCGATCTCGCGCGCCGAGGCAAGCTCGACCCGGTGATCGGCCGCGACGCCGAGATCCGGCGCGTGGTCCAGGTGCTGTCCCGCCGGACGAAGAACAACCCCGTCCTGATCGGGGAGCCGGGTGTCGGCAAGACGGCCATCGTCGAGGGCCTCGCCCAGCGGATCGTCTCCGGCGACGTCCCCGGGTCGTTGAAGGACAAGCGCGTCGTCGCCCTCGACGTCGGTGCGATGGTCGCCGGCTCGAAGTACCGGGGCGAGTTCGAGGAGCGCCTGAAGGCCGTCCTGCGCGAGATCGCCGAGTCGGAGGGGCAGATCATCACGTTCATCGACGAGCTGCACACGATCGTCGGCGCCGGCGCCGCGGAGGGCGCGATGGACGCAGGCAACATGCTGAAGCCGATGCTCGCCCGTGGCGAGCTGCGCGCGATCGGCGCGACCACCCTGGACGAGTACCGCGACCACATCGAGAAGGATCCGGCGCTGGAGCGTCGGTTCCAGCCGGTCCTCGTCGGCGAACCGAGCGTCGAGGACACGATCGCGATCCTCCGCGGCCTCAAGGAGCGGTACGAGGTGCACCACGGCGTGCGGATCCAGGATCCGGCGATCGTCGCCGCGGCCGTGCTCTCCGATCGGTACGTGAGCGGCCGGTTCCTGCCCGACAAGGCGATCGACCTGATCGACGAGGCGGCGAGCCGGCTGCGCATCGAGATCGACTCCGTGCCGGTCGAGATCGACGAGGTCGAGCGGCGGATCAAGCAGCTCGAGATCGAGCGCGCCGCGCTGCGCAAGGACTCCGATCGAGCCTCGAAAGACCGCCTCGAGCGCCTCGAAGCGCGAGCTGGCCGACCTCCGCGAGCGTTCGGCCGCCATGCGCGCGCACTGGCAGCAGGAGAAGGAGGCGATCGATCGCATCCGCGCGTTGAAGTCCGAGATCGAGCAGGCGCACGGTGAGTTCGAGCGGGCCGAGCGCTCGGGCGACCTCGAGCGTGCGGCCGAGCTCCGGTTCGACCGGCTGGTCCAGCTCGAGAAGGAGCTCGAGGAGCAGAACACACACCTCGCCGAGATCCAGCGCGACCGGAAGATGCTGAACGAAGAGGTCACCGAGGAGGACGTCGCCGCCGTGGTCTCCGCCTGGACGGGCATCCCGGTGTCGCGCCTCATGGAGGGCGAGATGACCAAGCTCGTCCACCTCGAGGACGCGCTGCACCGGCGGGTGGTCGGGCAAGGCGAGGCGGTCGAGGCGGTCGCGAACGCGATCCGACGCTCCCGCGCAGGCCTGTCGGACCCGAATCGCCCGATCGGCTCCTTCCTGTTCCTGGGCCCCACCGGCGTCGGCAAGACCGAGCTCGCGCGGGCGCTCGCCGAGTTCCTGTTCGATGACGAGCGGGCGATCGTGCGGGTCGACATGAGCGAGTACCAGGAACGCCACAACGTCTCGCGACTGGTCGGGGCGCCGCCCGGCTACGTGGGCTTCGAGGAGGGCGGGCAGCTCACCGAGTCCGTCCGGCGCCGGCCGTATTCGGTCGTGCTCCTGGACGAGATCGAGAAGGCCCACCCCGACGTCTTCAACGTGCTGCTCCAGCTGCTGGACGACGGGCGGCTCACGGACGGGCACGGGCGGACGGTGGACTTCCGCAACACGATCGTGATCATGACGTCGAACCTCGGCGGCGCGATCTTCCAGGACCAAGGCGTGTCGGCCGAGAAGCGCCGCGAGGCGATCCTCGACGACGTCCGGGCGACGTTCCGACCCGAGTTCGTGAACCGGATCGACGAGATCGTGGTGTTCGAGCCACTCGGCCACGAGCAGATCCGTGAGATCGTCGACCTCCAGGTCGACCAGCTGACACGGCGCCTGGCCGAACGCTCGCTCGGGCTCGACCTGACGGAGGCGGCACGCGACCTGCTCGCGGCGCGTGGGTACGATCCCGCGTTCGGAGCCCGCCCGCTCCGCCGCCTGATCCAGCGGGAGATCGCGGATCCCCTCGCGCTCCAGCTGCTCTCCGGTGACATCGGCGAGGGACGGACCGTCGTCGTGGACGCGGAGGACGATCGCCTGGTGTTCGGGACGACGGACGCGACCCCCGAACCCGTCGAGACCGGTTCCTAAGTCCGGCCCGGGCACGTTCCGATATTCGGTTCGTGAAGTCCTGGCTGAGCCTCGTCGCGATCTTCGCGGCCGCGATCCTCCTGGCGCTGCTGCTGAAGGTGGCCCCGCCCGGGCTCGTCCTCGCCGCGCTCCTGGGCGTCGCGGGGATCGTGGTGTTCCGCTTGCGCGCCCGCGTGAAGGCCGAGGGGGCCAGGAGCCAGGTGAGCGTCCTGGGCCTGCGGGCCGAGGAGAGCGACCGATCGGGGCTCCTCGGGCTCCCGTTCGCGCTGTTCAAGCGCGGCACGGACCCCGCCCTCGAGCGTGTGCTGGTGGGGGCCTGGCGGGGCAAGGAGATCAAGCAGTTCACCTTCGCCTGTTCGATCGAGGGACCGGGCGACGACCGGCGGAAGGTGGTGTGCGCGATCGGACCGGTCGGCGGCGTGTTGTTCCCGGCCCTGGTGGCCGAACCCGAGACCTTCGTCACGCGGCTCGGTGGGGCGGCCCCGCTGGCCCGCGTCGGGTTCGACGAGGGGCGGCTCGGGCCGGACGTTCTCCGTCTGGTGCGACGACGAGGCATTCGCGCGAGCGTTCGTGGACGACACGATGGCGGGGTGGCTCCCGGCGCTCGGGGATGACTGGGGGTTCGAGGTCGTCGGCCCGCTCGCGATGGTGTACGGCTTCCAGCTCCACCGCCCCGACGTGTTGTCGGTCGTGCAGACGCTGGGTGACCTGCTCGCCCGCGTGCCCGAGACCGTCCGCACGGACTACGCGGCGCCGGATCGGCCCGAGCCCGAGGCGCCGTCCCAGCCCGAGCCGCAGGTCGCCGCCGAGCCTGCGTCGGCGTCGGATCCGCAGATGTCGGCCGACCCGGGTGCTTCCGAGCCGGGGACCGTTCCCGCATAGCCGAAGCGCGAACGGAGGTTCGCCGTCCTCCTCCCGAACGGCTAGGCTTCCGCCGACCGTCGCAGAAAGGAACGTCCCGTGACCACTGCGCTCCTGATCATCGGCGGGATCGTCCTGCTGATCGTCGATCGTCGGCATCGTCTCGTACAACCGGTTCGTCTCGCAGAAGCAGCTCGTCAAGGACGCCTGGGCCAACATCGACACGGAGCTCCGCCGGCGGTACGACCTCATCCCGAACCTCGTCGAGACCGTTCGCGGGTACGCGTCGCACGAGCGCGAGACCTTCGAGAACGTGACGAGGGCGCGGGCCGCGGCCACCGCTGCGACGGGATCGCCCGCCGCGCAGGCCGCCGCCGAGGGGCCGCTCGTCGCGGCGCTGCGACAGCTGCTCGCGGTCGCGGAGGCGTACCCCGACCTGAAGGCGAACCAGAACTTCCTCGCGCTACAGTCCGAGCTCGCGAACACCGAGGACCGTCTGCAGACGTCGCGCCGGTTCTACAACGCGAACGTGCGCGACTACAACGAACGCGTCGAAGCAGTTCCCGTCGGTGCTGATCGCCTCGATGTTCGGATTCAAGGAGGAGGAGTTCTTCGAGATCGAGGAGGCGATGCGCGAGGCCGGCGCGCCGCAGGTGAGCTTCGGCGAAGGACCCGGCGTGTCCTTCGGGGGCCCGGCCGTCCCGCCGGTCGCGCCGCCCGCGACCCCCGAGTCGCCCGCGGGGACACCCCCTCCGCCGCCGGGAACGCCGGACGCGTAACGCCTACGGGCTGGGTCCCGAGGAGCTCGACCTCGGTCTCCGGGGCGGGCCCGTAGCCCCCGATCATCGTGGCTCGCCGGACGTCGCCGGTGAGCCACGTCCAGACCCCGGCCCACGCGACGGCCACCCCGCCGAGCACCACCACGGTCGGCCGTGCGCCGAAGCGCTCGGCGGCCCATCCGGTCGACGAGCGCGGAGATCGTGAACGTGAGCGTGATCATCGCGAAGTCGAACGAGAAGATCCGGCCTCGGATCCGATCGGGCACGATCCGCTGCAGGCCGTAGGACGACAACGTCCACTGCGCGCCACCTCCGAGGTGGCCGATCCCGACGGCGAGCGCAGCGAGCCACAGGGACGGCATCACGCCGAGCAACGCATACCCGCACCCGAAGACCACGAGCGCGATCGAGATCGCCCAGAACAGCTTGCGGTCCTGCGGCCCGGCGAGCCACCGCCCCAGGAACGGCCCGATGAGCGCCCCCACGCCTCGACCGGCCATCAGGACGCCGATGCCCACGTCACCGGCTTCGAACTCGCGGAGCGCGAACACGGCCAGGAGCGCGATCGCGCCGCCCGCGAGCCCGAATCCCGCCTTGACCGTCAGGAGGGCGAGGACCCGATGGTCGCGGCGTGCGTACCGCACGGTCTCGACGGTCGCGCGGATCACGTTCGTCTCGGCATCCGATCGCTCGGCGGAGAACGGCCGGCGGATCCGGGCGAGGAGCAGCGCCGAGGTCGCGAAGCTCGCGGCGTCGATCAGGAACGCCGTGTCGCGCCCGAACGCGGCCGCCACGATGCCGCCGAGGGCGGCGCCGACGGCGAGCATCGTCCCCCAGAGGGAGCCCGAGAGCGCGTTCGCAGGTCCGAGATCGCGAGGGTCGACGAGGTTCGGCAGGGCCGCGCTCGAGGCGGGGTCGAAGACCGCCGCGAACGACGAGATGACGGCGAGCAGCAGGTAGGCGATCCACAGGCTCTCGGCGTCGTTCACGAACAGGAACCCGAGGACCAGGACCGCGCGCGCCAGGTCGCACGTCACCATGAGCGCCTTCCGGTTCAGCCGGTCGGCCAGGACGCCGCCCACTGGGGACATGAGGAAGAACGGGATCTCCTGGGAGGCGATGAGGATCGCGACCGAGATCGCCGACCCCGTCAGCTCCAGCGCGAGTCCGAACAGCGCGACCAGCAGGAACCAGTCGCCGCCCAGCGAGATCAGCGACGCGAGATAGAGGTTGCGGAAGTCCCGGTTGCGTCGGAGCAAGGCGAACGCAGCCCGGAACCCCTCACGCTCCTCGACCGGTTCGCGCGCACCCACGACGATTTGTCAGACTACCGGCCGAGGCCTCGACCGAAGGGGGACGTCGTGCTCGAAGAGGTCACGTGGTTCCGGCAGGCGGCGTTCCGGTGGCAGGGCGACGGACCGGTCGTGTACGTGGACCCGTGGGGGGTCACCGACCCCGCCCCCGCGGACCTGATCCTCATCACGCACGCGCACCACGACCACCTGCAGCCGAGCGAGATCGAGCGGCTGCGAACCGATCGGACCCGGATCCTGGCGCCGCCCGACGTCGCGAGCGCGCTGGAGGGCGAGGTGACGCCGGTCGCGCCCGGCGAGTCCCACGAGGTCTCCGGCCTGCAGGTCGAGACCGTGCCCGCGTACAACATCGTCGAGGAACGACTGGACATGCATCCGAAGAAGAACGGGTGGGTCGGGTACGTCTTCGAGTTCGGCGGGACCACCTACTACCACGCGGGGGACACCGACGCGCTCCCCGAGCTCGAGACCGTGCGGACGGACGTGGCGATGGTGCCGATCGGCGGCACCTACACGATGGACTACCGCGAGGCGGCCGGACTCGTGAAACGGATGGAGCCGAGCCTTGCGGTTCCGATGCACTACGGGTTCGTCGTGTGCTCGCCGTCGCACGGCGCGTTGTTCAAGAAGGAGGCGTCGCCCGTGCAGGTGCAGGTGCTCGAGCCCACGAACCCGTTCGAGCAGGCGTAGGGAGGAGCCGACGATGCGACTCGGATACGACAAGCCGCTGTACATCCTCGCGTTCGATCACCGTGGGTCGTTCCAGAAGAAGTTCTTCGGCGTGGCCGGCGAGCCGAACGAGGAGGAGACGGCGCGCATCAGCGATGCGAAGCGGGTGATCTACGAGGGCGCGCTCCGGGCGCTCGACGAGGGGGTCGCCGCCGAGTCCGCCGGGGTCCTGGTTGACGAGCAGTTCGGGGCGGACATCGCCCGCGACGCCAGGGCCAGGGGGCTGTCGCTCGCGATGCCGGTCGAGAAGAGCGGCCAGGAGGAGTTCGACTTCCAGTTCGGTGAGGACTTCGGTCGGCACATCGAGATGTTCGACCCCACGTTCTCGAAGGTGCTCGTCCGGTACAACCCCGAGGGCGACGCCGAGATGAACGCGCGACAGACGTTGCGGTTGAAGCGCCTCGGCGACTGGCTCCACGCGAACGACCGCCGGTACCTGTTCGAGCTGCTGGTGCCGGCGACGCCCGAGCAGATCGATGCGGCGGGGGGCGACGAATCGAAGTGGGACAGCGAGGACCGGCCGAAGCTCATGAAGACGGCGATCGAGGCGCTCCAGGACTCGGGGGTCGAGCCGGACATCTGGAAGATCGAGGGGGTCGACCACCGCGAGGATTGCGAGACGATCTCCGCCACGACCCGGCGGGATGGTCGTGACGGGGTCGCGTGCGTCGTGCTCGGTCGCGGCGCCGACGACGCGAAGGTCGACCACTGGCTCCGGACGGGTTCGGGGGTCGCCGGGTACATCGGGTTCGCGATCGGCCGTTCGATCTGGTGGGATCCGCTGAAGGGGTTCGTGGACGGCAACCTCGGCCGCGAGGAGGCCGCGAAGCAGATCGCCGCCAACTACCGGCGGTTCATCGACGTGTACGACGGAGGTTAGGAGGGGCAGATGGCGGTCATCAAGACGATCGACCTGGTCGGCGTGTCGGCGGAGTCCTGGCGGGACGCGGCCCAGCAGGCGCTGTCGGAGGCGGCGAAGACGATCCGAGGGATCGAGGGGATGGACATCCTCGGCACGAGCGCGGTCGTGAACGACGGCAGCATCTCCGAGTACCACACGCAGGTTCGGATCAGCTTCCGCATCGAGCGCTCGTAGCCGCAGGAGGGATCAGGCAAGACCCCAGGGAGCCCCGGCTAGACTCGCCGCATGCCGGCCTCGATCGTCGTCGGGACCCAGTGGGGGGACGAGGGCAAGGGCAAGGCCACCGACTACCTCGCCGACCGGATGGATCTGGTCGTCCGGTACCAGGGTGGGAACAACGCCGGCCACACGATCCTGGCCGAGGGCCACACGCTCAAGCTCCAGCTGATCCCCTCGGGGGTGCTGTACCCCCACATCACGAGCGTGATCGCCGACGGCGTCGTGGTCGACCCGCGCGTCCTGCTCGAGGAGATGGACGGCCTGTCGGCGATCGGCGTCGACCCGTCGCGGCTCGTGGTGTCCGGCAACTGTCACATGATCATGCCGTACCACCTCGAGCTTGAGCGCGTGACCGAGCGGTTCCTCGGCACGAACGCGCTCGGCACGACGAAGCGCGGGATCGGTCCGGCGTACGCGGACAAGGCGGCGCGGATCGGGCTGCGGGTGCAGGACCTGTTCGACGAGGCGATCTTCCGCGAGAAGCTCGACATCGTCCTGCGCGAGAAGAACCAGCTGCTCACCCGCGTGTACGGCCGGCTCCCGCTCACGGCGGACGCGATCGTCGAGGACTACCTGCGGTACGCGGAGCGCCTGCGTCCCCTCGTGACCGACACCTCGAAGCTCCTGCACGACGCGCTCCGCGAGGGCCAGCGGGTCCTGCTCGAAGGCGCGCAGGGGACGATGCTCGACCTCGACAAGGGGACGTATCCGTTCGTGACCTCGTCGAACCCGGTCACCGGATACGCGCTCGCGTCGGCGGGCATCGGACCGCGGGAGGTGGAGCGCGTCATCGGCATCACGAAGGCGTACATCACGCGGGTCGGCGCCGGGCCGTTCCCGACCGAGGACCTCGGTCCCGACGGCGAGCGGCTCGGGGAACGGGGCCGCGAGTTCGGAACGGTGACCGGCCGCAAGCGGCGGTGCGGGTGGTTCGACGCCGTGATCGGGCGGTACGCGACCAGGCTGAACGGCCTGACCGAGCTCTTCGTCACCAAGCTCGACGTCCTGAGCGGGTGCTCCTCCCTGAAGGTCTGCACCGCCTACCGCGCCGACGGCGAGACGTTCGAGGACTTCCCGCCGCACCAATCCCTGTTCCATCGCGCCGAGCCCGTGTACGAGGAGCTCGAGGGGTGGGACGAGGACCTCGGCGCCGTGCGGTCGTTCGACGACCTCCCGAACGCCGCCCGCAAGTACCTCGAACGCGTACAGGAGCTGGTCGGGGTTCCGATCCGCGTGGTCTCCGTGGGACCCGACCGGTCGCAGAGCCTGTCCGTTCCATGAGGGTCCTGGTCGTCGGGGGCGGCGGGCGCGAGCACGCGCTCTGCTGGGGGCTGGCGCGCGACCCGTCGGTCGACCGGCTGTTCGCGGCGCCGGGCAACGCCGGCATCGCGCTCGAGGCGGAGTGCGCGCCGGTCGCGAGCGAGGACCTGGAGGGGGTCGTCGCGCTCGTCGAGCGCGAGCGCATCGATCTCACCGTCGTCGGTCCGGAGGTCCCGCTCGTCGCCGGCCTTGCCGACGAGCTCGATGCTCGAGGGCACGCCGTCTTCGGCCCGTCGAGGGCGGCCGCCCGGATCGAGGGCTCGAAGGCGTGGGCCAAGTCGCTCATGCGCCGCGCGGGCATCCCCACCGCGCGTTCGGCGACGTTCTCGCGAGCGGACTGGGAACGCGACCGGAACGACGTGCTGTCGTTCCTGCACGGGGAGCTCGGCGGCGGGGGCGCGGTCGTCAAGGCGGATGGGTTGGCCGCGGGCAAGGGTGTGGTGGTCGCCGACACCGCGGCCGAGGCGGCCGAAGCGGTGGAGGCATGCCTGGGCGGCGGCGCGTTCGGCGAGGCGGGGGCGCACGTGGTGATCGAGGAGCGATTGTCGGGGCCGGAGGTCTCGGCCTTCGCGCTCACGGACGGGCGAACCGTCCTCCCGATGGCGCTCGCCCAGGACTTCAAGCGGGTCGCGGACGGCGACACCGGTCCGAACACCGGTGGGATGGGCGCGTACTCGCCGGTCGCGTTCGTGGATGACACGACCGCCGAGCGGATCCACACCGGGATCCTCGAGCCGGCGATTCGAACGATGGCCGCGGATGGGGTGCGGTACCGGGGGGTCCTCTACGCGGGCATGATGCTCACCGCCGACGGGCCGAAGGCGCTCGAGTTCAACTGCCGCTTCGGCGACCCGGAGACCCAGGTCCTGGTGCCGCGGCTCGCCTCGTCGCCCGCGGAGCTGCTCCTCGCCTGCGCCCGAGGCGACCTCGCCGGGTCGATCGAGCTCCGGCCAGAGGCCTGCGTCACGGTCGTGCTCACCTCCGGCGGCTACCCGCGAGCGTACGACGTGGGGTTCGAGATCGCGGGTCTCGGGGCGGCCGGCGCGGTCGAGGGCGTCACGGTGTTCCATTCGGGCACCGCCGAGGCGCAGGGTAGAGTGGTCACGGCGGGCGGACGGGTGCTGTCGGTGAGCGCCGTCGGGGCCTCGCTCCGGGAGGCCCGCGATCGCGCATACGAGGCCTGCGCCCGGGTCGCGTTCGAAGGGATGCACCACCGGAGGGACATCGCGGCACGGGCCGCGGGGGAGGAGCGGTCGTGAGCGAACAGGCACCGGTGGTCGGTGTGCTGGCCGCCTCGCCCGCCGAGCTCTCGGTGATGCAACAGGCCTCCGCCATCCTGGAGAAGCTCGAGATCACGCACGAGGTCCGCGTGATGTCCGCTGCCCGGAGCCCCGACCTGGTCGACGAGTACGCGCGGACGGCGTTCGATCGTGGGCTGAAGGTGCTCGTTGCAACGACCGGGATCTCGGGTCACCTCGCGTCCGCGCTCGCGTCCCGGACGATCCTGCCGGTGATCGGCGTCCCGATCGCGAGCGAGGCGATGGGCGGCGAGCAGGCCCTGTACGTGGCGGCGCAGATGCCGAGCGGGGTCCCGATCGCCACGGTCGGCATCGACGCGGCGATGAATGCGGCCGTGCTCGCGGCCGAGGTCGTCGGGGTCGCCGACCCGGACGTGCAGAAGCGGCTCTGGCGCTTCAAGGACGATCTGGCGGAGGGCCTGCGCCTGTGAAGGCCGGCACCCCCGCGCCCCCCGCATGATCCCGAGGTACGCGCTGCCGGAGATGTCGGCCGTGTGGTCCGAGCCGAGCAAGCTCGGCCACTGGCTCGAGATCGAGATCCTCGCGGTCGAGGCCTGGGCTCGCCTCGGCGTGGTGCCCGAACCGGACGCTCGCGAGGTCCGCGAGCAGGCGGCGTTCGACCTCGTGCGCGTCGCGGAGGTCGAACGGATCACCCGACACGACGTGGCGGCGTTCGTCGAGGTGGTCGCCGCCTCGGTGGGACCCGCGGGCCGATGGGTGCACTTCGGCCTCACCTCCTCGGACGTGCTCGATACGGGCCTCGCGCTCCAGCTCCGGGCCGCCAGCGACCTGCTGCTCGCGCGCGTCGACCGCCTCTTCTCCGTGACCAAGGCCCTGGCGCTTGCCCATCGCGAGACCGTGATGGCCGGGCGTACCCATGGTGTGGTGGCCGAACCCACGAGCTTCGGGCACAAGGTGGCGCTGTGGGCGTTCGAGCTCGACCGGGACCGCGAGCGGCTGCGTCGCGCGAAGGAGACGGTCAGCGTCGGGGCGATCAGCGGCGCGGTCGGCACGTACGCACAGGTCGACCCGAGGATCGAGGAGGAGGTCTGCGCGCGCCTCGGTCTTCGGCCCGCCGAGGCGTCGAACCAGATCGTCGCGCGCGACCGGCACGCGGAGCTCATGAGCGCGCTCGCGATCACCGCCTCGACGCTCGACGAGATCGCCACGGAGATCCGACACCTCGCGCGCACCGAGGTCCGCGAGGTCCAGGAGCCGTTCGCGCCCGGACAGAAGGGCTCGAGCGCGATGCCGCACAAGCGGAACCCGGTCCGGTGCGAACGGATCACGGGCCTCGCACGGGTGATCCGCGGCAACCTGCAGACGTCGCTCGAGAACACCGTGCTCTGGCACGAGCGCGACATCTCGCACTCCTCGGCCGAGCGCGTGATCCTGCCCGACTCGACGACCCTGCTCGACTTCATGCTGGTCGAGCTCACGGAGGTCCTCGAGGGCCTTCGGGTCGATCCGGAGCGGATGCGCGCGAACCTCGACGTGGGCGGCGGTCTCGCCTACTCGCAGAACGTGCTGCTCGCGCTCGTCGAGGCCGGGATGTCGAGGGACGAGGCCTATGGGATCGTGCAGGCCGCGGCGGCCCGTGCCTGGGACTCGGGCGCGAGCTTCCGCGACGAGCTCGCGTCGGACCCCACGGTGACGGGCCGGGTGCACCTCGAGCCACTCTTCGACGCGAGGCGGGCGCTCGCGAACCTCGACGTCGTGTTCGACCGGCTCGAGAAGATCGCGACGGACGAGCGGTGAGCGGGACCGGGGCGAGGCTGCGCGGTCGGGGCAAGGTCCGCGACATCTACGACGTGGGGGACGATCGCGTGCTGCTCGTCGCGACCGATCGGATCAGCGCGTTCGACGTCGTGCTCCCGAACGCGATCCCGGACAAGGGCCGCGTCCTCACGGCGCTCACGCTGTTCTGGCTCGAGCACACGAGGGATCTGATCGGCAATCACCTGATCGGCGCCGATCGCGCGAGCTTCCCCGAGCCCTTCCGAAGCGAACCCACCCTCGCGGGCCGGGCGATGCTCGCGACGCGGGCCCAGGTCGTCCCGGTGGAGTGCGTGGCCCGCGGCTACCTGACCGGTTCCGGCCTGAAGCAGTACCGAACCGAGGGCCACGTGTGCGGCGTGCCGTTGCCCCCCGGTCTGACCGAGGCGTCGAGACTGCCGGAGGCGATCTTCACCCCCACGACGAAGGCGCCCGAGGGGCACGACCTGCCGCTCACGTTCGACGAGACGGTCGCTCTCATCGGTCGTGGTCTGGCGGAGAAGCTCCGCGAGGTCACGATCGCCCTCTACGAGCGGGGGGCCGGGGTCGCGGCGGAGCGCGGCATCATCGTCGCGGACACGAAGTTCGAGTTCGGGTTCGCGGACGGCGAGCTCATCCTCATCGACGAGGTGCTCACGCCCGACTCGTCGAGGTTCTGGCCGGCCGTCTCATACGCGCCGGGCACCGTGCAGGCGTCGTTCGACAAGCAGTACGTGCGCGACTGGCTCGACGCGAGCGGCTGGGATCACGACCCGCCGGCCCCGGAGCTTCCCGCCGACGTCGTCGAACGGACCGCGGCGACGTACCGCGAGGCCTTCGAGCGGATCACGGGCGATGGGTGGGACGGGTACCTCGACCGGATGGGTGTCGAGGACGCCGGCGATCCGCTGGCGGACGAGCGCACGCTCGAACGGCTGCGAGAGGCGCACGCGTGAGGTTCCGCGCCGAGGTCTGCGTCTGGTTGAAGCCGGGCCTGCTCGACCCGGCCGGCAAGGCCGTCGAGGGATCGCTGCCGGCACTCGGGTGGAGCAACGTCACCGACGTCCGGGTCGGGCGTTTCGTCCAGCTCGACCTCGACGCCGACGACGAGGGGTCCGCGCTCGAGCAGGTCCGGGCGATGTCCGAGCGGTTCCTGTCGAACCCGGTGATCGAGACCTACCGCGTCATGGACGTTCGGGGGCTCTCGAGCACGGGCGTCCAGGACGGCTCGTGAGCGAGCGTCGTCCACGTATCGGCGTGGTGACCTTCCCCGGTTCGCTCGACGACCGCGACGCGTTGCGTGCCGTCGGGGTCATGGGGGGCGAGGGCGTGCCGCTGTGGCACGGGGACCGAGATCTCCGAAGCGTCGACGCCGTGATCCTGCCCGGAGGCTTCTCGTACGGCGACTACCTGCGCTGCGGGGCGATCGCGCGCTTCGCGCCGGTCATGGACGAGGTCCGGGCGTTCGCCGCCGGGGGCGGGCCGGTGATCGGGATCTGCAACGGGTTCCAGATCCTGTGCGAGGCGGGCATGCTCCCGGGGGCGCTGATCCGCAACCGGCAGCTCCGGTTCGTCTGCCGATGGGTCGATGTTCGGGTCGAGACGTCGCTCTCGCCGCTCACCGCCGGACTCGTTGCCGGCGATGTGCTCCGGGTGCCGGTCAAACACGGCGAGGGCCAGTTCGTCGCATCGGCGGGTGATCTCGACGCGATCGAGGGCGATGGCCTGGTGGTCCTTCGGTACTGCGGTCCCGATGGGAACGTCGACGACGCCCACGATCCGAACGGCTCCGCCCACGAGATCGCGGGTGTCCGGAACGAGGCGGGCAACGTGGTCGGGTTGATGCCCCACCCCGAGCACGCGGTCGACCCCGACGTCGGCGCGACCGGTGGCCAGCCGATGTTCGACGCGCTGCTATCGTCCGCCCTCGCGCGCGCGTCCGCGTGAGCTCCCCGAACCACTCCACCGACGGCTGGGACTCACGGACGATGAGCTCGACGCCGTGCGGGCGACGCTCGGCCGCGATCCCAACCCGACGGAGCTCGCGATGTACGCGGTGATGTGGTCCGAGCACTGCTCGTACAAGTCCTCGAAGGTGCACCTGCGCTCGCTGCCGAGCGAGGGACCCCGGGTGCTCGTCGGGCCGGGGCAGGACGCCGGCGCGGTCGACGTCGGTGACGGCCTCGCCGTGGTCTTCAAGATGGAGTCCCACTCGCATCCGTCCGCGGTCGAGCCCTATCAGGGAGCCGCGACCGGCGTCGGCGGGATCGTGCGCGACGTGATCTCGATGGGAGCCCGCCCCGTGGCGTTGCTAGACCCGCTCCGCTTCGGCCCGCTCGCGGACGAGCGCAATCGATGGTTGTTCGGCGGCGTCGTCGCAGGGATCGGCGGCTACGGCAACTGCATCGGCGTGCCGACGGTCGGCGGCGAGGTCGCGTTCGCCGAGCCGCACACGGCGAACCCGACCGTGAACGTGATGTGCGTCGGCCTGGCCTCCGCCGACCGGCTCGTCACCTCGGCACGCGAGGTGCCCGAGGGTTCGTTGCTCGTGCTTTACGGCGCGGCCACCGGCCGCGACGGGATCGGCGGCGTGTCGGTCCTCGCCTCCCGGACGATCGGATCCGAGGCGCAGGAGAGCAGACCGAGCGTGCAGATCGGCGACCCGTTCGCCGGCAAGCTGCTCATCGAGGCATCCCTGGAGCTCGTCGAGCGGGGGATGCTCGAGGGGCTCCAGGATCTCGGCGGCGCGGGGCTCACGTGCGCGGCGAGCGAGTCCGCCGCCCGTGCGGGCCTCGGCGCGGAGGTGGACCTCGAGGCGGTGCCGCTGCGTGAGCCGGACCTCCAGCCGTTCGAGATCCTCACGAGCGAGTCCCAGGAGCGCATGCTGGCGATCGTCGCCCCGGATCGCCTGGCCGAGGTCCGGGGGGTCTGCTCCAGGTGGGGGCTGGTGTCCGCGGTCATCGGGCGCCTGGTGCCGGGGGGCGCGCTCCGCGTTCGGATGGCCGGCGTTCCCGTCGCAGACGTCCCCGCGCGCTCGCTCGCGGAGGAGACGCCGATCTCGACACGGCCGATGGCGGCACCGGCGGAACCGGACGACCCGTTCGCGGACGACCCCACGTTCGCGTCGGTGACCGTGGAGCCGCTCGATGCGATCGTCGCGCTCGTGTCGTCGCCGAACATCGCGAGCAAACGCTGGGTCTGGGAGCAGTACGACTCGATCGTCCAGGGGCAGACGTTGGTGGGTTCGGGTGGAGACGCGGCGCTCGTCCGGATCGAGGGCACGCTGAAGGCGCTCGCGATCTCCACCGACGGCGCGGGGCGGTTCGGGACCCTCGATCCGTACCTGGGTGCGGCGCACGCCGTCGCGGAGTCGGCGCGCAACGTCGCGTGCACCGGCGCGACGCCGCTCGCGATCACCAACTGCATGAACTTCGGCAACCCCGAGCGGCCCGAGGTGATGTGGCAGTTCGTCGAGTCGATCCGGGGGATGGCCGACGCCTGCCGCGCGTTCGAGACGCCGGTGACGGGCGGCAACGTCAGCTTCTACAACGAGGCCGGCGACTCGGCGATCTGGCCGACGCCGGTGATCGGCATGGTGGGACTCCTCGAGGACTACCGCCTCGCCCTGCGCTACCCGTTCGCAGGCAGCGGTGCATGGATCTACCTGCTCGGGGAGACCTTCGCCGAGCTCGGTGGCACGGCGTTCGCGGAGGTGGTCCTCGGCACGATCTCCGGCCGGCCTCCGGCGCTGGACCTGGATCGTGAGCGCCGCCTGCACCGCCTGCTCATCGAGCTCGCTCGCGGGGACCTGGTCGAGAGCGCACACGACTGTGCGGAGGGGGGCCTCGCCGTCGCGCTGGCCGAATGTGCGATCGCGGGTGGGACCGGGTTCGCGGCGTCGTACGAGGGTGACCACCCCTGGCACGTCGGGCTGTTCTCCGAGTCGGCCTCGCGCGCCGTGGTCTCGGTCGCCCCGGAGCGGGCGGCGGCGCTCGAGGATGCGGCCTCCGAGCACGACGTGCCGTGGTCGCGTCTCGGCGAGACGGGGGGACCGCGGATCGTGTTCGACGGGCTGCTCGACGTGACGGTCGAGGAGGTCGCCGCAGCCTACGAGGACGCGATCCCGAAGCTCCTCGCCGGCTGAGATGCACCCGGTCGCCCGCTCGGTCCTACGGCGGATCCTGCTGCTCGGGATCTCGGCCCTCGGCCTGTACGTGGTCTTCCCCAACCTCATCGAGACGTTCTCCTCGTTCCCCGAGCTCACGAGGGTCCATCCCGCGTGGCTCGCGGCGATGGTGGCGCTGGAGGCGGGGGCCTTCGTCGCGAACTGGGCGCTGCTCCGGCTGGCCCTGCGTGGGGCCGGATGGTTCCGCGTCGCGACCACCCAGCTCGCGTCGAACGCGGTGAGCCGCATCCTGCCGGGCGGCGCGGCCACGGGCGGCGCCGTCCAGTACGCGTGGCTCGTGCGCACCGGCCTGGACGGCGCGGTCGTCGCCTCCGGCCTGACGGCCGCCTCGCTGATCTCGACCGGCGTGGTGCTTGCGCTCCCGGTGTTCGCCCTGCCCGCGATCGTGGGTGGCGCACCCGTCGACCGAGGCCTGCAGCGCGCGGCCTGGCTCGGGCTCGGCGCGTTCGCCCTGACCGCGGGGGTCGTGGCGGTACTCCTGTCCACGCAGCGACCGCTCGCCTGGGTCGGCCGCCAGGTCCAACGGGTCGCGAACCTCCTTCGGCGGCGCCGTCCCGACATCACCGACCTGCCCGAGCGCCTGCTCGCCGAGCGCGACGAGATCCGCTCGGTGTTCGGCAGGCGCTGGCTGCTCGCCCTCACGTCCGCGCTCGCGAACCGGCTCCTCGACTACCTCGCGCTCCTCGCTGCCCTGGTGGCGGTCGGGGCGACGCCGAGGCCCTCGCTCGTGCTCCTCGCCTACGCCGGGTCGGTGGTGCTCGGCATGATCCCGATCACCCCGGGGGGCCTCGGGTTCGTCGAGGCGGGGCTGGCCGCGATGCTCACGCTCGCCGGCATCCCGGCGGCGCAGGCAACGGTCGCGACCCTCGCCTACCGGCTGGTCTCCTATTGGCTGCCGTTGCTGGCCGGGGCGGTCGCCGGGTTGCTGTTCCGACGGGCGTATCCATCGGGCGGTGTCCCCGAGGCACCGTCGAGCGCCGGAGCACCGTGAGACCTCGGAACGGCGGCCCCCCGTCACGGACGGGGCCGGGGCCGGTGCTAGCATCGCGGCGCGTGGGTGCGGACGGTCCGAAGGACGAGTGCGGCGTCTTCGGCGTATGGGCGCCCGGCGAGGACGTCGCGCGGCTGATCTACTTCGGGCTCTTCGCCCAGCAGCATCGGGGGCAGGAGTCCGCGGGGATGGCGGTCTCCGACGGCGAGCACCTGATGGTGTTCAAGGAGCTCGGGCTCGTCTCGCAGGTGTTCAACGAGGCCACGCTGTCGACGCTCCGGGGTGACCTCGGCATCGGCCACAACCGCTACTCAACGACGGGCTCGACGACGTGGGAGAACGCGCAGCCGGCGTTCAAGACCGACGGGCAACGCTCGCTCGCGCTCGGTCACAACGGCAACCTCGTGAACACGATCGACCTCGCCGGGCGCGCGGGACGTGTCGGCGCCGCGACGACGGACTCCGACCTGGTGGCCTCGATCCTGGCCGCCCACCCGGCGGAGGACCTCGGGACGGCGCTCCTGGAGACCCTGCCGTCGCTCGAGGGCGCCTTCTGCTTCGTGGTGATGGACGAACGGAGCCTGTACGCAGCGCGCGACCCGCTCGGGCTGCGCCCGCTCTCGATCGGCCGGCTCCCGAACGGCTTCTGCGTCGCGTCGGAGACCTGCGCCCTCGACATCGTCGGCGCGACGTTCGTGCGAGACGTGGAGCCGGGTGAGCTGGTCCGGTTCGACGAGCGCGGCGTGGAGTCGATGCGGTTCGCCGACCAGGAGCGGTCCGCGCTCTGCATCTTCGAGTACGTCTACCTCGCCAGGGCGGACTCGCGGATCCGCGGTCGAACCGTCCACGAGGTCCGGCGCGAGCTCGGTCGCCGCCTGGCCGAGGAGGCACCCGCCGAGGCGGACCTCGTCGTGCCGGTCCCGGACACGGCGCACTCGGCCGCGCAGGGGTACTCGGAGTACGCCCGGATCCCGTACGGCGAGGGCCTGATGAAGAACCGCTACGTAGGCCGGACGTTCATCCAGCCGTCGCAGTCGCTCAGGGATCGGGGCGTGAAGCTCAAGCTCAATCCGATGCCGGACGCGGTCCGCGGGAAACGGCTCGTCGTGATCGACGACTCGATCGTGCGCGGGACGACCACGAGGCAGATCGTCCAGGCGTTGCGGGAGGCGGGCTCGACCGACGTCCACCTGCGGATCACCTCCCCCCCGATCCGGTGGCCCTGCTTCTACGGGATCGACATGTCCACGAGGCAGGAGCTCATCGCGGCCGATCTCGACGTCGAGCAGATCCGCGACTACGTGGGTGCGGATTCGCTCGGCTACCTCTCGCTCGAGGGGATGGTCGCCGCGACGGATCAGCCGGCGGACGGCTTCTGCCGGGCGTGCTTCGACGGCGAGTACCCGATCCCGATCCCCGAGCACGCGGGCAAGTTCCTGCTCGAGCACCCCGCGAAGTCGTGAGCGAGGCCTACCGCCGCGCCGGCGTCGACCTCGAGGCCGGCGCCAAGGCCGTCGAGCTGATCCGCGATCTCGCGGCGGGCGCGACGCGCCCCGAGCTCGCGCAGGGCGTCGGCGGGTTCGCCGGGCTGTTCGAGCTCGACGGGGGACGGTTCCTCGCCGCCGCCACCGACGGCGTTGGGACGAAGCTCGAGGTCGCGAGGCTCGTTGGACGGTTCGACACGGTCGGGATCGATCTCGTCGCGATGTGCGCGGACGATGTCGCGTGCACCGGTGCCGAGCCCCTGTTCTTCCTCGACTACCTCGCCGTGGGCCACGTCGACCCGGAGCGCGTGTCGGCGATCGTGGCCGGCGTTGCCGAGGGCTGCCGCCGGGCCGGGTGCGCGCTCCTAGGCGGCGAGACCGCGGAGCACCCCGGCGTCATGGCGCAGGACGCGTTCGACCTGGCCGGATTCTGCGTGGGGATCGTCGACGCGGATCGGCGGATCGGACCGGAGCACGTCTCGCGCGGAGACGCGATCGTCGGCCTGGCCTCGAGCGGGCTGCATGCGAACGGGTTCTCGCTCGTTCGTCGCGCGTTGCTCGACGAGAGCGGGTTGGACCTGAGCGAGGTGATCGCTCCGCTGGAGCGCCCGCTCGCCGACGAGCTCCTCGAACCGACCAGGATCTTCGCGCCGCTCGTGCTGGCGCTCGCTCGCGAGGGCCTGGTGCGCGCGGCCGCCCACATCACCGGAGGCGGCATCCCGGAGAACGTTCCCCGTGCGGTGCCCGACGGGTTGCACGCGTCGATCCGGTGGGACTCCTGGCCCGTCCCGGCGGTGTTCGAGCTGCTGGGCGCCCATGCGTCCGAGGACGATCTCCGCGCGACGTTCAACCTGGGGATCGGGCTGGCGCTCGTCGTGGATCCCGCGGCCGCGGACGAGGTGATCCGGCGGGCCGCGTCGGGCGGCGTGCCCGCCTGGGTGATCGGGTCCGTCGAGGCCTGAGCAACGGGTGGGCCGGGCCGGTCGTGCCGGCACGACCGCACTTCCTGGCGCGGAGTGACTAGGCCCGGGTCGTCCCATCGGCGGACGCCCCACACGTTCGGGGGACTCCACCCGGTCACCGGCAAACCCCCCCTTGGGGCGATGTCGAACGGCCGTATCCCGCCGATACCGTTACCGATGATGTCGGCCACACAGACCTCGACCAGCGTGCTCGTCGTCGACGACGAGCCGCAAGTGGTGTGGATGCTCCAGTTCAGCCTCGAGGCCGAGGGGTATCAGACGTTCGCGGCACGGGATGGACAGGCCGCGCTGGAGGAGGTCCGTCAGCATCACCCGAACCTCGTCCTCCTCGACATCATGATGCCCGTGATGGACGGATGGGCGTTCCTCGAGGAGCTCCAGGCCCTGCCGAAGTCCGAACGCCCGAGGGTGATCGTGGTCTCCGCCCGTTCGAGCCTCCGCGACCGCGCGAAGGCAGCCGAGCTCGGCGCCGACGCGTTCGTGGCCAAGCCGTTCAACGTCGACGACCTGCTCGTCGTCCTGCACGACGTCGAACTGGCCAGCTAGGCCGGCTCCGTCACCGAGAGCCCCGCCCGTTCCAACAGCGCCAGCAGCGGCTCGAGCAGCTGCACCGGTGCCGCCACGGTCAGGACCTCGCCGTTCGGCTGCGCGAACCGCCGGAACCGCGCGCCCGCGGCCTCGACGATCACGCGTCCCGCCGCGATGTCCCACGGCGCGAGGTGCAGCTCGTAGTACGCGTCCACCTCGCCGCATGCGACGGCGCACAGGTCGAACGCCGCTGAGCCGCTCCGGCGGATGTCGGCCACGCGGTCGATGATCGCCGAGAGGATCCGTGCCTCGGCCACGCGCATCGCGGGCGCGTAGCCGAACCCCGTGGCCAGCACGGCTCCCTCGAGCACCGCGCGCCGTGACGGGCGCACCCGCACCCCGGCCCGGACCGCTCCGATGCCGGCGACCCCTTCGGTCCGGCGCCCGAGCGCGTCGATGACCACGCCGATCGCCGGCCGGCCATCCACCTCCACGCCGATCGAGACGGCGTAGCCCGGGTAGCCGAGGACGTAGCTCGCCGTGCCGTCGAGGGGATCGAGCACCCACCGGACGCCCGAGGTCCCCGCGCGATCGGCGCCCTCCTCGCCGAGGATCGCGTCGTCCGGTCGCTCCGCGACGATGCCGTCCACGATCGCGCGTTCGGCGGCGCGATCGACCTCGGTGACCAGGTCGCCTGCCGCGGACTTCTCGCCGATCTCGAATCCGCGTTCGAGGCCGTCCCGATGGATCGTCGCCGCCCGGTCGGCGAGCTCGACCGCGAGCGTGCGGATCGCGTCCAGGTCCGGGGCGGGAACCGGTCCTCCTTCCCGCCTCAGCCCTCGACGACCTTGCCGAACCGGACGGCGCGGAGCGGCACGCGCGCGAGCGAGCCGTCCTTGCGGCGGACCATGTAGGTGGCGGCGGGGTCGTCGTAGTACTCGAGCGTTCCGACGGCCTCGCCGACGAACCCGTTCGGCAGCTCGAACTGGAAGGTCACGCGTTTGCCGACGTCCGCGGCGCTCACGAGGTTCCGGCCCTTCACGGCGGGCAGGATATCCGAACGACTCAGCGGGGTAGCGACCCGAGGCGTTCGCGCGACTCGAGGAGTTCCACCAACGCGCTGAGCGCCCGACCGACCGTGGCGCCGTCGAGCACCCGGTGGTCGAACGTGAGCGAGAGGGTGCAGGCCGGACGTGGCGCGACCGCACCGTCCACGACGAGCGCGCGAGGAGCGATCGTCCCGAGGGCGATCGTGACCGCGTGTCCCGGATGCAGGAGCGGTGTGCCGGATTCGGAGCCGTAGCTCCCCGTGTTCGTCACGGCGATCGTCGCGCCGGTGAGCTCCTGCGGGGTGAGGGTGTTCGTTCGCGCTGCCTCCGCGAGCCGGGTCACGTCGGCGGCGATGTCGCCGATCGACCGGGATCCCGCGTCGCGGAGCACCGGCACGACGAGCCCACGCTCGGTGTCGGTCGCGATGCCCACGTGCACGGCACGGTGGAGACGGATCTGCTCCTCGCTCCATGTCGCGTTGATCCATGGATGGTCGCCGCAGACCTCCACCAACGAACGGATGAACACCGGGAGCGGCGAGGAGCCGAGCTCGCGCCGGAGCGCGTCCAGCTCCGTGCAGTCGACCGTTCGGAACGTCGTGACCTGTGGGATGCGAGCGATCTCCTCGAGGTTGCGCGCGATCGTCCTGCGCGTCGCGGTGACCGGCACGAGCTCGTCGTCGCCCGCCGGGCCACCGCCCGATGCCCGTTCGACGTCGTCTCCGCGTCACCCGCCCGCCCGGGCCGCTCCCGGCCACGGCGGACAGATCGACCCCGCGATCCTTCGCGAACCTCCGCACGGCCGGCGTCGCGCTCGCCGGTCGGACGCCGGGGGGGCCGGACGGCCGCGACGCAGCGACGGGCGGCGATGCCGAGACGGCCGGATCGTCCTGGACCAGGAACGTGACCAGAGGCGCGCCGACGCGCACGGTCGCACCCGATGCCACATGGAGCCTCGCGATCGCGCCGGCGAACGGCGATGGGATCTCGACGGTCGCCTTCGCGGTCTCGATCTCCACGAACGGCTGATTGAGTTCGACGGCGTCGCCCTCGGCGACCAGCCACGCGGTGACGACGGCGTCCTCCAGGCCCTCGCCGAGGTCTGGCAACGCGAACAGGCGCTCGGCCATCAGTACGCGACCACCGTGCGGACGGCGTCCGCGATCCGCTCGACGCTGGGCAGGTACCGCTCCTCCAACGACGCCGGCGGGTACGGCACATCGGGCGCGGCGACGCGGAGGACCGGCGCCTCGAGGTGGTCGAAGGCCTCCTCGACGATCCGCGCGACGATCTCGGCTCCCATGCCCAGCGTCCGGGGCGCCTCGTGGACGATCACGGCTCGTCCCGTGGCCCGCACCGCGCCGCCGATCGCCTCGACGTCGAGCGGGACGAGCGAGCGCAGGTCGACCACCGAGCACTCGACCCCGTTCTCCGACAGCACGCTCGCAGCCTCGAGGCATCGGGCGGTCATCGCGCCGTAGGTGATCACCGCGCACGCGTCCCCGTCGCGGAGCGTGCGAGCCCGGCCGATGCCCGGCCCGTCCGTCGTGAGCGCACCCTCCGCCTTCGACCAGTACCGGCTCTTCGGCTCGAGGAAGATGACCGGATCGGGGTCGTCGATCGACAGCCGCAGCAGTCGGTAGGCGTCGAGCGCGTCCGACGGCACGACGACCTTGAGCCCGGCCGTGTGCGCGTAATAGGTCTCCGGGCTCTCGCCGTGATGTTCCTTGCCCCTGATGCCGCCGAACGACGGGATGCGGATCACGACCGGCATCCCGACGCGCCCTCGCGTGCGGGCCCGGTACTTCGCGATGTGGCTGATCACCTGGTCGAGCGCGGGGTAGGAGAAGCCGTCGAACTGCATCTCGGCCACGGGCCGCCATCCCGCCATCGCGAGCCCGACGCACATCCCCGAGATCCCGGCCTCGGCGATCGGGGTGTTGAAGACGCGTTCCCGTCCGAACTCGGCCTGCAACCCCTCGGTCACACGGAACACGCCACCGAGGTCGCCCACATCCTCGCCGAACACGAGCGCCCGGGGGTCGTCGGCCAACGCATCCCGCAGCGCCGCGTTCAAGGCGGCCACCATCGTGACCTCAGGCATCGCCGAGGAGCTCCCGTCGTTGCCTCCGCACCGACTCGGGCGCATCGGCGAACGCGAAGTCGAAGATCTCCTCGGCGGGTGGAGCGCCGAGCTCCACGACGGCGGCGCGGATCTCGCCGACCCAGGCCGCCGCTTCCTCCTCGCATCGCGGGGCGAAGGACCCGTCGATGAGCCCGGCCCCGAGCAGGTAGGTGTGGAACCGGTCGATCGGGTCGCGCCCGCGCCAGGACTCCACCTCGTCCTCGTCCCGGTAGCGGGTCGCGTCGTCGGCCGTGGAGTGCGCCCCGATCCGGTAGGTCATCGCCTCGATCAGGGTGGGCCCGCCGCCCGAACGCGCCCGCTCGACCGCCTCCCTCGTCACCGCGTAGACGGCCAGCACGTCGTTCCCGTCGACCCGCACGCCGGGCATCCCGTACCCGGCGGCCCGGGCCGCGATCGGCCCGACGTACTGCTCCCGGGCCGGCACCGAGATCGCCCACCCGTTGTTCTGGCAGAGCAGGACCACCGGCGCCTCGAGGACGGCCGCGAGGTTCGCGCCCTCGTGGAAGTCCCCCTCCGACGCCGACCCGTCGCCGAAGTACGCGAGCGCGCACGTACCGGCCCGATCGAGCTTGCTCCCGAGCGCCCAGCCGACCGCGTGGACGATCTGGGTCGCGACCGGGACGCAGATCGGGGCGAACCGTGAGCGGATCGGATCGTACGGCCCGCCGTGCCACGTCCCCCGGTGGTACTGCAGGTACTCGACGACGTCGACGCCGCGGACCACGGCCGCGGCGAGCTCGCGGAACGACGGGAACACGAAGTCGTCGGGCCCGAGCGCTGATGCGCTGCCCACCTGCGCCGCCTCCTGGCCTTCGAACGGCGGGTAGACCGTGAGCTCGCCCTGCCGCTGCAACGACCAGCACTCGCGGTCGAGGCGCCGGGTGCGGATCATCTGGCGCAGGAACTCGCGTTGCTCGCCGCGACCCAGTCCCACGTCGGCGTCGCCGACGACCGATCCGTCGGGAGCGACGATCTGCACGATCGGGACGTCGGCGGAGACGGACTCGGTCCTCATGAGACGGTTGACCTCGGCTGCGGGGAGCGAGCGCAGAGCATATACACTCGCGCGCGGTGGTCCCCCAGGCCGAGCTCCGCGTGTTCCAGCCGCTCGAGGCGTTCGAGCCCCACGAGCAGGCGCACTGGGAACGACACATCGTGGACGGCGCGGTCCGGCTCGGGCGGCCGCGATTCCGGCAGGAGGTCACCGCTGCCGGTCACGGCATCCTCATGCCGGCCGGGCCCGAGGGCGCGTACGTGAAGGTCGTCGACGGCCGGACCTTCGTCTGCCCGTGGCGGACCCGGCTCCGCGTGATCGGCGGGCTGCTCGCGTTCCGGTCGTCCTCGACCTTCGACGACGCCGATGCGTTCGTCCCCGCCTCCACCGCGCGCCGGGCGCTCCGAGAGCTCCGCCGCATGCGCCGGCGTGAGCCCGGACACGTGTCCGCGATCGTGCACAGCCCGTGGCACGTTCCGGTCCGCTGGTTCGTCCTGTTCGTCGACGAGGAACGTCGCATCCGAGACGACGACGGTCACCCTCGCCTGTCGTACCTCACCACGACGAGGAAGGCGATCCGACGGCGGAGGAAGTGATCCCGGGCTCCGACGCTCCGAGCTGGGTTCGATCGCGGACCTGATCGTCGAGCTCCACGGGTGGCTCGAGTCCTTCGACACGGGTTCGATCCTCGAGCTCGACTACGGCTCGCTGTGCGGGTTCCTGTCGTGGGACGAGATGGACGACGACCACAGCGCGCGGGACATCCAGGAGGCCCTGCGCGCGCTCTCGGACAAGGAGTACCCGCGCTCCGCCGACCTGTACCAGTCGGTGCTCTGACGCGCCGCCGAGCTCCGGGCGCACGAGGGCCTGAACTGAGCGGCACGGGACGTGGCCAGGGGCAGGATCGAACTGCCGACACCGCGGTTTTCAGCCGCGTGCTCTGCCATCTGAGCTACCTGGCCGTAGCGTCGAACGCCGGCCATGCGGCCGGCGCCGACCCTCGCGCGCCCGACGGGCTTCGATCCCGCGATCTCCGCCTTGACAGGGCGGTGAGGACGACCGGACTCCTCTACGGGCGCGAGAATTCGGTTCGTGTGCCCCCAACGGGATTCGAACCCGTGTCGCCGCCTTGAAAGGGCGAAATCCTAGGCCGCTAGACGATGGGGGCCCGGGCCCACCTGCGCCCCCGCCCCCGGCCTGGGGGCAGCGCGGGGAAGTATAGCGGGGGACCCGCCCGGCCTACGCGCTCGGTCCCGCCCGAGGCTCGCGGACGAGTCGGTCGCCCGGCCGGATCGTCATGTGCTCGGAGCACTCGAGGACGTGCCGGACCCTTCGACGGGGCAGCAGCAGGCGGTTGCGGCGGCATGCGGCGGACGTCGATCACCGCGAGGTGGTCGTCCAGCAGGGCCGCGAGGATCGAGAACCGCATCCCGAACGTGTGGATCGATCGCGCGCGCTCGAGCAGGAGCGCCTCGTCGAACGCGAGGTTCGATCGACCTCGGAGCCCTCGCGCTCGCTCGCGCCGCGTCTCGGGCGCGCGGGCCCGGATCCGGAGGAAGCGAGGCCCCACGAGATGGATCGCTCGCACCGGCGAACGGTAGCTCGGTGCCGGTGACGCGCAGGCTCGACGGGAGGCGCATCCGGCGACCGCTGTAGGCCGTCTACGCCATCGAGCGCGTGCTTGCGCGGTTCTACGTCCGTAGGGTCGGCGAACCGACGACTGGGAGTAGGTTCCGGGATGCGAACGACGTCCGATGACCACCCCTTCGTCGATCCGCGCCCCGACGCGCCCCAGCCCGACGGGCGGTCGAGCCGGGACATGGTCGTCGATCGTCTCCGATGCTTCTCGCGGTTCGAGGATCCGCGGGCCGGTCGCGTGGAGCGGCAGGCGCTCCTGCACACGCTGGCCGGACCGATCTTCCTCACGCTCGTCGAGCCGCTCGGCGTTCGGCGCAGCGTCGGGTTCCTCATCTGCCACTCGTTCGCGTGGGAGCAACTCGACCTGTATCCGCTCGAGCTCGCGTTCGCCCGTCAGGCGGCTTCGGCCGGTTTCCCGGCGCTGTACTTCCATGCCCGCGGGTACGGCGACTCGGGCGGGGACTTCGCTGACGCGACGTTGGCATCGCAGGTGCGCGATGCCCTGGCGGCCGCCGAACACCTGCGCGAGGTCACCGGCGTCGAGACGGTCGTGCCAGCGGGTGCCCGATGGGGGGCGGCCGTGGCGCTCATGGTTGCCGGGAGGATCGACGCGCCGGGCGTCGCCCTGTGGAACGGGTCGCTCGATCCCGGTGCCTATCTCAAGGACATGCTGCGGGCATACGCTCGCTCCCGGATCGCGGCCGGACCCCGGCCGCCAGGAGAGCCGGCACTCCCGAGCGGAGAGCAGCTGGAGGCCGCGCTCGCCTCGGGCGAGCGGATCGACCTCCTCGGCTACCCCCTCACGTCGGCATGCTACGTGGAGGCCGGGAGGACGGATCCCTTCGACGCCCTGGATCGGCGGGTCGGCCGCGCGCTCCTCGTCGTCGTGAATCCGCGGACGAGAGGAGAGGCCGAGGATGTCGCCGCACGACTCGGAGGGCTCGGCGCCGACGTTCGCGTCGAGCATGCCGACGGTCCGGGTCGTGCGCAGTTCGGGCTGGGTCTGTCCAACTATTCGGCGCGACGGGTGACGACCTCGCCCCCGCTCTACCTCGACGTGGCCAGGAGAACGGTCCGGTGGGCCGAGGAGGCATGGGCGGCCGACCCCGTGCCCGCGCCGGTCGGCGTCGGGTTCCAGGGCTCACCGGCCGCACCCCGGGAAGCGCCGATGCTGGAAGGAGGACCCGCCGAAGACCTCGGGACCATCCGATCGCCCCTCGCTGTCGCAGACGTCCCGCTCTATGTCCCCAGTCGGGACGAATCACTCGGAGCGGTCGTCACCGTGCCGGACGACCCGACGTCCTCGGTGGGCGTCGTGCTCCTTGCCGGCCGGGCTCGCGACCGTGGTCATCGGAACGGCCTGTGGGTGAAGGCCGCTCGGATGCTCGCGGAGGACGGGCTCTACGTCCTTCGGATCGACTACCCGGGCGTCGGCAACTCCACGGGACCGCCCCAGTTGTTCTCCCTCGACGAGTTGCCCGCCCGGGCGATCGAGGATGCCTGCCGGTTCCTCGTCGAGCAGACGCCGGTTCGTCACATCCTCCTTGCCGGCACCTGCTTCGGGGGGCGCGTCGTCCTGGAAGCGGCACCCGCGATCCCGGAGGTCGAGGGTGTGGCGGTCGTCGTGGCCCCTCTGTCGACCCGTCCGGTCTCGCCCAAGAGGCAGATCGGCGCACGGGCGATGGCGTTCCTGCATCAGCGAGGGAGGTCGGCGCGAGACCCGACGGTTGAGGCGTCGGGGCAGAACGGGGGGGCGCAGCTGCCGAAGCGACCGGTGGATCCCGCCTTCGCTCGGGCGCTCGAGCGCTTCCTCGAGCGGGGTCGCGTCTACTTCCTCTACGGCGACCAGGACGTCGTCTGGGAGGAGCTTCGGCTCGGCTTGGACGACCTCCGCCTGCCGAGCGACCGATACGAGGTTGAGCTCGTTCCCGGGGCGATCCACACGTTCCGATCACTGACGATGCAGGCCCTCGCCCTCGAGCGGCTGACGGCGTGGTGTCGACGCTCCGCCCTGGATCTGCGGGAACGACGATGAGCGAGGCCCGCCGGGTCCTCAGCCCCCCGTCGGCGCCGATGCTGTCTCCCCTCGAGGCGCTCTCAGCGTTCCGGACCGACCCGCACGGGTTGCTCCTCCGACTGGCCCGAGAGCGCGGCGATATCGCCTCCCTCGACATCGGCCGGTTCCGCGTCGTCCTCCTCAGTCATCCGGACCTTGTCAAGGACGTCCTCGTCATCAACCAGGCACGGTTCGTGAAAGGTGCCGTCCTTCAGGAGCCCAAGCGCCTGCTCGGCGAGGGTCTCCTGACGAGCGAGGGGCCATTCCACAAGCGGCAACGCCGCTTCACCCAGCCGGTCTTCCATCACGCGAGGATGGCCGAGTACGCAGGCACCATGGTCGACCGGGCAGTGCATCTGTGTGGCGGGTGGCGGGACGGACAGGGGATCGACGTTCCGGACGAGATGGCCCGTCTCACGATGTCGGTGCTGGCGAAGGTCGTCCTCGACACCGATATCGAGGACGATGAGGCGAGGGAGACCGGACGAGCGCTCGCGACCTGTCTCGGGATGTTCGGACGTCTCGCATCGCCGTACGCCCGCCTCCTCGACCGCATCCCGTCGCGGAGCAACCGCGAGTTCGAGCGGGTCCTCCATACGTTCGACGCGACGGTCGATCGTCTCATCGCCGATCGGCGCGCTCGCGGAGCCGATGGCACGGACGCCCTCTCCCAGCTCATGCGGGCCCGTGACCCGGAGACGGGCGAAGCGATGTCGGATCGACAGCTGCGTGACGAGGTGCTCACGTTCATGATCGCGGGGCACGAGACCTGGTCGAACTCCCTCATCTGGTCGTGGTTCCTGCTCTCCGAACACCCGCACGAGCGGGAGCGCGTCGAAACCGAACTCGACGACGTGCTCGACGGACGGCCGCCCGGCGCCGAGGACGTGAAGCGGCTTGCCTACACGAGCGCCGTCTACTCCGAATCGCTGCGCTTGTACCCGCCGGTCTGGACGGTCGGTCGGACCGCCCTCGTCGATCACACGATCGACGGGTACACGATCCCGGCCGGCTCGATCGTGCTGCTCTCGTCGTACGTCGTGCAACGCGACCCTCGTTGGTTCCCCGAGCCGCTCGCGTTCCGACCCGAACGCTGGCTGACTCGCGATGTGGAAGGCGTCCCGACCTTCGCCTTCTTCCCGTTCGGGGCGGGCCCGCGCGTGTGCATCGGCCAACCGCTCGCGATGCTCACGGGGGTGCTCTTCATCGCCGCGATCGCACAGGGCTGGCGCCTCGATCTCGTTCGGGACCACCCGGTCGAACCGGCGCCCCCCCTCTTCCGACCTGCACTGGGACTCCCGATGATCGCCCGCGAGCGGGTCCGGTCGCCATGAGTCCACCCGTGGCCGGGACGCTCGCGGAGGCGCTCGAGGGCGCGGTGCACACCGCGGCCGAGCTCGTCTTCCATCCGCACGACGGCGAGGTCCGCCTTCCCGCCGGGATGCTCCTCGAGCAGGCGCGGGCGGGTGCGACCCTCCTCGTGGACCGAGGCGTGCGAGCCGGCGACACGGTCGGGGTGCTCGGTCCGAACGCCCCGGGATGGGCCAGGTGGGCGTTCGCAACCTGGTTGGCGGGGGCCACGCTCGTTCCGGTTCCCTACCATCTCCGAACACCCGACCCGGCCGCGTTCGCGGAGCAGATCGGCGCCCTGCTGCGGACGTCTCGGTGTCGCCTGGTGCTCGCCGATCCTCGTTTCCTCCCGCTGCTTCCGCCCGGCGTCGGTCTTGCATGGAACACTGACCTCCCTCGAGCCGTGCCGACCCACGTGCGAGAACCTCGGCCGGGGGACGTCGCGGTCATCCAGTTCACCTCCGGCAGTACCGCGGCTCCGAAGGGGGCGGCGCTCACGCACCGTGCCATCCTCGCGGGCGTTCGGAACTCCTGGGCCGGCTCCGGTCTCGATCCGACGGGTTGGGTGCAGCTCTCGTGGCTGCCGTTCTTCCACGACTGGGGGTTGTTCGGCTACCTCGTGTGGTCGGTCGTGATGGGGACCCGGTCGCACATCCTGCCCACCGAGCGCTTCGCCAGGGATCCTTCGGAGTGGCTGCGCCTCGCCGGCACGGTGGGCGCGATGATGACCCCCGGTCCGACCTCCGCCTGGGACGCCGCCCTGCGGGTCGCCAGCCGAAGGCCGCAGGGGATCGACCTCTCGACGCTTCGCATCTGCACGCTGGCCGCGGAGGCGATCGAGCCGCGCGTGTTGAACCGCATCCTCGATCAGGGAGCGGAATACGGTCTCCATCCCGACGCGCCGAACGGGGCCTACGGCATGGCCGAGGCGACCCTCGCGGTCACCGTGGGACCGGTGCAGGAGCACATCCGCGTGGACGTCCTCGATCGGTCCGCGCTGGCGTCGACCGGGGTCGCGACGCGAGCCGAGAACGGCGCCGGGACCAAGCCGGTCGTCTCCTGTGGGGTGCCGGTACCCGGCGCGGAGGTACGGATCTCGGGCCCGCACGGATCGGTGCCCGAGCGGCATGTCGGCGAGATCCTCCTGCGGGGTCCGTCCCTGATGGACGGGTACGTGGGAGACGACCGCGAAGACCCGTTCGCTGACGGTTGGCTCCGGACGGGCGATCTGGGCTACCTGGCCGACGGGGAGCTGTACGTGACCGGGCGGGTGAAGGACCTGGTCATCGTCATGGGCCGCAACTACGCGTCGCAGGACCTGGAATGGACCGCCGAACGGGTGGATGGTGTGCGCGCCGGACGGAGCGCCGCGTTCTCCATCGGGGACGCCGACGGGGGTGCGGTCGTGGTCGTGGAGTCCCGCCGCGCGGAGGACATCGACGAGCTGCCCCGGACCGTATGGCGCGCGATCTCGGACACCCTCGGCATCGTCCCCCGGGAGGTCCTCGTCCTGCCCGCCGGATCGATCCCCGTGACGACGAGCGGCAAGCTTCGGCGAGGCTGGGCGCGGGAGTCGTACGCGAGGGGAGACCTCGACGGCCTCGTCCTGGCGAGGGGACCGGCCGCCGCACGTTCGGTCGCCGAGGAGCGTGTCGTCGCGCGAGCGGAGGGGGAGGCGTGAGGGACTCGATCCGTGCCTACATCGTCGAGCAGATCCTCGAGGAGGACACCGCCCCGCCGGACCTTGCCGATGACACGCCGCTCCTGTCCTCCGGGTTGCTCGATTCCCTCGCGGTGGAGCAACTGCTCCTGTTCCTGGAGGACGAGCACGGGGTGAAGTTCGAAGAGTCGGACTATTCGGTCGAGAACTTCGAGACCATCGCCGCGATCCACGACCTCCTGCGCAGGAAGCTCGCCGATCTCCCCACCGAACCGGCTGCTCCGGACGACCCGTCGACCGGTTCGGCGCCCCGAGAGCACGACGCGGAGGGCACGATCGGGTCGCGCCCGCTGGGCGCCTGATCGGGACGGGAGGATTGGGCCCCGCGTCGGCCGGGTCCGGACATGCGGAAGGCGGGGCGGGCGATGCGCCCGCCCCGCCTCCCGGAGCTGCCGCGTGCCCTACGGGCCCGTCACCGAGCTCGTGTCCATCGCGTACGTCAGGGTGGCGAACGCGACGGCATCGGAGTTCAGGTCCAGGACCTCGAGGCTCACGTTGCCGAAGGTGTCGCACACCGCGTGGTAGCACGGGTCGTACTGGATGCCCGCGGTGCCGCCATACACGGCGACCTGTTCGGGCGTCTTGATGCCCTCGGCGCCCGTGAACAGCCCGCCGGCCGGGATATCGACGGCGATGAACGGACCGTAGTCCGACCGCCCGTCGAACGGCGTGGGCTCGGACGCCAGCCCGCGTGCGGCGTAGAACCCGACGAACAGGTCCTCGATCGCGCCCGATCCGGGCGGACCGACCGGCCCGACGTCTCCGTCACCGTCGTACACGAACCGGACGTAGTTCGGTGACCCGACCATGTCGAAGTTGAGGTACAGGCCGATGTGCTTGAGCGCCGACTCGCTGAGGCTGTCCACGTAGAACTGTGAGCCCACAAGCCCCGATTCCTCGGCGCCCCACCAGGCGAACCGGACCGTGTTCTTCGGCTTGACCTTCTGCATCGCCTCGGCGACCTCGAGGATCGCGGCGCTGCCCGAGCCATTGTCGTTGATCCCCGGCCCGTCGATCACGGAGTCGAGGTGCGCCCCGACCACCACCACGTTCCTGTTGCTCCGGCCTCCGAGCTCGGCGAGGACGTTGAACGTGGTCTTCGTCTCGCGGATCACGTTCGTGAACACCCGCATCGTCAGACCCGGCGTGTTCGCCCACTCCTCGCCGAGCGCGAACGTCGTCCCGACCACCGGGATGCCGCTCGCGTTCGTCGCGTTCAATGTCACGCCCGTGAGCAGACCCTCACGATCGGGGGTGTTCCCCTGGTTGAAGATGATGGCCCCGACCGCGCCGGCAGCCGCGGCGTTGGCGGCCTTCGTCTCGAACAAGCAGGTGCCCCGCTGCATCAGCGCGATGTTGCCGGCCGGGAAGCCGACGAAGTCGTCGGGGCCGCCCGGGTCCGGGACGTTGTTGTTGTCCGCGTCGGTCGCGAACGCACCATCGCAGCCGCTCGTGCTCGCTCGGGGTGGCACGAGGTTGATATCGACGGCCGTCACCGGCGCCGTCACGTCACCGGCGTCGGACTGATCGAGCACCGCGAAGTCGACGCCCTCCACGTAGTCGACCGCCGCCGGCGCCGTCTGCGAGAGGGCGGACGGGCCGACGACCGCGAACGCGAGGTAGTCGAACGGCTGCACCCGGGTCCGGTAGCCGGCCGCCTGGAGCCGCTGCACGACGTACTGGACCGACTTGTCGTGGCCGGGCAGTCCGGAGAACCGGTTCCCGCCGTTGGCATCCGCGATCGCCTGGAACGCCGCCTGATGTTCGCGGACGCCCTCGAGCGTCACGCACGCCAGGAGCTCCTCGACCGTGTCGTTGTTCTGGCCCTCACAGGCCGTTGGATCTGCGACCGCCGGTACGGCCGTGAGCATCCCGACCGCGGCCGTGCACAGCACGAGCGCCGTTACGAGCACGGATCTTCCGCGCATCCCTTCCTCCTTCGCTCGGGGGTACCCGTTGCCTATCGCACCCGGGGTGCGTTGCGCAAATCGACATGGGCAGGATCCTCGAAGATCGCGGCTCGACCCCGCCGGCCGGTCCGAGACCTAGCGGTCCGCCGTCAGCTTGGCCAGTCGTTCGCGCACGTCGGGCAGGAGGGTCGTCGCTCCCTTGCGCTCGAACCGGTCGATGGCCTCGGTGTACGCGCCCTCGGCTTCCTGCGTTCGCCCGGCGGCGGTGAGGACCGCGGCGAGGTCGAGCCGCGCGTTCCCCTGCATCTCGGGCTCCTCGGTCCGGTCCGTCAGCTCGACGGCTCGTCGAGCCATCGCGATGGCCCCTTCGTGATCGCCTCGGTGCGATAGGAGCAGCGCCCGGAACTGCCGCCAGAGGAACTGGGGCGTGAGATCGTCCTCGGCCGCCGTCTCCTCGCTGAACCTGGCGAAGCGATCCGCCTCCTCGTCGCGTCCCTGTAGCAGCAGCGCGAAGGCGAGGTAGGCCGACGTCGTGGCGATGTAGTTCCGCTCGCCCATCGCGTCCAGCGTCTCGAAGTCCCTGCGCAGCTCCGACTCGGCGGCGACCGGATCGCCAGCCAGCATCTCGACGGATCCCGAGTCGATGGACGTCAGGGCCGCGAGCAGGTTCCAGCCGAACTCCTCGAGCGTCGCACGGCTCCGCCGATACAGTCGGCGCGACTCCTCGAAGTTCCCGCGCAGGGCCTCGAGCTTGGCCGTCGAGACCGTGATCAACGCGGCGGCCTTCTGGTCCCCCCCGACCTCCTCAAGGAGCGAACGGCATCGTTCGATCGCCTCCGGGACGGGCGTCGGGCCGTACGCGTAGCACGTCGCCAGGACGTCCATGACGCGCACCTCGCGCGTGCGATCGCCGGTCTCGCGTGCCAGCTCGAGCATCCGGAGACCCGCCTGTTCCGCGAGCGAGTGGCGGCCGGAGGTCCAGTGCATCAACAGGAGGAGTCGATGGGCCCGGAGCAACGCCAATGCGTCACCCGCCGCGTCCAGCTCCGCGATCGAGGACTCGACGTCGTGCTGCAGCGTGCCCGTCGGGTCGCCTCCCTCGGCCTGGTACCGCACCCGCATCCGCACGATGCGGGCGCCGAGCTCGGCGGCGCGGTGTCCGTTCGCGGCGGCCGCCTCGATCGCCGATCCCAGCGCGTCGTTCGCCTCGGTGAGCTGCCCGAGGTCGACGAGCGCCTCGCCGGATTCGACCCGAAGCTCGATCCCCTCCGGGTCGCCGGATGGCAGGGTCCCGGCGGCCCTGCGCAGGAGCCCTGCTGCAGCCGGCAGGTCACCCCGGGCGAGCGCCCGTCTGCCGGCGGATCCGAGGTATCCGGCCGCGCGCCGGCCCGTGACCTCGAGCGTGTCCGGATCCGAGCCGAGCTCGGTCCGGATCAGGAACGCCTGCTCGAGGTGGTACCCGCGGATCTCCTCGTACTCGCGGACGCGGTCGCCGAACGTCGCCTCGAGCCAGTCGACGAACGCCTCGTGGAGCTCCGCCCGGGTGCGTTTCAGCAGTCCTCGATACGCCGCGTCGCGGATCAGCGCGTGGACGAAGCGGTACGTCGCCTCCTCGGCGACCGTCTCCTCGTCGGGACGGATCAGCTCCCTCGTGGCCAGGGACGTCAGGCAGGTGTCGACCTCCGGGCGGATCGATTCGGGGGACAGCGCCGCGACGGCTCCCCGGTAGAAGATCTGTCCGACGACCGCACCTCGATCGATCACCGTTCGCTCGGCGGGCCGGAGGTGGTCGAGACGAGCCGTGAGCAAGGCCGAGATCGTCGCCGGAACCTTGAGGTCCTCGGGCGTCGACGTGGCGACCCATCGGCCGTCCTGGCTCGTGATGACCCCGTCGTCGATCAGCATCGACAACATCTGCTCCACGTACAACGGGTTGCCCTCGGCGGCGACCACGATCCGCTGGACGATCGACGGATCGAGCTCGGCGGCCCCCAACAGGTTCTCGACCACGCGACCGCTCTCCGCCGGGTCCAGGGGTTCGAGGAACAGCGCGTCGATGCGATCGGCGTCGAGGACCCAGTCGGCGTGCTCCTCCACCAGCTCGCGTCGCGACGAACACAGGATCAGGACCGGTGCGCGGCACTCCGCCACCAGGAAGCGGAGCAGGTCGAGGAAGGTCAGCTCTGCCCAATGGATGTCGTCGACGAGGACGATGAGCGGTCCGGACGCGGCCATCAGCTCCATCGCACGACGGATCGCCCAGAACGTCTCATCCGTCGAGAACGTCTCCTCGAGCAGGCCGATCGCACTTCCCACGCGCGCGACCACGTCGGGTTGGCCGGGCAGGAGGGCTTCGAGCTTCGCCCGCGCGCCGCCGAGCGATTCGTTCTCGGCGATCCCCGCGGCGTGCCGGACCATCTCGCCGATCGGCCAGTACGTGATCCCCTCTCCGTAGGAGAGGCAGCGGCCGTGCAGCCGAGCGGCCGAGCTCGGAGCCCGGTGCAGGAACTCCGCCAGCAGTCGCGACTTGCCGACCCCCGCGTGGCCGAACACCGTCACCAGGTGGCAGCGGGACCGCTCGATGGCCTGGTCGAGGGCGTTCCGCAGTCGTTCGAGCTCCTGCTCCCGTCCGACGATGGGGAGGTCCAGCCGGCGCGCGTACCCCTCCTCCCGCTGGGAGACCCCGCGCAGGAGGTAGGCCTGCACCGTCTCGGCCTTGCCCTTCAACTCGAGGGGTTCGACGGCCTCGACCGTCACAGCGTCGCGCACGAGCCGGTAGGTCGGGTGCCCGATCAGGATCTCGAGGGTCGGGGCGTTCTGTTCGAGGCGGGCCGCCGTGTTCACGGTGTCCCCGGTCACGAGCCGTTGCCCGGCCGAGACGTCGCCCGCCACCACCTCGCCGGTCGTGACGCCGGTCCGGTTCTCGAGGCGAACGCCGAACCGCGTCTCGAGGCCGTCGTTGAGGTCGGCGAGGCGCTCCTTCATCTCGAACGCCGCCCGAACGGCCCGGATCGCGTCGTCCTCGCGGACGCGGGGGAGCCCGAACACGGCCATGATCGCGTCCCCGATGTACTTCTCGACGGTCCCGCCGTGGCGTTCCAGCACGCCGCGCATCTCGTTGAAGTACACGTTGAGCAGCTCGCGCAGCCGCTCGGTGTCGAGCCGCTCGGCCAGGCTCGTCGAGCCCTTCAGGTCCGAGAAGACGACGGTGACGGTCCGGCGAACCTCCTCGCTCGGAGCCGCGGGCGCGAGCGCGGTCCCGCAGAAACCGCACAGGCGGAAGCGGTCCGGGTTCTCCTCGCCACAGCCCGGGCACACCTGCACGGGCGAAGTCTAGGCGGGCCGTGCCCGCCCGCTCGCGGTCGGCGTGCGGGAGGCCTAGGTTCGACCCCTCGGGTCACCGGCCGGGGCACGGAACACGATCACCATGCTCGTCGAGACCGCGGTCTTGCTGACGACGCACGGAGCCTGCTCCGGTCCCACGCAGGGAGGAAGCAGGCCCGGCTCGTCGGGGCCGCGGGCGAGCCCGAACTTGTCGACGAAGCCATCCGGCGAGCTGTAGCAGACCTGCCGCGTCCGGATGTCCCCGCCGAGCGTCCGGGGGATCGTGATCGTGACCGTCTTGAGGCCTCCCCCCGTCGAGTTGAACGTGATCACGGCGGAGACCTCCGTGTAGCCCGGACAATCCAGCCCCTCAACGCCGAGTGACATGGAGGCGGTCGACGCGCCCGCGCCGACCGTCAGTTGCCCCGTGGTGATGCCCTGCACGATCGGAGGGGACACGCAGGCACCGCTCGGCGGACACGTGACGCCGAAGTCCCAGATGTCGATGGACACCGGCCCAGAAGCCGCGATGCCAGTCTCCGTCGTGCTCGCCACGATGTCGAACGCGAGCCCGCTCGTGTGGATCTGGAACGCCGCGAACGTGGCGACCCCGGCGGATGCGTTCATGGGACCGTTCCCGGAGACGCCCGCGGTCGGGGCGGGAGTGACCTGGAGCGTGATGGGTGCGGACGATCCGGTGATCACCGCGCCCCCGCCGTCGAGCACGTTGACCGTGACGGATGGTCCGCCCGGCGAGAACGCCTGGCTCGTGATCGTCGTGTTCACCTGCGCGGACGCCGGCGCGGCACCGAAGGCGAGGTGGCACTGACCGGTCACGTCGACAGAGAGTTGGCTGTTCGCGCCGTCCAGCGTCGGATCGCCGCTGGAGCTCGTGAAGCTGGAAGACCTCCGGGCCACCACCTTCCAGGTCCCTGCCGTGGCCGTGCACGCGACACGGGCGTCGAACGTGACGATCGCGGACGCCCCGACCGCGAGGCCGAGACTGCGCAGGCGGACCCGTCCTGCCGAGACGGTCGCGGTGGCCGGGGAGGGGAGCGAGAACGACGTGATCGCGCCGATCGTGAAGCCCGTCGGTGGCGCGATCTCGGCCGAGCCGATCAGCTGGGACGGACCCTGGTTGGTCACCGTGGCCGTGAACGATCCGGTCGACCCGACGAACACGCTCGACGGACCGACCGCTGCGCGGTAGGTCTCTCCCGGCAGGGCGGGCGACGGCACCGCGCCGAGTACGGTGATCGCAGCGACGAGCGCGGCGACGGTCATGAGTTCGCGCCAGCGGATGATCCGCACGGTTCCTCCTCAGTCGATGGGGGGATCGGTCTGACGACCGAACGACCTCAGCCTGAGGTCGGGCGCAGTCTACGTCAAATCGCGCAAGCCGTATGACCGGTACGACGGATCGCGTATCACGTCGCTCGGGTCCGTGGGCCGGGCAGGATTCGAACCCGCGACACGAGGGTTAAAAGCCCCCTGCTCTGACCAGGCTGAGCTACCGGCCCCGGGCGCAGTGTACGGGGGGAACCTCGGCTCGCCGCCGACGCCTCGACGCGGGTGTTGCCTCCGACGCTCGAGTCCGCGGTGAGCGTGAACGTCGTGTGGGGCGCTCACCTGAACGGTCACCCGTCGACCGACGACCCTCGGTATCGGTTCGTGATCGGGAGCCGGCGGTCACGCCCGAACGCCTTCGGCGTGATCTTGATGCCGGGCGCGGCCTGACGCCGCTTGTACTCCGCTCGATCGATCATCGTCACGACGCGGTCGACGATGTCCGGAGCGTGGCCGAGGGCGACGATGTCGTGTGGCGATCGGTCGTCCTCGACGTACGCCTCGACGATCGGATCGAGGACCTCGTAGGGCGGGAGCGAGTCCGTGTCCTTCTGGTCCGGTCGCAGCTCGGCCGACGGTGGCTTGTCGATGACGCGTTGGGGGATGGGCCCCTCCCCGCCGTCGCGGCCGTTCCTCCATCGCACGAGCTCGTACACGAGCGTCTTCGGAACGTCCTTGATCGGCGCGAACCCGCCCGCCATGTCGCCGTACAACGTCGCGTAGCCGACGGCGTACTCGCTCTTGTTCCCCGTCGCGAGCGCCATCCCGCCGAATCGATTGGACACGGCCATCAGCAGGTTGCCCCGGATCCGAGCCTGGAGGTTCTCCTCCGCCGTCCCGGGGTCGCTGCCGCGGAACAGCTCCTCGAGCGCCGACAGGTACGCGGAGAACAGGTCGTCGATGCCGATCACGCTGAGGCCGATCCCGAGCCGGCGCGCGACCTCGGTCGCATCCTCCACGCTCTCGGGCGAGGAGTACCTCGAGGGCATCGCGAGGGCTCGGACCGCGCCGGGACCGAGGGCGTCGGCGGCGACGACCGCGACCAGCGCGGAGTCGATCCCGCCGGAGAGCCCGAGCACCACCTCGCCGAACCCGTTCTTGCCGACGTAGTCGCGCAGGCCGAGGACGAGCGCCCCATAGACCTGCTCCAGGTCCGGTGGCCACTCGGGGCGCTGGGGCGCGCTCGAGAGCTCGCCGTCGATGTCCACGACGAGCAGGTCCTCCTCGAACAGAGCGGCGTGATGTGCCGGGGTTCCGTCGGGCCGCACGACCACGCTTCCGCCGTCGAACACGAGCTCGTCCTGCCCGCCGACGGCGTTCACGTACACGATCCAGGAGCCGGTCTCGAGTGCCCGGTCGCGGCAGATCTCGAGGCGCTCGGTCGACTTCCCGCGATGGTACGGCGACCCGTTGATGTTCACGATCACGGGCGTTCGCCGCTCGGCGTACGCGTCGAACGGCGCCCCGGGCATCCATGCGTCTTCACAGACGGACAGGCCGAGCTCGGACCCGGAGAGGCGGACCGCGCACGACGCGCCGCCGGGCGTGAACGTCCGTTGCTCGTCGAACACCCCGTAGTTCGGCAGCTTCACCTTGTGGTACCGCGCGACGACGCGACCACCGCCGATCAGCGCCGCCGCGTTGTGGATCCCGCGGTCGGTGCGGTCGACGAAGCCGACGACGATCGAACACCCGCCGGCCGTTCGGCGGGCGAGCGCGTCGAGCGCCTCGAGGTTGTCGTCGACGAACGAGGGCCGAAGGACGAGGTCCTCGGGTGGGTAGCCGGTGATCGCGAGCTCGGGGAACACGACGACGTCGGCCGCGGCCTCGGTCGCTCGGGCGGTCCAAGCGGTGAGGAGCCCGACGTTGCCCTCGAGGTCGCCGACCGCTGTGTCGAGCTGCCCGAGCGCGATCTTCACGTGGGGAAGCGTAGACGGGCCGAGCTCGGGCTACTCGATCCCACCGATGTCGAGGTTGTACGCCTCCCACACGAGGTCCGAGCCGAGCTGGCGATGGCGGACGATCCTGCCGAGGAGACGCTGCAGATCGTCGCGCGCCTGGTCGAGCGGCCAGGCGTCGTCCACACCCGTCGTTCGGAGCTTCTCGATCAGCTCGCGCGTGCCGTCGCGCAGCATCGGATGCTCCTCGCGCAGCCGCCCGATGTTGTTCGTCAGGCGCGGCGACTTCGCCGCGATCTCGTCGTAGAGGCCTCCGGGCCGCTCGGTCACCTCGACGTGCTCGTCGATCGCGCCGCCGAGCTCCTCGAGGTCGCGCAACACGTCCTTGGCCCAGTCGGGTCCGCGGCCGACCGCGGGGCGGGAGATCGCCTGCTCGAGCGCCACGAGCGCGTGGTGCAGGTCGGCGCGCCGTCGTGCGGTCTCAGCGAGCGTCGGGGTGAGGTCGGGATCGGTCGGAACGGCGGGATCGGTCATCGGCTCACGATAGGGGCCGCGCCGGCGGCCGCGCAAGCGCGTGCACGGACCGGCTACAGGATCGGCAGGTAGCGCTCGATCTCGTAGGGCGTGACGTAGGACTTGTAGGCGTCCCATTCCTCGCGCTTGTTGCGGATCAGGAACTCGTGCACGTGTTCGCCCAGCGCGTCCGCCAGGACCTTCGAGTCGGCGGCGAGCTCGATCGCCTCGTGCAGGTCGGCCGGCAGCGAGCGGATGCCGGCGGCACGGCGCTCGTCCTCCGTCATCTCGTAGATGTTGTTCGAGGCCTCGGGCGGCAGCTCCAGCTCCTGTTCGATACCCGACAGGCCGGCCGCGAGCATCACGGCGAACGCGAGGTACGGGTTGCAGGCCGGGTCGGGCGAGCGGTACTCGATCCGGGTCGCCTCCTCGTTCCCGGGCTTGTACTGCGGCACGCGGACGAGCGCGGAGCGGTTGCGCCTTGCCCAGCAGACGTACACGGGTGCCTCGAAGCCCGGGACGAGGCGCTTGTACGAGTTCACCCATTGGTTGGTCACGAGCGTGATCTCGGGCGCGGCCGACAGGATCCCGGCGATGTAGTGCTTCGCGGTCTTCGAGAGGTGGTACTCGTCACCCTCCTCGAAGAAGGAGTTCCGGTCGCCCGTGAACAACGACTGGTGGGTGTGCATGCCGCTCCCGTTGACGCCCCGCACGGGTTTCGGCATGAACGTCGCGTAGATCCCGAACTCCTGCGCGACCTCCTTCACGATGAGCCGGTAGGTCATCACGTTGTCGGCCATCGTGAGCGCGTCCGTGTAGCGCAGGTCGATCTCGTGCTGGCTCGGCGCGACCTCGTGGTGCACGTACTCGACCGGGACGCCCATCGACTCGAGGTAGGCGACCGTGCGCTTGCGCCAGTCCGTCGCGACGTCGAGCGGCGTCTCGTCGAAGTAGCCGCCCTGATCCAGGAACACCGGTTCCTCGACGCTGCGGAAGTAGAAGTACTCGAGCTCCGGCCCGACGTAGAAGGTGTACCCGAGGTCCGCGGCGCGCCGAAGCTGCTGCCGAAGGACGAACCGGGGGTCGCCTTCGAACGGGGAGCCGTCGGGGTTCAGCACGTCGCAGAACATCCGCGCCCCCTGCGCCTCGGCCGCCCAGGGGATGAGCTGGAACGTCGATGGATCCGGCACCGCCACCATGTCCGACTCCTGGATGCGACTGAAGCCGTCGATCGAGGAGCCGTCGAACCCCATGCCCTCGGTGAGCGCGCCCTCGAGCTCCTGCGAGGTGATCGTGAACGACTTGAGGAACCCGAGGACGTCCGTGAACCACAGACGCACGTACCGGATCCCGCGCTCCTCGATCGTGCGCAGCACGTACTCGGCCTCGTTCGCGAGCGCCATCGACGGAGCGTAGCCGACGCGCGCGACCCGGCCGTTACGCGCGGGTTAACTCTCAGGGTCGTGGGCTCGCGTGGCGGTGATCGACGGCCCTGCGGTGGAGAATCCGAACGATGGCCGGACCGTCGACGGACGCATCGGTGGCAGCCAGGTGCTGACGCCCGAGCGGCTCGGACGGCTGCTCGCCGCCGCGCCCGATCCGGAGCTCGCGCGCGTCGCGCTCTCGCGCGTCGGCCAGCATCCGTCGGCGCGGGCCGTGCTCGAGCGCGAGGACGTCCTGCCGGTCGCGGTCCCGCTGCTGGGGTTCTCGACGGCGGCGTCGGACTTCCTGGTCGCCAACCCGGTGGAGACGGAGGCATTGGCCGACGTTCGGGCTCGGTCCCGAGCCGAGCTCGACCGGGAGCTGGCCGTCGATCTCGAGCGGCTGGGGGAGCGGGACGGTCTGCGGAGGTTCCGGCGGCGCGCGATGCTCCGGGTCGCCGCCCGAGACCTGTCCGGAGCGGACCTCGGAAGCATCGTCGACGAGATCACGTCGGTCGCCGAGGCGTGTCTCGCCGCCGCGTGCGAAGGGACCGTCGACGAGATCGCGGTGATCGGGCTCGGCAAGCTCGGTGGGCGGGAGCTGAACTACGCGTCCGACATCGACGTCGTGTTCGTGCACGAAGGCTCGGGTGCGGCCCGGCAGGATGCCGCCGAACGGTCGTGCGCCGCCCTCATCCGCACGCTGTCCGAACCGACCGCGGAGGGGATCGCGTTCCGGGTCGACCCAACCCTGCGTCCGGGCGGGCGTGCCGGTGCGCTCTCCCGATCCCTCCCCGCGATGCGTGAGCACTACGCGAAGCACGCGGCCACCTGGGAGCGCCAGGCGCTGATCAAGGCGAGGCCGGTCGCCGGCGACCTCACTCTCGGCGGCGCGTTCGTCCGCGCGGTCGAGCCGTTCGTTTACCCCGAGGAGCTCGAACCCCGGGCGATCGACGAGGTCCGTCGCGTGAAGGTCCGGCTCGAGGAGTACGTGCGAGCCCGCGGGAAGGCGGGGACCGAGGTCAAGCGCGGCTGGGGCGGGATCCGTGACATCGAGTTCGCCGTCCAGTTGCTCCAGATCGTGCACGGCCGGCGCGACGTGCTCCTCCGCGAGCCGACCACGCTGCGGGCGCTCGCCGCGCTCTCGGAGCACGGATACGTCGCAGCTGATGACGCGCTCGCGCTCGCGGATGCGTACCGGTTCCTCCGGACGCTCGAGCACCGCCTCCAGATCGTCCGAGACCTCCAGACCCACGATCTTCCGGATGACCCGGACGCGCGGCGCGTCATCGCCCGATCGCTCGGGTTCGACGGGGCGGAGGCGTTGCGCTCGGAGTTCGATCGGCAGACGTCGCTCGTCCGAGGCCTCCACGAGCGCCTGTTCTATCGGCCGTTGCTGGAGTCGTTCGCCGGCCGGGGCGTCCCGTCGCCGGGGCTGGAACGGATGGCGACGGAGGAGCTGCTGGCCGGGCTGGGCTTCGGCAGGCCCTCGGCCGCGTACGAGGTCATCGAGCGGCTGGTCGACCCGGGGACGCGGCTCGGGAAGGTCCTGGCCCACGTGTTCCCGGTGATGGCGCCGGCGCTCGCCCTCGCCGCCGACCCGGATGCCGCCCTCGTCCGGTTGGAGCGTGTCGTCGTCGCCGCGACCGAGGAACGGATCGCCGACGCCCTCGCGGACGACCCCGGCGCGGCCCGGCGCCTCGCGTACGTCGTGGCCGCGAGCTCCTTCGCGACGGACTGTTGGCCGCGTCACCGCAACGGGTGCTCGCGCTCGCCGAGGGCGTCGAGGCGGAAGACGCCCAGGCCACGCTGGTCTCGGTCGCGGCCCGCTACGCGGCGCGCGAGCTCGAGCCCAAGGCGACCGGGCTCGAGCTCGCGCGCGCCGCCGATCGCGTCGTGCGGGAGGCGCTCGCCGCGGCCGAGCCCGATCTGCCGCTCGCGGTGATCGGGCTCGGCAAGCTCGGCGCCGAGGAGTTGAACTTCGCCTCGGACCTGGACGTGGTGTTCGTCTACGAGGGCGAGGGGGCCGCGGAGCTCCGGCGTGCGTCGGAGCTCGCCGAGCGAACCCTGGCGGGCATCCGTGCGGCCGGATGGGAGCCCGATGCGGACCTGCGCCCCGAGGGACGCAGTGGCCCGCTCGCGCGATCGTTCGCGGGCTTCCTCGAGTACTGGGAGCGGTACGCGGAGACGTGGGAGTTCCAATCGCTGCTCCGCGCTCGGTTCGTCGCGGGGGACGAGGCGCTCGGGCGGCGCTTCTGCTCGTTCGCCGCCGACTTCGCGTATCCCGAGTACCTGCCCGTCGAGCGGGTCGGTGAGATCCGCCGGATGCGCGAGCGGATCGAACGCGAGCGTGTCCGGCCCATCGAGGCGAGCAGGTTCCACTTCAAGCTCGGCTTCGGATCGCTCGCCGACGTCCAGTTCGCCGTCGAGCTCGCGCTCATGCGGTTCGGTGGCCCGCATCCGCAGGTGCGCACGCGTCGAACGCTCGACGCGATCGAACGCCTGGCGGGAGCTCGCCTCATCGAGGATGGCGGGGCGCTCGCCCTCGGCGAGGCGTTCGTGTTCCTGTCGGACGTCAAGAACGCGATCGAGGTCGACCGGCGCGTGCACGCGGAGGCGATCCCGCCGTCGGCGGACGAGCAGCTGGCCCTCGCCCGGCGTCTCGGTTACGAGGAGTACCCGCGCCAGAGCTTCCTCGAGGACTACCGTCGGATCACGCGTCGGGCGCGCCGCGCGATGGAGCGGGTCTTCTACGAGGAGGCCGAGTAGGGTTCGACGCGGATGGGCCGACGACTGATCGCCTCGGGATCGCCGTTCGAGCCGGTGATCGGCTTCTCACGGGCCGTCGTCCACGGGCATCACGTGTCGGTCTCGGGAACCGCGCCCGTCATGCCCGAAGGGATGGACCCCCCGGCCGACGCGTACGGGCAGACCAGACGGGTGCTCGAGATCATCACGCGGGCGCTCGCCGACGCCGGCGCCCGGCCGAGCGACGTCGTCCGGACGCGGACCTACCTCACCCGGGCGAAGGACTGGGAGGAGGTGGGCCGCGCGCACGGCGAGACGTTCAGCGAGGTCCGCCCGGCGAGCACCATGGTCGTCGTGTCGGGCTTCCTCGATCCGCGGTGGGTGGTCGAGATGGAGGCCGACGCCATCCTTCCCGACGCGTAGCTCACCGACGGACCTCGAACGAGATGGGAGGGGAGATGCTGAAGGAGTTCAAGGACTTCCTCATGAAGGGCAACCTCGTCGAGATCGCGGTCGCCTTCATCATGGCGCTGGCGTTCGCGGCGGTGGTCGCCTCGTTCGTGGCGGACATCATCACGCCCATCATCGGGGCGATCTTCGGGCAGCCAGACTTCAGCCGGCTGCAGATCGACATCGGCGAGAGCGCGATCAGGTACGGCACCTTCCTGAACGTCCTGCTGACCTTCGTCGTGGTCGCCCTCGTGATGTTCCTGATCGTGAAGGCCTACAACCGGATGAGCGGTCCGAAGGACACGACGACGAAGGACTGCGCGTTCTGCGCCACGACGATCCCCGTCGCCGCGACCCGGTGCCCGAACTGCACGAGCCAGCTCGGGGGGGCCCTGGCCTAGAGCCGTTCGATCGCGCGCGGCTCCATCCGGGGTCCGTACGCCGGCGCGCGGATCCCGCTCAGTTCGAGGAGCCGCTGCACGCGCCCGCGATGCGGCCGGTACGGCTCGAGGAGCTCGAGCATCCGCTCGTCCGTCCCGCGCGGCTCACGGGCGAGCGCCCACGACACGAGGTGCTTCAGGTGGAAGTCGCCCACCGAGACGGCGTCGGCGTCACCGAGCGCAACGCGCGCCACCTCGGCGACGGACCACGGCCCGACGCCGTGCAGGAGGCCGAGCCGGGCCCTCGCCTCTTCGAGCGGCAGGCGTTCGCCCTCGTCCAGCCACGAGGCGCGGGCGCACGCGGTCCGAAGGACCTCGGCCCGTCGGCGCTCGACGCCGAAGGGATGGAACGCGTGGTACGGAAGCTCGACGACCCGCGGCGGGTCCGGCGGGAGCAGGAGTTCGAAGGGTCCGGGCGCCGGCTCGGCGAGCGCGACGGTCAGGCGGCGGTAGGCCCGCCGGGCCTCCATGCCGGTGACCTTCTGCTCGAGGATCGACGCGATGAGCCGTTCGGTGATCAGGCCGGTCCGCGCGATCCGGAACCCGGGCATGCGGCGCCAGACCTCGCGGACGAACCCCTTCGGCGGATCGAACCCGGAGTCGTCGTCGAGGGCTCCGCACCAGGCCGGCGCCCGCTTGAGCAGCCACCCCGCGCCGGGTCCCCACGCCTCCACCTCGACACCGCCGGGCACCGATGCGAACCGAACGGTGCCGGGGCCCTCCGGCGTTCGCGAGGCCCGCACCACCTGCCCGCGTCCCGAACGCATCGTCGCGTCGCCACGTCCGCGCTGCAGGTCGCCGAGCGTGTGCGACGGTGAGATCGGCCGAGGCATCCGAACGATGCGCGTTGGCATGTGCGCGAGGTTAGGACACGTCGCCTTGGCTCGCCATGATGCTCGTCGGTGGCTCGCGGAACGGCCGGCCGTGCTGCGCAGAATCGCGATATCCCCGACCCGGGGACTGGCGGGAGACAACGGAGAAGATCTGCGAGCGCACGAGCCAACACTGAGGGCGAGGAGCGCCGCGCACTCAGATCAGGCTTCGTTCGACAGCGCCGATACGGCCTCGCGCCGATTGCCCGAACGGATGTCGAGGACGACGACGTCGGTTCGGATCATCGCCGAGCTGGTGAGGTCTTCCACGGCACGGTGGATCCTTCGCGAAACGATGCTCAAGGCTGATGCGGTACAGCGGCTCGGAGTCGGCGCTTTTCGGCCCACGCGTCTCCCACGCACTGTGGGCATCCATCGAGGGCATGGACCCTGGAATGGCCGCGACGACAAGCCTTCGGGTAGCGATTGATGACGGATACGGCCTGATGCCGCTTGATCGGTCCCAGCTTGAACCAAAGCAGCCCGGCGACGGCTTGGACATGCTCACGTCGATGGGCGCGGTAGACCCACTGCGGCTTGCGCTTCCACTTGTCTTGCTGCCTCTGAGCGTAGGGACCGTAGATCTTGCCGATGCTGCCGATGGCACGTTGGAAGCGCTCCAGCGGCGCTAGCACCGTCTGGTGAATCACGACGCAGCCCCAGTCCTTCGTCCAGCTGAAGCATCCCTCGCCATCGAAGAAGCCAGCGGCCCATGCGAGTTCCTCGCGATCCGGCTCGAAGGGCATCGTGCGAATGTAGCGGCCGATACTGACATGGAACGCAGACTGAGAGCCGGCCGTACGGCCGGCTCCTCAGGGAAGAACTATCGGTCGACCTTCACAGGTCATAGTAGAGCGCGAACTCGTACGGATGTGGCCGGAGCCGAACCGCGTCGAGCTCGTGCAGTCGCTTGTACTCGATCCACGTGTCGATCACGTCCTGCGTGAATACCCCGCCCTCCAGCAACCACTGGTGGTCGGACTCGAGCGCGTCGAGGACCTCCTCGAGCGACCCCGGCACCTGCTTCACGGCCACCTTCTCCTCGGGCGGCAGGTCGTACAGGTCCTTGTCGATCGGCTCGGGCGGCTCGGTCTTGCTCTTCACGCCGTCGAGGCCCGCCATGAGCATCGCGGCGAACGCCAGGTACGGGTTGCAGGAGGGATCGGGTGTGCGGAACTCGAGCCGCTTGGCTCCCGGGTTCTTGAAGTACTGCGGGATCCGCACGCACGCGCTGCGATTGCGCTGCGAGTACACGAGGTTGATCGGCGCCTCGTAGCCCGGGACCAGTCGCCGGTACGAGTTCGTCGTGGGGTTCGTGAAGGCGAGCAGCGACGGCGCATGTGCGATCAGCCCTCCGATGTACCAACGAGCGGTGTCCGAGATGCCGGCGTAGCCGACCTCGTCCCAGAACAGGTTCTCGTCGTCCTTCCACAGGCTCTGGTGCGTATGCATCCCCGACCCGTTGTCCTGGAACAGCGGCTTCGGCATGAACGTCACGGTCTTGCCGGCCTGGCGCGCGGTGTTCTTGACGACGTACTTGTACTTCATGACGTTGTCGGCGGTCGTCAGCAGCGTGTCGTACCGCATGTCGATCTCGGCCTGACCGGCCGTGCCGACCTCGTGGTGGTGAACCTCGATCTTGATCCCGACCTGCTCGAGCTTCAGCAGCATCTCCGAGCGCAGGTCCTGGTAGTGGTCCATCGGCGCCAGCGGGAAGTACCCCTCCTTGTACCGGGGCTTGTAGCCGAGGTTCGGCTCGCCGGTGAGCTCGCGCTCACGCCCCGAGTTCCACACGCCCTCGATCGCGTCGAGGTGGTAGTAGCCCTCGTGCTGGTTCTGGTCGAACCGCACCGAGTCGAAGATGTAGAACTCGCACTCGGGTCCCCAGAACGACGTGTCGGCGATGCCGGTCTGCCGCAGGTACAGCTCGGCCTTCCGCGCGATGTAGCGAGGATCACGCGAGTACATCTCGCCGGTGACCGGATCTTTCACGAAGCAGTTCATCACGAGCGTCGTGTGGGCGGTGAACGGATCCAGGAACACGGTGTCGGGGTCGGGGACGAGCAACATGTCGGATTCCTGGATCTCCTGGAACCCTCGGATCGACGAGCCGTCGAACCCGAGCCCGTCCTCGAAGCTCGTTTCGCTCAGCTCGTGCACCGGGATCGAGAAGTGCTGCATGAGTCCGGGCAGGTCCGAGAACCGTAGGTCGACGATCTCGGCGCCGGATTCCCTGGCGAGGGCCAGGACCTCCTTGGGTGTGGCCATCGGTCGGTGCTCCTCCCTCCGCTGCGTTCGGTGCGCTCGGCTCAACGGGTGCCGACCAGCGTAGGAGGTGTCCGGGACGGCGGTGTTTCCTGCCGGTTAACTCTGCGTTACCTGGCGGGCGCGGCGCCGGCGCCGGGTGGCTCGGGGTCCCAGTCACGGATCAGCTCCGCGATCCTCGGGATCGCCGCCGCAACGCCCGCGAGCTGCACCGCGCGGCCGAGCGGGGTCCGGAAGAAGGGGTGCCGCAGCACCAGCGGCGCGGCCACGACGAGGCCGGTCGCGACGTAGGCGCGGACGCGCTGTCCGGCCGGCGAGGCGAGGAAGGCGCGCGTCGCGTCCACGCCGTCCTCGATCGTCTCCTCGACGTCGCTCACGACCCGTCCGACATCCGCGGTCCACGACATGACGCCAGGAGCCTACCCAGGAAGGTGGCCGCTCGAAACGGGGGGTTCACGCGTCGGAGGCGCGGTACCCGACGCCCCGCACGGTCTCGATCAGGGCCTCGTGCTCGGGCCCGAGCTTGGCGCGGAGCCGTCGGACGTGCACGTCCACGGTCCGTGTCCCGCCGAAGAAGTCGAACCCCCACACCTCGCGCATCAGCGTCGGGCGCGTGAACACTCGACCCGGCCGCTCGGCGAGGAACCGGAGCAGCTCGAACTCGCGGAACGTGAGGTCGAGCGGCCGGCCGTCGACGGCCACTCGATAGGTGTCGACGTCGAGGACGATCGGGCCGAGGCGGACCGAGGAGGCGTGGGTCGGACCCGACCGGTCGCGGAGCATCGCCAACCGCAGTCGGATCTCGGCCTCCGGGGCGCCCGGGTACAGGAGCTCGTCCGCGACCTCCTCCCATCGGAACCGTTCGAGGTCCCTCCGCTCCACCACCACGACGACCGGGAGACGGGGGTGGTGCAGATCGAGTGCGCGGAGTACGGCGTGGCCCTGCCCGGGGTTCTCGGCCGCATCCACGATGACGATCTCGGGACCCAGGGCGGGCAGGTCCGAGAGCACGGCGACGGACAGCTCCTCGGTCTTCAGGTCGAGCAGGAGGCCGGAGGTCGCCGGGAGGACCTCGGCCGGGGAGCGGTCGGTGAGCAGCACGATGCGATCCACGACCTCACCGAGGGTACAGGTCCGGACCGGCGGGCGATAGCCTGAGCAGGGATGACGGTGGTCAAGGTGCGGCTGTTCGCGGCGCTTCGCGAGCTGGCGGGCTCCTCGCAGGTCGAGGCGGAGGGCGCCACGGTCGCCGAGGTCCTCGACGCGCTCTCGGCGCGGTACGGCGAGCGGTTCGAGCGGGTGGCCCGGGCGGGCTCGGCCGTGGTCGACGGGGAGCGGGCCGGGCCGTCGACGCCGCTGTCCGGATCCCACGAGGTGGCCCTGCTTCCCCCGGTCTCGGGGGGTTGCGCGCCGATGCTCCATCCCTGAGATACTGAGCGCCTCCTATGCGCTTCCAGCGTCTCCTCTTGGTGGTGAACCCGGTCGCCCGCACGATGTCCAAGCCCGTGCTCGCGGTGATCGAGAAGGCGTTGTCCGCCGACTTCCGCCTCGAGGTCGCCGAGACCAAGGAGCGGGGACACGCCTCGGAGATCGCGGCGCAGGCCGCCGACGAGGGGGTCGACCTCGTGGTCGTGTTCTCGGGCGACGGCACGATCAACGAAGCGGTGAACGCGCTCGCGGGCACCGACACCGCCCTGGGGGTCCTGCCGGGGGGCGCCACGAATATCCTGGTTCGGGCGCTCCGGCTGCCGCTTGACCCCGTCGAGGCGACCGGCGTCCTCATCGCGAAGGCGCTCGACGACGAGGCGTTCAAGCTCTCGCTCGGCGTCGCCGACGGCCGGTACTTCGCCGTGAACTGCGGCGCAGGGGTGGATGCGGCGGCGATGCGGCGGATGGACGAGAAGTTCCCGAAGACGAAGTCGAAGTTCGACCGGGCCGCGTTCCGGGCGGTCGCGTGGGAGTTGCTCGTCGGGTACGCGGGGCGGGCGGCGGACCTCGAGGTGCGGATCGACGACGGCGAGCCGCAGCCGTCGCTCTCGGTCATGGTCGGGCGGACGGACCCGTACACCTACTACAAGGACCGCCCGATCCGGATGACCCCGGAGGCCTCGCTCGACGGCGGTCTCGACGTCCTGTCGGTCCGCAAGCTCGCGCGCCGCGCGATCCCGAGGATCGCCTGGCAGGTGTTCGGCTCGGCCCGGCACGTCCTTGGACGCGACATCGACTACGTGCACGATGCCCAGCGGGTGCTCGTGACCTCGGAGACGCCGTTCCCGGTCCAGGTGGACGGCGACTCGCTCGGCGATCACCTGCGGCTCGAGATGGGGCTCGCGCCCGCCGCCCTCTGGGTCGTCGCCTAGGCCGCCCGGAGCCTCACGAGCGCGACTCGCGCTCGTGGATCCCGCACTCCCACTTCGACAGCCCCGCCCACCGGCCCGCGCGCTCCGGCTCACCGGGGAACTGGAGCCGCGTGCACGGCGCGCATCCGATCGACGCGTACCCGAGGTCGTAGAGCGGGTTGTGCGGCAGGTCGTGCTCCTTCAGGTAGACCCACGTGTCGCGACGGGTCCAGTTCACGACGGGGTTCACCTTCACGATCCATCGGCCGGGCTCCAGCTCGTAGCGGTCCAGGATCGGCGCGTGTCCCCTCGTGGGCGAGGAGTCGCGGCGGAACGCCGTGACCCACGCGTCCCTGCCACGGAGGGCCTCGAGCATCGGTTGCACCTTGTTGATCTCGCAGCATCGATCCGGCGCGCGCTCGTACAGCCTCGGCCCGAACTCGACGGTCTGCGACTCCACCGTGTGCTCGCCGACGAGGTCCACGACGTGCAGGTCGAGCATCGAGGTGAGCCGCTCCTTGAACGCGAGGGTCTCGGCGAAGTGGAACCCCGTCTCGAGGAACAGCACGGGGACGTCGGGCCGAACCTGCGTCGCCATGTGCATCACGCACGTCCCCTCGGCCTGGAACGCCGACGCGAGGACGATGTCGGGGAACGAGGACGCGGTGAGCGCCCAGCGGACGATCTCGCTCGGATGCGCGCTCTCGAACCGGTCGTTCAGCCCGCGAAGGTCGTCGTCGGTCAGCAGGGTGTCGGGCATGGTCCCCTCGGGAACGGAGCAGGAAGTATAGGTCCGGGTCGGCGCGCGGGGTCCCGCCGCTATCCTGTGGCCCGACCCACCGACCCGAAAGGCCGACCCATCATGTCCGAAGACCACTCCACGATCGCGCCCCACGGGGGCACCCTGGTGAACCTGCTGTTGTTCGGGGCCGAGCGAGAGGCGGCCGCCGAGGAGGCGCGGAACCTGCCGAAGCTCGTGGTGAGCGCCCGCGAGCTGTCCGACCTGGAGATGCTCACGACGGGGGCCCTGTCCCCGCTCACCGGGTTCCACGGCGAGCGGGCGTACGGATCGGTCCTCGACACGATGCACCTCCCCGACGGGCTGGCGTGGTCGATCCCGGTCACCCTGTCGCTCACCGACGAGGACGTGAAGCGCATCGGGGGGGCGACCTCGGTGGCCCTGCTGCCCCAGGAGGACGCCACGCCGATCGCGATCGTCGACGACGCCGAGGTCTTCAAGCGCGACCGCCAGCGGGAGTCGCTCGGCGTGTTCGGGACCGAGGACCTTGCGCACCCCGGCGTCCAGGCGCTCCACGAGGCCGGCGACTTCTGCCTCGCCGGTCCGGTGCGCGCGCTCGGGCTTCCCGAGCACGACGACTTCATCGCGTACCGGCTGACCCCGGCGCAGACGCGCGAGGCGTTCGCCGACCGGGGCTGGCGCACCGTGGTGGGGTTCCAGACCCGCAACCCGATCCATCGCGCGCACGAGTACATCCAGAAGTGCGCGCTCGAGATCGTCGACGGGCTCCTGGTCCATCCGCTCGTGGGCGCGACGAAGGGCGACGATGTCCCCGCGGACGTCCGCATGCGGTGCTACGAGGCGCTGTTCGAGGGCTACTACCCCAAGGACCGTGCGATGGTCACCGTCTTCCCGGCGGCGATGCGCTACGCGGGGCCGAGGGAGGCGATCTGGCACGCGATCTGCCGGAAGAACTACGGCTGCACGCACTTCATCGTCGGCCGCGACCACGCCGGGGTGGGCGACTACTACGGCACCTACGACGCGCAGAAGATCTTCGAGGAGTTCGAACCCGGAGAGCTCGACATCACGCCCCTGATGTTCGAGCACTCGTTCTGGTGCGACGCCTGCGAGGGGATGGCCTCGCCGAAGACCTGCCCGCACGGCGAGGAGACCCGGGTCTCACTGTCCGGGACCAGGGTGCGGGAGATGCTGCGTGGCGGCGAGCGACCGCCGATCGAGTTCAGCCGCCCCGAGGTCGCCGACATCCTCATCGACGCCATGCGTGAGGCGTGATCGGGCGCCCGGCCCCTCGTTTGCCCGTCCACGAGGGGCTTTGATAGCCTCGCGGCCGCCCGGCGGCGGCCGACGACCCACAGGAGGCCCCGGAACGACCGCACGCAGGACCTCGCTCCGAACCTTCCTCGCCCTGGCCCTGGTGGCCGGGGCGCTCGGCGTCCCCCCGGCCCTCGCCGGCACGAAGGATCAGCTCGACGCGGCCAAGGCCGAGTACGCGGACGTGCGGGCCGAGCTCGACCGCGCGACGGCGGCCTTGCATTCGGCGCTGAACGAGCTCGAGGGCACGAAGTCCGATATCGCGATCACCCGAGCCCGGATCGGCGGCCTCGAGGACCGCGTGGCGCGGATCGAGTCGCGCCTGACGCGGCGGGCCGTTCTCGCGTTCACTACCGGTCCGGCCAGCACGATCGACCTGCTGCTGTCGTCGGGCTCGTTCACCGAATTCTCCGACCGGCTCGAGTTCCTGGGTTCGATGGCGCAGGACGACGTCGACCTCGTCACCGAACAGGAGGTGGCGCACGAGGAGCTTCGGCGAGAGCGCGAGGACGCTGCTCACGCTCGCCGCGCGGCAGGCCGACCAGGCCGAGGAGCTCCGGGCGGCCCAGGCCAGGGTCGACGAGCAGCTCGAGCAGATCGCCGCCAAGGTCTCCGAGCTCACGAAGAAGTACAACGCGGAGCAGGCGGCGGCGAAGGCGCTCACGATCATCGGCCAGACCCCGAACCCCGACGGCTCGATCCAGGTGTGCCCCGTCGCGGGTCCGAACTCGTTCGTCGACTCGTTCGGCTGGCCCAGGTCCGGCCACACGCATCAGGGGACCGACATCATCTCGCCGTTCGGGACGCCCGTGGTGGCGGCGCACCCGGGCACCGTGTCCCACTCATCGAGCTCGTCGGGCGGAGTGCAGGCCTACGTCTATGGGTCGGGCGGCTACTCGTTCTATGCGCACCTGTCCGGCTACAGCTCGGCCTCCGGGAGCGTCGGGGCGGGAACGGTGATCGGGTACGTCGGCAGCACCGGCAACGCCGGCTCGACGAACCACCTGCACTTCGAGTGGCACCCGGGCGGAGGTTCGGCCGTGAACCCGTACCTGATGCTCCGCGCGGTCTGCGGCTGACGGCCGTTCGGCCGAGCGCCTCGTCCGGCCCGCCGCGCTACGATGATCGTTGCATGGACGAACACGGCGGCCACCGACGCATCGACCGGATCCGCCGCCCCGAGTACATCGAGGGGCTGTCCGAGCTCCCCCTCGAGGAGCTGCGCGATCGACGCGACGAGTGTTACGCCGAGCGCGAGTACCTCTCCCTGCTCCGCCGGCTCGTCCAGGGCCGTGCCGAGATCCTGAAGGCCGAGATCGAACGTCGCGACAGCGGCGGCGAGGAGGGCAGCCTGATCGACCGACTGTCCACGATCCTGTCCGCCGAGGGCCAGGGCCCTTCCCGGGGCGAGGCCGTGAAGATCGGGGTACCCGAGGAGGAGCTGACGCTGGCGCGCCGCCGGGTCGAACGCCTGGTGGCCGACGCGGGGCTCTCGGACCCGGGCGCGTTGGACGACGCGCGTCTCGCCGCGGCCGTCGACCTGCTGGTCCGCGAGGAACGGGAGGTCTCCACGGCCAGGGGCGAGGTGCTGCACGTCATGGACGAGCTCCAGGAGGAGCTGAAGCGTCGCTATCGCGACGATCCCTCGCTCGTCCTGGCCTAGCGCCACGCACGGACCACCCGCATCGATGGCGTCGTCCCCCGACCCGCGAGTGGTGCCGGGGGGTAGCGCCGGAGGATGCGGTCAGAGGATGCGGAAGGACCATCCGACGTAGGCCATCTCGGAACGCCCGGACCACCCGGATTTGGGCCGCCGGGCCTATGGACTGCCTCCGCCCGAGCCGCCAGGCTCATGCGGTTCGGGCCCGTCGCCCGAACGGTGCGGCCCCAGACGATGAACGAACCCCACTTCCTCCGGCCTGCGACGGCGTCCGATCCGGACGCGGAGATGCCGGCGGTCCACGATCAGCTCATCGTGTTCGCCCGCGAGCTCGGCGAGCTGTATCGGCTCGAGCGCGCACGCAGCGCCGAGCTCGAGGTCGTGCTCGAGAGCCTGCAGGAGACGTACCTCGCCACGATGAAGAGCCTGGCCGTCGTGATCGAGGCGAAGGACCTGACCACCCGGGGGCACCTCGACCGGACGCAGGCGTTCGGGCTGGCGCTCGCGCGCCGGATCGATCCGTCGCTCGCCGAGTCGCCGACCCTCGGGTATGGGTTCTTCCTCCACGACATCGGGAAGGTCGGGATCCCCGAGCACATCCTGTGCAAGGCGGGGCCGCTCACGGTCGACGAGTGGACCGTGATGCGCAACCACCCGATCATCGGCGCCCAGATCGTGGGCCCGATCGCGTTCCTCGCCGACACGGTCGCCCTGATCCGTCACCACCACGAATGGTTCGACGGCACGGGGTACCCCGACGGCCTGGCGGGTGAGGACATCCCGCTCACGGCGCGGATCTTCGCAGTGGCCGACTCGTTCGACGCGATGACGAGCGACCGGCCGTACCGGGGCGCGATGGACGTCGAACGCGCCCTCGGCGAGCTGACCGACGGCTCGGGGACACAGTTCGACCCGTTGGTCGTCGACGTCTTCGTGGAGCTGATCGCCGACGACCCGCCGATGGACGATCACGAGTTCGCGCACGCCCTCGGGCACGCGAGCTGACCCGCACCGCCTCGCCTACGCTTCTTCACGTGCCGGCCGCCGCCTCGCTCGTCCGCGTCGTCCGCTCCGGCCTGGAGGAGAGCGTCCACGCCGGCCACATCGCGGTCTGCGACGCCGAGGGCCGGTTGGTCGCGCGTCTGGGAGATCCGGCGCACCCGCTCTTCTCGCGCTCGTCGATGAAACCGCTGCAGGCGGCCGTCTCGCTCGGTCGGTTCGCCGAGACCGTCCCCGATGAGCTGCTCGCGGTGATGTGCGCCTCGCACAACGGAGAGCCCGTGCACGTCCGAGCGGTCCGGCGGCTCCTGCGTCGCGGCGGCGTTCGGGAGGCCGCGCTCGGATGCCCCCCCGACCTCCCGATGCGACGCGAGGATCGGAGCGCGGCCGCTCGTCCCCGGCGCATCGTCCACAACTGCTCGGGCAAACACGCCGGGATGCTCGTCGCGTGTTCGGACTCGGGTGTGGATCTCGCCACGTACCTGCGGCCCTCGCACCCGCTCCAACGTGCGGTGTCCCGGGCCGTTCGAGGCGCGACCGGGGTCGATCCCCAGATCGGCGTCGACGGGTGTGGTGCGCCGGTGCACGGCCTGTCGCTCTCGGCCATGGCCACGTTGTTCGCTCGCCTCGCGCGGCCGGAGCGACTCGGTCGGCTGGCCGAGCCCGCATCGCGGGCCGTGGCCGCGATGCGGGCGCACCCCTACCTCGTGGCAGGCGCCGGGCGCTCGGACACGATCATCATGGGTGGGACCTCGAACATCGTCTGCAAGGTCGGCGCCGAGGGGCTCCACTGCGCGGCGATCCTCGACGCCGGGCTCGGCGTGGCGGTCAAGGTCGCCGACGGGGGCGACCGGGCCGCGGGGCTCGCGCTCGTGCGAACGCTCGCGCTCCTGGACGCCGTCCCCGTCGAACAGGCGGACCGTCTCGCGCCGCTGGTCCACCCGCCCGTGCTCGGCGGCGGCCGGCCGGTCGGGGAGATGGTGGCCGACTTCCGGCTGCGCCGGAGGGGCTGAGCGCGGTCTCGCCGGGTCCGCCGAGGGCCGGCTTTCGACGGGGCCTCGCGTACGATGCCCTTCGATGCCCGACCGCGAGCTCCCGACGGACCGGCGCGGTTCCCGGGTCGCCGTCGTCAGCCTGCACACCTCGCCGCTCGATCAGCCGGGGTCCGGGGACTCGGGTGGGATGAACGTGTTCATCCGCGAGGCGGCCAAGCGCATCTCGGCCGCCGGCGTCGAGGTCGACGTGTTCACGAGGTCGCGCGACGATCTCCGCCCCGGGGTCCAGGACCTCGGGGGCGGCTCTCGGCTGATCCGCGTCCGGGCCGGGCCCCTCGCGCCGGTCCCGAAGGACGAGTTGCCGCGGTTCCTCCCCGAGTTCCTGGGGGGTCTGCTCTCGCGGGCTCGACGCGAGGGTGCGCGACTACGACCTGGTGCACACCCACTACTGGCTCTCGGGCTGGGTCGGCCGCAGCGCGCGCGAGATCTGGGGTGTCCCGCTCGTCGCGTCCTTCCACACGCTCGGGAAGGTGAAGAACTACTCGTTGTCGCGTGGCGAGCGGCCCGAGCCGAGGGCCCGCCTCTCCGGCGAGCAAGCCGTGATCGAGGAGGCCGACCGGTTGATCGCGGCGACGCCGTCCGAGGCGGCGCAGCTCGTCGGGCTGTACCGGGCCGACCCGAGCCGCATCCGCGTCGTTCCCCCCGGCGTCGACCACGATGTGTTCTTCCCGCGTCCGGCCGATCAGGCGAAGGCCCGTCTCCACCTCGCGGGCATCCGCCTGCTTCTGTTCGTCGGGCGCCTGCAGGCGCACAAGGGTCCCGACGTCTCGGTCCGGGCGCTCGCCGAGGCGGTCGCGCGGCGGCCGGACGCGACCGAGGACCTCGTCCTCGCGATCGTCGGCGGTCCGAGCGGAGCCGACCACGCCGAGGTCGCCCGGCTGATGGACCTCGCCTCGACGCTGGGTGTGGGCGAGCGCGTGATGCTGTTCCCGCCCCAGCCGCAGGCTCGGCTCGCGGATTTCTACGCGGCCGCGGAGATCGTCCACGTACCGTCGAGATCGGAGTCCTTCGGCCTGGTGGCGCTCGAGGCACAGGCGTGCGGAACGCCGGTGGTGGCGTCGGCGGTCGGCGGGCTCCGATACGTGGTGGAGGACGGCGTCACCGGTCACCTCGTCGAGGGTCACGATCCAGGCGATCACGCGGAGCGGTTCCTCTCGCTGCTCGGGGACGAGGCGGATCGGCGTCGGATGGGTGCGGCGGGCATCGTCCGATCGCTCCGCTTCTCCTGGGACGCGACGGCCGGCGGGATGCTCTCCGTCTACCACGAGCTCCTCGACGGCGCCGCTGCACCGTGAACGTCGTTCGGCCACGTCGATCGTCCGTACGCGTTCCCCGCGTGACGGAACGACGCGCGCGGCAACCGAACCGATATGTCCGTCGCCGACACACGAGTCCGGCGACGTCGTTCGAACACGTTGCGCCGCAACCAAGAACGAGCGGGTGGCGTCCGACGTTCGCATCGTCGACACCTTCTTGTCACTCTTTCTCCCACGCGATCTACCAGCGCATATGGTGTGTGACCTGGGCGTTCTTCGGGTTGACCGTTGCGTTGGCCGTCGCTACATTTCGCCTCGCTCCGAGCAGCCGGAGCGGTTGAATCAGGGAACCGAAGCCGGGACCCCTGGGAAAGCCGTAAGGCCGACTGGGCGCACCTGCTCGTACGGTTGGGAAGGCCAACTAGCTGTGCGGGCGGGGAGGCTCGGAAGGCCCCAAAGCCCAACGAAAGGGTCTACGGCCAGGAAACCGAGACGGCTGTGAGAGGTTGCTCGGGGCAACTGAGCCCGAGGGGCCGACGGTGGCTGGAAGCTTCGGCTTCCGGCGAGCCGGAGGTCCCTCGGGTTCTTCCTTTTCCCCCGCTCTGAACGCTCTCCCGTGACTCCGGTTATGACCCGGGTTCGCCACGATCGGCTTTCGACTACCGTTCCCGTTCATGGCGACCGATCGCGCGAGCGCGACCGAGACCCGGCGCGACCAGATCGTGGAGGCCGCGATCCGGCGGTTCGCCGAACGCGGATACCGGGGGACACGGGTCGAGGACATCGCCGCCGAGGTCGGCGTGGCCAAGGGGACCGTCTTCCTGCACTTCGGCTCCAAGGAGTCGCTGTTCCTGGCCGCGTACCGAGACGCCGTCGGCCAGCTTCCGGCGTGGCTCGACGCTCCCTCCGACGTCGTGGAGGAGGGGTTCTGGGCGGTCCTCGACTACTGGGTCCGGCGCACGGAGGAGTTCGTCGACGAGCAGTGGGTGGCGAACCGCGTGGCGATGATCGGGCGCAACGACACGGGTCTCGGCCTGCGCCGGCCGATCGACCGACTCATGCGGAGCGAGGACCCCTACGGCACCCTGGACTTCGTGGAGTTCGGGATCCGACGAGGAGAGATCCGCGACGACGTGGACGCCGAGATGATCGCCTCGATGCTCGATTGGATGGCGGAGCGGTTCCAGGACGCGTTGGGGAGCGAGGAGCTCGATCCGGGGCTCGTCCACCGGCGTCCGTTCGTGCCCGAGCGGCGGGACGTGCGGATCCGCGAGTTCATCGAGCTGATGCGGTCGGGCATCGCGGCCCGCTGAGCGCCGTCGTGAACGACGAGCCCACCTGGACCGACTACTACGACGAGCAGGGAGACCGCGAGCCACGAGAGCTCCTGGTCGACGTCCTCGGCGCGTTCGGCGAGGACGGGCACGAGGCGGTCGACCTCGGCTGCGGTCAGGGGATCGACACCCTGGCCATGCTCGAACGTGGATGGCGGGTGTTCGCGTTCGACGCGGAGCCGGAAGGCATCCGGCGCCTGCTCGCGCGCGTTCCACCTCGGCTCGCGGGCTCCCTGCGTTCCGAGGTCGCGTCGATGGAGGACGTCGAGATCCCGCCCGCGGATCTGGTCTGGGCCTCGTTCAGCCTGTTCTTCTGCCCGCCCGAACGCTTCGGCGCACTGTGGGCGAAGGTGCGAGAAGCGGTGCGTCCGGGCGGCCGGTTCGCCGGACAGTTCCTGGGTGACCGGGACAGCTGGACCTCCCGGAGCGAGGTCTCCGCCTTCGCGCGCGGGGACGCCGTTCGGCTGCTGGAGGGCCTGGAGATCGAGCGGTTCGAGGAAGAGGAGGAGGACGGCGAGGCATGCTCCGGCCCCAAGCATTGGCACGTCTTCCACGTCGTGGCTCGCCGGCCCTCCTGAGCAGGCTCGACGCAGGCCCGGGTTCGCTGGCAACATGGGCCCCGGAGACGGACGGAGGGCGTGAGATGGACGGCCGTACGGTGGCGTTCCTCGGCGGAGGGCGGATGGGTGAAGCGCTCGTCTCCGGCCTCATCCGGTCGGGCGGGCGAACCGTCGATGAGATCGTCGTGACCACCAGGCGCGAGGAGCGCGCGAGCGAGCTCGCCGAGCGCTACGGCGTGTCCGCGACGATCACGAACGCGCAGGCGGTCGAACGCGCCGAGGTCCTGGTGCTCATGGTGAAGCCGCAGGACATGGAGTCGTTGCTCCAGGAGATCGCTCCGAGCGTCGTCCCGGAGCACCTCGTGGTGAGCTTCGCGGCCGGGATCCGCACCTCGTTCGTGGAGAAGCACCTCGCGAAGGAGGTCCCGGTCGTCCGCGTGATGTCGAACGTCGCCGTCCTGGTCGACGAGGCGATGTCCGTCGTCGCTCCCGGCGCCCACGCCCAGGACAAGCACCTCGCGGTCGCCGAGGAACTGCTCGCGTCCGTCGGCAGGGTGATCCGGCTGAAGGAGGTGCACCTCGACGCCGTGACGGCGACCTCGGGGAGCGGGCCCGCCTACTTCTTCCTGCTGGCCGAGGCGATGATCGAGGCGTGCATCCTGCTCGGCCTGTCGCGGGACGTCGCGACCGAGCTCATCATCCAGACGATGCTCGGGTCGGCGAAGATGCTCCGAGACACGGGACGGCACCCGGTGGAGCTTCGTGAGATGGTGACCTCGCCGGGAGGCACGACGATCGCGGCGATCCGGCATCTCGAGGAGGCCGGCGTGCGCGCGGCCTTCCTGAACGCGATCGACGCGGCACGGCATCGCAGCGCCGAGCTCGCGCAGGGCGGCGACGAGGACGAGGACTGAGGAGGTCATCGGGTGGGACGTGGAGACCGGGCTCGGGTGCGCTGGGCGCATGACCGGGAGCGGAAGAAGAAGCGAGCCGAGAAGCAACGCGCCGCGGACCGGGGCGCCGAGCGCAAGGCGGCGAAGAAGAAGTAGCGGCGGCTAGGCCGCGCCGCGGGCGCGGCGGATCTGGTCCGCGTGGTCGAACGCGTGGGCCGCGTAGATCTCGAGCCAGTCGTCCATGCCGTACCGGCCGGACTCGCTGTGGGTCCCCGTGCGGCCCCAGTCCTCGTCGGTCATCAGATCCAGGAGCTCCGCCGTCGATGCGCGGACGGCCCGGAACACGGCGAGCGAGGTCTCGACCGGCCGGTCGTAGTGCAGCCGGCGTGCGTACTCGGCCTCGTCGTAGCCCTGGACCACCGGTCCGTCCTCGGCCAGGAGCTTGCGCACGCGCAGGTACGAGTTCGCTTCCGAGTCGGCGAGGTGGTGGATCACCATCCGGGGCGTCCAGCCGCCGTCCTCCGGGACCCGGTCGAGCTCCGCGTCGCCGGCTCCCGCCAACGCCGCGTCGACCGCACCGGAGCCGGCGCGGTACCGGGCGATCAGCTCGGCCGTACGAGCGCGATCCACGCGGAGGACCGTAGCAGACTCCCGTTGCGCGGCGGATCGATGTTCCTTCGTGGATCAGCGACCGAGACGATTGCGGAGCACCCCGATGCCTTCGGCCTCCAGTTCGATCTCGGCGCCCGGCCAGACGCGTTGTTCGAACCCGGGGATCTCGAAGGGCCCGGACGCGAACGCCTCACCGGGTGCGAGCCGCTCGTGGCGGGACGCGCGCGCGACGTCGTGGAGCACGCTCCGCGCCGTCCCGTTGAGGTTGCCCTTCACCCATTCCTCGCCGTCGACGCGCACCGTCACCGACGCCGTCTGCGGGTCGAGCTCGTCCGCCGTCACCACACATGGTCCGATCGAGACCGGCACCCCGTCCGGGGTGGGGATCGGGTCGCCGTTCGCGCCGCGCGCGAACCAGTCGGCGACGAGGGTGTAGCCGAACACCACGGCCGGCGTGTCATCGGCCTCGAGCGTTTCCGCCACGGGCCGCCGCAACACCGCCGCGATCTTCGGACGGAACTCCAGCCACCCGGCCGAGCGGGGCCACGGGATCTCGTCGTCCGGTCCGAACACGCTGCGCGCGCCGTCGGATGCGTCGGGGGAACGCAGCGACGACGGGAGCAGGGCCGCGAGCAGGCGTGCGTCCTCGACGACGAAGGACGTTGCCTCGTCGCGCTCGAGGGCGGCCCGGGCGGCATCGAGCACCGTGCCCCCGTTGCTCTTGACCAGGCGCTCCATCGTGTCGGGGAAGGCGGGGTGGCCGACGAGATCCGGCAGGTCCACGACCTTCCCTTCCAGGAACGCTCCCAGTCGCCGGTGCCCCCTCCGGTCGAAGGTCACGAGCCTCAAAGGGAGGCGATGATACGCCCGTCGGGGCCGAGATCCGTGGAGGTCCTCGCGACCCGCGGACTTGGGGGAGCCACGGCCCGGCGGCTACGATTGGATGGCTCACGCACCACGTCCACATGTGCACGGGAGGCCTCCATGGCTGAGCAGGGGTTCCGCATCACCTACGCGACGATGTCGGCCGACAACGAACAGCTCCAGAGCAACTACGACGAGGCGGCCGTCCGCGCGCAGGCCGAGCTCGGCAAGGAGTACCCGTTCGTCGTGAACGGGCAGGAGCGTTGGACGGACGAGAAGTACGAGGAGCCGTCGCCGATCGACTCGGACATCGTGATCGGACGGTTCTCGCAGGCGACGGCCGCCGACGTCGAGGACGCGGTCGCGGCCGCGAAGGCGTTCTCGCTCGAGTGGGACCGGATCGGGTGGCGGGAGCGGGTCCGGATCCTGCGGCGCGTCGCCGACGTGATGGAGGACCGCCTGTTCGACCTCGCGGCCCTGATGGCGTACGAGGTGGGCAAGAGCCGGCTCGAGGCCCTCGGGGACGTCCAGGAAACGGCCGAGCTGATCCGTTGGAACTGCGACGAGATGGAGAAGCACGATGGGTTCCGCGTACCGATGTCCGGCCTCGGCGCGCCCGGCGACTACTACGACGTGATGCGTCCGTACGGGGTGTGGGGCGTCATCAGTCCGTTCAACTTCCCGTTCGCGCTCGCGGGTGGGCCGTCGTCCGGCGCGCTGGTCGCGGGGAACTGCGTCGTACTGAAGCCCTCGAACCAGGGCGCCCTCATGGGCTACAAGCTCTACGAGTGTTACCGCGACGGCGGCGTGCCACCGGGAGCGTTCCATCTGGTGATCGGGCGTGGCGTCGTCGCCGGTGAGGCGCTCTGGCGCCACCCGGACGTCGGGGGGTTCACGTTCACCGGCTCGTACCCGGTCGGCATGGACATCTACAAGCACTTCGCGTCCGACGTGCCGAAGCCGGTGATCTGTGAGATGGGCGGGAAGAACCCGGCGATCGTCTCGAGGAACGCCGACCTCGACGTCGCGACCGACGGCGTCCTGCGCTCGGCGTTCGGGTTCGGCGGGCAGAAGTGCTCGGCGAACTCACGCGTGTACGTCGAGCGCGAGGTGTACGACGACTTCCTCGGCCTGCTGAAGCAGAAGACCGAGAAGCTCAAGGTCGGGAACCCACTGCAGCGGGACACGTACCTCGGCCCGATCATCAACGAGGCCGCGATGGACACCTTCGAGGAGGCCTCGGCCGAGGCGAAGAAGAACGGCAACGTCGTCACCGGCGGCGATCGGATCGAGGACGGCGATCTGGCACGGGGCCTGTTCGTGCAACCGACGATCGTCGAGGCGCCCGACGACAGCTGGCTCTGGAAGAAGGAGCTGTTCGTGCCGTTCGTCGCGGTCGCGCCGTTCGACGAGCTCGACGAGGCGATCGCGAAGGCGAACGACACCGAGTACGGCCTGACGGCCGGCTTCTTCAGCAGGGACCGTGCCGAGATCGACGAATGGCTCGACAAGATCCAGGCGGGCGTCGTCTACGTGAACCGGCGAGCGGGCGCGACCACCGGCGCGTGGCCGGGCGTCCAACCGTTCGGCGGGTGGAAGGGATCGGGGACCAGCGGCAAGGCGGGCGGCGGCCCGTACTACGTGCAGCAGTACCTGCGTGAGCAATCGCGAACGGTGATCGAGGAGTGAGCACCGCCGAGATCCTGGATCTCGCGCAGGCCCGCGCCCCGCGGCTGGTCACCGAGATCCCCGGTCCGGAGGCGCTCGCCGGGATCGAGCGGGACCACCGGGTCACGAGCCCGTCGCTCCCCCGCGCGTATCCGCTCGTGCCCAGGCGCGGCGCCGGCTCGGTCATCGAGGATGTCGACGGGAACCTGTTCCTCGACGTGAACGCCGGCATCGCCGTGACCTCGACCGGCCACGCGCACCCGGCGGTCGTCGCGGCGATCCAGCGACAGGCCGAGGAGCTCCTGCACTACTCCGCCAGCGACTTCTACCTCCCGATCTATTCGGATGTGTGCGAGGAGCTGGACCGCATCGCGCCGTTGTCCGAACCCGCCCGGAGCTTCCTCACGAACTCCGGGACCGAGGCCGTCGAGGCGTCGCTGAAGCTGGCGAGGTACGCGACGGGCAGGCAGTACGTCATCGCGATGCTCGGGTCGTTCCACGGTCGCTCGTACGGGAGCGTGTCGCTGACGGCGAGCAAGGCCGGGTACCGGGCGGGGTTCGGGCCGCTGCTGCCGGGGGTGCTGCACACGCCGTACGGCGACTTCGAGCACATCGAGCAGGTGCTGTTCAAACGCCTGGTCTCGCCGGAGGAGGTCGCGGCGATCGTCGTCGAGCCCGTCCTCGGCGAGGGTGGCTACGTGATCCCGCCGCCGGGGTGGCTGGCGTACCTGCGCGAACTCTGCGACCGACACGGCATCCTGCTCGTGGCGGACGAGGTGCAGTCGGGCATGGGCAGGACCGGCACGATGTGGGCCGTCGAGCACGTCGCCGTGGAGCCCGACATCGTGCTCGCCGGAAAGGGCATCGCGAGCGGGATGCCGCTGGGGGCGATGATCGCGCCCGAGCGACTCATGACATGGGAGATCGGCGCCCACGGCTCGACATACGGCGGGAACCCCCTGTCATGCGCGGCGGCGCTCGCGACGCTCGAGCTCATCGAGGGCGGACTGATGGACAACGCTCGCGAGGTCGGCGATCTCCTGATGGCCGGACTCCGCCGGATCCAGGCGTCCCATCCGATCGTCACGGACGTCCGCGGGCTCGGGCTCATGATCGGGATCTCGTTCCTCGACCACGACACCTCGGCAGCCGTCGAGGCCGCCGCGTTCCGCCGCGGCCTGTTGGTCCTGGGTGCCGGTGACGACGTGGTCCGGATGTCGCCGCCGCTCGTGTTCCGGCCGGATCAGGCGGAGATCGCTCTCTCGGTCTTCGAGGACGCGGTCGCCGAGGTCGCCGGCGGCGCCTGAGGGGCAACCCGTGGCCTCGACCGTCGACGCGCTGACGTGGGATTGTGCGGATCCCCGGCGCATCGTCGAGTTCTGGTGCGCGGCGCTCGGGTACGTGATCGACGAGATCGACGACGACGACGCATACGCCGTGGATCCGACCGGCCGAGGGTGGCCCCTGCTCTTCCAGACGGTTCCCGAAGGCAAGGCCGTCAAGAACCGCCTGCACCTGGACCTCCGGCCTCCGGACTCCATGGCGGCCGAGGTCGAGCGCGTGAAGGCGCTCGGCGCCACCGAGTTCCGGTTCGTGGAAGAGGGCGGGAGTTCCTGGACCGTGATGCTCGACCCCGAGGGCAACGAGTTCTGCGTGCTCCGCGGACCGCAGGATGGTTGGAGTCCGCAGGGGTGAGCGGCAAGGTCGCAACGATGCGCGACGCCGTATCCGAGCTCGTGCGCGACGGGGACACGGTCGCGATCGAGGGCTTCACGCACCTGATCTGCTTCGCCGCCGGGCACGAGATCATCCGGCAGCGGCGCCGGGACCTGACGCTCGCGCGGATGACGCCGGACGTGATCTACGACCAGATGGTCGGCGCCGGGGTCGCGCGCAAGCTGATCTTCTCGTGGCTCGGCAATCCAGGGGTCGGCTCGCTCCACGCCGTCCGCCGTCGCATCGAGCACGCGGACCCCGAACCGCTCGAGATCGAGGAGTACTCGCACTTCGGGATGGTGTGCCGGTACGTCGCCGGGGCCTCGAACCTGCCGTTCTTCCCGATCCGCTCGTACCACGAGAGCGACATCCCAAGCGTGAACCCGAACATCAGGCCCATGCGCTCCCCGTACGAGGACGGCGACGAGGTCTACGTCGTTCCGCCGCTTCGGCCCGACGTCACGATCGTGCACGCCCAGCGAGCTACGGCGAACGGCGACACCCAGATCTGGGGGCTGCTCGGGTGCCAGAAGGAGGCGGCGTTCGCCGCCGAACGCGTGATCGTCGTGTGCGAGGAGCTCGTCGGCGAGGACGTCGTGCGCCGCGACCCGAACCGGACGGTGATCCCGGGGATCGTGGTCGACGCCGTCGTCGAGCAGCCGTTCGCCTGTCACCCCTCCTACGCGCAGGGCTACTACGACCGGGACAACGCGTTCTACCTCGAGTGGGAACGCATCTCGAAGGACCCACAGACGCACGAGGCGTGGCTGAAGGAATGGGTGTACGGCCTGGAGAGCCATGCCGAGTACGTGGAGCGGATGGCCGACCGGTGGGCCGAGCTGAAGCCCGGAGAGCGCCTGTCCGGCGAGGTCAACTACGGGGACTACTCGTGAGCGCCGCCCCGACCGAGCTCGGCTACACGAAGAACGAGATGATGATCGCGGCGAGCGCCCGAACGCTCGCGGGTGAGCGCGTCTGCTTCGTCGGCGTCGGGCTCCCGAACATCGTCTGCAACCTCGCGCAGCGAACCGTCGCACCGGAGCTCCAGCTCGTGTACGAGGCCGGGGTCTTCGGGGCGCGGCCGGCACGGTTGCCGCTGTCGATCGGCGACCCCACGCTCGTGTCGGGCTCGACCGCCGTCACGTCGATGTTCGAGCTCTTCGCGTTCTACCTGCAGGCCGGGCTGATCGACGCCGCCTTCCTCGGCGGCGCCCAGATCGACCGGTTCGGCAACCTGAACACCACGGTGATCGGCGACTACGCGAGCCCGAAGGTCCGCCTGCCGGGATCGGGCGGCGCGTGCGAGATCGCGATCCACGCGCGACGGATCCTCGTGATCATGCGCCAGGCCCAGCGTTCCTTCGTCGAGCGACTGGACTTCCGGACGTCGCCCGGGCACTCGGGCGACCCGGAGCACGACCGGGCCCGCGGATGGTCCGGCAGCGGGCCGACGAGCGTCGTGACGGACCTCGGGACCTACGGGTTCGACGAAGCGAGCGGCGAGATGACGCTCCGAACGCTCCACCACGGTGTCTCGATCGAGGACGTGCGGGCGAACATGGGGTGGGAGCCGCGGGTCGCCGGCGACCTCGGCGAGACGCCACCCCCGAGCCCGGAGGAGCTCCGGATCGATCCGGACCGAGCTTGACCCCGCGGGCATGGCCTCGACGTGAGTCATGTCTTCCGTCGCGTGCTGTCGCGGGAGCTGCCGCGCGCGGTTCGGGCCGACGGCGTCTGGGTCGAGGATGCGGACGGCCGGCGGTACCTCGACGGGGCCGGCGGCGCGATCGTCGTGAACGTCGGTCACGGCGAGCGTTCGTTGATCGAGGCGATGGCCGGAGCAGGCCTCGCGCGCCTCGTACGTCCACGGGACGATGTTCACGACCGAGGCGCTCGAGGACTACGCCGACGAGCTGGCGCCGCTCCTGCCGATGGACGACCCGCGGATCTATCCGGTGTCGGGCGGGAGCGAGGCGGTCGAGACCGCGCTGAAGCTTGCCCGGGCGTACCACCTCGCGCGCGGGCGACGAGTCGCGGACGCTCGTGATCGGACGTCGGGCGTCGTACCACGGGAACACGCTCGGGGCGCTCGATGCCGGCGGCAAGGAGGTGCTGCGACGACCCTACGAGCCGTGGCTCGGCCGTTTCGCGCACGTCGAACCCGCGTACGAGTACCGGTGCGCGCATCCGCGCACCGGTCTCGTGCGGCGCCGCGCACGCCGAGGCGCTCGAGCGCGCGATCGTCGAGGCGCGGTCCCGGCACGCGTCGCGGCGTTCATCGCCGAGCCCGTCGCCGGCGCGACGCTCGCCGCCGCCGTCCCGACCGACGACTACTGGCCGGCCGTCGTCGAGGTGTGCCGCCGGCACGGTGTCCTCGTGATCGCGGACGAGGTGATGACGGGGTTCGGGCGGACCGGCCGGTGGTTCGCCGTCGAGCACTGGGACGTGCGCCCGGACCTGCTCGTCGCGCGGGAAGGGCTCCACGAGCGGGCACTTCCCGTTCGGGTTCGCGGCCTGCTCGCGGCGAGGTCTTCGAGGCGGTGCGCGTCTCGGGGTTCGTCCACGGGTTCACCTGGTCGCACAACGGGGTCGGTGCCGCCGTCGCGCACGCGACGCTCCGGCGGCTGCGCGACGGGGACCTCGTGGACGCGAGCGCCGCGAAGGGCGAACGCCTGCTGAAGGGCCTCGCGGCGGCGCTCGAGGATGTCGCGATCGTCGGAGACGTCCGCGGGCTCGGGCTCATGGTCGGGATCGAGCTCGTGGCCGATCGCGGGACGAAGGCCCCGTTCGCTCGTACGACGCAGGTCACCGAACGCGTGGTCGCGGGTGCACGCGACGCGGGCCTCCTCCTGTACTCGAGCACCGGGCACGTGGACGGCCGCGACGGCGATCTCCTCATGCTCGGGCCACCGTTCGTCATCACCGACGACGAGCTCGATCTCGTCGTCGAGCGCACGGCGGCGGCGATCGCGACGATCGGCTGAGCGTGGGCGGTCAGGCCGGCCTCGTCCTGTGTCCCGAGGCGCAGATCTACGACCACGGCATCGAACACCCGCTGCGTCCGCAGCGTGTGCTGTACACGTGGGAGCTCATCATCGCGTGCGGACTGACGCGAGCTGCCGAACGTGTCGGCGTTCGCCTGCCGCGAGGCCCCGACGACGCGATATCGGCCTCGTGCATGCGGCCGAGTACGTCGATGCGACCCGACGGGCCGGACACGGGGAGCCCGGGCCGTGGGGTCGGTACGGCTACGGTCCCGGCGACAACCCGATCTTCCCGAACATGCACGAGGCCGGCGCGCTCGTCGCCGGTGCCTCGCTCGTCGCCGCCCGGGCGGTGCGCGATGGCGACGTCGCCCACGCGTTCAACGCGGCGGGTGGGCTGCATCACGCGATGCCGTCTCGGGCGTCGGGGTTCTGCGTCTACGACGACCCCGCGATCGCGATCGCGTGGCTGCTCCAGGCCGGGGTCGATCGCGTCGCGTACGTCGACGTGGACGTCCACCACGGCGACGGCGTCGCAGGCGATCTTCTACGAGGACCCGCGCGTGCTGACGATCTCGATCCACCAGTCCGGCGAGACGTTGTTCCCGGGCACCGGCTCGATCGCCGAGCGCGGGGCCGCCCGGGCGGTGGGGACATCGGTCAACATCCCGCTGCAGCCGTACGCGACCGACGAGGCCTGGCTCTCGGCCTTCCGCGAGCTGGTCCCGCCGATCGTGCGCGCCTTCGCCCCGGGGGTGCTCGTGACCCAGCTCGGATGCGACACGCACGTGACCGACCCGCTCGCGCAGGTGCAGCTCACGACGCGCGCCTACCGCGAGACGGCGGGACTGCTCCACGCACTGGCCCACGAGGTGACCGACGGTCGTTGGGTCGCGACCGGAGGGGGCGGGTACCAATGGGCGCGCGTGGTCCCGCGCGCGTGGACCCTGTACTTCGGGGAGATGTGCGACGCGGAGCTCCCGGACGCGCTTCCCGGGTCGTGGATCGAGACCGTCGAACGCGAGATCGGAGGGCCGGTCCCGGACACGTTCTCGGAACCCCCCCCGGAACGGGACCGGCTCGATCCGAGCACCGAGGAGACGATCGAGCTGGTCCGGCGAACCTGCTTCCCGTTCTTCGGTCTCGAGCCCTGAACGGCGAGCCCTCGCGGAACGCTAGCGTTCCTCGGCGGCGCGCTCGGCGAGCGTCTCGATCGTTCGAGCCGCCCGACGCGCTCGCGTCTCGGGCCTCTTCGCCTCGGCGACGTTGCCCGCGTATTCGCGCCGATGCGAGTACGAGAGCGACTCGAAGTACGCGCGAGCAACGGGGTTGCCTTTCAGGGCCGCGGCCAACTCGTCGGGGATCTCTACGGAGCGTGGCGCATCGTCGTTGCGGACGACGACGGTGAGCGTGTCGCCCGGCCCCTTGCCCGCCTCGGCGAGGATCGCCTTCCGCACCCCGAGAACCCGCTCCGATCCTCCCATCGACACGATCGAGCCGCGATACGGGATGCCGTCGAACGTCGCCGTGACGGGATCCGGCCCGTGCCCCCCAGCTTCGCCACCGCCTTCGCGGGGACCTCGACGAGATGGCCGCCGCCGCGCCCGCTGGAACGGACCTTCGCACGGAACGTCGCCTCCGCCACCCGGCCAGCCTACGGGGACGGCGGATCGCGGCGGCTGGATCCGCAGCGGGCTCGATCGCCTGGTGATCCGGTCGACACCCCAGTGGTACAGGGGTGGCGTCAGCACGCGGAACGCCTGGAGGGCCGAGAGCGCGCGCGGGATCGAAACCTCCGGGGCTCGCCCCCGTCGCACCACGTCGACGATGAGCCTCGCGACGCGGTCGGGATCGAGGTTCACGAGCGATGGCCCGCCCCGGAACCCCTCGGTCGCCGAGAAGCCCGGGTTCACGCTCGTGACGAGGATCCCCTTCGGGCCGAGCTCGTGGTACAGGGCCTCGCTGAACGCGACGACCCCGTGCTTCGTGGCACCGTAGATGGCTCCGCCGGGTGTCGCGAACCGGCCCCCGAGCGACGCGATGTTCACGACGTGCCCGCGCCGGCGCTCGAGCATCAACGGCAGGAACAGCTTCGTTGCGCGGACCAGGCCGAGGAGGTTCACCTCGATCACCCGCTCGAGCCGGGGGAGGTCGACCTCCTCGAACCAGCCTCCGCCGGGGATCCCGGCGTTGTTCACGAGCACGTCGCATCGTCCGAACGCCTCGGCGACGCGGTCGCGGAGGGCCTCGAGCTCGTCGAGCCGCGTGACGTCGCATCGGACGGCGAGGGCGGTGCCCCCGCGCGCCGCGATCCGGGCCTCGAGGGCCTCGAGGCGCTCGAGCCGGCGGGCCGCAAGCACGACCGAGCTTCCCGCGCGGGCGAACCGGAGCGACGTGAGCTCGCCGAAGCCCGACGACGCGCCGGTGACGACCACCACCGCGCCGCGAAGGTCCAGACCTCGGGACAAGCGCGCGCTCCCCGTACGATGGAAGGGATGGACGTTATCGGATCCCATGCGTCACGGCTTCCGGTGCTCGACGACCGCTGGTCGCCGCGCCCGTACGATCGCGACGAGCTCGCAGAGGGCCTCGTCGCCGGCCTCGCGGCCGGCCCGGTCGTGAGCCACGATCTCGCCAACGTCCGTCGGAACATCCGGCTGCTGCACGAGGGCGATCCCGACAAGCAGTTCGGCATGACGGGCCTGCAGACCCTGTCGCCCGACGAGGTGCTCGGGCTGGTGGAGCGGGCCGCCGGCTTCCGTGCGGACGGGAGGTTCGACGGCCCGGTCTGGGTGGATCCGCTGCTCGTCCTGGATGCGTGCGAGGCCGTGGGGGCTCGTCTCGCGGTGGCCGTGCAGCGAGGGGAGCGCGTGATCTTGGCCACGGGCCATCCCCGCGGGCTCGACCACCTCTACATCGAGGTCGGCAGGCTGCTGCGCGATCGAGGTGTTCGGATCCTCACGCCCGCCGACGGCGGGACCTGGATCGACGGCGATCGAGGCCGCCGGTGGATCCGGTATCACGAGGGCCTCGCGATGCTCACCGACGACGAGCGTCCGCTCCACACGCACGGGGCCGACGCGATGGGGCGGATCCTGGCCGAAGACCGGCCCGACCTGGTCCTCGCCGATCACGGGTTCGCCGGCGCCGCGATCGAGCGCGGCGTCGAGGCGATCTCGATCGCCGACGTGAACGATCCCGCCCTCGTGGTCGCACGAGCACTCGGCCGGACCGAGATCGTCGTGGTCATGGACGACAACGTGGCGGCGGACGCGTACTGGCCCTGCTTCCAGGCGATCGCCGCCCACCTCCCCTGATCCGGGGGACGGCATCCGTCCGGGCATAGGGCTACCATGGACCCACGTTGTCCACATCAACCCACTCCAGAGGCACGGTTCGATCGCGTGAAGAGCGGCCCGGAGGGCCCATGCCGACCAAGGACGTCACCATGACCTGGATGCTCGCGACGGGGGTTCGCCCGACCGGATAGGCATCCGCACGCGTCCGACCGGTCTCCGGGGGTGGAGAACCCGGAGGCGGAAGTGAACGAGCACGAGGCGCTCGTCGACGAGACGGTGCGCACGAAACGGACGGTGCTGCTCGTCGGCGGGCTCGATACGGGCAAGAGCACGCTCGCGGGCTCGCTGCTGCGCTCGGCGCTGGCGGCCGGGCGATCGGCCGCCTATCTCGACGCAGACGTCGGACAGAAGTCCGTCGGGCCGCCGACGACGGTGTCGCTGAAGGTCCTGCGCGGACCCGAGAGCCTCGAGCCCGAGGAGCTCGCGCGGCCCGACGCCCTGTCCTTCGTTGGCTCGACGTCTGCCCAGGGCCACATGCTGCCGGTGATCACCGGCGTGGCCGCGCTGTTCGAACAGGCGAAGCAGATGGGCGCGGACTTCGTCGTCGTGGACTCGTCGGGCCTGGTGTCCGGGATCAACGGCCAGGTCCTGAAGTACCACAAGGTCGAGATGCTCCGGCCGGACCTCGTCGTGGGACTCCAACGCGGCGAGGAGCTGTTGCCGCTCCTCGGCGTGATCCAGCGGTTCTTCGATACCGAGGTCGTTCCGCTCGGGGTCCTGCCCGGCGTCGTCCCGACGAGCGTCGAGCAACGGGCCGAGAACCGCGAGCTCGCGATGCGCCGGTACTTCTCGGGCGAGCTGCACCGGTTCCGCGTCAAGCCCACGGTGTTCATGCCGGCGCTTCCCCCCCTGTTCGACCCCACGAAGCTGCATCGGATGCTCGTCGGGCTGTCCGACGGGGCGGGGGCGCACCCCGGGATCGGCTACCTGGAGCACGCGCCCGACGAGGACGTGCTCCGGCTCATCTCGCCGGTGGCAGCCGGGCCGAGGGCGCTTAGACTGGGGTCCGTCCGTCTGGAGGAAGGTTTCCGCGCCAAGCGCGTGGACCTCCGGAACCTGTTCGGCTCGGAATAGGAGATCCACGCGTGCCCTCCCTGGTCAAGAAGCGCCGCAAGAAGATGCGGAAGAAGAAGCACAAGAAGCTCCTGAAGAAGACCCGCTGGCAGCGGCGTCAGCAGGGCCGCTAAGGACGCACGCGGTGCTCGGGACGGTCCCGAACCGGGTCCGTCGGGCGGCGCTCGCGTTCGCGAGCGCGATCGTGTTGTCGAGCTGCTGGCGGTTCGGCCGAACCGTCGGAGCCTCCCGCCGATTCGCAGGCCGTGACCTTCGCGGCTCGAGACGGCGTCACCCTCGAGGGACGTCTGTTCGGCAGCGGGACCACCGGCGTCGTGCTCTCGCACATGCTGCCGGCCGATCAGCGGTCGTGGTTCGAGTACGCGGAGCGCCTGGCCGGCCAGGGATACCTCGTCCTCACGTACAACTTCCGAGGGTTCTGCCCCGGCGGGGACGCCGGATGCTCACACGGCGGGCGCGACTCTCGTCCATCTGGCGGGACGTGCTCGGCGCGAGCGACCTGATCCGTTCGCGCGGGGCGACGACCGTCGCCCTGGTGGGCGCGAGCATCGGAGGGACCGCGTCGCTCGTCGCTGGTGCGGAGGAGCCCGACGGCGTCGAGGTCATCGTGACGTTGTCGGCCCCCACCTCGATCCAGGGATCGGCGGCGGACGCCTCGCTGCTGCAGCGCGTGAGCGCCAACAAGTTGTTCATCGCCGGTGTGGGCGACGCCGCCGCCGCCGCGTCCGCGGAACAGCTGTATGCGACCGCCCCGCCACCCAAGCGTGTGGAGATCGTCCCGGCGGACGACCACGGCACGGACCTGCTCACGGGTCCGCAGGGCGAGGTTGTGAGTCGTTTGATCGAGACCTACCTCGCGCAGTTCGCGCCGGCGTGAGCTAGGTCGTTGCCTCGAGGCTCGGCAACGGTGTCCCGAGCGCCGGTCCGGGGAACGGCGCCTGGTCGCGGTTCGCGAGCAGGAGTTGCACGATCGCGGTGCCGAGGATGAGGCCGAACAGCACGATGATCGTGATCAGCGTGAACCGGCGCACGGCCGGAGGCTAGCAGGAGGTGCGCCGAAGGCCGGGGCGCTCGCCCCGGCCCTCGCTCGCAGCGTTCGCGTCTACCGCACCACCAGGACGGTGAACGAACCCTTCCCGGTCACCTTCACGGGCTGCGCGGCCGACACCTTCGCGCCGAAGCCCTGCACGAGCAGGTCGTTGCGGTGATCGCCGCCGTTCAGCGCGCCGAGCAGCTCGTCGAGCGAGCGGATGCTTCCGTCGGAGACGTCGAAGCGGCCCTTCCCGCCGGACAGGCGGACGCGTTCGGACCCACGAGCCCCGGCCGGGACCCGGAACGTCGTCGTCGCGACGGTGTCCGCACCGCCGTCGGTCCGCTCGAGCGTCACCTCGATCGTGAGCCGATCACCGGGCTCGGCCCGCACCACGTTGCGGACCTTCAGGCCCGGCTGGATCGGGCTCGAGACCCGGATCCTGTCGATCCGAGTGGTCAGGTTGTCCCCGGTGATCGTTCCGGACAGATCCACACCGGTGATCTCGACCGGTTCGAACTCGTTGAACGCGAGCGCGGACAGCACGTCGTACAGGCGGAACGACTCGCTCGCCGCGCTGAACGCGTTCGCGTCGAACCACCGGTTCTCGACGGTGAACGGGGACCCGTCCTCCCGTTCGCCGGTGATCGTCCAGGCGAGATCGAGCGTGCCCGGGCCGTCGGCCTGCTGCACGAACGTGAGGTTCGAGTAGGCATGCGTGTACGCGGCGTCGGCGACGAACCCGACCTCCTCCCACGCGACTTCGGTCAACCCTTGGCGAGCGAGCCCGGTGTCGGGGCTCGAGACCTCGCTCGTGATCGGGACGAGCGTCGGCGCGATGCCGAAGACGCCCGCGACGCCGGCGAACCGGTCCTGCGTGAGCACACCGTGGGTATCTCCGAGCGTGCCGATCTTCGTCCCGAAGAACGTGCCGTTGTCGATCGCCAGGATCGTCACGTCGGTCATGCCGAGTCGGACCGCACCTTCGCCGAAGAACATCGGGTGGCCGAACCCGAGGGCCACGTCGCCGCAGACGGCCGTCGTCGTCCCGAATCCACCGAACGAGACGTCGCCGTAGGACAGGGCGACCCCCAGCCCGTCGCCGGGTGCGAAGTGGGTCGGGTCGAGCGTCCCCGCGGTCGGCGCGGTCACCGAGCCCGAGCGGTATGCGACGACGTTCATCCCTCGGCGCGCGAAGGACTCCTCGATCTGCGCCAGCGGAACCGAACCGGCCCCCGACACGCCGAGTGGCATCGGCAAGGCCTCGAGGGAGGCCGAGTCCGGGAGCATCGTGCCCGAGGCGCGCGCCGCCTGGATCACGCTCCGCGGGAGCGGGATGTTCGCCGCGGCCGCCGCCGCCGCGCCGTCGTCTGCGGCGTCCTCGAGGTCGAAGATCCCGACCATGTCCTCGGCCGCCGTGATGCCGAAGATGTGCCGGTCCTCGGCGACCGCCCAAGCGAGTGCGCCGGCCAGGGTGCCCTGGATGTAGACGGGCGAGCCGGACATCCCGGCGACGGCTCCACCCGTGGTGGCGAGCAGGTCCGCCGGGCCGGTCATCTCGGCCACGATGATGTCGATGCCGAGGTAGATCAGGTTCGGCATGACGCCGAGGATCTCGACGTCGAACTGCCGGACCGTCGTGCCCTTGATGACCGTGTGCCCGATGCCGGTCATCCCGGGGACGATCTGCGAGACGGGGAACGTCGGGGGTGGAGCGGGGCAGGGGACGGCGGCACGTGCCGGCGGGGTCGCCAACAGCGACACGAGGAGCGCCGCGACGCAGATCCCGGCGAGGGCGGTCCGCCTGGAGGATGGAGCCATGGTGGACGGCAGGACGGTGCGCACGAGCATCTACCCCTCTCGGCCGAAGGTCGGCATCCTAACCCCCATAGACGCGCCGCCCGGCGGCGCCGTTCCTGCGTTCTGGTCAGGCGGAGAGCGTGAAGCGGTCGGCGCAGAGCCGGCGGCTGCGGATCAACGTGTCGCGGAGCGTGGTCGGGTCGTTCCGGTGTGCTCGGAGGTCGATCTCGAGCGAGATCGCGCCGGCGAATCTCGACGCGGCGAGCGAGGACAGGAACCCCGTGAGGTCGAGCACGCCCTCGTCGAGTGGGAGATGCGAGTCCCACCCCCGACCGGCGTTGTTCGACAGGTGGACGTGTGCGAGCCGATCGCCGAGCCGCGACGTGGCCTCGCGCAGGTCGAGGCCGGCCACGGCAGCATGGCTCGTATCCAGGACGACGTTCGGGAAGCGTTCGAGGTCCTCGAGCGTCCGGACGTGGTGGAACCCCGCGACGTGGCGACCGCGCACGCGGACCGGGTACATGTTCTCCACGGCCACCCGGATCCTCCGCGCGCCTCGTCGTTCGACACGTGTTCCTGGAGCCATCTGCGGTAGCCGGACTGCCACCGGTAGGGCGGGTGGACGACGACGAGCGGAGCTCCGACCGTTCGAGCGAGCTCCACGGAGCGGTCGATCTTCCCGATCGGGTCCGCGCCGAACACCCGTCGGGCCATCAAGAGGAACGGGGCGTGCACGGCGACGACCGGCAAGCCGTGGCGTTCGGAGAGGTCGGCGACCCGTCCCGCGTCCTGGGTGTCGGGATCGGTCGTCACCATGAGCTCGACGCCGTCGAACCCGGCCTCGGCGAAGAGCGGGAACGCATCGTGGAGCGGTGTGGTGAACACCGAGACCGTCGAGCACGCGATCGGTGGGCGGGTCGGGGTCGTCACAGCATCGGATGCTAGCAGTGCTCTCGAACCACCCCGCTATGCTGCGCGCGTGTTCGTCCTCCCGCTCTCGGCCGCGGCTGTGGCGCTCGCGTTCACGCTCGCGCTCGCGACGCGGTACGTCGCCAACCGCCGGTCACACCTCGCGTTCTGGGCGGTCGCGATGCTCATGTACGCGGTCGCGTCCGGCGCCGTCGCGCTCGGCGCGGCGAGCGGCTGGACGTCGGCGTGGTTCCGCGTGTACTGGACCCTCGGCGCCGTGCTCAACGTTCCGTATCTCGCGCAGGGCGAACTCGACCTGTTGGTGCACCGGCGCGAGGTGCGGTGGGCCCTGTACCTGGTGTTGGCCTTCGTCACCGCGTACGCGGTCGCGGTCGTCCGCACGGCTCCGGTGGTGGACCCGACGGCGCTCACGGCCGACCTTCCGTCGGGCAAGGACGTGTTCGGGGCCGGCACGGCTGCGCACCGGCTCCCGCAACTCGTGGCGATCCCTGCGTACCTCGTCCTGCTCGGCGGCGCGCTCTGGTCCGCATGGCGGATGCGCGGTCGGCCCGAGCTGCGCGACCGGTTCGCGGGGACGCTCCTCATCGCCCTGGGTGCGACCGTGATCGCCGGTTTCGGCTCCGCGTTCGCGGCGCTCGGCCATCTCGGGCCGTTCTCGATCTCGCTCCTCGTCGGCATCTCGATCATGTTCTGGGGGTTCCTCCGCGCGTCGCGCCGGCTGCGCGACGCGTCTCGAAGATGAGGGTTCTGCCGACGGGTGATCCGCCGCCGGGGGCGGCGCGAAGCATGCGTTGACCGCACCTGCGAGGGGAGGTGAGGACCCCCGCGAGGACCGGATGGACCGGCCCGCGGGCTCGGCGGTCCCACGTCTCGATCCATCCCCCAAGAAGGAGGAGATCCGTTGCAGCGCAAGCATGCCCGAAACAGGGTGCTCGCGGCGGCGGTGTCGCTCGCGGTGGTGGCCGGTCTGTTCGCCCTGGCGCCGCTGACGGGTGGCGCGTCGAGCCACCGTGAGGCACCCCTGGTGTCCGAAGACCCCCAGATCGACACGACGGACGTCTATGCGTTCGTGAGCCCCGATGCGCCGGACACCGTGTCGCTCGTCGCATCCTGGCTCCCGTTCCAGGAGCCGGCCGGCGGCCCGAACTTCTACGCGTGGGCCGACGGCGTGAAGTACAGCATCAACATCGACAACGACCACGACGCGAAGCCAGACCTGGTCTACGACTGGGTGTTCACGGACAACTACCGGAACCCGAACACCTTCCTCTACAACACCGGCCAGGTGACCGGGCTGAACGACCCGGACCTGAACTTCTACCAGACCTACGACCTCACCCGGACCAACAAGGACAACGGGAAGAAGACGGTCCTGGTCAACGACGCGGTCGCGGCTCCGAGCAACGTCGGCGCCGCATCGATGCCCGGCTACAACTCGAGCCTGTTCGACGCCGCCGTGGAGACGTTCGCGAACGGATCCAGCGCGACGTGGGCGGGCCAGTCCGACGACCCGTTCTTCCTCGACCTGCGCGTGTTCGACCTGCTCTACGGGGCGAACCTGTCGGAGGTCGGCGACGACACGCTCGCCGGGTTCAACGTCTCGACGCTGGCCCTGCAGGTCCCGAAGGACGACCTCGCGCTCGGCAAGGACGCCGACGCGAACCCGATCGTCGGGATCTGGAGCACGACCTCGCGCCGGAGCACCGTGATCCAGAACGCGAACGGTTCGACGAAGGCGCCAGGGACCGTTCGTGCAGGTCTCTCGCCTCGGCATGCCGCTCGTGAACGAGGTCGTGATCCCGGTCGGACTGAAGGACTACTTCAACGGCTCGAAGCCGAAGGCCGACGGCGCCGCCCTGCCGCTCGTGCAGGACCCGGAGCTGCCTCGGCTGCTGAACGCCATCTACGGGACCGAGATCCCGGACTCCGATCCGAACACCGACGGCATCCAGCGGGCCGACCTGATCGCGGTCTTCCTGACCGGCGTCACCGGTCTGAACATGCCGGACGGCGGAACCCCGAGCGAGATGCTCCGCCTGAACATGTCGATCCCGCCGTGCACGGACGCCTGTTCGTCGCTCGGCGTGATCGATGGCGACCTCGCCGGCTTCCCGAACGGGCGCCGACCTCGGACGACACATCGACGTCTCGCTGCGTGTGGTGCTCGGCGTGCTGCTGCCGGACCACCAGGCGCTCGCGGACACGATCGGGGACGGGGTGGACGCGAACGATCTGCCGTTCAACTCCTCCTTCCCCTACGTCGCGTACCCGACCGCGGGGTCGGACGCGGACCCGCACTGAGGATCGGTCGAAGGGCCCGGCCCGGACGGGCCGGGCCCTTCACCCCCCGGAGGGAGAGGCATGAGGCCGATCGTCAAGGCGGTGGTGGCGCTGGGGATGGCCGCGGCGCTCCTGGTCGGCGGGCGCCCTGGTGTTCGTCCGAACCCCGCAGCGCCCGCCGACCAGGCCGCTGCCCCGGCCGCGCCCACCTCGGGCGCGTTGCTGTTGCCGGCGTCGGCTCGCGGCTCGCTCGATGCGACGATCGCCGGACTGCAGGAGCGGCTGCGCACGATCCCCGGACGACGGGCGCGGCTACGCGTCGCTCGGGCTCGCGTACGTCGCGCAGGGCCGCGTGACCGGCGATCCCGTCCTGGTACCCGAAGGCGGAGTCCGCGCTCGCCGAGGCGGTGCGATCGAGGGACGGGACAACGTCGAGGCCGCTGCTCGGGCTCGGGGCGCTCGCCCTGGCCCGGCACGACTTCGAGGCTGCCCTGGACCACGGCCGCCGGGCCGCGGAGCTGAACCCCTTCGGACTCCGAGGCCTTCGGCGTCATCGGCGATGCCCTCCTCGAGCTCGGCCGGTACGAGGAGGCGTTCGACGCGTTCCAGACGATGGTGGACACCCGTCCGGACCTGTCGTCGTACGCCCGCGTGTCGTACGCACGCGAGCTGCTCGGGGACGTCGACGGTGCCGTGGAGGCGATGCGACAGCGCGTTCGATGCGGCCGGGACGTCCTCGGATGCGGCCTGGGCCGCGTACCAGCTCGGCGAGCTCACGTGGAGCACGGGCGAGGTTCGGACGGCCGCCGGTTGGTACGCGCGCGGCTTCGATCTCGATCCCACGTTCGCGCCGAACCTCGCGGGGCTCGGCAAGGTGGCGTGGGCTCGGGGAACACCGAGCTCGCGATCGAGCGCTACTCGGACGTCGTCGCCCGGTACCCGTCCGCGGAGTTCGTCGTCGCGCTCGCCGATCTGTACGCGACGAGCGGGCGCCCGGGGCCGGCGGAGGACCAGGAGGACGTGGTCCGGGCGATGCACGACCTCGCCGCCGCGAACGGCGTGAACGTCGACCTGGAGCTCGCGCTCTTCGATGCCGACCACGGCGACGCCGAAGCCTCGCTCGCGGGCCGCGGAGCGCGGAATGGAGCCGGCGCAGGAGCGTGCACGTCGCCGACGCGCTCGCCTGGGCGCTGTACGCGAACGGCAGGTTCGACGAGGCCGCGCGGTACGCGGACCGCGCGCTCGGGCTCGGGACCCGCAACGCACTGTTCCTGTTCCACGCCGGGATGATCGAACGCGCGCTCGGCCACGACCGGCGCGCGCGGGGTCTGCTGCGGCGAGGCGCTGGCGACGAACCCCAACTTCTCGATCCAGCACGCCTCCACGGCGGCCCGCGTCCTCGCCGAGCTCGAGGCCGGTGCGATGATCCGCTGCTCCCGCGCGCGCTGGCCGTTGCCGTCGGGGGTGCTGCTCGCCCCGGCACGTCGATGGCGCATCCGCTCGGCAACTTCACGGTGAACCGGTACGCCGGGATCGTAGCTGGCCCCCGGACAGGTCCGGGTCGACTACGTGGTCGACATGGCGGAGATCCCGACGGTGCAGGTCCGCCCGGAGGTCGACGCCGACGGCGACGGGGTGGTCTCCGACGCGGAACGCGTCCACGTGGGCGGCCGACGCGGCCGCCGAGATCGCTCGACGAGCTCGCGCTCACGATCGAGCGGCGAGCCCGTGGCGCTCGAGGTGGTCTCGGCGACGTGCGGTTTCCAGCCCGGGCAGGGCGGGCTCGACGTCCTGCGGCTCGAGACGACGTTCGCCGGCCCGGCGCTCGGAGACCGGCGAGCTCGCGTTCGCCGACGGGAACTTCGAGGACCGCGTGGGGTGGCGCGAGATCACGGCGACGGGCGCCGACGGCGTCGCGCGTGACCGGCTCCGACGTCCCGGCCCGCAGCGTCACGGACGGCCTCCGCGCGTACCCCGATGATCTGCTGTCGAGCCCGCTCGACGTGCGGGAGGCGTCGGTGTCGTTCGCACCGGGATCGGGAGACGCGGTCGCCGGCGACGGAGGCGCCGAGCCCGCGAGCACCGACGACCCGACCCGCGGCCGGCGCCTTCGCCGGCCTCATCGGGCGGACGGGCCCGTTCATGGCGGTCGCGGTCGTGCTCGCCTTCGCGTTCGGCGCGATCCACGCGCTCGGTCCCGGACACGGCAAGACGTTGATGGCGGCGTACCTCGTCGGCGCCGGGGGAAGGTCGCGCCACGCCATGGGGGTCGGCGGCGGCCGTCGCGGTGATGCATACGGCGTCCGTGCTTGCGCTGGGGTTCGTGGTCCTCGCGCCGACGCAGGTGTTCGCGCCCGAACGCGTGTACCCGTGGCTGGGGCTGGTCTCCGGGTTGATCGCCCTCGGGCTCGGCGCGTCGCTCCTGGTGTCCGGCTCGGCGGCCTGGAGCGATCGTTCGCACGCGCACGGCCACGCGCATCCGCACGGCGAACCGCCACGGCGCGGGACCCCTCGGAGCACGTGCACGCGCACGACGCCCGGTGTTCTCGCGCGCGGGGGCTGGTCGCCCTCGCCGTCGCCGGCGGCATCCTGCCGAGCCGACGGCGCTCGTCGTCCTCCTCGGGCGGTGGCGCGCGACCGGGTCGCCTACGGGCTCGCGCTGATCTGGGCGTTCAGCCTCGGGCTCGCCACGGCCCTCGTCGTGGTCGGGATCGTCGCGCTCAAGGCCCGGGACACGATCGTCGAACCGGCGTCTCGGGCCGCGGTGGGCCGACTGATAGCCGGTCGCGTCGGCCCGGCGATCGCGATGGTCGGACTCGCTGCTGACCGCCGAGGCGTCCTGCAGGTCTGATCGCGAGCGGCAGCCGGGCGTGTCGCCCTAGGCTCCGGGCAGATCCGCGCGCCAGCTGTGACCCGCGAGGTTGGGTTCGACGGGAGGCGGACCGAGCACCTCTTCCGGTGATCCAGAGCTCGTCGTAGCGCGCGACGTCGACCTCCAGCTCGAGCAGCACGACGCCGTCGTCGGGCATGAACATCTCGCCGACGGGCGTCCAATCACCGCTCCCCCCGAGCCAGAGCTGGTACCCGTACCCGGGGCCGGGTCGGGGCAGAACTCCGCGGCCAGGTAGAGGCGGCTGGATGTCCGGGGCCGAGACCTCGACAATGTTGCTCGACGAGGGGGTGTCCCCGTGGGGCGTCACGTCGACCGGCTGGGCGCCGGGTGATCGCATCAACGACAGGATCTCCAGCGCGGTCCCGGCCTGGGACTCTGCGTCGGAGGCTCGGCTCCCGAGGACCAGCGACAGCCCTCCCATCGCGACGAGCGCGGCGACCGAGGCGGCGGCCGCGACGAGCGCCCCCCGCCGGGGCCGGCGGCCGGCCAGCGGGACCTCCTCGATGGCACGACGGATGCGAGGAAGCAGCGTCTCCGGTGGCTCTGCAGGCGAAGCGGCCAGGGCGAGGTCCCCGGACAACGACCGGAACTCCTCGAGGGTCTGCCGGCAGCGGGCACAGCCCGGGACGTGCTCGGTGACGATGCGGTCGGCCTCGCTCGCGTCCTCCCCAGACAGGGAGAGCAGCGCGTACCCGGCAAGCAGTTCCTCGATCCGCTCGTGGTCCTCAGTCAACCTCATGCCTCCTGGAGTGCTGCTCGTAGCTTGCGCATCGCAGCCAGCGTCCTGGTCTTCACGGTGCCGACCGGGATGCCGAGCTCGTCGGCGATCCTGACCTGCGTCATGCCTCCGAAGTAGGCCATCTCGAGCACCCGTCGCTGGTCCACCGGCAGGGTCGCGAGCGCGTCGCGGACCTCCTTCCGGCGCACGGCGAGGTAGGCGTCCTCGACGACCTCCTCCGCAGGGTCTTCGTCCGTCGCGGGCTCGAGGTTCGCCGCCCGGTCGGCGCGCTTGCGGATCCGCTCCTCCCGCCGGACCGCGTCGACCGCTCGATGATGCACCAGGGACAGGAAGAAGGTGCGGAAGCCGCCCCGGGTGGCGTCGAACGCCTCGGGCGCCCGCCACAGCGCGAGGAAGGCCTCCTGGACCACCTCCTGGGCGATCAGGTCCTGGGCGGTGACCCGCAGCGCCACGCCGTACGCCGAGCGGGCGTATCGACGATAGAGCTCCTCGAACGCGGACCGGTCCCGCGAGGCGATGCCCCGGTGCAGCTCGTTGTCGAACCGGTCGTCCTCGCCCACGCGAGTTCCATACCACACGGAGGCTCGCGGTTCCCGGGAGCGTCCGGGTCGGCGCCGCTAGCATGCGGCCGTGACCGAGGTGCTCCTGTACTCGAGGCCGGGCTGCGGGCTCTGCGATGAGGCCCGCGACGTGCTGCTCGCCGTGCGAGAGCAGGCGCCGTTCGACCTCCGCGAGGTGGACATCTCGGGGGACGATGCCTTGGAGCTGGAGTACGGCATCCGGATCCCGGTGGTTGTCATGGACGGCGTCGAGCTGTTCGAGGTCCGCGTGGATGCCGAGCGGTTCGCGCGCGCCCTGCGGTCTCCGTAGGCCGGCCGGACCCGCGCGGAAACACCGTTTCACGAGTGCACTATCATCGCTCGCGTGACCGACCGCCCAGTCCCGGAGGCCACCGTCGGGCGGCTGCCGGTCTACCTCCGGGCGCTGATCGAGCTCGCCGAGTCCGGGGTCCCCACGGTCTCCTCCGACGCGCTCGCCGAGGCGACCGGGGTCAATTCGGCGAAGGTGCGCAAGGACCTGTCCCACCTCGGGTCGTACGGGATCCGAGGTGTGGGGTACGACGTCGCGTACCTGCTCCATCAGATCCGCCGTGAGCTCGGCCTCACGCAGCACTGGCCGATCGTGATCGCCGGGATCGGCAACCTCGGGCACGCGCTCGCCAACTACCGGGGGTTCGGCGAGCGGGGGTTCCGGCCCGCGGCGCTCGTCGATGCGGACCCGGCGAAGATCGGGGAGCGGATCGGCGAGCTCGCGATCCGTCCGGTCGAGGACCTGCCGGCGATCGCCCGCGAGCACGAGGCGCTGATCGGCGTCATCTGCACGCCCGCGGCGGTGGCGCAGGCGGTGGCCGACGCGATGGTGGGCGCCGGCGTCCGTTCGATCCTGAACTTCGCGCCGGCACCGCTCGCCGTGCCGGAGGGGGTCTCGGTCCGCAAGGTCGACCTCGCCGTCGAACTGCAGATCCTCACGTACTACGAGCAGCGGAAGGCGGCGCTCGCGGTGGTGAAGCGGAGACGAGGTTCGGCCCCCGGCTAGATCCGTCCCCGGCTACTTCGCGATCGTGAACCAGAGGATGACGAACGTGATGATGACCATGATGCCGAACAGGATGAACTGCACCGATCCCTCGTCGAGCAGGGGCACCGCTTCCTGAGCCAGCATCTCGGTCCTCCCTAGGCGGGTCCGTACCACGGCGGGGCCGTCCCGCCCGTCAGGATCTCCTTGCGCTTGCGCTCGGCGCGGTCCAGGAGCGGCAGGTGCGCCCCGAACAGCAGCGTCGAGCCGATCAGGAACATCCAGGAGTAACGGTTCACGCTGCCGGAGTCGTGTCGCAGGAACACGGTCAGCAACGGCCCGCCCTCGTTGAAGAACGCGCGCGATGCCGACAGTGACACGCCGTCCTCCGTCGCGAAGAACTGGATGTTCTCGACGGTGAAGTCGGTCGTCTGGATCGCCCCCACGTCGTGCGGGCCGAGGCCGAGCTCATCGTTGGCCTGCTCCGCGAGGAACCCCTGCGTCGCCGAGGTGACCGACTGCACCGACCCCTCGTCGGCATCGTTGCTCCCCGGCTCCCGCCAGCCCTGTCCGCTCGGATACGACCCGAACGCCTCGTAGACGGGCTGCGGGTTCGTCCCCGCGGACTCCACCACCCACGCCGGCTCCGCCCCCCTCGGTCCGAGGTTCACGGGGGTGTCAGGCCCCTGCGAGTAGAAGCCGAAGGTCCACAGCGACGACAGGATCATCATCCAGCCGGCGAACCCGACGACCATCACGAGGTAGCCCATCCAGCGACCGAACACCGCCGCGAGCACGAGCAGGACGCTGCCGACGAACAGGATGAACCCGAGGATCGTGACGAGCCCGCCCTTGATCAGCGTGTCGCAGGGGATCTCCCAGAGCAGACAGGTCTCGGGCTCCATCAGAACTGGACGTTGTCGGTCGGCGAGGGTTTGTTGGCGACGTTGCCGTCCAGGAACTCCTCGATCGCGGCCTCGACGGCCTCGGGGTTGGTGCACAGGTTCTGCTCGAACGGAACCTGTTCCTCGTCCTGGATGCTCACGATGTAATTGAGGAGGTCGTTGATCTGCTGGTCGCCGAGCGCCCCCTCGAACCGGATGCTCCACGACGGCATCTGCCCGCGACCCTGCTCGATCGTCGTGACGATGTCCCGCATCCCGTAGATCGCCGGGTGCCCCGTGTAGGGGCCCCCGCAGACGGTCGTGAGGTTCGGGGTCGGGATCACGGTCTGCGACGCGGTGTTCAGGATGCGCGAACCCTGGAGCTCGGAGCCGTGGCACTGCACGCATCCGACGCCCGCCTGGTTCTCCTCCGTGAACAGCTCGACCGTGTGACTCCCTCGTCGGATCGACTCCGTGAGCAGCTTCTCCTCTTGCTCGAGGTTGTTCGAGGGCTCGAGCAGCCACACGGCGGGGACCCAGATCACGAAGAACAGGACCAGGAGCACGCCCCACCCCTGGAGCTTGTGCAGGAGCGGGGTCTCCAGGTCGGGATCCGATGGTCCCGGCCGCATCGCGTTCGGGATGTCGGCGCCGCTCTCGACGTGCCGTCCGCGCAGGACGAGTACCGCACCGGCGACGAGCACGAAGATGGCGCCGCCGACCGCGAGGATGATGCCCTGCGCCTGGGTGAGGCCGAGCATCACGTCACCGCCACGCAGAACGGGCCCGAGGGCGGGTCCTTGATCGTGTCGGTCCCTCTCGGTGGCCCCAGGATCTGCACCGAGGTGTCGACCAGCACGTCACCGCTCTCGGAGACCGAGACCATGAAGCGGTCCAGCCCGCGTGGAGCGGGCCCGAGCTTGTACTCGCCGGCGGTGTTGTACTTCGATCCGTGGCACGGGCACTCGAACCACTGGGACTGCTGGCAGAACGGGACGCGGCATCCGAGGTGCACGCATCGCTGGTACAACGGCATGACACCGTCTGCCTCGACGCCCTCGCTCGCGTAGTCGATGTCGCCGTCGGGCCTGCCGTTGTACCGCACGATGTAGAAGCGGCCGGTGCCCGAGTAGAACGGAAGGTCGTTCTCGTTGATGTACGCGAGGATGTCGTCGAGCTTGCCCGCGTTGATCACCGAGCCGAACCCGCCCTTCAAGGCCGGCCAGAGGAAGGCCAGCGTCGCGCCCCCGAACTCCGCGCCGAAGACGAGCAGCGAGACCACGAGCGAGCGGCGGAAGAACTCGCGGCGGCTCACCGGCTTCGGGGCCGGAGGCGGCGCCTCGCCGAGGATCGCGGCGGTCTCCGCGGCCCGCGCCTGCCGCTCGGCGCGTCGCGACCTCGCGAACGACAGGCCGAACATGATCGCGAACAGGTCGATGATGACGATCACGACGATCGCCGCGATCGTGCCGCTGGAGAGACCGAGGACCGGCGTCATAGCTCGAAGAACACCCCCTGCGCCCACGGCCACACCCAGTTGTAGCCGGTGCCTCGGAAGAACGAGCCGATGATCGTGAGCGTCGCCCCGAACATCATCAGCATCGTGAACAGCGTGATCGCGAGCTTGCGGTCGCCGGGCTTCGTGCTGGGGTTCCGGTCGATGAACGGCGTCACGGCCAGCGCGAGCAGGACGAGCGTCGGCGCGAAGACCACCCCGGCGATCATCGGGTGGAAGTAGCGGAGCAGCTCCTGCAGGCCGAGGAAGTACCATGGCGCCTTCGACGGGTTCGGCGTGAGGTTCGGGTTCGCGAGCTCACGCAGGGGGGCGTTCACGAAGGTCGAGAAGATCGTGAGCGTCGCGAGCACGATCAGCAGCGCGATGAACTCCTCGATGAGCAGGTGTGGCCATACGTTGATCCGGTCACCCTGCTCGCGTTCGACGCGCTGGATCCCCTCGGGCGGCACGAGCGCGAGGAGCCGGTGCTTCTCCTCGGCTCCCTTCTTCGGTTCGGGCACGTTCCCGGTCGGCGCCGGCCCCTGCCGAACCGCCGCCGTCGTGGCCGCCACGGCTGCAGGAGCGGCTGCTGGAGCGGGCGCCCCTGCCGCCGCGGCGCCTGCCGGCTGACCGGGAGCGGCCGACGGGGCAGCGACCGGGGGCTCTGCTCCCCCCGGAGCCTCGGGTGCCGCGGACGCCGCGGGAGCTGGTCCCCCGGGCGAGGCCCCGGCCGCCGCGGCCGCCTGGGCGCCTTCCATCCCCTCGCCGGTCTTGGCGCGCAGCGCCCGGACCGCGGCCGAACGCGCGCGACCCTCGGCGACGCGCCGGTCGGTCCCCTTGGCGAGCTCCTCGGCCAGGACCTTGTCGAAGGTCTCCTGGTCGAGCGGCGTGTCCTCTCGTGCCATGTCTCCGACTCCTACAGGGGTCCCGAGATCCCGCCGTCCTTGCGGATCCGCCAGAAGTGCACGGCGAGGAAGAGCACGAGGACGAACGGCAGCGCCAGGACGTGGAGCACGTACCAGCGCAGGAGGGTGTCCGGTCCCACGACCACGCCACCCAGCAACAGGAAGTTCGCTTGCTTCGCGATGAAGGGGGAGTAGCCGGCGAGCGAGGTCCCGACCGTCACGGCCCAGATCGCCAGCTGATCCCACGGCAGCAGGTAGCCGGTGAACGCGAGCCCGAGGGTCAGGAACAGCAGCAACACGCCGACGACCCAGTTGAACTCGCGCGGCGGCTTGTACGACCCGGTGTAGAAGACCCTCGCCATGTGCAGGGTCACGCTGATCACCATGAGGTGCGCCCCCCACCGGTGCAGGTTCCGGACGAGGTCGCCGAAGAACACCGAGGTCCGGATGTTCTGCATGTCCGTATACGCGGCGGCCGATCCGAGCTCGGCGGCGGGACGGTAGAAGAACATGAGATAGATCCCGGTGATCGTGAGCAGGATGAACAGGAAGAACGAGAGGCCGCCCAGGCAGAACGTGTAGGTCAGCTTCAAGCCATGGCGCTTCATCTTGACCGGGTGCAGGTGGTACAGGACGTTGTTCATCGTCGCGAGGGCACGGTCGCGCGACGTATCCCGGTAGCCACGCCGGAAGATCGATCCCGGCCGGAACACCGACTTCCAGACCTCGGTTTCGCGGACGCGATCGAGGGCTTCGTTGGGCGTCGGAAGCTTCAGCCTTTCTTCCCCCTCGTCCTTCTCCTCGAGCCCTATCCCGCTTCGGCGCGCTGAGACTCGGGGACGGCCGCCATCGTGCGGGCGCCCTTGGAAGCCTCCGGCAGTCGCGCGTAGTACAGGGTGTCCGTGGGACACCGGTCGACGCACACCGAGCACCGCGTGCAGGCGTTGTCGTCGACGACGAACACCGAGAAGGACTCCCGAACCTCGGCCCCGACGGCCTCGTCGGTCGCGCCCTCCACGATGTCCGTGGACATCATGAAGATGCAGTTCCAGGGGCAGACGTCCTCGCACGCACGGCACAGGATGCAGTTGTCGGGATCGAGCATCAGGTGCTTCGGCGACTTCACGCCCTTGGCGAGCCAGCCCGGATCCACGGCGTCCAGCACGTAGTCCGTGTGGATGTCGACCTCGGTCTTCGTGAAGGGCATCGGCGCCGTCAGACCTTCCTCATCGGTAGCCGCCCGAAGCGCGTTCGGCGGAGCCGCCGCGCAGCTTGCGCCGCCAGTTCTGCAGGATCACCACCGCGATCACGGCGGTGATGAACGGGCCGGTCGCGAGCCCCATCGCGACCGCGTCGCGGGCCAGGGGTCGCCAGTCGCCGGTCCCGGACAGGCCGTCCCAGCCCAGCGTCTGTTCGGCGAAGTACAGCCAGAACGACGGGATGACCGCCATCGTGATCACGCAGAAGAACGAGAAGCCGAGCGAGAAGACGACGGCGTTGGTCCAGGTCCATTCGAAGGTCTTCAGGAACTGCTCCGCCCGCTCCTTCGCCTTCAGGAGCACCTGCGGGACCTTCACGCGACTTCACCCCCACGCGCTCGTCGTGCCTCGGGCGCTCGGATTATAGACGTGCCACCTCCGGTCCCCGAGACGGTTCCTACCCCGTCGCCCCTTGTGAATCCCTTCACAAGGGGCCTTCGTTCGAACTATCGCAGCGCCTCCGGTCGACCGCAACCCAGGCGGGGTGTCGTTCTCGCGCTCGGTCCGCCGATCGGTCCCTCCGCTCGCGCGACCGACCCTAGACTGGACGCGTGACCGGGGTCCTCGCCGACTTCGTCCAGGACGGTCTGGGGTCGTGGTGGGCCCCGGGGCTCGCGTTCGCGGCCGGGCTGGTCTCGTTCGCGTCGCCGTGCGTGTTCCCGCTCGTCCCCGGCTACCTCTCGTTCGTCGCCGGCGGTGAGGTGAAGGAGGAGCGGGCGCCGATCGTTCCGATCGTGCTGTTCATCGCGGGGTTCGCCGCGGTCTTCACCGCCCTCGGCGCGTTCACCGGCGCGGTGACGCGGATCCTTCGCTCGCCGGTCGGGGTGCGTGTCTCGGGCGGGATCATCATCGCGTTCGGCGTGATCATGGTGCTGTACGCGTTGCGGCTCGGCTCGCCGACGTTGTTCTCGGATCGGCGGCCGCTGCTGCAGCGGGTGCAACCGGGTCCGGCATGGGCGTTCCCCGTCGGGGTGGCGTTCGGCGCCGGGTGGACGCCGTGCATCGGGCCGGTCCTCGCGGGCGTGCTCGCGATCGCCGCGGCGCAGGGCGGCTCGCTGCGGGGCGCGGCCCTGCTGTTCGTGTACTCGCTCGGACTCGGGGTCCCGTTCCTGCTCGTCGGGCTGGGGGTGCGCCGGCTCATGGGCGCGCTGGAGTTCGTGAAGCGCAACTACCACTGGATCGCGGGGGCGTCGGGCGTCGTCATGATCGCGATCGGCGTGCTGGTCGCGACGAACCTGTGGACGCGGATGCTCGGGCCGATCCTGCGGACGATCAGCGATTTCAGCCCCCCGATCTAGACCGCGACATGACGCCGGACGGCCGTGCGTGCGGCGTGCGTGCGCGCGCGAGGTCCGCTGGCCGCGGGAACGGTGTTACAGTGCGCCGGGCTCCGAGCTCGGCTGAGGTCCACACGGAGGGATCCCGCAAGCGTGGTTCGCAGGAGAACGGTCCTCGTCCTGGGCCTGTCGGCCCTGGCCGTTGCGGCGGCGGCCTGCGCACCGAACGCGACACAGTCCTCGCTCGAACCTGCGGGTCCGTACGCCGAGAAGGCCGACAGCCTGTTCGTCCCGGTCTTCTGGGTCGCGGTGGCGATCTTCGTGCTCGTCGAGGGCATGCTGCTGCTGTTCGCGATCCGATACCGGCACCGGAAGGGTCGGAGCGGGATCCCCTCCCAGATCCACGGCAACACGCGGCTCGAGGTCGCATGGACGATCCTGCCGGCGGTGATCCTGGCCGGGGTCGCGGTGCCGACGGTGGCCACGATCTGGGAGCTCGCCGCGGTGCCGGAAGGGGATGTCCTGGAGGTCAACGTGCTCGGCCACCAGTGGTGGTGGGAGTTCGACTACCCGGATCAACGCATCATCACGGCGAACGAGTTGCACATCCCGACGGGCAGGCCCGTATACCTGACCCTGTGCGCCGCCGGTTTCGGCTATGGGGCGGAGATCCCCAGCGACCCCGGACCGCCGGCGCCGAGCGCGTGTCAGCCCGGCCCACCGGACGGCTTCCAGCCGGCGGGGATCGGGGCCTCGGTGATCCACTCCTTCTGGGTGCCCGCGCTGGCCGGCACGACCGACGTGATCCCGAACCAGACGAACCACATGACGATCCAGGCGGATGAGCCGGGGACGTACCCGGGGCAATGCAAGGAGTTCTGCGGCTACTCGCACGGGGACATGCGGTTCACCGTGGTCGCACACACCCCGGAGGACTTCGAGGCGTGGATCGCCGGCCAGCAGGCCGAGGCCGTGTCGCCGGAGCCGGGGAGCGACGCGGCGGCCGGGCTCGAGGTCTTCGTGGAGCACCGAGAGGACGGCGCGTGCACCGACTGTCACGCGGTGGTCGGGTTGGAGGACGAGGAGGGGGACCCGTTGCTCGCCAACGGCGGCCCGAACCTCACGCACTTCGCGAGCCGGACATGTTTCGCCGGATGCATCCTGGAGACCAACGAGGAGAACCTTCGCCGCTGGCTCGACGATCCGCCGGCCGAGAAGTACGGCGCGTGGATGCCGGAGTACGACCTCACCGACGAGGAGATCGACCAGCTGATCGCCTACCTGCTCTCGCTGACCTGATGGAGGGGCACGCTCGATGGCGTCCGTAACCGTCCCGGCCGAACGTCCCGGCGGCGTGCTGCGACGACCGGCGGCGACCACCGGCTGGTGGAGCTGGGTCACCACCGTCGACCACAAGAAGATCGGGATCCTCTACGGCATCACGTCATTCGCGTTCTTCCTGGTCGGTGGCATGGAGGCGCTGCTGATCCGGATCCAGCTCGCGAGGCCGGACCAGGACTTCGTGAACCCGGCGGTCTACAACGAGCTGTTCACGATGCACGGCATCACGATGGTGTTCCTCGTCGTCATGCCGCTCTCGGCCGCGTTCTTCAACTACCTGCTGCCGCTCATGATCGGCGCACGCGACGTCGCCTTCCCGAGGCTGAACGCGTTCAGCTACTGGGCCTTCCTGTTCGGCGGGACGTTCATCTACTCGAGCTGGTTCCTGGGCGGGGCGCCGAACGGCGGGTGGTTCGGCTACGCGCCGAACTCCGTCGTCGACCCCTCGCGAGGGATGACGTTCTACGCGATCGGCCTGCTCATCACAGGGATCGCCTCCACGGTGTCCGCGGTGAACCTGGCGGTGACCGTGATCAACATGCGCGCGCCCGGGATGACGCTGTTCCGGATGCCGGTGTTCGTGTGGATGGGGCTCGTCGTCCAGCTGTTGCTCGCCTTCAGCCTGCCCATCATCACGATCGGCCTGGTCGAGCTGCTGTTCGACCGCCTGTTCAGCACGCACTTCTTCGATCCGGCGACCGGCGGGAGCCCCGTGCTCTGGCAGCACCTGTTCTGGTTGTTCGGGCACCCCGAGGTCTACATCCTGATCCTGCCGGCGATGGGCATCGTCTCCGAGATCCTGCCGGTCTTCGCGCGCAAGCCGTTGTTCGGGTACCAGTTCGTCGTGTTCAGCGGGATCGCGATCGGGTTCATCGGGTTCGGGGTGTGGGCGCATCACATGTTCGCCGTCGGCCTGGGGCCGGTCGCGAACACGGCCTTCGCCGTGTCGACGCTGATCATCGGGATCCCGACCGGCGTGAAGATCTTCAACTGGCTCGGCACGATGTGGAACGGGGACATCCGGTTCGCGACGCCGATGCTGTTCTCGATCGGCTTCGTGGCGATGTTCGTGATCGGCGGGTTGTCCGGGGTCACCCACGCGATCGTTCCGTCCGACTACCAGCAGACGGACACCTACTACATCGTGGCGCACTTCCACTACGTGCTGTTCGGCGGCGCGATCTTCGGCCTGTTCGCGGGGCTCTATTACTGGTGGCCGAAGGTCTACGGCCGCATGCTGAGCGAGCGGGCCGGCAAGCTGCACTTCTGGCTCATGCTGATCGGGTTCAACATGACGTTCGGCCCGATGCACATCCTCGGCTTGCAGGGGATGCCTCGGCGGATCCAGAGCTATCCGGAGTCGCTCGGGCTCAGCTTCTGGAACCTCGTGTCCACGGTCGGCGCGTTCATCATCGCCGTGTCCGTGCTGATCTTCGTCGTGAACGCGGTCGCGAGCTTCCGCAAGCCGAAGGAGATGCACGCGGATCCCTGGGACGCTCGAACGCTCGAGTGGCTCACGTCCTCGCCACCGCCGCCGCACAACTTCGACGAGATCCCGGTGGTGCACGCGCTCGACGATCTCTGGCATCGCAAGTACGCCGAGACCGAAGGCGGACGCGTGGTGCCGGTCGCCGCGGGCGGTTCGGGCGAGGCGGGCGTAGGGGAGCGGTCGGAGGGCGAACACGAAGGCGCGCACGGCATCCACCTTCCGGGGCCCTCGTACTATCCGTTGGTCGCCAGCCTCGGGCTCCCGGTGATCGGGTACGGGTTGATCTTCAACTGGTGGCTCGTGGGCGTGGGTCTCGTGATCATGCTGGCCGGGTTCTTCGGCTGGATCCTGGAGCCCTCGGCGGAGTAGGGGCGACGGAGCGATGAGCTGATGGCGAGCGCGGAGCACGGAGCCACCCACGGAGGCGGCGCGCACCCGGCGACGAGCACCGGGCTGCCGAGCACGAAGCTCGCGATGTGGCTGTTCCTGGCGTCGGACTGCCTGTTGTTCGGGGCGCTCATCTCGACGTACGTGCTCTACCGGGGTGCGAGCATCGTGGGGCCGTATCCGAACGACGTCTTCGACATCCCGTACACCTCGGTCTCCTCGTTCGTGCTGCTCGCGAGCTCGCTCACGATGGTGTTGGCGCTCGCCGCGATCCAGCGCGGTGACACCGGTCGGATGCGCGTCTGGCTGCTGGCCACCGCGCTCCTCGGCGCGACCTTCCTCGGCGGCCAGGTCTACGAGTTCACCGCGTTCGCCCGGGAGGGGCTCACGTTGTCCACGAACATGTTCAGCACGTCGTTCTTCGTGCTGACCGGGTTCCACGGGACGCACGTCGCCGTGGGGATCATCATGCTCCTCACGCTGTTCACCCTGTCGTACGCGGGAACGATCGGGCAGGAGCGGTCGGACGCGGTCGAGCTCGTCGGGCTCTACTGGCACTTCGTCGACATCGTCTGGATCGTGATCTTCACCGTCGTGTACCTCATCCCGACCGAGAACCCCGGCGGCGTCTAGGAGCGCGCGATGTCCGATACCCACATCGAGGAGCACCCGCCCGCCGGGTCCGGACGGCCGTCGCACGCCGGGCGTCACCCGAGCCCGAAGGAGTACGTCCGGATCGCCGTGATCCTGGCGGTCATCACGGCGGCCGAGGTCGCGATCTACTACATCGAAGGGGTCCAGGAGTTCCTGGTTCCGCTCCTGTTCCTGTTCTCGTTCATCAAGTTCGCGCTCGTCGTGATGTGGTTCATGCACCTGAAGTTCGACGACCGGCTCTACGCTCGGTTCTTCCTCATGGGACTCGCCGGCGCCGTCACGCTCTACCTGGTCGTGCTCATGATCTTCAAGGTGTTCGCGGGGTAACCGTTGCCCGCCTGGCACCCGCATCCCGACGTGTGGCTCCTCCTCGGAGGCATCTGGGCGGCGTACCTCGTGGCCGTCCGGCGCCACGTCCCGACGTCGCCCGGGGAGCGCTCGGAGCGCGGCCGGCGCGTGACGTTCTTCTCGTTCGGGATGGCTTCACTCTGGTTCGCGGCCGACTGGCCGATGCACGATCTCTCCGAGGGCTACCTGTACTCGATGCACATGGTCCAGCACCTCGTGTTCACGCTCGTCTCGGCGCCGCTGCTGATCGCCGGCACCCCCGCCTGGATGTGGCGGGCGCTGCTGCGTCCCCGTCCGGTCTTCGTGGTCTGGCGCTTCCTCACGCGGCCGGTGGTGGCGCTCATCCTGTTCAACGGCCTGCTGCTGTTCACCCATTGGCCCGAGCTGGTCGAGGCATCGGTCGGGTCCGAGTGGGTGCACTTCACGTTGCACACGCTGATCCTCGGATCGGCGATCGTGATGTGGTGGCCGGTCATGTCGCCGCTCGTCGAGCTCCCGTCGCTCGCCCCGCCCGCGCAGATGCTCTACCTGTTCGTCCAGTCGATCGCGCCCACGATCCCGGCGTCGTTCCTGACGTTCGGGCACACGTTGCTCTACCCGGTGTACGGGACGTTCCCCAGGATCTGGGGCATGTCCGCGCTCACGGATCAGCTCGTCGCGGGGCTCGTCATGAAGATCGTCGGCGGGCTGATCCTGTGGGGGTTCATCGCGACGATCTTCTTCCGCTGGTACGCGCGTGAGTCGCGCGACGGATGGGATGCCCTCGCGCTCCGACAGGTGGAGCGGGATCTGCGGACGAGGATCGCCAGATGAAGCCGGTCCTGCGTGATCGCTTCGTCATGCCGATCGTGCTCCCGATCGCCATCATCGTGCTCCTCGCGCTGGTGCTGTTCGGGTTCTCGAGGATCCTGCTCGCGGTCACCCCCGAGGCCGCCACCGTCACGGCCATCCTCGTCGCGAGTGGTGTGCTTGCCGCGGCATCCTTCGCTGCCGCCCGCGCGCAGGTCCGACTGTCGACGATCGCGGCCATGCTGGGTGCCGTCGCGGGCTTCGCGATGCTCGCAGGGGGCATCGCGCTCGCGGTGGCCGCCGGCGAGGAGGAGGGCGAAGGCGGGGAGGAGCGAGCGGTCGTCGTCCTGGCGGCCGCCGACATCGAGTTCGACCCGACGTCGCTCACCGCGCCGGCCGGCCAACCGTTCACGCTGCGGTTCCACAACCAGGACGCCGAGACCCAGCACAACGTCGACATCTTCGACAACGACGCGTTCACGGGCGAGCCCGTGTTCGCCGGCGAGATCGTGACCGGCGTGACCGAGGTCGATTACCCGGTCCCCGCGCTCGAGGCAGGTGCGTACTCCTTCCGTTGCGTGGTCCACCCGACCATGACGGGGGAGCTGGAGGCGGTCGAGGGCGAGGGCGGCGAGGATGGTCCCGAAGGACCCGGCGGCGGGGTCACGGTCGTCGCGCAGGACACCGAGTTCGACACGGACACGATCGAGCTTCCGCCCGCGGTCGCGACCACGATCACGTTGGACAACCGGGACGCCGGGACCCAACACAACATCGCGATCTACACCGACCCGGAGCTCTCGCTGGAGCTCTTCGACGGCGAGCTCGTCACCGGGCCGGCGACGGTCGAGTACGCGGTCCCCCCGCTCGACCCGGGGGAGTACTACTTCCTGTGCATCGTGCATCCCACGATGAACGGGACGACGGTGGTCGGCGCGGGGCCGGACACGCCGGAAACGACCGGCTCCACCTAGGGCCGGCCCTCGCGGCCGCCGCCGGCCGATGGGCTGGTGGGCCGGTCCCGGTGGGGCATAATCAACCGAGCGGCGATCGGCCGCGCCAAGGGGGGAGATCCGGATGGCGATGCGTGAACGAGGTGCCGTCGGCGTGCCGTGGTGGTTGTTCCTCGTGACCGGTGTGGCGTGGCTGCTGATCGCGATGGTCGTCCTGCGATTCAACCTCTCGTCCGTCTCCACGGTCGGGGTGCTGCTCGGCATCGTGCTGCTGATGGCCGGCGTGAACGAGTTCGTCGCCATGGGGACTCGCCCAGGTTGGAAGTGGCTCTACGTGCTCATGGGGGTGCTGTTCATCGGTGGGGGGATCTGGGCGCTCGTGAACCCGATCGGCGCCTTCTACGAGCTCGCCGCGATCTTGGGCTTCCTGCTGGTGCTGAAAGGTGCCTTCGATATCAGCCTCGCCTTCATGATCAAGGACGAGAACGATCTTTGGTGGCTCAGCCTGGTCGTGGGGATCCTCGAGATCCTCCTCGCGTTCTGGGTGTCCCAGCAGTTCTTCGCGCCTCGCGCTGCGCTGATCCTGCTGTGGGTCGGGTTCGCGGCCCTGTTCCGGGGCGTCGGCGAGATCTTCATGGCCTTCTCGCTCCGTAGGATGCGCACGGACATCGAGAGCTTGCGGGTGTGACGGAACAGGTCGAGGCGTTGCGGGCGCGTTCGGACGCCGTGGTGGATCGGCGGGAACGGAGGCGATGGTGAACGACGGACCGAAGGACGACGCTGCGCCGACCGAGGACGAAGCGGCCGAGCTCGAGCGGCTGAGGGCCGAGCGCGACGAACTCCGAGCGGAGGTGGAGTCGCTCGAGGCGCAGCCGAAGCCACGCCATCGGGTCCGCCGCATCCTCGCGCCCCTACTCGTCGCCCTGACGGTCCTCGTCTTCACGGTGACGGTCCCCGCCGCGTGGGGAGCTCGAACGGTCCTGAACACCGATCGCTACGTGGCGACGGTCGCTCCCCTCGCGAGCGACCCGGCGGTGCAGGTGTCGATCGCGAGGAGGACGACCGATCAGGTCTTCGCGGCCCTGAACGTCGACGCGGTGCTCAGCGAGCACCTGCCCGAGCAGATCGCGTTCCTGGCCGCACCGCTCACGACCGCCGTCCGGGGGTTCGTGCAGGACCAGGTCCTTCGCGTGGTGCAGAGCGACGCGTTCGAGACGTTCTGGGTCGAGGCGAACCGTTTCGTACACACCCAGATCCTCAAGATCCTGCGCGGCGAGGGAGAGACGGTCACGGTCCGCGACGGCAAGGTGTTGCTGAACCTCATCCCGCTGATCAACCTCGCGCTCGGGTCGATCCAGACCGTCGCCTCGGACCTGGTCGGCCGTTCGATCACGCTCCCGACGATCGAGCCGGACGAGATCCCCCAGGAGTCGATCGCCAAGCTCGAGTCCGCGCTCGGGGTCGACCTGCCCGAGGACTACGGGACGATCGCCGTCTACGACTCCGAGGAGCTCGGCGCCCTGCAGCAGGCTCTCGATCTGTCCCGGCGCCTGCTGATCCTCCTGATCGTGCTGATCCCGATCCTCGGCGGTCTGGCGCTGTGGCTCTCGATGCGCAGACGCCGCACGTTGATCCAGCTGGCGGTCGGTGGCACGATCGGCCTCGTCCTGGTCCGCCGTCTCGCGCTCGCGGGACGCGAGAGCCTGTACGAGCAGGTCGACGTCGAACGGTTCCCGAGCGTGCGTGTACTGACGGACGAGCTCATGGAGAGCCTGTTCCGGTACACGACGATCCTGCTCGCGATCGTCCTCGTGACGCTCCTGATCGCGCTCGTCACCGGGCCGTACCCGTGGGCCGTGGGGCTTCGGGGCTGGGTCCGCGACCTCGGCAAGGGCATCGGAACCTCGCCTCGCGGCGAAGGGGCGGAGACCGAGCGGATCCGGTGGCTGCGCGAACACCGGGACGCGGTGATGATCGGTGCGGCCCTCCTCGGCGTCGCGATCCTGTTCTTCTTCGACCTCTCGCTGTGGGTGACCGTGATCGTGCTCGCCCTCATCGGGCTGATCGAGCTCGCGATGTTCCGGCTCGGCAAAGAGCCGGAGCCCGCGTCGAGCTAGGCGCCCTCGAATCGGGGGAGCTTGGGCGCCCAGTCGTAGACGACGTTGGTGCGAACCAGCAGGTCCTGCACCGAGGCGTTCTTGTCGCTGATCGCGCTCCAGAACAGGCCGATCGGGAACGCCGCGCAGAGCAGCGCTCGAACGAACGCACGCCAGAGGCGGAGTGGTGCGCCCTGCATGTCGACGACGCGCAGGCCGAGCATGGTCTTGCCGAGCGTTCGTCCCGTGTTCGCCCATCCGATCGTGAGGTAGGCGATCAGCAGGAACCACGCGAACATCCCGTGGGTGAGGAAGGAGAGTTCCGGCCATTCGAACGACCGCGGCCGGATCAGGAAGCGGATCCCGCTGACCGTGAGGTGGATCCCGGCGAGCGTGGCCAGGACGACGACCAGATCGATCGCGTCGGCGAGGAAGCGAGACACCACGCCCGCGCGACGCCCCTGGATCGCTCTGGCGGCTGGGGGGACAGCGACGCTCAGCCGGGCTCCTTCGGGTCCGATCCGTGCGCGTCCGGGCCCGAGACCCGCGTATCGCGGTCGATCGTGCGGCGGAGGGCTCGGTCGACGAGGCGTGAGATCGCCCGATCCGCGTTCGCGCTCCCGACCCGGATGCCCCCGACGGTCTCGGTCGTGACCGAGCCCATCGAGTCGCGGATGAGCTCGATGAGGTCGAGCTCGTCGATCACCCTGCTCGCGATCGCGGTGAGGTCGACCCGGTTGATCACGGCCTCGACATCGAGCTTCGCCGCCACCGCGTCCAGGTCCACCCGCTGGACGACCCGATCGAGGTCGACGCGGCTGACGATCCCGTCGATGTCGATCCGAGCCACGATGTCGTCGAGCGGGAGGCGGTCGACCATACTCCGCACGTCGATGCGGCGGACGATCTCATCGAGGTCCAGGCCGGCGACGATGGCGTCGACGTCGATGCGGTCCACCAAGCTTGCGAGGTCGACACCCTCGACGATCCCGTCGACGTCGACGCGTTCGTCGACGAGCTCGTTCAGGTCGATCTGATCGAGTACCGCATCCATCACCTGCGGGACCAGGAGTCGCAGGAACGCGGACGCCGCATCCTCGTCACGCGGGCGATGCGCTCGCCACCGGCCGTCGAGGCTCCGAAGGCCGTCCCCGGCCCGGTCGACCGGCGCCCGCACGATCGACGATCCCGGCGCCAGGTCGAACAGCAGCTCGGTCGAGCGTGTGACGGTCGTCAGGGCCCGTGCGCCCCAACGGCCCGCCTCGATGCCGATCCCGAGCATCGCTCCGGCGAACAGCGGGATGCCGCCCACCTTCGTCGTCTGCTCGTTGGTCGGTACCTCCCCCTCGGTCGTCGGTTCTCGGCCGAGCGTGCGTCCGATGGTCTCGACCACGGTGTCGAACGCGAGGGCCGCGAGGCCCAACGCGATCCGGAGCGCCTGCTCGAACACCTGCTCCGGCGGTGGGGGCGGCTGTGGGGCGGCTCGGAGCGGGACGACTCGGCCGTCCGGCTCGGGTCGCGCCTGCTCCATCGTGATCAACCTCGCTGGTCGGGGGCGACATCATCGCCCTGCCGGCCGCCGTCTGCCAACCCGCGCCCGACAGATGCCGACCGACCGGGCCCCGTGCGCGCGGTAGCATCCGGGCGAACCGGGGCAGGTGCCCACCTGCGTGTCACGTGAGGTCCGCCATCGATCGCCCTGAGGATCAACCCGAGGAGGCAGCCGAGCACCTCGGTCGGATCGCGCGCGCCCGAGCGAGCGCCCAGGACCTCCAGCGGCGCGCCGTCGGTCAGCTCGATCAAGCTCGCTCGCGGCACGAGTCGGTGCGCCTGGCCGCCGAGGCGTTCGAGAGCGACAAGGCACGAGCGGGTGGACTCCTCGCCGGCGGACTCGCCTACCGGATCTTCCTGTGGCAGATCCCGTTCGTGCTCGCGCTCGTCGCCGCCTTCGGGCTCGCGACCGAGCTCGCGGGAGCCGAGGTTGCCGATCTCGCGCGGCGAGCGGGCATGACGGCCGCCGTTGCCGGGGCGATCGCCCAAGGGGTGGAGGCTTCGGGGCAGGGACGGATCTGGTTGCTCGTGCTCGGGCTCTTCCTGACACTGTGGGCGGGGCGGGGGGTGTTCCGAGGGGTCCGTCTGGTGAGTGAGTTGGCCTGGGGGACGCGCGCACCTCGAGCCTCGTCGCTCAAGGGTTCGGTCGCGGTCACGGGGTTCGGCCTGCTGGCCCTCGTGCAGCAGGCCCTCTGGTCGGCGATCGAGATGCCTGCGGTGCCGCGGTTCATCCTCGGTCTGCTGACGGCGTGCGCGATCCTGACCTGGATGCTGTCGTTGCTGCCTCGGGACGCCGCTCCGTGGACGGCCATGATCCCCGGCGGGGTGTTGCTCGGCGTCGGGCTCCGTCTGCTCAGCCTGGGCGCGTCCACGTACTTCGCGTACCGCCTCGATCGGTCCGACGACCTGTACGGGTCGCTCTCGATCGCGATCGTGCTGATGCTGTACCTGTTCCTGCTCGCGCGGCTCTTCGTCGCGGCGCAATTCCTGAACGCGACCCTGTACCGACGGAGAGGAGCGATCCTGGAGCCGAAGCCCGAGCGAACCTAGGCGGCGCTGCGGCCGCGCACGCCGCCCCAGATCAGGAGCACGATGATGGCTCCGGCGATCGAGCCGATGATGCCACTCGGCCGCAGCCGGATGCCGTCGCCGGCGATCAGGCTCGCGAGCAAGCCGCCGACGAACGAGCCGATGAAGCCGGCCACCAGGGCCTCGCCCCAGTTGGTCCGTTCCCGGTTCCGTCCGAGGATCATCTGCGCGATCCAGCCGGCGAGCGCAGCGATCCCGAGCAAGAAGAAGATCAACATCCGAGAGCCTCCCTGGTTCTAGGGTCGGTGCAGTGTACGCTCCGAGCCGCCGATTCCGGCTGTTGGAAGGAGGCGGGATGGACGCACAACGAGAGCCGAGTGGGTGGGCGATCGGATGGACCACGTTCGCCGCGTTCATGATGATCCTGGTCGGCGTGTATCACGCGATCGCCGGATTGGCCGCGATCGTGAACGACGACTTCTTCGTCCTCGGGCAGGAGTACGTGTTCAAGTTCGATGCGACGACCTGGGGATGGATCCACCTGATCGGGGGCATCGTCCTCGTGCTCGCGGCCTTCGGTCTGTTCAGCGGCGCGGTCTGGGCTCGGACCGTCGGCGTGATCCTCGCGCTGATCAGCGCGATCGCGAACTTCGCGTGGTTGCCGTACTCGCCGGTCTACTCGATCGTGATGATCTTCGTCGCGATCGCCGTGATCTGGGCGCTGACGGTGCACGGGCGGGACGTCACCGCCGGCTGATCGGTACCCATCGTTCGAGGGAGCGGCCGGATCCGGTCGCTCCTTCCGGCGTGGTCAAGGACGGCATCGCCCGGAGGGCATCGCCGAGACTGCGTCAATGCAGCGAGACCTCGAGCCAGAGCAGCCCCACCCCAGCGATCAACAGGATCGCCGCGATCTCGATGGAGCGGCCCCAGCCGACGCCGGCCGCTCGCGCTTCGCGGACCGCGAACGCGGCCAGCGACAGGACGCCAACCACGATCCCCGCCCGGAGGCCGGTTCGGTCGCTCACCACGCCGAGGATCGCGAGGACGAGTGGCGTCAGCGGGATCGTGACGGACACGAGGACACCGACCTGGTCCACGGCCGTCTCCCGGAAACGGCCGGTGAGCAGCCGACCCTCCTGCGCGATCCTCGGGACGAGATGCGCGTAGACATGCGCCAGCCAGAACACGAGGGCCGTTGCGATCAGGATCGCGGCGGCGTCCTCCGGATCGGTTCGATCCTCCTCGAGGAGAACGAGGATCGTGAGGTACACGATCGTGCCGTAGATCGCGCCGGCGGCGAAGTGCTCGCGGCGGATCCGTTCGCGTCGGCTCATGTCTGCCGGACCGTAGCAGCGTGGGTACCCAGAGCCGCGCGAAGCTTGGTGCAGTACGCCGGTGGTTGTGCTTGACTTCCCAGCGTCCGCCAGAGTGGCGACACCGCTGCATCCGCGTTCGACGATGGCTCGAGAGCCGAGCCTTCGAGAGGCACGCGCTCGTGGACTCGACCAGCGGCTGCGGATACTGGGTCCACACCGAAGCGCGACCCAGAACGAAGTGTCCCGGTACGGGACCGGTCATGGACGCTGGGAGGCACGATGACGATCGACACCGTCCAGAAGCGAACCGATTGGCACGCGATGGAGGCGTCGACCGTCGCCGAGGAGCTCGGCGTTCAGCCCGATCGCGGCCTCGCCGCGGGTGAAGCCGCCGAGCGTCTCCGAACCCATGGTCCCAACAAGCTCGCGGGAGCGAAGAAGGAATCCAGCTTCCGAGCGTTCCTACGGCAGTACCAGGACTTCATGCAGATCATCCTGCTCGGCGCCGCGGTCGTGAACGCGATCGTCACGGACGATGCCGGGACGACCGTCCTGCTTGCGGGGCTCACGGTGTTCAACGCCGTGATCGGCCTCCGTCAGGAGGCGAAGGCCGAGGAGAGCGTCGAGGCGCTGTCGAAGATGATGAAGACGATCGCGAGGGTCCGGCGCGACGGGCAGGCGATCGAGATCGACGCCGAGGAGCTCGTGCCCGGCGACATCGTCCTGGTCGAGGCCGGCAACCTCGTCCCCGCCGACGGCCGGATCCTCGTCGCCGCCACCCTCGAGATCGAGGAGGCGGCCCTCACGGGTGAGAGCCTTCCCGTCGGCAAGCAGACCGAGCCGGTCGCCGGCGAGGACGTCCCGCTCGGCGACCGGATCTGCATCGCCTACATGAACACGTCCGTGACGCGGGGCCGGGGCGAGTACGTCGTCACGGAGACCGGGATGGGCACCGAGATCGGTCACATCGCCAACATGCTGGCGAACACCGAGAGCGAGAAGACCCCGCTCCAGAAGCAGCTCGACGGCCTGTCGAAGATCATCGCCGGGCATCGCGGGCATCGCGCTGGTCCTCGTCGTCGTGCTCGGCCTGTTGCGGGATGAGTCGTTCGAGACGCTGTTCGTGACCGGCGTGACGCTCGCCGTCGCCGCGATCCCGACGGGTCTGCCCGCGGTGGTAACCGCGCTCTTGTCGATCGGCACCCGGGAGATCGCGCGTCGCAACGCCATCGTGAAGCGGCTGCCGGCGGTCGAGACCCTGGGCTCGACGTCCGCGATCTGCTCCGACAAGACCGGCACCCTCACGCTCAACAAGATGACCGCGCGCGAGATGGGGATCCCGGGGCAGAACCGCTTCACGGTCACCGGCGAGGGCTACAGCACCCAGGGTGAGATCAAGCACGTGGGCGGGTCGCACTTCGACCTCGACCCCTACCTGCTCCCGATGGTCCTGTGCGCCGACGCGGTGCTCGATGGGGAGAGCCTGATCGGTGACCCGACCGAAGGCGCCCTGATCGTGCTCGGGGCCAAGGGCGGTCTCGACATCGAGGAGACACGGGCCACCTACCCCCGGATCGCCGAGGTCCCGTTCGACTCCGAGTACAAGTTCATGGCGACGTTCCACGAGATGACCGGGCAGGACGGCCGGCCGGTCGTGCGCTGCTACGTGAAGGGCGCGCCCGACGTGTTGATCTCGCGCGGCGGGTCGTACCGGGACCCGGACGGGAAGCTGCAGCAGGTGACGGACGAGAATCGCCACCTCGCCCTGGAGGCCAACGACCGCATCGCGGCGGCGGGCGAACGGGTCATGGTGGTCGCCCAGCGGGACTTCGACCCCTCGACGTTCGACCCGGACGGCGACCTCCTGAGCCAGGTCCAGGACCTGACGCTGCTCGCGATGGTCGGCATCGTCGACCCCCCGAGGCCCGAGGCGAAGGCGGCGATCGCCGAGTGCAAGAGCGCCGGCATCCGCGTCCGCATGATCACCGGCGACCACGCGACGACCGCCGGAGCGATCGGGGGGAGCTCGGGATCGAGGGTCGCGCCATCACGGGGGCCGAGTTCGCGGCGATGAGCGACGACGAGCTCGTCTCGGGTCTGTCGGAGATCGGCGTGATCGCGCGCGTGGCTCCGGAGGACAAGGTGCGGCTGGTGCGGCTGCTCCAGCAGAGCGGCCAGATCGTGGCGATGACCGGGGACGGGGTGAACGACGCCCCGGCGCTCAAGGCGGCGAACATCGGCGTCGCGATGGGCATCACCGGCACGGAGGTCTCCAAGGAGGCCGCCGTGATGATCCTGACCGACGACAACTTCGCCACGATCGTCGGCGCGGTCGAGTACGGGCGGGCGCTGTACGACAACCTCCTCAAGTACCTGCGGTTCCAGATGTCGACGCTGGTCGCCTACATCGCGATCTTCATCGGCGCCGGCATCTTCAGCATCGCCGGCGGGATCCCGCTCGACCCGCTGCAGATCCTGTGGCTCAACATGGTCATCGACATCCCGATCGCCGTCGCGCTCGGGTTCGACGAGCCGACGGGAGGCCTGATGGAGCGGTCGCCGCGGCCGGTCGGTGCGCCCGTGCTCTCGACGGCCAACTGGGTCCGGCTGTGCGCTCAGGGGTTCGTCATGACGGTGGGAACGCTCGTCGCCTACCAGATCGCGGAGGCCAACTACGACCTCGCCGTCGCCTCGACGATGCTCCTGACCACGCTGTCCCTGTTCCACCTCGCGGCCGGACTGCTCGCGCGCGACCAGGTGCGCACGATCTTCAGCCGGGCCGCCATCCCCGGCCCCACCCAGCTGCGTCGGTACGGCCTCGCGCTGCTCGCCATCATCCTCGTGACCGAGATCGGGTTCCTGCAGCGCGTCTTCTCGGTGGTCGATCTCACCCTCACGCAGTGGTCGATCTGCACCGGCATCGCGCTCTCGCTCGTCGTGGTCGAAGAGCTGATCAAGGTGTTCATCCGCCGGCGATCGCGGCCGAGCGCATCGGTGGCTGTTCGGCCCGCCGAAGCCCTGACATTGGGGGAGACAAGGGGATCCGATGGAACGTCGTGAACGCATCATCAAGCGGCTGCTCGTCGAGCCGGGGACCCCGGCGGGGCTCGCCGAGCGGGATCCGGCCTGGAAGGGCGGGAAGGAGTTCGAGGAGCTCTCGGCCGAGAAGCTGAGGGGCACGGCGAAGGAGTTCCTGAAGCTGGGGGTGAAGGAGCTCTCGGACGCACAGGAGCTGCTCTGGGCGAGCGACACCTACGCGCTTCTCGTGGTCTTCCAGGCGCTCGACGCGGCGGGGAAGGACTCGACGATCGAGCACGTGATGACGGGAGTGAACCCGCAGGGCGTGCAGGTCGTCTCGTTCAGGCAGCCCTCGAGCGAGGATCTCGACCACGACTTCCTCTGGCGCATCAACAAGGCGCTCCCGGAGCGAGGCCGGATCGGGATCTTCAACCGTTCGCACTACGAGGAGGTCGTCGCGCTCCGGGTACATCCGGAGTGGCTCGAGGGACAGAGGCTGCCGCCCGGCCCTCGCGGGCAGCGGTTCTGGAAAGGCCGCTTCGACGACATCAACGCGTTCGAGCGACACCTCGACCGCAGCGGGACGAAGGTCGTGAAGTTCTTCCTCCACGTGTCCAAGGAGGAACAGAAGCGGCGCTTCCTGGCTCGCCTCGACACGCCAGGCAAGGAGTGGAAGTTCAAAGCATCCGACGTCGCCGAGCGCGCGTACTGGGACCAGAACATGCAAGCGTTCGAGGACGCGATCACGGCGACCTCGACGGCCTGGGCACCCTGGTACGTGATCCCGGCGGACCACAAGAACGTCATGCAGGCGGTGGTGGCGCGCATCCTCGCGGAGACGATCCGGTCGCTCGGCTTGTCGTGGCCGGAGGTGTCCGACGAAGACCGCGCCAAGCACGCGGAGGCCCGGGCGCAGCTCATGGCTGAGGCGACGGGATAGCCCGGCCAGCCGAGACGCCGGACGATCATGATGATGCGATCCCGGAGGCCGAATGCACCCTGGTCCCATAGGCGCCCCGCTCCTTGAGGGGACCTCGACGCTCGAGGTTCGATGGATCCTTCCCGGCCCGGTCGGGGCCGCGACCATCGAGTGGTTCCGGCGCCTTCCGGCCGCAACCGAAACGCGGGAAGACACCTACCTCGTGACGCCCTGGCTCGACGGTCTGTCCGTGAAGATCCGCGCAGACACGGAGTTGGATGTGAAGGCCTACCAGGACAGTCCGGGCACCCTGGAGGTTCCGGAACGCGCGAGGGGTCGACTGAGCTCCTGGCAGAAATGGACCTTCCCGCTCGGATCGAGGAGCGAAGGTGTCGCTGACGACGCATCGTGGAGTCGAGTGCGGAAGGTCCGCCGCATCAGCAGGTTCGCCTTGCCCGATGACTGGGTGGCGACACCGAGCGATCTGGTCGAGCGCGCGAGGTGCGCCGTCGAGCTGACCGACATCTTCATAGCGGGAGCGGACTGGTGGACGCTGGGTTTCGAGGCGAGTGGCCCGTCCGAGGAGCGGAGGAGCGTGCTCGAGGCCGCTGCAGCATCGGTGTTCGCCGAACCCTTGCCCGGAGGGGTTGCGTTGGGTCTGGAGGATTCAGGGCCGTATGCAGAATGGCTCCGGCACTGGCGGCGGGGAACGTGGACCGGCGTGAGGTGGAACCGAACCCGGACGCACAGCGTCGTGAAACCTACGGGGCCGACCGCGGCCTCGCGACCTCGGTCCTCGATCATCCCCGGTATCGATCTGCTCCGCTCGTACGAACGCCGGTGGCTCGCGAAGGACGTCGTTGCCGGACTGATCCTGACCGCGTTGCTGGTTCCCCAAGGGATGGCGTACGCGGAACTCGCGGGCCTTCCCGCGATCACGGGTCTTTACACGTCGGTCTTGTGTCTCCTCGCGTACGCCGTGTTCGGTCCCTCGCGGGTCCTGGTCCTGGGACCCGACTCTTCGCTCGGCCCGATGATCGCCGCGACGATCGCACCGTTGCTCCTGGCGGATGGGGACCCCTCGCGCGCTGTGGCGCTCGCTTCGATGCTCGCGCTGCTGGTTGGGGCCGTGATGGGCCTGGCGGGCTTCGCGAAGCTCGGGTTCGTGGCGGACCTGCTGTCCAAGCCGACCCAGATCGGCTACATGAACGGCCTGGCCCTCACGATCCTGATCGGTCAGTTGCCCAAGCTGTTCGGGTTCTCCATCGATGCCGACGGTCTCATCGACGAGACGGTGGCCTTCGTCGAAGGCGTCGTGGATGGTTCCGTCGTGGCGGCCGCCGCGTGGATCGGGCTCGGGTCCCTCGTCGCTGATCCTGGTCCTGCAGTCGCGGCTCCCGAAGATCCCCGCCGTCCTGGTCGCCGTCGTCCTGCTCGATCGCTGCCGTTGACGGCTTTCGATCTCGCCGATCGAGGTGTCTCGGTGGTCGGCACGCTCCCGCAGGGGTTCCCGCCGTTCACGATCCCCGAGGTCTCCTTCTCCGACGCGATGCAGCTGATCCCGGGCGCGTTGGGCATCGCGCTCGTCGCGCTCGTGGACACGATCTCGACGGCGTCCGTCTTCGCCGGTCGATCGGGCAGGCGGGTCGACGGGAACCAGGAGATGATCGGGATCGGCGCGGCGAACGTGTCGGCCGGTCTGTTCCAGGGGTTCGCCGTGAGCACGAGCGGATCTCGGACGGCCGTCGCCGAACAGGCGGGCGCGAAGACCCAGGTCGCCGGTCTGGTCGGCGCGGTCTCGATCACCCTGATCCTGCTGCTGGTCGCCCGGGCTGCTCCGCAACCTCCCACAACCGACCCTCGCGGCGATCGTGATCGCCGCGTCGCTCTCGCTCGCCGACATCCGGGGCACGATCCGGTTGGGAGACAGCGACGCACGGAGTTCCTGTTGAGCATCGCGGCATTCCTGGGGGTCGCGCTCCTCGGTGTGCTCCCCGGGATCGCGGTCGCCGTCGGCCTGTCGATCCTGAACGTGTTCCGGCGGGCATGGAGGCCTTACCAGGCCATCCTCGGGCGGGTCGGACGGCGTGCCCGGGATGCACGACATCACGTCCTACCCACAGGCGGAGACGCTCGACGGTCTCGTCGTCCTCAGGTTCGACGCCCCGCTGATCTTCGCGAACGCGAGGACGTTCCGGGAGCAGCTCCAGGAGATCGCGGACGGGAACCCGGAGCTCCGATGGATCGTGATCGCCGCGGAGCCCATCACCGATGTCGACACGACGGCGGCTGACATGCTCGTGAACCTCGATGCGGAGCTCTCCGGTCGGGGGATCGCGCTGCGGTTCGCCGAGCTGAAGGATCCGGTTCACGGCAAGATCGCGCGATACGGGCTCACCGATGTGCTCGACCCGCGCCACTTCTACCCGACCGTGAAGGCGGCGGTCGATGCCTTCCAAGCGGAGACCGGGGCGAAGTGGCCCGGTTCGGATGGGGACGAGGGATGATGGTTCGGTCGAGGAGCGGATGGAAGGCGGCGCACGCATGAGCGAGGAGGCGAGGGCCGACAACCGCGAAGAGGCGTCGGGTAGTTCACGGCTCGCCCTCCTGCTGGCGATGGCCATGTTCGTGCTCGTCGTCGACACGTCGCTGATGAACGTCTCGATCGCGGCGGTCGTCGAGGATCTCGGCACGACCGTGAGCGGGGTCCAGTCGGCGATCGCACTGGAAGCGTTGGTCTCCGCCGCGTTCATCCTGATCGGGAGCAAGGTCGGAGACCTGATCGGGCGCAAACGCGCCTACGTGTTGGGTCTGCTCGGCTACGCTGTCGGTGCCCTCGCGATGGCGCTCTCCCAGGGACTGACCGCGATCATCATCTTCTGGGCGATCATCGGAGGGCTCGGCGCCTCGCTCCTCCTGCCGGCGATGCAGTCGCTGATCCATGGCAATTTCCAGGGCCAGGCGCAGCGCAGGGCCTACGCCCTGGTTGGGGCGTCGGCCGCGATCGCCGCTGCCGTCGGACCGCTGGTGGGAGGATTCATCACCACGTACCTGTCGTGGCGCATCGCGTTCCTGTTGGAGGTCGTGATCATCGGGATCGTCCTTTCCGGGATCAAACTCGTCCGCGACGTGCCCTACACGGGGGATCGCCACGTCGACTGGGTGGGTGCGGTGCTCTCGGTCTTCGGCATGGGTGGGATCGTGCTCGGCATCCTGGTGTGGCAGGAAGGCGGCGAAGCCGTCGGTGCGCTCCTCGTGATCGGGGCGATCGCCCTCTGGGGTCTGGTCACCTGGCTGGTTCGGCGCAAGCGGCAGGGGAAGCCGACGCTGATCGACCCCGGCCTGTTCGACTCGATGATCTTCCGGTTGGGGGTCTCCGGGCAGATGCTCCAGCAGGTTGCGCTCGGCGGGACGATGATCGCGCTGCCCATCTACCTGCAGATGGTGCTCGAGTACAACGCGATGCTTGCGGGCCTGTCCATCGCGCCGCTCTCACTCAGCATGTTCGGCGTCGCCTTGCTCGCGGGGAAGAAGGCGGGCAGGCGACGCCCGAGCGGCATCATCCGGCTCGGTTTCGCGCTCCTCGCGCTGGGGCTGATCCTGTTGATCCCGATCGTGCCTCGGGCTGACTCCGGCTGGTACCTCTTGATCCCGCTGTTGATCGCGGGATCGGGGCTCGGTCTGCTCGTGTCCCAGCTCAACAACTACACGTTGTCCCCGATCTCGGAAGAGCGAGTGAGCGAGGCCGCAGGGGTGAACTCGGCGGCGGGGTCGTTCGGGTTGTCGTTCGGGCTGGCGTTCGCCGGCGCGATCATGTTGGCGACCCTGTCCATCACCTTCACGAACATGGCCGAGGCAAGCACCGTGCTGACTCCGGCCGAACAGGAGCGCGTCGCGACGGCGCTTGAGGACGACGCGCAGGTCATGAGCAACACCCAACTCGAGGAGCTGCTCGTCGGTCAGCCACAGGATGTCCAGGACGAGATCATCCGGATCAACACCGAGGCGCGACCCCTCGCCTTGCAGGTGGCGCTCGTCATCCCGATCCTCGCGGCGCTCGCGGGTTTGCTCGTCGCGTTCCGGATGATGCGCCAGCCGGACCCCGCGCCGTCGGGATCCGCCGAAGGGATGGCGTTCGGCTGAGACCGCTCGCTATGCGGGCGAAGGGCTGTCCATCGCCGCCACGCTCCCGGGCTGCTGGTCCGGGACCCGCCGGGTGAAGAACAGCGCGATCAGGGCGAACAGCGCCAAGAGCGCGAGGGCCGTGCGGAGTCCGTCCAGGCGCGCCTCCCCGTAGTCGTCCAGCACCGCCTCAGAGGTCTGCTCGTCGATCCCCGCGTCCTGCAGGGCCGACTCCAGGTCGGCATCGGAGATGAACGGGGCCCCGCTCGTGAGCTCCACGTTCGCCTGTTCCACCACTTCAGGCGGCACGTCGGGATTCTCCGCGATCCCGCTGAGGAAGGAGATGGTCAGGGCGGAGATGAGGACCGAACCGGCGAGCGCCGTCCCGAGCGACGCGCCGAACTGCGAAGCCGTGTTCTGGAGCCCGCCGACCTCGGGTGCCAACTCCTCGGGCGCCGCCGAGACGGTGACGGCTCCGAGCTGCGAGGCGAGGGCTCCCAGACCCAGCCCGACCACCAGCAGCGGGACGGTCACGATGCTCGCGCTGGCATCGGCGTCCATCGCGCTGAGGAGCGCCACGATGCCCACCAGCACCGCGACGAACCCGAACGTCACGATCCGGCGAGGCGACCCGTCGGGGAAGAGCTTCGGCACGCCCGCCGCCGCGAGGAGCATGGTCACCGACAGCGGCGTGATCTTCAGGCCGGTCTCGATCGCCGAGAGCCCGAGTGAGACCGACAGGAACAGCGGGATCACGAAGAACAGCCCCATCATCACGAGGAACTGGAAGAAGAACATCAGGAGGCCGCCGTTCAGGCCGCCCTGGTAGATCAGCGACGGGCTGAACAGCGGCTCCTTCCCCGCGTCGTCGAGGCGACGGATGTGCAATCCGAACAGACGGAGCGCCACGAGCCCGGTGACGATCAGCCAGAACACCGGCGACATGCCAAGGACGGACGGCCCGTCCTCGGCCGGCAGGAACCATCCCCACTCGCCGGAGTTCAGCACCCCGAACACGATGAGCCCCATCCCGAGCGCCCAGAGCACCGAGCCCAGCAGGTCCAGGTGAGGCCGGACCTCGACCGGCGCGTCGGCGATGCGGCGCCCGAACAGAACGATGCCAGCCCCGACGAGCACCTCTCCCGCGAACACCCACCGCCACGAGGCGTATGTCGTCGCGAGGCCTCCGATCAGCGGTCCGACCGCGATCGCGATGGCTCCGGCCGCCCCGACCAGGCCGTACGCGCGGGGCCGGCCCTCAGGCGGGAAGTTCCCTGCGACCAGCGCGACGATCGCGGGCATGATCAGGGCCGCCCCGATCCCCTCGAGGAGCGACCATCCGAGCAGCAGGACGGTGAGGTTCGGTGCGAGAGCCGTCGTGAGTGAGCCGGTGCAGTAGATCACGAGTCCGAGCATGAAGGCTCGCTTGCGGCCGATCATCGAGCCGATCTTGCCGCCCGTGACCATCAGCATCGCCATGACAAGCGTGTACAGGACGATCGCGCTCTGGATCCCGGTGATCGATGTGTCGAGATCCTCGGCGACGGTTGCGATCGAGACGTTCATGACCGAGCTGTCGAGCGCCATCAGGAACTGTCCAGCGCACAGCGTGAGCAGGACGATGCCGGCAGCCCTCTTGCTCGCCTCCAAGGATTGCTCGCTCAACGCGTCTCCTCGCCTATCTATCGTTCCTCAACACATTGTTCACGAAGTGAGAGTCTCCTGCTCGACAGGGACGAACCCGCTCATCCCGAATGGCCGGACTTCGCCGAGCTCCTTCGCCACGGGACGACGCCCTCGAGCTCGATCTCGATCGAGAAGCTGAGGAACGTCCGCACGAGCACGACCACGCCGAGCGTGATCGCGCTCTCGAGCGTCGGGTCGATCGTGATCGTCTGGATGATGTCGGCGATGATCAGGACCTCGAGCCCGAGCAGGATCGCTCGGCCGACGCCCTGCCGGACGCCCTTGTAGGCCTCGAGGGGACGGCGGAACAGCTCGGGCACGGACCTCGCGAAAGCGAGTACTGAGCCGACGACGAGCACCCCGACCCCGGCGACCTCGAACCCTCGGACGACGTTCTCCATCGCGTCTTCGAAGGTCGCCGAGCCGATCATCCTTCTCCTCTCCCGGTCCTGGTTCACAGAGGAACACCGGATGCCCTGGAGGTTGTAGCAGCACCGGAGCTTGCCCGCTTCACGCGCAGGCTCCAGCCGCCGGTTCTCAGCAGGGCGACTGGTCGTAGCGTATGGCTGGACTCTGCGCGTTTCAGGCGGACGTCGGAAGTTGGCTGCGCCTACGGGAGGGCTCATGCCGAGCGGCATCCCCGATAGCCGCGTTCGCCGTGGCGCTGACTATCCGATAATCATGCTCCACCTCGCGTCGATCTGGGATGGTCCGCTGTGGGAACGCTGAAGGGAGACGGATCCGCGTGAGCCCGTCGCGATGGCGCCTCGCTCGTCTCGACCGGAAGACCTTCATGCGCGAAGCGATGGCCGGACTCCCGGGCGCGATCGGGAGCGTGCCGGATGGGATGGCCGCCTCCCTCCTCGCCGGTGTGAATCCGATCCACGGCCTCTACGCAAGCATGGCCGGCCCGATCGCCGGAGGATTGTTCGCGAGCACGAGCCTGGTCGTCGTCACCACGACGAGCGCGGCGGCATTGGCAGCGGGGTCGACGCTCGCCGACATCTCGCCCGCGGAGCGACCCGGAGCGCTGTTCCTGCTCACCCTCTTGGCGGGTGTCCTCATGGTCTTGGCCGGGATCCTTCGCCTCGGCAGGTACACGCGCTTCGTCGCCAACTCGGTCATGGTCGGGTTCCTGACCGGGATCGCCGTGAACATCGTGCTCGGACAGATCCCCGCCGCGACCGGCGCGGTCGGTGAGGGGAGCATCGCCCTCACCAGGGCCATCGATGTGGTGCTCCACCCCGACCGCGTCGATCTGCCGACCCTGGCCGTGACGCTGTCGTCGATCGCGATCCTGTTGTTCGCGAGCAGGACCCGCCTCCGATCGGTGGCCGCGCTTGCCGCCCTGGTGATCCCCTCCGTCATCGTGGCGCTGGTGGGTGCGCAGAGCGTCGCCACCGTCGCGGAAACGGGCAGCATCCCTTCGGGCGTGCCGCTCCCGATGCTGCCCCAACTCAGTCACCTATCGTTCGATCTGGTGGCTGGGGCGCTGGCCGTCGCCGTGATCGTGCTCGTGCAGGGCACAGGCGTGAGCGAATCGGCGCCGAATCCGGATGGGAGCAGCTCCGACGCGAACCGCGACTTCGTCGCGCAGGGTGTCGGGAACATCGCCTCGGGTGTGTTCCAGGGCCAGCCGGTCGGCGGATCGGTTGGGCAGACGGCGCTGAACGTCGCCGCCGGAGCTCGTACGAGGTGGGCATCGATCTTCTCCGGCGTGTGGATGCTGGTGATCCTCGTCGCCTTCTCGGAGCTGGTGGGCGACGTCGTCATGGCGACCCTCGCGGCGGTCCTGATCTACGCGGCGATCGGGGCGATCAACGGGGAGAGGGTGAACCTGACGATCCGACCACAGCGTGATCTCGCTGGTTGCCAGCATCACCACGTTCGTCTGCACGCTCCTGTTGCCCGTCGCCGCCGCGGTGGGGATCGGCGTCGCGCTCTCCCTTCTGTTGCAGCTCAACAGGGAGGCCCTCGATCTGACCGTCGTACGGCTGGTGCCCTCGGAGGACGGATCCGTCTCTGAGCAGGCAGTGCCCCAGCGGCTGGAGAGCCATGGGGTCCTGCTGCTGGACGTCCACGGCAGCTTGTTGTTCGCGGGGGCACGCACCCTCGAGGCCCGGCTCCCCGATCCGGCCGGCGCCGACTCACCCGCCGTCGTGTTGCGGCTGCGGGGCAGGACCACTCTGTCGTCCACCGCGGTCGAGGTGCTCTCGCGCTACCGGGCCAAGGTCTCGGATGCCGGCGGACGCCTGTACCTCAGCGGCGTCGACCCGGCGGCGGCCGCGATGCTTGGTCAGACCCGCGCGATCGAAGCCCTCGGCCCGGTCGAGCTGGTCGAGGCCACGGACGTGCTCGGAGCTTCGAGCCGCGAAGCGTACGAGCGCGCCCTGGCGTGGCTCGCGGAGGAGGACCACCCTACCGAGGGAGCTGACGGATGACGCTTACCGGAGCCGGAGGCTCAGATCGACAGATTGATCGGGAACGTCGCGACCCACGAGATAGCCGAGATGAATACGACGCATCCCACGCATCCCACCCCCAGGATGGATCCGCGGAGCCTCGTGCTCCTGAGCTTCGTACTGATACCTGCGAAGAACGGGGACGTCGCGGACGGCACCACCCCGAGCACGTAGTTGGTGGCGCGCTGGATGTAGGTTCGGGCGAGCTCGGACGATGCGTCGGCCGTCGCTTCGAGCTCGCTCGCCTGGCGGCGCGCCGCCAGGCGGTACTCGTCCATCGCGAACGGCGATGGGGGCGAGGAGGGATCCTCGAACGGGTTGGTCGCGAGCCACGCCTGGAAAGCGGGCTTGAACTCGTCCCGGAACCGCTGCTCGTAGAAGGTGGCCAGTTCGTCTTGTCCGCTCACGTCTGCGTTCACCACCGCGTGAAGACGGCGACGTCGACCTGGGTCTGGGCGTTCGCGACACCCGAGGCTCTTGGTCGGACTCGACCCGGGCCGCGCTTGCGGCGGCGAAGGCCTTCGCCTCGGGAAGCGGAACGATCCCGTCGGCTGCGTGGAGGCGGTCACGCCGTGCCTCTCCCCGGGCGTTCGTCTGACCGAGCCAGGAATCGAAGGCGCTCTGTTCGCTGGGGGTCTCCGGCTGGATCCGTTGGAGCGTACGGAACATCGAGAGGCCCCATGGGTTGATCGTCTCGAAGCCGGTGCCGGCCTCCATCGCCGGCCATTCGATATCGACCACCGATCGCGCGTAGCACTCGAGCTCGCCCGCAAGCTCGGGGCGGGCGACCGGCGGCATCAACTGCGAGGTCTCGAACAGCTGAACGACCGTTAATGCCTCGGCTTCCGCACCGGCCGTGATCCGTCGTACTTGGTGAACGCGAGGAAGATGACGAACCCGAGCAGCGATGCGAATCCCGTCGCGAGCACGCCGAAGACGCCCGAAGCCCGATCGCCGTCGGCGAAGTACCCGCCCCTCCGGAGCATGCCGACGCACGAGGAGCGTCGCAACGATCATGGCCGCGCTCGCGCCGAGGACCACCAGCACGCCCAACGCCCAAGTCACCGGCGGCATCCCCCCGCTCGTCGGGCGCTATGGTGCCACGTACGCGAGCGGGATGTCGGGGCCGTCGAACGGAACCGGCAGAAGGCTCGAGGTTCTCTGCGAGAGGACGGGCGGAGGGTCGGAGGTGGCCACGTTGGCGTCGAGGAAGATCCCCCACGCGAACATCGATGAACGAAGAGCCCAGGGCAGGGTAGCTCGAGAGCGAACGCCACCCTGGATCCATGCTGACTGGGAGCCGGCTGCAGATCGATCGGACCCAGTCGCCCTGCTAGAGGAGCAGAACACGACGCGCGAGCCGGACCTGATACCGGTGCGTCACGGCCGCATGATGGTCTCGCCGTTCACCTTCTATCGAGGTGCGGCGAAGATCATGTCGAACGACCTCGCGGAGACCCCGACGGCGGGATTGAGGGTTCAGCTCTGCGGCGATGCACACCTGTCGAACTTCGGGGTCTATGCATCGCCGGAGCGCACGCTGCTGTTCGACCTCAACGATTTCGACGAGACCCTCCCAGGCCCATTCGAGTTCGACGTCAAGCGTATGGCGGCGAGCTTCACCATCGCGGCCCGCAACAACGGCTATTCCGACGGCGACGCCGAAACGGCGACGGTCGGATCGGTAAGGGCCTACCGGGAGGCGATGGGCGCGTTCGCCGGGATGCGAACCATGGAGGTGTGGTACTCGCGCTTGTCGGCGGACGACATCTTGGAGGTCGCACGGAGAGTGGCGAAGCGCAAGCGTGCCGCGAAGGAAGCCAAGCGAGGCAAGAAGGCGATCGCGAAGGCCCGGACGCGGGACAGTCTCCAGGCCCTATCGAAGCTCGGCGAGACGGTCGACGGTCGGCAACGGATCGTGAGCCAACCGCCGATCGTCGTTCCGATGCGCGATCTGCCCGCTCGCCGGGGGTCATCCATTGGCGAGATCGAGCAGGCGGTCCACGAGCAGTTCCGAGCGTACCGAGCGACCCTACAGCCCGATCGGCGCAGCCTGCTGGACCGGTTCGAGCTCGTCGACATGGCACACAAGGTCGTCGGCGTCGGCAGCGTGGGCGCCCGGGCGTTCATCGTCCTCCTTCATGGTCGCGATGGGCAGGATCCACTCTTCCTGCAGGTCAAGGAGGCGACGTCATCGGTGTTGGAGGATCACCTTCCCCGGAGCCTCTACAAGCAGCCGGGAGAGCGCGTCGTGCAGGGACAGCGCTTGATGCAGGCCGCGAGTGACATCTTCCTGGGTTGGACGACGAGAGCGGAGGCCGGCCGCCACTTCTACTGGCGCCAACTACGCGACATGAAGGGCTCTTCCGATGTCGAGGACATGTCACCGGTCTCGCTCTCGCTCTACGCAGGCAACTGCGGGTGGACGCTCGCGCGCGCACACGCCCGATCCGGGGACCCGATCGCGATCGCGAAGTATCTCGGCAAGCATGACGAGTTCGATCGCTCGATCGCCAACTTCTCGAAGCGGTATGCGGACCAGAACGAACGGGACTACGACGCGTTCCTTGGTGCGATCAGGTCGGGGAGGTTGGTCGCCCAGGAGGGGGCTTGAGCCTGAGCAGGTTCCTCGAGAGCACGATGCCGGCGCACGCCGGGGAGGCTGAGCTCGATGACCCGGCGATCACTCGTCGGTCGGCTCGGCCACGTCCATCGGCAGACCGTGGACCAGTAGCCGGCGACGGACCGACGGGTCGCCGACATCGTCACCCTCCGGTAGGGGGACCCCGGAAGCGGCCGCTCGATCGAACCACGTTCCGTATCGGTTCGCTCCCCAGACGGCCGTGACGCCGTGGAGTACCACGCTGAGCGCGACGGTCACGAACACCGCTTGCAGCACCACCGAGCCGTCGGGGAGTGCCTCCTCCGCGACGAACAGGCCGAACACGATCGAGGCGAGGCCCCGCGGACCGAACCAACCGGCGAACACGAGGGTCGGTCGGGACAGGCCCGTTCCCAGGAGCGATACGGCGACGGGAAGCATCCGGACGAACGTGAGACTGAGCGCCGCGTACACGAGGGCTTGCCATGTCACGTCGTCCATGAGCGGCCCGAGCAAGATCGCGCCGAACCCGAAGAACGACAGGAGCGCCAGGAGGCCAGCCAGGTCCTCGGCGAACATTGCCGTGTCCGGCACGCGATCCCTCATCGCGCGGCCGAACGTCACCCCCGCAACCCAGGTAGCGATGAACCCGCTGCCCTCTGCCGCGTCGGCGATGGCGAACGCGAGGAGGATCAGGGCAAGCGTTGCGATCTGCGTCCACTCGCGTCCGATCCAGCCACGGGCGCGGCTCCATGCAACCGCGCGTGCACCGACCCACCCGACGACCCCTCCGACGATCGCCGCGAGCACCAGCGACCTCGCGAACACCTCGACGAGGCCGGGCGCACCCGACTCCGCGGTCTCGACCGCCGCCGCGAGCGCGAGGACGAAGAAGGGGAGGGCGAGCCCGTCGTTCAGTCCGCTCTCGATGTTCAGGGCTTGGCGGATCGCCGACGGCACCCTGGGGCTCGTGACGACCGCCTGCCCGAGGGCAGCGTCGGTCGGCGCCAGGCACACGGCGATCAGCGCCACCGTCCAGACGTCGATGTCCGGGAACAGGATCATTCCCAGGACCCATCCGATGATCATGGTGAGTGGCATACCGATCAGCAGGAGCCTGCTCGGAAGCCTGCTTTTCGCTCGCCAGTCTCCAGCGCTGATCGCCAGTGAATCGGTGAACAACACGAGCGCCAGTGTGACCTCGAGGAGCAGCGCGATCGAATGCTGGTCCGCCGAACCATGGACGAGGTCGAGTCCGGCTGGGCCGAGGAGCACGCCGAGGACCATGAAGATCATCGCGCCGGTGACCGGTGTGGAGGCCAAGCGCTTGCTGAACAGGGCGTAGGCGACGACCGACAGCGCGATGAGGATCAGCGCCATGACGTCGGCTCATCTCCTTCGGGCATATGCAACGAGACCTCAGCCATCCCCCACTGCCTCCATCGATGCCCAAGCCCCATGCGGTGGTGCGAACGCGGGGCCTGCCTCGACGACGGTGAACGAGAGGCTGTCGGACAGATCCGCTGCTCGAGGCATCTCGACGCCGGACGGTCGGACGAGGGACTCACCTCCCGGACGACTGCCCGGTCGCATCTGAACGGCCCAGCGCGCTGGGCACATCGCCCGTGCGGGATGAAAATCGACGTGGTTCGCCCTCGACCTGTCGCGGTGAGCCCTTTTCATCCCTGACGGATGATGCACGAGCGGTGCCGACCCTTGAGATTTGTGTCGTTCACGGCTGGAGCTCTCGTACAGAAGGGAGGCCGGTGGATAGGCAGCCGAGCTGCCGTCGGATGGGCGGTCGCCACGCTGGCCTCATCAGGTGCCCGGAGGAACGTCCCGGATCTGCGGACACGTCGAGGAGGACGCCATGAGCCAAAGTCATCTCGTCATCGACTTCCCGATCAAGGCGCCCGCCAGCGCCAAAGCGCTACCCGAAGAGCTGCTCCAGTTCATGCCCGATCTCGCGAAAGCGCAGGACGACCTCGGTACCGTTCACTTCTCTCGTTTCATGATCGAGGGAGACGAGAAGCTTCTCTTCCTTTCGGACATCGACGGCGAGGTCGACCAGCATATCGAGCGGCTCGTGGAGAATGCCGGGCCGGTTTTCGACGCCATCTTCAAACACGTGGACGATCCTCCAGCCATGCCCGTGGCTGGTGACCCTCAGACGGCAAACAAATGGCTGAAACATCATGTGCGCGAGCCGATAGATACGTACTTCGCGTACGAGGACGCTTCGGTCCAGGACATCAAGGCGGCCGCGGTTGCGGCGGGCTTCACGGGCGATACGTCGCAGGCTCCCTTGCTTACCTACATGTCCATCAAGTCACGTCTGCAAGGCGTTGCCTTGAAGTTCGACACTAGGGATATCAAGGAGAGGGGAAAAGAGGCGTCGGATTCGATCGGGACGCTGCATTTCTCTCATTGGGTGCCTTTCGGCAAGACCCATATCGGCTTCTTCACGATCTTCGATGGTGATTTCGTAAAGTACATCCAGGATTTCGCAGACAAGACCGCGTTCGTGTTCGATTCTGTATTTCCACACGTCGATGGCGCGCCGCCAACCCCAGTCGCGAAGAACGCCCAGGCGTTCTATCAGTGGGCATTGGATAACAACTATCCGCCGATCGGGTTCTACAGCGCCTATCCGGGACTCGGGGTTCAAGACATCCGAGCCCTGCTGGCCGACTATCGCACGTCACCATCGACCACCGCTGGCTAGAGGTCGAGACGAAAGGAGAACAAGAAATGGTCCAGAGTCATCTCGTGATCGACTTCCCGATCGCCGCGCCTGCCGATGCCAAGGCGCTCCCCGAAGAACTGCCCGCGTTGATGCCCGACCTCGCGAAAGCGCAGGACGACCTCGGTACCGTGCACTTCTCCCGTTTCATGGTCGAGGGAGAGGAGAAGCTTCTCTTCCTTTCGGACATCGACGGGGAGGTCGACCAGCACATCGAGCGGCTCGTGGAGAGTGCCGGCCCGGTATTCGACTCCATCTTCAAACACGTCGACGACCCTCCCGCCACGCCCGTGGCTGGTGATCCTCAGAGGGTCATCAAATGGCTGAAGCATCATGTCCGCGAGCCTTCCTATACGTACTTCGCCTACGAGGACGCTTCGGTCCAGGACATCAAGGCGGCCGCGAGTGCTGCGGGCTTCACGGGCGATACGTCGCAGGCTCCCTTGCTGACCTACATGTCCATCAAGTCACGTGTTCAAGGGTTTGCCCTGAAGCTGGCCGCGAGGTCCATTCGCGACGACGCCTATGAAGCGAATGATTCTGTTGGAACCCTGCATTTCTCTCATTGGGTGCTCTTTCCGAAAAACCACCTGGGCTTCTTCACGATCTTCGACGGTGACTGGGATAAGTACCTCCAGGACTTCGTCGAAAAGGTTGCGTTCGCCTTCGATACCATCTTTCCGCACGTCGATGGCGGGCCGCCGACTCCAGTCGCGAAGAATCCCCAGGCGTTCTATGACTGGGCATTGGAGAACAACCATCCACCCATCGGGTTCTACAGCGCCTATCCGGGACTCTGGGTTCAAGACATCCGAGCCCTGCTGGCCGATCAGAAGTCACAATCGGCCAGCACTTGATGGCACTGGTGTCACATGGTTCTTCGCCGACTGCTTGGTCGAAGGCGGCATGAGTATCCGGACAGTGATGGCGACCTGGGCGCCCAGGACGAGTCGGCGCTCGACCTCGCGGACATCCAGGGATTCATCCTCCGCGGATACGCGATGCCGATGCTGCGGCATTTCTTGCTGACGGTTGGAAATCCGGGACACGCGCGCAGGCAACTCGGCCGGCTCGTCAACGGCGACGAATCCGACGCTCCGCAGGTCACCACTGCCGAAGACTGGCACGTGGGGTTTGCGCCCGGACCGGGAGATGACCTCGCGTCTGCCCCGCGTCGCAGGTCTGACTACTGCCTCAACATCGGTATCACGTGGCCGGGACTCGTTGCGCTCGAAGTTGGTGAACTCGTCCCAACTCTGTCCTTCAAGTCATTTGGTGCGTTCGTCGAAGGAGCCGCGCAACGAGCCGAGTTGGTCGGAGATAGCGGAGCAAGTTCCCCCCAGAACTGGATCGGCGGGTTTGGAGGCGGGGACGACCACGTCCTGGTGACGTTGCACGCCCTCAGCTCGGAGGCGATGACGAGCTACACCGACAGGTTGGCTGCCTGGTTCGCCGAGGAAGATGCCTTTCGAGAGATCTGGCGGCAGGACGGGATGGCGTTGATGGAGATGCAAGATGGCCAACCCGTGCCTACCGCCAAGATCCACTTCGGATATACGGACGGCATCAGTTCGCCCACCATCCGCGGGGGCCCGGAGGGATATCAGCCTGATCACCAGCAGCCCTGCGAGCCATGGCTCTTCGTCTTGCGGGAAGACGCTGTGAACTACGCGGTACCCGAGCCGCGACAGCTTGGCCTGAACGGCAGCTTTGCGGTTTTCAAGAAGGTCGAGACCGACGTCGTCGGCTTCGAGGACTTCCTGCAGTCGAACAGCGACAAGATCGATCCTGAACTGCTGGCCGCAAAGTTGTGCGGGCGATGGCGCAACGGCGTTCCTCTCGCCTTGTCTCCGGACACGGATAGTCCTGCGGGAGGGATCTCGCTCGAACAGTTGAACGATTTCGAGTATGTCGATGCCGATGGTTCGGGAGACCCGAAGGGGATCCGCTGTCCCGTCGGCGCACACATACGCCGCGTCAATCCACGAGGTCAGCCGGTCGCGGGCCAGGGGGTGCCCGGCGGCAGCAACAATTCTCACCGGCTGATCCGTCGCGGTCTGCCGTACGGGCCGACCTATGATCCAGGGAAACCCTACGACGGCATCGAGCGCGGGATGCTCTTTCATTTCATCAACTCGAACATCGAGAACCAATACGAGTTCGTGCTGCGACGCTGGGTCAATGACAGCGAATTCGCCGGGGCCGTCAGGCTTCACCCGAAGTCGAAGGATCCACTGATCGGCACCCAGGACCCGGCGGAGAGCATCTTCGTGATCCCTCAGGCGGATGGGGGCCCGCCGATCGAGGTGACAGGTCTCTCAAGCTTCGTTACGACCAAAGCCGCTGCGTACGTGTTCCTGCCGAGCATCACGGCCATCAGATTCATCGCCAACTTGGGAGAGGCCGATGACCGCTGCGTGGGGTCGCGGCCTAGACGGTTAGGCCGGCTCGTTCACGGAAGCGAATGGACCCGGGAGTGCCGAACGATGCTCGGTATCGGTGGCTACCTCTAACGTCTCACCTTCGACGAGCGCCAGAGTGGCGATAGCCGGATCGTCCGAGAGGCGGTGGAGCTTCTTCCGCTCTTCGGGGTCGGCCGCCCGGAGCATCACTCCGGCCACCTGGCGCAGGTCCTCGTTCCAGGCGGCGGGACTCCCTCGCCAAGCGAAGACGTCGGAGACCCAGATCGCGTGTCCCCGCGTCCACCGCTTCTTCCCGGGCCGCTTCACGCGCACCGGGATGTTGCCGTAACGCGTTCGCAGCTTCCGGTTGTTGAAGATCAGCACCGCGATGCCGATCGCGCAGAGCCACAGCGGCACCCCGAGCAGGAACAGGATCGCCCAGATCATGGCTACGCGCCTTCCTCGGCCATCTTCTTCTGCGCGTCGGCGAGGGCCCCCTTGAGTGCCTGCACGTGGCGACCCTCCGCCTGGCCGACCACCTTCTGGACCGTGCGTGTGACGGCGGGCTCGACGGTCTCGGCGTCCTCGTGCTTGTAAGCGACGATCAGGCCGGCGCCGCCGATCGGGATCGTCTCGCCGGCTGACTCCTCGATCTTGCTGCCCGTCTTCTTGTGCAGCACCTTGCCGCCCACCGCACCCAGCGCCGCGCCGACCGCGGTCGCCGCGAGGAGCGGGGGCGCGAACAGGCCGACCACGAAGCCGACCGAGGCAAGCCCTTTCGCACCTTTCTCGACCATGTGATCGGTCTGTTCCACCGAGAGGTTGCCTTCGAGGTCCTTGCTCACCACGACGGCACCCTCGACGCGCGCTCCGCAGTTCAACACCGCTTCGTAATCCTCGAGTGCGGCCTCCCTCGACAGGTAGCCCCCGATCAGAACGTCGATCGTCTCTTCACCGAATGGCATCGCGATCCTCCTCCAGCTCCGGCGTCATCCTGAGAGGGCGTGCCCCGCTTGCCCGTGATGCCCGGCAGCACGGAGATCCAGCTCGTCCTGGTCTGAGAGGTGAGGCTTGAGGTCGAAGACCACCTTCTTCACCGTGCCGGTGAACGGGAACGGCTTCTCGCTCTCGTAGCTCAGGTCCACGACGCCCCCGTTGTCCCGCCCGATGTCCATCCCCGCATATGCCGTGAACCGGATCGGGACGGTGTGATCGATCCGGCCTTTCCCGACGGGTCGGCCGTCGATGAGCAGGGTCACCTCGCCGCCGGTGGCCGGCTTGGGCTCGTCGGCCTCGAACTCCATGCGAACGGTCACGTCGCCGGTGGGAAGGTTCTCCTCCGCGACCTGCTTGAACACGAACACGCCCATCATCGAGTAGGTGTGCGTGAGCTTCCCGTCCTTGACGTAGAGCGTGAACCCACCCAGATGATCGGCCTCCGCAACGATCACGCCCTCGGCGCCGCCTTCGGGCACGACGAGATCGGCGGTGATCGCGTACGAGTGGTTGTACACCCGCGGGATCATGCCCGGCATCACGTTCTGCACGTCTCCACGGAACTCGAACGTCGCCTCGTCGTCGAGCGGCGGCAGGATGCCGAAGAACGTCGAGAATGTCGCGAGCAGCGGCAATACCTTGTAGCGCTCAGCCTCCTCCCAGAAGAGAGCCTTGAGCTCTTGAACCTTCTCGGGGTGCTCGGCCGCGAGGTCCCTCGCCTGGGTGAAGTCGTCCGGAAGGTAGTACAGCTCGGCGGGCTCCGCGTCGGGGTCCCAGACGCCCGGCGCGTAGGGCGCGAGGGCATCCGGCGTGAGCACCCACGGGATGCGCTCCGTCTTCATCCCGAGCCACCAGCCATCCTTGTACATCGCGCGGTTGCCGACCGTTTCGAAGTACTGCTGGGTGCGGTGTTCGGGCGCGGCGTCGTCGGTCAGCGATGCGACGAACGAGGAACCGTGCATCGGTTCCTGTTCGATCCCATCGACGGTCCTCGGAGCGGGGATCCCTGCGACCTCGAGGATCGTTGGAGCCACGTCGATGACGTGTCCGAACTGGGAGCGCAGCCCACCTGCATCGGTGACGCGTGCTGGCCAATGCAGGACCATGGGATCCCGCGTCCCGCCGAGGTGCGAGGCGACCTGCTTGCCCCACTGGAACGGCGTGTTCCCCGCCCAGGCCCACGCCGCTGCGTAGTGCGGCGCCATGATCGAGGTGCTCCAAGCATCGATCCCGCCATAGCGCTCCGTGAGCTGGAGCTGCATCTCGTCGGTGAGCGGGATGCCGTTCTGCATCGTCAGCTCGTTGAACGAGCCGGTGGTCGTCCCCTCCATGCTGGCGCCGTTGTCGCCCCAGATCCAGATGATCAGTGTGTCGTCGAGCTCGCCGAGCTCCTCGATCGCATCCATCACCTGCCCTACGTTGTGGTCGGCATTCTCGGAATACGCGGCGTACACCTCCATCTGGCGGGCGTAGAACGGCTTCAGCTTGTCGGGCACGTCATCCCATGCCGGGAACGCCTCGGCGCGAGGGGTCAGCTCCGCGTCGGCCGGGATGACCCCGAGCTCCTTCTGACGAGCGAAGGTCTCCTCGCGGAGCCTGTCCCACCCCTGGTCGAACTTGCCCTCGTACTTTTCGGTCCATTCCTTCGCGACGTGATGCGGCGCGTGGCTGCAACCGGTCGAGTAGTAGATGAAGAACGGCTTTCGGGCGTCCTGCGCGCGAACCCCGTGGAGCCACTCGATGGTCCGATCGGCCATGGCATCCGGGAAGTAGAAGGGATGCTCCTCATCGTAGAAGTCCTCGGGCGTGCCGATGATCTTCTGGTTCTCCGCGAGACAGGGATCCCACTGGCTCGAACCGCCGCCGGGGATCCCGTAGAAGTAGTCGAACCCCCAACCGTTCGGCCAGCGGTCGAACGGCCCCGCGGCGCCTTGCTGCCCGTCCGGTGTGAGATGCCACTTGCCGAATGCCGCCGTGCTGTACCCGTTGTCCCGCAGGATCCGCGGCAGCGGCGCGCAGTCTCTCGGAAGGATCGCCGAGTAGCCGGGGAACCCGCCGGCGAACTCGCCGATCGAGCCGTACCCGACGGTGTGATTGTTCCTGCCGGTGAGCAGGGCCGCGCGCGTTGGAGAGCACAGCGCCGTGACGTGGAACCGGTTGTAGCGCAGCCCGCCTTCGGCCATGCGCGTGTAGTTCGGCGTCTGGATCGGACCGCCGAACGTGCTCGGGTTGCCGAACCCGGCGTCGTCGATCAGGACCAGGAGGACGTTCGGCGCCCCCTCCGGAGGGGCGGGATGCCCGATGAGGTTCCAGTCGGGTTGCGAACCGTCGAGCGTCTTGTTGGCGACACCCGCGAAGGTCTCCCGCCGTATCGGGAGACTGGAACGATCGGGTTGACTCATCGGACTCCTTCCTCGCACGTGTTGCTCGGCCGGTGGAGGATCGGGATGGTCGATCCCTCCTCAGGCCGTCTCCGCGTTCCCTGAGCGGTCCGATTGGACCGCGGGCGAAGTCGCCGAGGCATCGCCCCCATCGGATGAAATGGAGGCGCTCGGCGAGCCCTCGATGAAGGGCGTGCGGCGGCTCCAGGAGCCCGCCATGTCGAGCCAGTGGCCCCGCGACGTTCGAGGCTGCCGAGAGGCGGAATCATCCTCCTGGGACGACGACGCCGGTCGCGGGAAGCATCACAATCCGGGCTGACGCACCCAAGCGTCATAGTGAGGTGATCCGCATGAGCGTGGTTCCAGCGTTGTCCGACGAGGACCTCCAGAGCTTGATGGATCTGATCGGCGGCGCCGACAGCGTCGAGCTCAAGCTCACGATCCCAGAGAGCGCGCGTGCCGGAACCGCGGCGGCGCTCGGCGTCGATCCCCTCGATGCGCAGGTGCGCCAGGTGTTCTTCTTCGACACCCCCGACCTCCGGCTGAACGAGGCCGGCGTGGTCGCTCGAGCCAGGCGGCGTCAAGGCGAGGAAGGTGACACCGTCATCAAGCTTCGGCCGGTCGTGCCCGGCGACCTGCCCGAGGAGCTCCGCACGTCGAAGAGCTTCAACGTGGAGGTCGATGCGATGCCGGGAGGCTTCGTATGCTCGGCCTCGTTCAAGGGAACGGCGAGCAACGACGAGATCCGAGAGGCCGCTTCCGGGGGGCGTGGGATCCGCAAGCTCTTCTCGAAGGAGCAGCACGCGTTCTACGACGCCCACGCGCCCGCCGGGATCGAGCTCGATCATCTTTCCGTCCTGGGACCCATCCCGATCCTCAAGCTCAAGGCGACGCCCGAGGCCTTCGGGCGCAAGCTCGTCGGCGAGATGTGGCTGTATCCGGACGGCTCTCAGATCGTCGAGCTCTCGACGAAGGCCAAGCCGAGCGAGGCGTTCCAGGTTGCGGCCGAGGCGAGGGCGTTCCTCACTGGTCTGGGCGTGGACCTTTCCGGCGAGCAGCAGACGAAGACGAAGACGGCCCTGGAGTTCTTCACGCAGAAGCGCCAGGAGGAGGCGAAGGCGGAAGGAGGAACATGATGACGATCGGACCCGTGCAGCTGATCGTGCTCGGATTCGACAAGCCCGATTTCCAGGGCGAGATCATCGATGAGCTCGAGCGGCTACGAGCGGACGACGTGGTGCGGGTGATCGATGCGCTCGTCGTGTACAAGGACGCGGACGGTGAGGTCGCCGCGTTGAAAGGCAGTCAGCTGTCGAAGGACGAGTCGGTGGAGTTCGGGGCCGTCGTCGGCGGCCTCCTCGGTCTCGGGGCGGCCGGCGAGGAGGGCATGGAGGCCGGAGCGATCGCAGGGGCCGAGGCCGCGTCGGACGGCGTCGACGTCTTCTCGGAAGAGGAGGTGTGGGACGTCCTGGGGGAGATCCCGAACGACGCGGCAGCCGCACTCATCCTGCTCGAGCATCGATGGGCGATCGGCCTCCGAGACGCCGTTGCACGCGCAGGCGGTTTCCGCATCGCCGAGAGCTTCATCAGCCCTCTCGACCTCGTCGCGGTGGGTCTCGTGACCGCCGAGCACGCCGAGGAGCTCGCTGCCGCCGAATCGAGGTTGTGACGTCACCGGTCGATCCGCTCGAAGGGAGGGAATGCTCATGATGGGAGGGAGAAGGGTCGCTCGACGGACGGCCCGGCGCACGGCGAGGCGGACATCCTCCGCGCCGGAGGCACCACCCGCTGCCGCTCCTTCGGCGGCCGCGCCGACACCTGCTCCTCCGGCTCCAGAGGACGACCTCGCGAAGATCCAGCAGCTTTCCGCCATGAAGGACCAGGGCCTCCTGACGGAGGAGGAGTTCGAGGCGAAGAAGAAGCAGATCCTCGGGATCTAACTCGGAGCGACGAACGCCCCCTCGACGACCTGCTCTTGGGGGGTCGGGGGGAAGAGCGCCCGCGGCTGCATTGGCCCCTGGCGGCTCGCACGCGTTCGGCTTCGACAGACACTCGCACACTGGCGTCAACGAAGGAGTTGAGTCGCGATGTGCATCAGGTTCCCGATCGCCCAGGTCGTCCTCGGTTCCCTCCTGTTGTTCGTGCTCAGCGCGTGCTCGGACGACGAGCCAGCGTCGCCAGAGGGGACGACACCCCCTGAAGAGACCACGGTCGAGGCGTCGCCATCGCCCGTGCCTGCGCTCTGCTCGAGCGTCGAGGACCTGGAGACGAGCGTCGAGGAACTCACCGAAGTGGACATCGAGGACGACGGCGCCGACGCGCTGACGCAGAGCCTCGAGGACGTGGAGAGCGCACTCGCCGATGTGCAGCAAGAAGCCGAAGAGACGTTCTCCTCGGACATAGCTGCCATTCAGTCGTCCATCGGCGACCTCGAGGCGGTCGTCCAGCAGTTGCAGGGCGGTGCCTCGGCCCAAGATGTCGCGTCGGAAGCCGCATCGGCCCTCTCCTCGCTCTCGGGGTCCGTTTCCGGGCTGGTTGCGACCTCCGAAGATCAGGGGTGCAACCTCTCTTCGTAGTGTCCGGTGCTACTCGAACGCACGCTGACCTCCTTGGGGACGTTGTTGCTCGACACGGGGATCGGCACCTGAACCAGTTTTCATCCCACGTGGATGATGCCCGGCCCATCCCTGACGGCTTGGATTGGCTGCGCGCCCCTCAGGGGTGATGGATAGAGTGTCTGAACGGCGGGCGAGAAGGGAGAGGAAGCATGTCCCAGGACATGTCCCACAAGCGGAGTAGCGGAGCGGCCGGCTGGATCATGTTCGCCGCATTCATGATGATCTTGATCGGCTCGTTCCACTCTATCGCTGGGCTGGCGGGGATCATCGAGAACGAGGTCTATGGTGTCGCCCCGGCCCTGGGGACCGAAGCGCAGGGCGACGTCTACTTCCTGGAGCTCGACGTCACCACCTGGGGGTGGATCCATCTGATCTTCGGCATCATCGTCCTGCTCGCCGGATTCGGCCTGTTCAGCGGGGCGGTCTGGGCCCGGACGGTCGGCGTCATCCTGGCAGTGATCAGCGCTATCGTGAACTTCGCATGGCTCCCCTGGTATCCGGTCTGGTCGATCACGATGATCGCGATGAGCGTGGCAGTGATCTGGGCCCTGACGGCGCACGGACGCGATGTCGTCGAGTAGAGCGATGGTCTGAGCAAGCCACGCCGTCGGTCTGGGCTAGGAGAGAGTTCAGCGGTCCTAAGATTTCGGTATCGCAACCGAGTTCCCCTGAACGGACCCGGCTGGCACAGAGGCTGCAGCAACCCCGGACGTGCCGAATGGGCTGGCCTAGCGACGACCTGTCGCGCGCTGGCGTTGCGCGACCAGAGGCGGGTTCAGGCGCTTGTGGTACCAGAGGACGTTCGCTCCGGATGGGAAGTCCTCGACCCGACCCACCAGCTCGTAGCCCGCCCATTCATACAGACGCCGAGCCTGAAAGTCGTACGTGAAGTGGACGGTCTGCGTGCACCCGCGGGCCGCCGCCTCGGCCTCGGCGGCCGCGAGAAGCCGCGGCCCGAGCCAACGACCTCGGAGACTCGGATCCACCCAGAGGCTCTGCAGCTCGCAGCCATCACCCCAGGTCCAACCACTGATGCCGGCTACGATCCGGCCAGCCTCGCGCACGAAGATCGCTAGCTCGGCTTCGTCATCCAGCCCCATGGCGGCGGAGGCCTCACGACGGATCTGCGTTTCGAGGAATCCGATGTCAAGCGGATCCGGATCATCTACGACGCGAAACTCCATACCCCGGCTGCGTCAGACGAGCTGCTCGATCAGGGAGATGTCGTCGAAGTACGTCCGGTACGACCGGATCTTCCCGTCACGGAAGTCGGCCACCGTGATGCCGGCAAGTTGGACGTGTCGTCCCGTGGCTTCGAGCGCCGCGTCCTCGCCGAGGACGAGCGGCCCTGTGTGGTCGGCTTCGATGAGCCATTCCGCGAACGCCTTGTTGCCCACCTCGTCGAGTCCTCGGAACGACACGGCCACGTTGGAGAACGCCATGTCGCGGAGCGCCGCGAGCTCGGCGAGCCCCGACAGCCCCGACACGGTCGCATACGGCGACCATCCGACGACATCGTCGGTGAACAGAGCGCTCAGGTCGTCCGACCCACCACCGATCTCGGCCTCGAGCGCCCTCAACAGCACGTCCTTACGCGATCCACTCATCGCACCCACCTATCCATTGCAGGTCGTCCTACTGACGACCGTCGTCTGACGAGCCGGATCCCTTCAAGTTCCCAGAACCTTCGCCTTCGCAGCCGCGAACTCCTCGTCGGTCATCGCACCCGATGCGTGCAACTGAGCGAGGTGCTCGATCTGGTCGGCCGGGTCGGCTGGAGGAGGGGCGGGTGCCTGTTCCTGGTAGTCGGCAGGCGCCTGCTGCGCCTCCGCGTACTTCTTGTCCTGGTGGTGCGCGACCGCCGCCCCCGCGATGAGCGCCCGGCGTCTGGTCCGTCGCCTGAATCCCATGGAGAACCCCCTCCCGTTCGCTCCCGCTGGGGCATGTCCACAAGCAGCCCGCGTACAGCGCCACCATACAATACGCGGCGTGCGCACCCCAATCAGGAATCCGGTTGACCCGACGTACGCGGAGATCGAGGTGCACCGGACGATGATCTGCGACCGCGTTCGCACCGAGGCCTTCCGACGTGCGATCGACTCGGTGGTGCGCCCGGGTGACATCGTGCTCGACGTCGGGGCGGGAACCGGCATCCTGAGCCTGTTCGCGGCGAGGGCAGGAGCTGCGCGCGTCTACGCGGTGGAGCGGACGACGGTCGCCGTCCTGGCGAAGGAGCTGGCCGCCGCCAACGGGGCCGCGGAGATCGTCCAGGTGATCCGCGGCGACATCATCGACATCGAGCTCCCGGAGCGTGTGGACGTGATCGTCTCGGAGTGGCTCGGGGGGTTCGGGATCGACGAAGGGATGCTGGGTCCGGTCATCGCCGCACGTGACCGCTGGCTCAAACCGGGCGGCGCCATGATCTCCAGCTCGGTCACAGCATGGGCTGGACTGGTGCACGATCGCCATCTTGGCAAGACGCTGGGACTCCTGCAGGACAACCCCTACGGTCTCAGGTTCGATGGTCTGGTCGAGATGACCGTCAACGAGATCCTCTATTCCGGTGCCTTCCGCCACCTTACGGAGGGTGACCGACGCTCGGAGCCGGGTCGGTTGTGGACGACGGACGCGGACGTGATCCCACTCGAGCAGGCGGAGGCGCCCCACGAAGCCGAGACGCTGCTGCGGGTTTCCGCCCACGGAACGGCCAACGCGCTCGCACTCTGGTTCAGTGCCGAGCTCGCCCCCGGCGTCTCGCTCTCGGTGGGACCCGCCGATCAGCCAACGCACTGGGGCATGACGACGGCCCCGTTGCGCTCACCCGTGGAGCTCACACCGGATATGGGTATCCGCGCCAGAGTCAGGACCGCCTCGGCTCGGCCGATGGGGACATGGACGCGATGGGCCATCGCGATGCCGGGCGCGGAGTGGGAAGAGCACGACGAGCAATCGATCTGGGAGGAGATCGACGACTGAGCACCTCTAGTCCAGACCCACGGCCAGGCTCGTCAACACCATCGCGGCGAGCACGATCACGCCGACGAGCGCGACCGCGGTGATCGCGATTCGGCGGAGGCTCCACACCTGGATCGAGACCGGCGCTCGAAAGGGTGCGAGCTCGCGGAACCGATCCAGGATCGGACGTGGGTCCTCTTCAGTTTCTCGCTCACCTGCGTGGGGATCGCCAGCCCGCGGGCGGCCGCGAAGGCCTCGGCGACATCGTCGGGGGTGAACCGCCTGATCGCACGCTCGTAGACGCGGTCGGGGTCCGTCCGGAGCGCGAGGGTGAGCATCATGTTCGCGAGGTCAACCGCCTCTCGCCACGGTGAAGGTCGCACCTGCAGGCCTGAGACGTCGACGAGCTGCAGGTGGCCCTCGCGCACGAGCATGTTCGCCGGTTTCAGGTCACGGTGGGCGATCCCGGCTCGCCACAGCCGCTCGACGAGATCCATCCCTTCGTCGATGATCGGCGTCGTCGACCTCGGAGTCGCCGAGCGTCTTCGCGTTCGCGAAGAACTCGGTCACGAGCATGTACTCGCGGTCGGGGGTGAGCTCGACGACGCCATAGGTCTTCGCGACACGGATTCCGATGTCGTCGAGGAGTCGGAGCGCGTAGTCCTCGTAGAGCGTCAGCCGGAGGACGGAGCCGAGCGGGACCTCGTCCTCGAGTCGTCCGTACAGGATCGTGCGCCCGAGCTTGTACCAGCGGTCGGCGCGCAAGTGGCTCGTCGAGTAGATCTTGCCGAACAGGTGCCCATCGACCTCCTCGACCCGCATCCGAAGCGGGCTTGAGCCTCCCGAGCCGGCGAGGCCGAACGGCTCGATCTCGGCCACCGTGAATCCCAGCTGATCGTGTACGGCCTGGATGATCGCCTCACCTCGTGCCCCGCCGAGGTCCAGGTGGGCACTCTTGCCGCCGCGCCCGTACGAGACGGGGAACACGTCCTCGGGCACGAAGAACGCGAACGCGAAGCCGGTGGTCAGCCAGCCGAGTAGCAGTGAGTAGATGCCGTCCATAGCGTATTCGGCCCCGAGGAGCATGCGGGCGAGGACGACGAGGGCGATCAGAACGAACACCCCGGCGCGCGCCCGCCGGCGCCATGGACCGGCGGGCACCAGCACCATGACGGCGCCGAACAGGGTCACCGAGAGGGACGCCACCGCGAGCGACGGGAAGGTGGTGTCCGCGTCGGGGGCGAGCACGGTGACACCGGGTGGGGGCGGGCGATCGATGTTCAGCAGCGTGACGATGAAGTCCACGACGATCAGTAACGCGAGGAACGTCACGATGTGTCGCCAGCGCTTGTAGAAGGCGGCCACGAGGACCACGGCGACGCGGATGATCCAGATGACGACGGGCTCGGTCAGTGCGTCGAGGGCGTTCGCGACGTCGACGAGGAGCGGGGTTCGGAGATCCTCGAACCATCGGAGCAAGGCCTGCTCGACCTCTTCGGGATCGAATCACCGTGCGTAGGAGCACGCCGACCAGGAGCAGAGCGCCGGTCGCCCAAGCCCATCCCCGCCATCCGACCCCTCGCGGCAAGGGGGGCGGCTCCCCCGCCGGTCGCCGCCGCCAGCCGGCACTGGGCAGACGTATGTCGCCAGATCGCGACGCCGGAACGACAGGTTCGACCATCGGCTGGACTGTAGACCCATCTCGACGACCGCCGCGCGTGAACCGGCGCCGAGGTCCGCGTTCCAGACGGGGTTGGGGGTAGGCTCGCGCGGTCGGGCGTGACGTGCGCACGCCAGGAGCGGCGAGATGCCTGAGGAACTCGGGGACGAAGACGGCGGTTCGGGTTGGTGGAAGCCGATCGCCGTCGCGCTGGCGGCGCTCGCCGGAGCCGTCGTGGTGTGGGGCTGGCTCAAGCCGCCGAGGGACGAAGCCCCCGACACGGACGAGGTCGACGCCGACGAGGGATCGGTGGTCCTGCGCCCGACGGCCGACCTGCCGGCCGGATCCGTGGCGGTCCTCGTCGAGGGGGACCTGGAGCCAGCGCGAGCGGCGAAGACCCCACCACCCTGGGTGCGGCCGACGATCGTGTGGACGATCGCCGTCGTCGTCGCCGTCGGGGTCGGCCTGTTGCTGCTCGGCGTCCTGCAGACGGTGGTGTTCTACATCGTCCTCGCGCTGTTCTTCTCCTTCGCGCTGGAGCCGGCCGTCAACTGGCTGCACGACAAGCGGGGGTGGAGGCGTGGCTCGGCGACCGGTCTCCTCCTCGCCCTCGTGTTCCTGCTGATGGTGGTCCTGGTCCTCATCTTCGTACCGACCCTGCTGCGGGCTGCGGCCACGATCGCGGAACAGCTCCCCGAGGCGGCGCAGGAGTTCGAGGCGTGGGCCTCGGACACGCTGGGGATCGACGTGTCGACCGAGTCGCTGCAGAGCGGTTCGCAGGAGGCGACGTCCTCGCTCGAAGCCTCGTCGGAGTCGCCGCTCTCGGTGCTCCTCGGGTTCACGGCGTCGCTCGTCGGCGGGATCTTCGCGGCGTTCACCGTCGGGATGTTCATCTTCTACATGGTCGCCGAGGCGCCGAAGTTCAAGCGGTCGGTGCTCTCGTTCTTCCCGAGGAAGAAGCAGGAGGAGTTCCTGTCGATCTGGGAAGCGGCGATCGAGAAGACGGGCGGCTACTTCTACGGCAAGTCGCTCCTGGCGGTGGTCAACGGCGGTCTGTTCTACATCATGCTGCGTATCGTCGGGGTGCCGGGTGCCGCGGCGTTGGCGCTGTTCCAGGGCGTGGTCGCGGAGTTCATCCCCATCGTCGGCACCTACATCGCGGCGATCGTGCCGCTCATCGTGGCGTTCATCACCGTCGGTTGGGACGGGACGCTGGTCCTGCTGATCTACGTGTTGATCTACCAGCAGGTCGAGAACTACCTGCTCGCGCCGAAGATCCAGGGCAAGACGATGCAGCTGCATCCGGCGGTCGCCTTCGGGGCGGCGCTCGCGGGAGGCGCGATCGGCGGGCTCTTGTGGGCGTTCCTCGCGTTGCCGTTCGCGGCGACCGTTCAGGCGGCGGGGTCCCTGTGGATCCAGCGCCACGAGGTGGTCGAGACTGAGATGACGCACGTCGAGGAGAAGGTCGTCGTCGTGAAGTCGGAAGACGAGGACTCCTGGTTGCGGAAGGGAGGCCGGGCTCTGCATTCGAGCCGCGGATGGCTCCGCAAGGCGTTCAGGCGGGGCTCCGAGGAGCCGTCCGTCGACCCGGAGCTGGCGGCCGCGGTCGCACCTGAGCCGACCTCTGCAGGCACGGAGGGGTTGGTGTAGGCTCGCGCTTCGGCCCGTGATGGTGCGGGGGAGAAAGGAGCCAAGCGTGAACCTCGGTGAAGTCTTGTGGGCGATGCTCGCCTTCTTCTTCTGGTTCATGATCATCTGGGTGTTCATCGGCGTCTTCGCCGATGTGTTCCGCCGCGAGGATCTGTCCGGTTGGGGGAAGGCGGGCTGGATCGTCCTGTTCTTCATCCTGCCGTTCCTCGGACTGCTGATCTACATGATCGCCCGGCCGAAGATGACCGAGCAGGACAAGCGGATGATGACCGAGGCGCGAGAGCGCGAGGCTCGCGCATCGGGCTATTCGTCGGCCGAGGAGATCGCAAAGCTGGCGAAGCTTCGCGACGAGGGCTCGATCTCGGCCGAGGAGTACGAGTCGATGAAGAAGAAGGCCATGCTGGAGGTCTAGGTTCCGCGAGTGCCGCCGAGGCCGCCGAACCAGGCGGCCTCCCGGCTATCCAGGGAAAGGGGTTGCGATGCTTGCGGAGTACGGGCTCGGCGAAGTGCTGTGGACGATGCTCGCGTTCTTCTTCTGGTTCATGGTCATCTGGATGTTCATCGCCATCTTCGGCGACATCTTCCGCCGCAACGATCTGTCCGGCGGTGCCAAGGCCGGATGGCTCCTGCTGATCATCGTCTTGCCGCTGCTCGGGATCCTGATCTACGTGATCGCGCGCCCGAAGATGACCGAGCAGGACCGTCAGATGGCTGCGGAGATGCAGGAGCGTGAGCGGCGCGCCTCCGGCTACTCCGCCGCCGATGAGGTCGCGAAGCTCGCGAAGCTGCGCGACGAGGGATCGATCACGGCCGAGGAGTTCGAGGCCATGAAGAAGAAAGCGACGCTCGAGGTTTAGTTAGGTCGAGGACGATCGGAGCAGTGGAGATCTGCGTTTGAAGGACGAGCGCGGGCGCCAGGTGCTTCCGATCCAGGCGGCCGAGGATCTCGACCACCTTATCTCGCCCTACGAGCGGTTCCGCAGAGTGATGGCTCGCCAGTAGTCGCCGAGCGACGACTCCGATCGTGCTCGAAGCCCTGCTGCTGGGAGCCGTCGCGCAATCGGCGCTCGTCCTGAGCGGGCTCGTCGTCTACGGGTCACGCTCCCGTCGAAGGTCATCGGCGCCCTCGCGGGGTTCGGCGCGGGCGCGCTCATCAGCGCGATCGCATTCGACCTGATCCCGGAGGGACAGGGCTCCACAGCCTCACCGATCTGGCGATCTAGCGGTTGATCGGCGCCGCCGTCTTCGTCGTGAGCGACCGGATCGTCGAGGCGAAGTTCGGCGGTGAGGGCGGCTCGGGGCCTTCGCCGCTCGGGATCGTCGCCGGCGCCGTAGACGTCGTCCCCGAGTCCCTCATCTTCGGGATCCAGCTCGCGACGGGCCAGGCGATCAGCGCCTCGTTCCTCGCCGCGGTCTGGGTCTCGAACATCCCGCAGGCGCTCGCGCCCTCGGCCGACCTCGCCAAGGAGGGATGGAAGTGGCCCAAGCTCGTCGGGATGTGGGCCGTCGTCGTGGTCGCATGCGGTCACGTCCGGCCTCGGGTTCGTCGTCGGCGACGCGCTCGGCGTTTGAACTTGCGCCGATCATTGCCTGCGAAACGCTCGAGTTGCTCTACCGTGATACGCGGTGCGAGACTCGCCAGCCGGCCGGCGCATGGAAGGGGAGGCCCATGAAGAAGCCGCAAGGGCACGATCGTCGATGAACGCATCGAGAGCCTATGACGCTCGACCGCCGGTCGGCCTCATGTCGACGAGGAGCGTTCGACCCGGCGAGACGAACACAGAAGACATGCGTTGGATCGACGGTGGAGCGTTCCAGATGGGCTCGGACGACTTCTACCCGGAGGAGCGCCCGGTCCATCGCGTGAATGTCGATGGCTTCGGGATCGACGAGCATCCGGTGACCGTGGCGGAGTTCCGCAGGTTCGTACGCGAGACCGATTACGTGACGGTGGCCGAGCGTCCGCTCGACCCCGCGCAGTTCCCCGATGCGGATCCGGAACTCCTCGTCCCGGGATCGCTGCTGTTCCGCAAGACGGCCGGTCCAGTGGACTTGAACGACTATCGCAACTGGTGGGAGTACGTCCCCGGCGTCAGCTGGAAGCGGCCGGGCGGCCCGGGCACGACGATCAGGGGTCTCGGGCAGCACCCCGTCGTCCACGTCGCGTTCGAGGACGCCGAGGCGTTCGCCGCCTGGGCCGGCAAGCAGCTGCCGACCGAGGCCGAGTGGGAGTTCGCCGCGCGAGGGGGGCTCGAGGGCGCCGTGTTCGCGTGGGGCGACGAGCACTTCCCGAACGGCAAGGCGATGGCCAACACCTGGCAGGGCGAGTTCCCGTGGCAGAACCTGAAGCTCGACGGCTACGAAGGGACGTCCCCTGTCGGCCGCTTCCCGCCGAACGGTTACGGCCTGTACGACATGACGGGCAACGTCTGGGAGTGGACCGCCGACTGGTACACGCCGGGCCATCCCGACGACGTGCAGAGTCCGTGCTGCGTCCCGGTGAACCCGCGCGTGACCTCTCGGGACGAGAGCTACGGGCTCGGGCAGCCCGGTGAACACATCCCTCGCCGCGTCAGCAAGGGCGGCTCGCATCTGTGCGCGCCGAACTACTGCCTCCGATACCGGCCGGCCGCGCGGCAGGCGCAACAGATCGACTCGTCGATGGCACACCTCGGCTTCCGCTGCGTCCTCCGGGCCCCCAAGGAAGCGGGCGACGGCCACGACACGAGGAAGGAGAGCGCCTGATGCCGAGCAAGCGAGCAGCGACAAAGCGGGCGACCGGGAAGCGGACGACCGCGAAGCGTAGGACGGCGAGACCCACGCCCAGGCGACCCGCGACCACGCCTCGGGCCGAGACCCCCGCGCGACCAGGCCGCCGAACATCCTCGTGATCTTTGGCGACGACATCGGTTGGTGGAACGTCAGCGCCTACAACCACGGCTCGATGGGCTATCGCACGCCGAACATCGACCGGATCGGCCGTGAAGGTGCGATGTTCACGGATTGGTACGGACAGCAGTCGTGCACGGCCGGCCGGGCCGCCTTCATCACCGGACAGTCCCCGATCCGGACAGGGTTGACGAAGGTCGGCTTGCCCGGCGCGAAGGAGGGGCTGAGTGGCCTCGACCCCACGATCGCCGACCTGCTCAAGCCGCAGGGGTACGTCTGCGGTCAGTTCGGCAAGAACCACGTGGGCGACCGCAACGAGCACCTGCCGACCGTGCACGGGTTCGACGAGTTCTTCGGCAACCTCTACCACCTGAACGCCGAGGAGGAGCCGGAGCACCCGGACTACCCGAAACCGGACGAGTACCCCAATTTCCGTGAGCGGTTCGGTCCGCGAGGTGTCCTCCACACGTGGGCGAAAGAGAAGGACGATCCGAAGGAGACAACGCACTTCGGGCCCGTCGGGAAGCAGAAGATCGAGGACACGGGGCCGTTGACCCGCAAGCGGATGGAGACGGTCGACGAGGAGTTCCTCGCCGGCGCGCTCGACTTCATCGACAAGGCCGCCAAGAAGGACCAGCCGTTCTTCGTTTGGTTCAACACGACGCGGATGCACGTCTTTACCCACCTCAAGAAGAGCTCACAGGGCAAGACCGGTCTCGGGGTTTACCCCGACGGCATGGTCGAGCACGACGGTCACGTCGGGAAGCTGCTCGACAAGCTCGACCAGCTCGGGATCACCGACAACACGATCGTCGTCTACTCGACCGACAACGGCGCCGAGGTCTTGAGCTGGCCTGACGGCGGCTCGACGCCGTTCCGGGGCGAGAAGGCCACGAACTGGGAGGGCGGGTTCCGCGTGCCGATGCTGATCCGCTGGCCCGGCGTCATCGAGCCGGGCTCGGTCGTCAACGAGATCTGCGCACACGAAGATCTCCTGACGACATCCTGGCAGCTGCCGGCGACCCCGACATCGCCCAGAAGTGCATGAAGGGACACACCGTCGGGGACAAGGAGTTCAAGGTCCGTCTCGATGGCTACAACCTGCTGCCGGCCTTCCGGGGCGAGGCAGACGAGTGGCCGCGCAAGGAGTTCCTGTACTGGTCGGACGACGGCGACATGCTCGCCTTGCGTTACAACGATTGGAAGGTCGTGTTCCGCGAGCAGCGCGCGATTGGGTTTAGCGTCTGGGCGGAGCCGTTCGTCGAGCTCCGCGCGCCGATGATGTACCAGCTGCGGGCGGATCCGTTCGGGCGGGGCCCCGAGGGCATCGAGTACCAGCGCTGGCACATCCACCACGCCTTCCTCCTCGTGCCGGCGGCCGCGTACGTCGGGCAGTGGCTCCAGAGCTTCCGCGAGTTCCCGCCGCGGATGACGCCGGCGTCGTTCAACCTCGAGAAGGTGATGGCGGAGATCCAGAAGCCGGCCAACAAGGCCTGAGGAGCGGTCGTGGGCGACGTTCTCCCCTCCTGGAGCGACACCTCGACGCGCCGCTCGATCGTCGAGTTCGTGGAGTCGGCGGCGAACGTGGTCCCGCCCGAGGAGCGCGTCGCCGTCTTCGACAACGACGGCACGCTCTGGTGCGAGCAGCCGATGCCGATCCAGGCCGACTTCCTTTTCCGGCGGCTCGCGGAGATGGCTGCGGCAGATCCTTCTCTGGCCGGGAGGATGCCGTGGAAGGCCGTGGTCGAGAAGGACTACGGCTGGCTGGGCGGCGTCCTGACGAAACACTACGCCGGCGACGACAGCGATCTGCAGGTGCTGGCGGCCGGCCTGCTTCAAGCGTATGAAGGCAACACGATCGAGGAGTTCGCCGCCATCGCGACCGAGTTCATGCACGCAAGGCGCCACCCGACGCTCGGGCGGCCGTACACGGCATGCGCCTACCTTCCGATGATCGAGCTGCTCACGTATCTCGAGGCCAACGGATTCGTGAACTACATCGCCTCGGGCGGAGGCCGGGACTTCATGCGGACGATCAGCCAGGAGATGTACGGGATCCCGCCGGACCGGGTGATCGGGAGCTCGGTCGCGCTCGAGTACCGGGACGGCGACGAGGCGGCGCAGATCGTGCACACGGCCAAGCCCGATGTCCTGGACGACGGGCCGGCGAAGCCGGTGCGCATCTGGAGCCGCGTGGGACGACGGCCGGTCCTCGCGGCGGGGAACTCGAACGGGGACATCCCGATGCTCCGCTACGCCGTGGATCCGACGCGCCCATCGCTCAGCCTGCTCGTCCGACACGACGACGCCGCGCGCGAGTTCGACTACACGGCTGGCGCGGAAGCCGCGCTGGAGCGGGCCGGCGCCGACGACTGGACCGTGGTGAGCGTGCGGCAGGACTGGAACCGGGTCTTCGCGGACTGAAGCCGGTCAGGCGACGAGGGCCGCGTCGGCCGCGACGGCGGCGAACAGCAGGGCGAGGTAGGCGATCGAGAAGCGGAACAGACGCATGGACTCGCCCGGCGACGTCCCGCGCCACAGCCGCAGCGCTCGCCACACGAACCAGCCACCGAGCACGACGGCCGCCGCCGTGTAGACGAACCCCATCGAAGCGACGGGCACCAACAGGAGCGACGTCCCGAACAGGACGAGCGAGTACAGGAGGATCTGCTTGCGCGTCTCCTCGGGGCCGCGGACGACGGGAAGCATCGGGATTCCGGCCGCGCGGTAGTCGCCGCTGTACCGCATCGCGAGCGCCCAGAAGTGCGGCGGCGTCCACACGAACACGATCGCGAACAGGACCCACGCGGGCAGCCCCACCGTGCCGGTGACCGCGGCCCATCCGACGAGCGCCGGGACGGCTCCGGCGGCCCCGCCGATCACGATGTTCTGCACGCTCGAGCGCTTGAGCCACATCGTGTAGACGAAGACGTAGAAGGCGATCGCGGAGAGCGCGAGGGCGGCCGCCAGCATGTTCACCGTCATCGCCAGGAACAGGAACGAGATGGTCCCGAGGACGTAGCCGAACGCCAGCGCACGCTCGGGGGCGATCCGGTGCGAGGGGAGCGGCCGCTTCCGGGTCCGGCGCATCACCTCGTCGATGTCGCGGTCGAGGTAGCAGTTGATCGCGTTCGCCGAGCCGGCGGCGATCGTGCCGCCGACGAGCGTGGCGACGATCAGCACGAGCGACGGCAATCCGCGCTCCGCGAGCATCATCGCCGGCACCGTGGTGATGAGCAGGAGGACGATGATCCGCGGCTTCGTGAGCTGGAAGTAGGCGGCGGTGGTCTCGCGCAGCGACGATCGCTTGCCGTTCGAGCGCACGTCGCCCTCGGCGGTCTGTCGCCCGTGCGCCGCGAAGCGGCGGCTCACCGTCGCGATCGCGACGAGGACACCCCAGATCAACGCGGACAACACCACGTGCGCCGTGACGCTCGCCGCGGACAGCCGCGACCAGACGTTCGCCGCCCCGACGAGGACCTGCGCGACGTAGAGCGCGAGCGTGATCGTCGACAGGATCACCAGGTCTTTCGACCGGTGCTCCATCGTGCGAGCACGGATCGCGACCCAGATGACGAGCGCGAGCACGACCAGCGCGAGCACGCGGTGCAGGAACATCAGCGTGCCCACCCCTTCGAGCGCCGGGACGAGGCTCCCGTCCATCAGCGGCCAGTCCGGGAACGCGAGGCCCGCCTCCTCGGCCCGGACGTACGCGCCGGCGATGAGGAGCACGAACGCGGCCGCCGCCGTCCAGATCGTGAGCCGGGCGAAGGCCGGGTCCGAGCCGCCGATCGCAGGTCCCTTCGTCGGGAGCTTCACGTAACAGAAGGAGTTCGCCGTGATGTTCACGAGGACGGCGAGCAGCGTCATCGCGGTCGCGAAGTGCAGCGTGACCAGCGTCGCCTCGAGGCCGCCCTCGACGACGATCCCGCCGAGCGCCGCCTGGACCAGCACGAGGACGACCGCCGCGAGCGCCGGCCGGACGATCTGCGGTACCCGGCGGTACGTGCGCCACGCGACGACGGCCTGGATCCCGATCAGCACCACCGCCACGCTCGCCAGGAGCCGGTGCGAGTACTCGATGATCGCGTGGTACTCGAGCGGCGGGATCCAGCGGCCGAAGCACGTGGGCCAGCCGGGGCACCCCAGCCCCGAGTCCGTGGCGCGGACGAGGCCGCCGGCCGCGATGAGCAACACGGTCGTGGCGGTGGTCGCGATCGTGAGCTTCTGGAAACGGGTCATGTGTGCTCGCGCGGCGGCTCGCGGCCACCATAGCAGCGTGCGCCCCCGCGGGAGCGGCTCCGGTTGCGATACTGCGGGCGTGCCCGACACCCGCAGCTCCGATCCGCCCGCGACGGAGCCCATCGTCCGCTCCGCCGCGCTCGAGGACGTCCGGTCACGGGTCGATCCCGTGCTCGCCGCCTTCCTCCGGGAGCGCCGCGCCGAGCTGGCGACGATGGACCTGACCGCCGCGGTCCTGGTCGACGAGCTCGTCCGGCTCCTGGACGCCGGCGGCAAGCGGTTCCGTCCCGCCCTGTGCTCCTGGTCGTATCGAGCGGCGGGTGGGCAACAGGGCGAGCCGATCCTGCGGGTCTGCGCGGCCCTCGAGCTGCTGCACACCTCCGCCCTGGTCCACGACGACGTGATCGATCGCGATCTGGAACGCCGGGGTGTGCCGGCGACGCACGTCCGGTTCGCGGAGCGGGCTCCGGAGGGGACGGACCCCGACGCGTTCGGGACGGCGGCGGCGATCGTGGTGGGCGACCTCGCACTCGTGCTGTCTGAGCAGGCGATCCGCACCAGCGGGTTCGCGTTCGACCGGCTCGAGCCCGCGATGGATCTGTTCGACGCGACGCGAGCCGAGATGGCGGCCGGCCAGTTCCTCGACGTCTCCGGTGCGGCCGACCCCGCTCGGGTGGCCGAGCTGAAGTCCGCGTCCTACACGGCGGAGGGTCCGGTCCTCATCGGCGCCGTGCTCGCGGACGCCGACCCGGCCGCGACGGACCGGCTCCGCTCGTACGCGGGCGCGGTGGGCGCGGCGTTCCAGCTTCGAGACGACGTGCTCGACGGCGACGCGCCGCCCGCAGCCGCGGCGGACATCGACCGGCACGTCACACGGGCCGAACGCGCGCTCGCCGATGCCGCGCTCGAGCCGGATGCCGTGGCGGCGCTCGTGGAGCTCGCCGGACTGCTCCGGTTGCCGGAGGCCGCCTGATGCGAACCTCGGGCGTGGACGTCGTGGCCGCACGCCGGATGTTCGGGAGCCTTCCCTCGCTCGCCGTCGCGACGCTGAACCCGGACGGCTCGCCGCACGTCGTGCCCCTCTGGTTCGTGTGGCCCGAAGACGCGCTCTACGTGTCGACCCGTGTGGAGGGCCGGACGTGGGCGAACGCGGCGGCCGATCCGCGCATCGCGGTCACCATCGACATCGGGCGAGCCTGGGTCGAGCTGGCGGGCATCGAGATCGTCGGCTCCGCCCGGGTCCTGCGCGCGGAGCAGGACGAGATGCGTGCGCCGATCTCCGCGTGGCACGAGAAGTACCGGCCGCTGCTCGGGGGCAGCGGGTTCGGACGGTTCTCCGAGGAGATCCGGGGGCTGGGCTTCCTGCGGATCGTGCCCGATGGGATCGCCGCCTGGGATCACGCTCGAGGAGGATGATCGCCGGCTCGTCCGTGCCTCGCTTGCCCGCCCGTCGAAGCCGGACATAGGGTTGGTGCGGAGTTGCGCGAACGGTAGCATCCTTTGTGAAAGTTTTCACAAGCTGTGGGGGGAGCCGTTGTCGATCCCGGCTGACGCGATCATCGACGTGGACGCCCTGATCGTCGGCGCGGGTCCCGGTGGTTCCACGGCGGCGTACCACCTCGCCCGACACGGCCTCGACGTGCTCATGGTGGAAAAGGCCGCGTTCCCCAGAGAGAAGGTGTGCGGGGACGGTCTCACACCGCGCGCGCTGGGCAGCCTCAGCCGCCTCGGCATCGACGTCGACGATCCACGGTTCGAGCGGCACGAGGGCCTCCGGATCCACTCGCGTCGGACGACGCTCGAGCTGCGTTGGCCCGAGCTCGAGGACTTCCCCTCGTTCGGTCTGCTGATGACGCGCTCCGAGTTCGACGAGCTCCTCGCGCGCAACGCGGAGAAGGCGGGCGCGCGACTCATGGAGCGCACCGAAGCGTTCGAGCCGATCAGCGAGGACGGATGGATCACGGGTGCGCGGATCAGGGGCGTGGACGACGCGGCCCCGGCCACCGTCCGCGCGCGCTTCGTGATCGCCGCGGACGGCGCGTCCTCTCGGTTCGGATCGCAGGCCGGCGTGCAACGGGACGCGTCGAAGCCGCTCGGCATCGCGGCGCGCCGCTACTACCGGATCGACCGGCATCCGGGCCCCTGGCTCGAGGTGTGGATGGACCTGTGGGACGGCGAGGCGATCATGCCGGGGTACGGGTGGCTGTTCGCGATGCCGGACGGCTCGGTGAACCTCGGCGCCGGGCTCCTCAACACGTTCCGCGACTTCAAGGGCAAGTCCGCGCACGGCGTGTTCGACGCGTTCTGGCGGATGTTGCCGCCCGCCTGGAACGTGAACGAGGCGACGGCCGAGGGCGCGGTGCTCTCGGGTCCGTTGCCGATGGGCCTCTCGCGGACGCCGCCCGCGCTCCCCGGGATGCTCCTCGTCGGCGACGCGGCGGGCCTCGTGAACCCGTTCAACGGCGAGGGGATCGCGTACGCGATGGAGTCGGGCGAGCTCGCGGCCGAGCTCGTGCACGACGCCCTCGTGCAGGACCGGCCGGCGATCGCCCACCTGTACCCCACGATGCTGCGCGAGCGGTACGGGCGCTACTACCACCTCGGGAACCACTTCGTGCGCGCGATCGGCCATCCGAGCGTGATGCGGGCGCTCACGGACTACGGGCTTCCGCAGGCCTGGCTCATGCGGTTCTTGCTTCGCCTGATGGGCAACCTCACGGATGGTCGGAAGGGCGACGCCCAGGACCGGCTGCTGTTCGCGCTCGAGCGACTGGCGCGGGCGTCGTAGGGACGGATCGATGATCTCGGCCGGCGAGCTGTCCGAGTACCTGCCGGTCCTGATCCTCGCCGCCCTCGCCTTCGCGTTCGCCGTGCTGTCCCTCGCGGCATCGGCCCTGCTGCGTCCACACCGGCCGACGCCCGCGAAGCTGGCGCCGTACGAATGCGGGATCGAACCGGAGCGGCTGCCGAAGGGCGAACGGTTCAGCGTGCGCTTCTACGTGGTCGCGATGTTGTTCATCATCTTCGACGTCGAGGTGATCTTCCTGTTCCCGTGGGCGGTCGGGTTCCGCGCCCTCGGGGTCTTCGGGCTCGTAGAGATGGCCGTGTTCATCGGCCTCGTCTTCGTGGCCTACGTGTACGTGTGGAAGCGCGGCGGCCTGGACTGGGAGCGCGGCGAGGAGCTCGCCCCCCCGGTGTCCGAGGTCGCCGAACGCAAGGAGCTGGCTCGTGCCGGTTGAGCGCCTCGAGGGGTTCGGGACCGGCCGGACGGCCGAGGACGAGGAACAGGAGCTCAAGCGCGGGCTCCTGCTCACGACCGTCGAGCGGGCCGTCAACTGGGCGCGCAAGCAGTCGATGTGGCCGGTCACCTTCGGCCTCGCGTGCTGCGCGATCGAGATGATGGCGACGGGGGCCGGCGACTACGACCTGTCCCGCTGGGGGATGGAGCTGTTCCGGGCATCCCCGCGCCAGGCCGACCTGATGATCGTGGCCGGACGCGTCAGCCAGAAGATGGCGCCGGTCCTGCGCACCGTCTACGACCAGATGCCCGAGCCGAAGTGGGTCATCTCGATGGGCGTCTGTGCCTCGGCGGGCGGGATGTTCACGAACTACGCGGTCGTCCAGGGCGTCGACACGATCGTCCCGGTGGACATCTACGTCCCGGGCTGCCCGCCCAAGCCCGAGATGCTGATGTACGGGATCCTCCGACTGCACGAGAAGGTCCGCACGGAGGGTCACCTCACGTGAAGGCCCCGGAGCTCGCGGACCGGGTTCGAGCGATGGGACGCGATGTCGCCCTCGCGCGCGACGAGGTCACGGTCGTCGTCGGACGGGACGAGCTCGCCGAGACCCTCGATGGCTTCCGCCGAGAGCTGGGGCTCGACTCCCTGGCGAGCCTGACGGCGACCGACTGGCCGGGTCGCGATCCGCGGTTCTGGGTCGTGTACGAGCTCTACTCGACCGGGGACAAGCACCGTCTGCGCGTGAAGGTCGGCCTGTCGGAGGACGACCCCCGCGTCCCGTCGGTGACCGCGGCCTTCCCCACCGCGAACTGGCACGAGCGCGAGACCTACGACTTCTTCGGGATCGAGTTCGAGGGTCATCCCGACCTCCGGCGCATCCTGCTGCCCGACGACTGGGAGGGATACCCGCTGCGCAAGACCGAAGAGCTCGGCGGCGTCGACACGAGGTTCCACGGCGCCTTCATCCCGCCCGTCGACCGGAGGACCACGTGAGCGTGGAGCCCCGGACCGAGGCGGCCGCCGCGGATGAGCCGCGCCGGGAGACGATGATCATCAACATGGGGCCCCAGCACCCCTCGACCCACGGGGTGCTCCGGCTGCTCCTGGAGCTCGACGGCGAGACGGTGCTCTCCTGCAAGCCGATCGTGGGCTACCTGCACACCGGGATCGAGAAGAACATCGAGTACCGGACCTGGCAGCAGGGCGTCACGTTCGTCACGCGCGCGGACTACCTCTCGCCGTTCTTCAACGAGCTCGCCTACTGCCTGGCCGCCGAGAAGCTCCTCGGGGTCGAGGCGCCGCCGCGCGCGCGGGTCCTGCGCGTCCTGTTCTGCGAGATGAACCGCATCTCCTCGCACCTGGTCTGGCTCGCGACGAGCGGGCTGGAGCTCGGAGCGGTCTCGGTGATGCTCTACGGCTTCCGCGAGCGCGAGGTCATCCTCGACGTCTTCGAGGCCGCCACCGGCCTGCGGATGAACCATGCCTACATCCGGATCGGCGGCGTCCTGATGGACCTGCCCGAGGGCGGCACGGATCGCATCGCGGACTTCCTGAACATGATGCCCGGCCGGATCGACGAGTACGAGCGACTGCTCACGAACAACCCGATCTGGCGGCAGCGCAACGTGGGGGTGGGCCCGCTCCCGGCGGAGGACGCGCTCGCCCTCGGCGTGACGGGACCCGTCCTCCGTGCCTCCGGCATCGGGACCGACGTCCGCCGCGACGAGCCGTACTCGGGCTACGAGACCTACGAGTTCGACGTCGTCACCCATGACGGGCAGGACTGCTTCGCACGGTACGAGGTCCGCATCGAGGAGATGCGGCAGTCGCTCGCGATCGTCGGCCAGTGCCTCGAGCGGCTCCGCGAGCCGGGCCCGGTGATGATCGAGGATCCGAAGGTCCGCTGGCCGGCGCAGCTCGAGGTCGGGCCCGACGGCATCGGCAACTCCGAGGCGTACGTCACGCACATCATGGAGGAGTCGATGGAGGCGCTGATCCACCACTTCAAGATGGTGACCGAAGGCGTCTCGGTCCCGAGCGGCGAGGTGTACGTCCCGGTCGAGTCCCCCCGGGGCGAGCTCGGCTACTACGTGGTCTCGGACGGCGGGCACACCCCGTACCGCGTGAAGATCCGAGATCCATCGTTCGTCAACCTACAGGCGGTGCCGCAGATGGTCCGGGGCGGGCTCGTGGCGGACACGATCGCCACGATCGCGAGCGTGGATCCGGTGATGGGCGGCGTCGACCGGTGAGCGAGATGGGTCGCCGATGAGCGTGCTCCCGCCCGAGCTCCGCGAGGCGGCCGAACGCGTGAAGGGCCGGTACCCGGCCGGCCGCGAGCGGTCCTCGATCCTCCCGCTCCTGTACCTGGTCCAGTCCGTCGAGGGCTGGGTGACCCAGGACGGCCTCCGGGAGGTGGCGGACCTCCTCGGGATCACGACCGCCGAGGTCGAGGCCGTCGCCTCCTTCTACACGATGCTGCGGCTGCGGCCGACCGGGACCCACGTGATCTCGGTGTGCACGAACCTGTCCTGTGCGCTCCGAGGTGCGAACGACGTGTTCGAGACCGCGCACGAGGCCTGCGGGGTCGAGCAGGGACAGGAGCGTTCCGACGACGGGATGTTCACCGTCCACGAGGAGGAGTGCCTCGGCGCCTGTGACGCGGCGCCGCTCGTGCAGATCGACTTCGCGAACCACGACCGCGTGACCCCCGACCGGATGCGCGAGCTCGTCGCGTCGCTTCGGGACGGGGGCGTTCCCGAACCGTCGAGGGGCACGGCCCCGCGCGACTTCCGCGAGGCGGCGCGCGTCCTCGCCGGGGTGGAGGAGAGCGCGTGACGCAGACCAAGGTGGTGACCGCGACCTGGGACGACCCCGAGGTGTTCGGCCTCGACGGGTACCGGGCCAGGGGCGGCTACGAGGGGCTGCGCGCGGCCCTCGCGATGAGCCCGCCCGAGGTCATCGACGTCGTGAAGGCCTCCGGCCTGCGCGGGCGCGGGGGAGCCGGGTTCCCGACCGGCGTGAAGTGGTCGTTCGTGCCGCAGGACACGGGCAAGCCGACGTACGTGGTGGCGAACTTCGACGAGTCCGAGCCCGGCACCTTCAGCAACCGCGAGATCGTCGAGCGTGAGCCCCATCGGTTCCTCGAGGGGATGGCGATCGCGGCGTACGCGGTCCAGAGCCACACCGCGTTCGTGTACTGCCGCGGCGAGTTCCTGTGGCCGGGGCGGATCCTCGACGCCACGCTCCGGGACGCGTACGCGGCCGGGGTGTTCGGCGCATCGGTGCTCGGCACCGGTTTCGCGCTCGACGTCGTGCTCCATCGGGGCGCGGGCGCGTACATCTGCGGCGAGGAGACCGCGCTGCTCTCCTCCCTCGAGGGGTACCGGGGGCAGCCTCGGCTCCGGCCCCCGTTCCCCGCCGTCGAGGGCCTCTATGCGTCCCCGACCGTGATCAACAACGTGGAGACGCTCGCGAACGTGCCCTCGATCATGACGAACGGCGCGGAGTGGTTCGCGGCGATCGGTCCGGAGAAGTCGCCCGGGACCAAGCTCTTCAGCATCTCGGGCAAGGTGGAGCGCCCCGGCAACTACGAGATGCCGATGGGGACGCCGCTCCGCACGCTGTTGGACGAGCACGCGGGCGGCGTGCTCGGAGGCAAGCGGTTGAAGGCGTGGACCCCGGGTGGCTCCTCGACACCGATGTTGACCGAAGAGCACCTCGACGTCGCGCTGGACTTCGAATCGGTCGCCGCGGCGGGCTCGTTGCTGGGCACCGGGGCGATCATCGTGATGGACGAGACGGACTGCATCGTCGAGGCGACGCGCCGGCTCGTCCAGTTCTACGCGCACGAGTCCTGCGGCAAGTGCACGCCCTGCCGAGAGGGGACATGGTGGGTGAGCCGCGTCCTGGCTCGGATCGAGCAGGGCTACGGGCGGGCCGAGGATCTTCCGCTGCTCGACGAGCTCGGCCACAACATCCTGTTCAAGGCGTTCTGCGCACTCGCCGACGGGGCGGTGAGCCCGATCCAGTCGAGCCTCGCGCACTTCCGCGACGAGTACGAGGCGCACATCGAGCAGCGGCGGTGTCCGTTCACGGGAATCGGTCCGGGGTCCGAGGACGCGGCCCTGCAGGAGGTCGTGGCGTGACGGCGGCCGTGCCTGCGCCGGAGCTCGTCTCGCTCACGGTGGACGGACTCGAGGTCGCCGTCCCGAAGGGGACGTTGATCATCCGTGCCGCCGAGCAGGTCGGGATCGAGATCCCGCGGTTCTGCGACCACCCGTTCCTCGACCCCGTGGGCGCCTGCCGCCAGTGCTACGTCGAGATCGAGGGACAGCGCAAGCTCTTCACGTCGTGCACGACCGAGGTCGCGGCCGGCATGGCGGTGAAGACGCAGAACACCTCCGACGAGGCGCACCGGGCGCAGGTCGCGAACCTCGAGTTCCTGCTCCTGAACCATCCGCTCGATTGCCCGATCTGTGACCGGGGCGGCGAATGCCCGCTCCAGGACCAGGCGATGGCGTTCGGCCCCGGCGAGAGCCGGTACACGGAGCCGAAACGCGTCTTCGAGAAGCCGATCCCCCTCTCGCCGCTCGTGAACCTCGATCGCGAGCGGTGCGTGCTCTGCGCCCGGTGCACCCGGTTCTGCGACGAGATCAGCGGCGACCGGTTCATCGAGCTGTTCGGTCGCGGCGCCGGCGAACGGGTCTCGATCGGGGCGGGCCAGGACTTCCGCTCGCCCTTCTCGGGCAACACCGTGCAGATCTGCCCGGTGGGTGCCCTGACGGCGACGCCGTACCGGTTCGTCGCCCGCCCCTTCGACCTGTCGAGCGCCGACTCGGTGTGCCAGCACTGCAGCGCAGGATGCAACGTGCGGGTCGACCTGCGCCGCGGACAGATCGTCCGGGTCCTGGCGCGCGACAACGCGGACGTGAACGACGCCTGGATCTGCGACAAGGGCCGGTTCGCGTTCCGCCACGGCGACCTGCCCGGCCGGGTGACGACGCCGCTGATCCGCGAGCGGGGCCTCGAGCCCGCGTCGTTCGGCGAGGTGTTCGCGCACATCGCCGAGTGGTCGGCCGGTGGCCGGGTGGCGTTCCTCGCCGGCGGGCGCCTGCTCGACGAGGACGCGTACGCCCTCTCGAAGCTCGCACGGGTGACCTTCGGGACGAACGACCTCGATCACCGGCGCACGTTCCACGGGGGGACGGCGGAGCTGGTGTCGGCCGCGTCGCCGATGGGCGCGACCTACACGGACGTCGAGCGTGCGAAGGCGATCGTCGTGGTCGGACTGGACGCGGAGCAGGAGGTCCCGCTCCTGCACCTGCGGATCCGCAAAGCCGCCCGCTGCGGGGCGCGGGTCTTCGTCGTCCATCCCAGGCGCACCCGCCTGTGGGATGTGGCCGAGCACGAGCTCTGCCTGCCCGAACACCAGTCCTACGTGATGGAGCGGATCCACGACGGCGACGCGCCCGAGGGGACGTTCGAGGCGCGCGCCTCGGCGGCGCTCCGAGCGGCCGAGGGTGCGGCGGTGGTCCTGTGCGGCGACCGCCTCGCGGAACATCCGCTCGCGGTCGACGTCGCGTTGGCGGCCGCGCAGAAGTACGGCGCGCGGTTCGCGCTCGTACCTCGCCGCGCGGGCGATCGCGGCGCCCTGCGGACCGGCGTGCATCCCTCGTTGCTTCCGGGCGGCCGCCGCGTCGAGGCGGAGACCGAGCGTGCGGAGGTGGAGACGATCTGGGGCGCGGTGCCGCAGGTCCCCGGGCGTTCGGCTCGGGAGATCCTCCAGGCGTGCGCGGCTCGTGAGGTCGAGGTCCTCTTCCTGGTGGGGACCGATCCGCTCCGCGACGTTCCCGACGCCGAGCTCGCACGGCGCGCGCTCTCGAACGCCCCGCACCGGGTCGTGCAGTCGATGGAGCTCGGCGCGCTCGAGCCTTTCGCGGACGCGTTCCTGCCGGCGGCCGCCTGGGGTGAGCGGGAGGGGCACCTCACGGACTGGGAGGGCCGGCCGCAGCCGATGGCCGCGGTCCGAACGCCGGCCGGCGTCAGCCGGCCCGACTGGGAGATCTTCGCGGGTCTCTCGGAGGCGATGGGCCGGCCCCTCGGGTTCGGCACGATCGAGGACCTGCGCGCCGAGGCCGCCGGTCTGCTCGAACCGAGGACGGTGAACACGCGCACGACGGCGTGGACGGGAACGGGTCCGCCCAAGCGGCTGGGGGAGCTCACGCTGCTGAGCTACCCGCTCCTGGTCGACGAGGGGCGCCTGTCCGAGGGCGCGGACGAGCTGAAGGCGACGCTCGGCGACGAGGCGTTCCTCGAGGTTCACCCGGAGGACGCTGAGAAGCTCGGGCTGTCCGACGGCGCCCATGCGGTCGTCCGCACCGACGTCGGCGAGGCCGAGCTCGCCGTTCGCGTCACCGAGCATCTGGCCAGGGGCGCGCTGTTCGTTCCCTTCAACCAACCGGGCCTGGCGGCGAACCGCCTGCTCTCCGGCTCGTTCACCACCGCCGCGGTGACCGAGGCCGTCGCGGGAGGGGCCGCCGAGGAGACGGTGGCCGTCTCCGCCGAAGGCGCCGCGGTCGAGGGCGCCGCCTGATGGACTGGCTCGACTGGGTGCTGCTCGTCGCGAAGGTCGTGATCGTGTTCTTCGCGCTCCTGATCTCCGTGATGCTGCTGATCTGGATGGAGCGCAAGGTCATCGCCGACATGCAGACCCGTGTCGGCCCGATGCGCGCCGGACCTCGCGGCATCCTCATCACGCTCGCCGACGGGATCAAGCTCTTCTTCAAGGAGGGGATCACCCCGACGCTCGCCGACCGGCCGGTCTACCTGATCGCGCCCGTGATCGCGATGCTCCCCGCGTTCCTGGCGTTCGCGGTCATCCCGTTCGGCACCGACGTGGAGCTGTTCGGACGGGAGGTGACGTTCCAGATCGCCGACCTGTCGATCGGGATCCTGTGGATCCTCGCGATGAGCTCGCTCATGGTCTACAGCGTGGTCCTGGCGGGCTGGTCGAGCGGCTCGAACTACCCGCTGCTCGGCGGCGTCCGAAGCTCCGCGCAGATGATCAGCTACGAGGTGGGCATGGCGCTCGCGATCGTCGCGGTCGTCATGTACTCGGACACGATGCGGATGTCCGAGATCGTGGCGAGTCAGGACCGCGTCTGGAACGTGATCCCGCAGTTCCCCGCGTTCGTGGTCTACCTGATCGCCGGCCTCGCCGAGACGAACCGCCCGCCGTTCGACCTGCCCGAGGCGGAGACCGAGCTCGTCGCCGGGTTCCACACCGAGTACTCGGGCATCAAGTTCGCGATGTTCTACCTCGGCGAGTACCTGAACGTGGTCACCGTCGCCGCGGTCGCGACCACGCTGTGGCTCGGCGGATGGCGCGGGCCGGCGCCGGAGTTCCTCCCGTGGTTGTGGCCGCTGCTGTGGTTCCTGCTGAAGATCCTGCTCGTGATCTACGTGTACGTGTGGGTCCGCGCCACGTTGCCGAGGATGCGCTACGACCAGCTGATGTCGTTCGGATGGAAGCTCCTGATCCCGTTCGGTCTCCTCTGGGTGCTGTTGACGGGCGCGATCGTCGTCCTGCCCGACGCGTACGGGCGGGAGACGGTGGTCACGGCGTTCGCGATCGGCTTCGGAGCCCTCGTCGCCGGCGCCCTGCTGTGGCCGCTGTTCACCCGCCGGCCGAGCGAGGAGGTGCGGGCCCAGTGAGCGAGGCGGGCGCCGAACGGCCGAAGCGCGACGTCGGGTCCGGCACCGGCGCGATCGTCCGTGGCATGGGGACGGTCTTCAAGCAGATCTTCCGGCGCGACGTGACCGAGGAGTACCCGAAGGAGATCGAGCCGCCCCCACCCCGAAGCCACATCGGGCGGCACCGCCTCAACACCCACGCGGACGGGCTCGAGAAGTGCATCGGCTGCGAGCTCTGCGCGTTCGCCTGCCCGGCGGATGCGATCTGGGTCGAGGGAGCCGACAACGATCCCGACCACCCCGTGAGTCCCGGCGAGCGGTACGCGAAGGACTACCAGATCAACTACCTGCGCTGCATCATGTGCGGCCTGTGCGTCGAGGCGTGCCCGACGCGCGCGCTCACCCTCACGAGCGCGTACGAGCTTTCCTTCGCATCACGCGAGGAAGCGATCTGGACGAAGGAGCAGCTGCTCGAGCCACCGCCTCCACTCGGAACGGCCCCCGGGACCGAGGAGGGTTGATGGAGGTCGAGACCCTGGTGTTCTGGGTGTTCGGGCCGATCTCGGTGGGGAGCGCGATCGCGATGCTCTTGCAGCGCAACGCGGTCCACGCGGCGCTGTTCCTCGTCCTGAACTTCTTCACGATCGCGGTCTTCTACCTGGTCCTGGGTGCGTCGTTCCTGTTCGCGGTCCAGATCATCGTCTACGCGGGCGCGATCATGGTGCTGTTCCTGTTCGTCATCATGCTGCTCGGGGTCGACAGCGAGGAGTCGTTGCTCGAACGGCTCCGAGGGCAGCGGGTCGTCGCGATCGTGCTCGGCGTCGGGATCGCGATCGAGCTGATCGTCGCGATCCGCGCGGGCGTCGGCTTCTCGAGGCTCGGGCCGGCCGGCTTCGAGGCCGTCGCCAACCGAGGCGGGAACGCCGAGGCGATCTCGCGCGTGCTGTTCCGCGACTACTTCTTCCCGTTCGAGGTCACGTCGGTGCTGCTGATCGTGGCGGCGATCGCCGTGGTGGTCCTGGCGGCGCGGCAACGCCGGCGCGTGACCCGGGCGGAGGTCGTCTCCCGGGTGGCCGAGGAGGAGGCGGCGTGACGACGCCGATCGCCTACTTCCTCGTCGTCTCGGCGATGTTGTTCGCGATCGGCACGGTCGGGGTGCTGGTGCGCAAGAACGCGCTCATCATCTTCATGTCGGTCGAGCTGCAGCTGAACGCCGTGAACCTCTCGCTCGTCGCGTTCAGCCGCATGCACAACAACCTGAACGGCCAGGTCGTCGCCTTCTTCTCGATGGTGGTCGCGGCCGCCGAGGTGGTCGTCGGGCTGGCGATCATCGTGACCGTCTACCGGCGCCGGCAGAGCGCGAGCGTCGACGACCTGACCGTGTTGCGGGGGTAGGCGTGCTCGACCTCGTCTGGCTGATCCCCGCGCTCCCGCTCGCCGGCGCCGCGGTGAACCTGTTCGGGGGGCGTCGTCTCGGCACGAACGCGGGCTGGCTGGCCTCGGTCCTGGTCGCCGCCGGGTTCGCGGTCGCCGTCGCCGTGCTCCTCGACCTGCTGTCGCTCCCTGCCGAGGAGCGAGAGCACGTGGTGCGCCTGTGGGACTGGATCGCCTCCGGCTCGTTCTCGGCCGACGTCGCGTTCCTGGTAGATCCGCTGTCGATCACGATGGTGCTCGTCGTGACGGGCGTCGGCGCCCTGATCCACGTCTACGCCGTCGGCTACATGGAGCACGATCCGCGCGTCGGCACCTTCTTCGCCTACCTGAACCTGTTCGTCGCGTTCATGCTCGTGCTCGTCCTGGCGGACAACTACCTCCTGCTCTACCTGGGCTGGGAGGGCGTCGGCCTGTGCTCGTACCTGCTGATCGGCTTCTGGTACGAACGCCCGGCGGCCTCGAGCGCCGCGAAGAAGGCATTCGTCACGACCAGGATCGGGGACGCGGCGATGCTGCTCGGCATCGTCCTGATCTGGGTGCAGTTCGGCTCGCTCGACTTCGGCTCCGTGTTCGGCGAGGCCGCCGGAGGGTTGGCGGAAGGTACCGCGACCGCCATCGCGTTGTTGCTGCTGGCAGGCGCGGTCGGCAAGTCGGCGCAGCTACCCCTGCACGTCTGGCTCCCCGACGCGATGGAGGGCCCGACGCCCGTGTCGGCCCTGATCCACGCCGCGACGATGGTCACCGCCGGCGTCTACCTGATCGTGCGCTCGCACGTCCTGTTCGAGCTTTCGGGGACGGCGCTCACGGTGGTCCTCGTCGTCGGCCTGCTCGGCGCGATCTACGCGGCCCTCGCCTCGATCGGGCAGTTCGACATCAAGCGCGCGCTCGCGTACTCGACGATGAGCCAGATCGGCTTCATGTTCTTCGCGGCCGGGATGCGCTTCTACGCCGGCGCGATGCTCCTGCTCGTCTGCCACGCGTTCTACAAGGCCCTGCTGTTCCTGACCGCCGGGAACGTCCTGCACGGCCTGCACGACGAGACCGACATGCGGAAGATGGGCGGCCTCCGCGCGCGGATGCCGGTCTCGGCCCTCTGGTTCGCGATCGGGGCGCTCTCGCTCGCGGGCATCCCGCCGCTCGCCGGCTTCTTCGCCAAGGACCACATCGTCGCGTTCGCATCCCTCAGCGCGCGCGACCTGGCCTGGGTCCTCGCGTCGATCGGTGCGTTCCTGTCCGCCCTGTACATCTCGCGACCGCTGTTCCTCACGTTCTTCGGGAGGCGGCGCGACGAGGCGCGCGCCCACGAGGCGCCCACGCTCATGCACGCCCCGCTCGCGGTCCTCGCCTTCCTGTCCGTTGTGGGCGGTGCGGTCCTCGGCCTGACCGCCGAGGGGCGGCTCGCGACCTTCCTCGAGCCGTCGGTCGGGGTCGCCGAGCACGGGGAGGGTTCCCTGTCCGAGCCGGTCCTCGCCGTCGTCGCCGTGGTCCTGGCGCTGGCCGCGGTGGCGTTGGCGTTCTGGATCTGGGCCTCGGGGCGCGTGAACTGGCAGGCCTTCCCCGAGCGGCAGCCCGAGCTCGCCGGCTGGCTCTCGAACGCCTTCTACCTGAACACGCTCTACGCCTGGCTGGTCCAACATCCGGGCACGGGTCTGGGCCGGGCGCTCACCACCGTCGACGACCGGGTGATCGACGGTGCCGTGAACGAGGTCGGGGAGGACGTCGGGAAGGCCTCCGGCCTGGCCCCGGTCATCCAGCGGGGCTTCGTGCGCGCGTATGCGCTCTCGTTCCTGCTCGGAGCGGTGGCGCTGCTCCTGATCCTGGGGTTCCGGTCGTGAACGTCCCCTGGCTCACCGTGCTGATCTTCCTCCCGCTCGTGGGGATCCCGGTGCTGGCAATCTGGCGTGGGGCGACGGACTCCCAGGCGCGGATGCTCGCGCTCGTCGTCGCGATCGCGGACCTGCTGGTCGCGCTGCGCGTCCTCGGTGCGTTCGAACCGTCGGCGCCCGGCTATCAGCTGGTCGAGCAGGCGGACTGGGTCGCCTCCGCCGGCCTGTCCTACCTGGTCGGCGTCGACGGCTTCAGCATCTGGCTCGTCGTCCTGACGGCGTTCATGACGCCGCTCGCGATCATCTCGTCGTGGGGCGTGGACCACCGGGTCCGGTTGTTCATGGCGCTCACGCTCGCGCTCGAGACCGCGATCCTCGGCTCGTTCCTCGCGCTGGACCTGCTGCTGTTCTTCGGGTTCTTCGAGGCGCTCCTGGTCCCGATGTTCCTGATGATCGGCGTCTGGGGTTCGGCGCGTCGCGTCTACGCGAGCGTGAAGTTCTTCCTGTACACGATGGCGGGGTCCGCGTTCCTGCTGCTCGGGATCGTCTTCCTGTGGTTCCAGGCGTCGGAGCAGTTCGGGCAGGGGAGCTTCGACCTCCGCCGGCTGGAGGGGCTCTCGCTCGCGACCACGACGCAGCGATGGTTGTTCGTGGCGTTCTTCGTCGCGTTCGCGGTGAAGGTGCCCCTGTTCCCGCTCCACACCTGGCTGCCGGACGCGCACACGGAGGCGCCGACCAACGGTTCGATCATCCTGGCGGCGCTGCTGCTGAAGGCGGGCCCGTACGGGCTCCTGCGCTTCAACCTCGACCTGTTCCCGGAGGCGTCTCGCTACTTCGCGGACGCGGTCGGCCTGCTCGCGGTGATCGGGATCGTGTACGGGGCGGTCGTCGCGCTCATGCAGACGGACGTGAAGCGCCTCGTGGCGTACTCGTCCGTCAGTCACATGGGGTTCGTGATGCTCGGCATCTTCACCTTCACCGTGGAGGGGACGAGCGGCGCCGTGATGCAGATGGTGAACCACGGGCTGTCGACGGGGCTGCTGTTCTTCGCGGTCGGGATGCTGTACGAGCGCACCCATACGCGTGAGATCGGGGAGATGGGGGGCCTCGCGAAGGTCACCCCGTGGATCGCCGCGACCTTCCTGGTGGCGTCGCTCTCGTCGATCGGGCTGCCGGGTCTGAACAACTTCGTCGGCGAGTTCCTCGTGATCTTGGGTTCGTTCGATGCCGATCGGGTCCTCGGCACGGTCGCCGTCGTCGGGGTCGTGCTCGCCGCGATCTACATGCTCTGGGCCTACCAGCGGACGTTCCAGGGCCCCGAGCGCGAGCGGCATCGAGGGATCGCCGACATGGTCCCGCGCGAGATCGCCGCCGTCGTGCCGGTCGTCGCCATCATGCTCGCGCTCGGCGTGTACCCGAGGTTCGTGCTCGATCGGATCGACCCCTCGTCGGAGAGCGTCGTCGCCTGGGTCAACAGCGTCGAGGTCGACCAGGCCGGCGTGCCCGGTGGGCTGCGGGCGCTCGTGCCCTCCGGGTCGACCGGCGCCGAGCCGGCCGGCCAGGACCTCGCCGAGGCGGAGCCGTGATCCGGACGCCGGCGATCGAGCTCGAGGCCGTCCTGCCCGAGTTGCTGCTGGTGGGCACCGGGATCGTGGTGCTGCTCGCCGGCGTGTTGTTCCGGCGTGTCGAGCGGGTGACGCTCCTGTTCCTCTCGCTCGCGGGCGTCGCGGGGGCCGCGGCCGCCGCGGTCGGCCTGTGGGACTGGGACGGCGGTCTGACCGCGCTCGCCGGCAGCGTCGCGGTCGACCGCTTCGGGGTCGTCGTACGACTCCTGCTGCTCGGGGTCGCCGCCGTCGGCCTGCTCCTGGGGCATCACTACTTCGAGCGGACCGGCGAGTCCCGGATCGAGTTCTACGCGCTGCTCCTGTTCGCAACGGCGGGGATGACCCTGTTCGCGGTCTCGGCGGACCTGATCGTCGCGTTCCTCGCGCTCGAGATCCTGTCGCTATCCCTGTACGTCATGACGGGCCTGTCGACCCGGCTCGGGTCGATCGAGGGGGCGATGAAGTACTTCCTGCTCGGGGCGTTCTCCTCCGCGTTCTTCCTGTTCGGCATCGCGATGGCGTACGGGGCGTCCGGCTCGACGCGGCTGGCGGGCGTGTCGAACGCGCTGTCGGGACGGACCGGGTCGGTCGCGCTCGGAGTCGCGGCGGTGGGGCTGATGGCCGTGGGGTTCGCGTTCAAGGTCTCGGCCGTCCCGTTCCACATGTGGACGCCGGACGTCTATCAGGGAGCGCCGACCGCGGTGACCGCGTTCATGTCGGCCGGCACGAAGGTCGCGGCGTTCGCCGCGTTCATGCGCGTGTTCAACGTGGCGTTCCAGCCGCTCGGCTGGGACTGGCAGCCGATCGTGTGGGCGCTCGCCGCGCTCTCGATGGTCGCGGGCAGCGTGCTCGCGATCGCCCAGACCGACATCAAGCGCATGCTCGCGTACTCGAGCATCAGCCAGGCCGGCTTCGTGCTCCTCGGGCTCACCGCCACGGGGGAGACGGGCATCAGCGCGGCGCTGTTCTACCTCATCGCGTACGCCGCGACCGTGATCGGCGCGTTCGGCGTGGTGATGGTCGTGTCCTCGCGCGGCGAGCGTTCGACGACGCTGGCCGCGTACGCGGGGCTCGGGCGTCGGAGCCCAGCGGCGGCCGCCTTGCTCTCCCTGTTCCTGCTGTCGCTCGCGGGGATCCCTCCGACGGTCGGGTTCATCGCGAAGGTGCGCGTCTTCATCGCGGCGACGGAGGCGGGGTTCTGGCCGCTCGTGCTGATCGGCGTCCTCATGAGCGTGGTGGCCGCGTACGTCTACCTGCGCGTGATCGTGCTCATGTTCATGCGCGAGCCCGAGGAGGACACGACGCCCGACGAGACGCTGCTGCCGCGGCTCGCGCTCGCGGTCCCCGCGGCCGTGGTGCTCGTGCTCGGCCTGTTCCCGGGGCTCGTCGCCGGGTTCCTCGAGGACGCCTCGGTGCTGCGATGGTGAACCCCCACGGCGGTGGCCGGATGACGGTAGGGTCGGCCCGGTGAGCCGCCGCGTGATCCCCGGCCTGGAGGCGCCCGACCCGACGCTCGAGCGCGAGATCCGCGCGCGGCTCGAGGAGGTCGAGGCGGCCCTCGAGAAGGCCGTCCGGGCGGACTCCGACCTGCTCGCCGAGACCGCACGGTACCTGCTCGAGGCGGGGGCAAACGGTTCCGGCCGATGCTCGTGCTCCTCGCCGGCTACTTCGGGGACCCCACCGACCCGAGGCTGATCCCCGGCTCCGTGTCGATCGAGCTCGTGCACCAGGCGACCCTGTACCACGACGACGTGATCGACGAGGCCGACGCGCGGCACGGCGTCACCTCGGCGAACGTCCGCTGGGACAACACGGTCGCGATCTTGACCGGCGACTACCTGTTCGCGCGGGCGTCGGAGATCTCGACGGACCTCGGGACCGACATCTGCGCCCTGCTGGCTCGGACGATCGCCACGCTCTGCGACGGCCAGATCCGCGAGGTCGAGGTCGCCGGGCGCGTCCGACAGACCGAGCGGGACTACCTCGAGGTGATCCGCCGCAAGACGGGGGCGCTCATCGCGACGTCCTGCCGGCTCGGGGGCATGCTCTCGGACGCCCCCCGGGAGCGGCTCGACGTCCTCGAGGGGTTCGGCGAGGCCCTGGGCCTGGCGTTCCAGCTGTCCGACGACATCATGGACTTCACCGCGAGCCAGGCGACCCTCGGGAAGGAGCCGGGGCAGGACATGCGCGAAGGTGTGTACACGCTCCCGGTCCTGCACGCGCTCGAGGGCCCCGACGGCCAAGCCCTGCGCGAGCTCCTCGAGGCGGGCCCGCCGTCGGGCGAGCGCCTGGAGCGTGCGCTGGCGATCGTGCGTGCGCCGGCGAACCTCGCCCACGCGAGGCGGGCGGTCGTGGCCGAGGTCGAGCGGGCGCAGGGGCTTGCCGACACGTTGCCGCAGGGTGCGGCACGCACGTCGTTCGTGCAGCTCGCGGAGTACCTCGCCGCGCGATGCGAAGCCAGGAAGGGCTGAGGCAGATCTTGTTAGGATCCGCGCTGCTCGGGAAAACATTCACAAGCGTCGGGGAAGCGCTCGCATAAGCGTGGAGACCTACTACGAGTCGTACGGGGTCGTCCTCGCGGTCCTGATCGCCGGCGTCGGGCTCGTCGTCGTCGCGTTCGGGGCCGCACGGCTCATCGCGCCCCGGCGGCCGATCGGCGACAAGTACCTCACGTACGAATGCGGCATCGACCCCGTCGGCGAGGGCTGGTCGCAGAGCCAGGTCCGCTACTACGTCTACGGGTTCCTGTTCGTCATCTTCGACGTCGAGTCCGTGTTCCTGTTCCCCTGGGGGAGGATCTTCGAGGACCTCGGGTACCAAGCGGTGATCGAGATGGGCGTGTTCATCGGGATCCTCGCGGTCGGCCTCCTGTACGCCTGGCGCAAGGGGGTGCTGCGGTGGGTCTGATCACCGAGAAGACGCCGCTGGCGCGGATCCAGCCGGTGAAGTTCCTCCTCAACTGGGGTCGCAGGTACTCCCTGTGGGTCTTCAACTTCGGACTCGCGTGCTGCTCGATCGAGTTCATCGCGGCCTCGACCTCCAAGCACGACTTCATCCGGTTCGGCGTGATCCCGTTCGCGCACGGTCCCCGGCAGGCGGACCTCATCGTGATCGCCGGCACGCCGACGGACAAGATGACGCCCGTCATCAAGCGCCTGTACGACCAGATGCCCGATCCGAAGTACGTGATCTCGATGGGCTCGTGCGCCAACTGCGGCGGTCCCTACTGGGACTCGTACTCGGTGACCAAGGGCATCGACCAGGTCCTGCCGGTCGACGTCTACGTCCCCGGCTGCCCGCCGCGCCCCGAGGCGCTGCTCCAGGGCATCGTCCGGCTCCAGGAGAAGATCGCGGGCGAAGACATCAGGGAGAAGTGGAGTGGCAAGCACACGACGCCCGCTACCACCTCCTGAGGTCGAGTCGCGGCTGCGAGCGCGGTTCGGCGACGACATCGTGTCCTTCGAGGACCAGCACGGGCACAGCGTCGTCGGCGTGGCTCCGGGCCGGTACCACGAGCTCGTCGCGTTCTGCCGGGACGAACCCGAGCTCGGGTGCGACTACTGCGACTTCACGGGCGGCGTGGACTACGGGGACGACGGGCTCGACGTCGTGACGCACCTGTTCTCCACCACGCACGACCACTCCGTCCGGATCAAGGTCCGTCTTCCGTCCCAGGAGCCGGCCTGCGCGACGATCTCGGACCTGTACCCGACCGCCAACTGGCACGAGCGTGAGACGGCCGAGATGTTCGGCATCACCTTCGAGGGCCATCCGCTCCAGGTGAAGCTCTTGCTCCCGGAGCCCTTCGAGGGGAACCCCCTGCGCAAGGACTTCCCCCTCATGTCGCGAGAGGTCAAACCGTGGCCCGGCGCCGTGGAGGGCGAGGAGGAAGAGGAGGAGTGATCGGGCAGGAGAGCTTCGTGAACCAGTGGTTCGACTCGTACTGGCTCGTGCTGGTCACGAAGACGGCGATCGTCCTGGTGTTCTTCCTGGTGGCGCCGCTCGGGGTCGGGTACGCCGAGCACAAGGTGCTCGCGCATATGCAGGCGCGCCTCGGGCCGATGTACGCGGGGCGGTTCCACGGCTGGGCGCAGCTGATGGCCGACGGCGTGAAGTTCGTCCAGAAGGAGGACGTGATCCCCGCGGCCGCCGATCGGTGGGTGTTCTCGATGGCGCCGGGGGTCGCCCTGATCCCGTACATCGCGTTGTTCGTCGTGATCCCGTTCTCCGACGAGGTCTTCATCCTCAACCTGGACGTCGGGATCTTCTTCGTGCTCGCGATCACCTCGATCACCGTGATCGGCGTGCTGATGGCGGGCTGGGCGTCCGCGAACAAGTTCTCGCTGATCGGCGCGCTCCGGGCCGCGGCGCAGCTCATCGCGTACGAGTTGCCGCTCGTGCTCGGGGCCGCGGCCATCGTGATGCAGGCGGCGACCCTGTCGATGATCGGGATCGTCGAGGCGCAGCAGCAGTACTGGTTCGTCTTCACCCAGCCCGTCGGCCTGTTCATCTTCCTCGTGGCCTCGCTCGCCGAGCTCACGCGCCCGCCGTTCGACATGCCCGTCGCCGACTCGGAGATCATCTTCGGGGCCTACACGGAGTACACGGGCCTGAAGTTCGCGTTCTTCCTGCTCGCGGAGTACGGGGGGATCGTGGCGCTCGCCTCGGTCGCGAGCGTGCTGTACCTCGGCGGCTACCTGCCGCTGCCGCTGCTGGAGTTCATCCCCGACCCGCTGTGGATGGCGGCGAAGATCGGCGGGCTCTCGTTCCTCATCATCTGGCTGCGGGCGACGTACCCGCGCCTGCGCGAGGATCAGCTGCAGCGGGTCTCCTGGCTCACGCTGATCCCGCTGGCGCTGGCGCAGATCATGGTCGTGGCATTCGTGAAGGTCGCGGTCTAGGAGGAGCGATGGCGGTCGACGAACGGGACGTGCGGCAGGCTCCGGAGGCGGCGGACGGCGACCGGCCTGGGGCTGGTGAAGGGCCTCGCGGTCACCCTGAAGCACGCGCTCCGCCCGTCGGTCACGCAGCAGTACCCGCAGGAGAAGCCGGACCTGCCGCCGCGGACGCGGGGGGTCATCGCCCTGAAACAGGAGAACTGCACCGTCTGCTACAAGTGCTCGCGCGAGTGCCCCGACTGGTGCATCTACATCGACGCCCACAAGGAGACGCACGAGCCGGCGGCCGGCGGCCGGGCGCGTTCGGCGAAGATCCTCGACCGCTTCGCGATCGACTACGCGCTGTGCATGTACTGCGGGATCTGCGTCGAGGTCTGCCCGTTCGACGCGCTGTTCTGGAGCCCCGAGTTCGAGTACGCCGAGTACGACATCGTCGAGCTCACGCACGAGAAGGAGAAGCTCGAGGAGTGGGCCTACACGGTCCTGCCGCCGCCCGAGATCGTGGAGGGCGCGGAGCCGGTGGGAGGAGGCGACGCCGTGACGGGCGCCGAGATCGCATTCGTCATCGTCGGCGTCGTCGGCGCGATCGGCGCGATCCGCGTCGTCACGGCCCGCAACGTGGTGCACGCCGCGCTGTACCTGGTCGTCACGCTTGCCTCGGTGGCGGGCGTCTACCTCCTGCTGGGCGCCGAGTTCCTGGCCTGGGTCCAGATCCTGATCTACGTCGGGCGCGATCGTGATCCTGTTCCTGTTCGGCCTCATGCTCACGAAGGCACCGATCGGTCGCGAGGCGCTCGACAACCAGCGCCGGGGGGTGGCGTTCATCGTGGCCGCGGCGATCCTGGTGGGTCTGGTCGTCCTGCTCCTGGGCGCGTTCGACTGGGATGGCCCGAGGCTCGCGTCCGTGCCGAGCACGGCGTCCGACATCGGGACGTCGATCTTCGCGCGGTTCGTGTTGCCCTTCGAGGTCGTGTCCTTCCTGCTGCTGGCGGCGCTCGATCGGAGCCATCGTGCTGTCGAGGAAGGACGACCGACCGTGATCCGTCTGCCGCTCGTGCTGCTGCTGTCGGCCGTGCTGTTCGCGACCGGTGTCTACGGCGTCCTCGCCCGGCGCAACGCCGTGCTCGTGCTCATGTCGATCGAGCTGATGCTGAACGCGGTGAACATCAACCTGGTGGCGTTCGCCACGCAGCTGGGGGACCTCACCGGGCAGGTCTTCGCGCTGTTCGTGATCACGGTGGCCGCGGCCGAGGTCGGGATCGGTCTGGCGATCGTGCTCCTGATCTACCGCAACCGGGAGACCATCAACGTCGACGAGGTGAACCTCCTCAAGTGGTAGGCCAGGAGTCGGAGGCCCTCGTTCACGCGATCGCCGACCCGAGCGTCTTCCTCCGGTACGCCTGGCTCATCGCCTTCCTGCCCGTGGTGTCGGCCGCGCTGACCCTGTTCGTGGGCAAGCGCACGCCGGGCAAGGGCTCGGTCTACGGGATCGCGGCGGTCGGGGCCGCGTTCGTCCTGTCGCTCGGCGTGCTCTGGACGTTCGTCGACGGAGAGCGCGGCGCCTACGAGGCGTCGGTGCCGTGGTTCCAGATCGGCCAGCTCCACATGGAGGTGGGCGTGTTCGTCGACGGGCTCACGGCCGCGATGCTCGTCGTCGTGACGTCGATCTCGCTCTGCGTGCACGTCTACTCCCTCGGCTACATGAAGGACGACGTGCGCTTCACCTGGTTCTACGTCGTGCTCTCGCTGTTCACGAGCGCGATGCTCGTCGTCGTCCTGTCGAACAACCTGTTCCAGCTGCTCGTCGGCTGGGAGGTCATGGGGGTCTGCTCCTACCTGCTGATCGGCCACTGGTGGGAGGACCCCGTGAACTCGGGCTCGGCGATCAAGGCCTTCCTCACGACGAGGGTCGGCGACGTTCCGTTCATGTTCGGGATCTTCGCCCTCGTGTTCATCACCGGGTTCACGACGTCGAACATCGGGGAGATCAGCGAGCTCGTCGCGAACGGAGGCGCCTCGACCGCGCTCATCTCGGCGGCGGCGCTGCTGCTGTTCGGGGGCACGATCGGCAAGTCCGCGCAGTTCCCGCTCCACGTCTGGCTCCCCGACGCGATGGCCGGGCCGACGCCGGTCTCGGCGCTGATCCACGCGGCCACGATGGTCGCCGCCGGCGTCTACCTCGTCGGGCCGCCTGTTCCAGGTCTTCATCAACGCCGACCCGTTCGTGCTGCAGATCGTCGCGATCGTCGGCGGGATCACGATGCTCGGCGCCGCGCTCATGGCGTTCGTGCAGGACGACATCAAGCGCGTGCTCGCGTACTCGACGATCAGCCAGCTCGCCTACATGATCGTGGGGATGTCGATGGGGCCGGCGGGCCGCACCGGCGCGTTCTTCCACCTGTTCACGCACGCGTTCTTCAAGGCCCTGCTGTTCCTGGGGTCCGGTGCCGTGATCCACGCGGTGCACTCGAACAACATGAGCGAGATGGGGGGCCTGCGGAAACGGTTACCCATCACGTTCTGGACGTTCCTGATCGGGTCGCTCGCGCTCTCCGGCGTGCCGCCGCTCGCGGGGTTCTGGTCGAAGGACGAGCTGCTCGTGGTCGCCGATCACGGCGGGCACGACCTGCTGTTCGCGGTGCTGCTCGTCACCGCGTTGCTCACGGCGTTCTACATGACGCGAGCGGTGCTCATGACGTTCTTCGGCGAGTACCGGGGCCACGGGCAGCCGCACGAGGCGCCGCGCTCGATGACCGGCGTCCTGGTCGCGCTCGCCGGCGTCACGGTGTTCGTCGGGCTGCTCGGCGCGCCGCAGCTCGGCGCGGTGTTCGGGCAATGGGTGTTCTTCGAGGAGCTCGAGGAGGCGCTGTTCGTGCCCTGGATCGCCCTCGTGTCCACGGCGGCGGCGATCGCGGGGATCGCACGGTGGGTACGTCCTGTACCGGCGGTACCGCGATCCCGACCCGCTGCGCGGCCTGGGCCCCGCGTACACGCTCCTGTCGAACAAGTACTACCTCGACGACATCTACTGGAAGGGGATCGTGCGCCCGATCCGGGACGACGCGTCGGCCGGGGTCTACTGGACAACCAGCACGTCCTCGACGCCGTCGTGAACGGCGCCGCCGCGCTCACGCGTGCGTTCTCGAGGGTCGTGAACTGGTTCGACCGGACGGTGATCGACGGCGCGGTGAACGGCGCCGCGAACATCGCCGGGTTCACCGGCGGGCTCCTGCGCTACATCCAGTCCGGCAACGTCCAGCGGTACGCCGCGTTCCTGTTCGCCGGCGTGGTCGTCCTGGCCATCATCTTCACGAGGGTCTGAGAGGAGAGTAGGGGCACATGACCTGGGAGAACTCGGCGATCACGATCGCCACCCTCCTGCCGATCGCGGGGGCGCTCGTGATCGCGCTCGTCCCGCAAGGAGCAGGAGAAGGCGGTCCGCGCGCTCGGGATCGTGGTCACCGGAGCCGCGCTCGCGGTCGCGATCGCGATCGCGTTCGCCTTCGACTACGGCGCGCGCCGGGACTGCAGTTCGAGCTCGACGTGCAGTGGATCCCCGCGATCGGCGCCCGGTACCACGTCGGGATCGACGGGATCAGCCTGCCGCTGTACGTCCTGACGTTCGTGCTCTCGTTCCTGTGCGCGATCTACACGTGGCGCTTCGTGCCGAAGCCGGGGAAGACGAAGGCGTTCCTGGGGCTCATGCTGCTTCTCGAGACCGGGATGGCCGGGACGTTCATCTCGTTCGACCTGATCCTGTTCTTCGTCTTCTGGGAGCTCGTCCTGGTCCCGATGTACTTCCTGATCGGCATCTGGGGGAGCGCGAACCGTGAGTACGCCGCGATCAAGTTCTTCCTGTACACGCTGTTCGGGTCGATCTTCATGCTGCTGGGGTTCCTCGCGATGTTCTTCAACTCCGACGTCGGCGCGGCGCGCACACGTTCGACATCGTCGCGCTGCAGGAGTTCGCCGCCGGCGGCGGGTTCTCGAACTCGTTCCAGCTGGTGGTGTTCGCCGCGGTCGGGCTCGGGTTCGCCGTGAAGGTGCCGATGTGGCCGTTCCACACGTGGCTCCCCGACGCGCATACCGAGGCGCCGACGATCGGCTCGGTGCTGCTGGCCGGGGTCATGCTGAAGATGGGGACCTACGGGTTCATCCGGATCGCGCTCCCGCTGCTGCCGTACGGCGCGCAGAAGTACGCGCCGTGGATCGGCCTGCTCGCGGCGATCGCGATCGTCTACGCCGCGCTGGCCTGCCTGGCGCAGAAGGACCTGAAGCGGCTGATCGCGTTCTGCTCGGTCGGCCACATGGGGTTCGTGATGCTCGGGATCGCGACCCTCACCGACGATCGGGATCCAACGCGGCGATCTTCGGCATGGTCGCGCACGGCGTCATCACCGGGATGCTGTTCTTCTGCGTCGGGTCGATCTACGACCGCTACCACACGCGCGAGATCGCCGAGATCGGCGGCGGGCATGATGCAGAAGCATGCCGAACCTCGGCGGGGTGTTCGCGTTCGTCGCGATCGCGTCGCTCGGGCTGCCCGGGCCTCGCCGGGTTCTGGGGCGAGGTCATGGCGCTGCTCGCGTCGTTCAGCCCGAACGAGGTCGTGGGGCCTGTCGACGGCGCTGTTCCGCGGCTTCATGATCGCCGGCGGCATCGGGACGATCCTCACCGCCGGCTACTTCCTGTGGATGCTCCAGCGCGTGAACATGGGCACGATGCCCGAGCGGTGGAAGGAGCACGCGTTCAGCGACGTGCTCACGGTCGAGTGGGTCTCGTGGATCCCGCTGCTGATCTCGATCGTGGTGCTGGGGCTCTACCCGCGCCTCGTCTTCGGGTGTGACCGAGGAGGCCGTGAACGGGCTGATGCGGCTGCTTCGGCGGGGGTTGATCGGGCGGCCGATGAACCAGACGATCGACTACCACGCGATCCTGCCCGAGCTGATCCTGGCCGCGACGGTCGTGCTCGTCCTGATCGTCGACGTCTTCCTGCCCGCCGAGCGGAAGTGGCTGGCGATGTCGTCGGGCTCATCGGCATGGTCGCCGCCGCTGGTCGCGACGCTCACGTTGATCGGCGAGACGCGCGAGCACGTTCAGCGGCGCCTACGTCGTCGACAACTTCGCGATCCTGTTCAAGGTCTTCTTCCTCTCGGTCGGCGATCTGGTGTTGGGCATCTCGTTCCGGTACTTCCGCGAGGGCGGCTTCTACCAGGGCGAGTACTACTTCCTGCTGCTCACGTCGTTCCTCGGCTGCGTGATGATGCCGTCGTCGCGCGACATGCTGATGCTGTTCATCGCGCTCGAGCTGGTGTCGGCGCCCGGGTTCCTGATGGCGGCGTTCCGCAAGAACGACCCCAAGTCGAACGAGGCCGGGCTGAAGTTCTTCCTGATCGGCGTGCTGTCGACCGCCGTGATGCTCTACGGCATGAGCCTGATCTACGGGCTGACCGGCGACGCAAGGCTCGACGAGATCGCGCCGGGCTCTGGTCGGAGCTCGACGCCGCGACAGGAGACGCTCGCGTTCGCGCGATCCTGTTCGTGGTCGTCGGGTTCGCGTTCAAGGTGTCGCGCGGTGCCGTTCCAGTTCTGGGCGCCCGACACGTACGAGGGCGCGCCGGTGCCGGTGGCGGCGTTCCTGGCGGTCGCGTCCAGCGCCGCGGGGTTCGCCGGGCTGCTGCAGCTGATGTTCGTGGCGTTCATCGACCAGCACGCGTTCTGGACGCCGATCTTCGCGGTGCTCTCGATCGCGACGATGACGCTCGGCAACCTGGTCGCGCTCAAGCAGCGCAGGTGGTGCGGCTGCTGGCGTACTCGGGGATCGCGCAGGCGGGCTACATCCTGCTGCCGTTCGCGCTGGTCTCGGGCGACGCCGTCGTCAACCGGCGCGTTCGCCGCCGCGGTCGCCTACATCCTGATCTACGCGATCATGAACCTCGGTGCGTTCGCCGTGACGATCGCGGTGGCCGCGCGAGCCCGACGCCTGCTGATCACCGACTTCGCCGGGCTGGCCGGCGGGCGCCGCGTGCTCGCGGTCGCGATGACCGCGTTCATGGTCTCGCTCGCCGGGATCCCGCCCACCGGCGGGTTCTGGGCCAAGTTCCTCGATCTTCCAGGCGGCGATCGAGCGCGGCGGCATCGGGTGTGGCTCGCCGTCATCATGCTCGTGAACTCCGTCGTGAGCCTGGTACTATTACTTCGCCGTGCCGAAGCAGATGATCTTCGTGGAGGCCGAGCACGAGCGGCCGGTGCGCGTCGCCGGCGCTGGTCACCGCGGTGGTCGTCCTGGCGCCGTGGTCGTGGTGGTCGTCGTCGGTCTGTGCCCGAACCCGCTCGCCCAGCCGCCGCCGCTCTCGACGCTGATCGGCAGCGCCGCGTCCAGGCTCGCCGACCGAGTATCGCGAGCGTCGGCGAACGCCTGTGGCAGCGTATCGAACGCCCGTGAGAGCGATGGCTCCCGATAGGAGGGATGCACGATGCAGCGGCATCAACCGCGTCGAAGACCTGGATCCTGATCGCCGCGCCTGGGCGGCCTGTTCGTCCTGATCGGCGGCGCTGATCGGCGGTACGAGCGGCAGACGCATCGCCCTCGGGATCGCGCTGGTCTTCAACTTCGCGATGTACTGGTTCTCCGACAAGCATCGCCATCGCGACCACGCGTTCGAAGCCCGTCACCGAGGCGGAGTACCCGCAGCTCTACCGCATCGTGCGCGAGCTGGCCGCAGGCCAGCAGATGCCGATGCCGGCGATCTACGTCTCGGACATGATGCAGCCCAACGCGTTCGCGACCGGCCGGAACCCGCGCAACGCGAAGGTCGCCGTCACGAAGGGGATCCTGCAGATCCTCGACGAGCGCGAGCTCCGCGGGGTCCTCGCCCACGAGCTCTCGCACGTCGCGGAACCGGGACATCCTCGATCGGCTCCGTCGCGGCGGCGATCGGCATGGCCATCACGCTACCTCGCGTGCATTCGCGTTCTGCTTCGGCGGCGACGACGACAAGGGCGGCAACCCGATCGTCATGCTCGTCGCGTGGATCTTGGCCCCGATCGCGGCGGCGATCATCCAGATGGCGGTTCGCGCTCGCGCGAGTACCAGGCCGACGAGTCCGGGGCGTATCCTGTCGCGCGACCCGGACGCGCTCGCGAGCGCGCTGCTGAAGCTCGAGCAGGCGTCGAAGCAGGTGCCCGCGCCGGCATCGCTCAGCCCGGCCGAGGCGCACATGTTCATCGTGAACCCGCTGCGGCCGGCGGCCGGCAGGCGCGGAGCTTCGTGAACCTGTTCTCCACGCACCCGCCCACCGAGGAGCGCGTCGCGCGCCTGGAGGAGATCAAGCAGCAGCTGGTCTGAGGCGTCTTCGACGTCAGACGAGGTCGAGCACCGATCGGAGGTCGCCGATCACCCGGTGTCCTTCGGTCCAGCTCACGCCCTCGTCCGGCGCCGCGTCCGGGCGCACGAGCAGCACCGAGCCGATCCCCAACGCCGCGGCACCGTCGCAGTACGCGGCCTGGTCGTCGACGAAGATCGCCTCCTCGGCTCCCGACGCCAAGGGCGTCGAGCGCGGCCCGGTAGATCCCGGCGTCGGGCTTCGCGACGCCCACCTCGAACGACAGGATGCATCGCGTCCATCTCTTCGGGCAGGCCGAGCCGGTCGACCACCGGCCGCGTGCCGTGGTCGCAGTTGCTGACGAGCGCCGTCGGCACGCCTCGACGGCGGAGCTCCCGCACGACGGGCAGCGAGTCGTCCCACAGGTGCACGCCCGTCTGCAGGAAGGTCGTCGTGAGCTCCGACAGCTCGGATGCCAACGTCGGGATCGGGCAGCCCGGCGGCCTCGAGCACCGCGTTCAGGTTCCCCTCCTGGCTGCCGAACGCGCCGACGCTCCGCTGCTCCCGTGTCCGGACGAACGCATCGAGCAGCCGGTGATCCGCGAGGCCGGCCCGCTCCTGGATCATCCGCCGGAGCTGCGGCCAGTCGCTCCACACGAGCGTGTCGTACAGGTCGAGCAGGACGGCCCTGGCCATCGCGCTAGGCCATCGTGTCGAGGATCGCGCGGACGTGCTCGATCGTGGTCCGCGGGTTCACGAAGCACAGGCGTCCGACGCGTCTCGCCCTCCCACGACGTCGGTTGCGACGAACCCGATCTGCTCATCGCAGGACGCGGGGCCACCACGCCTCGTAGTCCTCGGGCCCCCAGCCCAGGCGGCGGAACAGGATCACCGAGAGCTCCGGCTCCATGACGAGCTCGAGCTCGGGGCGGCGACGGATCTCATCGGCGGTCTCGCGGGTGACGGCGAGGACGCGCTCGACGGCGTCGCGGTACGCGTCGGTGCCGTTCGTCGCGAGCGAGAACCACAGGGGGAGCCCGCGGGCCCGCCGCGACAGGTGGTGGGCGTAGTCGCTCGCGTTCCAGTCCGAGCCGGTGTTCAGGCGTGTCGAGGTACGAGGCGTCCTGCCGGTGCGCCGCCCGGGCGAGGCGACGGATCCCGGTAGAGCAGCGCGCACGAGTCGTACGGCGCGAACAACCACTTGTGCGGGTCGACGATGTACGAGTCGGCGAGCTCGATCCCGCGGAAGGTGTCGCGGACGCTCGGCGCGAGCAGCGCGGCCGCGCCGTAGGCGCCGTCGACGTGCAGCCACAGGCCCGGTTCGCGACACACACGGCAACGCCCTCGAGGTCGTCGACCACGCCGGCGTTCGTCGAGCCGGCGCTCGCCGACGACCGCGAACAGGCCATCGCCTCCCTCCGCCGATGCGAGGCGACGCGGCGAGCGTCGCGCCGGTGAGCCTGCCGCGCTCGTCGTGGGGGACCTCGAGCACGTCGACGTCCATCACGCGGGCGGCCGAGATCACCGACGAGTGCGCGGTGTCCGCGCAGGCGATCTTCCATCGAGGCGGCCGCGCCTCACCCCGAGCGCCCGCGGCCGCGGCCGCCGTGTGGCGGGCCGCGACGAGCGCCGACAGGTTCCCGGCCGTCCCGCCCGAGACGAACACGCCGCCCGCGCCCTCGGGGAACCCCGCGAGGGCGGCGAGCCACGCCAGCACCTGGTTCTCCGCCCAGACCGCGCCCGCGCCCTCGAGCCAGCTTCCCGCGTAGGTCGCCGAGGCGCTCACCGCCAGGTCGAACAGGACGCTGGCCTTCGTCGGTGCGCCGGGGACGAACGCGAGGAAGCTCGGATGGTCGGGCGAGAGCGTGGCCGGTGCGAGCACCTCGGACCACAGCCGCAGCGCCTCGGTCCCCCCGATGCCGTCGGACGTGATCGTTCGCCCCGCTCGCCGGTCGAGCTCCTCGGGCGCGAGCGCGTGGTCGAGCGGCGGGTCGGCGGCGATCCGCCCACGGGCGAACGCGAGGATCGACCGGGCGAGCGCCTCGGTCTCGTCGGTGTACTCGTGCATCGACGGCATGCGGTCCTCCAGGACGCCGGAGCCCGGCGCGGCTACTTCACGAGCTCGGCGCAGAACTCGCCGTACGCGTCGACGTACCGCTGGATGTCGTCCTCGGTGTGCTGCACCGAGATCGTCCACTGCTCCTCGTCGCCCGGGGTCATGAAGATGCCGCGGTTCATCATCCAGGTGAACGACGCGTAGAACAGCTCCGGGATCGTCTCGAGGAAGTCGCGGTAGTTCACGAGGGGCTGCTTGCGGTACGAGACGCACCCCTTCGCGCCCAGGTCCACGGTGTGGGCCGGCAGGTCGTGTTCGTCGATCGCCCGCTGACAGCCCTCGGCGAGCAGCGTGCCGAGCTTGCCGAGATGGTCGTAGGCGTCCTTCGTGAGCACCTCGGTGAGGGCGGCGAGCCCCGCGGCCGCCGAGAGCGGGTTGCCGTTGAAGGTCCCCTGCTGCGCCGCGCCCTTCGTCACCCACTCCATGAACCGGTCCTCGCCGCCGAACGCGCCGATCGTGACGCCGCCGCCGATCGCCTTCGCGTACGCGGCGAGGTGCGGGCGCACGCCGTAGCGCTCGGTGGTGCCGCCGTACGCGATCGTTCCGCCGCACTTGACCTCGTCGTAGATCAACGCGGCGCCGTGCCGCTCGCAGGCGTCGCGGAGCGCCTGGAGGTACCCGGGCTGCGGCGGGACGATGCCGATGTTCATCATCACCGGTTCCAGGATCACCGCCGCGATCTGGTCCGGGTTGTCGGCGAACGCCTGCTCGACGGCCGCCGCGTCGTTGAACGGGACGACGATGACCGTGTCCCACAGCGCCCTCGGGACGCCCTTCGAGGTCGGCTCGGTCGTGTACCACGCCTTGCCCTCCTCGCCGACGTGGAAGCGCATGTCGAGCACGTCGGCCTCGGGGACGACGGAGAACAGCACGGAGTCGTGGTGCCCGTGGTACGAGCCCTCCATCTTGACGATGCGGTCCCGGCCGGTCGCGGCGCGGGCGACGCGGATCGCGTCCATGGTGGCCTCGGTGCCCGAGTTGACGAAGCGCATCTGCTCGAGCTGGAACCGCTCGCAGATCGCCTCGGCGAGCGCCACGGTGGTCTCGGTCGTGACGGCGAAGTGCACGCCCTGGTCGGCGACCGCTCGGATGGCTTCGACGATCTTCGGGTGTGCATGGCCGACGACGTTGACCCCGAAGCCGCCGTGGTAGTCCAGGTACTCGTTGCCGTCGACGTCCCACACGAGCGCGCCGCTCCCGCGCCGCAGGTAGACCGGGTACGGGTCGCCCGCCTGGAAGTTCGACGCGACGCCCTTGGGCAGGCTCTTGACGGCTCGCACGTGCAGGCTCTCGGAACCCGGCGTTCGATCGAGGAGCCTGCGTCCCTCGCGCTCCGCGATCTCGGCCGCGCGGAGCTTCAACCGTTCGACGTCCGTCACCGTGCCTCCTCGCTCGGCCGGCCTACGGCCGGTAGTTCACGAACTGCAGCGCGAGCCCGAAGTCCTGCTCCTTCACCTCGCGCTGGACGGCCTGGAGGTCGTCCTTGGTCTTGCTCGAGACGCGGACCTGATCGCCCTGCACCTGGGTCTGCACCTTGGCCTTCACGGTCTTGATGAACTTCACGAGCTCTCGAGCCTTCTCATCGGAGATCCCGACGTTCACGTTCACGGCCTGCTTCGAAGCACCCTTCGCCGCCGGCTGGACCGGCCCGAAGTGCAGCGACTTCAGCGGGATCTCGCGCCGCACGGCCTTCTCCCGGAAGACCTCGACGGCCGCCTTCAGGCGATCCTCGGTCGACGAACGAACCTCGATCAGCTTGTCGTCCTGGGAGATCGATGTCCCGGTGTCCTTGAAGTCGAACCGCTGGCCGATCTCGCGGCGTGCCTGGTCGACGGCGTTCGCGACCTCGGGCATCGAGACCTGCGACACGATGTCGAACGAGAAGTCCTGCTTGGCCACGGCCAGCATCCTACCGACGCGCGGCGAGCGGGTCACCGAGACGGGCCGAGCGGCCCGGCCAAACCCAGGTGGTTCCCCGGGTTCCTCGCGTGACCGAGCGGGGCACGCTCAGCGGGCTCACCGGGAGCGAACGGTTCGGACGGATGAACCGACGCACGGGAAGGAGAAGGAGATGCGTGTGAAGAGGAAGACTTCGTTGGGGATATTTCTCGTCGCCGTGGTCGTCGTCGTGGTTGGAGGGCTGCCCGCGCCAGCGCTGGCGTCCCCACCGTCGAACGACATCGAGGCTGGAGCCATCGCGGTCGCTGCGGTGCCATTCACCAACTCGATGGATACGACGCAGGCCACGGCCGACGGACCGAGGTTCTGTTCGAACAAGCGGTCGGTCTTCTATGCGTTCACGCCCGCCGAAGACGTGTACGTCCAGGTGGATACGCTCGGCAGCGACTACGACACGGTGATGGCGATCTACACGCGCGACGAGGCCGGCCGGATCGTCGAGGGCTCATGCAACGACGACCGGCTCGGATCGGCGTCCGGCCTGAGGCTCCGCGCAGCGGCGGGTACGACCTACCTGTTCATGGTGGGTGGGTGTTGCGGCAACGGCTCGAGCGACCGTCCGGGCGGGCGAGGTGGGCAGCTTGTGGTCACGGTCACTGAGGTCTCGAGCGTTCCACTCGACTTCGTCGTCACCGTCGACGGAGGCACGGTCGACCCGGCCACCGGCATCGCGACGATCTCCGGAACGATCACGTGCACGAAGCGGTCGCTCGTGTACGGGGATGCCGAGCTGCGTCAGCTCCGCGACGGGATATTCATCGCCAGGGGGGGTTGGTACTGGTACGGGATCTGCACGCCCGACGCCCCGATGACGCTGTCGGTAGCGAGGTGGACTCGTACACCTCCGTTGCTTTCGAGGCGGGTTCGGCGAGGACGAGGATCTCGTACTCCAACGTCTGGGCCGGCTGGCGCGAGCTCGTCGAACACGAGACCGAGACGGCTGCGATCTCGCTCGTGTGACCGCGTTGGGGAGCCCGGGCGTGCCCGGGCTCCCGACGCTCCTTGTTATCCTGCCAGCGACGGGAGGATGCCCGAGCGGCCAAAGGGAGCGGTCTGTAAAATCGCCGGCGTAGCCTACGGAGGTTCGAATCCTCCTCCTCCCACCGATGAACCGAACCACTCACGCGCGGAAGAGGAAGGCAGCATGAAGCGATTCGAGGAACGGATGCAGTGTCCACGCGCCCATCGGTCGCGTCTTCGACTACGTGGCCGATTTCAGTCGTCACGGCGAGTGGGCAGGGAACGGCCTCGAGGTGACGAAGTCGACCGACGGTCCGGTGGCGGTGGGAACCACCTTCTCGACGACGGCGAAGCTGTTCGGGACACAACGTGAACAGAGCACGATCACCGAGCTCACGCCCGCCAGCGCGTTCGCGTGGGATTCCACCGGCGCACTCGGCCGTGTCCATCATCGGTTCTCGCTCTCCGAGGACGGTGACGCGACGGCGGTGACCAAGGTCGCGGAGCTGGTGGATCCGACGTTCCTCGCCAAGATCACGGGCTGGAAGCTCTCGCGCGACATCCCGAACGGGCTCCGCAGGGACCTCGCGAACATCAAGGCCCGGGTCGAAGCGTCGTCAACCTGATCTCGAGCGCAGGCCCTCACGTCGTGCTCGAGTCGGATCGCCGTCAGGCGGTCGACATCTCCTGCCAACGGTTGTACTGGCGGATCTCGTAGCCCCGGTTCACCTGGAACTGGAACGCGATGCCGATCGCGGCGACCACGGCGTAGATGAGGAACCAGACCGGATGGTTGTCCAGCACGATCTGCATGCCGTCGTCCGCGATCCTCTCCGGCGTGGCGTTGGTGAACAGGAACACGAAGGTCCCGATGATCGCCCAGGCACCGAGCATCCCCGTGGCCACGATCACGACCACCTTCTGCAGGTTCAGCACGATCGTCCCGAACGCGAACACGACGCCGACCGCGACGCCGACGATCCAGACCAGCACGGTCAGGTCGGCGTCGAACAGACCGAAGAAGCTCGCCACGAGCGCGTACCCGAGCGAGCCGGCGAGGAGCGCGACCGCGAACACCCAGAACAGGTACGAGAGCACGGCGAACAGGAGCCCGACGAAGAACCCCACCACCCAGCTCGTGGTCGTCGAGAGGAAGCCGTCGCCGAACAGCGCCTGGACGGAATGCGCGCCGAACGACAGTCCGAAGAAGAAGCCGTAGATCGGCAGCAGGATCAGGAACAGGCGATACCCGGCGAACGCGATGAGGCTCCCTAGGAACAGCAGGAGCGCCGCCCCCATGATCGTCCCGAGGACCGATCCACCTTCCATGATCTCCCCCTTGGTCGAGGCGGCCCCGCGCCGCTCCCGCGCGATCTGGGAATCGTGGCACGGGAGATGCCTCCAGGCCAGGAAGCTCGGCGGATCTCCCGGCAGTCAGCTGGGCCGGTTGGCCACCCGCAGGTACTCGGCGAGCGCGCTCAGATCCCGCCCGCGGAAGCCGGCCTCGAGGGCCGATCGCACCGCCACGCTGGTTGGTCTCGGCCTGCGACATCAGCGCGCCGACCTCGTCCGCGAGCGCGAGGATCAGCTCGAGGTCCTTCGCGACGAGATCGAGCGTGAATGCGACCGGGGCCTCATCCGGCCGCTCGTACGCGTCGCGCTTGTAGTGCACGAATGGCGCGCCGGCGGCCCCGGACGCGAAGACCTCGTACGCGGTCGACCGCTCGACGCCGGCGCGCTCGGCGAGCACGAGGGACTCGGAGAGGGCGGCGTTCAGCCCGTGGACGAGGGCGTTCACCGAGAGCTTCATCGCCGCGCCGGTCCCGAGCTCGCCGACGTGGATGATCTTCGAGGACAGCGCCTCGAGGGCCGGCCAGGTGCGCTCGAGCGCGGCCCGGATCGCCGCCGACCATGATCGTGAGTTGGCCGCTCTCGACGGTCGACACACTCCCGGAGACCGGCGCATCCAGGAACGCTGCGCCCGACCCGGTGACCCACGGCGCCACCGCCCGGACCGTCCCCGGCGCGATCGTGCTCATCTCGAGCGCGACGGCGTCCGCCGGCACGCGGCCGGAGATCGCCTCGTACACGTTCAGCACGGCCGCGTCGTCGGCGAGGCTGCTGATGACCACGTCGGCCGCGGCGACGGCCTCGATCGCGGTCGCCGCGAGCGAGGCGCCCATCCGCTGAGCCACCTCGTCCGCCTTGTCGCGGTCTCGGTTCCAGGCGATGACCCCGAAGCCGGAACGCCGGAGCGTGCCGATCATCGCGCCGCCCATCCGGCCGGCGCCGAGGACGGCGACCGTCTCGGTCACTTGGGGAGCGACCAGCCGCCGTCGACGTAGAGCTCGGTGCCGGCGACCGAGGGGTTCTCCAGCATGAACACCGCCGCGTCGACGACGTCCTGCATCCGGACCAGTCTCCCCGTCGTCGTTCGAGCACGATGGGCTTCGAGCGCCTCGGTCTTGCCGGCCCAGAACGGGGAGTCCTCGACGATCCCTGGGTGCAGCGCGTTCACGCGGATCGGCGTGAGCTCGTGGGTGAGCGAACGCACGAGCCCGTCGACGCCCGGGTTGATCGTGGTGACCGTCATGCCGCTCGGATACGGGCGTTCCTTCGCGAGGCCGCCGAAGATGAGGATGGGACGAATCGTCGTGGAGCCGTTCGACGAGGGCGTGGATGACCGCGACGTAGCCGACGAGCTTGAGGGTGACGAGCGCGATCGCCGCCTCGATGTCGTAGTCGCGCAACGTGTTCACGTCGCGTTGGACGCCGGCCAGGACGAGCCGATCGACCGTGCCCAGGCCTTCCAGCGCCGCCTTCACGCCCCCCGGCTGCGACAGGTCGAAGGCGATCGAGGTGGTCTCCCCACC
>CAVYTE010000020.1:0-28417 GCA_963771385.1 uncultured Actinomycetes bacterium
AACGGCGTCACGCTCGGCGCGCTCGGGCTCGTCGGACCGATGGCGTGGTTCGCCGTCGGTCGGGATCGCCGTGAACCTCACGCTCGGTTTCCTCCTGATCCGCGCTTCGGGCCGATCGGCGCGGCCTGGTCGAACACCCTTCTCCTACTCGTTCGTCGAACTGCGCCTACAGCCTGATCCTGTACCCGGCGCCACCGGGATCACACCGTTCCGCAAGATACCGTCGGCCTGTTCCTCTTCTCGGCGGTCGATCGTCGCCGTCGCGACCGTCGCGGGACAGCTCCGTTCAGCCCAGGACGTGGTCCCGCGTTCTTCGTCAGCGGGATCGGCCTCCGTCGCATGGTTCGCCGGAGCGCTCACGGGACGGCCCTTCCACATGGAGGTCCGAGAGCTCCGGCAGCTCGCCTCCGATCGCCGAGCAGCCAGGCGCGAGCGCGAAGCGAACGAGGCCGAAGCGGACATCGAGCCCTCGCTGCCACTCGGTCCCGATCGGTGACCAGGAGCCCGAGGTCTAGGACGTGCCGGACACCTTCCCCTCCGACGAGCAGGACCGAACGATGAGCGCGAGCGGAAGGACGCGGGCCGAGCGATCGACCGAGGCGAGGCGGAACCGGTGCTGACCGTCGTCATCCCCACGAAGGACCGCCCGGCGATGGTGCCGGCAGCGGTTCGAAGCGTGCTGCGAGCAGGTCGAGGACGTCGAGGTGATCGTCGTCGACGACGGATCGACCTCCGAGAACGCGTCGAGCGATCAGGGACAGCTGCTCCGATCCCGGGTCCGGGTCCTGCGCAACGAGGAGGCTCGAGGCGCGCACGGCGGAACCAGGGCCTCGCGGAGGCCGGGACGATCTGGGCGACCTTGGACGACGACGATCGATGGCTCCCGAGGAAGTGGGATGCGCAGGACGCCGTCCTTCGGGAACAGGGGTTCCCGTCCGAGCCTCGTGGTCGTCGCAGGATCCGATCGAGCGAACGGGGCAGAACCGCCGAAGGTCGTGCCGCTCGTCGGCTCCGGAGCGCTTCGAACGGCTCCAGGCCGCTGTTCCATCGCGTGCGGATCGAGGCGTTCCTCGAACGCCTACGTCGTGCCGAACGGCCCTCATGCGGGATGCGGGGCTACGACGAACGGCTCGTGTGCGGGTGGGCACAGCGACATGCCTGATCCGCCTCGCGAAGGATCGGCAGGTTCGCGGGGAACCGACCGGATCGCCGTCCATGTAGATCGCGGTCACGAGCTCGCGGCGACCAGGGTCGGTCGCGACTGGGCGAGGAAGGTCGAGGGAATCCGGCTACCTGCTCGACAAGGCGTCAGGCGTGCGTTCGCGCGCCGAGCCCCGGCTGCGATCGCTCTACCTGCACGCGCTCGGAATCTCGCAGCTCCGGGTGGGCGATCGGTGGGGCGCGGCCCACACGTTCTCGGCGGGTCCTGCTGATCGGACCGGGTCTGGCCCGCCGGGTCCGGGTCCTCGGCCAGCTCGTGACGACCATCATCGGCGGACCGCGTCTGTGGCGGTGGCTCACGCAGGCGCGCGGTGTCCGCGTGGACGCGGTCGCATGAGGCCCGGTGGCGTGCTCGTGATCGGGCTCGACGGGGGAACGCTCCGCGTCCTCCGCCCGCTCGCGGACGCCGGGGTCATGCCGGCCTTCGGTCGGCTGCTCTCGGGTGGGCGGGCCGGAACGCTCCGGTCCACGCTCCCGTGGTACACGATCTCCGGTTGGGCCAGCCTCATGACGGGTGTGAGCCCCGCGACGCAGGGCTCCTGTACTGGGTCGCGGCCGGGCCGGAGGACTACTTCGAGGACCGCCGGCCGGGCCGGCGGTTCGCGCGAGCGCCCATCTCCCGGTGCCAACGTTCTGGGACGTCGCGGGCGCGGCCGGCAAGCGGGTCGCGGTCCTGAACATGCCGCTCACGTACCCGGCGTGGCCGGTGAACGGCGAGATCGAGACGGGCCTGCTGACCCCCCAGGCGGCCGAGACCGGCACGTGCCATCCCTCCGATCTGCTCTCACGGTTCCCCGGGTACCGCGTGGATCTGTCGACCTCGCGGGAAGCGGGAGCGCCGGACGCCGAGCCGATAGGGGATCGACCGGGTGGCGTACATCTCGGAGCTGATCGAGCTCACGCACGGCCGGGCGCGCGTCGGTGGTGAGCTCCTGCGGGTCCGAGGTGGGTCTCGGGGTCGTCGTCTTCGTGGGCCCGGACCGGGTGTCGCATCGCGCGTGGCCCAACAGGAGTCGGTCGTCGCGGGCGCGGAGCCCTCGGGCGAGATCGAGCGGCTCGTCGTCGCGTACTACCGGGCACTAGACGAGGCGATCGCGGCGCTCGTGGACGCGGCGGGCCCCGGCGTCAACGTCGTCGTCGTTGGGAATAACGGTCGGCCCGCCGCCGCCGTCGAAGTTCGCCGTGAACGCCTGGCTGCTCGAGCGGGGGTTCCTGCGGCTGAAGATTCCGCGGTCGCGCGCGCCCACGCGCGACGGGGGGTCCTCCGGCGCGCGCTCCGGCCCATCGCCCGGGTTCCGGCCGGAGCCGGGCCGCTGAGCCGATCCCGACCTGATCGACTGGTCGCGTTCGTCCGCGTACGCGGTCGGCTTCCGCACACGCGGAGTTCGGCGTCGTCGTGAACCGCGCGGACGTGAAGGCCGAGGGGAGCGTTCCCGAACGGGACGTCTCGGCGCTCCTGGCCAACCTCCGCGACGCGCTCGCGACGGCGACCGCCGACGACGGCCGGCCGATCGTGCGTCACGTCTACGCCCGGGAGGAGCTCGGCGCGACGCCCCCGGGTTCCCGGAACTGCTCGTCGAGACACACGACCCGTTCATCCCGTCGAGCGGCTGCTGGTCGTCGCGCTCGCAGCCGTTCGACCCGCCGATCCGGCGTCCACGAGCCGGACGGTGTCCTCGTGCTGTCGGGACCGGCGGTCCGCGGGACCCATGGCGTCGATGCGGCCGAGGCGGACATCGTCGACGTCGGTCCAACCGTGCTCGGATTGCTCGGATCGCCGCACCGCCGTGGATGGAGGGGAAGGCGCGGGACGAGCTCGTCGTGCTCCCGCCCCTCGTCCCGGCCCGAACGACGTCGCGGGCCCGGCCGGCGCCGCCCCGTCGGTCGCCCAAGATCAGGAGCGCGAGATCGAGGAGCATCTTCGAACGCTCGGCTACGAGGAATAGGAGCGCCGTGTCCATCCACATCGACGTCCAGCTGCAGCCCGAGCAGCAGCGCGCCCTCGCGGCGACCGACCCTCGCTGGTGGTTCACGAGGTTCGAGTTCGCGAACGCGGCCAGCCCGACGCATCCGAAGTCCGAGCGCCTGGAGATCCCAAGCGGCATGAAGCGAGACCTGGTGCTGCCGGCGCTCTCGCGGCTCGCGCCCGGAGCGCGCGTGCTCGACGCGTTCTGTGCGAACGGTGCGTTCTCGTTCGAGGCCGCGATGCGCGGCGCGACCGAGGTCGTCGGGGTCGACTACGATCCGCCGCGGATCGACTGCGCGAACTTCGTCGCGGGCCTCGTCGACGGCCAGGTCTCGCCGCTTCCTCGCTTCGAGGTCGTGAACGTGTACGAGCTGGCGTCGTCCGTGCAGGGACCGTTCGACCTGACGCTCGCGCTCGGCGGGCTGTATCACGTCTCCGACCCCGTCCTCGTGCTCGAGCGACTGCGGGCCGTCACGCAGGGTCACCTGATCCTCCAGACGTCTCGGATCATCCGGCTCCCGGGCTCCTGGGCCAAGTTCATCACGGTTCGTCGCGTCGCCGATCGGACGGAGAGCAGGGGCGCCGGCGTGTGGAAGCTCTCGACGAAGGCGCTCGAGACGATGCTCGCGTTCACGGGTTTCGAGATCGTCGAGCGGTTCCCCGTGCCGCGCGTCCGCGGTCGCCGGGTGCCCTGGTACGGGGCCGTCCTGCGGGCCGTAACGTGATGCGGTCGACCGACCGGCCGAACCTCGTGCTCGTGGTCCTGGACACCACACGCGCGGACGCGCTCCTTGCCCCGGACGGCCTCCCCGCGATCGCGGATCTCCGCGGTCGGGGCATGACGTTCACGCGGGCGCTGTCCGCCGCCCCGTGGACCCTGCCGTCCACGGGTCGCTGTTCAGCGGCCTCCTGCCGTTCGAGCACGGCATGACCGGCGAGCTCGCGGTCGCGGACGGCCGGCTGCGACCGGTGGGCGGCCGGATCCGGGAGCTCTCCGGTCGGTGGCTCCCGGCGCGGCTCCAGGAGGCCGGGTACCAGACGTTCGCCGCGAGCGCGAACCCGTGGATCACCCCCCGGATGGGGTGGGACCTGGGGTTCGACAGCTTCCGAGAGACGTGGCAGGACGTGCGGACCCCGCGTTGGCAGGTGGACGCGGCGCCGAAGCGGCGATCGAGGACGTCATGGATGCCGCGGCCGCTCGCGCGGGCCGCCACCTGGTCTCGGCGTGCCGCCCAGGCCGGGGCGGGACGGAAGGACTCGGGAGCGGTGGAGGCGGTCGGGGCGTTCCGCGCGTGGGCCGGCGGGCGCGATCCGACGCGCCCCTACTTCGCCTTCTTCAACTTCATGGAGGCCCACCTCCCGTACCTCCCGCCTCGCCCGTTCGGGCCGAGCACCGCGAGGCGCGTCCGGGCGGCGGGCCTGAACGGCCGGCTCACGAACGAGTTCGTCGGTCGCTACAACGTGGGACGCGCCGAGCTCGAGCCGGACGACCTCGGGTTCCTCGCCTCGCTGTATCGCGACGAGATCCGGTACCTGGATCTGCGCCTGGCCGACCTCGCGGCCGAGATCGATGCGACCGGCGACGCGGTGCTCGTCGTGGTCGGGGACCACGGCGAGCACCTGGGCGAGCACCATCTCCTGGGCCACCAGGCGTCGCTGGGGGACAAGCTCCTGCACGTGCCGTTGATCGTGACGGGCCCGCCGGACCTGGTGCCACGCGGCGAACGAGTCGAGACGGTCTCGACCGTTCGTGTCCCCTCCACGCTCGAACGTCTCGCGGGTCTGGCACCGATCGGGTCGACCCTGCTCGATCCCGTCGACGGCGTTCCGGCGATCGCGTGGTACGAGTCGGCGTATGCGGAGGCCGCCGGGGCGCGGGCCCTTGCGGACGGCGAGCTCGCGGGTGATCCGACCGCGCAGCATCGCTTCCGGTGGAGGGGATGGGCGGCGTACGTGGGTCGGCACAAGCTCGTGGCCGGCGCCGATGGCTCCCGATCGGTGTTCGACCTCGACGATGACCCGGCGGAGTCGACCGACCTCGCCGCGCGGACGCCCGAGCTCCTCGAGCGCTTCGCGGAGGTGTCGGTCCCGTTCCACCCGACCGGAACCACCGGAGCGCCGGAGCCGGAACCGGAGCAGGGCTCGGAGGAGCTCGAGGAGATCGAGCGCCATCTCGAGTCGCTCGGGTACCTGTGAGCCGTGTCGGATCGCTGGTCGTTCCTGTCGAACTACGGCCAGGTCCTGCTCGCGCTCGCCCGACGGCCGGACCTCCGTCTCCGCGAGATCGCCGACGAGGTTGGGATCACCCCTCGCGCGGTCCAGACGATCGTGACGGACCTCGTCGAGGCAGGGTACCTGGAGCGGCGACGCGAGGGTCGCCGGAACGCGTATCGGGTTCGCGGGGAGCGCCCGTTCGACGCTCCCGGGGCGGAGGACCACGTGGTGGCCGACCTCGTCCGGGCGCTCGTACCCGGTCCGGGGACCGGCCCCCCGGGGCGGGGTGATCGCCGGGCCCTCGTGCTCGCGTGCAGCGACCACCGGTTCCAGGAGCCGCTCCGGGCGCTGATGGCGAGCCTCGGGCTGTTGACGGAGGCCGAGGTGATGCTCTGGCCCGGGGGCGCCGCGTCACTGACCGGCCCCCAGGGGAGCCTGATCCTCGAGGTGATGGGGCACGCGATCGGCACGGCGCCGCTGCGGCGGATCGTGCTGGTGGCCCACGAGGGGTGCCACGTGTGGGGAGCCTTCCAGTCGACCGGCGATGCCTTCGCCGACGTGCGCGAGGTGCACCGGCGCAGGCGTCGCACGGTCCGGATGGTCGCGACGGCGTTCGGAGCGGTCCCGGAGCTCTGGTACCTCACCAGGCGAGGAGCCTCGCGGGTGGGGTCATCGGCGGCGCCGGTCCCCGAGGCGCCAAACGACCCGCGAGCCGAGGTGATGGAGACGCACCGTACCGGGGGAGCGTAGGAAACATACGCTCGAAAGGGCATCAACGTACGACTTCAACTTCCTATATTCACCCGTGCGGGCCGGCTGGCCCGTGTCGACCGAGGAGGTACCGAGGGATGACGCAGGAACCGGAGTACGACTTCGATGTGATCGTCATCGGGGGAGGCCCGGCGGGCTCGACCCTGGGGACCCTGCTCGGCCGGGACGGACATCGGACGTTGATCATCGAGAAGGACATCCACCCCCGAGACCACGTGGGTGAATCGCTCGTGCCGTCGACGAACGTGATCTTCCACAAGATCGGTTTCCTGGAGAAGCTGAACGACGCAGGCTTCGTCCCCAAGCCCGGCACCGGCTGGAACGGGCCGCGGTCCAAGGTGTGGAGCTTCGTCGAGGTCCCCCTGTTCGAGCTCCCGCTCGAGGGCAACCCGCAGCCGTACACGTTCCACGTCGAGCGGGACGCGATGGACGCGATGTTGATCCGGCACGCGCACGACCATGGGGCGCAGGTCCTGCAGGGCGCGAAGGTGACCGACGTGCTCTTCGAGGACGACCGGGCCGTCGGGGTTCGGGTCCAGGTCACGGACGGGTGGGAGCGCGAGCTGCGGGCGAAGGTGATCGTGGACGCCACCGGACGGCGATGCCTGTTGGCGACGAAGATGAAGATGAAGAAGAAGGACCGGAACTTCAACCAGTTCTGCATGTACTCGTGGTTCACCGACGTGAAGCGACCGCCGGAACGTCTGACCGGTTGGGGCCTCTTCTACTTCATCGGGTTGAACCAGGGGTGGGCGTGGCAGTTCCCGCTGCGGGAGGGCAGGGAATCGGTCGGGGTCGTGGTGGACAAGGAGGACTTCCAGCGGTCGGGTCTGGACCACGAGGACTTCTTCTTCTCGCTCGTGAAGCGGAGCCGCCAGTTCGAGTACGTGATGCAGGATGCCGAACGGATCCGCCCGTACTGGATCGAGGCGGACTACTCGTTCAAGGTGGATCGATACGCGGGACCCGGCTGGATGATGATCGGCGACGCGCTGCGGTTCGTCGATCCGATCTTCTCGTCCGGCGTGGACGTGGCGTTGTTCAGCGCGTACTACGCGTACGAGGCGATCACGGAGTCCTGGAAGACGGGGAACGAGGAGAAGCCGTTCCGCGAGTTCCACGAGCGCATCGACACCGGCGTGGACTCCTGGTACGACACGATCACGCTGTTCTACAAGCTGCAGAACCTCCTGACGCGGTTCGTCACCCACAAGACCTGGCGTCCCTACGTGATCCGCGCGCTCCAGGGCAACCCGTACCTCCCGGCGCACGTGGAGCGGAACCGGAAGCTGCAGAACGCGATGGAGGAGGCGTTCGATCGCGTGCTGCACAACCCCGGGAACCTGCTGCGTCCGTGGGCCATGGATCCGGAGAACGACGGAACGCTCACGTGCCCGACCTGCCTGGGTGTGGCCGACTACGTGGTCGAGGAGGAGGCGTTCGTCTGCCGGCGCTGCGACGCTCGCGCCAAGGTCCCGGGCCTTCGGCCGAAGGCGCTCGTCGCGAGCGATCGTTCGTGACGGGCCCCGGCGGCGATGACCTCGAGGAGGTTCGGATGGAGTCCGGCATCGGACCGCTTCCGCCGCGCCGGCGGGACGAAGAGAGCGAGTGGCACGATCTCGTGCGCCGGGAGTGCCCGCACTGCGGCTGCGAGTTCTTCGTCGCGGACGACGACCCGCAGATCGTCTGGGATCCCGGCCGTGCATGGGACGACGGCTGTCGCGATCGGGAGTGTCACTGCCACGGCGAGCCCGTGGTCGGGGGCCGGCGCGAGGCCTGACCCGCCGCGGTACGGTCGTTCGGTATCGGAGGGACCGTGACCGAGCACCAGCTCTTCCTGTTCCTCGTGCAGGTCGCCGTCCTGGTCGGCGTCGCGCGCGCGGGCGGTTCGCTGGCCGTGCGTCTGAAGATCCCCGAGGTGATCGGCGAGCTCACCTTCGGCCTGTGCCTCGGTCCGTCGCTCCTTGGCGTCGTGTGGCCGGCGGCGTTCGACACCCTGTTCCCCGACGATCCCCTCCAGCAGAGCCTGCTCGATCTCGTGGGATGGATCGGCGTCATCTTCCTCGTCCTGATCGCCGGGCTGGAGACCCGGCTGGGGATCCTCCGGCGGACGCCGATGGCGGTCCTGGGCGGGTGGATCGGTGGGTTCGGGCTGCCCTTCGTGGCCGGGTTCGCGCTCGGCATGCTGAGCCCCGACACGCTCGTGCCTCCCGGGATCGAGCAGCCGGTGTTCGCGCTGTTCATCGCGACCGCGATGTCGATCTCGGCGATCCCGGTGATCGCGCGGATCCTGATGGACCTGGATCTGTATCGGACCCGCATCGGGATGATCGTCCTGTCGACCGCGCTGGCGGACGACACGATCGGGTGGGTCGTCCTGTCGATCGTCGCCGGCCTCGCGACCGGTGGGGTCGAGGCGGGCGCGATCGCGCTGACCGTGGTCCTGACGGGCGTGTTCGTCGCGCTGGCGTTCACCCTCGGGAAGAGGCTCGTGCGGGAGGCGATGGGGTTCAGCCATCGACGCAACGTCCCCGCCGCCGAGGTGTCGATGATGCTCATCCTCGTCTTCGCGTTCGGCGCCATCACGCAGGCGATCGGCGTGCATCTCGTGCTGGGGGCGTTCGTCGCCGCGATCCTGATCGGACGGCTCCGACGGATCGATCGGAAGGCCGTCGCGGCCGTCCGTCAGGTCGGGATGGGGTTCTTCGTCCCGTTCTTCTTCGCCTACACGGGTGTCAGGGTCGATCTCACGGCGCTCGGAGGGGACGCGGTGCTGTTCACCGTGCTCGCGGTGCTGGTCGCATGCCTGGGCAAGATCGTCGGAGGAGGCCTCGGAGCTCGGCTCGGCGGGCTCCCCAAGTGGGAGGCCCTGGCCGTCGGCTTCGGGCTGAACGCGCGCGGGGCGATGGAGCTGGTGATCGCGGCGATCGGCCTGTCGATCGGGGTGTTGAACGAGGCCTCGTACGCGATCATCGTCCTGATCGCCGTCCTCACGACCCTCATGGCGGGTCCGACGCTGCGGTTCTGCGTCTCGCGGGCGGGGCCGCAGGCACGGGAGCTCGCGCCCGGCGCTGCGGACGCGAACGAGGTCGACTCCGAGGTCTACGCCTGAACCGGCAGCCTCCCGAGGCCGCGGGGTCCCTCGACGTCAGATCACGGGCCGCTCGCCGCCCGTCTTCGCGAGCCCCGCGAGCAGCCCGACCGTGAAGGCGAGACTCACTGCGGCGAACAGCCACCACAGCACGGCCGACCCCTCGGCGAGCAGCGCCTCGAACGTGGCCACGAGCGCCGTGCCCGCGGCCGCGATCACGAACGCCCATGCGAACCACCAGATCTCGTCCAGCCTGCGGGCGATGACCACCATCAGGAGCGCGAGGCTGAACGAGCAGATCCCGGCGATCCGGACGTAGCCGTCGTCGGGGAGCGGTGGGAGGTCGAAGATCGTGACGAGGAAGAACGTCGGCGCGACGGCGAGCGCGAGCCCGCAGGCCGCCCACACGGCGGCTTGGACCACGAGGACGCGTCGCAGGAGCTCCACGGCGGGACATCATCGCAGGTCACGCGTCCGGCACCGTTGGTAGCATGAGCGCCGGAGCCCCGCGTGGGCTCCTTTTCCTGACCGATCCGACGTGACCGGTCCACCCGACCGACCAGAGGAACCGAGATGCCCGACACGCCCAGGGTCGCCGTCATCGGCCTGGACTGCGCGACCCCCCGGCTGCTGTTCCGCGATTTCGCGGCGGAGACGCCGAACATCCAGGCGCTCGTCCGGCGCGGGATGTGGGGCGACCTGGCGAGCATCACGCCACCGATCACCGTGCCGGCGTGGGCGTGCGCGATGACCGGGAAGACGCCGGGGCAGCTCGGCATCTACGGGTTCCGCAACCGCAAGGACACCTCCTACGACGGGCTGTCGATCGCCACGGCGGACGCGATCGGCGAGCCGGCCGTGTGGGACCTGCTCGGAGCCCAGGGTCTCCGGTCGCTCCTGATCGGCGTCCCCCCCTCGTTCCCGCCGCCGAAGCAGTTCCCCGGTTGGCGGGTGGGTTGCTTCCTCACCCCTCCGTCGGCGAAGTCCTGGGCGTTCCCGACCGAGCTCGAGACGGAGATCGTGGGGGAGCTCGGGCAGGACAACGACTACATCTTCGACATCCCGGACTTCCGACGCGCCGGGTACGACGTCGCGCTCGATCAGGTCTTCAAGATGACGGAGCGGCGGTTCCAGGTCGGTCGCCGGCTCGCCCGGAACAAACCCTGGGACTTCTTCATGTTGTGCGAGATCGCGCCCGACCGCCTGCATCACGTGTTCTGGCAGCACTGGGACCCGACCCACCCGCTGTACGAGCCCGGGAACCGGTACGAGACCGCGTTCCAGGACTACTACCGGTTCCTGGACGACCAGGTGGGCTCGCTCCTGGACGCGTTGCCCGACGACGCCATCACGATCGTGATGAGCGACCACGGCGCCCGGCCGATGATGGGCGGCCTGTGCTTCAACGACTGGCTCATCCAGGAGGGCTATCTCGCGTTGTCGGCGCAACCCTCGCACGTGATCCCGATCAAGGACGCGGCGATCGATTGGGGACGGACGGCGGCCTGGGGCGACGGCGGCTACTACGGACGGCTGTTCCTGAACGTGAAGGGCCGTGAGCCGGAGGGGATCGTCGAACCGGCGAGGTACGAGGAGGTCCGCGACGAGCTCATCCAACGTCTCGAGGCGGCTCTCGGACCGGACGGGGCGCCGCTCGGCACCACGGTGCTGAAGCCCCAGGACGTCTACCCCGAGGTTCGGGGCGTGGCCCCGGATCTGATCGTGTACTTCGGGGACCTCTCGTGGCGGTCGGTCGGCTCGGTGGGCAACCGGAGCGTCTACACCTACGAGAACGACACGGGTCCGGACGGTGCGAACCACGACCGGACCGGTGTCTGGGCCATGGCCGGGAAGCCGGGCCAGGCGACCGGCGAGGTGACCGGCTTGAACCTCGTCGACGTGGGCCCCATCGATCCTGTCGATGTACGGCCTCGAGGCACCCGAGGGCGCCGTTGGGAGGAGCTTCCTGTGACGCATCATCCCGAGCAGAAGGGGTTCACGATCTGGTTCACGGGCCTGTCCGGCGCCGGGAAGTCCACGATCGCCGAGATGCTGTACCACGAGTTCCAGGCGCGCGGCCTGAAGACCGAGATCCTCGACGGCGACGTCGTTCGTCAGAACCTGTCGAAGGGCCTCGGGTTCAGCAAGGAGGATCGGGACACGAACATCCTGCGGATCGGTTTCGTCGCCGAGCTGCTCACGCGCAACGGCGTCGCCACGATCTGCTGCCCGATCAGCCCGTACAAGGAGATGCGCGACACGGTCCGCGCGTCGATCGGCGAGTTCGTCGAGGTGTACGTCTTCGCGACGCTCGAGGAGCTCGCGCAGCACCGGGACCCGAAGGGCCTGTACAAGAAGGCGCTCGCGGGCGAGATCACGGGCTTCACGGGGGTGGACGACCCCTACGAACCTCCGGAGAACCCCGAGCTGCTGCTGGACACCATGGTCGAGTCACCCCGGGATTCGCTGCTGCGCACGCTGACGAAGCTGAAGGATCTCGGCTACATCGAGGACGACGAGGTGCTGGTCGTGAACGCTCCGACGCACTCTGGCCTGACGGATCTCCGGATCCACGACAGCGGACACGTCGTCAAGGAGCGATAGCGCTCGTCCCAACCGAGACGGCGAGTCAGGCGTCGCGATCGACACGGACGAGTCGACCGGCGAGCTCGTCTTCCAACAGGCGGATGTCACCATCGACCATCAACGTGACGAGCTCTTCGAAGCCGGTCCGCGGTTCCCACCCGAGTTGCTCCTTGGCCTTCGACGGATCACCGCGCAGCGCCGAGACCTCGGCCGGACGGAAGTACCGCGGATCGATCTCCACATGGCGCCGCCAGTCGAGCCCCACATGCTCGAAGGCCAGATCAACGAACTCCTCGACCGTGTGCGAATCGCCGGTCGCGATCACGAAGTCGTCGGGTTCGTCCTGTTGAAGCATGCGCCACATCGCTTCGACATACTCAGGCGCATACCCCCAGTCGCGCGCAGCGTCGAGGTTGCCGAGGTACAAGGTGTCCTGCAGGCCCGCCTTGATCCGCGCGACCGCCCGGGAGATCTTGCGAGTCACGAAGGTCTCGCCACGTCGGATGGATTCGTGGTTGAACAGGATCCCGTTGCACGCGAACAGCCCGTGCGCTTCTCGGTAGTTGACCGTCGACCAGTAGGCGAACACCTTCGAAACGCCGTACGGGCTCCTTGGGTGGAACGGCGTCAACTCGTTCTGCGGTGGGGGGGCCGAGCCGAACATCTCCGACGAGGATGCCTGATAGAAGCGCGTATCGATGCCGGAGGCGCGGATCGCCTCGAGGATGCGGATCGTTCCCAACGCGGTTGCATCGGCCGTGTACTCGGGGACCTCGAAGCTGACCTTGACATGGCTCTGTGCTCCGAGGTGGTAGATCTCGTCCGGCTCCAGATCACGGATCAGGTTGATCATCGAGCCGGAGTCGGAGAGGTCTCCGTAGTGCATCAGGAACCGAACGCCGGATTCGTGAGGATCCTGATAGATGGGCTCGATGCGCTGCGTGTTGAACGACGACGACCGGCGGATCAGGCCATGGACGTCGTAACCCTTCTCGAGGAGGAACTCGGCGAGATACGACCCATCCTGCCCGTTCACCCCGGTGATCAGCGCCCGCTTCATCAGGGGAGTCCCTGGGTTGGCATGGTGGAGGGGATCTGCTGGACCCTGCCAAGGCGAGCGGGTCGTCGAATCGGCCGTCGCCGATCGGCCTCCGTTCATGGTCAGCGTGCAGGAGTTTTCGGTCCCCGAGCAATCCCCGCTCCAACCGGCGAAGCCGGAGCCCAGCTCCGCCTGCGCCGTCAGGGTGACGTCGGTGCCCGATGGGTACGACTGCGTGCAGTCTCCGGGGCAGTCGATCCCCGAACCCGTGACGGTGCCGACGCCGTCGCCCGTCGTCGAGACGGTCAGCAGGTCCTCTGGTTCGAGCGAGAACGTCGCGGTCACCGATTCGCTCCCGTTCATCGTCACCGTGCACGTCGGTTGCGTGCCGTCGCACGCACCGCTCCACCCGTCGAACACCGATTCCTGGTCCGGATCCGCCGTCAGCGTGACGCTCGTGCCTTCATCGTAGGCCTGCTCACAGTCCGACCCGCACTGGATCCCCCCGGGTCGCTGGTCACCTCGCCCTCGCCGGGCCCCGTCGTGTTGACGGTCAACAGGGGTTCGTCCGTGAACGATGCGGTCACGGACTTCGGACCGTCCATCGTCAGCGTGCAGGTCTCGTTCGTCCCGGAGCATGCCCCGCTCCACCCCGCGAACTCCGCACGCTCGTCGGGGTCGGCCGTCAGTATCACGCCGGTCCCCGCCGCGAAGGACTCCGTGCAGTCGGTGCCGCAATCGATCCCTGGAGGGCTGCTCGTCACGGTTCCCTCGGCGTCACCCTCCAACGTGACGGACAACTCCGGCTCGAAGTCCTCGGCCATCCTCCACGCATCCGATTCCGCCGCTCGTCCACAGTCGAAATGGTCGAAGAGGAGCGTGGTCACGCCCTGGTGGTCCACATGGGCCTTCGTGCTGCCGACGTCGTCGCCGCTGGGGAGTCGCCACAGGATCGTCTCGTCCCCCACGAGTGGATGGCGAACCAGCCTGACGCCCTCGCCGCAGCCGGCGTTCGACCGGGCGAAGTAGACGGTTCCGTCGGGGGTTACCGACGGCGCGTGGTGACGCTTGTCGTTGGCATTCGGGATCGCCTCCCTGGAACCCTCGGGGATGTGATAGCGGACGACGTCGCACCGGGTCTGTCGGCATCTGGACCACACGGCGTAGTCGCCGCTCACCTGGCCGGGTGCGAGGAACGCGTTGGAGCCTCGAACCTGATCCAGTCGGCGCGAGTCGCCGGTTGCGAGGTCGAACAGGAAGACCCGGCGAACGCCGTTCCCATACAGCCGTGCGAACAGGAGCCACTCGTCGGACATGCTCGGCCAGTACTCCCATCGGTCCGTGTTGACGCCAGCTGGGGGAGCCGACCGATCGCGGTCCACCAGATCGAAGAACCTCAGATCGGAGATGTTGCCCCTGAACTGCTGATAGACGAGCTCGTCGCCTGCGATGTCCCCGTTGGCACCTTGGGTGCCGGCGGCATTGACCTTGAACCTGGCGCCTCCCTCGAGGGGGCGAGCGAAGACGTCGTAGTGGCCGGGGCTCTTGCGCGTGTTCTGCTGCCACGCGATGAAGGTCGTCCCCCTGGACGGGCTGGTACTCGCCGATCCTGGGCAGCCCGAGGATGACCTCGGGCGTGGCGGCGCCCGCGCTGGGCGTCACGAGGACCGTGATCGACGCGACCAGGGCGAACGCACACAGGAGGACCGCGCCACGATGCGGTGGCGCCGTGACGGATCACATGGACGAGATCGTCGGGTGGGGGCCCCTGCCACTTCCCAACACCTCCCGGCAGATCGGCGATCTCTGGAGACGACCCTATCGTAGGGAGGTCGAGCTACGCCAGGCAAGGGGGACGCTGCGTCACGGCGCACCTGGGAGACTTGGAGAGTTCGCCATGGGAGTGAGAGAGATCGATCTCGCCGGGTCACGCGTCATGGTGACGGGGGGAGGAGGGTTCCTCGGTCGCCGGATCGTCCACCGGCTCGAGGCGCGTGGCGCAACCCCGATCGTGATCACGTCGGCCGACTACGACCTCACCGAACCCGAACGTGCCCGTGCCGCGCTCCTGGACTCGCGGCCCGATTTCGTCATCCACGCCGCAGCGGTCGTGGGTGGCATCGGAGCCAACCGAGACCGCCCGGGCGACTTCTTCTATGCGAACGCCGTGATGGGGGTCCACCTGATCCACGAAGCGTGGCAGGCGGGCATCCGCAAGCTCGTCGTCGTCGGGACGGTATGTTCGTATCCGAAGTTCACGGAGGTTCCCTTCCGCGAGGAGCATCTCTGGAACGGGTACCCGGAGGAGACGAACGCGCCGTACGGGCTCGCGAAGAAGATGCTCCTCGCGCAGGCGCAGGCATATCGCGACCAATACGGCTTCGATTCGGCGTTCGTGATCCCCACGAATCTCTTCGGACCGGGCGATAACTTCGACGAGAACACGAGCCACGTCATCCCGGCGATCGTCAGGAAGTGCATCGAAGCGATGGACGACGGGCGCGACGAGATCGTCTTGTGGGGGACGGGAAAGGCATCGCGCGAGTTCCTCTACGTCGATGACGCGGCCGAGGGCATCGTCCTCGGACTGGAACGTCTGGAGAGCCGCGAGCCGGTGAACCTCGGTTCGGCGGCGGAGATCTCGATCGCTGATCTGGCCGAGCTCATCGCCAAGGTCACCGGCTTCGAAGGGCGCATCGTGTGGGATCCGTCGAAGCCAGACGGCCAACCGAGGAGGTCGGTCGATGGCTCGAAGGCGCGCGACCTCCTTGGCTGGTCCCCGCGCGTGGACTTCGAGGACGGGCTGCGCCGAACGGTCGAGTGGTATCGGGCGAACCGCACCTGATTCCGGGATCGGCTACCCGCCCCCTCCCCGCGCCACTGGCGCCGGGGCCGACCCGCTAGGAGCCAGACCCGCCGCCTCCCGAGCCAACGTGCGGGGGACCCACTGTCGCGGGAGGGGCGACCTGGGACCAGACATGGGGCGGGGGAGCTCGACGGCGTCGGCCTCGGCCTAGGCGACCAACTCAAGGGTGCCGCTGACATCATGGCCGGCCAGCACGCCACTGGCTCCAGGTGAGGGTCTGGCCGTTCCATGCCCAATACGCGCCACCCGTGTCCGGCACCCGGTAGATGTTGGAGTTGAAGCGATTGTTCGCCGCTGCGCTGAACAGCTCGGGTTGCGCGGCGGCTCCGACCCTGGTCGTTGAGGCGCGCATGATGATGTCGTTGTCGTGGACGTAGACCTGCCTCGTTGGGGGTGGCTGCTTTGATTGTGAACCAGGTAGGATTCGCGGTCCAGTCGATGGTGTTCTCGTAGATCTCGATGCCGCCGACGCTGCCGTCCGAGTAAGAGATGAGGATCTGCGTATTGCTGACAGTTCGCCGTGCCGTCCCCGACGCCGTTGCCGTCAACGTGTTGTGGTGGATCCTGGCTCCGCCGTAGCTGATCTCCCAGAAGATGCCCCATCCTGAGTTGTTGTAGATCACGTTCTCGTAGACGTTGCGCGTTCCTGTTGTGCCGTCCCACCACAGACCCGATCCGTAGTTGTCGTGGACCTCGTTACGGCGGACGATCATCCCGTCCGTTCCATGGAGAACTTGGTCCCTCCGGCGTCGCCGATTGGTGGGTAGGTGCCGCGTGTTGTTGAACGCGATCTCGCTGTCTTCGATGATCACTCCGACGGCCCGGTCGATGCACGGGCGCAGGACGCCCATATCTTCCGTTGTGGTGCGTGTACATGTCGTGACACCGCGCGTTCGAGCCCTGGATCGCGAATCCGGCGTTGAAGTTCTCCCTAAACTCGGTGCCTCGAATCACGCCGTTACGACGGACGATCAGAGCGGAGAACCCACGTGGGGAGCTTCGCGTTACCGAAGTGCTGAAATGTCCCGCCCAAGGATGATCGTCCCGGTCTGGCCGGCCGGAGCATCGGGGCCGTCGATCCCGATGAATCCGCCGTTCTGGCCATCGATGACGGCGCCGGCTCGAAGGTCAAGCGTCGGGAACTTGTCCCGCGTCTGGATCGTGCCGGAGAGGAGATAGAGCCCCGTCGCGAAGCAGAACGTCTTCTCGGCGGGTTGGCATTGATCAGCGCCTGTAGGTTGGCACCGGGAGCGACTTGCACCCCTTGACAGGATGGCTGGGGAGACGGAGAGCGTCGGGGGCGTATGCGGCGCGGCGGGCGACGCAGTGGGAGTCGGCGACGGAGTAGTGCACGGCGACGGAGAAACGCTTGGGTCCTGGGTCGGTGAAGGGGTCTGCGACGGCGAAGGCGAAGGGGGGACCGTTGGAAGGATTTCCGTCTCCTTGAGACGCTCGACCCTGCGTTCGAGTCGCGTCACCCTTCGATCCAGCCGGTTCAGGGAGCGATCTTCGGCGGCAGGATGGCTCTGCAGCGGAACGAGGGACTCTTCTCGTAGCCGGGCTCTCTACGGCGTCTTCGAGGGCAACGACTCGCGCCTCCAGCCGGGCGACCCGGTGCTTGAGCCGCTGTATCGGAGACGAGGCTTGGGAAGTCGAGCGCACTTCGAACGACTTGGAGATCGACGAGGGCCTCGTCGTCAGCGCTCCTGAGGGAAGTGCTGCCTCCAGCGCCGCAACGTCGTCTTCGAGCACGTCAACCCGCTGAGAGAGGCGAGTCAAGCGTGATCCACCTCGGTCAGCGCGAACCGGGATGACGGCGGCGAGCGAGATCACCGTCACGATCGCGAACAGGAGTACAACCCGCCGACTCGACATGGGGTCTGTCCGGTCCTGGCGATCCACGGTGCAGGTATCGGCGTGCGTGGACCAAGTTCTGAATGACCACAGCAGGATTGGTCACTTCCACGCAGACGAAGGTGCGGACGGATGACGTAGGACGGTACCCTCTGAGGACGCTCGAGTATTCGCTGCAAGAGAGGGTTGGCCTACGCTGTATGGGGGTGTGAAAGATGGACGTGGGCGGCTCGCGCGTCATGGTGACCGGGGGAAGAGGCTTCCTTGGTCGTAGGATCGCCTTCAGCTCGAGGAGCGTGGCGCCACACCGATCGTGATTCGGTCGGCCGACTACGATCTGACCGATCCTGGACGCGTTCGCGCCGCGCTCGAGGACGCTCGCGCCGAGTACGTGGTCCATGCCGCTGCGGTCGTCGGAGGCATCGGAGCGAACCGACAACACCCGGGCAGCTTCTTCTACGCCAACGCCGTGATGGGGATCCACCTCATCCACGAGGCGATGCAGGCCGGTATCCGAAGAGTCGTGATCGTGGGAACCGTCTGCTCGTATCCAAAGTACACGGAGGTGCCGTTTCGCGAGGAGGACCTGTGGACCGGCTACCCGGAGGAGACGAACGCCCCCTACGGGCTCGCCAAGAAGATGCTGCTCGTCCAGGCTCAGGCGTACCGCGACGAATACGGGTTCGAGTCCGCTTTCGTCATCCCAACGAACCTGTACGGGCCCGGCGACAACTTCGATCACAACACCAGCCATGTGATCCCCGCGATCATCCGAAAGTGCGTCGAAGCCCAGGAGGCTGGTGAAGACGAGGTCGTCCTGTGGGGGTCGGGCCGGCCAACCCGAGAGTTCCTCTACGTCGATGACGCGGCCGAGGGCGTGGTGCTGGCCTTGGAGAGCTTGGGCGACCCCGAACCCGTCAACCTCGGTTCGGCGACCGAGATCTCGATCAAGGAGCTAGCCGAGCAGATAGCGCGGATCTCGAGTTCAAAGGACGTTTCGTGTGGGACCAGGCGAACCCAGACGGACAACCCAGAAGGGCCGTGGACGGGTCGAGGGCCCGTAGGCTGCTGGGCTGGTTACCGCACGTCGGTCTCGAAGAAGGGTTGACGAAGACCGTCGAGTGGTTCCGGGAACACCGAAGGACTAGCTGAGCGGAGGAAGATCCAGAGCCGCACTCAGCACCGACGCGACGCTGCCGCCACAACGTCAGGAGCCCCCGCCTCCGCCGCCTCCGCCGCCTCCGCCGCCTCCAGGGTCACCGCCAGGGTCACCGCCCGGGTCGCCGCCGCCGCCACCTGGACCGCCGCCACCTGGACCATCGTCGCTGGTCCCATCGTCGCTGGTCCCATCGCTGTCGGTCCCATCGCTGTCGGTCCCATCGCCATCTCCGCTAGCGCTTCCGTCCGTGGAGCCCGAGTCGCTCGAGCCAGTGGAGCTCGAGCCAGTGGAGCTCGAGTCAGTGGAGCTCGAGTCAGTGGAGCTCGAGCCGACGGAGGTCGTGCCGGGACTGCTGCCTTCGGACCCCGATACCGCGGCGGAGGGGGATGTCTGTCGAGATTTGTCGGGCGCCTCCGTATCCGTGCCCACGGCCGCCACGGTCGGCACCCTGATCTCCGTCTCCTGCAAGCTTTGGAGCGTCTTGCGAAGCTCGGCAAACGCCGGGCTCCCGTTCGGGTTCTGTTCCGTTATCCCAAGGACATCGGGGGCCGGACTGTCGTTCTCGGCCGAGAGCCTATAAACAAGGATCGCGTTGCCGAGAACGAGCCCAGCGACCACCACCCTTGCAGCAAGGCCAACCGGGGTGGTCCGAAACGCCGACCGCAGCCGACCCCTCGAGCGTACCGACCGTCGCCGCAAGGGACTCCCGAATCCGGTCGCCCGAAGCATGGAACCCCCTCGATCAAGAAGCCTGGGAGAGCCCAGGAGATCAGCAGAGATGACGATACTACCTCGGCGTTCGTTGGTTGATCCTCGCACGTTGGCCGAGGGTCAATTCCCATACGCTTCGGTACCTTGATGTAGCCCAGACGTCCGGATCGAGGGAGAGCGATGGTCGGGAAGCGGAGGCTCGAGGATTCGAGTGCCGACCGCGGGGTTGACCAGCCGTTGCGATCCATCCGCCCGCCTCGCGCGGAGCTCCGTCCGGACTTGCGCGAAGCGCTGGCCTCTCTCTGGTTGCGCAAGTGGTCCATCTTGGGGATCACGCTGCTCACCGTGGGCGTGGCCCTCCTCGTGTCCTACCGACAGACACCGATCTTCGAGTCGGAGGTCAGCATCCTGGTCACTCAAGTTCCGGCTACCGAAGCAGATTCGATCCCGCTGCCGGAGGCGAATCTCGGGACGGAGGCAGAGCTGATCCAATCCGTGGCCGTTGCCGAGATCGTGGCCGACGATCTCGACATCCCAGGTCCTCCGAGGGGGCTACTCGACAGCCTCAGCGTCGATCAGCCTACGGACACAGAGATCCTCGTCGTGAGCTACCGTCATGCCGACCCACTCGTGGCGCAACGGACGGCATCCGCATTCGCGGACGCCTATCTTCTGTTCCGGGAACGAACGGTCACCGAGACGATCCTCGAATCCGCGCAGGAACTGCAGAACCAGATCAGCCTGTTGACGGACGAGCTCGCCAGGCTCAACGGGCGGATCCAGGACCTATCCGAGACGAACCCGCTACAGGGCACCTTGGAGGCCCAGGCGATCCCCCTCAGTGCGCAGATCTTCCAGCTGCGACTCGCACTGGTCAGCCTGCCTGACGAGGTGACGGTCGGCCAGATCATCCAGCCCGCTGCCCTGCCCTCATCACCGGCCAGCCCGAATCACGTCGTCACCGGGGTGTTTGGGCTCGTTGCCGGGCTCGGACTCGGTATCGGCCTGGCCTTCCTCCGAGACCGCCTGTCCGAGCGCGTGCGATCGACAGAGGAAGCGGAAGCATATCTCGAGGCACCCGTGCTCGCCGCCATCCCGAGGGTCGACTCGTGGCGGCGACGGAAGGACGCGTTCCTCGTGACGGCAGTGCAGTGGCGTTCACCCTCCGCCGAGGCCTACAGGGTCCTCAGGACCAATGTCCTGTCGGCCGCATCCGCTTTCGGCGTGAAAAGCATCGTAGTGACGAGCGCCAATGCGGGGGAAGGCAAGTCCGCGACCGTGGCGAACCTCGGCGTCGTCCTCGCGAGGACCGGCAAACGAGTCTCGCTCGTGTCGGCCGACCTGCGACGTCCGCGTCTTCAGGAGTTCTTCGGGCGGCAGGGGCAGCCAGGTCTCATCGAGGTCCTGGCAGGTCGAGCGAGCCTCGCCGAGGCTCTCCAGGAGGTCACGCTTCCGACACGTAGCTTCGACTCCGCCTCCGCCGGCCTGCGTCTCCTTCCGAGTGGACGCGTTCCCGAAGATCCCACCGAGCTGATCACGTCCGCGAGCCTCGCCGAAGTCCTCAAGAAGTTGGAGGATGTCTCGGACCTCGTGCTGATCGATGTGCCTCCCGTGCTGCCGGTCACGGACGCGCTCGTCGTTGCAGAGGTCACCAGGAGCGTGCTTCTGGTGATCGGTCCGACGAGCAATACTCGGCCGACGATCATCTCCGCGAGGCAACAGCTCGACCGCGTCGGGGCTCGGATCCTCGGCGGAGTTCTCAATGGGCCCGATGCTTCCATGACGCAGACGTACTACTCCTATTGAGCAAGGCACGCGTTCAGGTACGGCTCTGGCGGGCGTGATGCAAGAACAGCGAACCCGGAAGTTGTCTGGTTGAGGATCCTCTACGCCCACTGTTTCTACCGGATACCGGGAGGTGAGGATCAGCACGTCCGAGATCAGGTTGACCTGGTCTCGCCTGTCCACGATGTCCAGCTGATCTCCGAGTCGAATGTCGACCTCTCGGAGAGCCCAGGAACAGCGGCCCGGATGCTGTACTCACGTTCCAAGAAGCAACGTATGGGCGCAGTGATCGATCGCTTCGCGCCGGACGTCGTGCATGTCCATAACGCATATCCTTCACTCGGCCCGGCCGTTCTCTTGGCCGCGTACGAGCGCCGTGTACCTGTTGTCATGACGGTTCACAACTTCAGGCTGCGTTGTCCGAACGGCTTGATGTTCACTGAGGGTGCGATGTGTCGGCGGTGCGAGTCGGGCTTCTACGTCAACGCGACGATGCACAAGTGCTTCCCCTCGAAGCGCCAGGCGGGAGCGTACGCCGCCGTCCTCTGGGCCCATCGCTTCGTCATGCGACTCGAGCGGCAGATCACACGATTCGTCGTGCCCAGCGAGTTCATGCGGCGGCGGCTGATCGAGTGGGGGATCGGAGAGGAACGTATCCGCCTGATCCGGCATTTCGTACCATCCTTCGGTAGCGGGGGAACAGAGCCGAGGATCGGGTCGTACGGAGCCTTCTTCGGGAGGTGTTCTACGGAGAAGGGTGTCGATGTCCTCCTTGCTGCTCTCCATCGCGCCGGGGATCCTCCTTTCCTGATCGTCGGAGACGGGCCCCAACGGCGAGCGTTAGAGAATCTCGCCCGCAAGCTTCGGCTCGCCAACACGAGATTCCTGGGTTGGCGGTCGCACGACGAGGTCGGAGAGTTGTTGGCCGCGGCACGCTACGTCGCGATCCCTTCCGTTTGCGAGGAGAATGCACCTTTGGTGGCTCTCGAGGCTCTTTCGGCGGCCCGTCCACTGCTGGTCTCCGAGCGTGGAGGCTTGCCAGAGCTCGTGGCTAGCGGTGCGGGCCTCCTGTGCCGGCCTGGAGATGAGATCGATCTCTCCCGGAAGATCGGTCGCTTGATGGAGGATGACGAGACATGCCGTCAAGCGTCGATCGAGGCCCAGATCGCTCGGCCGCGGGTGGCTCCATCCGGCGCGGCATCTCACTGACCTCGAGTCTGTCTACGGGGAGCTATCGACGAACGGAGTCGGCTGAATGGGAGGACCGCTCGTCAGCATCATCACTCCCGTGCTCAACCGTGTCGAGACGATAGACGTTTGCCTTGCTTCGGTGGCGACCAGACGTATCAGCCGATCGAGCACATCGTGATCGATGGAGGGTCGACGGACGGGACGTTGGAACGTCTAGACGCGTATCGAGCCTCTCATCGTCTCCGATGGATCAGCGAGGCCGATAGCGGCATGTACGATGCGATCAACAAGGGCATATCACTTTCCCAGGGAGACGTACTCGCCTACCTCAATAGCGACGACTTCTACTTCCCGTGGTCGGTCGATGTTGCGGTTGGCGCATTGCGGCACGGGATCGAGTTGATCTATGGGGACATGGGCATTCTCCGCGCAGAGACGAGCACCACCCGAGCCTCCTTTTCCATCCAGTTCTATCCGGACTTCTCCATGCGCCACTACGCGTTCGTTGCGACGATGGGGCAGCCGACCGTCTTCTGGCGCCGTAGCCTCAGTGAGAAGATCGGACTCTTCGACGTCAGCTATCGCCTGATCGGCGACTGCGAGTACTGGCTGCGGGCCGCTCTTCGTGGAGCGAAGCTGAGGCACATACCCGAGCTGATAGCCGTACAGGTGGAGCATGGATCCACGCTCAGGGCGACACAAGCGGACAGGCTGAGTGAGGAGTTCGACATGCTGCGGCACGCGATGGCGACTCGTGTCGATCCGCCCTCCTCGTTGCGCTGGGAGCGACTCAAGAGGAGCGTCGCATGGCGCGTTAGCCAACTCGAATTCTTCTATGCGATGAAGGCGAAGCAGGCGCACAAGTGGCGCGCTTCGTGGAGCATCTGCACGCTCGTGGCGTCGACGTCGATGTGGCGTGACCTCAGACTGCTCGCCCCTGCTCGATGGCGGGGTGACGTTTCTCTCTTCGGAGATGCACTAGGTGTCGACGAGCTCGCCGGTGGTCCTGAGCGGCCGTGATTCGCAGTCGCCTCTCGGGTCCGCCACTTGCAGCGAGGGTTCCCACCAGGCTCGTGTCCGTCCTTGTCGTGTCCTACGGGATGAGTGTCGTCGCTCTCTTCGCGTCCGGCAGGCTGAGCTTCTACCTGGCAGGCATGCTTCTCGCAGCGCCGGCCGTGCTAGGGCTCGCTGTGCTTCGACCCGAGTGGGTGATCTTGGTCATCGCCGGACTACCTCCGGCGTTCATCTCACCGATACCACCCATGCAGATGATCGCGATCATGCTGGTAACCCTGTTCGGGTTCCTCCTCCAAGGAGGTCTCCGTCTCGGACCCAAGACCGGTGTCTTTCCGCTGATCGGGATCATCCTGCTCGCGATCGCCCTCAAGGGTTCCGTTCCATTGGAGGCAGTCGCGACCGCCGACGAAGTCCTGAGCCTCATCATCTATTACGCGCTGCTCATGCTCGTGGCTTTCCATACCGCCGCTGGAGGGCGCATACGGACGGACACGTTCGTGAACGCACTTCTGCTGGGCATCGTGAGCGGAGTCATCCTCCAATTCTTCGTGACTGACGCGGGCTTCGAGGCGATCAACCGAACACCGTTCCGGGGCCATATCGCCTATCTCGCGGTGATGGGGTTCGGCGTGTCGTATGTTCGCATCTCGCTATGCCGCTCCGCAGGCCTGAGGCGATCCCCTTACGATGCGTTGCTGGCGGTAGCGTTCCTCTGCGTAGCAGTCATGGGTTTCAGCCGAGCCGCGTGGATGGCCTGCTTGTTGATATTCGCTCTTGTTTCCAGATGGACCGGCCGGAGAGCGTTCTGATCGTGTCGGCCCTTCTCCTCCTTCTCGCCTTGACGATCCCGATTGTTGGAGAGCGGGTCCTTCCCGGGGGTTTGGCGGATATCGCCCAGCCGGAGAGGCTCAAGTCACAACCGGGCGGTCGGTACTTTGGGAGGAGCTATGGAAGCGAGGAGCCGACGCACCGCTGACTGGACAGGGCTGGGGATATGTCTGGTCCCTCACCTCGACGCGATCTCTTCGGGGTTGAGGGAGTGTTCACCTCCGGACAGAACCCCGGCATCTTCCCACACAACGACTTCCTGTATCTCTTCGTGGAACTTGGGATCCTAGGATCCGCACTCCTGCTCGTCTATTGGATCCACCTGTTCCACACGACAAGGCTGCTGTCTCGCAGTCGAAGCGAGTCGATCCGTTACGATGTCAGGCTCCTTGTTCCTGTGATCGTCACGATGCTCTTCGTGCAGCTGTTCGACAATGGATTTGCCATCCGGTTCGTTGCAGAGAGGTTCTTCATCGCCGCAGGGCTCGTGTTCGGACTGTACTACCTTGTGCGACATACCGAGACGACGAGCGCCGCCTCGACCCTGCCAGCGCAAGTCTAAGGCCACTTACGCCCCCCCCTCCTGCACGTCGGGTCGTGACTCGAGACGATGAGCATCGAGACGGAAGACTTTTTCATCCAGGTACGCCCGCCTCGTGTTGAGTCGGTGATCCGTGGTCCGGTCCGAGCTCGACGGGATCGGTGAGACATCATCTGGTGAATCGGCCCTGGTTGCGGACGGTCCGTGCGGTAGGCGCTCGATTCGGCGAGAGTCAACGGATCAGCCGAAGGCGAGGACCGTGAGGGCATCCGTCGTGGAGATTCGACCCACTCGTGCGATCGGGAACCTTGGATTGCGTGAGCTGTGGCTCTTTCGCGATCTCGCATACTTCTTCGTGTGGCGGGACGTCAAGGTTCGGTACAAGCAGACACTGTTCGGAGCGGCCTGGGCGATCATCCAGCCTCTGGTTCTCATGATCGTGTTCACATTCGTATTTGGAACCGTCCTGGACGTCCCCACGCCGGCAGGTGTGCCGAAGCCAGTCTTCTATTACGCGGGCCTTGTTCCCTGGACCCTCTTCGCGACGTCGATGGCGGCGGCTTCGGAAAGCCTTGTCCTGAATTCGCGTCTCGTCGGCAAGATCTACTTCCCCCGTCTGATCCTCCCGCTCGCCGCGGCGGATCTCACTTCGTTGACTTCATCATCGCATTGAGCTTCGTATTCGTGATGCTCTTCGCGTACGGGCTTGGAGTATCGTGGAAGGTCCTTTGGCTTCCCTTCTTCACTGTCCTGGCACTGTTGACCGCGTTGGCGGCTCGGGGTATGGCTCTCGGCTCTCAATGCCCGGTACCGAGACGTGCGGTACGCGGTCCCGTTCCTCATGCAGGTCGGCTTGTTCGTGACCCCGGTCTTCTTTCCCGCCAAGTGCCGTCCAGAAGCGCGGCCATCTACTCTCTCAACCCCATGACGGGCGTGGTGGAAGGCTTCAGGTGGGCCTCGTCGATGCTGGGCTTCCTCCGGGCCCAGTGACGCTGTTATCCGCAGCTATGACGATGCTCCTCATCGGTGGACTCTATTACTTCCGGTCGGCCGAGCGAACCTTCGCGGACGTGATCTGAGGTGACCGACATTAGCGATCGTTGCGGAGGGTCTGTCGAAGAGATATCGGCTTGGGAGCCGGAGCTCATCGATATGGTCGTCTGACGGAGTCGCTGTCCGATGCGATCTCGGCACCGTTTCAGGAGGCTCCGGTCCGACGCAGCCTCGCGGAGCCAGACGCCTGTGGGCCCTCAAGGACGTCTCCTTCGAGGTGACAGCCGGCGAAGCGGTGGGCATCATCGGACGGAACGGCGCTGGCAAGACCACGCTGCTCAAGACTCCTATCCCGGATCACCGAGCCAACTGAGGGACGTGCGATTCTGCGGGGCAGGGTGGGATCGCTGCTGGAGGTCGGCACCGGATTCCATCCAGAGTTGACAGGCAGGGAGAACGTCTACCTGAACGGAGCGATCCTTGGGATGTCGCCGCGCTGAGATCGAGAGGCGGTTCGACGAGATCGTCGCGTTCGCTGAGATCGAGCCTTCCTCGACACGCCGGTGAAGCGCTACTCGAGCGGGATGCAGGTCCGTCTGGCCTTCGCTGTCGCGGCCCACCTGGAGCCCGAGATCCTGATCGTGGACGAGGTCCTCGCCGTCGGAGACGTCGGCGTTTCAAAGGAAATGCCTGGGGAAGATGAGCGAGTGTCGCGAGCGAGGGTCGGACCGTTCTGTTCGTGAGCCACAACATGAGCGTCGTCAGCAGGCTGTGCGAGAGAGGAATCTGGTTGGAGGAGGAGTATCGCCGCTCTCGGCCCGATGGAAGAGGTCGTCCGGCAGTATCTCGGCTCCGGCGTCGGCGGTGAGGCGCGATTCGAGGCAGGGGGCCTGGACACGGCGCCGGGCAACGAGATCGTACGCCTACTCGAAGAGTGAGGGTACGAGATCATCACGGGCGTGTCGTTCGTCAGTGGATGCGCGACATCCAATCTTCGTGGAGATCGAGCATGCAGTCCTTCAGCGCAAACCCGTGCGTACTGCGTTTCGGCTGGTGTCGGCTGAGGGCGCGTTCTGTTCACGTCCACCGATGCAGATGATGAGACCAGATACGGACGTGATCGCGACCCGGGCGTCTACGTGAGTCGTTGCGAGATCCCCCCGCAGCTGCTGAAGCGTGGTCACTACTTCTTGACCGTCAGCTCGTCCATACCCATGGTGAAGGTCAACTTCACTATGGAGAGGCGTGGTCAGCTTCTCGGTCGAGCAGGCCGCCGGGATCCTCGACGACAACAGGGTGGGAGTGATCGCGCCGGCACTCTCCTGGGACGTGGACACAGTCGCGAGCCTTGAAAGCACGCACGGGCAAGCCCGGCGCGGAGGCTCCCTGGTCCTCCGGGTGATCGATCATCACTGCCGACATGAGTGTGGTGCGCGTTGGCCTGATCACGACTCTCGATCGAAACATAGGCGACGACTTCATTCGACATGGGATCGTCCAGGTGCTTTCCCAGGTGTATTCCAGGCATGAATTGCGGCTCCTGGCAGTGAACAAGCATGTTCCCTTCACCGTATACCCGAACTGGCATCCTCTCCGCTGGCTCCAGGCACTTGACCGCCTTCCCCGAGGGCGGCGCGTCCAGACTCAGATCAAGAATGAGGTCAGTCGCGTCATGCATCGTTTTGGCGGTAGCAGGTTCGATGGCGCAGAGCTGATGGTTCAGTGTGGAGCTCCAGTGATCTGGCCCGGCTGTCACGCGAGTGAATGGGCACAGCCTCTCTGGGATCAGGTAGTCGGCCGCCTGTCCGACCGGATTGCCGTGTTGGATCTGGCCGCCGGCTCAGCCTACCCTTGGGAGGCACAGCCCATGACTGTCACGGATCAGAGCGACTCAGATTTCCTTCGCCGTATCCTCGGATACTGCAGGCTCACTACCACTCGAGACGAGCTTGCATCGCGCCTCATCGAACGCTTGGGGTCTTCGGTGCCAACGATCCCCTGCAGTGCGCTCCTAGTCGGGAGACGATTCGAGGTTCCGTATCCGAGCGACGACGAGATGGTGCTCTTCAGTTACATGCCCGGAGGAGGCCATTTCGACTGGAGGCAGGGGCATCGATAAACGATAGGCCTGGATGACAACAGCTGGCTCGCTGACCGAACGTCTCTCGACGGAGACATCGAGTTGCCTTCCTCTGCCACGACCAGCGGGAGTATGCAGCTGCTCAGCGCTCGATCCGAAGCTGCCCAGATTCCTCCCAAGGACCATCCCGGAGTACTTCTCGCTCATCGCCCGCAGCAAGGCGGCCGTTTGCAACCGCCTGCACGCTGCTGTGGCGCTGGCCGGGGTCGGGATCCCCTCCGTGTCAGTCGGAACGGATAGTCGCCTGCTGATGGTGGCCGCGATCGGGCTTCCGTACCGATATGTCAAGGAGGCCCGCATCGACGAGCTCGAAGACGAACTGGAAACCGTCCTGAGGAATCGGGAGGATGAGCGAGAACGACTGATCGGACTCCGGGACTGGACGTGGAACCGGTATGTGGACGAGGTCACGAGGGCACTTGCCGCATGAAGGGGACATCAAGC
>CAVYTE010000021.1:0-83000 GCA_963771385.1 uncultured Actinomycetes bacterium
CAACACGCGCTTGAGACCGAGGCCGGTCAACGCAATGTGCACCTTTATCTGGCAGGTCTTCTGTCTCACCTGGACCGCAAGAATGCCGAGGCGATTGCCGCCTTGGTCGATGTCGAGCGCCTGGTCCTACAAGACTTCATCGGTACGGCACCCTGGGACCACCGCCCATTGGTCCACGTGTCTGGTCGGACAAGTGGTCGAGCGGTTGGGGGAACCCGATGGGGTGATCGCCTTTGATCCCAGCAGCTTCCCCAAGCGGGGGACGCATTCGGTGGGGGTCAAGCGCCAGTGGTGTGGCCACCGAGGCAAAGTCGACAACTGCCAGGTAGGCGTCTTCATGGGGTACGTGTCTCGCCACGATCATGCCTTGCTCGATTTCCGCTTGTACCTGCCCAAGGAGTGGGCACAGGACCAGCAACGACGCCAGGCATGCCACGTGCCCGAGGACGTGGCGTATCGACACGTCCCGAGCAGTGTCTGGACATGCTCGACCAGTGGGGTGCGCAGGTGCCGCATGGCTGGGTGACCGGTGACGATGAATTGGGGCGCTACACATGGTTTCGCGGGGAGCTGCGCGCGCGTGGTGAACGCTATGTGCTGGGGGTGCCCTGCACCACGACGATGCGTGACTTGGAGGCGCCGTTGCCTGCGTACCAGGGGCGTGGACGACCGCCGAAAGCCCCGTGGCAATCGGTGCGTGCCTGGCGACAATCGCTCACCGCGGAGGGGTGGACACGGTTGACGGTGCGCGACGGTGAGAAAGGGCCGGTGGGCATTGAGATGGTCAGACGCCGGGTGCAAACGCGCCTCGAACGGAAACGCACGGGACCCGAGGAGTGGCTGGTCGTCACCCGTTGTCCCCTCGCGGACGACCGGACGTTGGAGGGGCAAGCCTCGCTGGAGGCCACCGAGCACGACGGCCGCTATCGCTACCAGTATTACCTCACACCGACGTGTGTCTCCGAGTCGGTGCGAGAGGAGCCCTCACTGGCGGAACTGGCGCGGGTCATCAAAGCGGGAGTGTGCATCGAAGCGAGCTTCAAACGAGGCAAGGGCGAGGCAGGGATGGATGCGTATCAGGTGCGCACCTGGCAGGGCTGGCATCACCACATGGTGTTATCCCTGATCGCGGTCTGGTTCTTGATCGGGGAAACCCACCGGGGGCAGCAGTTCACGCCGGCTTTAACGCTGCCGCAAGTGCGCTACGGGCTGAGTCTGCTGCTGCTCGAGGTGTTCTGTACCCCCGGCCTCGACTACATCTGTCGCCAAGTACACCGTCAATTACTGCGCAACGAGTTGGCCCGATTCTACCATCACCGTACCCGTAAGTGTCTGCCACCACGGAAGTTGCGCCGGGACATACAGTAGGTATAGCATAGTCAGGCCAAACCAAGGTAGACGTCCCTCTGCATGACTAGACATTTGGGGCCAAAACGTCTAATGTCAAAAAATGACCCCGAGCAACGGCGCGGGTTTGCGCCCTCTCCTGGCACCCGAACATTGGACAAAATGATGCGCGACCGCAAACACCTCGTTTCTGCCGAAGTGGACAAGCTCCTGGAGGCCGCCAAAAGCAGCCGCAACGCGGCCCGCGACCGGTGCCTGTTGCTCCTGATATTCCGGCACGGCTTGCGCGTGTCGGAGGCCTGCGGGCTGAAGCTGGCCCAGGTGGACATCGAGAGCCGCGTGCTGCACGTCGAAACAGCGAAGTGGGGAAAAGTGCGGCAGAACGGCGCGCCCTGCTCAGGCGACTCGCCGCGGCCTCTATCTTTATGCTACCACACTGCTGCGAGTGGATGAGGGGGTGGTAGTTTCCCTACGAACGAAGTACAGATTTCTGAAACAGCCTTGGCAGGCATGGTGCAGGGCTGGCAGAGCCTTTGACCAACGAGAGAGATGATGTGGGTCAATCGAGGGAAAGGAGACGACCAAAAGCGTGGCATGTTCACGGAAATGCCCTCCCCTCGAAGGGGCGATTTTACCCCCATTGAGCTCTTCTGCGTCAAGGTGTCGTGACATGCCTGCGTGTGCCGCACTGGCCGGGACTGGATCGGCAACGTTCCCTTGACACATTGCCCATCGAGGTATATGCTTTCCAGCATGGCACAGACAACACCGCACACACCGACACCTGGCAAACAGGCCATCGATTATACCGACCGCGCCTATTGGAATGGTCTCATCAAAATGAGCCTCTCCAAGTTTTTCATTTTGTGTGTGCTCCAGACGCGGCCGATGCATGGCTACGAAATCACGCGCGCGGTGGAGCGCACCACGAACGGCTGTTGTTCGCCGGCCGAAGGCACGATCTATCCGGTGCTGCGGGAATTTGAACAGGGGGGCTACGTGACGGCGCACACGGAGGTCGTCCAGGGACGCCAACGCAAGATCTACACGATGACCGAGCGCGGGCGTGCGGCCTTTCAGGTCGCCGTAGAGGCCTGGATGGAGGTCACGCAGTGCCTGGTCCGGAACGAGTGTGTGACAGGGGAAACCGCCGCCGCTGGGACGGGATGTCGGTAAATTTTTTTATCCTGATATATCGGTCATCGATGCATTGAAGCCCTACGGGGAGCAGCCACGATGCGAGCCTACCTTCCCATAGTCCTCAGAGGTTTGCCGCGCCAGCGCGCGGCAAACCCGCGCCGTCCGCACCCGTGGGTGATGGTCTGGACCCTGGCAGTGGCGCAGGTGATCTCCTGGGGCACCCTGTTTTATGCTTTCTCGCTCTTCGTGCTGCCGATGCAAGCCAGCCTCGGCTGGTCGCGGCCGCTGCTCAACGGCGCCCTGTCGCTGGGCTTACTCAGCACGGGTATGGTGGCGTTTCCCGTGGGCGCCTGGATTGATCGTCATGGTGGCCGGGGCGTCATGACCCTTGGTTCCCTGGCGGGAGGCCTGTTGCTCCTGGCCTGGGCTTACGTCGAGACGCCGTGGGTGTTCTATCTCCTCTGGGTGCTGATCGGCGTGAGCATGGCCGGCGTGTTATACGAGCCCGCCTTTGCCGTCATCACCGCGGTCTTTGGACCGGACGCACGCCGTGGCATTACCGCGCTGACCCTCGTAGGCGGGTTTGCCAGCACCGTCTTTATGCCGCTGACGCAGCTGCTTATTGGGGCCATCGGCTGGCGGAGCACCCTGCTGGTGCTCGGGGGGCTGAACCTCGCGGTGTGCCTCCCACTCCATGCCCTGTTTGTGCCCGGCCCTCCCGCGTCCCGTCCCCCAGAAGCGCCGCAGGAGGAGGCCCCCACAGCACACGCGATGCGTGCCGTGATGCGCGGGCGGGTCTTCGTCGGGCTGGCCCTCTGGTTTACGGCCTACAATGCTGCCCAGTCGGCCCTTATCTTCCAGTTCGTCCCGCTCCTCACCACCTGGGGGGTCGAGACAGCGGCCATCCTCACGAGCGTGGCGATCATCGGTCCCATGCAAGTCGCGGGCCGTGTCGTCTTGATGTGCTTCAGCACACGTCTGGAGACACGCGAGATTGGTCTGGCCGTGACGGTGCTCCTGCCCGCCGCGCTGCTGGCACTGCTCTACTTGCCGCATACGCTCCTCTGGCTCGGGCTGGTCGCCACCCTCTATGGCGCGGGGAATGGCATCATGACCATCGTCCGCGGGATTGCCGTGTCTGATCTGATTGGGCGCACCCACTACGGGGCTCTGAACGGGGCGCTCACCGTGCCGACGACGGTGGCGAAAGCCCTGGCGCCGGTGGTGGCGGCAGCACTCTGGTCCGCCGTGGGTGACCCGTCGCTGATGCTGTGGACGATGCTGGGGAGCGCCCTCGTGGGCACGCTGGGCTTTGCGCTGGCGCTCTCAGGGGCCTCACGCTGAAGGGAGGCGGGTATGGAGACGTCGACGTCGCTTGCCGGAGGGCTGACGCGGACACCCGCGCGCGGGTGGATCGTCGTGCTCCTGTCGCGGCTGCAGACCAGCAGCATTATTCTGACCTCCTATACCTTTGGGGTCTTCTTGCCCTTCATCAGCCAGGATCTGCACCTCTCGCCCCTGGAGGCGGGACTCCTCCAGAGCGCCTGGTGGGTCACCGCGGCCGTGCTCGCGCTGCCCTGTAGCGTCTGGTTCTCGCGTGTCCGGCCCGTGCCGCTGGTGCTGGTCTCGCTGCTCCTGGGCCTGCCCTTTCTCGTGCTGCAAGGGCTGGCGCGGACGTTCCTCAGCTTGTTCCTGGCACGGTTGGGCTTTGTGCTCTGTCACCTGCTCTCCACTCCGGCACGCCCGCTGCTCCTCCAGCAGTGGGCCGCCCCGCCGCAGTATGCCCTGCTGAACGCCGTGGGCCTCTCGCTCCACAGCGTGCTCCTGGCGGCGACCATCAGTCTGAGCGCCTGGCTGATCACGGCGGTCGGGAGCTGGCGCCTCGTCTACGGGATCCACGCCGCGTTCCTTGGCCTGCAAACCCTGGCCTGGTGGGTCGTGGCACGCGAGGAGCAGGCCCCGGTGCCGGGACTCATGCACGCCCTGGAGGCGCCACAGCCCACCCCGCTCAGGGCCCTCCGCGCCTATCCGCAAGGCTGGCTCCTGGGTATGACGATGCTGGCGCTCTCGGCGACCTGGACGGCCCTCGTCACCTTTCTCCCGACCCTCCTCCTGGAGCAGCACGGTATGCCCCCAGCGCACAGTGGGCCGCTCCTGGGCTGTTTATACTACGGGCTCATTCCCTGTGCGCTGCTGGGAGGCGTTCTGGAAAAACGGGTGCAGCCCCGCAAGCGCCTCCTCTGGGTGCCAGCGCTCTGTAACACGGTGTTGTGGCGTCCTGATCACGTACACGTCGGCCCCCTGGCTCCTCGTGGTGCTGCTCACCGGTGTGGGGGTGGTCTGGATCGTCTCGCCGGTGATCGAAGTGCTGCCGTTCGAGTTCCCGGGCATCCGCCCGCGCGAGGTGGCGGTGCTCACGTCCCTGGTCAAAACCTGTTCGGGGCTCGGCTTCGCCCTCGGGCCGATGGTCGTCGGGCTGGTGGCCCAGCTGACCGGCTCGTTACAGCAGGGACTCCTGGTGTTGTGTGGGCTGACGGGCGTCGGGGTGCTGGCTGGATGGTGGTATCCCAGCCAGCAAGACGCCGAAGGAGGGTGTCGATGAGCGCGACGATCCGTGTGGCCAGACCTGAGGATGCCGACGCCATCCTGGCGATCTATGCGCCGATGGTCCGCGAGACGGCGATTTCGTTTGAAGTGGAACCACCCACGCGGGTGGAGATGCAGCAGCGCATCGCCGGGACGCTGCGGCACCTGCCGTGGCTCGTCTGTGACCGGCAGGGGGAGGTGCTGGGCTATGTCTATGCCAGTCCCCACCGGGCGCGGGCCGCGTATCAATGGTCGGTGGACGTCACGGTGTATATCCAGGCCCAGGCGCGGCGCACCGGCATGGGCCGCGCCTTGTATCACGCGCTCTTTGAGCTGTTGATCTTGCAAGGGTTGTACCAAGGCTTTGCCGGGATTACCCTGCCCAATCCCGCCAGTGTCGGTCTGCATGAAGCCCTCGGCTTTCAGCCCGTGGGTATCTATCGGGCCGTCGGCTACAAACTCGGGGCCTGGCACGACGTTGGCTGGTGGCAACGGGCCTTCCAGCCGCGCCCGAGTCTCCCTACCCCGCCCACCGCGTTCGAGGTGCTGCGGCAGACCTCGACCGCCTGGGAGGCTGCACTCCACGCGGGAATGCGGCTTCTACGGGTGTGAGGAGCATGTGCCGCGTATCAGGGCAGTATCACACGCTGTCACGACAAGAGGAGAAGACGGAATGGACACACTCACCCACGATGATATTCGCACCGCCGTCCGTGCCCGGTATGGCACGATTGCCGAAACCCGTGGCGCTGCGGCGCCGCCCACCGAGGCCTCCTGCTGCGGGAGGTCCCTCCTCCGACGCGGACAGCACCGCATGTTGCGGAGGGACCGCCACGACGACACTCGATATGAAAGCCCAGGCCTATGGCTACTCCGCCGAGGACACGAGCGCCGTTCCCCAGGGGTCCAACCTCGGGCTCGGGTGCGGCAACCCGATTGCCCTGGCGTCCTTACGGCCAGGGGAGACTGTCCTGGATCTCGGCAGTGGGGCAGGCTTTGACTGTTTCCTGGCGGCCCGTGCCGTGGGGGAGACCGGACGGGTCATTGGCGTGGACATGACGCATGAAATGCTCCGCAAAGCCCGGGCGAACGCCACGCAAGGCGGGTACACGCAGGTGGAGTTTCGGCTTGGGGAGATCGAGCACCTGCCGGTCGCCGATGCCAGCGTCGATGTCGTCATTTCCAACTGTGTGATTAATCTCTCGCCGGAAAAACCCCAGGTCTTTCGCGAGGCCTGGCGCGTGCTCAAACACGGGGGCCGTCTGGCGGTCTCCGATGTCGTGGCCACGGCCCCCTTTCCCGACGAGGTCCAACACGATCTGGCCCTCCGCGCCGGGTGTGTGGCCGGGGCGTCGTTCCTGGACGACCTGGAAGGGATGCTGACAGACGCCGGGTTTGTGGACATTCGCATTCAGCCCAAGGACGAGAGTCGCACGTTCATCCGCGAGTGGGTCCCCGGCACCAACATCGCCGACTACCTGATCTCGGCCGCCATCGAAGCCGTCAAGCCCTAGAGCGGCCGGCACCCGGGCGTGCACGCCCCCTTGGTCCGCAGCGCCAGGGGGCGACGGGTGGTCTGGAGCGGGACAGTGAAACACCTGCCCCGCTCTGAAGGACCTCGCAGGACGGATCCATGCCATCCGTGACCCCAGGAGCATGCGCATGCCGCTGGCGGCACCGCGCAACGCCCGGGATCGCCCAGCATCCTGCACGCAACGCTTCCAGGTCACTCCGTAGTTCTCGTGCACAAAAATCCGCCGCTCTCTTGCAATATTTCGTTATTTTCTTTATCATCGAAATATGGAAGAAAAAGAAGCTATTAAAGCTTTCGGCGCCTTGGCGCAGGAACACCGTCTCAAAGTCTTCCGGCTCCTGGTGCGTCACGCCCCGCATGGGCTGCCCGCCGGGCACATTGCCGCGCAGGTGGGGGTGCCCGCCTCGACCATGTCCACCCACCTCGCGCAGCTCGAACGGGCGGGACTCCTCCGGTCGTGGCGCGAGCAGCGCCGCATTCTGTATGCCGTCGATACCGAGGGCATTCGCCAGGTCGTCACCTTCCTCACCGAGGAGTGCTGCGGCGGCCGCCCGGAACTCTGCGGGTATGGCACGACTGCGGACGCATGCCAGGGGCAGGACACCGCCTGTGGGAGACCGCCGACGCATGGAGCGGCACCATGAGTGAGCGTCGTCTTGCATATCCTGTTTCTCTGCACGGGCAACTCTGCCCGGAGCATTATGGCTGAGGTGATCCTGAATCATCTCGGCGGCGCACGCTTTACGGCTTCTTCGGCAGGCAGTCACCCGAAGGGCACCGTGCATCCGCTGGCGCTCGAAACCCTGCAGAGCATGGGCCTGCCGGTGGACGGCCTGCGCAGTAAAAGTTGGGAGGAGTTTGCCCGACCGGACGCGCCGCCGCTCGATATGATCGTGACCGTGTGCGATGCCGCGGCGGGGGAGGTCTGTCCGCTCTGGCCGGGGCAAGCCGATCACCGCGCATTGGGGCGTCGAAGACCCGGCGGCGTTTCAGGGCACTGAGGACGCACAACGCGCGAAATTCCGCGAGGTGGCGCTGATCCTCCGCCGACGTATTGAGCAGTTGCTGCGCGTGCCCCTGGCCACCCTCGACAGGAGGACGATGCAGGCCAAGCTGCAAGAGATCGGGCAGGAGAGATGATGTCACTTCCACGCCGATTAGTGGCAGAAGGACTTGGCACGGCCTTTCTGCTGGCCGTCGTGATCGGCTCCGGCATCATGGGCGAGCGCCTGTCCGGTGGCAATGTCGCCATCGCGCTTGCTGGCCAATAGTCTGGCGACCGGCGGCGGGTTGGTCGTGCTGATTCTGATTTTTGGCCCGGTGTCTGGCGCGCATTTCAACCCGGCGGTGACCCTGGCAGCGGCCACCCAGGGCGTCCTGCCCTGGCGCGAGGTGCTGCCCTATATCGCCCTCCAAGTGCTGGGCGCCTTTGCCGGGGTCGCGGCGGCGCATCTGATGTTCGGGGAGCCGCTCTTCTTTGCGTCCCTCAAAGTGCGCACCAGTGGTGCGCAATGGTGGAGCGAGTTTGTCGCGACCTTTGGCTTGCTCATGGTGATCTGGGGCTGCGTGCGCCAGCAGATTACGGCGGTGCCCTACGCCGTGGCGGCGTACATCACGTCCGCCTATTGGTTTACCGCGTCCACCTCCTTCGCCAATCCTGCGGTCACGCTGGCCCGCGCCGCCAGCAATACCTTTGCCGGGATTCGCCCGGACGATGTGGCGGCGTTCATCCTGGCGCAACTGCTGGGGGCAGCGGCAGCCACGCTGGTGTGTCGCTGGCTGCTCCCCCTCCGTCTGCCCACCGACTGAAGGACCTGCGCGCTCGGAGAAGGAGAGTCGCCATGACCGAGACCGACACCACACTCCGCGTGCTGTTCCTCTGCACGCATAACGCGGCGCGCAGTCAGATGGCGGAGGCATTCCTGCGCCACTATGCTGGCTGACCGCTTCGAGGTCCTGAGTGCGGGCCTCGCGCCGACCCAGGTGCATCCGCTGACCCGCCAGGTCCTGACCGAAACCGGCCTGGACCCGAGCGGGCTGCGGGCCAAGGGCCTCAACGACGTTCTCGGCCGGGTCCGCATCCACTATGCCATTATCGTGTGTGACCAGGCGGAGGAGGATTGTCCGCGTCTCTATCCGTTCGCGCTCCAGACCCTCTATTGGCCGTTTGACGACCCGACCCAGCGGAAGGGTCTCAGAGGAGCGGCTGCGCATATTCCGCACGGTCCGGGACCAGATTGCGCACCGCGTGCGTGCCTGGCTCTTCACCCTGGAGGAGAGCGCCTAACGTTCCTATCCCGACGACGTCCGATGAGAGGAGACTTCGCGATGATCGCTCGTCGACTTCCCCCTGCTGCTCCTCGCGGTCACTGTCTGCAGCGCCGCTCTGAGTGCTGGGGACAGCAAAACCGGCAAGGACCTGCCGCCCGGTACCATGCAGCTCCGCGGCGCTGGGTCCACGTTTGCGGCCCCGCTCCAGAAAAAATGGCTGGAAGCCTATCAGAAGCGGCATCCCGAGGTGGTGGTCAGGTACGAGGCCATCGGCAGCGGTGAGGGCACCAAGCAGTTTCTGGCGGGCACGGTGGATTTTGGGGCCAGCGACGCCGCGCTGAGCGATGCGCAGATGACGGCCGTCACGGCCGGAGCGCAACTCGTGCCGATCATGGCGGGCAGTATTGTGCTGGCGTATAACCTGGACGGCCTGGGCGGGCCGCTCAAGCTCAGCCGCGCAGTGTACGCCGATATCTTTTTCGGGAAGATCACGTCATGGGACGATCCGCGCATTCAACAGCTCAATCCGGGCTTGAAGCTGCCCCGGCAGGACATCGCCCTCGTCGTGCGGCAGGACGGCAGCGGCACCACCTATGCCTTCACGAATCATCTCAGTGCGATCAGTCCCGAGTGGCGCGAGCGCGGTCCCGGCGTCGGCTCCCTCATCGCGTGGCCCCGCCCCACCATGACCGTCCCAGGCAACGAGGGCGTGGCCGGGAGGATCAAGCAGAGCAAGGGCGCGATCGGCTATGTGGAGTATGGCATTGCCCAGCGTGGTGACCTGGCGATGGCCTGGCTGGAGAATAAAGCCGGAGCGTTCATTCAGCCCCACGGCGGGAGCGGCCTGGCGACCTTGCTCAACGTCATCATGCCGGACAATTTGCGCGTCTTTGCGCCTGCTCCGGACGGCGACGATTCCTATCCCATCGTGACCTACAGTTGGCTGTTGCTGTATAAGACGTACGACAATCCGCAGAAGGCGGCCGCTCTCAAAGACTATGTCAAGTGGTGCCTCACGGACGGTCAGGCATTCAACGAATCGCTCGGGTTCGTCCGTCTGCCGCCCCAAGTGGTTTCCCGCGCCATGCGCGCCGTCGACAGCGTCCACTAGCGAGCGGGGATCGGGAGGGGCAGGTAGAGTGTTTCAGGTGTTTCCACAATGATCATGATCAAATTATGGTGCGGTTTGCAGAATTTCCATGAGCATTCCATGGAGATAATTTCTTGCAGATCTCTATCCTGATGAACAATTGCGCGTTTCTTTTCCATAGCTAATCCTGTAAATCTGCCAGAGGTTCAAAGGCAATGGTCCGGACAAAAATCAGGCGGCGATAGCGCCGTACGTTCTGAGTTCCTCATAGCAAGCATGATTTTTCACCCAAGTCGGGTCAAGAGCGAAGTGCTCCATAAATACATCGAGCAAGCGTTCGTTGAATTGACACTGCTTCCAGCTTGCCATCGAGAAGACGTGTGGTTCCTGGCCCGGCTGCATGCCCAAATCCTCAGCGCGTACCAGATTGAGCGTCGCCAGCGAAGCATTGAAATGAAAATCTAAGGCGGAGGCTGCGCGTGCCTGACAGTCGAGGAGCCCGGTGAACTGTTTGCTGTCACGGAAGAGAAATTCGATCTGAAAACGCGCGGCGTATAGTTCTACCAGTTTATGGCCGTTCAGCTCCGGATCAGTAGAGCCCAGAACAATGAAACGCGGCTTGGCTGGGTCTTTCCGGTGCAGGAGAACCACCAGGCGCAAGCCGCCGCTTCAGCGTCTTGTGCCACACGACGGCGGTATACAGGTGCAGATGCGGCTCCTCTGCGCGTGGGCCGAGGTCCTCGAAACGGCTCAAGTCTTGGACGTTGACCTTCCCCGCATATTTGCGCCTGGCTCCCCGTCGCTTTGGGTGCGGACCGGTGTAGAGCAACAGGCAGTCGGTGTCGCTCCGCAGGCGGGTGATCGCGTGCAGATCGAGACGGACGACTTCATCAATATATGTCTTCTTTGCATAGTAGCCATCCACACAATGATAGATGACAGCTGACGGCAAGCGATGCCGATGCGCACGCAGTTGCTGCGTGTAGAAGTCGACTCGGGTTTCTTCCGGCTCAGCTGGCATGGCCTCCTCTCCCGGCGGCGTCTGCGACACGGCGAGCGTAAAAGCGCACCGGCGTGTGACATCTACTACACCTACTGTCTCCCCTCTAATGATTCCGCTAATATACTGTCATATCAATAGTTTCTAACGAACTTCCAGCATGGAGAAGCCATGGCCAGGAGGCGAAAATAGGACAGACGGGTGGGCATCGCATCCCGTGGAGTGGTGAGGTGATTGGGTCGTTGCTCCTCCCGTGTGCGCCACCGGGTGCTCCCTGATCGCGAGAGGGTGCCTGACCGGTACCACGCCTCGGGGGCAGCCGTGGACGTCTGCAGTGACGCTCCCGCATAGGCACAAGGGGCTGAGCGCACGGCGGATGGCGGTGTTGTAGACATTTCGCGAGCCCTCTCGGTGTCGCCACGTGCACCGCGAATTACTGCGCAGCGCGGTGCTCGATTTGACCCGTATAATACCCGCAACTACTTGCCACCAAAGAAATTAGGGCGAGAGATACAGTAGGTATAATGAGCGGCTTGATCCTCGGCTGTTGGCGGATGCCGTGTTGTTACAGGCCCTGCATCAGTTACCCAAGCATGGCACAGTACGCTTGGCCGTTGACTGGACAATTGAAGCGGACCAGCATGTGCTGGTGGTCTCCCTCGTGGTGGGCCGTCGCGCTGTACCGATGTACTGGCGCGCCTATGATGCCTTGGTGTTAAAAGGACGAATGAAACGCTACGAACTGGCGGTCATCCTGTGTGGCCAAAAAACTCAAATGTCCTTTTTTCCCTTCATTGATGGGTCTCCCCACCTGGCTTTCTCCTCTTGATTTCACCCTAAATGTCTCATAGTCTGTGGATATCCGGGACCATGACGGAGGGGGACAGACTCATGGATTGGAAGACACTATTGGCCTGTATCACTGGATCGGTGGAAGAACAACTCCTGCTGAGAAACGAATATGTGGTCGAAGAGAACCGTATCTTGCGCAACCAGATTGCAGGGCGCGTGCAGCTCACCGACGCCGAGCGCCAAACGTTGGCTGAGATCGGTAAGAAGCTCGGTAAACAGGCCCTGGAGGAAGTCGCCACCATCGTCAAACCCGACACCATCTTGGCCTGGCATCGTAAACTGGTCGCGCAGAAATTCGATGGCTCCGAGCAGCGAAAATCCGTGGGACGACCCCGTGTCGACAAAGAGATTGAAGACTTGGTCGTCCAAATGGCCAAGGAAAATCGCGGCTGGGGTTATGACCGCATTGCCGGCGCCCTGGCCGCACTAGGCTATGACATCAGCGATCAAAGCGTGGGCAACATTCTCAAGCGCCGGGGCCTACGAACTGCCCCCGATCGCAAAAAGACCACGACGTGGAAAGAATTCATCCGCACCCACATGGAGGTCTTGTGGGCGACTGACTTTTTCTCCACAGAGGTCTGGACACTCGGCGGGCTGGTGACGTTTTACGTCCTATTCTTTATTAAACTCGATACTCGTGAGGTCCATATCGCCGGGGGCACTGCTCACCCCAACGAGGCGTGGATGATGCAGATGGCTCGTAACGCGACGATGGAAGAATGGGGCTTCCTTGCGCCCGGTCAGTACCTTATCCACGACCGCGATAGCAAGTATTGTGAGGCGTTCAAACAGATCATCGACAACGCTGGCGTTCAACGCCTGCCTCTGCCTCCTCGGTCTCCTTGGTTGAACGCTTTCGCGGAAAGATGGGTGAAATCGGTCAAAGACGAAGCGTTGTCCCGCATGATCTTGTTCGGAGCAACCTCATTATGCCATGTGCTCGACGAGTATGTCGAGCATTACCATACGGAACGTCCGCACCAGGGAAAAGACAATGTCATCCCATTCCCAGCGCCTCGTTCAGAAGGTGTAGCTGATGGCCCAATCGAATGCCGAGAGCGGCTCGGTGGGCTCCTAAAGTACTATAATCGTAAGGCTGCATGAATATTTTGACTAGACAGGTTTCGACGTGCAGGAGCTTGGGAAAGCCCACACGATTGTTCACGAGATGCAGACCGTAGCCATAGACCCAGCCATGATAGCCGCTTTTGCTCCAGGAGCCGTCGGTATCGAGATGGCGGAGCTTCGCAGGGATGCGTCCGGCCTGGCGATCGGCCTGATGCCACACCGGGCCTTGGGCTTTGAACAGACTTTTGTCCGTGTAGAGGTCTGCCGAGGTCAAGCGGGGATCGAGCTCTTCCGCATAGGTGCCAAGAAAGGCGATGAAGTCTTGCAGGACGGCGTAGAGGGCTTTATAGCGCCGCGACAGGGTGGTACGAGCCGGCACGCCGTCGAGGCGTAAGCTCGGGGACGGCACGGCGTCGTCGTAAGTGAAGAGCGCGTTCGGGAGCGAGGTGTCCGCCCCGGTCTGCTCCGCGACCCGGTAGAGCGCTTTCGTCGAGACGAAGAGGTTGTGCGGCGCTGACCGCGCGTCGTCGCGCTCGTACGCTGCGTTCGCGCTCGTTTCGGTGAGCTGGACCACGCCGGCGCTCTCGAGAGCCGCCGTGACCTGCGGGTGGGCGCCGGAGAACGCGAGGAGCGGTTCGTCTCCGAGCGGCAGCAGGATCTTCGGATCGGTGGTGCGGGCGCTCCTCACGGGCCCGACCCGCCCGGCGTCCCGGCACTGGAACACCGCGGCGAACCGTGTGAGCCCGCCCTCGACCGGCTCCTCGTAGATCACGTCGGCGCGTTCGAGACCCGCGAGCGGATAGGCGTCCGAGGTGTTCTCGACCTTCACCGTGAGGGCCGGACGCTCGGGTGGGTCTTCGCCGGCCCGGACCCGGCCGGTGAGCGGACACGGGTCCGGGCGATCGACCACCGTGTCCACGATCCGTTGGAGGGGTCCCGGGGCGTTGCCCGTGAACGCCAGGATGCCGACGAGGGCGACGACGCCGGCCGCCGTGGCTCCGATCGCAACCTTGCCTCGATGGGTCAACGCCATGGAAGAACCTCCGGGATCTCGATGGGTACGTCGTTCGCGGAACGGCCAAACGGAACGGGTCCCTATCGGGACCCGCCGTTCGAGGGTATCTCCGGTCGGCCGCTCACCCAAACACCCCAAGGCATCTCGACGGGAACTTCACATCTCCTCCAGGCGTCGGATGCGCTCCTCGAGAGGGGGATGCGTGGAGAACAGCTTCTCCAGCGACCCGAGGCGGTCCCCCTCGATCCGGGAGGGCTGGTTCAGCCAGAGGTGGGCGGTCGCGTTGTTCGCGGAGCGCATCGCGGTCGGCGCCGACTGCAGCTTCTGCAGCGCCGCGATCAGCCCCGGCGGATAGCGCGTGAGCATCGCGCCCTGCGCGTCGGCGAGGAACTCCCGGTTCCGCGAAACCGCGAGCCGGATCAACTGTCCGAAGATCGGCGCCAGGATCAGGAGCAAGAAGCCGACCGCGAAGATGATCGCGGAGGCGGCGCCCCCGCCCGAGTCGTTCCCGCTCGGCCACGGAACCCGCCCCACCACCACATCCGCATGAAGAACTCGGCGAGGAGGACGGCGGCGCCTACGAGGGTGGCCACCACGGTTCCCACGAGGATGTCGCGATCCTGGACGTGGGCCATCTCGTGCCCGATCACGCCTTCGAGCTCGACGCGGTTCATCGTCTCGAGGAGACCCTGCGTCACCGCGACGTGGCTGTGTTCCGGGTCCCGTCCGGTGGCGAATGCGTTCGGTGCGCTCTCGGGCACGATCCACACCCGAGGCTTCGGGATCCCGGCCGCGATCGCGAGACCCTCGATGATGTTGTGCAGGCGGGGAGCGTCCTCCTTCGTGACCTCTTTCGCGCGCGTCGATGCCAGGACGATGCGGTCGCCGTACAGGTAGGAGCCGACCGACATCGCGACGGCGATGACCAGCGCGATGATGAGACCCGCCGGACCGCTGTTCGTGATCACGCCCAGCGCGTAGCCCACGCCTCCGAGGAGCACGACGGCGAGCACGAAGAGGATCCAGGTCTTGCGCTTGTTCGCGGCGATCTGCTCGTACACGGCTAGGAGAGGTCCACCTGCACGGGTCCGCGCGTCGGTTCGTCGATCTCGAAGAAGGTTCGTTCGTCGAAACCGAACGCGTTCGCCACGAGCGAGGAGGGGAACGAGCCGATCAGCGTGTTCAGGCGCATCACCTGGTCGTTGTAGAACTGCCGCGCGTACGCGATCTTCGACTCCGTGCCGACCAGCTCCTCCTGCAACGCGAGGAAGTTCTCGTTGGCCTTGAGGTCGGGATAGTTCTCGACGACGGCGAGGAGCTGCCGGATCCCGGCCGTGACCTGGTTCTCGGCCGCCGCCTGCTCCGAGACCCCGGCCGCGCCGATCGAACGGGCGCGCGCTTCGGTGACGTGCTCGAAGAGCTCGCGCTCGTGGGTCGCGTAGCCCTTCACGGTCTCGACGAGGTTCGGGATCAGGTCGGCGCGGCGACGGAGCTGCACGTCGATCTGGGACCAGCCGTTGTCGACGCGCGTGCGGAGCGTCACCAGCCGGTTGTAGATCCATACGCCGCCCAGGAGCACCAGCGCGACGATCCCGAGCACGATCCACAGAGCGGTCATCTCGGCCTATCGTAGCCAGCGGCCTCGATCGCGCGGCCGTAGAGCTCCTCGAGCCGGTCGACGACGATCGGCCAGTCGAACGTGCGGGCGCGCTCGCGGCCGGCCTCGCCGAGACGCTTCGCCAGCTCCGGCTCGCGGAGGACGCGGACCAGGCCGGCCGCGAGCGCCTCCGGGTCCCGGGGCGGCACGAGGATCCCGTCCACGCCGTCGTGCACGACCTCCCGGTAGCCGGGGATGTCGCTCGCTACCACCGGAAGGCCGGCCGCCATCGCCTCGACGATCGCGATCCCGAAGCTCTCCTGCCCGACGGCGGACGCCACGAACACCTCGCACGCGGCGTGGTAGGCGGGCACCTCCGCGTTGTCGACCGCGCCCCGCATGTCCACGCGCGCGAGCGCCTGCTCCGTGAGGAGCCGGAGCGACTCGCGGTCTTTCCCCTCCCCCACCACGATGAGGGTCGCGTCGGGGATGTCGACGAGCACCTTGGAGAACGCGGCCAGCGCCACGGGGAACCCTTTCTGCGCGTCGAGCCGGTTCACCCAGAGGATCCGCCGCCCGGCGGGAAGATCGGTCAGCGGCTCCGCATCCGAGAAGGCCGAGACGTCCACGCCGTTCGGCACGATCTCGAGCGCCGCCGCAGGCACGGCGCGTCGGAGGAACGAGGCTGCCGCCTCGGAGACGGCGATACCGACGCTCACGCGGTTCCAGACACGGCGGAGGATCGGAGCGGCGAGCTCCATCGCGACAGACCTGTCGAGGTACGCGTGCACCGTCGCCACGACCGGCGCCGACGCGGCGAGCGCCGCGAACATCGACGCGCTCGGGGTCAGCGGCTCGTGGACGTGGACCACGTCGGGACGGAGCTCGGCGAGCGCGGCGCGGGTCCGTCGGTACGCGAAGGGCGCGATGGGGGCCACGGTTCCCCGGTACGGGACACGGATCGGGGCGCCGACCGACCGCACCCAGGGCTCCGCCGGGGACGCGGTGGTCGGCGCGAGCACCGTGACCTCGTGCCCCCGATCCCGCAACCGCGCGGCCACGCTCCGGACGTGGACCTGGACGCCGCCGGCAGCCTGCCAGGCGTACGGACAGACGAGCGCGATCCGCACCGGCCTCTACACGTCCCACCCGGGCTGGAACATGTGCCAGTCCGGGGGCGCGGAGGCGATCGCCTTCTCGAAGGAGGCGGCGAGCGCCCTCGTGAGCGCGACGACGTCCTCCTTGCGGCGGCCTGTGGGCTCGATCGAGACCTCGGACAGCACCTCGACCCATCCGTCGGTCGTCGTGAACGTGGGACCCGAGATGAGCGGTGCGCCCGAGGAGAGGGCGATCAGGGCCGGACCCGCCGGCATCCGTCTGGTGCGACCGAACATCTCGACCTCGATGCCGCCGCCCGAGAGATCGCGGTCGGCGACCAGCGCGACGATCCGGTTCTCCTCGAGGCGTTGCGTGAGCTGACGCCCCACGTGGGCGCTCGACAGGTCGATGATGTCCATCCCCAGCTGTCGCCGATGCTCGAGGAACAGCGCGAACAGGCGGTCCGGCTTGAGGTGCTCGGCGACCGACACGACGGGGGCGACCCGGAGACCCATCGCGCGACCACCGACGTCCCAGTTCCCGGTGTGCGGGAGCGCGATCACCACGCCCTTGCCCTCCGCGAGGCCCTTCTCGACGTGCTCGATGCCGTCGAACCGGAACGCCGCGGCGACCGCCTCCTCGTCCCAGCCCAGGATGTTGAACGTGTCGAACCAATAGCGCCCGTACAGGGCGAACGCCTCGCGGGTCGACGCCTGCACGAGCGGATCCTCGGGCGGACGCCCCAGGACCTGGGCCTGGTTCGCGGCGACGACGGCGCGGGTCCCTGCCGCGAGCCGGTAGAACAGCCGACCCGCCCGTGCGTAGAGGGACCGACCCGTCTTCACCGGGATGATCGGGCCGATCCAGCTCATGAACCGATAGAGGAGGTACGTCGCGGTTTCGCCGGCCGACTCCCGCACGCTCACGTCGCCCGCTCCTCCTGCGCGACCTGCCCCGCGCGCACGAGCGCGGCCAGGCCGGACATCACGGCCACCATCCAGACCGCCCAGGTCCATCCGAACAACAGGAAGGCCATCACCAGGGCGTAGCGTGCTCCGCGCGTCACGTGTCGCTCCTCCACCGAGTACCCGAGCGCGGCGCCGCGGGCGCGGATGTAGCCGGCGATGAACGAGAGGCTCAGCGCCGCGATCGCCGCCACCGCGACGGAGGCGCTACCGTCGCGAGCCACCCACGCGATACCCGACAGCACCGCGCCGTCCCACACGCGATCGAGGAGGTCGTCGAGCATCCGGTCGGTGGGACCGCCTGCGCCGTGATTCGCTCGATGGCCCCCCAGGAGGAGCAGCGCGCCGGATGCGCCGGCGGCCCACGCCGCGGACCGCGGCTCGCGAGCGACCACGAGGAATCCCGCCCCGACAGCGAGCGCGCCGCCGGCGACCAGGACCGAGCGCGTGATCGCGGTGCCGGGTGGCTGGCGTTCGAACCGCAGCAAGCTCCGCATCGCAGGTCTGGCGAGCGTAGCAACTCTGTAGGATTCCACGTTCATCCGGCCGAACCTCACCCTCACCAGCGCCCGAGGGCCTCCAGCGCCCGAGGGCCTCCAGCGAAGGAGCCGCGGTTGAAGACCTACGACGCGAAGGACATCCGCAACGTCCTGCTGGTCGGACACGGGGGCTCGGGGAAGACGACGCTGCTGGAAGCCATGTTGTTCGCGTCCGGCGCGATCACCCGGATGGGGACCGTCGAGGACGGCAACACCGTGTCGGACCACGACGCGGACGAACAGCGGCGGCAGATCTCCGTCTCGCTCTCGGTGGCACCCATCGAATGGAACGACGTCAAGATCAACGTGCTCGACGCCCCCGGGACCGCGGACTTCGTCGGCGACGTGCGCTCGGCGGTCCGCGCCGCGGACGCCGTGATCGTCGTGGTCTCCGCCGTAGACGGCGTCGAGGTGCAGACGGAATACGCGTGGGAGCTCGCCGTGCAGGAGGATCTGCCTCGCGCGATCTTCGTGAACAAGCTCGACCGCGAACGCGCCGACTTCCAGGCGACGCTGGACCAGCTCGTGTCCGCCTTCGGGAACCAGGTGGCGCCCTTCGAGCTCCCGATCGGCGCGGAGACCGAGTTCAACGGCATCGCCGACCTCCTCCACGAGAAGGCGGACCTCTACCCGTCCGGACCGCGTGCCGAGGAGTCCGACTGGCCCGACGAGATCCACGCGATGGCCGACCCGGCCCGCGAGAAGCTCATCGAGGCGGTCGCCGAATCCGACGACGCCCTGATCGAGCAGTACCTCGACGAAGGCACGCTCCCCGAGACGACGATCGCCCAGGGAGCGAAGGCCGGCTTCGCGAACGCGCGCCTGGCGCCCGTCTTCGTCGGCTCCGCTTCGAAGGCGATCGGGATCGACCGGCTCCTCGACTTCATCGTGGAGGAGTTCCCCTCGCCTGCCGAGCGCGCGCCGTTGGCGGTGATCGCCAAGAGCGGCGAGGAGCGGGCGCTCTCGTGCGACGCGAACGGGCCGCTCACCGCCTTCGTGTTCAAGACGGTCTCCGACCCGTTCGTGGGACACATCACGATGTTCCGCACCTTCAGCGGGAAGGTCCGCCCCGACACGTCCGTCCACAACGCCACCCAAGGGACGGACGAGCGGATCGGGCAGCTCTTCGCGCTCAAGGGGAAGGACCACGAGAGCGTCTCCGAGGTGCCGGCGGGCGACATCGGGGCCGTCGCGAAGCTGCCCCACACCCACACCGGCGACACGTTCTCCACGAAGGACGACCCCGTGCAGCTCCCCGCGGTGGAGCTCCCCGAGCCGCTCCTCGCGTACGCGATCTCACCCAAGACCAAGGGCGAGGAGGACCGGCTTGCAACCGGTCTCGCGCGCCTTCGCGAGGAGGACCCGACGTTCCGCGTCGCCCGCAACGACGAGACTCACGAGACCGTGATCTACGGGATGGGCGAAGCGCACCTCGGCGTGCAGATGGCGCGGCTGAAGTCGAAGTTCGGCGTCGAGGTCGAGGCGAAGCCCGCGAAGATCGCCTACCGGGAGACGATCCGCGGGAGGGGGAAGGCGCAGGGGCGCCACGTGAAGCAGAGCGGCGGCCACGGTCAGTACGCGGTGTGCGAGATCGAGATCGAGCCGCTCCCGCGGGGCGAGGGTTTCGTCTACGAGGACAAGATCTTCGGCGGCGCGATCCCGCAGCAGTTCATCCCCTCGATCGAGAAGGGCATCGTCAAGACGATGTCCGAGGGCGTCCTGTCCGGCAATCCGATGGTCGACATCAAGGTCACGCTCGTCGACGGGAAGTTCCACTCGGTGGACTCCTCCGACATGGCGTTCCAGATCGCGGGCTCCCTCGCCCTGAAGGAGGTCGTCGAGCAGGCGGGCGTCGCGCTCCTCGAGCCGATCGTGCAGATGTCGGTGACCGTCCCCGACTCCTTCACCGGCGACATCATGGGCGACCTCAACGCCAAGCGCGGGAAGATCCAAGGGATGGATCAGCTCGGCGGCGGCAAGCAGGTGATCAACGCGCTGGTCCCGCAGGGCGAGGTCGCGCGCTACGTGATCGATCTTCGCTCGATGACGGGCGGCCGCGGCGCGTTCTCGATGGCGTTCTCCCACTACGAGGAGATGCCGCAGCACCTCGCGCAGAAGGTGATCGACGAGTACCAGCACGCGCGCGAGGAAGCCCACAAGAAGTAGTAGGGCGCTACTCGAACTCCTCAGGAACTGGGCCAAGGTCGAGGAGTGATGGGAGGAGAGTTCGGATGTCTGATGTGGGCAGGGACCGTTTGGAACGGATGACCGAGGAGGCCTTGGAACATCTGAGGCTCATCCACAAGTACACGGCATGGATGGCTTTCTTCGTCGTGTTGTTCGGTGTGCTGGCCTTGATAGGGGTCTTCCTCGGAAACGTGGCCACCTTCTCGTGACGTCGCTTCCGGCATAGCGCCCGGAGGCGTCGTTACGGAGCGGCCTCGGCCAGGAACGGGAGGACAAGCTCCTCGAAACGATCGGGCTGCCGCAGGTTCACGACGTGATCGGCTCCCGCCACCACGACCTTCCGCGAGCCCATGATCTCCCGCGCCAGGAAGTCGCTGGCGCGACGCATGTCCGGTGGATCATGCTCGGCCTCGAGGATCAACGTCGGCACGTCGATCTCTCCGAGCCGGTGCGCCGCCGGAGGATCGAGCCGCTCCGACGCACTCTCGTCCATCGTCAGCTCGTGGATGTTGTCGAACGCGATCCGCTTGATGCGGGCGCCGCGTTCGTCGTCCGTCCCGAGCGGCGCCCAGATCTCCAGACGGAGCTCCTGCGCTCGCTCGAGGTCGCCGGCCTCGATCGCCGCCTCGATCGGAGCGTCTCGCTCCTCCCACCAGTCGTCCTCCTCCTCGGTCGACTCGAACCCGCCGAGCGCAGAGGCGACCAGGACGACTCCCCACACCCGCTCCGGATGCACGAGGGTGTAGTCGAGGTCGATGCCACCACCCATCGAGCATCCGACGATCGCCGTCTGGGTCACCTCCTCGGCCGCGAGGAGCGCCTCGAGGTCCCGGACGTGCGAGTACGCGACCCCCGGCTCGGGCCGGCTGGACCCCCCGTACCCGCGGACGTCGTAGCGGAGCACGCGGTAGCCCGCATCCGCGAACCCGGCGAACTCCCGGTCCCATGTGCGCATGTCCCAGAGCCCGGGGTGGATGAACGTCACCGTGGGACCGTCGCCGGCGATCTCGTAGTTGAGGTGCGCGCCGTCCGGGAGATCGAGCGTCGACATCGCCCGAGCGTAGCCCCTACCGCGAGACGGGGACCAGCACGAGCGGGAACAGCGCGAGGAGCCAGCTCGTGAGCGATCCGATCAGCAGGTACTCGGTCACGACGTCGATCGTGCGCGCGTTCGGTCCGGCCGCGCCGGATTCGCCGCGCAGGCCGTTCAGCTCCGGGTAGCGCAGCAGTCCCTTGGCGCCGATCACGAGGGCCGCCGCGGTCGCCTCTCCGGCGAGCCCGAGGCCGAAGATCAGCACACGTTCGAGTGGGCCGATCACCCGACCGCCGCGGAGCCGCTGCTCGGCGTTCGAGAACCTCGTCCCCATCGCGGTCAGCACCAGACGGACGATCGCGTTGCTCGTCGCGAAGAGCATCACGAGCACGCCGAGGACGAACAGGACCCGCTCGGGCGATGACGAAGCGAGCAGCGAGAAGGGCGACACGCCGATGCTGCGCTCGAGGAGCGATCCGGTCGCGAACGTCGTGATCGGCTCGCTCCCGATCGCCGAGACCACGGCGAACGCCGCCAAGAGGAACAGCAGCGCGACGAGGGCGCGAACCGCGCTCATCCGGGGCGCGTCCCTGCGGAGGACGAGCCACGCGGCCGTGGTGGCGCCGGTCAGGACGGTCAGCATCACGAGCGTGCCGACGTCGGCGCCGGCGATCGCGCAGAGGATCGCCGGTGCGACGACCCCCGTCACGATCGCCCCGATCGTCCGAGCGCCGTCCTTCGGCTCGCCCGAGAGGCCGGCCACGAGGTCGGCGAGCCCCACCGACAGCAGCCAGATGCCGACGGCGATCACGCGACGGCCTCCCGCAGATCGCCGTGCGCCCGCCGGATCGCGTACAGACCGCCGCGGATCGCGCGCTGCGAGACCGCCGAGACGCTCACGCCCACACGCTTCGCGATCGAGGTCAGCGGCTCGTCGACAAGCAGTCCCAGCAGCACGTCGGCGTCGCGAGGGTCCATCGCCGAAACGAGCTCGTCACGGCACTGCAGGAACGCGTTCACGGCGCCGACCAGCGCCGGCGCATCGGTCCCCCCGTCGATCCAGCGGGTCCGGAGCCCGCGCGGCCGCTCCCGACGCTGCTCCAGATCACGCACCATGTCGACCGCCTCCCGTGCCGTCCACCACGCCGGCCCGTCCTGCTCGAACGGAGCCCGCGACGCCTCGTAGCCCAGCAGCTCACCGGAGCCGATCCCGAACCGGACATCGACCTCGCCGAGGAGTGCGAGCCGTACGACTAGCGTGGCATCGAGCGCCGACACGAGGTCCACGTACAGGCCCTGGAACTCATCCCCGATCGTCGGCGTGAGCGACTGGGTCGCCGGGACCCTGCCGTTCGCCAGGTCCAACGCGCCGCCGATCGCGGCCAGCCTTCGGTCACGATCCGGATGACGACGCGAGGCGACGACGTCGCCGAGCACCGCCACATACGGCCCGGTTCCCGCTGCGTCCACGCTGTGAAGCCTACCCCTTTACTCGATGGAAGTAAAGGCAAGCGCTTCATACTGTCGGAGTGAAGATTCTGGCTTCAGAGTTGGCCTTCCAACGCTCATCGGTCGGCGAAACGGGGTGCCAGACGCCGTGCCGTCTCCTCCAGCAGCTCCGGCATCACGCGGGTCTGCCCCACCACCGGCATGAAGTTCGTGTCGCCGCCCCATCGGGGCACCACGTGCCAGTGGAGGTGGTCCGGCACCCCCGCTCCCGCGATGCGCCCGAGGTTGGCGCCGACGTTGAATCCATGGGGAGCCATCTCCTCCCGGAGCGCCGCGACGGACCTCTTGACGAGGCGTTGCATGTCCAGGAGCTCCTCGTCGGCGACCGCTTCGAGATCGCCGACATGGCGGTTCGGGACGACCATCACGTGCCCCGGGTTGTACGGGTACTTGTTGAGCACCACGAAAGCGGCATCCGTGCGAGCCAGGACCCGTTCCTCTTCTTCCCCGTCCCGGATCCGACACAACACGCAGCCCGCATCCTCCGGCTCGTCCTTGTTCGCCTGGAGGTACTCCATCCGCCACGGGCTCCAGAGATGCCCGCCCTCGTTCTGGCGCTCGCTCTCCTCCAGGCGCTCACTCTCCTCCTGCGTGCGCTCACCCATCGCGGGTCCTACTGACTAGAACGCGCTTTGCTCGAGGGCGCGGGTCCGCGCCTCCTCCGCGAGGGTGGAGACGATCGCCTCGAACGGGACGCCGGCATGCTCCTCCCCCGAACGGTCCCGGACCGTGAACGTCCCCGCCTCGATGTCACGATCGCCCACGACGACCACGTACGGCGCCTTCATCAGCTGCGCGGCGCGGATCTTCTTGCCCACCGTCTCCTTCGCTTCGTCGACGTGGACGCGCAGCCCTGCCTCGCGTGCGGTGGCCGCGAGCTCCTGGCAGGTGGGGACGTGGCGGTCCGCGACCGGCACGAGCCGGAGCTGCTCCGGCGCGAGCCACAGGGGGAACGCTCCGCCGTAATGCTCGATCAGGACCGCGCTGAACCGCTCCAACGTCCCGAGGATCGCGCGGTGGATCATCACCGGTCGGTGGCGTTGGTTGTCGTCGCCGGTGTACTCCATGTCGAAGCGCTCGGGCAGCGCGAAGTCGCACTGCACGGTGGTCAGCTGCCAGAGCCGGCCGATCGCGTCGCGGAAGTGGAAGTCGACCTTGGGCCCATAGAAGGTGCCCTCGCCTTCGGCCACGCGGTACTCGAGACCGCTCTTCTCCAACGCGAGCGTCAACGCCTCGATGGCCCGAGCCGCCGTCTCCTCGTCCACGATCGACTGAGCGACGGGCAGCGTCGACAGCTCCACGATGGGATCGGTGAAGCCGAACGTCCGATGGATCTCGAACGTGAGATCGAACACCGCGAGGATCTCGTCGATCAGTTGGTCGGGCGTGCAGATGATGTGGGAGTCATCCTGCGTGCCGCCACGGATCCGCAGGAGCCCGTGGAGCGTGCCGGCCTTCTCGTGCCGGTAGATCGTCCCGAGCTCCGAGAGCCGCATCGGGAGATCCCGGTAGCTGCGGACCTGCGACTTGTACACGAGCACGTGGAACGGACAGTTCATCGGCTTGACGAAGTAGTCACCGGTGTCCGCCTCCATCGGCGGGTACATGTTGTCCCGGTACTTCGCGAGGTGGCCGCTCGTCTCCCACAGGACCGACCGGGCGATGTGCGGGGTCACGACCAGGTCGTATCCGCGCTCGAGGTGGAGGTCGCGGACCCAGTCCTCGAGCTGCTTGCGGAAGATCCCGCCGCGAGGGTGCCACACCCACAGACCGGGGCCGAGTTCGTCAGGACTCGAGAACAGGTCGAGCTCCCGGCCGAGGCGGCGATGGTCGCGCTTCTCCGCCTCCTCCAGCCGCAGCAGGTGCGCGTCGAGGTCCTCCTGTGTCGCCCACGCGGTGCCGTAGATCCTCGTGAGCATCGGGTTGGTCTCCATACCGCGCCAGTACGCGCCCGCGGTCGAGGTCAACCGGAACGCGCCGAGCCGGCCGGTCGAGGGGACGTGGGGTCCCTCGCACAGGTCCACCCACCCGTCGTTGCGATAGAGCGACACGACCTCGCCGCCGGCCACCTCGCCCTCCGCCGTTCCGATCGACTCGACGATCTCGCGCTTGAACGGCTGGTCCTCGAGGCGAGCGATCGCGTCCTCGCGGGTGACCTCCTCGCGGAGGAACGGCTGGTCCTCCTCGACGATCCGGCGCATCTCGGCCTCGATCGCCGGGAGGTCGCCTTCGCCGATCGGCGCGGGCAGGTCGAAGTCGTAGTAGAAGCCGTCCTGGACCGGCGGTCCGATCGCGTACTTCGCCTCCGGATGGAGCCGGCAGACCGCCTGGGCGAGCACGTGCGCGGTGGAGTGCCGGAGGATGTGGAGCGCGTCGTCGGACCCAGCGGCGATCGGCTCCGCCGATGCGTCACTCGCCGGCACGAACGAGAGATCGCGCAGCTCGCCGTCCACACGTGCCGCAACCGTGTCCGGCGGCAGCACGGCGCCGACCGGCTCCCCCTCGGGGAGCTCGACGGCGGTGCCGTCAGGAAGGGTCAGGCGAGACACGTTCGCCATGATATCCGCGGTGTCCGGGCGCCCCGCCGAGCGTTACTCGTAGGAGATCGCTTCCAGGACCTTGATCCGCGAGGCACGGATCGCCGGTCCGATCGACGCCACGAGCCCAAGGACCGCAGCGATCACCGCGAACGTGAGCAGGAGACCCCAAGGGACCGCCAGACGTGACACACCGAGGTCGGCCAGCGCCTGCTGCATCGCCCATCCGAAGAGGAGCCCGATCGCGATCCCGAGCACGGCACCCAGCAAGGACACGATCACGGCCTCGATCACGATCATCCAACCGATCTGGCTCCGCTGCATACCGACGGCGCGCAGGAGCCCGAGCTCGCGGACGCGCTCGTAGATCGACAGCGCGAGGGTGTTCGCGATCCCGAACGCGGAGATGATCACCGACAGGACCAGGAGCACCAAGACGATGCCGAAGACCTGATCGATCAACTTGTCCTGCTCTGCCTTGAACTGCGCCTGATCGTTGATCTCGACGTTCGGGAACTCGCCGGCGACCTCCTCCAAGGCGGCTCTCGCCTGTGCCAGGGACACGCCGTCCGCCTTCCGAACGAAGACCAGGTAGTCCAGTTGCTCCGCGACGTTCTCCTCGTACTCCTCGAGCGAGATCGTGTAGTCGCCGAGCAGACGGTTGTCCGTGTAGATGCCGACGATCTTCAGCTGCTGCGTCCCGGTCCGAGCGAACCGCACGGGGAGCTCATCCCCCATCTCCAGTCCACGAGCCCGCGCGGGTCCGACGTGGATGAGGATCGTTCCCGGCTCGGCCAGCGCGGCGGGGGTCCCCGCCTCCATCGGCACGCTCACCACGTCCTCGACCGTCGTTTCGTCGACACCGGCGATGAATGTCAAGCCGCCGCCGATCTTCACACCGGCCTGCCGGAACGGCGACACGGCGGCGAACTCGTCGCGCTCCGACAGCTCCTTGGCGATGCTCGGGCTGAACGGCTGGAACCCGGAGGAGCTGAGGATGAAGTCCGCGCGCAGCGTCTCGTCGAGGGTGTCGGACGCCGACGCCTTCAGCGTCGTCATGAAGACCGAAACGAACACCACCAGACCGAGGCCGATCATCAGCGCTGCGGCCGTCGACGCCGTCCGGCGCGGGTTCCGCTTCGCGTTCTCCTGCCCGAGACGGCCGGTCATCCCGAGACCCCGCGCGGGGGCCCCGATCGCGGTCGCCAGCGGCCTCGCCACGAACGGGGACAGGACCGCGACGCCGATGAAGGTGAACATCGCGCCGGCGCCGACGATCGCCGCGGGCTGCGGCACGTCTCCGAACAGTCCCGCGGTGATCGCCGCCGCACCGACCGCCGTCAGCGCCCCACCGACGATCGAACGACGACGGAGCGACGCGGTCGGAGCGACGGTTCCCTCGCGCAGCGCCTCGATCGGCGAGACGCGCGACGCACGACGCGCCGGGAACACCGACGCCACGACGGTCACGACGGTCCCGACCACGAACGCAGCGATGATCGTGGTCGGCCGGATCGCGAGCGGGGTCGGCGGCAGCTCCAGCCCGATCGCCTCGAGGCCCTTCTTGAGCAGGACCGCGAGTCCGATCCCCGCGGCGAGTCCGACCGCAGAGCCCAGGAGCCCGATCACGAGTGACTCGATCACCACGGACCTGAACACCTGTCCGCGGCTGGCACCCAGTGCTCGCAGGAGCCCCAGCTCGCGGGTCCGCTGCGTCACCACGATGTTGAACGTGTTGAAGATCACGAAGGCACCGACGAACAGCGCGACGAACGCGAACACGAGCAGCGCCGTGCGCAGGAATCCCAAACCCTCGCGAACCTGTTCCGTCTGCTCGGAAGCGGCGTCGGTCGCGGTGATCGCCTGGAAGCCGGACGGGAGCACCTCTTGGACCTGCGCGGCGACCGTGGCCGCCGACGCGCCCTCTTGCGCCACGATGTAGATCTGATCGAAGCTGCCTTCGCGGTCGAAGAGGCGCTGCGCCGCCTCGAGCTGGAACGACGCGACCGTGGCGCCGCCGATCGTGGTGGTGGATGGCAGCGCGATGGTGCCGGTCAGCCGATACGGCTCGACACCGAGCGGTGTGACGATCCGTACCTCGTCACCGATCTCGAGACCCGCCTCCTCGACGGTGTCCGCGTCGATCACGACCTCGTCGTCCGCCTGCGGCGGCTCCCCCGTGAGATCGAACGGGGTGGTGTTCGGGTCCCACGAGCTCCCGATCGTGGGCGCGCCCCCGCCCGAGATCACTTCATCGGTCTGCGGGTCGATCACCTGCGCGAAGCCGCCCACGCTGCCGTCGGCCGCCGCCACATCGGGCACGGCCTCGACATCTGCGAGAACCCCCTCCGGGATCGGGTTCCGCTCCTGGCCTCCTCCTCCGCCACCGCCCGCCGCGATGTCCTGGAACGCGTTCTCCGCCTGCACGACGACGTCGGTCTTCGCGAAGATGTCCCCGAACAGGTCGTCGAACGCCGACAAGGCGGTGTCGGTCAGGACCAGCGTGCCCGAGACGAAGCCGACGCCCAGGACGATCGCCAGGGCGGTCAGCGCCAGGCGGACCTTCCTCGCGAGGAGGCTCTTCAGCGCGGCGCGCCACATCTCAGGTCTCCAGCGACTTCATCCGGTCGAGGACGCGCTCGGCCGTCGGATCGCGCATCTCGTCCACGATCTGCCCGTCCGCGAGGAACACGATCCGATCGGCGTAGCTCGCTCCAACCGGGTCGTGCGTCACCATCACGATCGTCTGGCCCCGGTCCGTCACGGCGGCTTTGAGGAACGTGAGGAGCTCCTGCGACGCGCGCGAGTCGAGGTTCCCTGTGGGCTCGTCCGCGAACACGATCTCCGGCCGGGAGACGAGGGCTCGGGCCGCGGCGACTCGTTGCTGCTGACCCCCGGAGAGCTCCGAGGGGAGATGGGTCAGCCGGTCGCGCAACCCGATCGTGTCGATCACCTCATCGAATCGATCCCGGTCCACCTTCCGGCCGGCGATGTCCGCGGGCAAGGTGATGTTCTCGGCCGCCGACAGCGTCGGAACCAGGTTGAACGCCTGGAAGACGAAGCCGACGCGATCGCGACGGAGTTCCGTGAGCGCCTTGTCCTTCAGATGGGTCAGGTCCTGGTCCCCGATCCAGACCGTGCCGGAGGTGGGCTTGTCGAGGCCGGCCATGCAGTGCAGCAGGGTCGACTTGCCCGAGCCCGAGGCGCCCATGATGGCCGTGTACTCGCCGGCCGCGAACTCCACGGACACACCGCGGAGTGCCTCGACGGCGGCCAACCCCTCGCCGAAGACCTTCCGGAGGTCGACCGCGCGAGCGGCGGCGGTGCGGGTTTCCGTGAGCATGACGATCCCCCTCGAGAGCAGTAGCCGGGCAGCTTACGTCACGGAGATGGAGCGTCCGTGAACGGGTGAATGCGATCGGGGTTCGAGCCAAGCTCGCTTCCCGGCCGGCTTCCGCGAGGACAGACGAGGCTTACACGTGGCCGATGTTGTGGCCGGCGAGCACCCGACGCCACACATCGTCACGGTGCGCGCACCGGGGGCACCCGGGCGACACAGTGCCGTTGTGCCGGCCGTCGGCGTGGGCGATGATCGCCGCCAACTGTTCGGCGGTCATGAGATCATCCCTCGCCGGAACGCCTCGGCCACGGCGTGAGTCATGGAATTGACGCCCAACTTGCGGTACGCCGACGCCGCGTGCTTCCGCGCCGTATCGGGCGCGACGAACAGTTGGGCGGCCATCGTGACGAACGTGTGTCCTTCGGCGGCGAGCGCCAACACCTCACGTTCGCGTTCGGTCATGGTCATTGCCGTTCGTTCCTCTCCGGGTTTCGCACCGTGCGAAGTCCCACCCGGGGGCGAGCTGTGCTCGCATCCGCGTGGCACTGCGTAGGTCAGGGGTCGGAGCGCGGGTAGTAAGCGGCCACAGTGTCGGCGTCGACCAGTGGATGCGCCGACGGACAACGGGCGGTTCAACTGATTCGTCGCCCCGGCACGGGCGGTTCAGCGAGCGATCATCGGGGCTCGCTCTCGTCCACCGCCCCGGGCGACACGTCGATCAAGACCTTGCCCACCGCGTTGGCCTCGACGGCCGCGTGCGCGTCGGCCGTGTGTTCCAGCGGGAACCGGTGGATCGGCAGGCCGGCGTCCTCCCCGATCCGCAGCACGCCGTCAGTCAGTGCTCGAGTGATGTCGGCGATCGCCTGCTCCTTGGCCGCGGTCGGCATCGTGTACACCAGGACGAACTGGTACCTCGTGTTCACCTGCATCGCATCGCCGACGTCGATCGACAGGTCGTCGAGGTCGCTCGCGTAGCTGGCTATCGTCCCATCGTCCCCGATCACCGCCCGGTCGAGGGCCGCGTTCGCGACCGGGTTCACCTCCACGACCAGATCGACGCCGTCCGGCGCGACTTCGCGGATCGCCCGATCCGCTCCGTGCTCCCGGTAGTTCACGACGTGGTGCGCGCCGGCCGCCATCGCCAGCGCGGCCTTGTCCGCGCCGCTGACGGTCGCGATCACGGTGGCGCCGGCCCAGACCGCGAGCTCGATCGGCCGCGTGCCCCACGGCGCCCGCTCCACCGGCGACGAGCACCCGCTGCCCGACCAGCGCGCCCGGGCCGAGCGAGGCCGGCGAGTCAACGCCGACGGTGAGGCATCGGTGCGCGGTCATCGCGGGGATCGGGATGCTCGCACCGAGGTCGAAGGACGCCCCTTCCGGCAGCGGCACGGCTTGACCTGGCCGGCAACGCCACGAGCTCCTGCGCGGTCCCGTCGGCCCGGTGCCGGGCCGCCTCCCACAGCCAGGCCCGTTCGCCCACGCGTCCCGGGTCCACTCCCGCGCCGACCGCCTCGATCGTGCCGGACCCGTCCTGGTTGGGAACGACTTCCGGGAACCGGAGCGACCGCCCGGGGCCTTCGCCGCGGCGGGCCTTCCAATCCGTCGGATTCACGCCCGAAACCGCGACGCGAACGAGGACCTCCCCGGGCCCCGGTTCTGGTTCCGGCCGCTCCACGAGCGCCAGCACGTCGGTGTCGCCGGTCTCGCGGTAGACGATGGCTCTCATCCGTGGTCCGGCTCCGTCCTCGTGCGGTCGACCTCAACCTACCCGCTGGGTTGCTCGTGCGAGAAGTCGAAGGGTGACGGTGGACGTCGGGGTCAGACGTGACCTGCGGCGATACTGGTGGGCGCGGGAGGTTTTGAACCTCCGACCTCTTGCGTGTGAAGCAAGCGCTCTCCCACTGAGCTACGCGCCCTCAACCGCAGGAAGGATAGGCGACCACGCGCGGATGGTCACGTCCTTCCGGCGGCACGGCTCCCTCAGCAGCGGAACCGTTTGATCGCGCTGCTGGACGCGAACGTCGTTCCGCCCACGAACGTGGCGATCACCCTGCACGAACCCGGCCTGGGCCGTCCGAACCGGGTGACGTACCTGCTGTCCGTGAACCCGTCGCCGTTCACGTCGCTCGTCCCGGTCAGCCGCGGCCGATGGGTGGAGAGTCGAACCCAGACGCCGTTCCTCATCCGGAAGAGCCGCACGACGACCCGCTTGCCCGGACGCGCCGGACTGACCCGTCCACGGGCCACGACGCGGTTGGCCGACTTCGTGATGAAGAGCTTCGTCCGTGTGTCGTCGTTGACGATGTGCCCGGTCGCTTGACCGTGCTCGATCGCCGCTCCGACGGAGGGGTCGAGCAGGCTGAGGAAGAACGTTTCCTTGCGTTCGAGGCGTCGATCTCCGACGACGGTCACGTCGACCGTCTTCGTCGTCTCGTTCGCCCCGAACGCCACGTTGCTGCTCACCGAGAGGTAGTCCGTCGGGGCGATCGCCGATCCGTTCGTCGTCGCGACGTCGACGTCGACGGCGGTCGTCGTTTCTCCCGACCGCACGATCGTGAAGGTGAGCACGCGGGTGGTGCCGATCTTCCCCTCACGAACCGACGCCCCCGTCACGTTCAGGATCGCCGAGCCCGGAGGGATCGGATCGTTGTTCGTGATCGTCACCACGGTCGTCGCGTTGCCGAGCGTGGCATGGACGGGCGAGGAGAGCTGGACGGCGAACGTCTCATCGAGTTCCAGTGCGTCGTCACCGGTCACCGAGACCACCACGGTATGGAGCGTCTCGCCGGGGGCGAAGTCGATCGTTCCCGACTTCGCCACGTAGTCAGAGTCCGCGGTCGTGGCCGTCACGTCGACCGTGGCGAAGTCGACCGAGACCGGCCGGCCGCTCGCCGTGGACAGCGTGACGTCGACGGACGCAGACGGATGGTCACCGTTGTTGCCCTCCGGCACGGTGATGGTCGGCACGACGGAGACGGTGGGCGACGCGTCGTTGTCCGTGATCGTCGCCTCGCCGCGGTCGTCCGCGATCGTGGCACCCACCGCCTGCGAGAGATCGAGGAAGAAGTTCTCGTTCGCCTCGTCGATCGTGTCCCCGACCACGGTGATGGCCACGGTCTTCGTGAGCTTGTTGCCGGCGAACCGGATCCTGCCGGTCTTGGTGATGAAGTCAGCGGGCGCCTTGGCCGTCCCCTCGCTGGTCGCGAAGCGCACCGTCGTCTTGCCTCGCTTGTCCTGAGACAGGTGGAACACGGCGGAGACCGTGCCGCCGGTGCCCTCCGTGACGGTGACGTCGTCGACGGAGATGGTCGGGAGGACCGCCGCATCCGCCAACTGGCTCAACGGCGCCATGGGGAGGAAGCCGACGAGGAGGATGAGGATGGACACTCCGAGGCCAGACATGCGGCCAGAATGCGGGAAGACATGCGGGAACGGGTTGCGCTGCTCACGATCTGTGCTCCTCTGGGATCGGGGATGGTTTTGCCTGCTGTAGGTCAATCGGCCGTTCCCCGCCGACCTTGAGCACCTCGAGTGAGGAGATGATCAGGCTTCAAAGACCTGCGGCTGATCGGCCCGCCTCGGGAAGGAGAGCGAGGGCGGTCAGCCGGGGCAGTCGCGGGTCTGGAGGATGGTGCGCGGGAGCGGATCGGTGAATTGGAACGCCCCCTCCGTCCCGTTCGTGCCGAGAAGGTCGTTCTGGGAAGGATCCTCGGCCGGCTCGAGGTTCGGATCCGCCGCCCGCTGATCGTAGAGCGGATCGACCCCGAAGAGCCTTTCGATGAGGTTCAGCACGGAATCCGGCGACATGCTCTCGTGGTTGACGGTTGGTCGTGCCCACGGCGAGATGACGATCGTCGGAACCCTCGGGCCGTATCCGTAGATGTCCGAATGGGGCGGCGGAACGTGGTCGTAGAACCCGCCGAAGTCGTCCCACGTCATGATCACCGCCGTCGCCCGCCAGAGCTTCGGCTTCCGCATCAACGCGTTCAGCATCTCGACGGTCCAGTTCTCGCCCTCACAGATGCTGCTCGGCGGATGGTCCGAGAGGGGCAAGGGTGGGGTCAGCCAGGACACGCTCGGCAGGAACCCCTTGGCCACGTCCTCGAGGTACTGCTCGGGGGTGGTGCGATGTTTCCAGATGTCCGGATCGTGACGAGCCGTCCAGAACTGGCGCAACGGATCGACGTACTCGTTCTCACCGCGGTAGTGACGCCAGGACACGCCGTTCGCCGCCAGCTTCTCGGGGAGCGTCTGGAATCGATGATCGCCCTTCACGCACGGCCACGCGGCCTTCCAGTAGTGAGACGTCGGCAACGCTCGCGGGGTCTCGTACTCGACGGCCATCACCCCGGGTTGCGAGCATCTCGCCACCGGATGAAGCGGAACGCTCGTTCCTCGGGATCGTCGCAGTATTCGCGGGGCGGTCCTGTTCCATAGCTCTGGGGCGGCTTGTCCGACTCGAACGACGTGAAGCCGGCGCTGGAGCCGGCCATGCTCCACATGAGTTCTGGTCCGGTCGGTCCATACACGGCGCTGAAGAACCGATCGGCGAGCTGGTACCGCTCTGCATAGGCCCAGTACGCCGGGATCTGGCCCGGCGAGTACCACACGTAGGGTGCGAGAGGATCACCCCTGCCGAGGGCCGCGTACCCGTCCATCTCGCCGCCGTTGATGCCCAACAGCCCCGAAACGAAGTTGTGATCGACGTCGGGGGTCCTATCCCTGGCCGGTCGGAGCCGCACGAGGTCGACTGAGCCATCGGGACGTCGGAGCGGAACCCGCGCTTCCGGTCCATCGGCGCCGGGGAACCGTCCGAACAAGTGGTCGAACGAGCGGTTCTCTTTGATGAGGAAGACCACGTGCTTGATATGCGTGCGAGCGAGCCCGAGCGAGGTCGGTTCGCCGGCGTCGGATCCGACGGGAGTCGGTGAGACGACGGAGGGATCGCCCGTCGGCTCCGGCGTCTGCTCGGGCGCCAGCTGCGTGCACGCGGCCATCACCACGGCCGCGCCGAGGATCGACGCCCAGATCCGAGGACCACGTCGCATATCGGGTCCACCCATCCCTAGGGAGCTTGATGATGTCAGCCCCATCCTCACATCACGCCCGACCGGACGATGTCGAGGGCTCCTCGACGAGCGAGCTCGATCAGGGCAGAGGAGCTTCGCTGAGGCGCCCGTCGGCCATCGTCAGCACGCGATCGAGGTGCCGCACCACCTCCGGGTTGTGGGTGGCGACGATGACCGCCGTGCCTTCGTGGGCCGCCCTGCGGAGAGCCGAGAACACGCGTTCCGCCGATGCCGTGTCCTGGTGCGCGGTGGGCTCGTCGGCGAGCAGGACGCTGGTCGGGATCGCGAGGGCGCGGGCGATCGCCGTCCGTTGCTGCTCCCCCACCGAGGCCTCCCGTGGGTACCGCGATCGCAGCTCGCCGATCCCGAGCTCCCCGATCAGCTCCTCGATCGTGTCCGACCGTTCCTCGAGCGTGCCGGCGAGCCGAGCGGGGTAGGCGATGTTCTCCTCGACCGTGAGCTCCTCCATCAGCCCGAGCTTCTGCGGGACCGCCGCGACGGTGGACCACGAAGGCGACGACGCGTCAACGGGCTCGAGCCATCGGATCTCGCCCGAGGTGGGTCGCTCCCACCCCGCGATCACGTTCAGGAGGGTGGTCTTTCCCGAGCCGGACCGCCCGACGAGACCGACGAGCTCACCCGGCCTTGCCTCGAAGCTGACGGCCTCGAGCGCGTGCACGACGTCGCCTCCGTGGTGGCGGAAGATCTTCGTGAGCTCGTGGACCGACACGGTCGCCTCGAGGTCGTCGCCGGGGAGATGACCGGCGGCGTAGTACCGAGCAGCCGGGCCGGGACCCGGGGAGGGCTCCGGATGCGACCCCATCACCTTCCCGTGCTCGAGCTCGATCACGTCGTCGGCGAGCCGTCGGACCGCGCCGTCGTGTGTGGCCACCACGAACGTGACACCCGCATCGACCAGCGCTCGGACGCCGTCCATCACGAGCGCCCCGGACTCCGAGTCGAGCTCCGCCGTCGGCTCGTCGGCGACGACGACGGCGGAGCCGGCGACGACCGCCTGCGCGAACGCCGCTCGCTGCTGCTCGCCACCGGACAGCTCGTCGGGCAGGTGGTCGATCCGGTGACCGATCCCGAGCCGCTCGAGGATGTCGGTGTCCTCGGGCGCCCCCGACCCCCGCGCGGCGAGGCGGAGATGCTCGCCGATCGTGAGGTTCGGGAGGAAGTTGTCCGACGGGCGCTGGAACACGAAGCCGACCAGGTCTCGCCGAAGGCCGCGCAGGCCACGCGCCGACGCCCGCGCGAGGTTCCGCGGACCCACCCAGACGTCGCCCGACGTGGCGCGATCGATGCCCGTCAGCACCCGCAGGAGCGAGGACTTCCCGCTCCCCGAGGGACCCACCACGGCGGTCAGCGCGCCCGGCGCGAAGTTGAGGCTGACGCCGCGGAGCGCGTGGACGGCGCCGGTGGGCGTTCGGTACGTCTTGACGAGGTCGACACAGCGCGCGGGCACCGGCTCATTCGGCAACGCGGAGCACCTCCCCGAGGTCGATCGACGAGGCCCTCCGGTGGACGAGCCATCCGCCGGCAACGGACACGACCGCGAGGCCCACGAGGGTCCACAGGGCCGCGGCGATCGGTGGCTCGAACAGCGGAGGCGGCGGGATCGTCTGGAGGGGATCGAGGAGCGGCGAGATGCAGGCGGCCCGCGACCACCCCCAACGTGGCACCGAGGACGAATGCGGTGAGCAGCATCGCCGCGAGCTCCATCACGAGGGCGGCACGGGCCTGCCCGTCCCGCATCCCCATCCGCATCGACAGGACGTTCGAGACCGTCCGCGCCCGCTGCCGCGCCTGCAGGTAGACGACCAGCACGCCGATCACGAGCAGCGCCGCGGCCAGCCCCAGGACGTTGAGCATCGAGAACGTGTCGATCGAGGCCGCGATGAAGGGCACGTCCTTCACCTCGTCCGCGGTGAGCGTCCCCAGCGGGAACGCATCGAGCTCCCCGACGGCCGCCAGCGCCTCGTCCGTCGGACCGGCGATCCAGTACTCGGTCCGTGCGCCCGGTCGGAGGAGCGGGTTCCCGGAGTCACCCAGTCGGCGCTCGAGCGAGCGGGCATCCACCACCAGGACCAGGTCGTCGGAGGACACGCCCGCGAACGCGGTGGCCCTGCCGACCACCTCGATCGGCGTCTCGATCTGCCCGATCGCGATCCCCGTCGGGTCGCCCTCACCCTGCACCAGGAGCACCGGGAGCGGACCGCTCTGCGAGGGCAGGCGCGCCACGAGGTCCTCGAGCGATTCGTCCGAGAACGAGTCGTCCCAGAAGGCGGCGCCCACGATGGTCTCCGGATCGATGCCGACCAGGTCGAACGGCACCTCCCCGGGGAGCATCGTGCCGCCGTACTTGACCCGCGTCGCCCGCGTGATCGGAAGGGGGAAGACCTCCTGCTCCGGCGCGTTCGAGTCGATCATGACCTGCACGTCGCTCCCGACGAACACGCCCGCCTTCGCGTCCACGGTCGCTCGGAGGGATCCGACCATCGTCTGGGAATCGATGAAGATGCCGAGGCACAGAGCGGAAGCGCCGACGAGCAGCACGGTCAGCTTCGGCAGCCCCGTCAGACGGTGGAACGCGAGGTACGTGACCGGTGATCTGCTGGAGGCCCGCCCGCCCGTCCTCCGGAGCACCTCGACGAGGATCCGGGCGACGAGCGTCGCGAAGCCGGCGACGAAGAGCACCGGGAACACGAGGAGCAGTGCGCTGGGCCGCAGGATGTCCAATCGGGTGTCCTCGATCAGGGCTCCGCCGGCGTTGAGCCGCGACAGAACGAGCAGCGACCCGACGATCGGCAGGATCTCCCACGGCACCCACGCGAGCCGGCGTTTCACGGAGTGGGCCTCGAAGGTCCGGATGAAGGAGACGCCCGACACGACGCCGAGCACGACCAGGCCGGCTGCGCCGGCGGCCACCGCCCATGTGATCGAGACCGTCCGGGCAGATGGGGACACCGGCCCCGGCGGCCCGAACGTGGCGATCAGCCACGACGCCGCCCCGAGCCCTGCGGCCGCCCCCAGCCCGATCGGGATGGCCGCTTCGACCGTGGCCTTGACGGCGAACCGGCCAGGCCCCCAGCCGTGGGCGTGGAGGAACGCCGCCTCGGTGCGTCGCCCGGCCACCGCGAACGCCGCGGCCGCGGCCACCACGGCGGCCGCCACGCCGAGGCCGGCGATCAGGAGCAGTCGGAGTGGGCCTGCAGCGGTGGCGGTCCTTCGATCGACCTCATGGAGAACGAGCGGCATCGACGAGCGGAACTCCGTGTCTCGTCGATTCGCGAAGAAGCCCAGCCCCGCCACGTATCCCCGACCGCAGCACCCGAAGAGACGACCCAACCGAGTGTGTCGGTCCGTGACCTCGCCCAGCACGCGAGATGCGTACACCTGGACGTCGCGCGCCTCGTCCACGTTGATAGACAGGTCATCGATCGGAGCGACCCACCCATAGTCCACGTCCCGCACTTCCGGATCGTGCAGCTCGCGTGTCAACCGGACCGCATCCTCGGGCCCGACGAGGATGAATTGGGGCAGCTCCGGGCAGTCAGGGCACGGACGGTAGATCTGCTCGCTCCATGGTGACCAGTACCCGGAACTCGGCGACCTCGGCGTTTTGTAGAGAGCGCGGTAGACGCCTCCGACGCGGAGCACAGACCCCCCGTTCAGCTGGATCTCGTCACCCGGGCCAACCCCGACGAAGTCCGCCACCGAGTCCGGCACCAAGGCTCCGTTCGACCCGTCACCCGCGATCATGTCGACGTACATCTCCGCGTCCGTCGCGGAGACGATCCGACCGGAGACCGGGCCGGACTCAGGCTCTCCCTCCCCGGGGAGGGTGACGAGCGCCTCGGCCCCGAGGACGAACCGGATCGGGGGTCCGAGGTTCGGGCCCTCCGCGGCGATCCGGCCGAACGCTTCATCTAGGCGGTCGGCCAGGAGCTCCCGACCGCCACGGGCCTTCTCCCGGAAGCCCACGTTGGTGATGCTGTAGAACAGCCCGGCGCCGTTGCGACCGACCGTGGGGTCCATGATCCTGGCGCGAAGGAGATCGCCCTCCGAGCGCGAGAGGAACAACGGGAACGCGGCGGCCACGAGGGACAGGAGCAGCGCGCCGACCACGATGGCGGCGAGGAGGCCCGGATACCTGACGAGCGCCAGCGGGGCCTTGGTCCACAGAGGGCTGCGTCGTGATCGGCGTCCCCGGGCCTGTCGCCCGGCGGGCGCCTCCTCCTTTTCCGCTGTTGTCGGCTCCGCCGTCATTGGCTCCGCTGTTCTTGGGGCTCCGCTTGTTTCTTGGCTCAGCTGGTCGGCCGTCTGTTCGGTACCTACGTTCGTCGCCGCTTGTTCGGTTCCCGAGCGTAACGGCCTGGGCCGTCGACACCGACCTCCGTCGGAAGCGCGCTTCCGCCTTCTTGCTCCGACTCAACCTGAGCCGGCCGTTGGCCCCTCCAACGCAGGTGGCCGCGAGAGACTGCCATCCCTCCGCGAACTCGCTAGAGTTGACGTGATGAGCAACAGGCGACGGACCACCTCTCGACCGCCGGTTCGCGGCATCCGTCTGATGCTCTTGGTGCTCGCGGGGGCGATCGCAGCGACTGCGCTCGTGGCGGGACCGGCTCTGGCACAGGACGGCTCGGCGGCCTCGGACGATCAGATCGTGTTGACCGGTCGGCTCGTCGTCGCAGAGGACGAGACCGTCGACGCCGCGGTGATCCTGGACGGACCGGCGCAGGTGGATGGGACGGTCGAGGAGTCCCTGTGGGTCCTGAACGGGGATGTGGACGTCTCCGGAACCGTCGAGGGAGACGTCGTCGTCTTCAACGGCGACGTGGTGATCCGATCGACTGCCGAGATCGGCGGCGACCTCGTCACCCAGTCCACGCCGACGGTCGAGGAAGGCGCCACGGTCCGGGGCGATCGGAGCAACCCGATGACCCGGTTCGACTACGACTTCACGGTGAACTTCGCCGGACGTATCGCCTGGTGGCTCGGCTACTCGGTCTCGGTCCTGATCCTCGGCATGCTGTTGCTCGCGTTCGCGCCGCGCGTGTTCCCGAAGGTCCGGGACGCGGCGGTCACGGACGTCGGCTCGTCGATCGGCTGGGGCTTCGGGCTCTTCTTCCTCCTGCCGATCGGATCCGTGCTGCTCCTCGTCACCGTGGTGGGCATCCCCCTCGGTGTCTTCACCCTGCTCGCGCTCGCGTTCCTCTACACCCTCGGCTACGTCGTCGCGACGATCGGGCTGGGGAGCCGGGTGCTGAGCTCGACACAGTCGCGGTACGTGGCGTTCCTCGGCGGCTGGGTCATCCTCCGACTGCTCGCCCTGATCCCGTTCGTCGGCGGATGGCTCTGGTTCCTCGGCAGCGTCTGGGGACTGGGATTGCTGGCCGTGGCGATCCGTCGCGGCCGCGCCGAAGTGCCGGTGGGATCGCCACCACCGATGCCCCCCGTGCCCGCCGGCGCGGCCTAGCTCTCCGCGCCGATCCCGGCGCCGACGACCACCGGCCGCCCGACGAGGTGCGACCGCCCCGTGACGAACGCCAGGCCGTAGACCGCGGCCACGACGATCAGCAACGCTCGGTAGCCGACCACGAGCGCTCCGTATTCCAGGACCCCGCCGACGATCGCGCCGAGGAGGTTCGTGCCGAACGCGATCCCCGACGCGCCCACGTCGCGGAACCGATCGGCGAACACGAGGTTCGCGATGAAGACCGGCGTGAAGCCGAGCGCGACCGCGGCCGCGAACCGCGGGACGAAGTCGAGCCCGAGGAGCGCCTCGGGAGGAACGGCCCACGCGATCGACACCGAAACGAACAGGGGCACGTAGAGCCACGCCGGGTGTCGGAACCGCACCCGTCGCGCGACCTCGATCGCCAGGTACACCGAGACGAGGATGCCCGCGAAGACGAGCGCGTTCACGAACCACGTCGTGCCGAACAGGAGCGCGAACCGAACCACGTTGGAGGTCTCGAGCAGGAGGAACGCCGCTCCCATGAAGAACAGGTCGACATAGGGCCGCATCTGTCCGAACGGGCCGGCGGTCACGCGGACGGCGACGAGCGATCCGAGCACGATCGCGAGCAGGGTGGCGAGGTAGAACGCCGGGATCCCGTGCCCGACGAGATACGCGAACGGGTGGTCGTCCGTGACCGGCGCGGGCAGCGTCGCCGGGCGCTCCCATCGGCGGTCACACACCAGATCCTCGGGCCGCATGCTCGCGGTCAGGACGGTCCGGCGCCGCGGGCCGACACCCTCGCTGAGCTCGAGGCACGGTGGGTCGCCGAACGTCCGGGTGAGGGCGTCCGCGTAGCGATCCACCACCACCGGCAGGTAGTAGTGGTACATCGAGACGACTCCACCGGGCTTCAGGTGCTCGTGGACCTCCTGCATCGCTTCGCGGGTGAGCAGGTAGCTCTCGAGGCGCAGCGACGACTGACCGGCGAGGACCGTGAGCGAATCGGGGATCGCGTACAGGACGAGGTCGTATCGGCGCTCGGTGTCGTGGAGGAACGACCGGCCGTCCTCGATGTGCACGGTCACGCGCGGGTCCTGATACGGGTGGTCGGGGTGATGGTCGCGACCGAGTCGATACAGCAGCGGGTCGATCTCCACGGCATCGACGTGCGCGGCGCCCTGGGCGAGCGCGATCGTCACGTCGTTGCCGCTGCCGGCGCCGATGATCAGCACGTCCGTGAGGGGGTTCTCCGGCGCGTGCTCGTAGGGCTCGAAGCGATGGGTCTGCGTCTCCTCCATCACGGCGAGCGGCATGATCCGCTGGTGCGGCCGGCCGTTCACCCTGATCCCGATGCTGTCGTCCGCCGTCGACGCGAGCGTGGTCACGCGGTAGTACGGCGACCACTGCGTGTTCGGCGCGAAGGACAGGATGCCGAGGACGACGACCGCGACGCCGAACGACACGACCTGTGTCAACCGGGCCCGCGGACCCACCGTCAGGTAGATCACCGCCGCGATCGCACCCCACACCAGCGGGGACGCGTGGAGGAAGGCCAGCGCGGAGAACGCCCCGATCCCCAGGATGCTCCCCAGGATGTCCCACCGGTAGGCCTCGAGTGGTTCGAACCGGACGAAGAGCCGGCCCACCCCCTCGGCGATCGCGGCCATCAGCAGGAACGCCAGGAGGAACACGATGCCGAGCGAGAGCCACTTGGGGAGCGCCGGCCACCCGAACGCGCCGACGAACTGCAGACGCCCGGCGACACGCCCGCCCTGGACCGGGAAGACCGCGAGGAACAGGACGAACGTCGCCAGCAGCCATGGGACGTGACGGAAGAGATCGCCGTCGGCACGCGCGCGGAGGAACCCGACGCCGACACCCAGGAAGCTCGCGAGCAGCACGAAGTTCGTGAAGAACGAGAGATAGACGACGTACGCGCCGCTCCATCGGATCAGCCCCAGCTCGACGAACAGCATCAGGAAGCTGAGGAGCACGAGGCGAGCGGGAGAGGGCCGGTCGATGGCGAGGGGCACGTGCTGCTGACGCTCGCGCTCGCTCATCCGGGCGCGGATGCTAGCAACCTAGACTTCCGCGCGTGACCGGGCCTCTTCGCGTCGGCGTCCAGCTCCCCGAGGTGGAGCGCGAGGTCCGATGGCCCGAGTACCGCTCGATGGCGAAGGCGGCCGAGGAGGTGGGCTTCGACTCGATCTGGGTGGGCGACCACTACCTCTATCGAGGTGACGACCGCCCCGAGCGAGGGCCGTGGGAGGCATGGACGCTCCTGGCGGGACTCGCGTCGATCACGGAGCGGGTCCGTCTCGGGCCGCTCGTCGCCTGCCTGAACTTCCACAACCCGGCGGTCCTGGCGAAGACGGCCGCCACGGTGGACGAGCTGAGCGGCGGGCGGCTCGTCGTGGCGCTCGGCGCGGGATGGAACCGCACGGAGTTCGATGCCTTCGGGCTCCCGTTCGACCACCGCGCCTCGCGCTTCGAGGAGGGCTTCGAGATCGTGCGACGGCTCCTCGACGGCGAGCGCGTCACGTTCGAAGGACGGTTCCAGCACGCTCGCGACGCGGTGCTCCTCCCCCGCCCGGCGCGACGCCCTCCGACTGATGGTCGGGTCCACCGGCACGCGCGTTCTTGCCGCCACGCTGCCGCACGTGGATGTCTGGAACACCTGGTACGACTGGTACGGCAACACGGCGGAGGGGTTCGGCGAGAAGGTCCGGGAGATCGACGACGCGTGCGGACGCGCCGGACGCGACCCGGCGACCCTGGAGCGAAGTGCCTGCGTCCTGGTCCGCCTCGGCGACAGCGACGAACGTCGAGCCGAGGCGGGGGTCACCCCGCTCGGCGGCTCCCTCGACGCGATCGGCGCCGGCCTCCGCGCGATCGCGGCCGCCGGCGCCGACGAGCTGATCCTCGTGCTCGACCCGATCACCGAGGGGTCGATCCGCACCCTCGAACCGGTCGTCGTGGACCTGCACGGCTGACGATGGTTCGCGAGCGCGGCGAGCCGCCGATGCTATCGTCGCTCGCCGAGCGTCTGCCTCGGATGGAGGCGCCGTGACGATCCGCGGAGGGACATGACGAACGAGGTCGGGGTCGAGCGGTGCACGCAGCACGTCTGCTGCCTCCATGCGACCGGTGTCGTGGCCGCGGCCGGCTCCCCGCACCTCGCCGGCGAATGGCACCTGGAGTGGATGTCGAACGACAGCGCCTGGTTCCTCGTGCCACCCCACGGCAACGTCTGGGAGATCCGCGTGCTCGGTGGAGCGGACCCGGTCGGCGAGCTCGAGGTCGAAGGAGTGCTCTTCGACGGCATCCGCGAAGAGATCGCGCGCAGCGGGCTCTTCCCACCCTGCTGAGCCTGCCCGCGACGCAGCTGAGCAGCCGGCGACGATCGCCGTGAGCTGACCGATCAGGGAGCTTGCAGGGCGGACACGTTCCCCGCCGGCGCACGAACGGCGATCACGTTGAAGGCCGGGATCGGCCGCCGGAACCCCTTGAGCGTGAGCTCGCCGACGGGTTCGACCTCGATCTCGTCCTCGACCTCCGCGTGCAGACTCTGGGCGATCAGCACCTGGCCGGCCGTCGCTTCGTCGGCGAGCCGCGCCGCGAGGTTGGTCACCGCTCCGATCGCCGCGTAGTCGGAGCGCCCTTCGAACCCGACCTCGCCGCACGTCGCGTAGCCGAGCGCGATGCCCGTGCCCAGATCGAGCTCGTACCCGCGCTTCCGCCACATCGGCGTCAGCGTCGCCATCTCTTCGCGGAGCGCACACGCCAGGCGCACCGCCTGCAGCGAAGCGTCGGGGACCTCGTGCGGATCGTTGAAGAAGAGCTGGACCCCATCGCCCTCGAGGAAGCCGACGGTCGCATCGAACCGTCGCACGAGACGGCCGATCACGCTGTGGAACTCCCCGAGCACCTGCATCAGCTCCTCGGGCTCGACCGCGTCGACGAAGCTGGTCCATCCGCGGAGGTCGGCGAAGAGCATCGCGACCTTGCGGCGATGGCTGCGGAGGATCGTGTCGTCACCCGACGTGACGATCGCATCGACGAGCTGCGGAGAGAGGAAGCGCCGGAGCTTCCGGACCCGCTCGAGCTCCACGACCTGGGTCTCCACCCGCTCCTCGAGCGTTCGATTCAGCTCGGTCAGCTCCGCGGCCTGCGACGTGATCGTGTCGTGGAAGCGCTTGATCCGCAGGAGCGACCGGACCCGCGCGAGCAATTCGTCCTGGTCGAACGGCTTGGCGATCAGATCGTCCGCGCCCGCCCGGATCGCCTCGGTCCTCTCCGACGTGCTGGCCGTGATCATGATCACCGGCAACATCGCGGTCTCCTCGCGCTCCCGGATCGCGCGACACACCGCGTACCCGTCCGGCTGCGGCATCACGACGTCGAGCATCACCAGGTCCGGCTTGGCCGACGCGACGAGCTCGAGCGCGCTCGCGCCGTCGGTCGCGGAGACGACGTCGTAGCCACGCGGTACGAGCACGGCCTCGAGCAGCCGCACGTTCGGAGCAACGTCGTCCACGACCAGGATCCGGGCGCCGTCGCTCATCCGAGCCGTCCCTCGCAGTGCTGCCGAACGATCTCGATCAGCTCCCGCACGTTCACGGGCTTCGACACGTAGCCGTCGAAGCCCTCCGCCAGGAACCGCTCGCGATCCCCGTGCATCGCTTGTGCGGTCAGGGCAAGGATGGGGATCGTCGCCGTTCGCTCGTTCTCCCGCAACCGATGGAGCGCTTGGACGCCGTCGAGGTCCGGGAGTTGGATGTCCATCAGCACGAGGTCCGGCGTGTGCTCGGATGCCATGTCGACCGCCTCGCCGCCCGTCGTCGCCTCGAGCGTTCGATAGCCCTTCGCGACCAGGACATCACGGAACAGCTTCATGTTCTTCTCGTTGTCTTCGACGACGAGGATCCGCTCTCCCGTCATGGCGTGGTCGACCTCGCGGGCAACGTGAAGGTGAAGGTGCTCCCGTGGCCGAGCTCGCTCTCCAGCCAGATCCGGCCGCCGTGGAGCTCCACGAACCGCTTCGAGAGCGCCAGGCCCAGCCCGGTCCCCTCGCGCAGTCCGACCCCCGTCTCGCTCTGCTGGAACTCCTCGAAGATCCGCTCCCGATCCTCGGGAGCGACGCCCGGGCCGGTGTCGGCGACGGAAACCCTGACCTCGCCGTTGGCCCGCGACGCGCTGACGTCGACCTCGCCGCCGGCGGGCGTGAACTTCACCGCGTTCGAGAGCAGGTTGAAGATCACCTGCTTGATCCGGCGCTCGTCGCCGTCGACGACGTCGACCTCCGGATCGGCGTCGAACGCGACGCGGACCCCGTCCTCCGTCGCGCGCTCGCGCACCATCACCACGCCGCGCTCGAGCGCCTCCCGCAGGGAGAACGGGTGCACCTCGAGCTCGACCTGCCCCGCCTCGACCTTGGAGAGGTCGAGCACATCGTTGATCAGCGAGAGCAGATGGTTGCCCGAGGAGCTGATGTCGTCGAGGTATTCGGCCTGCTTCTCGTTCACCGGCCCGACCATCTCGTCGCGCAGCACCTGCGAGAAGCCGATGATCGCATTCAGCGGTGTCCGAAGCTCATGGGACATGTTGGCCAGGAACTCCGACTTGTGCCGACTCGCCGCCTCGAGCTCCGTGTAGAGACGCCGCAGCTCGTCGTTCATCCGGTTGACGTTGGCGCCCAACGCGCCCAGCTCGTCGCGGTTCTCAACCTCGACGTGTCCCGAGAAGTCACCCGACGCGATCGCGGCGAGCGAGTGTCGATCTGCTGGATCGGGCCCGATCAGCGACCACGACAGGACGAATCCCAAGAGCAGCGCGAGCACGAGCGCCCCCGCCGCGACACTGATGAACAGGGCGCGAGAGCTCTCGAAGGAGCTCGCGTTCCGGGCGATCAATCGGTTGATCTCGTCGGTCGTCCTGTTCGCGAGCCTGGAGGCCTCCTGGTGGAGATCGCTCGCGAGCTCCTCCGCATGCGCTCGGTGCGGCCGCATCTCCACGTTCTCGTTCGAGATCGTTGTCCGATCGCCGTAGAGCGGGATGATCTTCTCCACGAGCAAGCTCGAAAGCGTCATCGGCCGTGGCTCTCGATCCCGTCCAGGATCTTCTGGTCCTCCCGAGGCGGCGTGAACAGGAGTTGACCCGCGGCAGTGCTCGCCCCGATCCGACTGGCCGCGTCGACCGCGAACAGATCCACCGCGAGCGAGTACCTCCCGCGGATCTGGGGGGTGCGACATCCGGCCAGACGGTGCCTGAAGTCGGTTGCGACGTTCACCGACAGGACATTCCGGAGGTACTTGGCCTGTGCCTGGAGCTGGCTGTACTGGACGGCCCGCTCCTGGAGGGGCCCGACGCTCGCGACGCGGTCGTTCGACTGCCCGAGCACGACCTGCCCGAGCAGGCCGACCGCGACGAGCAGCAGCGGACGTGCCGACGAACGCGATCAGCAGCTTCGTCCGAACCGTTGACCGGCAGGCGCGCGACGGCTCGGACGAACGGGTCGCCGATCCGTCGCCGCCCCTCCCGGGCGACCCGCGACTCCTGCTCCTCGGCCAAGGTCTCAGACTTCCAGGACGGTCGTCCCGCCGACCATGTTCGTGATCAGCCACTTCCCGTCGATCCGGGCCACATCGAAGTCGGCGGTCGTGGCCGACATGACCTCGCCGGTGTCGGTGTTGACGTAGTGGCACTCGAAGTGCAGCGTGCCCCGGTCGCCGTTGACCGTGATCTCGAACTTGTACGCGGGGTGATCCGAGATCCAGTTGTTCTCGGGCTGGAAGGGCGCCGCCTCCTCCAGCCAGAATCGCCGGATCTCGTCGAGCCCCGACGCGGTCGCTCCCTGACCCACCGTCATCGTCGCGTTGGGCGCGTACAGGCTCATCATCAGATCGATGTCCTTCTGCGTCGGTGGCGCGGTGGAAGTCCTTCTCGATCTGAGTCGATCTCCCACATGTCCTGGAAGCGTCGGGCTCTGCGCGTCGGTCGGAGCCGGTGCCCGAGCCGCTGCAGGCTGCGAGCACGACCGAGATGATGAAGACCCCGAGTACGCCGCCGATCACGAACCTCCGCATGTGATGCCCCCTTCTCCTCAAGCTGCTGGCCGTTCGAACTCGACGATGCTCACACCGCCGAGCCGATCCGTCTAGAGGCTAAGGAGCACAACGGACCCGGCCCACCAGGCCAACCGTCCACTTTCGGGGTGCTAGCACGGTACGACCGATGGGCCCATCAGCCGCTCGTCCCGGTGCAGTAGCGGCGCACCTCCTCAGGGAACCGGCTCACGTGGATCGGCTTCTCGATCCATCCCGCGAAACCGGCCTCCTCGAGCCAGTCGTCGGCGCCCTCCAGCCGTGTCGCGCTCATCGCGACCACCGGGATCCGAGCCGTTCGCTCGTGCGCCGCGAGATCCCTCGTCGCCTCGACGCCGTCCATGTCGGGGAGCCGGAGATCCATCAGGATCACGTCGGGCACGTGCTCGCGTGCGAGCGAGATCCCCTGCGCGGCCCGTGAGGCTCCGAACGTCCGGAACCCCGCGGCGCTCAGGACGTCGACGGCGAGCTTCCGGTTCAGGTCGTTGTCGTCGACGACGAGGACGCTGGTCACAGGCGTATCCTCGCGCCATGCCGCTCCGGCTCGTGATCGCCGACGATCATCTCCTCGTGCGCGAGGGCGTGCGGCGGCTGCTCGAGGCCGATCCCGACCTCGAGGTCGCGGCCGTGTGCGGCGACCTCGATTCCCTGCTCAGCGCGGTGGAGACGGAGCATCCGGACGTGGTCGTCACCGACATCCGCATGCCGCCCGGCAACAGCGACGAGGGGATCCAGGCGGCAGAACGGTTGCGGACGACGAACCCCGACGTCGGCGTGGTCGTGCTCAGCCAGTACGCCACGCCGAGCTACGCCCTCGCGCTCCTGGAGGGCGGCAGCGCGGGGCGTTCCTACCTCCTGAAGGAGCGCGTCCAGGAGCCGGACCAGCTCGTGGCGGCGATCCGCGCGGTCGCGACCGGCGGTTCCGTGATCGACCCGCAGGTCGTGGAGGCGCTGGTCGCGGTGGACGCCCGCGGGGAGCAGTCGCCGATCCGTCGGGTTGACCGACGCGTGAGCGCGACGTGCTTCGCGAGATGGCGGCGGGCAAGAGCAACGCGGCGATCGGTGAGTCCCTCTTCCTCGCCGAGCGGTCGGTCGAGAAGGTGATCCATTCGATCTTCCTGAAGCTCGGGCTCACCTGGGAGCCGTCGGTCAACAAGCGGGTCAAGGCCGTGATCCTCTACCTCGCGGAGAGCGACTAGCGTCATCGCGAGAGCGGCAGGGAACCGGCCACGGTGGTCCGGTCGCCGCCCGCGGTGATCGTCACCCGGCCGCCCAGCGCCTCGACGCGATCGTGCGGGGCGCGGTGTTCCGATCCCAGGTCGCCGTCCGCATCGATCTCGAACGCGAGCGCGCCATCCTCGCCCCGGACCCTCACCACGACCGGGGTGCCGGCCGGCGCGCGCTCGAACGCATCCAGCGCGCAGAAATAGACGGCGCCGGCGATCTCCGGTGGAGGGGACGCGTCCGCGTCGACGTCGATCCGCGCCGTGCACGCCGGCGCGGCTCGCCGCCGCGCGGAGCTCCGCGACCAGCCCGCCCGCTTCGAGCAGCGGAGGGAAGATCCGTAACTGGCGAGTTCCTGCATCTCCGTCAACGCCCGCCGCGCTTCTCGCTGCAGCTCGTCGAGGAGCGCCTTCGCCGCGACGGGATCGGAGTCCACCGATCCTGCGGCGACGTCGAGGCTGACCGCGAGTCCCACGAGATCCTGCTGCACGCCCTCGTGCAGCGCCCGCTCGATGCCTCGACGTTCGGCATCGGCGGCCAGCGCGAGTCGTTTCCGAGAGGCTCGGAGCTCCTCGATCTCACGGCGCAACCCATCGAGGGTTGGCTGCTCGTCTGTCTGCTCGATCTCCAGCGGATGCCCTCCTGTGCCTGGATCCCCGGGCAGTTGTCCGTCATCGCTCGGGCGGCGTCAAGCGGCCAGCACGGTACGGGGACGGATGGCAGCATCCCGGCGTTCGCCAGGCCGCCACCGTAGAACCGGACCGAACGACCTCCTAGCGTCGCGATGGACGAGCGCTCATCGTGGACCGAGAGGAGGAAAGGAACATGAAACTCAGACACATGATGCGAAGGACGATGACACGCGCGGTCGGACTCGCGACCGCCGCGCTGCTCGGCGTCGCGGGCATCACCACGACGTCCGCACAAGCACAGACCACCCCGAACACGGCGATCGAGTGGAACGCGATCGCGTCGACGGCGATCTTCGCACCGCCGCCGGCCGGCACCGGGCAACCCCCACACTCGTCCGTGCTCAGCATGGCGATGGTGCAAGGTGCCGTGTACGACGCAGTGAACGCGATCGACGGCAGCTATACGCCGTACCTCGTCGCGCCACCGGCGGATCCGGGCGACTCGAAGGAGGCCGCGGCCGCGACCGCCGCTTTCCGCGTGCTCGTCGGCTTCCCGACCGCGACGCCTCCGCTGACCGGCGTGGCCGCGTCGCAGCTCGCGACGCTCCAGCCGCTCTACGACGCCACGCTCGCGAGCGTGCCGGACGGACCCGCCAAGCAGGGCGGGATCGAGGTCGGCGAGGCGGCTGCTACCGCGATGCTCCAGGCCAGACAGGGTGACGGTCGTTTCGGCACCTTCACGTTACGTGCCGGGCACCGATCCCGGGGACTGGCGGCCCGGACCACCGCAGGGTCCCTCGGGAACCGTCGCCGTCGATCCCGCGGCCTGGGTCGGGTTCGTCCGCCCGTTCCTCGTCCCCGACGTCGAGATGCTGCGGACCGATGGGCCGAACGACGTCAGGAGCGCGGAGTACGCGGAGGACTTCGCCGAGGTCAAGCGGCTCGGCTCGCTGACGAGCACGAGGCGCACGCGCGGATCAGACGATGGCGGCGATCTTCTGGCAGGACCATGGGATCGCGATCTGGAACCGCGTGTTCCGCTCGTTGGCGACGAGCCACGAGCTGGACATCGTCGACAGCGCACGCCTGTTCGCGATGGGCGACCTGGCCGGCGCGGATGGCTCGATCGGCTGTTGGAACGACAAGGCGTACTGGAGCTACTGGCGGCCGATCACGGCGATCCGCGAGGCGGCGACCGACGGGAACCCGGAGACCCACGGCCGATCCCAACTGGGTGCCGCTCTTCGATCCGACCGTGCCCGTGTCTGGTGCTCCGCTGGTCACGCCCGGGTTCCCCGACCACCCGTCGGGTCACTCATGCATCAGCGGGGCGATCGTGCGGACGCTCCGGGCGTACTTCGGCACCGACAAGGTCGCGATCACGGTCGTCAGCAACAAGTGCTTGCCGGCGCCGTGCCCGAACCGGAGCTTCGATCGCCTCTCCCTCGCGCTGAAGGAGGTCATCGACGCTCGCGTCTGGGGCGGCATCCACTTCCGCACCGCGGACGTGCAGGGTGCCGTGCTCGGCAAGAAGGTCGCGCACTATCTGGACAGGCACTACTTCCTACCGACGGACTGAGTGGGGGTCGCGGATGGTGGGGCTGCTCAGGCAGCCCCACCTCGCGCACCAGAGGCGGGAACCCCCTCTGCCTCTCGCACGGCTCCGGGTCGCTTGTCGTCTCCACGGCGGAGGGTTGAAGATGCGCCCGTGGAGGTGCTGAAGACGCACACGCGAAGACGTCCGAAGGCGTGACCGAGGAGACGAACGTCCCACCTCGGTCGGGCACCCAAACCCCCTCCGGGTGGACCCACCGCGCGATGGCACGGCTCGCCCGGATCGGTGCGGATCCCAGGGACGACGAGCGATCTGCGTCAGAAGAAGTCGCTCCTCATGCCTATCGTGGTGCTGATCCTGCCGGTGTCCGTCGTGTGGGGCATCCTCTACATCGGCTTCGGTTCGTGGGCGGGCATCACCGCGTTCATCTACTTCGCCGTCTCGCTCGGCTCCTTGGTGGTCTTCGCGCGGACCGGCAACTTCCGGCTTCTCCTCGTCACCCAGCTCCTCGACATCATCCTCAGCCCGACGGCCGGGCAGATGTTCGTGGGCGGGTTCCTCCCATCCGGGGGAGTCGCGCTGTGGGGGATCCTGGCTCCGCTCGGCGCCCTCGTCTTCCTCGAGGTGCGACTCGCCGTCCGCTGGTTCGTCGCCTTCGTAGTGGTCTTCCTCCTCACGGGGATCGCGGGCGAGCTGTTCTTCCCCGACGCGCCCTTCCCGGCCTGGTTCCCCAGCACGATGTTGGCGTTGAACATCGTCGGTGCCGGGGCCATCTCCTTCACCCTGCTCGCCTCCTTCGCGAAACAGCGCAATGAAGCGCTGGCGGCGCTCCGCGTCGAGCAGGAGAGATCCGAGTCGCTCATCAGGAACGTCCTGCCGAGCTCGATCGCGGACCGCTTGAAGGTCGCGACGGGGTCCATCGCCGACCACGTCGACGCAGCCTCGATCCTGTTCGCCGACGTCGTGGACTTCACGCCGCTCTCACAGCGCCTCTCGCCGGCCGAGGTCGTGGGCACCCTCGATCAGCTGTTCTCCCACTTCGACACGCTCGTCGAGCGGCACGGGCTCGAGAAGATCAAGACGATCGGCGATGCCTATATGGCCGCCGCGGGCGTGCCGGATCCGTGCGCCGATCACGCGAGCAGGGCGGCGTTCTTGGCGCTCGACATGCAGGCCGCGGTCGCGACCTCGACGATCGCCGGCCGAGATGGGCTCGAGCTGAGGATCGGCATCAACTCCGGGCCGGTCACCGCCGGCGTGATCGGCACGAAGCGCTTCCTCTACGACCTCTGGGGCGATGCCGTGAACACGGCGAGCCGTATGGAGTCGAACGGCTCGCCCGGTGAGATCCAGATCACGCGAGCGACCTATGAGCTGCTGAAGGATGAGTTCGACTGCAGGCGACGGGGGACGATCGAGGTCAAGGGCAAGGGCCCGATGGAGACCTGGTACCTGGTCGGACCGCGCTCGGACGACGGTCGGATGGACCTCGGCGTCCGGGAGGCCCGGCGCGGCTCCGGGGAGTGATGCTTGGCGCCGTCCGGCGTCAGACGCCGCAGTCCGAGGCGACCGATCTCCAGGGGTGCCAGCCGTAGCGCGCGACCGTCCAGGCAGCGACGGCGACGTTCGCCCGCGCGTCGAACACGGAAGCGCCGCCCCGACCGGCCAGCTCGGACAGGCTCGCCCAGGTGGAGGGGATGAACTGGAAGACACCGGCGGCTCCGGTGGCCGGGTTCACGGCCAGTGATCCGAAGTTCGACTCTCGTTCCGCGACGCACAAGGCGACATCCGTCGTTCGCGCTCCCAGGGAGGCGAACCCGTCGCGGATCAGCGCCTTCACGAAAGCCCTCGAGGGCGCCAGGGTCGGCGCGGGCGGACTCGGAGGAGGAGACGAGCTCGGAGACCCGCCGGCGGAACCGCCATCCTGGGCGCTCTCCTCGCTCCGCGCTTGGAGAGCCTGTTGCTGGTGCAGCTTCTCGACGAGGTCGGCAGCGGTCGCCTCCAGTCGCTCCTGCCTTCTCCGGAGGTCCACCTCGAGCGCCTCGAGGCGGATCCGCTGCTGCTCGATCTCCGCTTTCCGTCGCTCGAGCCCGATGAGCACATCGTGGTCCCGCTGGGAAACGGCATCGAGGAACGCGAGAGCGTCCTGGAGATCAGAGAACGAGCTCGCGCCGAGCGCCGAGTCGAACCCGCCGGCGAGCCCAGACATGTACGCCTCCGCGGCGCGTCGGTTCAGGAGCTGTTGCTTCGCCTCGATCTGTCGTGACAGCTCCGAGATCCGAGTACGAGCCCACTGGATATCCGCTCGCACGCTCTCGATGTCGTTGCTCACGCGGTCGAGCCGGTCGAACAGGTGGACCACCTGCTCCTGAAGGTCCGCAGGCTCGCGAACGGTGCCCTCCATGTTGGGTGTCGCCGGGGCACGCACCGCGGTCGTCAGGGTCGCGAGCACGATCGCCCCGAGGGCGAGCACGATCCTGCTTCTGGGGATACGTCCGCGAGCGCTACTCAACAGGGTGGAGCCTATCCAGATGACCACGTCCCTAAACACGGAACGGCGATGCGATGCGAGAAGCTAGCGATGATCACCTCGACCGTCGATGCTCCCAAGAGAAACATGAGGCCATCGCCTCGACCCTCAGCGGGAAGCTGCGCGCATCACGCTGGCAGCGTGATCGGGCACGTACGTGTAGATCTCGCGCGGAGGCCGCACGTAGCCCTCGTCGTCTTGGCGCTCGGGCAGCTCCAACTGCTTGAGCGTCTTCGGCACGTACGGGAGCCGGCTCAGCAGGTGCGCCATGCAGTTGAGACGGGCTCGACGCTTGTCGTCGGCCGGGACGACGAACCACGGTGCCTCCGGGATGTCGGTGTGCACGAACATCTCGTCCTTCGCGCGCGAGTAGTCGACCCAATGGGTCCGCGACACGAGATCCGTTTTCGAAAGCTTCCAGCGACGCATCGGGTCGTCGATCCGCGCCTCGAAACGCCGCCCCTGCTCCTGGTCGCTCACGGAGAACCAGTACTTCGTCAGATGGATGCCGTCGGCGACGAGCAGCCGCTCGAAGATCGGACATTGTTGGAGGAACCTCCTGTGCTCCTCGGGCGTGCAGAACCCCAGGACCTTCTCGATGCCGGCGCGGTTGTACCAGCTGCGGTCGAACAACACGATCTCGCCTCCGGCAGGCAGATGCTCCACGTACCGTTGGAAGTACCACTGGGTCGTCTGTCGCTCAGAGGGCACCGGGAGCGCGACCACCCGCGCGATCCTGGGATTCAGATGCTCGGTGATGCGCTTGATGGCGCCGCCCTTGCCCGCTGCATCTCGGCCCTCGAAGATCACGACCACGCGCTCGCCCGACGCCTTGACCCACTCGGCCATCTTCACGAGCTCCTCCTGGAGCCGGAGGAGCTCAGCGGCGTAGACCTTCTTCGGAACCTTGTGGGGCGACTCCGTAGCGGCACCACCGTCCTGGATGTGATCCTTCGCCTTGACTTTCGAGCTGCCCACCTCGCTCACCCTCCTGGGGATACCGTAGAGCATCACTCGCCTCGCGTGGTTGGCGGAGTCGGCCGACAGCGCCTTGTAGCCTCGGGTGCATCGGAGGAGGCTCGTCGGTGATGGCATCCGTCGAACGACCGCGACGCAAACGAGTGGTCCGCGTGGCGCAGGCTTCCCTGTCCGCGATGGTCGTGGTGGTGATCTTCGGATTGATCCTGCCGCAGATCGCCAGTTACGCGGACGTCTGGGCGACGATCAGGGCACTGACGTGGATCGAGATGTTCTCGCTCATCGCGGCCACCGTCTTCAACCTCTTCACCTATTGGTGGCAGATGCAGGCGGCGATGCCAGGCCTCACCCTCGGACAGGCAGCGGTGAGCAACCAAACGTCAACCACCGTCTCGAACCTTCTCCCGGGAGCCGGTGTGGTCGCGACCGGCCTGATGTACGGGATGTTCCACTCCTGGGGGTTCACGGGCTCGGAGGTCGCCCTTCTCGCGTCGACGACCGGCATCTGGAACATGTTCTTGAAGCTGGGTCTCCCGATCGCGGCGGTCGCCCTGCTCGCGATCATCGGGCGGGCCACGAATACCCTGCTCGTGCCGGCGCTGATCGGGCTCGCGTTCCTCGTCGGCAGCGTCGTCCTCTTCGTGATGGTGCTTTGGAAGAAGTCCCTCGCGCGGGCCATCGGAAACTGGCTCGGAGGGATCTGGTCGAAGGTCCGGCGGCTGGCTCGCAAGAGCCCGGTCGACACCTGGGGCGAAGGCGCGGTGCGGTTCCGGAAGCAGACGATCAAGCTGGTCGTGAAGCGCTGGCCCGCCCTCACGATCACGACGATCGTCAGCCATCTCGCCCTCTGGTTCGTGCTGCTCCTCGCGCTTCGGCACGTCGGGGTGTCCGTTCACGAGGTGAGCACGATCCAGGTCCTCGCGGTCTTCGCCTTCTCCCGGTTGATCTCGGCCATCCCCATCACCCCCGGCGGCGTGGGCCTCGTGGAGCTCTCACTGATCGGCGGTCTCTACGCCGCCGGCAGGACCCACACGGATGTCCCGCTCGACGAATTCAAGGTCCAAGTGACGGCTGCGGCGCTCCTGTTCCGGACGTTGACGTACGGGGTCCAGATCCCGCTGGGCGGCTTCACGTACCTGATCTGGCAGCGGAAGAAGAGCTGGCGGAAACCGCAACCCGAGGCCCCCCCTCCGTCCGCCGTTCCCGCGGGATCCCCAGGATGAGGACGCGGATCCGAGGCTCCGCTCCCCTCGTCTCGAGCCTTCTCGTCCTGCTCGCCGCCTGCACGGAGAGCGCGTTCGCGCCGCCACCTCGCCAACCGGACGCCATCCAGGTGGCCGCGTTCGGCTTCACCGAGAGCGAGATCCTCGCCGAGCTCTACTCCCAAGCATTGTCGGCGAAGGGCTACCCAACCGACCCGGTGCTGAACGCCGGCCCGAGAGAGCTCGTGCAGCCGGCGCTCGCGGAGGGGCTCATCGATGTCGTCCCCGAATACGCGGGCTCGGCCCTCGCCTTCCTCACACTCGGTGCCCTGGAGGGAACCGCGAGCGTCACCGAGACCCATGACGCGCTGACGCGGGTGGTCACGCCAACCGGGGTGATCGCACTGGCGCCGGCTCCCGCGCAGGATGCGAACGCGATCGTCGTGACGCAGGCGACGGCCGATCGGCTCGGGTTGCGCGACATCAGCGACCTCGCTGCCGTGGACTCGCAACTCGTGTTCGGCGGCCCACCGGAGTGCGCGCAGCGGCGCCTGTGCCTGGTCGGTCTCGAGGATGTGTACGGGCTCGGCTTCCGGGAGTTCATCCCGCTGGACACGGGCGGGCCCCTGACGCTTCAAGCGCTGCGCTCGGGGGGCATCGACGTCGCTCTCCTGTTCACGACCGACCCTGCGATCGTGTCCGAGGGACTCGTCGTCTTGACGGATGACCGAGGTCTCCAGCCGTCCGAGAACATCACGCCCCTCCTCCGTCGAGAGGTCTTGTCCACGCACGGCGACGGGGTCGTCCGGACCCTGGACGCCGTGTCGGCGCTCCTCACGACCTCGGACCTGCGAGCGATGATAGGACGGGTCGTGGGGGGAAGCTCTGCGCGCGAAGTGGCAGCGTCGTGGCTCGCGGACCATCGATCGGCCTTGACGGTGGGCTCGTGACGGACGACCCCAACGCGATCCCGCGCAGCGCGGCCGCATCGTCCGAGCTGGTGACCGTGCCCGATCACGAGGACACGATCAGGCGAACGCGGAAACAGCGACGTCCGACGGGCGCTCCCCCACCCCTGCGGCGCAGGATGGGCGCGAGCGGCCGATTCTGGCTGGCGATGATGGCGTACGCCTCGATCGCCACCGTGCTCGTGCTGCAGATCGACGCGGTGCTGCACTTCTCCGATCGTCTCGAGACCTGGTGGTTGCTCCGCGTGGCGAACCTCCGCACGGACTGGCTGACGCCGATCATGCGCGGGATCAAGGCGATCGGGTCCGATTGGGGGATGACCGTTCTCGGCCTTGGCCTGGTGTGCGCCTTGATGATCCTCCGCAGATGGCGTCACCTGCTGGTGTTCCTGGCAAGCCTCTTCGTCATGCAGATCGTGGGAGAGATCGTGTACGAGCTGCTGTCCCGACCACGTCCGTACGGCGTGACGATCATCGCCGGGTGGGGTGGATTCGCGTTGCCGTCCGCGCCCGTCGCCGCTCTCACGGCCGTGCTGATCGGCATGGTCTATTCGCTCGTCGTCGCCGGACGCCCCCGCTGGTACGCGAAACTCGCGATCGCCGGCCTCATCGGACTCTTCGTGGTCGCGCGGATGTATCTGGCGGTCGACGGACCTTCCGGCGTGCTGTACGGACTGATCCTGGGCGTGGCGTTCCCGCTCACGGCGTTCCGCTGGTTCACGCCGAACGAGGCGTTCCCCGTCGCCTATCGGAAGGGCAGCACAGCGCACCTCGACGTGACCGGCCTCCGAGGCGAGGCGATCAGGGAGGCGGTGCAGGAGCAGCTCGGGCTCACGGTGCTCGAGATCAAGCCGGTCGGGCTGGAGGGATCGGGAGGCTCGACGCCGCTCCGTCTCACGGTCGCCGGCGATCCGGACACCTATCTGTTCGCGAAGCTCTACGCGAAGAGCCACGTGCGCGCGGATCGCTGGTACAAGCTGTCGCGGATCGTCCTCTACGGCGCGCTCGAGGACGAGGCGTCGTTCCAGTCCGTCCGGCGCTTCGTGGAGTACGAGGACTACACGCTGCGCCTCATGACGGACGAAGACATCCCCGTGCCGACTCCGATGGGGATCGTCGAGATCTCGCCCGAACGCGAGTACATGATCGTCATGGAGTTCTTCGAGGGCGCCGAGGAGATCGGGGATGTCGACGTCGACGAGGGCATCGTGGACGAGGGGCTCTCGCTGGTCCGCAAGCTGTGGGACGCGGGTCTGGCGCATCGCGACATCAAGCCGGCGAACCTGATGGTCAGGGACGGGCGCGTGCTTCTGATCGATGTCTTCTTCGCGCAGGTGAAGCCGTCACCGTGGCGGCAGGCGGTGGACCTCGGCAACATGATGCTCGTCCTGGCGGTCCGCTCGGACGTCGACCTCGTGTACCGACGAGCGCTCCTGTTCTTCACGGACGATGAGATCGCCGAAGCGTTCGCCGCCACCCGTGGGATCGCGAGCCCCACGCAGCTCCGAGCCTTCATGAAGCGGGACCCTCGCGACCTCGTGGGGCAGTTCCGGGCACTCGCGCCCGAGCGCCGGCCGATCTCGATCCAGCGATGGAGCGTCCGCCGGGTGCTCCTCGCGCTCGGGATGCTCATCGCGTTCGCGATCGCGGTCTCATCCAGCATCAACGCCTTCCTTCCGGCGCAGAACCCGGGGGTCGTGCACGCGCCCGAATGCGGAGTGAGCAAGGCATCCACCCTCTCGGCACAGGCCGTGCCGAGTGCGGCGGCGATCCCCTGTTTAGACGTCCTGCCCTCCGGGTGGACCTACGGGGGCGGCGACATCCACACCGGCGAGGCGAGCTTCTGGCTGCACTCCGATCTGGCTGGACTGCGAGCGGTCACGGTGACGCTCAGGTCCGCGTGTGACGTGTCCAGCGCCCACGAGGTGCCCTCCGACGAGGCCGGCACGCGCAGGTTCGAGGCTCCATCCACCCTCACGCCGGAGCTGCACAACGTCCGTTCCTACGTGTTCCCGGGAGGGTGCGCCACGTATCGGTTCGCCTTCGCTGAAGGCGCTTCCACGGCGATGGTGTTCGACGTCGACGAGGCGGTGTCGTTCGTCCCCCGAGCCGACCTGGTGGCGCACCTCCAAGAGACGGAGGGTCTCGCCCTGTGCGGTCGAGGCGCCCCGTGTCCGCCGTGAGCCGCCAGTCGGTGGAAACGAAGGATCCGGGGGACGAGCAGGAGCACCCGCTCCTCGGGATGCCCCGACGCGACACGGTGGTCACGGCGATCCTCGCGGCGATGACCGTGGCCTTCTTCGCTCTCATGGCCACGGATGCCGGCCGCGGGATGATCCAGCCGATCGACGACGCGTTCCTCCGATGGAGCGTGTCGATCCGTACCGGATGGCTGACGGTGGTCGCCCACCTCTTCAACGTGGTCGGGCTGACCTACGTCATGACACCGATACGGCTCGGGATCGCCGGGTGGTTGGCGATCCGGCGGAGGTGGTGGCACTTCGCCGCGTTCGTCTCCGCGATCGTCGTCTCGGAGATCTTGATCGGGACGCTGAAGGCGCTCTACGACCGGCCCCGGGCGCTCGGATCCCTCGTCGAGACGAGCAGCGCCTCGTTCCCCTCAGGGCACGCCGTGGCCGCCTCGGTCACCGCCGTGGCAGCGGTGATCGCGCTGGTCCCCGAGGGGCCACGCCGCTATCGATGGGGAGCGGCTGCCGTCGGGTTCTCGTTCCTGATGGGCCTCTCGCGGACCTACCTGGGAGCGCACTGGCTGTCCGACGCGATCGCGGGTGTGTTGCTCGGTACCACGATCGCGCTCGGGTCCGCACTGATCGTCCACCGCGTGCGTGAGCGGCGATCGTCAGGTGACGTCGCGCCGCTGGAATAGCACCATCCCCAGGACGACCAACCCAGCGGTCCATGTCAGGAAGAGCGCGGCCCCCACTCCCGGATCGAGGGGCGGGCCCGTCGTCGTGACCGCGTACAGCTGTGCGCCGACAGTGAACGAAGCACCGAGCTACCGCTCTCGTGCTCCTGTCCTCACGGCGTGTTGTACCGCTCCTACTTGGTCGTTCTCGCCGTGACTATGTTCGAGTAGGCCGAGTTCCCCTGGTCGTTGGCGGCACGGACCCGGTACCGGTACGTCGTGTTCCTGTCGAGCCCTCCGTCCAGATACGCGGTCGACGATCCGCCGACCTGCGCTACCTGAACGAAGGTCGTGCAGTTGGCTCCCGTGCACCGCTCGATCCTCACGGCGGTCTGCGTCCCGGGGCCGTTCGCCCACTGCAGCCCGATCGCTGTGCGCGAGGCGGTCGTCACCGTCAGACTCGTCGGCGCCGACGGCGGGCCAGGCACGCCGCCGGTCACCTGGTCGTACCGGACCGTAAGCATTTCGCCCTCGCCGAGGACGTAGACGGCTTGATCGGCTCCGATCCGGACGCTGAGCCCGCGGGCGATGTCGCGGTTCACGACCCACGCCTGCGTCCCGTCCGGTTCGTACCGGATCGTCGTCATCATCAGCAGGTTGATCCCGGGGTCGGGTGGGATCGGCCCGGCTCGGCCGGTCACGTAGATCGCGTTGGCGCGATCGATCGTCAGGAACGCCGGGATCTCGTCGGTGCCCGCGGTGGCGCTGTAGAGACGTGACCAGCGACGCGTCCCGTCCGGCCCTACCTTGATCGTGATCCAGTCGAGGAAGAGGTTCCCGGCGCCGACGGCGACGACGTCACCCGAGGAGTCCACGGCGACCCGGTAGATGAAGTCTCCGTCTTCGTAGAAGCGGGTCCAGGCGCTGTTCCCGGCTGCGCCGAACTTGACGAGCGTCATCCGGTTCGAGGTCGCTGGCGTCCAGCTCGTCGTCCCCACGTACAGCACGTTCAACGGACCGAACGCCGCGTCGCGGGCCGGAGAGAGATCGATCCGGACGCTGCGACCGATCTCGTTGCCCTGCGCGTCGTAGATCACCGTGAAGAAGGAGGAGCCAGTGGCCCCCACGATGGCGATCCTGGTGCCGTCGGAGCTCACGTCCATCGACCTGGGGACGTCCCCGGAGGCCACCGCGCCGTTGAAGGCACGCGTCCACAGCTTCGTCCCGTTCGGCGCGTACTTGATCGTGACGGCATCGATCGTCGTGCCGACGAACATCTTGCCGGTCACGTACGCGTTGCCGGCGCCGTCAGTCTCGACCCGGACGGTCTGTCCACCGCCCCCGGGGAGGATGTCCCGCCAGACGACGTTCCCCCGCGGGTCGTACTTGGTCACGATCCATCCGGCCGGGCTGTTGTTGCCGCCGGTGACCCGGTAGGCCGCCACGATCGCGTTGCCGGCGGGATCGGTCGAGACCCACGAGGCGCGGGCCCGCTCGGGCGCGGGCGGATCGATGCGCTCCCACTGGAGGACGCCGCTGGGGCTGAACTTCCTCAAGACGACGGTCTGGATGCTCTCGCCGACCACGAACACGTTGTCGGCGAGGTCGAGATCCATCATGGCGCCGTTCGTCGCCGGGGCCGTAGCACGCCAGGTCTCCGCCACGCTCGTCTGCCCGTTCGCCGGCGACCCAGCGAGCAGTAGGACGATTATCGCCGCCCCCATGATCCCGATCCGCGACTTGACCCGCCTGCTCATGGATCCCTCCTTGCTCCGACGTCCGCCAGTGCGCTCCTACCCTTGTCTCACGTGCGACCGACCGTGAGGTTGACCCGGCCGCCTGAAGGCAGCGTCGTGCCCGGCACGGGACTCTGGGTGAGCACGATCCCCACCTGCGTCGACTGAACGCTCTTCACAGTTCCAACCGAGCAGCCCGCGCTAACGATCTGCGACTGCGCCGCGTTCAGCGTCATGCCCACGACACTTGGCACCACGCACTGGGTCGTGGGCGGCGGCGGAGGCGGTGGCGCACCCGCGCCCGAGCTCACCGCATAGAGGAAGGAGAACTGCCCAGCACCGCCGAGGACGGCAGTGCCGAAATACGCGGTCCCACTGTCCGCGGAGAAGCTCGGCTGTGTGTAGAGGATCTGGTACCCACCGTCCTCGTTCGGCAGTTCGATCTGCCACGCGAGCTGGCCCGTCGCGGCGTTCCATCCGCGGACGGATCCTGGCTCGCCGAAGTTCGGCCGGTTCCCGGCGACGACGACGCTCCCGTTGGGTGCGACGGCGGGGTGATCGATGATCGAACCGTCGAAGAACGTCCAACGTGGCTGTCCGGTCGACGTCACCGAGTCCAGGTAACTGAGACTCCGGGAGAAGTAGACGGACCCATCCGGCCCGACGCTCGGGGGAGACATCCCGTTCGACTGTGTCGGTGACCGCTGCCAGAGGACGTTCCCACTCGCCGGGTCGACGCGGAACAGGCTCCAGCCGTTCGCACCGCCCATCGCGGTGAGGTAGAGGGAGCCGTCCACGCCGGTCGCCGGCTGGCGCTGTTGCTGCATGAACGGGTCGTCGCTGCCTCCGAGCGGTTTCGCCCACTGCTGTGTGCCTTGCAGCGACAGACCGAAGATCGTGCTCGGGGCAACGCTGTTCTCGTCGAACGCCGCGAAGAGGCGGCCCGAGCCGAACACGATCTGGGCGCCGAGCTGTCCGCGCTCCCCGAAGGTCGGAGCGCCCCCGTTGCTCCAGAGAAGCTGGCCGGCCGGCGACAGCGCGAACGCGCCGAGGCCGCCGATGTCCGAGATCGCGTAGACATTGCCGTCCGGACCGACGGTCGGCCCGGCGATCACACCCTGACCCGAGGACGGCTCGGTGAAGGTCCACCGGATCGAGCCGCTCGGGGCGATCGCGGTGATCGTGTTCATCGACGCCACGTAGACGGTCCCGTCGGGCCCGATCGAGGGCCCACCATCGGCGCCGATGGATCGGACGACCCATCTGAGCACCCCATCGGCTGTCAGGGAGTACACGTCGCCGGTCGAACTCGCGACGACGACTCCCCCATCGGGACCGACTGCCGGCGGATGCAGCACGTACTGTCCGCTGACCTGGAAGCGCCATCTCACCGAACCGTTGGGCTGGGGCTGGGGCGGGGGGGCCTTCGCCCCCACCGACACGGCACTCATACCGACGAGCAGCAGGACGGTCGAGCACACGAGGATCGCACCGGCGACGCGTCTCGCCTTCCCAGCCCACCACCCATCGTGGCGCGCGACGTTCCCCACCGGCCGCACCGCGTCTGGATCAAGACCTTCCATCATCGGTTCCCAACCACCTTCCAACAGCTTCTTGGAGCGACGCCACGATCGCGACTGGATCACGCGACGTCCCTCGAGTTCATTCTTCGCCTCACACCAGCTCGGTCTTCTTCTCACCGATGGTCCCGCACCCGGATGGCGCGTATGGAGGCCATCCGGCCCCCAACCCACTGGGCATACGAGCCAACCGGTCGCCTGGATCGAACGCGGGAGCCCGGAGGCAGGGATCATGTCCGAACATCGTGGAAGGAGCTCGCCAGTGGCGAGCTCCTCCCGTGGATCGCCGTGCTGTTGGTTCCTAGACCGTGGAGCCGACGAGGCTCTTCGTGCGTTCCACCGAGAAGTCGGCGGTCGTCACGACGACCTTCCTCGCGTGCCGGAACCCGAGGATCGAGAAGATCCCCATCAGCAGTCCGGCGATCAGCATCGCGACGCCTGCCCACAGGGCGATCGTCGCAACGGTCCACCAGCCGTAGGCGTTCAGCAGCATGGCCCTCAGGGACTCACCCTTGAAGAGCGTGTCTGCCTTGCCCTGCAGCTCCGCGGCGGTGTCGGCGTCGAGGCCTTCCTCACGTGCGGCCGCGCTCGTCTCCGAGTAGGTCGCGCCGTCGTTGACGGCCTCGAGGTGCCCGCCGATGTAGCGGGAGAACGCCTCGGCCTGCACACCGGTCTCGACCTGCTGACCGGCGAACTCGCCGATATCGGCCCTCTCCTGCGGCGTCATCGCTTCGGCCGGCGGGAACGAGATGTTCTGCGGCACCAAGCGGTCCCGCACGTTCTGCTGCCCGAAGTTGCCTCCGAAGATCGCCATCGCGCCCAGCGCGATGAGCACAACCGCGATCACGGCGCCTGCGCCGCTCACGATCTTGTCCCAGTTGCTCCTATCCATGACGTACTCCTTCTCTCTCTGACGCCGTCCCTCGGCGTTCGATACCTCGATGCTCGTTCAAGGAGCTCAGACATCCATGGGTCGTTGGTCCCGACCCTGGTTGGGACCTGCCCAGGACCGCGGTGGGCTACGCTCGGGCCGTGTCCCGACGAGATGCCAGAGGTGACGGGGACCGGCAGCTGATCGAGGCCGGGATGATCCTCGCCTCGGAGCTCTCTCTCGACGCGGTGCTCCTCCGCATCGTGGAGTTGGCGGTCGATCTCACCGACGCTCGCTACGGGGCGCTGGGCGTGCTCACCCCCGACGGACGGTTGATCGAAGAATTCATCACCGTGGGGATCACGCCTGAGGAGCGAGCCGTTCTCGGCGACCCTCCCACCGGCCACGGCCTCCTGGGGGTCCTCATCACCGAGGCCCATCCCCTTCGGATCCCGGATATCAGCGCCGACCCCCGATCGGTCGGGTTCCCGCCGAACCATCCTCCGATGAAGTCACTTCTTGGAGCTCCCGTCGCGGGGCGAGGAAAGGTGTTCGGGAACATCTACCTCACCGAGAAGCAGGGCGCGGAGACCTTCGACGAGGAGGACGAACGCGTCCTCGTGGTCCTTGCGACGCAGGCTGCCATCGCCGTCGAGAACGCCCGCCTCCGCGACGACGCCGAGCGCAAAGGGAGGGAGCTTCAGAGGCTTCAGGTCGTGGAGGAGCGTGAACGGATCGGGAAGGAGCTCCACGACGGCGTCATCCAGTCGCTCTTCGCGGTCGGGATGAGCCTGCAAGGACTCGCGGCGGCATCCAGCGATCCGGATATGGCTCGTCGCCTCGAAGGGGCGGTCGAGGACGTCGATCACGCGATCCGAGACCTGCGCAACTACATCTTCGGTCTCCGCCCGGGCATCCTGGCCGACCGTCAGCTCGACGAGGCCCTCAAGGAGATGGCGAGCGAGTTCGGCTCGCGCACAGGCGTGGTGACGGTGGTCGACGTCGACAGCGCGGCTGCGGCCGAGCTCGCCTCACGCGCCGGCGATGTGGTGCAGCTCGCGCGTGAGGCGCTCTCGAACGTCGGCCGGCACGGAGCAGCCACGACCTGTCGCGTCTCGCTCCGGCGAGGAGAGTCCGGCCTCTTCCTCGAGATCGACGACGACGGTCGCGGGTTCGACGCCGACGCGACTTCCTGGGGGATGGGCCTCCAGAACCTTCGGGAACGGGTCGAGTCACTCGGCGGACTGCTCGAGGTCGAGAGCACACTTGGAGAGGGGACGACGGTCCGAGCGACGTTCCCGTCCTGACAGGTCCCCTCGGGGTCGGGACCATCGACCCCTCCTACGCCGCCCGGCGATGCGCATCCTTGGCCATATGTTCGCAAGGTATTTCGTCGAGCTGCCGATCTCCCCGGAGCAGGTCGAGCGAGCCTTGTCTCGTGACCCGCGCCTATGGCTTCCGGGGTTGGCCGAGCGAGCCCACCATCGAGGGGACCGGCTCCTCGCCGACGTCGGTTTCGGCGAGGCCGTCCGCGTCGAGAGATCGGTCGCCGTCGAGCTCGGACGATCCGTTCGCATCGGATCCAAGTTCGTGTTTCCCCTGCGATGGGCGGCGTCCGCGGGTGCGGACCTCTTCCCATCGCTCGACGCCGATCTCGAGGTCGCACCCATCCGACCCGGACGCACGCAGCTCGCGATGAGCGCTCGATACGTTCCTCCTTTCGGCACGGTCGGCCGGATCATCGATCGCGCGCTTCTCTCGAGGGTCGCCGAGGCGACACTCAAGGACTTCCTCGAAGGGGTCGCCGACGCGATCATGGGTTCGCGGGATGCACCGAGTCCTGCCGAGCCGCACCGCGCCGCACGTGCGCTCGCTCGAACCGACCCGGGCTAACATCCCTCGATGGCCGAGCCGAAGCGTCCTCCGCTCCGGGTGATGCTCGTCGACGATCACGAGGTCGTGCGCGACGGGATCCGGGCGATGCTTGCAACCGAGGACGACATCCACGTGACCACGGAGGCCGCGACGGTCCGGGAGGCCATCGATGAAGCAGACCGAACGCGACCGGACGTCGTCGTGATGGACGTCCGGCTCGCCGATGGGAGCGGGATCGAGGCGACACGCGAGATCCGCGCGAAGCATCCGGAGACTCGCGTGCTCATGCTGACATCGTTCGCGGATGACGAAGCGCTCTTCGCTTCGATCATGGCGGGTGCCTCCGGCTATGTCTTGAAGCAGGTTCGCTCAGGCGAGCTCGTCCGCGCGATCCGTGCGGTCGGAGCCGGCGACAGCCTCCTGGATCCCGCCGTGACGACCGCCGTCCTCGACCGGCTCCGCAAGGGGAAGCATCTGATGCGGGACGAGAAGCTCGCCCGCCTCTCCCCTCAGGAGGAACGGATCCTGGCGCTCATCGCCGACGGCAAGACCAACAAGGAGATCGGGGACGAGCTCACCCTGGCCGAGAAGACCGTGAAGAACTACGTCTCATCGATCCTCTCGAAGCTCGAGGTGGCCCGTCGGGCAGAGGCCGCCGCATACTTGGCCCGCCATACGACGATGCCCGGCTCGGTCGAGTAGTCCGGTGCGCTTGCTCGGAAGGCCGAAGATGATGAAGATGCCGTCCGATGGATGGCTACGGTCCCTTGCTCGAGACCCTCATGACGTTCGAGCCGCCGGCGCACGTGTTCGGTGGGTTCGCGGAGGACGCGCTGCTCCATGGAACGTCGGTGAGATCACACGACGACGTCGATGTGCTGGTGGGCAGGGGGGAGCTGGAAGCGCAACTTGGAAACGCTCGCGCGATCGGGTTCTCATCACACGAGGTTCGATTCGAGCCTATCGAAGGGATGCCTATGGTCATCGGAACCACCGACGGCAACCTGGACCTCGAGATCAGCGTGTACGACCGGACGACAGAAGGCATCGTGTTCTTCCATATCCCAGATCAAGACGGGCGACTCTTCCGGGTCGAGCTCTCGGACGGTGTCTTCGACTACCCTCCCTCGGATCTCGATGGCATCGCATTGCGCACGGTATCGCCGCTCGCCCTGTATCAGATCCGCGCGGGGATCACGATGGCGGGAGGTTTCGGACCACCTCGTCCGAAGGACGTCACCTCGCAGGAGGCACTTCGCGCCAGGTTCTTCCCCGACGCAACGCCTGAGAGCCTCCAACCCAGGATGAGGGAAGTGTCGCCCGAATGACGGGTGCTTGGCAGAGGGACAGGTCCGGATCGAACCGGAGACGAGCAGAAGGGAGACCGTGATGGGCAAGGTGTCGAAGGACTCGGCGGCGGAGCCGATCGAGGGACCGGGATTCGAGGGTCGGTACGGGGAGACCGAGGGCTACACGATCGGTTTCGAGAAGTACACGGAGCACTCGGACATGACTCCGCTGTTCGTGGGACTTCCGAACGATCAGTGCCAGTCCCCGCACTGGGGCTACGTGTTCAAGGGGAAGCTCGTGTACCACACCGCCGACGGCGATATCGAGATCACCGACGGCGAGGCCTACTACGTGGGCCCCGGTCACACGCCGGAGATCTTCCCCGACACCGAGATCGTCGAGTTCAGCCCAACGGCGGAGCTCAACGAGACGATGGAGGTTGTCACCAAGAACATGGAGTCGATGGCCTGATCCTCTGAGGTTGCGACGGTGCCGACCCAGGAGCCCGCGCCCTCGCACATATGTGGGTCAGCGCGGGTGGAGGAGGTACGGCCTGCCCCGTCGCTCGTTCTCGACTCTCACGGAGGGCAGAAGGCGTCTTGCGGAGATCATCCGTACGCGCCTACGCTCGTTGCGTGACTCGCCTCGGTGGCCCGCGTGGGCGCGCAACCCTCGTGGTGGCTCTCGCTCTTCTTGCGTGGGTTGCTGCTTCGCGATCGAGCCCGGAGCATCCCCTGGTTCACTCGTCGTCGGCGGATGCCGAAAGGATCGAGTCGGTTCCGACGCTGCTCCTCACGACGTCTGGCCGACCGGTCCTTCCCCTGCATACGAGGTTTGACGAAAGCCAGCGTGCCCTGTGGGTCATGACCGCGAGTGCCCCGGCCATCGGGGCGTCGGCCTCGGCATCGGGGAAGCTCCACTTCTCTCCATCGATCCTCTCAGCTGGGCCGGTCGCGCAGGGCCTCGCTGGTCGAGGTCCGCCTTCGTCGACCGATTCCTGAGCAGCGCCAAGGAGCGCAGCTCGTTCGCGTCCGATCGAAGGAGGGTCTGATGACTACTGGAGATGTCGTGAGAGAACTGGCGCTGGAACTCGCCCGCTCATCGACGGATCGAGAGCAGGCAGTGTCCGAGCTATTGACGTGCTGCGGTGGACGACGGGTGGCCGCGGTCAGCGCCCGACAACGGCTCGTGGCATCGCTCGACAGCGAGCCGGACCAGCCACACGCGACGCAGGCCGTTGAATATCTCGACGAGGTGCTCGGGAGGCTGCCGGCCTAGGCGGGGATCTCTCCCCGGGGTCTCTCGACGACGGTGGATGGTGTCCACACGTCTCGCGTCCGTAGCGGGCCGTGCAAGGCCGCCGGCTGTACCGCGTTCTTCGACAGGGAGCCGACCGAGGCGTAGGGTTCGATCGAACCGACGTCGGTCGAAGGGAGAGGCGTGCGGCTCCTGGTGCGGTGGGGGATCCTCGCGATCGCGGTCTACCTGGCTGCGTGGATCGTCGGAGGTGTCGAGCTCGACCGGGGGATCGTCTCGCTCGTGGTCGTTGCGGGGATCCTCGGCTTGGTCAACGCGTTGGCGGGAACGATACTGCGCATCCTGAGCGCACCGCTGATCCTCCTCAGCCTCGGCCTGTTCGCCATCGTGATCAACATGGTCGTCCTCTGGATCACCACACTCCTCACGGACCGGATAGAGATCGACGGCTTCTGGTCCTACCTCTGGGCGTCGATCATCATCTCGATCGCCACGGTCATCCTGCACGTGGTGCTGCCCGACCGCCGATTCGAGCGCGTGGGTTGATCAGGGGTCGGTCGAGCAGGAGGGGCGACTCTCCGCTGATCGATCGACGGGTTGACCGCATGCGCGAGCAGGACCGGGTTCCGATGGCCTGACCTGCGCGTTTTCGTGGTGGGCGCTGGAGTGTCTGGTTTCGGGAGATAGTTCCGGTCTGTCTCGCGACATCGTACCGACCTCACCCAAGGGGGTTGGACGATGTCGTTGGCGAGGCTCGTGGTCACCGCGATCAGGATCGAGGGGCGGACGAAGGCGGAGGTCTCCCGCGACTACGGGGTCTCGGCGCGGTGGGTCTACGAGCTCTGCCGGCGCTTCGACGCCGAGGGTGAGGCTGGGCTCGAGCCGAGGTCGCGAAGGCCGCACCGGAGCCCTGACCGCACGTCGGAGCTGATCGAGGACGAGATCGTGGAGCTCCGCAAGGAGCTCGCCGACCTCGGCGTCGACGCCGGAGCGCACACGATCGGCGCCCACCTCATCGCGCGGGCGAGGGGGCGGTGCCTTCGGTCGCGACGATCTGGCGGATCTTGTCGCGTCGGGGCTTCGTCACCCCGCAGCCAGAAGCGACCCCGGAGCTCCTTCATCCGGTTCGAGGCCGCGATGCCGAACGAGCGCTGGCAGGCCGACATCACCCACTGGCGCCTCGCGGATAGAGACCGAGGTCGAGATCATGAACGTGATCGACGATCACTCGAGGCTCCTGGTGGCAGCGATGCTCGGGCGGTCTTCAAGGCCGCCGACGTGGTGGCGACGTTCCACAGGGGGGCCGCGACCTGCGGGTTCCCGGCTCAGCTGCTCACCGACAACGGGGCGGTGTTCACCGCGGTGCCCGCAAGGGCAGGTGCGCGATCGAGGCCGAGACCGCCCGGCTCGGGTCCCGCTACGTACACTCGAGGCCTACCACCCGCAGACCTGCGGGAAGGTGGAGCGACTGCACCAGACGCTCAAGCGGTTCCTCTCGCGGCAAGATTCGGCGGCCGCAACTGACCGCGGAGCTGCAGGCCCAGCTCGACCGGTTCCGCGACTACTACAACACCTGCAGACCGCACCGGGCAATCGGGCGACGCACCCCAGCCGAGGCCTTCGAGGCCCGGCCGAGGTCCTCCCCGTCGCTCCCGGGGCTGGATGTGTCCAACCACGTTCGGGTGCGACGGGACCGGATCGATATCACGGGCATGATCACGCTCCGTCACAACTCCCGGCTGCACCACATCGGCCTCGGGCGCAGGCTCATCGGCACGAGGGTGATCGCCCTGGTCGATGGCCTCCGGGTCCGAGTCGTCACCGAGGACGGCGGCTGATTTGGGGAGCTGGTGCTCGATCCCGGCCGTGACTACCAACCGCACAGTCGGACCTGACGTGGAACGATGTCCCGAGACACGTCGGCACGATGTCGCGAGACATCACATGGTGGGCGCTGGAGATTTGAACCTCCGACCTCTTCCGTGTCAAGGAAGACACGAGCAACGCCCTGACCAGCGTCTTTGCAGGCTTAAGCCGTATTCGAGGGAGTCTCAGGAGTTCCGTCTAGTACCGCTTGGGTCGGTCGGCACTTTGACCTGGTGTTGACCGCTGAGCATGGGAAGAGGGCCGGGTGCGCGAGCACCGTACACCTCCGGGAGGGCGTCGCCGACCCAGGAGGCCGAAGAGGGCGTTCGCTCGGTCTACCCGCGAAGCGGGGCAGCGGCGCATCATCGAGGGCATCCATCCGATCGAACTGGCCAAGGCCGCCGACGACCTCGTACTCTCCGCGGAGGTGCAGCTCGCGGGACGGTCGTTCGGTCGTTGACGGGAGGTGGCAGCGTGGCCCTACGGATAGAAGACTACGCGCTCATCGGCGACACGGAGACGGCGGCGCTCGTCGGCAAGAACGGCTCGATCGACTGGTTGTGCGCGCCGCGATTCGACTCGCCTGCGCTTCTTCGCAGCGTTGCTCGGCACCGATGCCAACGGCCACTGGCAGATCGCTCCCGCCGGCGAGGTGCGCCGCGTCGAGCGCCGCTACCGCCCGGGCACGCTCGTCCTGGAGACCGACTTCGAGACGGACGACGGCCTGGTCCGGCTGGTCGATTGCATGCCGTTGGGCGACGGAGCACGACGACGTCGTTCGGATCGTCGAGGGCCTACGGGGCCGCGTCGCGATGCAGATGCAGCTCAACCCCCGTTTCGACTACGGGAAGCTCATCCCGGCGACCGGCCGGATCGACCAGGGGATGTTCGCCGTGGCCGGGCCGGACGCGGTCTGCCTGCGCACACCGGTGGAGATTGGCGCAGACGGCGGTCGCCACGGCATCGGCGGCGTTCACGGTCGTCGGAGGGCGAACGCGTCCCGTTTCACCTCGCCTGGTATCCCTCGCACGCCCCGCGCCCGAGCCGGTCGACCCGTTGAACATGGTGGCGCGGACGGAATCGTGGTGGCGGGAGTGGTCGGGGCGCTGCACGTACGAGGGCCCGCACCCCGAGGTGGTGCTGAGATCACTCATCACGCTGAAGGCGCTCACGTACTCGCCGACGGGCGCGATCGTCGCCGCGCTGACGACGTCGCTGCCGGAGGAGATCGGCGGAGAGCGGAACTGGGACTACCGATTCTGCTGGCTGCGCGACGGCTCGTTCACGCTCGCCCCGCTGGTGCAGTCCGGGTACATGGAGGAGGCCATCGCCTGGCGGGACTGGCTCCTCCGGGCGATCGCGGGCGATCCGAGCCAGTTGCAGCTCATGTACGGCATCGGCGGCGAGCATAGGCTGACGGAGCTCGAGCTGCCTTGGCTGTCCGGCTACGAAGGATCGAAACCGGTACGGATCGGCAACGCCGCCAGCGATCAGTTCCAGCTCGACATCTTCGGCGAGGTGCTGGCCGTGCTGTACGGGGCATCGGAGGCCGGGCTGCCCCGCGGGACCCACCCGGTCGCCCGGGATCGAGCTCACCGACGCGATCGAGATCGTCGAGCGGATGTGGCGCGAGCCGGACGAGGGGATCTGGGAGATCCGCGGGCAGCGGCAGCACTTCACCTACTCCAAGGTCTCCGCCTGGACCGCGATCGACCGCGCGATCAGGTTCGCGGAGGCGACCGGCGCGGACGCGTCCGCTGGACCGCTGGCGGGCAGTCCGCGACGAGATCCATGCCGAGGTCCTGGCCAAGGGCTTCGATGCCGAGCGCAACACGTTCGTCCAGTACTACGGCGGGAAAGGGTTGGATGCGAGCCTGCTCCTCATCCCGATCTTCGGCTTCCTGCCTGCCCAGGACCCGCGCGTCCTCGGCACGATCGACGCGATCCAGCGGGAGATCTGTGAGGGGCCGTTCGTCTTGCGCTACTCGACGGATGAGGGAGTGGACGGGCTGGCCGGCAGCGAAGGGGCGTTTCTCATCTGCTCGTTCTGGCTGGTGAGCGCGCTGGCGAAGGCCGGGCGCGTGGAGGAAGCCGAACGCAACCTGGAGCAGCTCATGGCGCTGCAGAACGACGTCGGCCTGCTCAGCGAGGAGTACGACCCCCAAGGCGAACGCTTGCTGGGCAACTTCCCGCAGGCCTTCTCGCACATCGGATTGATGCGCGCCATCTACGACATATCGGAAGCGCGCAACCAGGGGTGAGCCATCTGCTTCTCGATTACGGTCACGCGAGGCTTGCGTGTGTTCTGTCCACTGGGAGTGTAAGCACCGCAAGAATCGCCCGGCGAAGGGAGGCCCACTGATGAGCGCTGCATCCGAAGGATCCGCCGTGAGCCCCGGTGAGGACGGGGCGCCGAAGCGCCAGAAGCTGAGGAGACGCTTCACCGGCCTGTTCGTCTTCCTCGCCGTGATCGCGCTCATGGTGGCGGTCGTGGGCGCCTGGGCGCGTTCCGTCGTGCTGGACACCGACCGATTCGTCGCGACGGTCGGCCCGGCGATCGAGGATCCCAACGTGCAGGCGGCGCTCAGCACCCGGCTCACCGACGGCGTGATGGAGGGACTCCAGATCGAGGATCGGGTCTCAGAGACACTGTCGAACCTGGATCAGGGCCGACTACCCGTTTCGCCGGCTCTCCTGGCGGCGCCTATCACCGAAGGGATCCGAGACCGGCTCCTCGCCCGCACCGAGCAGTTGCTAGCCAGCGATCAGGTCGAGTCCCTGTGGAACTCGGCGCTCACCCGAGCGCACACACAACTCGTGGCATTGCTGCGCGGCGAGAGCGAGAGGGCCACGATCGAGGGCGAAGCCGTCTACGTGGACCTTCTCCCCTTCATCAACGACGCTCTGGCCTCCCTGGAGCAGCAGCTCTCGGAGCTCCTCGACCGCTCTATCGACGTCCCGACGGTCACCGAGGACAACCTCGAACAGGTCGTGGCCACGCTCGAGCAGCAGTTCGGGGTCGACCTACCGTCGGACTTCGGCAGGGTCAAGGTCTTCGAGTCCGACGCGCTGCCAGCGGCCCAATCGGCCGTCGTGGCGGCGGATCGGCTCGTGTTCCTGCTCGTGATCATGGCCATCGTGCTCGCCGTCATCGCGATCGTGCTGTCGCCGCGACGCCTGCGGACCGTGATGTGGCTCGCTCTCGGGGCCGCGTTCGGCCTCATCGTCATACGGAGGCTCGCGCTGCGGATCGACGATGCGATCGTTGATCGAGTCTCGGGTGCCACCGAACGCGCCGCCGTGGGCTCGGTCTCGAGCGACGTCTTCGCTGACCTCCGCTCCTACACGGTGTTCCTGCTCGTCGCAGCGATCCTGATCGGTCTGGGGGCGTACCTCGCGGGACGTCCGCGATGGCTGGCAGGCACGATCGAACGCGCGGGCGCCGGCACCCTGATCACGCGCGAATCGCCCACGGTGCGATGGGTCGGCGAGCACGCGACGGCGCTGCAGGTCGCTCTGGCGATGCTCGCCGCGGCGGTTCTGTTCTTCGCGAACCTCGGCTGGGCATCGTTGCTGATCGTGGTCGCGCTCGTGGCAGCCGGATGGTTCGCGCTCTCGTCCTCCGCGATCAAGTGGCCGGGACGACCGACGAACTACCGCATGGGGCAGCGAGGCCCCTCGGGGCCAGTGAGAGCTAACTGCCCGCTATGGGTCGGCGCTCGCCTGGGGGCGGCTTAGGACTGGAGAGAGGCTATTCGAGAGGGAGATGTGTCGCGTTAGCCCACTTGGCCCGGTGGGTTCAGGCGCTTGCGGTACCAGAGGACGTCCGTTCCTGATGGGAAGTCTTCGACTCGACCAACCAATTCGTAGCCGGCCCACTCATATAGGCGACGAGACTGGAAACTGTAGGTGAAGAGGACGGTCTGCGTGCACCCGCGCGCCGCCGCCTCGGCTTCCGCGGCGGCAAGGAGCCTAGGGCCGAGCCAGCGACCGCGGAGTCTCGGCTCCACCCAGAGGCTCTCCAGCTCGCAGCAGTCGCCCCATGTCCAGCCGCTGATGCCGGCTACGACCTTGCCGGCGTCGCGCACGAAGATCGCGAGGTCGACTTCGTCACCGAGTTCCATGGTGGCGGACGCCTCACGACGGATCTGCGTTTCGAGGAATCCGATGTCGAGCGGATCCGGATCGTCCTCGACCTGGAACTCCACTTCGACGGCTTCGTTAGTCGCCCACGATCTGCTCGATCAGCGAGACGTCGTCGAAGTACGTCCGGTACGACCGGATCTTCCCATCGCGGAAGTCGGCCACGGTGGCTCCAGGCAACTCCACATGCCGTCCTGTCGCTTCGACGACCGTATCTTCACTGAGGACGAGCGGCCCCGTGTGGTCGGCTTCGATGATCCATTCCGCGAACGCCTTATTGCCCACTTCGTCGAGTCCCCGGAACATGATGACGACGTTGGAGAACGCCATCTCGCGGAGGGCGGCGAGCTCGGCGAGTGCCGTTAGCCCCGACACGGTCGCGTAGGGCGACCAACCGACGACATCGTCGGTGAACAGGGTGCCAAGATCAACCGATTCACCACCGACCTCGGCCTCGATCGCCTTCAGCAGCACGTCCTTGCGCGATCCACTCATTGCAGCCACCTGCCCTCCGCACGTATAGATCCGATGAACGTCTTCTTCGCGGCGCGTTCAGATCCCCAGAGCCTTCGCCTTGGCCGCTGCGAACTCTTCGTCTGTCAGCACGCCCGACGTGTGCAACTGTGCGAGGTGTTCGAGCTGGTCAGCCGGGTCTGGCGGAGGCGGCGCGTGCTGCGCCGGCTGTGCCGGCGGCGGCTCTTCCTGGTAGTCGGCAGGCGCCTGCTGCGCCTCCGCGTTCTTCGTGGCCATGTGATGACCGATCGCCGCCCCTGCTATGAGCCCCCGGCGCCTCGACCGTCGCCTCATTCCCATGGACAACCCCCTCGTGTTCGGCCGTCCCGACAGCCGTGGTTGGCTGCTGCCGGCATCCGACCAGGACCGATACTTTACAGTCCGCCGCGCGCGCCCGATCAGAAACCCGCCGGACCTCATCGCGCCGGATCGCCTCGACGAGGTAGGCGACGTGGGAGCATCCCGGGCTCGCATCCTCGCGAGCAGACGACGCCGCGGTTCGGATCGGCGCGCCGCGATCCTGGTTGAGGAGGGAAGGGCGTCTGACCTGGGGATTTGCTGGTGGGCGCTAGAGGATCTGAACCTCTGACCTCTTCCGTGTCAATCGATGCCGGCGCAGCGCTCTGACCAGCGATTTCGCGGGTCAGGGCACGTACGAAGTGTCACGGGAGTACCGTCGAGAACGGCCTGTTACGGTCGGCTCCTTAACCTGGTGTTGACCACATGCGGCTCAGCGAGCCGATCGCCCCGTGATACCGCTCACGTCCTTCGCGGCCAGGGAGCCGCGCGTCGCTCATGATCGCGATCGGTGGTCCGCGTCATCCTCACGTGTCATGGGTTGGTGCGGCCCACCGTGTACCGAGAGCCGACGACGGACCGACGGTTCGCCGACATCGTCACTTTCGGGGAGGCGGGGACCCGAAGTCGTCGCCTGCTCGTACCACCTGCCGTAGCGGTTCGCCCCCCAGACAGCCGTAGCGCCGTGGAGCACCACGCTCAGCGCGACGGTCACGAAGACCGCCTGCAGGATAACCGAGCCGTCGGGGAGCGCCTCCTCCGCGACGAGCAGGCCGAACACGATCGACGCGAGACCTCGCGGGCCGAACCACCCGGCGAACACCACGGTCGGTCGTGCCATGCTCGTCCCCAGCAGCGATACGGCGACGGGAAGGACCCGGACGACCGTGAGGCTGAGCACCGCGTACACGATGGCTTGCCACGTCACGTCGTCGAGGAGCGGGCCGAGCAGGACGGCGCCGAACCCGAGGAACGACACGAGGGCGAGGAGCCCACCGAGATCCTCGGCGAATAGCGCAGGATCCGGCGCTCGGTTCTTGAGCGCACGACCGAACGTCACGCCCGCGACCCAGGTGGCGATGAAGCCGCTGCCCTCTGCCGAGTCGGCGATCGTGAACGCGAGGAAGACGAGGGCGAGCGTTGCGATCTGGCTCCACTCTCGTCCGATCCAGCCACGGTCGCGACTCCATCCGATCGCTCGGGCACCGACCCATCCCACGACCCCTCCGACGATCGCCGCGAGGACGAGCGACCTCGCGAACACCTCGACGAGGCCGGGAGCACCCGACTCCGCACTCTCGACGGCCGCAGCCAGCGCGAGGACGAAGAAGGGAAGCGCGAGCCCGTCATTCAGCCCGCTCTCGATATTCAACGCCTGGCGGATCGCCGACGGCACCCTTGGGCTCGTGACGACGGCTTGGCCGAGGGCGGCGTCGGTGGGTGCGAGGCAGATGGCGACGAGGGCCACAGCCCAGAGGTCGATACCCGGGAAGAGGATCAGCCCGAGGAGCCAACCGATGATGATGGTGAGCGGCATCCCGATCAGCAGGAGCCTGCCCGGGAGTCGACTCTTCGCCCGCCAGTCCCCGGCGCTGATCGCCAGCGAATCCGTGAACAACACGAGTGCAAGCGCCACCTCCAAGAGCAGCGCGATCGCATGCTGATCGGCGGTCCCGTGGATCACGTCGAATACGGAGGGACCGAGCAGCACCCCGAGAACCATGAAGATCATCGCGCCCGTGACCGGGGTGGGCGCCAGGCGCCTGCTGACCAGGGCATAGGCAACGACCGCAAGTGATATAAGGATCAGCGCCATGACGTTGGGTCGTCCCTTCCGGTCCTCTTCATGACCTCAGCCCGATAGAAACATGGTTCAGGCTTCGATTGCACGTGCGAGCCTCCGTGGCTCGACCGCGTCGAGCAACCGGGTCCATGAGGGCTGATTGCAAGACCAAATGGTTTCGTGGACACTCGAACGCGGACGGAAGCCGACGGATCCACGGGAGCTTCGGCCGACCCGGGTGATGTCCCCTTCGCGCTCGACGGACCGAATCGTCCAGGTCAGCGCCACGACGGCGAGGTGTGGGTGGGCAAACGCGACGAGTGGCTCGACCCGGGTGACGCCGAGCCGGGAACCGATGGAGGGTGCGGCGCTGGCTCTCGCGAGTGATCACGCCGATCCGCTTCTTCTCGTCTGCCGCCGATGCACCGCGCGCTCGCCGACTGACGGACGCGATGCGAGCCTCGGCGCGAACGCCGACATCGTGAGACAGGTGGCTCTGCTCAGCCCTGCTGGCAAGCAGGGTTTCCGGATAGGTGACCCCTGGACCCAGGTTCAGATGGCCGGGATCTGCTTCACGACATAGGCTTCACGTCTGACCACGAGGAGGGAGCCAGGTATGTCCGATGGCATCTCGCGCGATGTTCTTCCGATCCCGGATACGCCGTACGAAGGAGACGTCCCGTTCGATGCCAGTGAGGCAAGCTTCCCTCCGATCGAACCGCTCAAGCCACCGGCGGGGGCTCCCAACGTCGTGATCGTCCTACTCGACGACGTGGGGTTCGCCGCGTCGAGCGCCTTCGGAGGGCCGGTCAACACGCCCACGGCGGAACGCCTCGCCGCGACCGGGCTCAAGTACAGCCGCTTCCACACAACGGCGCTCTGTGCGCCGACGCGTGCCGCGCTCCTGAGCGGACGCAACCACCACACGGTCGGCATGGGTGTGATCACCGAGCTCGCCACCTCGGCACCCGGCTACAACTCCCTTCGCCCCAACACGTGTGCACCGCTCGCGAAGACGCTCACGCTGAATGGCTACTCGACCGCCCAGTTCGGGAAATGCCACGAGGTACCCGTGTGGCAGACGAGCCCGATGGGGCCGTTCGACGCCTGGCCTAGCAAGGGGGGCGGCTTCGAGTACTTCTACGGCTTCATCGGTGGCGAGACCAACCAGTACTACCCGGCGATCTACGAGGGGACGAACCCCGTCGAGCCGGAGAAGTCGCCGGAGCAGGGGTACCACTTCACCGAGGACATGACCGACAAGGCGATCGCCTGGGTCCGCCAGCAGAAGGCGCTCATGCCCGACAAGCCGTTCTTCGTCTACTTCGCCCCCGGCGCCACCCACGCGCCGCACCATGTTCCCAAGGAGTGGTCGGCCAAGTACAAGGGTCGGTTCGACGAGGGGTGGGACGCGCTCCGGGACGAGACGCTGGCGCGCCAGAAGGACCTCGGTGTCGTGCCGCCCGACTGCGAACTGACGCCGAGGCACGAGGAGATCCCCGCGTGGGACGACATGTCCTCCGAGCTCAAGCCGATCCTGGCACGCCAGATGGAGATCTACGCTGGATTCCTCGAGCACACCGACCACCACGTGGGGCGGCTCGTGGACACGCTGGAGGATCTCGGGGTCCTCGACGACACGCTGATCTACTACATCATCGGCGACAACGGTGCGAGCGCCGAGGGCACCGTTCAGGGCAGCTTCAACGAGATGATGATGCTCAACGGTGCCTCGGCGCTGGAGACCACCGAGTTCATGGCCTCGAAGATCGACCTGTTCGGAACGCCGGAGGCCTACAACCATTACGCCGTCGGCTGGGCGCACGCGATGGATACGCCGTACCAGTGGACGAAACAGGTCGCCTCGCACTGGGGTGGGACCCGCAACGGCACGATCGTCCATTGGCCTCGTGGCTTCGCCGCGCAGGGTGAGGTCCGTTCTCAGTTCCATCACGTGATCGACGTCGCACCGACCGTGCTCGAGGCGGCCGGAATAGCGGAGCCGACGGTGGTCGACGGCGTTTCGCAGAGGCCGATAGAGGGCGTGAGCATGGCGTACACCTTCGACGGTGGGTCGGAAGCTGATCGTCGCCGAACGCAGTACTTCGAGATGTTCTGCAACCGCGGCATCTACCACGAGGGCTGGGCAGCGGTGACGAGACACTCGATACCGTGGGTGATGGCCGAGATGCCCGCGCTCGACGAGGACGTCTGGGAGCTCTACGACACGAGCACGGACTGGAGCCAGAGGCGGAACCTCGCAGCCAAGATGCCCGACAAGCTCGCCGAGCTCCAAGAGCTCTTCCTCGAGGAGGCTCGCAAGTTCGGGGTCCTGCCACTCGACGATCGTCGGGTCGAGCGCTTCAACCCCGACCTCGCCGGCAGACCGACGCTGATCAAAGGGACCACGCAGCTCCTGTTCGGCGGGATGGGTCGCCTCACCGAGAACGTCTTGGTGAACGTGAAGAACAAGTCGCATTCGGTGACAGCGGAGGTCGTCGTTCCCGATGGGGGCGCGACCGGGGCCATCATGTCGCAAGGCGGAGCCTACGGCGGCTGGGCCCTGTACTCGCACGAAGGCAAGCTCGCCTACTGCTACAACCTCTTCGGGCTGCAGCGGTTCAAGACCTACGGCGAGGACGTCATCCCCGCGGGCACGCACCAGGTGCGCATGGAGTTCGCCTACGACGGCGGCGGCCTTGCGAAGGGCGGCGCGGTCACGCTGTTCGTCGACGGGGTGCCCGTGGGGAAGGGACGCGTGGAGGGCACCGTGCCGATGGCCTTCTCGGGTGACGAGACCGCGGACGTCGGACGCGACACGGCCTCGCCCGTGTCGGACGACTACGAGGGTCAGAAGAGCATCTTCAGCGGCTCCGTGTCATGGGTACAGATCGACCTCGACGAGTCTTCCGAGGACCTCGACCACCTGATCACACCGGAGGAGCGGTTCCGGATCGCGATGGCTCGGCAGTAGCGAGCAGGCGCGTTTGAACCCGCGGTGGGCGCTGGAGGATTTGAACCTCCGACCTCTTCCGTGTCAAGGAAGGCACGCGCAACGCTCTGACCAGCTTCTTCGCAGCTCAGCCCCTATTTGAGGTGTCTCAGGAGTTCCGTCTGGTACCGCGTAGTTCGGTCGGCTCCTTGACCAGATGTTGACCAGTCGGGGCAACCAACGGGTTCTCACCGGGAACGCCTCGCAGGACTACGGCGCTGAGCGGCTCGATCCGCCCACCGCGGGTCGTGCTGCAAACCTGATCAGGCCGGCAGCTCGACCGCGAACCGAGCGCCGGCGCTCGCGCCGGACCCGGCGGAGATGCGCCCACCCAACGCTTCGACGATCCGCTTCGCGAGCGCGAGACCAAGGCCGGCCCCCGGCCCGCTCCTCGCCGGATCCGCGCGGAAGAACGGGTCGAAGATCCGCGGACGTCCTCGGGCGCGATCCCCTCACCGGTGTCCTCCACCGCGATCAGTACCAGACCCGGCGTCAGCTCCGCCTCCACGCGGATCGTCCCGTCGGTGGGCGTGTGGCGGACGGCGTTCACGAGCAAGTTCTGGAGGACGCGCACGACCCTCGGCGAACACATCGCGTCCCCGGCGCCGTTCAGCTCGGAGACGACGCTCACCCCCTTGTCCCGAGCCTGGAGCTCGACCGAGGACATCGCCTCGTCGACGAGTTCACCCAGCGGCGATCGCCGTGATCCAGACGATCACGCCCGCCTCCAGCTGGGTCAGCTCGAACAGATCGTCCACCATCGCTCCCAGCTGGCCGACGGACCGCCGCATCTCCGCGACGTAGCGACGGAGCGTCGGCGGGTCGTCGATCACGCCGTCCTCGATCGCCTCGGTCATCGCGCGGAGCGCTGCGAGTGGGGTGCGGAGATCGTGCGAGACCGTCGTGATCAGATCGCTGCGCATCCGGTCGGCCTCCCGCTCGCGTTCCAGTGCCTGCTGCAACCGATCGGCCATCTCATCGAGCGACGACGCCAGCGTGGCGAGCTCGGGACCGGCATCGATCGACCCGGTGCGCGCGTCCAGATCGCCGCTCCCCAGGCGCCGAGCGGTCCCTTCGACCGAGTGGATCGCGTCGCTAGCCCGCCTCGCGACCACGAGCGCGGCGGCGACACCGGCGCCGATCGCGTAGAGGAGCAGGACCGCGATCAGCGTCGCGTCGTGGTCGTCGACGAACATCTGCATCGCCAACACGACGACGTTCACGATCGATACCGCCGCGGCGATCACGGCCACCGCCACGAACCGCTGTCTGAGCGGCGTCCGATCGAGCAACGGCCCGGCGAGCGTCGCGGCGACGATCGTCACCGCGGCGGCCGGAAGCAGGTAGGCGACGAGGTGAAGCACCTCGCTCCCCGGCATCCCCATCACGAGCCCGGCGACCATCGACGCGATGCCGCCGATCACGACCACGATCGTGACCAGCGCGAGCGTGCGGAGCCACCTCATGGCTCGAAGCGGTAGCCGACGCCCCACACGGTCAGCACGTGCCGGGGCGTCGAAGGATCGATCTCGACCTTCTCGCGGATCCGGCGAACGTGAACCGTGACCGTCGCGCTGTCGCCGTCCCACGCGAAGTCCCACACACCCTCGAGCAGTTGGGAGCGGCTGAACGTCGTGCCCGGACGGGACGCCATGAACTCCAGCAGGTCGAACTCCGTCCGGGTCAGCCGGACCGGTGAGCCGTCGACGAGGACCTCTCGCCGTCCCGTATCGATCCGGATCCTCCCGAGGTCCAGGACCGATGGGGCCGACGGATCGGCGCCCGATCTGCGGAGCACGGCCCGGACCCGTGCGACCACCTCGCCCGGCGAGAAGGGTTTGGCTACGTAGTCGTCGGCGCCCAGTTCAAGACCGACGATCCGGTCCATCTCCTCTCCCCTGGCGGTGAGCATGATCACCGGCGTGCCGCTGCCGAGTTCTCGGATGCGACGGAACACCTCGTAGCCGTCGACCTTCGGCAGCATCAGATCGAGGAGGACGAGCGCCGGCTCCGAACCCGCGAACCGGGCGAGCGCCTCCTCCCCATCAGCGGCTGCCACGACCTCGAAGCCGTCCATCGCCAGGTAGCGGCCCAGGACCTCACGGACCATGGGCTCGTCGTCCACGACCAGTATCGGGTGCTCCCCCACGCCCCCATCATGCACTCGACACGTTGCGGATTCCTTACGGCGGTCGCGTCTCCGGCGCGATTGCTCCGTTCGCCCAACGTGCATCATCGAAAGGCCAGCGGCGGGCGCCTCGTCGGCTATCTCGACGACGCGGGTCTTGTACGTTCCTCTCATCATTCAGCGGTCGGCGCAGTGCGTGCACGCGTAGAGGCCCGAGGTGCCCGGGATCCACGAGGTCTTCCACGGCCGGTTCAGCGACCACGCGACCCGGCGCACGCGCACGACACCTAGGCCATCGACCTCGTGGGGCTCTCCACCGCAGAGGCGGCGAGGGTGATGGACACGCCACGAGGAACCGTACTCTCCCGAGTGCACCGTGGTCGCCGTGGGCTCGCCGCAGTCCTCTGGAAGGAGCTCCGGGACGTGGAGGAACGATGAGGGCCCCCCGATGGTTGGCGCGACATCACGATCCGGAGCGCAACGCGGCCGAGTACGTCTCCGGCGAGCTGTCCCGTCAGGTGCGACGGTGGTTCGAACGGCACATCCTGGACTGCGAGGACTGCTGGCCGCGAGTTCCTGCTCGGGCGGTTCGGCCGGCGCGTGGCCGAAGACGCGCGCGAGCCGGTCCCGGCCAGTCTCCGCGATCGTGTCCGAGCCATGATCCTGCTATCTGCCGACTGAGTCGACCGACCGGACGCTCATCTTGACGACGTTCGGATGCGAGTCGGCTGACGGAACTCCGGCGCAAACTGCTCGGGATCGCCCACGCCCAACCTGCTCCTCACGTTCGCCGCGCGGCGTCTCCCGGACGCGCGCGCCGCGTGACCCGGCGACCCGACGTGACCGGACGCTCGGTCACGTCGGGTCCGGCTCCTCAGAACGAAGCGCTTCCCGATGGGACGGTCGACAGATCGCGCACCAGCGCGATCGACGCGTGCGGCACCGCCCCGGCCTCGATTTGGGCGATCAGCGGCTTGATCGAGAACGGCCCGGGACCGGTCGGATCGACACCGCCGAGATCGGGCTCGACCGTGATCACGATCACCGAGCTGCCGTCGGCCAGATCGATCGGTGGCGTGATCGCGCCGGGCAGGTTCGCCAGGAAGTCCTCGCCCGGGAAGGGCGGACCGGGGTTCGGCCCGGAGAACGGGCTCGACAGGTCTGCGCCACTCACGCTCGTGAACTTGCCCGTCGTGAGCGGCAGACCTTGCGTCACTCCCCATCCCTCGAACACCCATCCGCTCGGGAGCGTCGGGAGGTCGAGGGAAGCTCCCGGACCAGCGGCCGGATCCAGGAACCAGACTCCCGCGGTCTCGTTCGTCGCGTCCGCATCCGTCGGGGTTGCCAGGATGAAGCTCCCGGCCGCACCCGTCAGGTCGATCGGGAAGGCCAGCTCCGCGCCTCGCTTCATCGGTGATCCGGCCAGGATGGCGATCCCGCTCGGCCCCGGATCCGGATCGGGCAGTGGCTCGATCGTGACGACGATGGCGTCGGCACGCTTGGGCTTGATGGGCGACGAGAATCTCGCCGGACGGCCGAAGCCGTCGACCAGCGACCCGTCCGCCGCGACGTTGAACGACCCGCCGGAGTGCTTGTCGTCCCCCTCCACGATCCAGAGCTCGTAGAAGGAGCCCTCGATCGGCGCGAGGTTCATCGCGGTGAGCTCGACCGGATACCGCACGGGCTTCTTCGCGGCGGCCGCCGGAGCGAGTAAACCCATCAGCACGAGCGTCGCCGTCGCGATGCCTAGCAGCGCTCTGTTCCTCATGTCCAACCTCCCGCGTAGGCCAACGAGTCCACGCTAGCCAGACGAACCTTACGAGCCGATGACGAGAGGCTTACCGACGACGAACAACTGTCGACCTTGCCAGGTGTTCTACCGATGTTGACATCACCGCCGCTCGAATCTGTCCAGCCCGCAGAGTGTCAAAGTCCAACCAGTCGGTCGGTCATCCGGTTTCGGGCTGGTCCGGACGATCCGGGACCTCGGAGCCTGATCAGCGCCCCGGTTTGTGTCCGAAGCCTGGATAGGGCATGGTCTGACCTTCCGCAGGCTGAAAGAGGGGGAGTCATGGCAATCATGATGAGTGCCGAGGTGCCAGGCCAAACACAAGAGGGGTACCAAGCGACGGTAGATGCACTCCGCGAGGGCATCGTGAAAGCGCCGGGGTTCATCATGCATATGACCGCACCCTCAGAAGACGGCTGGGCCGTCTTCGAGGTGTGGGAGTCCAAGCAGGCAGCAAACGACTGGTTCGCGCACAGCGTCGCACCGACGCTGCCCGAAGGCATCACGCCCCGCCGGACGTTCCGCGAGCTGTACAACGTGATCACGCCGTAGTCAGGCTGCGGCTGCTCCGAGCG
>CAVYTE010000022.1:0-98281 GCA_963771385.1 uncultured Actinomycetes bacterium
CGGCGAGCTCCGCCACGTCGCCGATCCCGGCCGATGGATTCGAGATGGCCTTCGGCAGGTTGTGTCGTGCGCCGGGAGCGGTGCGTGGAGCGGGGAAGTCGCCTTGAAGGTCGGGGTGATGCAACTGGAACAGGTCTTGGGGCTCCGGGAAGTCCTTGAGCCGAAAGCGTCCGATCGGCTTGAGTGACACGTCTGGCGGCACCCGCTGTTCGGCCTGAGCTTGGACAGCCTTCGAGGTCAGGACCTGGCCTCCGTGCGCGGCGGCGGAGATGCGCGCGGCCTGATGCACGGCAAGGCCGACGTAGTCATCGTCCTCGTCGATCGTCACTTCGCCGACGTAGAATACCCATCCGCACCCGCACGTGCGAGTCGGCCGGCCACGTGGCGTGTGGCCAGCGCCACCTGTTGGTCAAATTGAACGCAAGTGAGACCCGACGAGGGATCGGCGAAGGTCACGATCGGACGCGTCTCCTTCGCGTTGCAGGACCCTGCCGCCGTGAGCGGCGAATGCATCGCCGAGCACACGCCGGTGCTCGGCGAGGAGCGTCCGGTACTCGGCTCCCAGGGGTCTTCAGGAGATTCGTCGAACCCTCGATGTCGGTGAAGAGCAGGGAGAGCGTTTCGATTCGCTCGGCCACCGGTGCTCCTCGCGGTCCGGACGAAGCGGGGCAGGAGGCTCCACGTCGATCAGTCCTTCGAGCTCGGGCGCCGTCGGTGGCAGCTCGTAAGAACCATGATGGCAGGCTCGCGACAACGCCCACCATGCCAGGTTCACCTCGTGCGCGGTCTCGGTGTCCTCGAGGTAGGACTGAAGACAGAGCAGCTGCACCCGAACCGGAGCGTGCCGTATGCCTGGGACTCTTCCCGAGAGCGCCTCGTGCAGACCGGCCTCCAGAGCCTGTCGCGCCAGGACCGCGGTCGCCCGCGGCCACAGCCCGGCGGTCTCCGCGGTCGGATGGTTCAGCAGACCCGTGGCCCGCTCGAGGATCTCGGCCGACGTCATCTCGCCAGGGTAGCCAGCTCATGCTCATCAGGGAAGTTGCACCAGTCCGCGGGCGAGCCTCTCGCTCTCCTTGACCAAGGTCAGCACGGCCGCCTGGCTCACCGGCTTGTGCGCCGCCTCCTGCACCCGCCGATAGGCTTCGACCGCCCATGCTCCGATCCCTCTGTCGAGCCGCGAGGCCAGGTCCTTGGTCTTGGTAGTGGAGTCGAACAGGGCCAGTGCCATCAGTTCCGCGAGGCCTTTAGTGAAATCGAGGAGCGCCTCGATCGACTCGTCATCCTCGCCGTTGGCAAGCCTTCGCCGCGTGACCGCCTCGGTGCATCCCGACCTCCATCGCCAGACGGCAGAACACCCCAACGATACGAGCCCACCGCGGGATCCAGGTCCTCGCTCTTCGCCACCGCCCACGCGGCGTTGCAGTAACGGCTGACCGGATCCTGACCCGGGCGCAGCTCGACCACCGATCGGGCCTTCGAGTCACCTCGACGATCTTGGCGTCGATCCCCAACAGGCGGCACGACCGTGCCAGGCGCTCGTCGTGGGTGAAGACGATGACCTGGCGAGTCTGCGCGGCCTTCTCGAGCATGCGCGCCAGCCCATCCACGCGCGCCGGGTCCATCGACTGAACCGGGTCGTCGATGACCACGAAGCGAAACGGGCTCTCCGGAAGCGTCGCCCTCGGCATGAACAGACTCAGCGCGAGTCAGTTCAACTCACCCTGGCTCATGACCCCGAGCGCGGCCCCCTCCATCCCGTCGACGCTCACCTCGAGGACGACCTTTCGCGCCGATCCGGCACCGGTGAGCACGATCTTCTTCAGCAGTACGCTGCTTTGCATCCGTAGCATGTCCCAGACGCCCTGCGCCTGATCGGCGATGGGAGCGAAACGCTCGTTGCGGATGTCGTTGGAGGCAAACGGATCCACTTCTCGGCGGCACTCAAGTCCTTCAGCACGTCCTCCCCGCTCCGGGCTCGCTTCGCGTTGTCGAGCCATCCCGAGAGATCGGTCGCCATCGGACGCCAGAGGTCTTCCCTTCGCTGAAGCTCTCGTGGAGCCGTCGCCTTGAGCTTCGCCACGCCCTCGGCGACCGACGGAAGGGATGCCTGCAGGTGCTGCGCGAGAGCCTCGGACTCCTCGATCGACGCGCCGGCCGACCACGCCTTCCACGCGCCGATCACGTCCTCGACCTCCAGCCCGATCTCGGAGGCGCTCGACAGCACCGCGGGCACCGGCAACAGATGCGCTCGGGCGCTCTTCATCGACTCTGCCATCAACCGATGGGCCAGATCGACCTGCTCCGCCAGCTGACGAAGGCGCCCGATCTCCTCTTCGGTCGCCGTGCGCCACTCTCTGTTGAGCGCTCCTTCTCCGCACACCGGGCATGGCTGATCACCGTGACGTTCGTGGAACTCGAGCGCGGCCCCCAGCAGCTCTGCGGTCTGGCGCGCCTTGGCCGCCTCGGTGCCTCCCATCTCGCGAAGGGCGGACGCGGCGGCCTGGAGTCCTTCGGCGGCGGTCTTCACCTCATCGGCATCGGGGGCTTCCAAGACCGCAAGCTGTCGAAGCACCGCGAGCTGGCTCTCCTCTCGGTCGGCCTCCTCGGTTCCGATGACGGCCTTCTCCACCGCGTCGAGATCCCAGGTCTTGGCCGAAAGCGCCTCGATGCAGATGCTCGCCCTCTCGTCTTCGACCATGGCGAGTCGTTCGAGGATCGGCGGCAAAGCCACCTTCGCCTCGTCGGAGAGCCTCTTCCTCTGTTTGCTCGCTTCCTTGAGTCGAGCCTCAGCCTCGATCAGTTCCTCGAGCCCCAGGATCGCGGAGAGGGCGTCATACAGAGCGGAGGGCCCGGCATCGAGCATCGATCCGAGCTCGCTGTAGGACAGGAAGGGGCGGTACATCTCGACCGCGCCCGCCCAACCCATCGTCTCGAGATCCGACTTCTTCGAACCCTGAGCTGAGACGACCGTATCGGCCTCCTCCAGCTTGGCGTCGGGCTTCCACTCCCTCGATACCACCGTCGTCCCCTTCGCCCCCTCGACGACGAACTCGGCATCGATGCGGGCGTCGGACTGGTGCAGGTTGCGCCATCCTTCTTTCCAGATGGCCGATCGGGTGCTCCAACGGCTGTTGTCGCCGGTGAGCAGAAGCTCCAGTGCCTCGGCGAAACTCGACTTGCCGCTTCCGTTGCGCCCGACGACGAGCGTGAGGCCGGGGCCGGTGGTGATCGGGAGCGACGCCGGTGGGCCGACGCCGCGAAAACCCTGCACCTCGATCGATCGGATATAGGCGGGATTCCGGGCGGAGGCCGCCTTGGCCGCAGCCTTCTTTGTGGACTTGGGGGCCTTACCCTCCAACCTCGCGTCGAGGGCGTCGGCGCCGTGGCACGCCCCGATGACCAGGGCCCGGGTGCGCTCCGCCAGCTTGTCGTCGGCGTCCAGCCGCCCGAGGATGATGCCCTCGAGTACGTCGTCCATCGCTTCAAGGAGGGTATTTCAAATCCCGGCTAGCCGGGAGGCCGACACCCAGTGACATCTGAACTTAGACATGTCCCCCTAGGGTCGCGTGAGCATGCAGTCGCCTCGATCAATGACACACGGTTCGCTTCACCGTGGGTCCAGCCGAAGGAATCCCATCGCTCTGTTCCATCGAGCAACTGAATGCCGCGCGAAGACTACCGTTTCAGTTCCGCGAGGAAGTCCTTCGCCCGATCCCCCTCGACGACGTTCTCTTTCTGCTCGTAGAGAGCGAGCGCCGCACGCGCCGCTTCGACGGCCTCGTCGTGATCGCCGGCGGCACGGAGGACCTCGGCGAGGTCGAGCAGGCATTCCCCGTGGTCGATCAGGGCGTCAGTACCCTCGAACAGTGCCTCGGCCTCGCGCGCCAGGCGGACCGCCTCACGATGGTCTCCTCGGGCCGAGAACGATCTGGCACGGACCCGTCGCCAGACGTTCTCGACCGCGAGATCCCCGACCTCGGCCACCTTCCGCTCCGTCTCGCGGGCGAGCTCGTCGGCCTCCTCGAACCGACCCTGAGCGCAGAGCGAGAGCGCCAACATGTCTCGCGTGATCTCTTGGAGAGGGAGTGAGTCCGCCTCCACGAGCCTGCCGTACTCGGATCGTGTGAGCTCCTCGGCCCTGCGGAAGTCCCTCGCGAGCATCTCGATGTACCACCCCTCCTGGACGGCGAAGGCACTCGCCAGCGGTCGACCGAGCTCGTCGATGACCGACTTCCCTTGCGAGTAATGTTCCCGGGCCTTCGCGATGTCCCCACGCATCGCCTCGAGCGCCGCTCGGGTCCTCGCCACCTCGGCCTCGATCTCCCGACTGCCGGCGCCACGGACGAGGACCTCCTCGCATCGAGCCAGCCCCTCAGTCACCGACGTGGGCCCCCAAGTGCTCACACACCACATGCTCAGGAGTTCGGCCCGCAACCCCCTGTCCCCCGCCGTCTCGGCGTAGGAGAGCCCCCGCAGAACGGCGCGGTTCATCTCCGCGTAGTGGAACCGCACGTTGTGATCCCACGCCAACAAGAACCAGGCACGGGCGAGCCCCGCGTCGTCTCCAGCCGGCTCGAAGACCTCGATCGCACGTTCGGACAACGGCTTCCACTCGAGCCAGGCGCGAATGTCGCGCCAGGCTCTGATCTCGACCAGAGCGAGCGAGGCATGCATCCTACGGCCGACATCGTCGATCGCGGCTGCGTCGTTATCGGCCTCGGCGAGGACCTCAATCGCCTTCACCTCCCGGCCGCCCCATGCGAGACTCCTCCCCAACTCGATCCATAGGCAACGCGCTCGGGGTCGGTGACCGGCAGGAGATCCACCGCTCGAGAGAACAGGGTGATCGCGCCTTCGGTGTCACCGCGGGCGTAGCTCCTCCGGCCCGCGGCCGCGAGGTGCATCGCCGCCGCTCTCGCGAGCTCGAGTCCTCGATCATCATCCGGGCCGAGCTCCATCCGCAGCCGGTACGCACGTTCGAGGTGGTATCCGAGGATCTCCTCCTGTTCCGCGACGCGTTCACCGGCGACGCGCTCTAGCCATGCGGCGAACGCCTCGTGGAGTTGCGCGCGTTCGCGCTTCGGGATCGCGTCGTACACGGCGTCACGGATCAGCAGGTGGCGGAATCGGTACGCGTCCTCGCCTGGCAGCAGCGACCGTTCCGGCGTGACGAGCTCGCGCCGGACGAGCGAGCGAAGGTGCACGTCGAGGTCACCGCGGCCGTGGGATGAGAGCTCGAGGAGCGCGCCGCGATGAAATTCCTTCCCGCAGACGGCCGCGGCCTCGATCAGCGTCCGCTCCGGCTCCGACAACCGATCGAGGCGGGCCGAGAGCAGCGCCGAGATCGTCGGCGGGACCGAAACGTCCGCGATGTCCCCAGCGGGCACCCACCCTCCGCCGTCGCGAGCGAGCCGACCGTCGTCGATCAGCATCCGGAGCATCTCCTCGACGAACAGCGGATTGCCCTCGGCGACGCCGGTGATCCGCACTCGGACATCCACCGGCAGGTCGGACGAACCCAGCAGGTGGTCGATCAGCTCGGCGCACTCGGCCTCGGAGAGCGGCGCGAGCGAGATCGTCGCCGCGTTCGTCTTGCCTCCAGCCCATCCCTCACGGACATCGAGCAGATCGGGCCGCGCCATGCATAGGAGCAGGATCGCGGCGTCCCGGGACCAGTCTGCGATGTGCTCCACCAGATCCAGGAACGTCGGTTCCCCCCAATGGATGTCGTCGAACACGACGACGACCGGCTGGTCCTCTCCCCGCACCTCGAGGAAACGCCGGATCGCCCAGAACATCTCCTCGGGTGCCCCGCCCTCACCGGCGCCCAGCAGCTTGGCGAGGTTCGCCGCGATCACGTCGGCGTGGTCCTGCCCGGCGACCGCAGCATGGACGCGTTCGCGCACCGACGACTCGTCGTCGAAGTCGGCGATCCCGAGGGCCTCTTTCATCGCCCCCATCACCGGGAAGTAGGTGATGCCGTCCCCGTACGGCAGGCACCGGCCGCGGATGACCAGGCCCTCGTCGAGCCCCGAGAGGAACTCCTCGACGAGCCTGGACTTGCCCGCACCCGCGGCCCCGAGCACCGTGAACAGCTGGCAGTCGCGATCGGAGACGGCGCGCTCGAAGGCCTGCTCGAGCAGCACGCGCTCCCGCGTCCGCCCCACCATCGGTGCATCTAGGCGGCGGGTCCGCATCGGGGAGAGGGATGCGACCTGGAGCAGCCGGAACGCCGGCACCGCCTCGCTCTTGCCCTTGAGCGCGAGGGGCTCGACCAGCTCGGCCACCACAGCGTCCTGAACGAGGCGGTAGGTCGTCTCCCCGATGAGGATCTCGCCGGGCTCGGCGGCCGACTCCAGGCGCGCGGCGGTGTTCATCGTGTCACCGATCAGCGGCTGGTCCTCCGTTCCGACGAGCACCTCGCCCGTGGTAATCCCGATCCGGCACCCCAGCTCGACCGGCGCCACGGCCCCGAGACTCGTGAGGCGCTCGCGCATCTCCACTGCGGCGCGAACGGCTCGGAGCGCGTCGTCCTCATGCGCCTGCGGCACGCCGAAGACCGCCACCACGGCATCTCCGATGAACTTCTCTACGAGTCCACCATGGCGTTCGACGGCAGCGCGCATCGCCTCGAAGTAGCCTCGAAGGATCGGTTTCAAGACCTCCGGGTCGTGTCGTTCGGCAAGGGCCGTCGAGCCGACGAGGTCGCAGAACAGCGCAGTCACGGTCTTGCGGACCTCACGTGCAGGCGTCGCCGGCAAGAGAGGGGTGGCGCAGGCCATGCAGAAGGAGGCGTCGTCCGGGTTCTCGCGACCGCAGTTCGGGCAAGCCAGCACGTGCGAAGCGTAGGCTGCGGCTGGGACTGAGGCTACTCCCCGATGCTGCACCGAGGTCGCTCGGGCCCACAGTCCGACGCACCGCCGCGGGCCACCATCCGGGACACGGACCAATGAGTGCTCGACGTCGTGAAGCACGTCGCCGATGCTCGAGAGGCGCTCTCTCGTTCTCTACTACCTACACCTCTCGATCCACCGTTGTGCTCCACGCAGACGAGACACGATCCACGTCGTCGAATGTCTTGTGATGACGCTGGGCGGACTACTCGTGCAGCGAGCAGCGGCCGGAGTCCCCAGGCTCCCAGTGAGGCGGCGGGGCGGCTTGCCTGCGGGTCACCCTTGTTGCCATGCTGCGATCCGACGAGAACGCGAAGAATGCCTGATGCCGCACCCTGGTTCAGCCGATCGCTCGCGCAGAGACGAGTCAGCCCGGGCGGGCCCCGGTGTACTTGGTTCGCCGCGTGATCGGAAGTCGGAGCCGAGCCCTGAACTGCCTCTCGAGGTCCTGGAACGGGATTCGCACGCCCACCCCCTCATCGCTTCGAGTGTCGATACGCCCAAACGACCGAAGAAAACATTCACGCCAGCGGTTTCCTAAACCGCGGGTCGCAGATCCACCGGACCTGACAGTTTCGCCGCCATCTGCCGGCTCGGTCTGCCCCGACTGCCTCTGTAGCATGTCGGTCGGAGGGCCCTGGTTCGGGGCGTCAGTTGTTCGGTGGCGCTGCGCTGATGTCCGCCAGCACGCCGCTGGCCTTGCGTGATGCCGAAAGGTCTCCGAGCGAGATGACGCCGATCGGCCTGCCGGTGGTGTCCACCACAGGGATCCGGCGGATGTCGTGCAGGCGCATGACCTCCAACGCCTCCTCGACGGTGGCGTTCGATCCCACGCTGACGGCTGGCGACATCACGTCACCGGCCCGGATGTTCCGAGGATCCTGACCCTCCGCGACGACGCGGATCGCGATGTCCCGGTCGGTGACGATGCCGCGGAGCGCGCCGCTCGAGTCGACGACCAGGACGTCGCCGATGTCCGCTCGAGCCATCCGCTGAGTCGCCTCGACGAGGCTGGCGTCGCCCGGCACGGTCTCGACGGTAGTGGACATGACCTCGGTCACCGGACGCACGTCGACAAGGGACGCGTTCCCGGCGCGATTACGCATCTGCTGCGTGGTCTCCCGAATCTTCTCCATCGGCTTGTCGCCGAGCTTCATGCCGGTCGCGTACCCGGCTCCGAACGCGAGAACGGTTCTGAACAGCCTCATGCGGACCTCCCATCCGATCGATCGGACCCGTTAGACGGGACTGCTACCCGGTGCGGGCGCGATCTATGCTGGATCAGCGATCCCGGATCGCGCGGACGACGGGCCGCAGGACTCGGTACAGGGCCCAGGCGAACAGGACGAGGCCGATAGCCGTCCGGATCTGCTGCTCGGACCAGCGTGTTCGCTCGGAGACGGGCTTGGCTACCGCGCCGCCGACCTTGCCGGGCAGACCGGTAAGGGCGGATTCGCCCAGCGCGGCGACGAGCGAGTCCTTCTTCGATTCTTTCGTCTTCGATGGCATGCCTCCCCCATACCCTTGGTGTTCGGCCCGCAACCACCGTTTCGTGCCCGAGCAGGGAAAGATCGAGACGAAACCGGCCGAGAGGAGCGCCGACATGCCCGACAAGCGACCGAGCGTCGAAAAGCGAGAAGCAGTACGAGGCGCTGAAGCGCAGGGGCATGTCGAAGGAGCGCGCCGCGCGGATCGCGAACTCGCCAAGCGCCTCCAGCCGCGGCGGCAAGAAGTCCGGGTCGCGCGGAAGTTCCAAGCAGGGCGGGACGACGGCCCAAAAGGAAGGCCGCCGGCCGAAAGGGCGGCAAGGCGGCGGCGCGGAAGAAGTCGTCGAAGTCGAGCGGTTAGTCCGTCGGGGCCGAGAGATGTGATACCCGCGCGTCTCGGCGCGAACCTCGTTGATCCCTCCGATTCCCATCTCGACCCCCCATCCGGTCACCCAGCTTGACACGAGATCGGGTGAATCCAGACGCTTGCGCCGGGGTTCAGCGGGTAATAGGCAAATCGGCCCCGTCGGAAGGGAGAGCAAGATGGACCTGTTCTTGATCGCAGCGAGGGACTGTGGGGGAGGCGTCGCGACGATCCTGTGGATCATCGCGGCGATTTGCGTGATCGGCGGGATCGTCACCCTGATCCGCGGCGCAGTGCTCTACGGCATCGTCCTGATCATCGTGGGCCTGTTGATCGGACCTGGAGGGGTCAGCATCTTTTGCTGAGCGGCGGCTTCCGCCGAAGTGAGAGAAAAGAGGGTCAGCAGGGACTCCGCGCCTGCCCCTCAAGCGCTCATTCGAAGCTGTATGTCCGTTCCCAATGCCACACTCCGTCCGAATCGGTCGAGACATCGGGGTGGGCGTGAAACCCGGAGAACGTCCCGGTCCCGCCTGAGAAGTCCGCCACTCCCTTATCGGCCGCAAGATCCACGACATGGCCAGCCGCGGTATTGCCGGAACCGGCGTCGAGGACGACGTCGGTGTCCAACGAGCCATCACCAGCGGCATCGGCGTAGACGACCTTCGAACCGACCACGACTTCTTCGAGGTTCGAAGACGTGATCGTGCAGAAGTCACCGGCGAGGCCCTTGTACTCCGAGCACTCTTTAGTCACATGGAGATCTCCGCTTCCGGGCATGGCGCCCCTCCTTCCGGCCAGCCGTCCCCTCAGGGGTCGAAGGAGTGACAAGGCTACTCCTGACCCGCGTTCGCTGGAAGGTTTGGCGAGCCCTCCGTGGCCGGGCAGGTGGACGTTGACTCGGTGGTAGCGAAGGCGGCTGCCGACGCCGGGGCGCAAGTGCCAGTTCGGCGAAGTCTTCTCAGGCGTCGTCGTGGGCCAGGGACGAGGACAGTTCGCGGTAGGCCTCGGCCTGAGCCAGGAGATCCTTGGCCTTCTTCTCGACAGTCTCCACAGCGTCGGCTCCGGCGACCCATCGGAGCGGCGGCTCGTCCTGACTTGCGAGCTGGACCAGCGCGTTGGCGAGCTTGGCGGGGTCGCCTCCCTGCTGGCCGTTCATGGCGTTCCACGCGGCGACGGTCTTCTCGGTCCGCTCCCCGTAGTCGTCGATCGAGGCCTCGGCGTACTTGGTCGACTCCGGTGTGAGCAGCTCGGTGCGGAAGAAGCCGGGCTCGACGAGCATCGTGCGGATACCGAACGGCGCGACCTCCGGGGTCAACGACTCGATCCAACCCTCCACCCCGAACTTGGAGGCCGCGTACGCCGTGCAGAACTCCTGACCCAGGATGCCGGCGGTCGAAGTGATCGCGACGACCAGACCGGAACGCTGGGCGCGCATGACAGGAAGCACCGCGCGGGTGACGTTCATCGGGCCGAACAGGGTGGTCTCGATCTGCGCCCGGAAGTCCTCAGGGCTGATCTCCTCGAAGAACCCGGCGTTGAAGTTGCCCGCGTTGTTGACCAACACGTCGATGCGTCCGAACCGGTCGACGGCAGCCTGGACCGCCGCCTCGGCGACACCGGGGTCGGTGACGTCGAGCTTGGCGGCCAGGAGGTCATCGTCCCGGCCCAAGGCCGCTGTGACGGTGTCGGTGTTACGGCCGGTGGCGACCACGGCTTTGCCGGCCGCCAGAGCGGCCTTGGCGATGTCGACGCCCATGCCCCGACCGGCGCCGGTGATGAACCAGACCTTCTCAGTCATGGCCACTTCCTTGGCGGGCCTTTCGCGGGCCTAGCGTACTGGCGGCGTAGGCATGCTAGTGGCCGGCTACTCGAGCCTTGAGTCGCCTGATCCTGGTGCTGAGCCCTCTGATATCGCAGATCGCCCGGAGGTTGTGAGGGAAGAACACCCGGAGACTCCGGCCCCCAACTAGATGCTCGAGGACCGAACCGCATCAGCATTTCAAATGAGCCTTCCGCTGGCCCATCGCGAGATGCGATCGTCGTGGCTCGCTGGATTGCGAGTGACCTGAGACCGTGAGGACCCCGCGGCTGCCCATTCGGCCACGATGGATCCTCCCGTTCCCTCAAGAAGGATGCCTGTCGTTCGGCGACGTCGCGGGTTCCTCGATCCGGACGATGACGTCTTCCTCGGGTCTGCGCTCCTCCTGTTCCGCGTAGCTCTTGAGGGCCCGTTCGTCGGCGTCGGTGAGGGGCGGCTGAACGATGGCTCGCGGCCACAGCCGGCGTTTGCTGACCACGTTCACTTCGGCGGCGAACAGGGTGACCTGCGCGCCGAGGTAGATCCACGCCAGCAAGCCGATAACCGTCGCGAACGTCCCGTACGTGTCGCTGGCGCCCCGCAGCTGATGGCTCACGATGTATCCACCGACGGCCTGGAGCGCGGTCCACGCCAATGCGGCCATTAACGCTCCGGGGAACACGTCGCCCCAGGTCACGTCCTCGGTCGTCAGGATGCGGAACGCGAGAAGGAACAGGACGAGATTCAGCACGACGGAGATGGCGGTGCCGGCGATCCCGAGCAGCCAGCTGTCGCTGCCGGCGCCGACGCTGCCGGCGGCGGCTGAGGCGACCGTGATCACGCCGAGCACGATCAGCATGAGCATCGCCCGGAGGAGCGACCGCCAGAAGTTGGGCCGGTGTCTGTAGGGCACATTCCACACCGCGTTCATCGCAGTCTGTAACACCTTTATCGCGCCGAGCCCTGCCCAGAGCGTCAGCGCGAGGCCAATCCCCAGAGCGAGACCGCTCCCGCGCAGCGAATGGACGCTCTTGGAGATCTCCTCACCGATGACGGGGAAGTTCGCGAGCGCGCTGGTTCGGATGGTGTCTTGCAACTCGGGGTTGTTTCGCAGGAGCATCCCGAGCAGCGTGACGAGGACTAACATCAGCGGGAACAAGGACAGGAAGCCGTAGTAGGCGATGAGCGCGGCGAGGTTCCCCGCCTGATCATCCCCGAACTTCTTCATCACGGCGTACGGAAAGGCGATCCATGCACGACGCTGGTGCTGCTTATCCGCTCGCCGCAGGAGCCTGTCCGCCGTCTGCATCTCCCCTCACCTACCCGAGTCTTAGCGTCGCGCTGTTCGCCACGTTGACTACCCAGCTTCGACGTCGGGCAAGCGTTGGTGAGGTGCTCGGGCTGCCTTCTACTAGCACCACGCCGCAAAGCGCGACCCACGGATGTTTGCGGCTCCGCATAGGGATGGTGCCCTTCGGGGCGTGGCCTACGCACCCCTGGGGTATCCACGTCGAGTCCAGCGAGAATGGGGCGGGGATGAGCGAGATAGACGAGCAGCTCGATCTAGCCAAGCCTTATCCGATCTCAGGCTGCATGACGACGTCTGCGGTAGTCCTTAGGCAGCGGAGGCTTGCTGACTGATCAACTCCTCTTTGCGCGCCATCATTGACTCGCCGAGCTGCGCGAGCTCGTCCTCGTCGAAGACCTGCCTCGCCTGCTTGAACATCTCACCCTCTTCTTCCTCGATGTGGTGTTCGAGGTTCTCCTTCATGACCTTGAACTTCGCGCCCCACTTCTCGTCGTCGTAGGCCACCCCTTCGATCTCGGCCATGACCGTGTTCACGACGTGGTGCTCCTCGTACGCCTCCAAGGTGATCTCCTTGGTCTTGGGGTGCTGCTTCAAGGCCGGGTAGAAGATCTCTTCCTCGATCGCCTCGTGGACGACGAGCTCCTGCTTGACCTTGGTGAACAGCTCCTCGCGGGTCTTCACACCCCGTTCGGTGGTCGACTCGAGCTCTGAGAGCATCTTCTTGACCTTCTGGTGGTCCTCTTTGAGCAGACTCATCGCGTCCATCGTTCTCCTCTCAGCTGCAGAGCGGGCCTTTAGGCACCCTTCTCCTGCTTGACCATCTCGACGGCGCGCCTCCGGATCTCCTCCTCGCTGGCGTCGTGGCTCAACTCCCCTTTCGCGGCTTCGATAGCCCACTCGGGGGGTTCATGGTCCTCATGGTCCCGTTGACCAGTCTCGAAGGCCGCGTCCTCCATGTTCACCTCCGCTCCACCCTCGTCTGCCCTCAGCCGTCTGACCGCGCCTCCCCAGCCCCTTCCTGCACCTCGCTCTTCACGTCCGCCATCCGGTGACGGGCCTCTTCGGTCAATCGTTGCGCGCCTTCTTGGGCAGTCTGCTTGACTCGTTCGGCCGCTTCCTCTGTGCTTCCTCGAAGGTCCTGGCCCACCTCACGGGCAGTCTCGCTCGCCGTTTCCTTCATGGGTTCGACGACTCGCTCGCGCAGCTGGGGGGCCATGCTCTTCTCGGTCCGCGTGCTCGGCAGGATCGTGCCCGCCAGCACACCCAAACCGAAGGCGATCAGGCCCACGGCCATCGGATTGCCCTCGGTCTGCTTCTTGACGACATCAGGCCCGTGGCGAACGGCGTCGGCCGCACCCGAGGCGGCGTCAGCCACCGACGAAGCGACGTCCGACGCTGCATCACGAACCGATCCCGCTACCGACGACCCCTCGGACGAGACGGCAGACGTTGCGCTCTCCGCTGAACCCATAACCCGCTCCTTCATATCGGTCAGGGTGCCCCGAACCCGATCGGTCCGGCGCCGGACCGCCTGACGTGGGCTGATCTTGTCCCCGATCGCGTCGAGGTCCTGCCCGAGGTTCTCCCTCGTCCGCATGATGTCGGCTCTCACTTGCTGCGCGCTTTGGCCCATTCGATGTCCTCCTTGATGGTCTCGACGGTCTGTTCCGGACCCAGCGTGAACTGGCTCATCCTCGTTCGCGCTTGGCGGAAAAGGATGAAGCAGACGAAGGCGAACAGGGCGGCCACGATGGAGAACGCCGCCCACAGCGGTATCGCCAGGTCGAGGGCGAACACAACGGCGAGGGACGCGAGCACCGCCGCCAGGTACCCAGCGAAGCCGGCGGCGCCGAACATGCTGCCGGCCTTCGCCGTGTTTCGGACATCGTCCCTGATCTCGATCTTGGCGAGCTCGACCTCCTTGCGGAATAACGTCGCGATGTCGCTGCTCGTCCTGGAGAGGAGCTCGGACAGCGGTTGCTCCGGCGACGGCTCTCGCAGTGACCCGTTCGGCGTCGATCGGTTCGACGTCGCCATCTAGCGACCTCCCCTCGCCCGCTCCGACGCGGCCTCCACATGTGGAAGCACCACCGGCTCAGTTCCAGCCGACGAAGAGGACGGCGAGCTCGCACCTACCGCTGCGTCGGTCGTCGGCCCCGACGTCGATGCCGAGCTCGTGGCGGCAGGCGGAAGCATCGGCTGCGTCCTTACGATCTCTTCTCGGGACTCGGACCGCACGGTCCTGCCCACCCTGCTGACGGCGAATCCCGCCACTGCGCACAGCCCGATGAAAGCTGCTGGACGCCGACGAGCGAAGCCTTGGACCTGCGCGACCATGCCGTCGAATCCCCGCCGGTCCAGGTTGTCTGCCCAACCCGAGAGCTTCCCCGAGACATCTTGGACGTAGCCTGCGAGCGGGCCAGTTTCGTCCGAGCGTCCCTCGGCGAGGGCTCGCGTTTGGTCGCTCAAGGTCCGCAGGTTCTGGGAGGCTCGCTGCGTCTGGGCTTCCGCCTGGCTCTTCAGCTCCTGCCGACCCTGCTCGGTCAGCGTTCGGAGCTCGTGCTTGGCCTCCTGCGCCACCTGGCGCGCCTCGCCACCGGCCTCCCGCGCCAGCTCTTTGGCTTCATCCGCCGCGGTGCCGGCCACCGCACGGACCCGCTCTCGCGTCCCCCCACCTTCGGCGTGATCGCCGGTCGGGATGCTAGGAACCTCCGACGGCGATCCAGTGTTTTGCATGCCTTCGGGCGTCGATCCTGTCGGTTCAGTTGCCATTCGGTCCTCCCTAGGATCGCTACAGCCTGTTTCCGCTTTGGAGCCGCGGTCGCCGGGACGGTGTCTACCCGAGCCCGGTGATCCGCGACGATGTTGTACCCGCGGTCGCTGACCCCTAACGGGTTGGACCGTGAAATGGGGAAAATGACTGGACTATTTCCTCGGCGCATCACCTGATCGGCCAGGGTGATCTCTTCGGCGCAGGCGGCTTCCTCACCAACGCTCCTTCAATCGGTTGGCCTTGCCTTCGATCTTGTGTTCGCGACGCTACAAACCAATGAGGATCGTCAACGAAACTGGCCATGCGAGCGCGGCGCCCCACGCAAACTTTGAACTATTGCGGTTTCCCCAGCGTGCATCCACGGCGAACGGGTAACCAAGAGATGACGGCTCGGAACGTCCGAGTCGTGATTGGGAGGAGTTCATGGATAGGCGTTTTTGAAGGACGTGATCGCACGCCGACTAGTGTGGACCACCGGGACGCACGAGCAAGCATGGCAGCACCGGCGATTCTGATCGGGGCACTCGTTGTCATCGTGGGGACGTTCCTCGATTGGGCATCGGGCACCGTGATTGATGCGACCGGGACGACTCAGACGGAAACGCTTGACCTGAGTGGTCTCAACGTTCCCGACGGTCGCATTGTGATGGGGATCGGTCTTGCCCTACTTGTGATGGCCGCCTTGATGTGGGCGAACAAGAGGGTCGGGTCCTGGTTCGACGCCGATCTGCTTGGAGTGACGCTGTCCACGATCGCGATCGGAACGATCGTCGCATTCCTAATCGACGTCGGAGACACCGGCCGCTCCGTCGAGATCGGCACGTACGTTTCACTCGCGGGCGCCGTGGTCGCTTTCATCGGTGGCCTCGCGGCGCTGCTGCGCAGTGGATCCGATCGCGCGACGGTTGACGACGAGGGTCGCGGCGACGTTGGACGTAGGACGGCTGCATAAGGGGGCGTCGGGTCCGCCTGGTGACATCTTCATTGGGCGGACCCGTCCTCTGCTCGGGGATGCTGCGCGAGGGGGCACCAAGGTTCCTCCCTGTAGCCTGCAGTGGCCGGCAGAGCCTTCGGCAAGTGCACACCCGGAAATGACGGCCGACCCCTCACAGGAATAGACCAGTCAGCTTTGGGAAAAGCCAAACCCGGTGGACTTCAATATCTGCGACAGGAGGCCCAAATGCCGGAACGGAAGAGCGTGACCAATAAGGTGGTCGGTGCGGGAAAGAGGGTGCTTGCGACCGACGCAGCGCAAGGCGTCATCGGCGCCGTCGCCGACAAAATGGAGGAAATCGCTGTCGACAAAGCCGATGATGCTGCCGAAATCGTCAAAGAGAAGGCCGCAAAAGCTGGCGGCCGCAGGCCCAGCTCGAGGTCAGCCACCACTCGCAAGACCCGTGTCAGGAAGACGGGTGCTAGGAAGACGGGTGCTAGGAAGACGGGTGCTAGGAAGACGGGTGCTAGGAAGGCCGGTGCCCGCAAGACCACCGCTCGCAAGACCGGTGTCAGGAAGACCGGTGTCAGGAAGACGGGTGCTAGGAAGACGGGTGCTAGGAAGGCCGGTGCCCGCAAGACCACCGCTCGCAAGACCGGTGTCAGGAAGACCGGTGTCAGGAAGACGGGTGCTAGGAGATCTAGGAAGGCCGGTGCCCGCAAGACCACCGCTCGCAAGACCGGTGTCAGGAAGACGGGTGCTAGGAAGGCCGGTGCTCGGAAGACGACTGCTCGGAAGACCGGTGCCCGGAAGACCACCGCCCGGAAGACCGGAGCTCGGAAGACAAGCGCCAGGACGGGTTCCAGGAAGCCAAGGGCCAGGAAGCGGTCGTAGGGCAATCCGAGGCAGATCAGCGGCTCGCCGTGCGGTCTCGGGCTCCCGGTGCGCCCAGCCCAAGGGGAGGCAGGAACTCAGTGCGGAACACGGCCGCAGATCGAAGGGGAAACCGATGAACGAACGGGATGAGCAACTCGCCGAGCCAAACGAACTCGGTGTGTGTCACGTGTGCGACAAGGAGTTCGCGACCCAACTCGAGCTCTCGGACCATCTGAGGAAAGAGCACCCGGACGATGTGCTCCCCGATAGCAGCAAGGAGAACTGATCGAGCGGGATGATCAAGTCGCTCTGGGCGATGGTTCAAGGCGACCCGGTCCTCATGCGCCGAGTCAACGGGTGGCTCGTCGACACTTGCCCGTTCGGCTTTCGACCTACACGCCTATGACGTGCTGTGTATCGCCAGCCGGATGGGGTGTAGGTCCTGGTAAGGCGGGTTAGTTTGGCTGTGGGCATACCGCGCGGGTGCGTCGAGAGTGCGACATCCTCGAGCGCGCCGTCCACGCGGTCACCGAGCGGGCGCGAAGGCCGATACCTTAATGCGACCAGGATGAACTTGAACGCCGGCTACGGGAGCGCCTCGACGCGCTCGGCCTGCTCCCCACGCCGAACTGCTCCACGTCCTGATCCTCCCCGAGTTCGAGCGAGTCGATCGGATCGGCGAGTTCTGGAGCTACCCGCAGAGCCGTGCCTTCGCCGAGCTGCTCATCGACTGCGAGGAGGACCGGACGCTGCGGGCGGTCCTCGTCGGCATGCTGCGAGAGGCTGACGAGAAGCCCCGCCGTTAAGGCTGCGTGAGTTTCTGCACGTCGTGAGTGGGTACAACCAGAGTCTTGAAAGAAGGAAGACGCCCGCCTTGGCACCCCCCGGGTGGGCGTCTTCCGTTTGAAGGCGTCGGATGCGGAGCCCGCGCCGCACGGGGAGCCAGTCGTCTAGGGAATGGATGAGTAACAGCTACTTGTGCACGTCGGCGCACGACGCGACACCAGCCGCTGCGGTCGCGCGTTCCAGCTCGGGCTGAACTGCTCCGAGTCCATCGGTCGCCGCAACGAACGCCTCGGAATCGTCAGCCTTGGCCGCCGCGATCTGGTCGTCGTTCAGTTCGACGATCGTGCCAACAGCTACCAGGACTTCGCTCCAAGAGAGCCGCCCCGTCGGTGGCGCGCCGAGCGCCTTCAGGTCCTCAAGCCAAGCCTCGAACGTTGGCGCGACCTCGTTCTCCAACCATGCCCCCACCTCGGGGAAGGCAGATGAATCGGGTTGCGTAGGATCGAAGTTGGCGGCGGGGAAGGCGCTCCACTTCTGTTTGGACGCGAGAGCCTCCTCGCACACCGAAGTGGCGCGAGTGGCGAACGGCTGTCCGACCCCGGGAGGTGACTGCACCCCGGAAGGTGTCTGGACCTGCGGGCTCACCGGTGCACGCTGCGAACGCGCAGATCAACACGACTAGCGCGATGAGAGTGGCGAGGAGGTCACGCGTGCTCAAGGGTGGCCTCACTTCATGATGGCTTGAGAGCATCGCGATGAGCCTACTGCTCGCTGCTAGGTCCACACCGAGGAGCTCAGCGATGTCGGACTGGCCGAGGAGCTTCGAGGGAAGTTCATCCCGTCGATCCTAGCGAGCGCGGGGCTACTCAGCCTCGGCCGATTGACGGACCCAAGCGAACTGCTCGCCGCCGATGACCGCGCCCTCCTTGCATACCCACGAGTCCCCGCAGACGGGACATGTCCAGATCTGCCCGATGGACTCCGGGGTCGGTGGCTGGCAATCGTGCTGGTCCGTCACGGCCACAACGTACCCGCGCCGAGTCGAGAGAAACCTTGGCGCCGAGTCCGGAGAGTCGCTGGCGAGCGCCTTCGTTCCGATCCCGTGAACCTTGATCCGGTCGATCAACAGTTCCGCGCCTCGACGCCCTCGAGCCAGCTCCCCGCGCAGAGCTGCTCCACGTCCTCATGCTCTCCGACATCGAGCGCGCCGACCGGATCGGCGAGTATTGAAGCTACCCCAGAGCCGCACCTTCGCCGAGCTCCTGATCGACTGCGAGGAGGACCGGGTTCTGCGGGCGGTGCTCGTCGAGATGCTGCGTCAGGCTGACTGAGCTTCCCAGAATGGGCGCACCGGGACCCGCGCGAGAAGGGAGCCGGTCGTTGGAGCGGTCCGGCGGATTCAGGAACGGTTCCAACAGCCCGGAGCACCGCGTCCAGCAACGCTCTCCGCTAACCCACCCCTCTCGATCCGCCGATTGCGCTCCACGTAGACGACACACGGTCCATTCGCTCCTGGGTCTTGGCTAGTCGCCCAGCCCCCATTCCCGACGCGCGAGCGAGCGCAGGTTCTCGGTCCAAACGGCAAAGCAGGCCAGCTCCACGCCGATTCGACCTCTCGATCAGCCCGCTTCTAGCCGCCGCTTGCGCTATGCAGCCTGCTGGCTATGGCTGCTTCGGCCTGGTCCATCGCTCCGATCTGCTGGAGGAGCGTCATCAGATCGAAGTAGTGGCGGAGCGCCTTCAGCTTGCCGTCCTCGATCTCGATCACCTGGACCGACTTGACCGTGATGCGTTTGTTCGACGGCGGCAGCTCCTGACCGTCCGGCGTCGCGATCGGGCCGCTCTGCGTGCCCTCCCAGGTGAGCTCGATCGCCACGGTGTCTCCGCTCGTGTACACCCCGGTTATCGTGCCGTGCTCGTCCGGGAACGCTCGCTTCCAGGTCTGCGCTGCCTCGACCCGGGCATCCGCCCCCTCGAGGCGGCGCTGCGTAGCGAGCTCCTCCTCGTAGAAGTCGTCGGCGAGCAGCGAGCGGAGGCGGTCGAAGTCACCGGCGTTGTAGCACTCGATGCTCTCGCGAGCCACGTCTTCAGCGCTTTGGGCCATTCGGCCCTCCCTTCATGGTGGCTCCTGGATCGCGTGCTTCACCTTCACGATGCATCCAGTCTCATTTCCCCGGTGGGAGGAAGGGGATGCTGCCGGAGGCTGACCGCTAGGCCTGGGCGCACGGGGAGCCCGCGCCGCACGGCGATCCGGCGGTGTAGCGCTTCGCCGCAACGTCATCTCGGGGGGTTTGGTTCCGGTCGACCCGTGATGACCGGCGCGTCAGGCTCGCCAGAGCCTGACAGCCACGTCTCCCGCCACCAGCACCAGGATCGCCCGCACAGCCCATGAGTCCCCAGTGGTGGCAGCGATCGTGATCGCGGCGACCGCGATGACGGCGGCCAGTACCTTGGTGGCCATCGTCATCGATCCGTTCCGGGTTCCGCCCTCCATTGCTCCCCCCTCGTTCGCGGTTACGTCGGACTGAGATCGAGTGAGCCTAGGCAGACCGACGAGTCTCCGTCGACCGATCCTATTTTCATCCGGGCATTGGGCGCACGGGGAGCCCGCGCCGCACGGCGAGCCCGCGGTTTGAGCACGGCCTTGTTTGCCAAGGCTGTGTATCGGAAATACTCGTAGGCCTGTCGCACTGAGGGGGTGAAACATGAAGCGACACATCCTCGCTTGGGTGGCCGTCGTGATTCTTGCGCTGGCGGTTGCAGCGCCTGCGTTGGCTCACCATCAGCCCGAGTTCGGCAACCTACGCGACAAGGTGCATCGCCAGGCCGATCGGATCGCGAGTCTCGAGTCCTACGTTCTCGACCTGAACGGCCGCATCTGCGCGCTGGAGGCGGAGGCCGGAGGCCCCGATCCAGGAGAGGGCTGCCCCGGCTGAATCGGGCCTGTCGGCAATCTCATGACCAGAACGGATGGACCCCTCGCTGAGGGGTCCTTCCGTTCTCCAGGCGAGTTACTCCGCCCATGCATTAGGTCGAGGCTGGCACAAGCTCAGCCAGGAGCGCCCGCATCGCCGGTCGATCTCGTCCCGAATCCCGATGACGGTCTTGAGTCTCGGCGATGAGTTCCCATACGTGGACGGCCGAATGGTCGGACGTCCGTTGCGCGTCGATCAGGACCACCGCTCCCTCAGGTCGCGAAGTAGCTGGCCCGCTCGCGCTGCGCCGCCGCGTCGGCCGGACGGCGCCAGTCCGACTTGACCCGCCAGATGATGTACGTGAACCCGCCGATCGGGATCTGGATCGCGTACGTGAGCGCGCGGAACAGCAGGACCGCTGCAACGATCGCTGCCTTCTCCTCGCCGCTGAACGCCGTGAGCCCTCCGATGTACCCGAGGTCGATCAGCCCGACCCCTCCCGGGGTGATCGGCACCGCCGAGAGGAGCCGCGAGAACGCGTACACGGCGAACGCCTCGGCGGTGGACACCTCCTGCTCGGAGACGCCGAGGGCGCGCAGCGAGAGCAGCAACACAAGGAACAGCGCGACCTGACTGAGCACGGTGAACACGCTTAGCCGGAGCCACCGGTGCTCGACCAGCACGATCGTGTCCCGGCGGAAACGTGCCGCGCCCTCGCCCCACGTCGTGACCGGCGGCTTGTGCAGGAGACGGCGGAACGACGACGCGACGCGACCGAGCCAGTTCCCGATCCTGATCGCGAACTCTTCGCTCCTGAACAATGTGGCGAACAGGCCGACCGCCACGCCCAAGACGATGAGGCCGAGGATCGCCGCCACGATGTACGTCGTCGTCAGGTGCCCGCTGAGCGTGAGGAACACGAGCGCCAGCATCGGCAGGGTGAGCTTCGTGAAGATGTTCCAGATGCCGGTCACGCCGACGTACAGCGCCACGCTCGTGCCGCTGAATCCCCAGGAGTCGAGGATCGAATACGTCAGCCCGACGGCGATCGCGCCGCCCGCCGGGAGCGTGTTCGCGACCGAGGTCGTCGTCTGCGTGAGCACGGCGGCCTTGCCGATGCCGAGGCCGGGCAGGGCCGCCTGGTTCGCCCACCAGTAGGTCACGAGATTGAAGATCGTCGCGCCGACGAGCGACCATGTCTCGATCGGCGTGAGCGTCTTGATCGCCGTCCACACGTCCCGGTAGTTCGCGAACCTCGGGATCGCCCACCAGAAGATGGCGACCACGATCACTACCGAGATGGCGTAGCCGACGACCCGTTTCCACCCGAGAGGCTTGCGGGTCCTGTCGCCCGCCTGGGTCGACGCCATCACGTGAGGTTACTCCGGCTGGGCCGCCGACGGCAGCGACATGCAGGTGATCGACGGTGCCGCGCCGTCGCGGATCTCGTCGAACCCTGGAGCCGTTCAGAGGACGAGCGGGGTTCAGGTGGAAGTGTCTTCATCACTCAGGAGCGCGAGCCGCAGCATCTTCGGCCGGAGGGTCACAGCGTGCGAGCCGTTGGTACGGTTTGTCCTCTCCGGCTGCGCTGCGTCACGGGCCGGGGCAGCGGAAGGTGCAACAGCGGCGACGGACACGCGCGGGTCGGGTGACCTCAGCGCCGCTTGTTCAGGTTCTACTCGACCGGCACCAGCCGCATCGCGCAACGGGCGGCCGCATGCGACTGGTTGACGGCGCGCTGACGGTCGTCGGCGTCCGTGATGTTCGACGAGGGCGTTATGCTCCCGCGCTGTCGAGTCTCGGCCAGCTCCACGCGGCAACGTAGGCAGCATTCGGCCGGGTTGGCGGGGTTCGAGAAGCTCATCGCAACATCGCCTCGACCATTCTCGATCTCGTCCAGCACCGGGTCACGGCTGCTCTTCACGCCGTGGGCGAACGACTCCAGCTGGGCCAGCTCGATCTCGATCGCCTTGCGGTTGATCTCCGCAACGTCGCTCTCGATCTGTCGAAGCTCGCGCCGCTGCTTCACACGGAGCGCGCGCTGGCACTTCGCCTGGGGTTCGCGGCACGGACCTTCTGCATGTGCGCGTCGGCCCACGTGTCGGTGATGGTCATCTTCGAGCCGATGATGTCGGCCTGGCGGTCCATCTCTTCACCCGACATGAACGCGGCGGCCATGCTGATCCTCCCGCACTGCCCGCAGACGGTCCACCGCACGGACCCACCGGCGACCGGCTCCTTCAGCCGACGCGGCAGCTCCGCATCACACTTGCCGCACCGCGGTGCACGGGCGTAGTCCCGTCCGACGGACGGGGTCGCCCGACCGTGGTCGACGCCACCGGCGTCGGACCGCGACGAATTTTTGCCCGCCGCGAACGGAGCGTCCTCGCGATTGAACCACGAGATGATCGATATGGGACCTGAATCGCCGGAAGGACGCTCCTGACAACCATCTGCGTACCAAGTGTTGGAATTCGGCCGCCGCTGCCGGCGTCGCAGCGTTGCGACGCATGCATCTTCCCACGCCCTTCGGCGCGAGCCAGAATGAGGTCGAGGCGACTAAGCGTGGGATTCCAGTCTCGCGACGATCGTGCGAGGATCCTCTGAGGGGTGATCCTATAGACAGGCCGTCGCGAGCACCGAGATCGGCGGATCGTCTCCTCGTCGTGCCCGAGGCCCATCGGCAGCGGCGTCCGACCGGCGCGCCGCCAGCCCTGCCGAAGATGATCGGCCTGACTGGCAAGCTCTGGTTGGCGGCCGTCCTGGTCGTCGTGGTCTCCGGGACCATCTGGCTGCACTTCACGACCGGCCCGCTCGATCGCTTCGACGCCGTGTTCATCCGGGCCGTGACGTCGGCGAGAACCCCATGGCTCGACTCGTTCGCGCGCGGCCTGAACTGGCTGGGATCCCGCTGGGGTCTTCCGACGTTGGGGCTCGTCGCCGTGGCGATCGCCGCCGTGTTCGGCCGGTGGCGTCATCTCGTCGTCTTCCTCATCAGCCTCGCTGTGCTCGAGATCGTCGCCCCGCTCCTGTACGAGCTGGCCGCACGGCCGCGCCCATACAGCATCACCGCGATCGCCGACTGGGAAGGGTTCTCGTCCCCCTCGCTGCCGGTCGCGGCGCTCACGGCTGTCCTCGTGGGGATGGTCTACATGGACGTCGTTGCCGGCCGGCCCCGCTGGTACGCGAAGCTGGCGACGGCAGCGGTCGTAGTGGCCGTCGGGCTGCTGCGGACCTACCTGGGGATCCAGCATCCCTCCGACGCCGTCTTCGGGGTAATCCTCGGGGTCGCGATCCCGGTCGCGCTGTTCCGCGCGTTCGTCCCCAACGACGCCTTCCCCGTGACCTACGGGCGCCGCGGCAAGTCGGCCCATCTCGACGTCGGCGGCCGACGCGGCGACGCGATCACGCGCGCGTTGCGGGAGCAGCTTGGCCTCACGATCCTCGAGATGAAGCTGGTTGGGCTCGAGGGCTCGGGTGGGTCGACGCCGCTGAAGCTTCGCGTCGCCGACGAGCATGGCGTCGAACGGTCGGTGTTCGCGAAGCTGTATGCGAAGAACCACGTGCGTGCGGACCGCTGGTACAAGCTTGGCCGGACGATGTTGTACGGCCGGCTCGAGGACGAGACGCCGTTCAAGACGGTCCGGCGGTTCGTGGAGTACGAGGACTACACGCTGCGCCTCCTGGGCGAGTACGGGTTCGCCACGCCCACGCCGCTGGGCATCGTCGAGATCACGCCAGAGCGTGAGTACCTGATCGCCATGGAGTTCTTCGACGACGCCGAGGAGATCGGCGACGTCGAGATCGACGGCCGCGTGATAGACGAGGGACTCCAGATGATCCGTCGAATGTGGGACATCGGGCTTGCCCACCGCGACATCAAGCCCGCGAACCTCATGGTGCAAGACGGGCATCTCCGGTTGATCGACGTCTTCTTCGTTCAGGTCCGACCCTCCCCGTGGCGGCAGGCGGTGGACCTCGGGAACATGATGCTGGTACTCGCGCTCCGGTCCGACGCGCAGACGGTGTACGAGAAGGCCCTCGCGTACTTCACCCCGGAGGAGCTCTCGGAGGCGTTCGCCGCGACACGTGGTGTCGCGAGCCCGACGCAGCTCCGCAACTTCATGAAGCGGGACGGACGCGACCTGCTCGAGCAGTTCCGGGCGGCGGCACCCCCGCGCCCGCGCGTCCGGATCCAGCGGTGGAGCCTACGGCGAGTCGGGCTGATACTCCTGACGTTGCTCCTCGTCATCGCTGCGGGCGCCTTCAGCATCTCGCTGTTCTTCCCGAGCCGGGGCAACGTCGCGACCCCAGCGTGCGAAACCAACCGAACGATGATCCTGATGGCCCAGGCGGTGCCCTCGGCCACGCGCCTGCCGTGTATCCAGTCGCTTCCCTTGGGCTGGAGCATCTCCGCCGCGACGATCGTGCGCGGCCGCGCGAACTTCGAACTCACAGTAACCAGCGGGGACGGTGGCCCCGGTTCGTTCCAGCTGCAGCTGGGACCGACCTCGGCAGCGGTGGGCGTGACTTTGGCACGCACGTGCCCGACGGCGGGCGGTGAACCCGGAAGCACGATCCTGCGGGTCGAGGGCGGCTGCGTCACCTATCGGTCGTCTCTTCCCGCTGGGCTCGACCCGGTGCCGTCTTTCGAACCGGACGGCGGGCTCTCGTTCGTTCCGCGGTCCCAACTCGTGACGTTCATCGACCAAGACGAGGATCTGATCCTCTGCGGCGCCGGCGCGCAGTGCCCGTGACGGGATCACTGCCGCACCCCGCCGTGACGTCCTGGTGGGCAGGCCGGGTTCCCTCGTAGTGCAGCGATTGCAACACCTTGCAACGCTGGCCATCGGCCTCCTATATGCCCTCGGCCGCAAGTCCCAGCCGCGTGAGCTAGCGACACTCATTCCCAACCTCACGCAGGCGTGTGAGATGCTCCGCGTCCACGGCCCATCTGTGACAACCTGAGCGCTGGCCAGCGACGTACTCGTGCCTGGGGCACCAATCCTCGCGATCGGCCGATTGTGCTCCACGTAGACGACGCACGGTTCGCTGCGCCGTGTATCCGCTCTTCAGCTCTGTGTGCTGTCGCGGCTGGTAGGTTCCGCGATGACCCGACCGAGGGCGAGGTGCTCGGATAGCAACACGGCTGAACGCGAAGCAGTTCATCGAGCGGTTGACACCACTTGGTGCGCCGGAGCACGTCAAGAACGCACAGCGCTATCTGAAACCTGGGCTGAAGGACTACCGTGACGTCGACGTCTCAATCGGCGCGCGGATGGGCGATGTCTTCGCGCTGGCCAAGGAGTTCACCGACATGCCGCTGGACGAGGTGGAGAGCCTGCTGGACAGCCCGGTTCACGAGGTGCGGGTCGGCGCGGTCAGCATCATGGACTTCCAAGCCCGCAACAAGCGCACGCCGCAGAAGCGTCGCAAGGAGCTGTTCGACCTCTACATCCGTCGCCACGACAGGATTAACACCTGGGATCTGGTGGATCGAAGCGCGCCGTACGTGGTCGGCGGCTACCTGTTCGACAAGCCGCGCGACATCCTGTACAAGCTGGCCCGGTCCAAGGACATGTGTGAGCGCCGAACCGCCATCGTCGCCACCTACTACTTCATCCGACAGGACGACACAGCGGAGACGTTCAAGATCGCCGAGGTGCTGGTCGATGACGACCACGACCTGATCCACAAGGCCGTTGGTGGGTGGGTGCGCGAGGCCGGTAAGCGAGACCCGGACGGACTGCTGAACTTCCTCGACCGGTTCGCTGCAACCATGCCGCGCACGGAGTTGCGATATGCCGTCGAACACCTCGACAAGAGCCAGCGTGACCACTACTTGGGTCTGAAGAAGGAGTCGTAGCGCCTTGAGTCGGCTCAAAAAGCTCGCCGATCGGCTGCACGGCTTCCTTTCGTAACGACATGCGCTCGGGACTGTGGTTGCCGCTGTTCGAGGAGCTTGCCGACCCGGGCGTGGTCTCACGTCTGGCCGCCGACGCGGAGGAGCGGGGTTGGCACGGGGTCTTCGTGTGGGATCAGCTCCGCTGGCGTGAGCCGATCAAGCACGTCGCCGATCCCTGGATCACCCTGGCGGCGATCGCAGCAGCCACCGAACAGGTGAAGCTCGGTCCCATGGTCACCCCCCCTGCGCGCCGCCGCCCCGCCAAGGTGGCTAGGGAAACCGCGACGCTGGACGTACTCAGCGGAGGCCGTCTCATCCTCGGCGTCGGTCTGGGCGGAGACCAGTTCGCCGGGGAGTTCTCAAAGACCGGGGAGGAGCTCGATGATCGGGCGCGCGGCGAGATGCTCGACGAAGCCCTCGAGATCCTTTCGGCGGCGTGGTCAGGCGAGCCCGTCAACCATCACGGCAGGCGCTACGTCGTCGACGATATGCAGTTCCTGCCTCGGCCTGTGCAACGGCCACGGATACCGGTGTGGATCGCGGCCTTCCCGGGAAACGTCAAGCCGCTACGGCGCGCAGCCCGTTACGACGGCTTCTTCCCGGTCAACCTCGAGAACGTGGATCAGTTCGGGCAAGCCGTCGCGGCCGTGCGCGACCTTCGCGACGACGACACGGCAACATACGACGTCGCCGTCGAGCTGCCCCCGGGCGGCGATGTCGCCCCGTACATCGAGGCCGGCGCCACCTGGTGGATGACGGCGTTGGAGCCGGGAGTCTCGCTGGACGAGGTGCGCGGCGTGATCCGAGATGGCCCGGCGGAATGAAGCGGAGGTGGATCCTCAGGTCCAACCGGTCAAGTGGTTAAGGCCACCGATCGTCACCGAGTGCGCTGCGCACCCGATTCCGTGGGGAACGTTCGGACCCCCCACGGCGCAGGAGCAGCTTCGCCCGCGCGATGTCCGGGTCGCGGGGATCGAGGGGCAGCACGGCGGAGCGATCGGGGCGCTCTCGTATACGACTCTTCCGCTCGACCCTGATCTGCTTCACGGATCCGCCTCCTCGATCCCAATGGTGAAGTTCTCACACGTCGCAGCGAGTGCGGCCGGTGACCGAGGTCACCGAGGCGACGTGTCGTTCATGGTCTACGCCGAGTTTCAGTCCAGCGGATCGGGGCTCCGCAGGGCTTGGACCGCACGACGCGTCGCCTCCACCACCAGCTGCTCCCGGAGCTGGGCGAGCTCGGCATCGGGGTCGAACGCGACCGGGCGGGAAGCCCTGACGCCCTCGCCGAACACGTAGGCGCTCTCGCCGTGCTGCGAGCGATCCAGCCCCTCTTCCTCCGCCTGCTCGTCCACCCGCAGCCCCACGAGCCGGTCGACGAGGCGCAGGATCGCCATCGTCGCGGCGAACGAGAAGATCAGCGTCACGACCACCGCGGCGGCCTGACGCCCAACTTGCGCGAGGCTCCCATCCGCGCCGGCGGGGTTCACAACCAGGCTCGCGAACACCCCGGTGAGCAAGGCACCGACGATGCCCCCGACCAGGTGCACGCCGACGACATCGAGCGAGTCATCGAGCGCCAGCCGCCCCTTCAGCTCGACGGCCGCGAAGCACACGATGCCCGCGACGAGGCCGATCACGAGCGCTGGGAGCGGCGCGACGTACCCGGATGCGGGGGTGATCGCGACGAGGCCCGCCACCGCACCCGTTGCGGCGCCGATCGTCGTCGCGCGCCCGTGCCGCAGCCGCTCGGGCACGAGCCATCCGAGCATCCCGCCGGCGGCGCCGAGGTGGGTGGCGACGAACGCGCTCGAGGCAAGCTCGCCGGCCGAGAGCGCGCTGCCGGCGTTGAACCCGAACCACCCGAACCACAGGATCCCCGCCCCGAGCAACATCATCGGCACGTTGTGCGGGCGCAGCGCGCCGGTCCCGAAGCCGCGTCGGCGCCCCAGGTACAGCGCCGCCGCCAGTGCGGCTGCGCCGGCGTTCACGTGCACGACCGTCCCACCGGCGAAGTCCAGCGCCCCGAGGCCGGCCGGGCCCAGGAATCCGCCCCCCCAGACCCAGTGCGCCACGGGCGCGTACACGAGGACCGACCACAGCGCCAGGAACAGGAGGTACCCGCCGAAGCGCATCCGCTCGGCGAACGCACCCGTGATGAGCGCGGGCGTGATCACCGCGAACATCAGCTGGAAGATCATGAACGCCGAGGCGGGGACGGTCGGTGCCAGGGCGATCGGTTCGGCGCCGATCCCTCGCAGGCCCAAGTGGTCGAGCCCGCCGATCAGCATGCCGAGATCGGGGCCGAAGGCGATCGAATAGCCGACGAGCACCCACAGGACCGTGACGACGCCGAGTGCGATCAACGACTGCATCACGGTGCCGAGCACGTTCTTAGCCCGGACGAGCCCGCCGTAGAACAGGGCGAGCCCGGGGGTCATGAACATCACGAGCGCCGCCGCAGCCAGCACCCACGCCGTGTCGCCGCTGTCGACCCCCATCGCCTTCCTCCTCATGTTCGCCGGTTGGAGGCAATTAAGCGCCTGCGGAGAGCGGAAGGCGTGAGCCGCAGGTAACGAACGCGTTAACAGCGACCGGGGCTCCGTTCAGCTCCGCGTCGCACGCTCGAGCGATAGGAGGACACGATCCGGTTCGCGCTGGGACGTAGGATGCGAGCGACGCCGGCCCGCAACCCTATGAACCCGATCCTCGGCGAACTCGACGCATCCGATCGACGACTGCTCCGGCGTCGCGCGATGCCGGCCTTTACGCCGCTCATGTTGGCCACGCTGGCCAAGCACGCATTCTCCGACCCGGCGTGGGTCTACGAGGCCAAGCTCGACGGTCAGCGTTCGCTCCTGTGGAGGCGACGCTCGAGCGTCCGGTTGATCACGAGGAACGAGAAGGACCGCACGTCCCACTACCCGGATCTCATCGAAGCCATCCTTCGGGACGACACCGCACCGATGATCGCCGACGGTGAGATCGTCGCCTTCCAAGGCGACGTGACCTCGTTCTCGCGCCTGCAGGGGCGGATGCAGAACGCGAGACCCAGCGCGGCACAGGTCGCGGCCGTGCCGGTGGTCTTCTACCTGTTCGACCTGATCTGGTTCGATGGATACGACCTCTCCGAGTTGCCTCTGCTCGCGCGGAAGTCGGTGCTGCATCGCGCGCTCGCCTTCACGGACCCGATCCGTATCTCCGAGCACCTGGCCGAGGAGGGCGAGGTCGCATTCCGCGCTGCGTGCGAGAAGGGTTGGGAGGGCCTCATCGCCAAGCGTGCCTCGGCTCCCTACACGCACGGCCGCTCGAAGGACTGGTTGAAGTTCAAGTGCGTGAACGAACAGGAGTTCGTCGTGCTGGGATGGACCGACCCCCATGGGTCACGCTCCGGGCTCGGAGCCCTGCTGGTCGGCTACCACGAAGACGGCGCGCTGCGGTTCGGCGGCAAGGTCGGTACGGGCTTCAACGAGCGCGAGCTCACCAGGCTCACGGGACTCCTTCGCCCCCTCGAGCAGACGGTTCCACCGGTCAGCGACGCACAAGGCGTGTCAACGAAGGGCGTGCACTGGGTACTACCGAAGCTCGTCGCACAGGTCGGCTTCAGCGAGTGGACCCCGGACGGCAAGCTCCGACATCCGCGCTACCTTGGCCTGCGCGACGATAAGCCTCCGAAGCATGTCGTCCGCGAGCGGGCGTAGGGTTGCACCGAGGCACAGCCCTTCTGATTCGCCGATTTCTTCCTCCAGTTGAAGCGACACAGAGTCTTCATGCCTCGAGATGCCTTGATCGACGACACACGGCTCACTGCACCGCTAGTCGAAATACGGAAGTAGCCGTGGAGACGCTCCCCACTCCAGCCTCAGGATCCCGGTCGCGAAGTCCGTCTTGTGGCACGCGCTAGGCTCTCGGCATCTCGAAAGCGAGGTGCGCATATGAGCGAACGGCGTAGTCCTGAGGCGCAGTTCCAACTAGCGAATGAACGGACGTATCTTGCTTGGCTGCGGACGGCGCTCGCACTCGTCGCCTCCGGCGTCGCAGCCGCCCGGCTCCTGGCGGGGCAGACGCTCCAGTGGGCGTGGGAGACGGTTGGGGTCCTGCTGATCCTGGCGGGTGTCGTGACCGCTGCCCTCGCACGGCGCCGGTGGCGGGCGATGGACGTCGCGATCCGCGCAGGCGAACCCCTGCCTGCTCCGAGCATCGCCGTGATGATCGCGGGCGTCATCGTGCTCTGCGGGCTCATCACCACGGCGCTCCTTCTGGGAACGAACCCTGGACGCGTTCCATGATCGACTGGGAGGACTGACGGCCGGCGACTTCCTGCCCGGTGGACGCTGCTTCGCCGGGCTCGCGGGTGACGATGGCCCGTCGCGTTCCGCAAGAACTTGCCACGCGCTCCGGCGCCTGAGGCCCCCTCGCTCCTTTCCGAGTGTGCGCATATGGAGCGGAAGGGGCGGATCGAGAGGGTGCGCTCCCGGGGTTCACGCGTCAGCTCGTTACTTCGTCCTCTTTCGCTCACACGTGGAATATGTATGCCGAGATCGACGAGAAGGGCGAACATCCCAGTCGGCCCAACGTTCTCGGAGCCTTCAGACCAGCAAGCCGCTCCAACCGAAAAGGACGACCGGTTCGATCATGCGAGAACTCTACGTTGCCGGTGCGGTGCCGGGCGCAACCCCGATCTGCTGCATCAAGGAACCCATATCGAAGACGCCCCAGTGTTCGGCGATCATCCCGTCGTCGGTGAACCTGCAGACGTCCGACGCGTACACCGCGAAGGAGTTCCCTGTCGGAGGGATGCCCATGAACGCTCCCTGCTGGGTACCGCGCATCAGGTTGTGCGCCGCCACCAGGTCTCCTTCGGCGACCATCTGCTCGTTCTCGAAGGAAAGGTCCGGGAAGGCCTCGATGAACATCGTGAACAGTCGCTTGAACCCCGCTCGACCCTCCGTGAACTCCGGCGGGAGGTTCGGATCGTGGTCAGGCCGGTCCGGGGTGATCAGATCGTCGGCGGCGTCGACCCGGTGGCCGTTCATGACCTCCTCGTAGAGCCGTTGGAGGTTGGCCTTGTTCCGTTCGGTGTCCATCAGTCGCTCCTCCCATCGGTCGTGTGCGCCGGAACGGCCCAAGGGTCGGGACCGGGGGCGCCTCCTTCGGCGGCGATCGCCAGCCTCGGTAGGTAGTGGTCCCATCCCTCGGCGCTGCCGGCGCGGATCTCATCGGGTACGCCGCTGTGCACCAGGCGAACCCGTGTCCCATCACCATCCTGGATCAAGGTGATCTCGACGGTGGTCGAGCCCGGCGGGACGGGCGAGCCGTCGGCCTCCCAACCGAACGTGAACACGACCCGTCGCGGTGGATCGATCTCGATGTACTCCCCGCGCGCGACGTCGCGACCCGTGACGTCGATACGGAAGACGCCACCGGGGCGCGGATCGAGTGTCGCCTCGACCGCCTTCCAGACGATCATCTTCTCGGGATCGGTGAAGTACGGGAACACCTCGTCGGGCGGAGCTGCGATCACGACCTCGCGCACGATGTCCGGAGGTGCGGTCGTCATCCTCGCTCACTTCCCCGGGATCCGGACTCGGCCGCCTGTTTGATCGCCTGGAGGCCTTCGTCCCAGAAGCTGTCCAGGAACCGCCGAAGCTCCAGGAGCGACTCCGCCCGTGCGAGGTAGAGGCGTTGCGTGCCCTTCCGGCGCTCGTCGATGAGGCCCGCTTCTCTCAGGATGCGGAGGTGCTTCGAGATAGCCGGCCGGCTCACGTCGAAGTGCTGTGCGATGTCGCCCGCCGCCCGCTCCTGGTTCCAGACGAGCCGAAGGATCTCCTGCCTGCGAGGTGCCGCGATGGCTCTTAAGGCACTGATCATCGACGCGACCGTAATGTAATGGTTACGTATCTGTCAAGTTACACATCTGCCGCCGGCTGGCCGGAGCGCGTCTTCGTTTACAACCCCCTGCCGCGTCGAAGGCGGGTTACACGGCGCCGGTCAGGGCGAGATCTTGATCGCGAACTTGCCGCGCGAGCGCTCCTCCCCGACGAGCCGGAGCGCCTGCGGGAGCTCGTCGAAGGTGAACGACCTCGTGATCGGGACGCTGAGCATGCCGTCCGCCGCCATCTGGACGACTCGCGCGAAGGTCTCGGGGTCGGCGTGACCGATCAGGTTCGTCGCGACGACACCGCGTTGGGCGAGCGCTTCCACGTCGGCGCCGCCTACCGTGGAGGCGATCCTCCCGCCGTTCTTCACGAGGTCGGTCAAGGGCGCCGAACCCGTCACCGACGTGCGCCGCGACGATCAGGCCGTCGACCCCCTCGGGATACCGTCCCCGCATCGCCGCCACGACGTCGCCCGAGTAATCCACGATCTCGTCCGCGCCGAGCCCGCGGATCCAGGTCTTGTCCTGAGGCAGCGCCGATGCGACGACCTTGGCACCGCGAGCCGCGGCGAGCTGAACGGTGTACGCGCCCACGCCCCCCGTCGCGCCCACGACGAGCTCGACGTCGCCCTCGGATGCCTCGACCGTCTCCACGCAATGGAACGCCGTGAGGGCTGCGAGCCCGAGGCATGCGGCCCGCTCGAAGTCGAGGTTCCCCGGCTTGTGCACGATGAAGCCGTCGAGAGGCACGGCCACGAACTCGGCGTAGGCGCCGCGCCACAGGTGCGGCTCGGTGGGGACGATACCGATGACCTCGTCGCCCACGGCGAACCCCGTCACTCCCTCGCCCAGCGCGTCGATCTCGCCTGCGTGGTCCTTGCCGATCACGACTGGGTACCGGTGCTCCATCATGCCCCGGGCCATGCCCTTCGCGACGAACACATCGAACCCGTTCACCGAGGAAGCTCGCACCTTCACCCGGACCTCGCCCGGCCCCGGCTCGGGGGTCGGGACCTCGATCACTGCCGCCGGAGCTCCCTTGTCTGCAAGTCCGAACGCCTTCATGCCCCTCCTCATACGCTCGCGCGACGGCTCCGTGGAGCCGTGATCTGAAGGCGACAACCTGCCTCCGAATGGAACCGATCGGGACTAGAAGTCCATGTCCCCGGGGCCTCCATGCAGGTCCGGCGTCTTCTCCGGCTTCGACGCCACGACGGCCTCGGTCGTCAGGAACAGTGCTGCGATCGAGGCAGCGTTCTGAAGGGCGCAGCGAGTCACCCTCGCCGCGTCGACGATGCCCGCCTTGAACATATCGACGTACTGGCCGCTGACCGCGTTCAGGCCCCACCCCGGGTCGAGCAAGCGGACCTTCTCGATCACCACGCCGCCTTCGAAGCCGGCGTTCGAGGCGATCTGCTTGATCGGCTCCTCGAGCGCGCGGAGGACGATGCCGACGCCCGTAAGCTCATCGCCTTCGAGATCGACCTTGTCCAGGGCCGCCTGGGCCTGCAGCAGCGCCACGCCTCCACCGGCGACGATCCCCTCTTCGACGGCCGCCTTGGTCGCCGAGACGGCGTCCTCGATGCGGTGCTTCTTCTCCTTCAGCTCCACCTCGGTGGCCGCACCGACCTTGATCACGGCAACGCCGCCGGAGAGCTTGGCCAGGCGTTCCTGAAGTTTCTCGCGGTCGTAGTCGGAGTCCGTCTTGTCGATCTCGGCCTTGAGCTGGTTGACCCGACCCTTGATCTCCTCCCGTTTGCCGCCGCCCTCGACGATCGTCGTGTCGTCCTTGGTCACAACGACCTTCCGGGCGCTGCCGAGCAGGTCGAGGGTGACGTTCTCGAGCTTGAGCCCGACCTCGGCGGAGATGACCTGCCCACCCGTGAGGATGGCCAGATCCTGGAGCATCGCCTTGCGGCGATCGCCGAAGCCTGGGGCCTTGATCGCTACGGCATTGAACGTGCCGCGGATCTTGTTCACCACGAGCGTGGCAAGGGCTTGGCCCTCGACGTCCTCGGCGATGATCGCCAGCGGACGTCCCGCTGAGACGACCTTTTCGAGCACCGGGAGCATGTCCTCCACCCTCGAGACCTTGCCCTCGAACAGCAGGACGTAGGGATCCTCGTAGGAGACCTCCATCCGTTCCGGGTCGGTCACGAAGTACGGAGAGATGTAGCCCTTGTCGAACCGCATCCCCTCCACGAACTCGAGCTCCATGCCGAAGGTCTGGGACTCCTCGACGGTGATGACACCGTCCTTGCCGACCTTGTCCATGGCCTCGGCGATCTGTTCGCCGATCTCGGGGTCCGCCGCCGAGATGGAAGCGACGTGCTCGATGTCGGCCTTGTCCTCTACGTCCAACGCCTGGTGGCCGAGGGATTCAACCGCCGCTTCCACCGCGGCTTCGATGCCGCGCTTGAGCGCCATCGGGTTGGCGCCGGCGGTCACGTTCCGAAGACCGTGCTTCACCATGGCCTGGGCGAGCACGGTGGCCGTGGTCGTCCCATCTCCCGCCACGTCGTTGGTCTTCTTGGCGACCTCCTTGACGAGCTGCGCTCCGATGTTCTCCTGTGGGTCCTCCAGGTCGATCTCGCTCGCGATGGAGACCCCGTCGTTGGTGATCGTTGGCGGGCCCCAGCTCTTGGCGAGCACGACGTTGCGGCCCTTGGGCCCGAGCGTGATCTTGACCGCCCCTGCGACCTTGTCGAGCCCCCGCTCGAGGGCGCGACGAGCCTCTGTATCGAACGTGATCAGCTTGGCTGTCATCTCGTCTCCTCCATCGTTGGATGCACCTGAGTCATAGACCGCATCGCCGACCGCGGCGACTCCTGTCCGATAACGCCATCTTGCTCATCTCCGGACTGGACCCATCGGGCGCCGCAGTAGTAGCAGGACGTGCGTGTGGGGCCCTTGACGTACACCAGTTGAACCTTCGTGCAGTTGGGGCACTTGACCACGAGGCCGCCTCCATCTGGATCCCTTGAGATTCGTGGAGGCGAGGGGCGGGTGGGCCGCTAGGCCACGGGTCGGTCGCTACTCGCGAATCGCAGATTGGCACCTGCACGACCAGTGTACTTGGTTCGCCACCCCGGCAGATGCTTGCGTTGCCGATCGTGACTTGCTCAAGCTGGCGAGTTGCCGATCGCGCTCCGAGTGCGAAGGCTGCCGAGTGCGTAAGAAGGAGCCGTGACACCGCCACACCGAAGAGGCCTATCCAAGAGTGGTACGTTCAGCACCCGGGTCTCTCCTCGAGGGGGGAACTATGCCGAACAAGGACAAGGGCGGTTCGAAGAGCTCGAAGACCGCGGCGAGCAAGTCGCTGAAGGAGAAGCGCCAGGCGAAGAAGGCGAAAGCCACGCGCTCTGGCGCTTCTTCGATGGGTTCATCGACTCACAAGTAGCTCGCGGGTCAGCGATCGACGAGGGCGGGCTGCCGTTCACGCCCTCTTCGCTGAACAGCCCTTCTTCGGGACTTCAAACGTCTCTCCCCTCTCCCGGAGTGAGACAATGGGATAGACGCACCATCCGGTGGGACCGTTTGCGAAGAGGCCGTGGGCAGCCCCTCAAAGCGGGGAGGCACGATGACCACCCTCATAGATCCGGTCCGCATCGACGTTCCACCGAGATCGCCTGTCCAGCCGACGGCCCCGTTGGATCCCCCTCGAGACACCGCATCCGAGTCCCGATCCCCCGAGCGTTCGTTCAAGGGCGAGTCGCGTGGCGAATACGCCGCCCAGTGGGACCGATCTGCGATGGGCCGAGGGGAGCCCCTCTGGAGGAAAGCGGCATGACCACCCTCATAGATCCGGTCCGCATCGACGTTCCGACGAGATCGCCTGTCCAGCCGACGGCCCCGTTGGATCCCCCTCGAGACACCGCATCCGAGTCCCGATCCCCCGAGCGTTCGTTCAAGGTCGAGTCCCGCGGCGGATACGCCCGCACCGTCGTTGGCCGGGTCGCGTACCTCGACGACGAGGCGCAGACGTACATCGTGCTCACTCGTGCCGGCATGCTCGCAAGGGTTCCGCTGCGAGACATCACGAGCTCGTACACCATTCCCGCCGAAGTGGCAGCCTGATCGCTCGCTGAAGATCGGCCGCGACTGACAGCTCCAGTGCCGATCCGACACCCAACACCTGGAAGTCGACGGTGTTCCGCACGGCCCTGTACGCAACGATCCCTTTGGGTGATGCGTCACTCCATCATCGTCTGCGGAGGAGTCGCGCTCCTACGACGGTGTCTCCTCATACGACCGGTCGTGGGTACCTGGCAAAGACGTACACTCCAAGCAGACGCGACCCCCGTACATGTCGGGAGAAGAGGACGCACGGGGATCGTCTCCACCGATCCGGTCCCATCTCGCTGGTTCCAGCGAAGGCCTGATGCCCGAGCGTATCCGCTCGGATCTCGCTCACGTTGGCCCTGGTTGGTCAGGGGCACACGAGCAAAGGAGAACACGCATGAGGCACGTTCGCATCGCTACGTACGAGATCAAGAAGGGCTCGTTCCAGGAGCTCGCCGACGTCGCACAGGACGGGATGCTGCGCGAGTTCCGGAACCAGCCCGGCTTCATCCGGTACGGCCTGGCCGACTCCGGCGACAAGACCTGCGTCTCGCTCAGCCTGTGGGAGACACGCAAGGACGCCGACGCCGCGACCCGCATCTCCGAGACCTGGGACCGTGAGCACATCGCGGACCGGGCCGAGCTGCGGACGAATCAGGTCGGCGACCTCGCCTTCTACGAGGGTGTTCCCGCTGCGGTCTGATCGACCGTTCCGGTCGTAGAACCGGCCCGCCTGTGCGCTGCATGAGCGCGGTCGTGAGGAGGAAAGGGACCCACCTTGGTGGGTCCCTTTCTTCGTAGGACAGGCTAGGTGGCACCCTCCAGCCTCGCGTCGACGAACGTGATCGTGAACGGGGGCAGGCCCAGTGCCACCCACACGGCTTGCGCCCGATCCCGCAGCATACGTTCCGCCGCAGCCCTCGCCGCCGACTCGTTCGTCGCTTCGAGTGTCATCTGAACGAGCACGGTTCCAGAGTCCCCGCGAGAAAGAACGGGCTGGCCGAGGTCCTCCGTGAGCCGTTCGGTCAGCTCAGCGACCCCCTCATCGCTCAACTGACCGTCGTCATCCCTCGCCAACTCGAGCCGAACCCGCCACGGCTTGACCATGAGCGGTTCGAGTCTAGCCCGGCGGACGGGCCCAGCTCTATGGCGTGTTGGCCTGGAGAGCTTCCTTGTCGTGCATGCGACGGAGATCGTCCGCGAACGACGGTGCATCGGCGACGGCCAGGTCGTGCGCCGTCAGAGCCCTTCGACGCCAGGTGATGACAGCGATGCACGCGAGTGCGAGAACAGCGAGGGACGCCCAGACGAACGTACCCGATAGCGCCATCGAGATCTGCACAAGTGCCAGCGCTGCGACGGCCACGAACATGATCGCCAGCAGATTGCCGCTCACGGTCTTTGGCCAGTGGGCCATGCTTGCCTCCTCGATCTCAGGGAACCGGGAAAGGCAAGGTCGCGATGTACTCGCGGGTACGCCCCGTCTTGGGCGGTTCCACCAATGGTGGATAACGTCAGCCTAACACGTCCGGCCGCGCCGGAAGCGACGTGACACTGAGGGCGACAGCTTCGGTGACGTCGGTGCCCTTGCGGTTCGTTCGACGTGCCTCATCCCGCAGCTCCGCCGATTCTGCTCCGCGTAGTACGACACGCGGTCCACGCCGTCGAAGGTCCTGTAACGACCTACGACGCCGACACGAAGCAGGTCGAGCGCCCCCGGCGCCCACTGCCTCCGGACGCAAACCCCCTCGGGCCGGCGACCGCCGCGGACCGTCCCGTAGAGGAATGGAACTGCCCCTCATGCACTTGAGGGGTCAGGAGATAGAGCGCCTCGCATACCCAACGGCTCGTCTTGGATACGCTGAAGTACGAGCTATCAGCTGGAAGCATTGGGGCGGGCGTGACGATCACCGAGGTCACGAGATAGCCATCGCGGACGATCTCGGACTGCGCAGGACAAACTCGGACTGCGCAGGACAAACGTGGACGCGGAGAACGTGACCGGAGCGACCGGCGCGTACGAACGGGTCGGCATGCGTGTCGTCGGTCGCTGGGACATGTGGGAGCGACCGGGGGCAACCGGCCGGTGAAGTCCCGGCCGGCGCTCACGCCTCGGCAGCTCAACCGCGCCACGCTCGACCGGCAGCTCCTGCTCCGGCGGCGGACGATGGATGTCACGGATGCCGTGCGGCGCGTCCTGGCGCTGCAGGCGCAGGAGCCCGCGTCGCCCTACCTGGCGCTCTGGAACCGGATCACTCGATTCGACCCCGCGGATCTGGACGCGGCGTTCCTGAACCGGTCGGTGGTGAAGGCATCGTTGATCCGACTGACGTTGCATGCGGTGGCCTCGGACGACTGGGCCGCGACGTACGACGCACTCGCGCCGAGCCTCCGGGGGTCGAGGGTCTTCGACGATCGGTTCACGTCGGGTGGGGTCGATGCCGCGGCGGTCGACGCCTTCCTTCCCGACCTGGTGCGCGCGCTGCGCCGGCCCACGTCCGGCGAGCGGGTCCAGGCGCTGATCGAGGAACGGTTCGGCGCGGGAGGCCGCCAGGTCTGGTGGGCGATGCGGCGGTTCGCGCCGCTGCAGCACGCACCCACGGGCCATCCGTGGTCGTTCGGCCGGCCGGCCGCGTTCGTCGCGGGGCAAGGGCGGCTCCGTCGCCCGGATCCAGCCGCGTCGGCGCGGTGGCTTCTCCTGCGGTACCTGCAGGCGTTCGGCCCGGCGACGGCCGCAGACTTCGGGCTGTTCACGATCCTCCGGATGCCCGTGATACGGCCGGCGTTGGAGGCGTTGCAGGACGCGGGCGAGATCAGGCCCGTCGACGGCCCGGGACGCTCGACCCTGTTCGATCTGGTGGGCGGCCGCATCCCGTCTTGCGATGTGGCCGCGCCTCCGCGGCTGCTCGGGATGTGGGACAACGTCCTCCTCGCATACGCGGATCGGAGCCGCGTGGTGCCGGAGCCGTTCCGAGCCGTGGTCTTCCGCCGGAACGGCGACGTGCTGCCCACACTGATCGTCGATGGCGAGGTCGCGGGCGTATGGCGACCGGTCGACGGGGCGATCGAGGCGACCGCGTTCCGGAGGCTGGACGACGCGGCCTGGGCAGGGCTGGCGAAGGAAGCACGAGGGCTCCTGCGCTTCCTCGGGTCACGTGAGCCGGAGGTCTATCGCCGGTACGGGCACTGGTGGGGCAAGGACATGCCGAGGAACGAGGTTCGCCTGTTCCCGGGCTGATCCCGTCGCCGAGGGCTGCTCGGTAGACTTGGACCGCGGGGACGTAGCTCAGTGGTAGTGGGATACACCGGGCTGATCAAGTATGGCTGCGTGACGCCCGTCACTCTCGCGACGCATACCACCTCGTTCGATCGTCTGACCGCCAGGCCGGCCGATCGCCGGCACGTCCCACTAGCCCGACGAACAGTGCGAGAACCCGGCTACGGTACGGGACGCATCACGGTGTGCACGGTCCAGTTGCCGATCTTCTTGCCGTGGCGGTTCCCTGTCTCCACCGCATCTCGGAAATGGAACCCCACGTAGATCCGGGACACCGCGTTCTCATCCATCGCCTGGGAGAAGCTGGTGAAGTGACGCAGCGTCGGCGTCGCGTCGGAGCACCTCTCGCCTTCGGGCAGCGTGAAGCTGCAGAGCGAGAAGCTGATCTTGTCGGTCTGGAAGAACAAGCGTAGGACCTCGGCCCCGGCTCCACCTTCCGTGGCGTGCCCCGAGTCGTAGTCCGGGATGGGTGGGTTCTGCAGCAGTGGCGTCCAGGTTGGGTCCGCGATCGTCGCCGGGTTGTCGTCGATATCCGCGAGTCGGATGGCGGTGACCGGGCGCCAGAAGCGGTAGTGATACTTCGTCTCGAACGTGCCGATGTAGCCGTCCGTCAACGCGATATTCAGTAGGCCGAACAAGCGGGCGTTCTCCCAGAGATCGAGTCCTTCCGAGGTCGAGACGGTCCTGGAGATTCGGTTCCACATCAGCGGCGAGCTCTCGACCCAGAACAGCGCGATCTCGGTCTGATCGTCGGTGCGGGCACTCGGAGTCGTCACGTCGTCGCCACCGAGGAGCTGCACCTCGTTGACGTCGGCAGCGTACTTCGGGTTCTTCAGCCGGTAGGGCGGGCCCGGACGGAACTGCGAGCCGTCTGTCAGCGCGAAGGGTGCGAGGTCCTCTCCCAAGAAGGGCGCGAACGCGAAGGGGGTGCCCGGTGTGTAGCGGTACTCGCCGGGAGCCGTGCCCTCCTGGTAGTTCGGGTCGACGGTGGGTGTGTCGTAGCCGTCGGAGGCCCGCAACGTCAGGATCGCTTCGGCAGCGTCCTGTCCCAGGGCGATGCCCTGCGTCTTCGCCGTGCCGTCCGCGATCGCGCCGAGCGCGGCCGCGTAGTCCGTTTCCACGCTGGCGACTCCGGCGGCGATGCACTCCGGGGGGAGGAAGAAGGAGAACGAGCCGAGGACCGAGACCAGGACGTCGCGTGCCGCTGCTGCCACCGCGGCGTCCGGAGAAGTCCCGGGCGCCGCGAGGAGGTCGACCGCGTACGGCTGCGAGCGACGGTCGATCCCGTTCAGCGCGTCATGGATGGCTGCGTGCATCATCGCGTACATGCGCGCTTCCTGCGGCGCGTAGCCGCCGAGGAAACACGCGGCGACGGTGGCCTCGCCGGCATTCGCATTCCAGGCGACGACCGCATCGCTCGGCGCTCCCGGTGCATCAACGAGTGGTGGGGACCCGGCGAGGCTCCGATCAGCCATGGTCCCGTCACGGCTCGTGGATCCAGCGTTCGCTAGTCCCGCTACGGTGGCGATCACGGTCATGGAGATCGTCAAGACGAGCACGGTGCGTCGCGGCACGCGCATGATGCCCTCCCTCACTCGGTCCTCGGGGAACGTGAACAGGCTCCCGCGGTTCTCGGCGCGAGTCCATTCGCCTTTGCGCGTATATCGGGTGCAGTAGCTCAGGTGTGCGCTATCGAACGATGTTTCGCGGACGAACCGCTTATGACCGAACATGGCTCACTCACCCATCCGGCGCCCCCGAACGACGTCATGCGTCTGACGCGACGGGTGACGTCGAGCACCGCACCGTGGTGATGGCAGAGCTTGGCGCGAGCTCGAGTACGAGGCAAGGTGAGTGGTATCTGCTGTGGCACGGAAGCGGACGGAAGCGGGCAAGGAGCACTCGGATGTGAGGGGGAGCGATGAACGCCACTCGGATCGTCATGGATCGACCGGATGAGACGAAGACCGGCTCGCCGTGCGGCGGTCCGCTCTTGGTGGTCTCGGTCCTGGATGGAGCCATGAGCGACGCATCCGTTCGCCGACGCCTGCGGGTAGCGCTGTCGGCGATCGACCACACGCAAGACGAGGGAGTCCTTCGGCTGGACGCCGCAGGGAGGGTCGCGTGTGCGTCCGAATCGGCCAAGCGGATCCTGCGCGACTTCGTCGACACGCCCGCGGTAGGGCTCCAGGAACAGATCGCCGATTGGCACGCGAATGCCCACGGGACCCTCGTCATCGCGGCAGACGGTTCGACATTGGTCATCGAGGCGAAGGAGGGTGACTCGGCCCTGCTGCTCACCGAGCAGCCGTCCGGCGTGCGGACGCTGACCGCGCGCGAGCACGACGTGATGCGATGCGTCGACGATGGCCTCTCCAACACCGAGATCGCACGAAGGTTGTGGATCCAGCCGACGACCGTCCGCAAGCACCTCGAGCACGTCTTCGAAAAGTTGGGCGTCCAGAGTCGCACGGCAGCGTTGTCGAAGCTCCACGCGTTCAGCAGGGCCAAGGCCAGTTGAACGTTGCGCCGAACGCGCTGGTCTCATCGCGTGCAAGTAGCGATCGCTCGGTAACGGATGCGCCCCTACCGCGGGCGTGAGGATTCGGTCGGTCTCGCCGCTAGCCGGGTTATGAAATACCCTCGTTGAAGCGATGGACGACGTACTCGAGAGCATCATCCTCGGGCGGCTGGACTCCGACGACAGGATGGCGGAGCGCACCCGGGCCCTAGTCATCGGGGCGTGTCATGGCGCCGAGGCCCTCGACGCGACAGTGGAGGGTAAGGCCCCCAAGCCCTCGAAGAGAGCTGAGGCCAAGGCGCCCTCTGCCCGAAATCCCGCCTACATCCAGTCGATCAAGGTGCGGGGTTTTCGCGGCGTCGGCCCACCGGCGTCGCTCCCGATCACCACAGGCCCCGGCCTCACGCTCGTCGTCGGGCGCAACGGAAGCGGCAAGTCGAGTTTCGCAGAGGCACTGGAGCTTCTGCTCACCGGCGACAACAGCCGTTGGAGCACCCGCTCGGCGATCTGGAAGGAAGGATGGCGCAACCTGCACCAGTCCGACGCCCGCATCGATGCCGAGTTCGTCGTCGAGGGGACGAAGGGAACGACGGTGGTGTCGAGGGAGTGGAAGCCCGACGCCAAGCTGGAGGAGGCCGATACGGTCGTCGCAGCTCAGGGTTCGAAGAAGTGGGATCTCGAGACGATGGGTTGGGCGGGCGCGGTCGAGATGTACCGCCCGTTCCTCTCATATACCGAGCTCGGATCGATGCTCGACGCCGGGCCCTCCGCTCTCTATGACGCCCTCTCCGCGATCCTGGGGCTCGAGGATCTGCTCGAGGCCGAAGCGCGACTCAAGGAAGCGAGCAAACAGAGGAAGAAGCTCGCCCACGAGGCGAAACTGGCCCTGCCGCCGATCCTCGAACGACTCGCCACGGTCGAAGACGAGAGGGCGGGCATCTGCATCGAGGCGCTTTCGGCCAAGACCTGGGATCTCGACGCGGTGGAGAAGGCCGTCATCGGAACCGAGGCGGCCGACCGAGAGGAGAGCCAGCTCGCGGTGCTTCGACTGCTGGCGGTCTTGGAATCCCCCGATGTCGTTGAGGTGAAGATCGCTGCCGATGGACTCCTGGCCGCCGCGTCCGCCCTTCGCGACATGGGAGGCACCGAGGCGGCCAAGGCGCGCCAGACCGCAGAGCTGTTGGGGTCCGCGCTCGAGTTCCACGAACGTCACGGCGATCAGGACTGCCCCGTATGCGGAGAGGGAGCACTCAACGCGGAGTGGCGCACGGCGACCGAGGAGGAGATCGGCCGCCTTCGTCAGCTGGCGGAGCAGGCCGACCTCGCTCACCGGTTGATGGAAGAGTCGATGAAGAGCGCCCGAGCGCATCTGTTGCCGGCGCCCGCCGTGCTGTCGAACGCCTCCGAGATCGGGCTGGAGGCCGAAGACGTGATCGGCGCGTGGAAGGCGTGGTCAGCCGGCGCGTCGATCGAGGAGTCCGAGGCCCTCGCGCAGCACCTGCTCGCATCCCTTCCACCAGTCACCGAGGGCGTGGAGAGGCTGAAGGCAACGGCTTCAAAGGAACTCCAGCGAAGGGAAGACATCTGGCGTCCGATCGCAACCGATCTCGCGGGATGGCTCGACACTGCGAAGCGAGCCCGTAGCGGGGAGGACATGCTGAAGGACCTGAGTGCCGCCGAGAAGTGGATCCGTGCTGCCTCCAACGACATCCGCAACGAGCGTTTCGCTCCCATCGCCGATCAGGCTCAGGGCGTTTGGGACATGCTGCGGATGCAGAGCAGCGTACTGCTGAAGAAGATCGTTCTCACCGGTGCCGGATCGGCGCGGAAGGTCGTCCTCGAGGTGAGCGTCGATGGGATGGAGGGGGCCGCGCTCGGGGTCATGAGTCAGGGCGAGTTGAACTCACTCGCGCTCAGCCTGTTCATGCCGAGGGCGACGCTTCCGGAGAGCCCGTTCCGATTCGTGGTTATCGACGACCCGGTGCAGTCGATGGACCCGGCGCGCGTGGATGGGTTGGCGCGGATGCTCGAGCAGGCCGCGCAGACCCGCCAGGTCGTCGTCTTCACTCACGACGAGCGCTTGGCGCGGTCGTGCCGCCTGTTGGGGATCGACGCCAAGATCGTCGAGGTGACTCGAAGGCCCGATTCGGTGGTCGAGCTGCGCCCAGGTCAGGATCCGGTCAGCCGTTACTGCAACGACGCGTGGGCGGTGGCGAAGAGCGAGGACCTGGATCCCGCGGTGCAGGCTCGTATCGTGGGGGTGTTCTGCCGTCTGGCGATGGAGGCCGCATGCACCGAGGCGGTCACGCGGCGAAGGCTGGCCAACGGCGAGGAGTACGAATCGATCGAGGCGCTCCTCGATTCGACGAAGGGCCTCGCGGAACTGATGGCACTGGCTCTGTTCGACGACATCGCCAGGACCAAGGACCTGACCTCACGGCTCGACAGAGGGATCGGGAAATGGGCGGTGACCGCCTATCGGCGGGTGCAGGAAGCGGCGCACAAGCCGGTGAGCCAGGAGGCCGTGCTGACCTTGGTCCAGGAGAGCGAGAAGCTCGCCCGCGGACTGGTGCAGCTTCCCTGATAGAGATGAGCGGATCGAGCGAGATGACGTCGGCCGAGATCCTCGAGCGGGCCGCCGGTCTGCTGCAGCATCCGACCGCGGAGACCGCCGGACTGTGGCCGCGCGCGACCGCGGTCATGGCGCGTCAGGCACTTGAGGTCGGTCTGCACGAGACGCTCTCGGAGAGGATCCCGGGGATCCAAGGGGCTCCCGTTCGGGTGCAGCTGCTCTGTCTCCAGTCGTACCTCGAAGACACCGAGACCGCGCACGACGTGAACCTCGCGTGGTGGGCGTTGTCGCGAGCCTGCCATCATGGTTCCTACGAACTGCCACCAACCGCGCCCGAGCTCGAGGCTCTGATCGACGTGGTCCGCCGCTTCGTCCGAACCGCCTAGGAGCAGCGTGGCAGAGCGAGTCGAAACGCTTGCTCTGCTCTTCAGCGACATCGAAGGTTCGACGAACCTTCTGAGATCTCTGGGCGCCGATTACCGGAAGCTCCTTGCAGAGCACCGGCGTGTGCTCCGAGATGCATTCGCCGCTCACGGCGGCACCGTCCTGCAGGCTGAAGGAGACGCTCTGTTCGTGACCTTCGCCCATCCGTCGTCGGCGATACTCGGTGCGATCGATGGTCAAGTGGCGCTTGCCAAAGCTAAGTGGCCCGCCGACTCGCGAGTGCGCGTTCGGATGGGGATCCACGTCGGCGAAGTGACCATCGATGAAGACGATGACTACGTCGGCCTTGCCGTGCATCAGGCCGCGCGTATCTCGGCCGCCGCGCACGGGGGCCAGGTCCTGACCTCGAAGGCCATGCAAATCCAGGTCGAACAGCGGGTACCCGCCGAGGTGTCCCTGAAGTCGACTGGACGCTTTCGGCTCAAGGACTTCCCGGAGCCCCAGGACTTGTTCCAGTTGCATCATCCCGACCTCCCAAGCGACTTCCCCGCTCCGCGTACCGCTCCCGGCGCACGACACAACCTGCCGAAGGCGATCTCCAGTTTCATCGGCCGGGACCGCGACGTGGCGGAGCTCGCCGAGGTCTTGGAGGATGCCCGGCTCGTCACGTTGACGGGGCCGGGAGGTTGCGGGAAGACGCGCCTTGCCATCGAAGCAGCTTCCGCGTCCCTTCCCGTGCGACCCGACGGGATCTGGTTCGTCGACCTTGCGCCGGTTTCCGATCGAGAGCTCGTGCTTTCGGTTGCGGCGAAAGCGATGGGGGTTCAAGAAAGCCAGGCCGCCTCAGCCGACTCCGCCTTGATCGACTACCTGTCCTCCGGGAGGCCTCTGGTGATCCTGGACAACTGCGAGCACCTGATCCCGACCTGCGCAGAGCTGACCGAGAAGTGGCTCTCGGCCTGCCCGGGGCTCACGATCCTCGTGACTGCGCGGGAACCGATCGGTGTGGCGGGCGAAGTGATCCGCCGGGTGGGCGGGCTAGAGATCCATCCGGACGCCGGTGCCGGTACGTCCTCTGAAGCGGTCCAGCTCTTCATCGAACGGGCGAGGAGTCGCGAGCCGGAGTTCGAATGCGGCGAAGAGGAACTCGCCGAGATCGCTCAGTTGACCAACCGGCTCGATGGGATCCCTTTGGCGATCGAGATGGCCGCTGCCTTGGTCGGGACCTTGAGCGTCGGAGAGATCCTCTCCCGGCTCGACGACCGGTTCCGTTTGCTGACAGGCGGAGGCGGGCGCAACCTCGGGCGGCAGCAGACGCTCCTGGCAACGGTCGACTGGAGCCACGACCTGTTGTCCGAACCCGAGCGCGTTCTGTTGCGCAGGCTCTCGGTGATGTCCGGGTCCTTCTCACTAGAGGATGTCGAGGCGGTCTGCGTCGGCGACGGGATCAATCGTGCCGAGGTGGTTCCTCTCCTTCGAAGGCTGGTAGCTACCTCCTGGGTGATGAGAGAGCGCGGGGGTGACCGCGCCGCATATCGGTTGCTGGAGACCTCGCGTCAGTACGCGCTGGACAAGCTCGTCGCATCTTCTGAGGCGCAGACGTTTCGGAGCAAGCACGCCGAGTGGTTCACGGACCTTGCCGAGACCGGAGCTGCATCGATGCTCGGGGGGCCGGATCAAACGAGCTGGTTCGACCGCATCGGATCGGAGCTCGACAACTTCAGAACCGCTCTGGCTTGGAGCCTAGGCGACGGGGATCCCGCGCTCGGGCTCCGACTCGGTGCCGCGCTTTCGAGATTCTGGGAGGTCCGGGGACATTGGTCCGAAGGGTTGGGGTGGCTCGAAGATGCGCTTGCTCAAGCGCCCGACGCGGACGACGGACTTCGAGGACGCGCGCTGGTCGCGGCTTCGTTCCTCGCCTTCTATCGCGGACAGCTCGAGTCTGCACGTTCGATGGTGACGGAAGGCCTTGCCGCGGCCGTCCGCGCACGAGACAAGGCAACCGAGGCGCGTGGACTTCGGTTCGAAGCGGTGATCGAGCAGCGCATGGGGGATCGGGCGGCCGCGATCGACTCCGCTCAGAAGGCGGTCGAGCTGAGTCGGTCCGACGGCGAGGCGGCCGACCTCGCCTTCGCACTGCAGGTCCTCGGTCGGCTGTTGATGGATGACCGTCCGGATGAGGCCCGCGCTCGATTCGAGGAGGGGCTCGCGGTGGCGCGCAAAGCAGAAGACGCCGTCTCACAGATCTACCTCCTGTATGCGCTGGGTCGTTCGCACATCCGTGCGGGCGACAACGAGCGAGCGCGCGAGCTCTACTCAGAAGCGCTGGATCTCTCCCAGCAAGTTGGAGAGCGATGGATGGCGATGAACGTCTTGGTGGGGCTGTCGTATGTCAGCGAGGACGTCGATGCCGGCCCGGCGCTCGAAGAGATGGTCGGCGTGCTGCGACAGACCGGGAATCGGAGGATGCAGATCGTGTGGCTTCGGCAGCTGGCTCATCGACGGAGGCTGGAGGGAGATCTTCGAAGGAGCAAAGCGAGCGGTCGACGAGGCCTTGGAGGTCGTGAAGGAAGATGGGACGCCGGAAGCGAAGGTCTTGGGCCAGTACATCCTGGCCAGCCATCTCGATGAGGCCGAGAAGGACCACGCGGGCGCCCTACGCGAGTTCCGGAATGGGCTCAGCGCCGCTCACTCCCAGGGATCGGAATGGGAGACGACATTCGGCCTGACCGGAGTGGCACGCGTGCTGGCCTACGTAGGTGAGAACGAACGCGCCGCCCTCTTGCTCGGTGCGGCGGCGGCCATGCAGGAGAAGGTGGGGATGCATCCACAAGGACCGAGGGCGGAGGCTCTCCGAGGTGTGATCGAGATGCTTGGCAACGCTCTCGGCGAAGCGGAGCTGCAACGACTACGAACGGAGGGCCGTGCCATGTCTTTGGACGAGGCGGTCGCGCTGGCGACTGAAGTTTCTGGCTGAGGTAGACCTCTTCGGAATCGCGCGGATACGACCTCGTCCACGGGGGAGACCTCCCAAGCGACGTGGCATGAGCCGCTAGGCTCGTCGATTGGCATGCGCGCGGGATCAGCCGAAGGTGCTCCGATCAGATACTCATCTCGAGCAGACTTGGCTGTCACGTGACGAGCATCCGTGGCCGCGCACCTGTCGTGCTCCTCGCACTTGGGCTTGCCGGAATCGCCGGTACCTCGGCGGCGTCGACCGCCCCCGATCCAACTTCGACAGGAGTACGAGCGGAGACGGGCTCGTCATCGGGGATCGAGCAGATCGATCACGTCATCATCATCGTGCAGGAGAACCGGTCCTTCGACCATTACTTCGGGACCTATCCCGGGGCCGACGGGATCCCGACAAGGGCCAACGGACACACCCGGGTCTGCATCCCGAACCCGTTCGGCCGGCGATGCGCCAAGCCCTACCATTCGGACAGCCTGTTCCAAGAGGGTGGTCCCCATGCCCGCCCGGCGTCGACCGCCGACATCAACGAGGGCAGGATGAACGGGTTCATCCGGGTCCTCGGGAGCAAGCAGTCGTACTGCCACGTCACGCCGTCGCTCCCCGGCTGCGCCGGACGTCTCGGTCCGCAGGGTCAGGCGGATGTGATGAGCTGGCATGACGACCGGGAGAATCCCAAACTACTGGGCGTACGCCGAGCACTTCGTGCTCCAGGACCGGATGTTCGGCCCAACGGACTCCTGGACGCTTCCAGCTCATCTGTTCCTCGTCTCAGCTTGGTCGGCGTCCTGTTCCGACCCGCCGGATCCGATGAGTTGTACGTCGGATGTCTCCCTGCGCGGCCCGAAGGACCTCGTCCGATATGGACAGCGACCACGTTACGCGTGGACCGACATCACGTACCTCCTCCACGAGGCGGGCGTGAGCTGGGCGTATTACATCCATCCCGGGACGTGCCTCGACAAGCCCTGCGACCACCCCGTGGATGGCGGGACGACACCCGCCAAGAACCCCTTGATCGGGTTCGTGACCGTCCATCAGAACGAGCAGCTGGGCAACATCCAGACGCACTCCGACTACTTCGCCGCGGCTCGGAGCGGCGCACTTCCCTCCGTCTCGTGGATCGTGCCCGGGGACTGCTGCAGCGAGCACCCAGCATCGGACACACCCATCAGTCATGGACAGGCCTACGTGACGAGGTTGATCAATGCAGCGATGCGAGGGCCGGATTTGGGGATCCACGGCCATCTTCCTCACGTGGGACGACTGGGGCGGGTTCTACGATCACGTGGAACCACCCGTCGTGGACGAGAACGGATACGGCTTGCGTGTCCCTGGTCTGATGATTAGTCCGTGGGCGAGGGCTGGCTATGTCGACCATCAGACGCTGTCCTTCGATGCCTACCTCAAGTTCATCGAGGACCGATTCCTCGGCGGACAGCGTCTGGATCCCGAGACCGACGGTCGGCCGGATCCGCGCCCGACCGTTCGCGAGGAGATCGCGATCCTGGGCGACCTGCTGGCTGAGTTCGACTTCGACCAGGAACCGATCCCGCCGCTGATCCTCGATCCACGGCCCTAGTTCCGTCCGAGTCGGAAGGCTTTCTACTACGTGTTCCTCACGTTGCCGCACGGCATGTGCTCGTTCAGGCATCGCGCGATCAGGCGCTCCAGCGAGACCTGGTGCCAGGTGTTCCAGAAATCGGCGTGCAAGGTGTAGTACGGCCCACTGGCGAGCGTCAGGGTGACATTGTCACCCGACCCACCCGGTCCGCAGGGCGCTTTATCGGCGCAGGGATCGAGGATCCCGAGGTGGACCTGCATCCTGACGAGCGGAAGTCGATGCTCGTACCCCGAGGGACATGCACCATCGACGGGGTAGGCGAGGTCGGTAGGCCCACGGCCGACCCCGTTCCAACAGCTCGGGAGTTCCACACTTGCCACGATCCCATCGACGAAGCTCCACCGCTTCGCGAAGGGCGTGCAATCGTACGGATGGTCGACCTTGGGGGTGCGACTCGTGCCCTTCGCGCCGCAATGCCACGAGGCGTGCACGTTCTGCGCCCCGGAGGCAGCGGCCGGGTCGCCGCCGACGAACTGGAGACCGCGTGGGATCGGGTCGACGACCGACCCGGCGACGCCGAAGTAGTACGTCTTCGAGAACGTCGGGACGACTCGCACGTCTCCCATGTAGGCGGCCGGGAACCAGTACCCCGCAGTGTCATGGGAGAACACGCATGTCGTGGGACCCCGCCTCATGTCTTCGACCGTCGACGAGGCACTCGTCGTGGTGCTGGCGAAGAAATCGTGGAAGTGGGATTTGCCCGGATGACCGGGGTGCAGGATGGGATCGTCCGGGAGGCTGTGCGAATAGCCGCAACGCACGACGAATACGCCGCGCGGGTCGGCGGAGGCTTCGGGCCCGACCGCGAGCACGAGCGTCACCGCGACGAGTGCCATCGACACCCTCCCACCGAGCAATCTCATGTCTCCCGCATCCTCGTCCGCGATGGTGCACCCATCGTCGGCGGCGAGCAACCACTCGGCTCATGTCGTGGTCGACAAGCCCCAGGCAGACCGTCGGGACCACGGGGAGGAAAGATGACGCGGGAGTACTTGATTCGGGTGATGCCGAAGGACTCCGCCCCTACGATCACGGTTGCGGCAATCACTGAGGACTCCGAAGGGATTTACGTTCAGATCCAGGTACCGGAGCCCAGCCAAGAGAATCCGGGAGCAGAGACGTTTCGGGCGTGGCTAGGTTCCGTGGTGGACTCAGCTCGTGCCTTCGATACATTGAGCGCGGCTTGGAAGCAGGGACCCGACGCCTACCGCGAGAAGCTCATCGAGCTCTTCGATTGAGTCACGAAAATGAGCAACGTGCCCATACGATCCGACTGGGGGCATGATCCCTAGTCTGGTGGAACCGGCGCGTTGCTCGCGATGGCGTCGAGCCAGTCCTCCTCACCGCCCCCTTCCCTCTCATAGACGCTGCGCCACAGGTCGATGATGACGGAACGTTGCTTCGGATGCTCGATCAGTTGTTGGATGAGCTCCCTCTGAATAGCAAGGCTTGGAGGTCTATCGGTAAACGCCTCGCAGAAATCCTCGAGTTCAAGAGAGGCCAGGAGGTCGCTTAGCTCTTCAACGTTCGTAGACCCAAGAAGTGAGTCGCTCTCGATGCCAGGGACGCAGATCCTCTCGCCTGTGTCTGCGAGAAGTTGCGTGATTTGCGCGGCCGTCGCTATGTCGGAGTTCGCTTGGATGGACCACAGGACCACCCCAATCGTGACGATTGGGCTGATCGCAGCGATAACCGCACTCAGCCATGTGAGATGGATTTGCTTATTCTGAAGCCGAAGCTTCTCTTGCTCGATATCGAACTGCTGTTCAGCATCCAAGTCCGTGCCCCCTTCCAAGAACGACTCGCGGAGGGGAGGTTTTCATACCTCAGACCGCAACGGAACACACCCGCTCCCCAGCCTCTGTGGTCCGGGAGAGCGTGCGTCCAGGTCACCCCGCATACCGGATACCGGGTTGAGGCTTAGAAGGCAGCCTGTGTCCAGATTAGGAACGGGTGTTGGGCACAGCCTTGGGCACATGACGTTCGCGTCAGCCGTGACAGTCGCGGCACGGAGGGAATACTGAGACCTACTCTGAGCAGGCTCTTCCTACTTGCGCAGGTCAGCGAACCAACGCTCGTCGAGAGCTCCTTGACGCGGAAGAGGTCAGAGATCAAATCCTGTAGCGCCCACCACGAAGCGCTCCCCTCCGACGTTTGCCGTGCCGGTTCTCCCGACCCCTCTCGATCCGCCGATTCTGCTCCGCGTAGACGACACGCGGTCCACGCCACCGAAGCACCTTCTCGTCGCGATGCACACCGTGAGCGTCTAGGTCCTGCTTGGTAGAGGCGTGCGGCCCGTGTTGCTCGAACACTGCAGAGATGGGCCCGATGCTGACAGGCCGGTGCCAGCTTCAGGTAGCAACGAAGTGTGCGAGGCTTCCGCCAGAGGTGACCCGGTTGACAGCGCTGCAGCACGATCAGATGCTCTCGCTAATGGACTCAATCGCCGACGTGGAGTGACTCAGTTGCCCGCCCAGCGGTCGAAGCTCTTGTACCTGGAGCTGCTGCGCGTCGAACACCATTGGACGACTCAGGTACAGAATCAACAGGCGAGAATCAGTTCAATACTTGCCGTCAACGGGTTCCTTCTTGGTCTGATTGCTGGGTTGGGTTCTCAACCAAGTTTCCTCATGACACGTGGCCCAGCTACGCGTTCCTCGGCTGCGCAGGAACTCTCTGTATGGCGCTGTTCTTCGGAACCTTGACGCTCAAGCCTGTCATCGAGATCGACGGCATACCAGCCAATTCGTTCTGGACGGACCTTCTGCGGAACGCCTCCAGCTCCCGAGAACCCCCAATGTGGCTGAACGTGTCGGACATTGAGTCATTCGCAAACCAGGAGGACGACGAGGAGCGGTTCTTCCAACGACTCGCCGACTCTCTCAAGCGGAACTGCGAACGCGCCAAGTATGCCGAGGTCATGGCGCGCCGCCGGACCCACATGTACCGAGAGATCGCTCTCATATGGATCTCGATGCTTCTGTTGTTGCTATCCCTCATCGGTTGGTGGTTCGACTAGCGAGAATCCCGTACTCAACGCCCGTCTCTCTGTGAGGCGAGTGTCTGGACAGCCTCCCTGGTTGAGTTGGAGGTCAAGCTGGGTACTGCTCGAGCGAAATCCGGGCTTCGTGTCGGTGGGTCAAGCGGACGTAGGCACGTCCTCGGCGAGGCGCCCAATCGGAGCGCGGAGGGCTGCCTAAGGCAGTGCCATTCTTGCCCCGATAAAAGCCCATGGTGAAGGAACAACTGGGAGGCACCTCACCGTGAGCGACGATACCGCCCGGGACCGTTCGTCCGGCAACAGCAGGTGGGATCGAGTCTTCGGACCCTCGGGAGCCGACGGGCACACCGGAAAGGGCGGGCGAACCGCGCGCCAGGATTGGTCCAAGGTCATCCTTGCATTCGCCTATGGATTCATTGCCTTCGGACTCGTCGTCTTCTTTCTCTCCGGGGGCGGAGTCAGCGCGGCGCTAATCTTCGGTGCTCTGCTTCTCGTCGCCGGATTGGGGTTGCGAGGTGCGCCTACGACTCAACCGCCACCTCCGCCACCACCTCCAAGTCCTGCTCGCAACGCGGACCCTCCCATCCTGCCCGACTAGACCTTCTCGATCCGCCGATCGTGCTCCGCTTGGACGACACACGGCCTTCGTGCTCGTGCGTCGTAATGAAGGTAGGTTCGTGTCAGAGGACCTCCTACCCTGCGATCAATCGCGACAGAGGCCCCTCATGCACCGGGGCGGGACCAGCTACCCAGCCGGCGGAGGCGGCGGCATCTCGAGGACGGCCACCCTCGCTATGGACACGCCGGGGAAGCTCGGCATCGCCGGGATCGATGCGGCGATTGCGTCTGCCTGCATCCGAACGATGGAGCGCACGATGACGATCGCCAGGATGGCCGCGACCGCGTGGGTACCGAGCGCGGCGAGGCTCCACGTGTCTTGCCCGATCAACTCGGAGATGCTGGTTGCCTCCCCGGAGCGGGAGATCCCGCGATCGATCACGTTCGCGCCAAGGTAGAGCGCCCACCACCAACCGATCACACGCCACGTGGGGAGACTCCGCCAGGCGTGCCCGCCGTAGCTCGCCTTCCACAGCTCACGGATCGCCTGGAACGGCTTAACCAGGTTCGCGAACGGGATGAACCACCACCCCACTGCCCATCCCGGTGTGAACTGCAGTCCCCCGCCGGCGAGCTCGATCGCGTTCGCCTGCGCGCGGTGCTGCCAGACGCACCACACGATCCCCGTCGCGACGAGGACCAGGAGCCAGATGCTCGTGGATGTGATCACCGCGGTGTCGGCCCGATCTGCCTCAGCCAGGGTGATCCGACCGCCCGCCTGCACCCGCTCGAGGAGGCGGATCCGATACAGAAGGGCGAGCCCCTGGGCGACGAAGAGGGCGATTTGAACGATGAGCAGGATCACGACGGCGTCGGCGATCCGTCTCGTCGGTCGTATTGGCACGGAGCCTCCCGGGATCGGTCGATCTTGTCTGGCGAGTAGGTATCGGGTTGCCGAACCCTGGCCTGAACTCAGGCAACGGTCCGCCGTCATGAGGTTCGGTCGTCCCGAAGTCTCGAGCCCTCGACCGCGGCGCAGATCGAGGAGCGGTATCGGCTTTCCTGGAGCGGCGAAACGCGTCGCCCTCCGTTTCCTCGAGGCACATCCCTCCCACAGCACGACCGATCGATGGGGCACACTGATAACTTGATTGCGCGGGCCCTTCCGGCCGACAGGCCGGCGGCCGAGCGGCCATCATCCCGGGCGGGGCATCAGAAGAGGCAGATGGACGAGATCGAGACATCGACGCCCGAAACAGGGCGATCCGGGTGGCGGCTTCGCCTTCAGCAGCTGCGGCTGCGGTTCGCCGATCCGGGCCTCGAGTCTGCCTATCGCGCCGACCGTTTCAGTCACGTTCTCGGCAACATCCGCTTCGCCTTCTTGGCTGGGATCGCCCTCTGGGTGACGTGGGGCCTGCTCCTGCGCCCCCACATGCTGGCTCTGTCCGATCAGAGACTCGACCTGCTCATGCGGTTCGGCGTGTTCATCCCCATGTTGATCGTCGGCCTGGGGCTCACGTATACGCGGTTCTTCGGTCGCGCCTGGGAATGGGTCTCGGTCGCCATCGCAGCGGGGACCCTCCTGCTTTGGGTCTTCTACGTCTCGCGCATCTCAACGTTGCCCGCGGAGTACGGATACGTCGGCGTCATCTTGATCACGGCGTTCACCTACACGCTGCTGCAGCTCCGGTTCGTCCTGGTCGTGCTGGTCACGGTGATCGGTATCGCCGCATACCTTCCATACGCCTTCGCGGCACGGTACATCGTCGACGTCAGCCTGGTGCTCGCGACGCTGTACCTGGTCTCGTTCGGCATGCTGGGCGGCCTGGCCGCTTACCGGATGGAGCGGTTCACGCGAGATCTGTTCCTCCGTGAACGTCAGCTCGAGCAGGAACGCAACCGGTCCGACGGGCTCCTGCTCAACATCTTGCCCGGGGCCATCGTCGAGCAGCTCAAGACCTCGTCCGGCGGGCGGATCGCGCAGAACTTCGATCACGTGAGCGTGTTCTTCGCGGACGCGGTCGGATCCACGGAACAGGCCTCACGGTCATCTCCCGAGGCGTTCGCCGATGCGCTGGATGAGCTCTTCAGCCACTTCGACGAGATCGCCACGCGGCACGGGCTCGAGAAGATCAAGACGATCGGAGACGCGTACATGGCCGTCGCCGGCGCGCCGACCCCCATGGCCGATCACGCCAACGCAGCCCTTGCGATGGCGGTCGACATCCTCGCCGAGTCCGGGAAGATCAGGTGGCCGTCGGGCGAACCGATCGTGGTGCGCGGCGGGATCGCCACCGGGCCGGCCGTCGCAGGAGTCGATCGGGGTCCAGAGGTTCGCGTACGACCTGTGGGGCGACACCGTGAATCTCGCCAGCAGGCTCGAGGAGAGCGCAGGTGCCGGGCGCTTCCTGGTCTCCGAGTCGACGGCCAAGGAACTGACCGATCGGTACGAGTTCGGACCGTCCGAGATCCTCGACGTGAGGGGCAAAGGGCCCACGACGGTCCGCGTCCTCCTGGGCCGCCACGCGAGTGTCCCCATCATGGCGCCGCTCGCCTCCGACGTCGAATGACGGCCACGAGAAGGATCGCCGCGCGCGTCCATCGCAGCCTGATGCGAGCGGCAATGGTCGTGGTGGTGTGCACCGTCGTGGCAGGGTGCACCGACTCCGATGCGGGCCGGGTGCCGCGCCCGTCCACCGGAGGCTCGGACGTGATCGTCGTCGGTGTGTCCGGCGCGTTCGCCGAGAACCAGATCGTCGCGGAGATGTACGCGCAGGTCCTGGAGCACGCGGGCTACACGGTCGAACGACGACTGGACCTGCGGTCTCGAGAGGTCTCGCAGAATGCCCTCGAGGCAGGAGCCATCGACGTGAAGCCAGAGTACCTCTCGTCGTTGCTGCTGTTCCTCGACCCGAACGCGGAGGCGTCCGCAGATGCCCCCGATGTCGCTCGGCGGACCGCGGAGCTGCTCCTGTCCGAAGGGCTCACGTTGCTCACACCATCGGCGGCCGAGGACACCAATCAATTCGTGGCGAACGCACAGACGGCCCAGCGGTTCGATCTGACCACGATGAGCTCCCTCGCCCCCGTCGCCGGTCAGCTGACGTTCGGCGGGCCACCCGAATGCCCCCAACGGCCGTTCTGCCTCCCCGGATTGCACGAGGTCTATGAGGTCCTCTTCGACGACTTCACGCCGCTGGACGCGGGGGGGCCGCTGACCGTCGACGCGCTCAGGCGCGACGCGGTGCAGATCGGGTTGCTGTTCTCCACGGACCCGAGCATCGAACAGAACGGGTTCGTTCCACTCGTGGATGACCGGCACCTCCAGAACGCGGAGAACATCACGCCCGTGATCCGCTCGGAGAAGCTGAACGACGAGGTTCGGAGCCTGCTCGATGTGGTGAGCGCCCGACTCTCCTCGGAGGCGATGACCGAGCTCGTGGGACAGGTCGTGATCGACGGACAAGACGTGGTCACCGTCGCCACGGGATTCCTGACCTCGAACGACCTGCTGTAGCTCCGCCGACGGCGTCGGGCGGGTCGCCGGACCGCCCGATGCTACGCTCCTCTCATGCTCAAGCCGATCGCGGACCTGCCGGATGGCGTCCTCGGGTTCGAGGCGACCGGCGAGATCCACGCCTCCGACTACCGCGACGCCCTGATGCCCGCCGTCCGCGCGGTGTGGGAGCGGGGCGAAGAGGTCCGGATCGTCCTGGTGTTCGAGCAATGGGAGGGGATGACGTCCGGCGCGGCGTGGGAGGACCTCAAGGTCGGGATGAAGAACCTCACGAAGTGGAAACGGATCGCGCTCGTCACCGACCTCGACTGGATGATCACCGTCGCCTCGCTCTTCGGCTGGATGACCCCGGGCGAGTTGAAGCGATTCCCGGTCGCCGAGCGCAACCAGGCGATCGCGTGGGCAGGAGACGGCTGACCGCAGACCTCAGCGATCGGTCATCTGCTCGAGGTGTTCGGGGTACCGATCCCCCTCCACCCGGATCTCCGAGGCCGCGCGGTCGATCTCCGCGAGGTCCTCGGACGTGAGTCCGACCTCCGCCGCTCCCATGTTCTCTTCCAGACGCTCCAGCTTCGTCGTCCCCGGGATCGGGACGATCCACGGCTGCTGGGCGAGCAGCCAGGCGAGCGCGATCTGCGCGGGCGTCGCCCCCTTCCGGTCTGCGATCGTGCGGAGCAGGTCGACCAGAGCCTGGTTCGCCTCGAGTGCCTCCGGAGCGAACCGCGGGAGCCCGGCCCGGAAGTCGCTGCTGTCGAACGTCGTATGCGCGTCCATCTTCCCCGTGAGGAATCCCCTCCCGAGCGGGCTGAAGGGGACGAAACCGATCCCGAGCTCCTCGAGCGTCGGCAACACCTCCGCTTCGGGTCCTCTGGTCCACAGCGAGTACTCGCTCTGGACCGCGGTGACGGGCTGGACCGCGTGCGCGCGCCGGATCGTTCCCGCCGCCGCCTCGGACAGGCCGAAGTGCTTGACCTTGCCCTCCTGGATCAGATCCCGGACCGCGCCCGCGACGTCTTCGATCGGCACGTCCGGGTCCACTCGGTGTTGGTAGAAGAGATCGATCACGTCGACGCCCAGCCGCTTCAGCGAGCCATCCGCGACCTCCTTGATGTGCGCCGGCCGGCTGTCCACGCCGACCGATTCGCGTTCGCCGGCCGGGTCGAGCTCGAACCCGAACTTCGTGGCGATCACCACCTGGTCGCGCAACGGGGCGAGCGCCTCGCCCACGAGCTCCTCGTTCACGAACGGGCCGTACGCCTCCGCGGTGTCGAAGAACGTCGTGCCGAGCTCGACCGCCGCGCGGAGGAGCGAGACCATCTCCCGTCGGTCCGGAGCCGGGCCGTACGAGGAGGTCGTCCCCATGCAGCCGAGCCCGACCGCCGAGACCTCCGGGCCGCGGGTACCGAGTCTGCGCTTCTGCATCGCTCCTCCAGTATCGCTCGCGCCTCGATGACGGAGCATGGATCGGGCGCGATCCTCAGTCGAAGGCGCCCGCGTACGCGTTGAGCGCCGGCTGACCGCCGAGGTGTGCGTAGAGGACCGTGGAGTCCTTCGGGATCTCACCCGAGCTGACCAGGTCGATCAGGCCGGCCATGGACTTTCCCTCGTAGACGGGGTCGATGATCATGCCTTCGAGTGAGGCGCTCAACCTGATCGCTTCGATCGTGGACTCGACCGGGATGCCGTAGAGGTCTCCCGCCCAACCCTCGAGGAGGATGATCTCGTCGTCGGTGAGGTCACGGCCGAGCTCGATGAGTTCGCCGGTGTGGCGGGCGATTCTGGCAACCTGGTCGTGGGTCTTCTCGATCGTCGCGGACGCGTCGATGCCGAGGATTCTCCGGGGACGACCCTGGGTCTGGTCCTGCAGGGCCGCGAACCCGGCGATCATGCCTGCGTGGGTGGAACCGGTCACCGTGCAGACGATGATCGTGTCGAAGAAGACATCGAGCTGCTGCTCCTGCTCCGCGACCTCGAAGGCCCAGTTCGCGAAGCCGAGTCCTCCGAGCGGGTGCTCAGACGCGCCGGCGGGTATGCCATAGGGGGTGCCACCCGCCTCCTCGACCTCACGCAAGGCGTCTTCCCACGAGCTACGGATCCCGATGTCGAAGCCGGCGGGGTCCAGGCGCACGTCGGCGCCCATGATGCGCGACAGCAGGATGTTGCCCACCCGGTCGTTGACCGGGTCATCCCAGTCCACCCACTTCTCCTGAACCAGGCGGCAACCGAGACCGAGCTTGGCAGCGACGGCCGCGACCTGCCGGGTGTGGTTGGATTGGATGCCCCCGATCGAGACCAGCGTGTCGGCTCCCCTGGCGAGGGCATCCGGAACGAGATACTCGAGCTTGCGTGTCTTGTTGCCTCCGAACGCGAGCCCGGAGTTGCAGTCCTCCCGCTTGGCCCAGACGGTCGCTCCGCCGAGGTGCTTGGTGAGTCGATCGAGCACGTGGACCGGGCTCGGCCCGAACGTCAGCGGGTACCGTGGGAACTCCTGCAGCTTCACCTAGGCCTCCTAGCTCCCATCCCCTTCCCGAGGAGATCGTCATCCTTCCCCTTCGGCTGGGTAGACCACGCCGTCGCGGACCAACAGGGGAGGCCCGAGGAGATGCGCGGCGATGGGCATCCCGGTCATCCTGCGCGCACGCGCCTTGTCGGACAAGGCCGCCATCTCACGCTGCTTCACACGCCTCGGCCCTAGATTCCGGTCACCGTGCAGCCGCTGCTGTAGCGTTCCGACGGGAACGGCTCCCGATGTCACGTGTCGTGCGAGTGGAAGGAAGGGCAGCCATGGCCGTACCAACCATCGATGAACTTCGCGAGCAGGTCCGTGCTCCGGTCATCACGGCGGACGATCCGGGATACGATGAGGCACGCGCGGTCCACAACGGCATGTTCGACCGTCGACCGAAGGTCATCGTGCGTGCCGAACAGGCTGCGGACGTGATCGCTGCGGTGAACTTCGCGCGAGACGCGGGACTGGACCTGTCGGTCCGCGGTGGCGGCCACAGCGCGCCGGGTTTCGGAACCAACGACGACGGCGTCGTGATCGACCTGTCGCTGATGCGTCACGTCCGTGTCGACCCCCAGGCGCGGACCGCGCGCGCGGCCGGGGGGGCCACGTGGGGCGACTTCAACTACGCCACCCATGCGTTCGGCCTGGCAACGACGGGCGGGATCGTCTCGACCACCGGCGTAGGGGGGCTGACGCTGGGCGGAGGCATCGGGTATCTGACGCGAGGACACGGGCTGTCGATCGACAACCTGATCTCGGCCGATGTGGTGACCGCCGACGGTCAGTTCCGAACGGCGAGCGAGGACACGAACCCCGATCTGTTCTGGGCGATCCGGGGCGGCGGCGGCAACTTCGGCGTCGCGACCTCGCTGGAGTTCCGGCTCCATCCTGTCAAGGACGTGTACATCGGGCTCTTCTTCTACGAGCTGGAGTACGCACGCGACCTGTTCCGCTTCTTCCGCGAGTTCATCAAGGACGCTCCCGGCGGATTCGGCGGCTTCCCCGCATTCCAGATCGCACCACCGCTGCCGTTCATCCCGGAAGACCGGCACGGTGACACGTTCTGCGCCGCGGTCACGCACTGGTCCGGACCGACGGAGGAAGGCGAGGCGGGTCTGAAGCTGTTCCGCGACCTGGCACCGGTCGTGGCCGAGCTGGCCGGGCCCATGCCGTATCCGTTCCTCAACGGCGCGTTCGACGAGATCTTCCCCAAAGGCATCCGCAGCTACTGGAAGGGGAGCTTCGTCACCGAACTGACCGACGAGGCGATCGATCAGCACGTGATCCATGGATCGAAGGTTCCCGAGATCAGCGCGACGATGCACCTGTATCCGATCAACGGAGCTCCCCACGGGGTCGGCGCCGATGAGACTGCCTTCGCCTACCGCCATGCCACGTTCGCTCCCGTCTTCGTCGCCGCTTGGTCCGACCCGAGCCTCGATGAGGAACGGATCCGGTGGGTGCGGGAGTACTACGACGCCACCGCGTCGCAATCGGAGCCGGGCGGGTACATCAACTTCATGGCCGCCGACGACCAGGGACGCATCCAGGACAACTACGGCGGCAACTACCCGCGGCTCATCGAGGTGAAGAGGAAGTACGACCCGGACAACCTGTTCCACCTGAACCAGAACATCGAGCCCTAACCTCGGCCCACGGACGACGGAACCCGCGACGAGCCCATGCTCAACTCCATCATCGCGACCACGCACTACGAGCACGACTTCGATGCGTTGCGCGCGGCCGAGACCCGGATCGTGATCGGGGCCGGCGCCGAATCCGAGGGCGAATCGCCGCACCGCGCGGCGCTATCCGTGGCGGCGCTGCTCGGGACGGACGCCGTCATCTTCCCGAGCCATCACGGTGGTTTCCTCGGCGGGGAGTTCGGCTGGAAGGGAGACCCGGATGCCTTCGCCGCGACCCTGCGCCAGGTGCTCACCGCGAACGGCTGAGGCAGATGGCCACGTTCGTCCTGATCCACGGTGCCGGTGACGTCGGCTGGTACTGGCACCTCGTGGAGGCCGAGCTGCGTGCCCGAGGTCACGACGCTGTGGCTCCGGATCTCCCGTGCGACGACGACTCGGCCGGGCTTTCCGAGTACGCGGACGCCGTACTCGACGCGATCGGCGATCACGCCGATCTGATCGTGGTGGCGCAGTCCTTCGGTGGCTTCACAGCTCCGCTCGTCTGCGATCGAGCCGCCGTGGATCTCCTCGTGCTGGTTGCCCCCATGATCCCGTTGCCCGGCGAAGCCCCGAACGAGTACTGGGCGAAGACGGGTTACGAGCAGGAGATCCGGGACGAGGTGGAGGATCCGACCGCCCTCTTCTATCACGACGTGCCGCCGGAACTTGCCTCCGAGGCGCTCCGCCGAAGCCGCGCACAGTCCGAAGCACGGATGAATGAGCCGTCCCCCCTCGAGGCGTGGCCGGACGTGCCCACACGGATCCTCCTCTGTCGTGAGGACCGTCTCTTCCCGGCCACCTACATCCGCCGGGTCGCCCGAGAGCGCCTCGACATCACGCCGGACGAGATCGATGGCGGACACTGCGTCGCGCTCAGTCGCCCGAACGAGTTGGTCGACCGTCTCGAGGACTACGTCGCACACGAGGTAGCCTGACCTCGACGAACGCATGCACATCGACGGGTTCACGTTCGGCTCGATCCGGATCGACGGGGTCGCCTTCGAGCACGACGTCGTGATCGCTCACGGACGGGTCCGCAGGCGGAAGAAGAAGGCGTCGAGGCCGTTCCGCGATACGTTCGGACACACGCCGCTCTCCCTCGAGGAGGACATCCCCTGGGACTGCCGGCGCTTGGTGGTGGGCACCGGTGCAGACGGAGCCCTGCCCGTGATGGAGGAGGTCAGGGCCGAGGCCGCTCGCCGGAAGGTGACGTTGGTGACCGTCCCGACCCGCGAGGCCATCCGAGTGCTCGAGGCCGAGCCCGAGGACACGAACGCGATCCTGCACGTCACCTGCTGATCCGGGAACCTCCGTGACCGACCACGCCGAGGCGCGGGGTCAGCCGGCGATATCGACGACGAGACCTGGCCGAGCGATCGTCACCTCGCCGTCGAACGCGCGGCGAGCTGCCGCCACCGAAGCGTCGGGGTCGCCATCAGGCGGCAGGTGCGTCAACAGGAGCCGCCCGACGCCCGCTCGGTCCGCGGTCTGGCCGGCCTGGAGCGCGCTCGAGAGATGGGACTCGAGGTCCACTGGGACGTGCTCGGGGAACGTAGCCTCCGCCATGAATACGTCGGCGCCGCTCGCGAGTGAGACGAGGTCGGGGCTCGGACCCGAGTCGCCCGTATAGGCGATCGTCTCCGCGCCCGCTCGAACCCGGATACCCACGTTCGGGACGGAGTGCGGCAGCGACCACGTCTCGACCTCGAACGGACCGAGCGCGAACGGCTCGCCCGGTGTGAGGTCGTGGAGCGCGTACGCCGCGTCGAGCATGCCCGGACGGTCCAGGGCGAGCACGGGCCCGAGGGCGCCCGGCGGGGCGAAGACGGGCAACGTCGACGACGGATCGTCGCGGAGATGCCGGGCCCGCAGCAGCGGATTGAGGTCCGCGCAGTGGTCCGGATGACCGTGGCTGACCACCACCGCGTCGACGGCCTCGGCGGGCATGCGTTCGAGGAGCCGCGGGACGATGGCATAGCCGGGGTCGACGAGCAGGGTGAATCCGCCGTGTTGCACGAGATACCCGCTGCAGGCTCGACCGGCTGCAGGCGATACACCGCACCCGCCGAGCACGTGCATCCTCACCGGCCCACACTGGCATACGCGAGCTCATGACGATATTTCGTGTTCGCGGTTCCATCGCTCATCTCGCCCTTCGCAGGAGTCCGCCGACGGCATCCGCGTAGTACGTCGACCCCACTGCGCAGAAGGCCATCTCGCGCGGCGTGTAGGCGTCGCCCTCCGCCCGGTCGAGTTCCTCCGGCGAGATCGTCGTGAGCCGGAGCCGCCACAGCATCGCGAGCCGCTCGAGCCGGTTCCTCGCCTCGTCCAGGTCCATCGACGTGAACGGCGCCAGGTCCGCGGGCGTCGTCATGTGGGAGCCGCGCCACCCGTCGGGCAGGGGGTCGGCGCAGGAGACGTGGGCCTCGAGCTGGGCGAGGTGATCGATCATGTGATCGGCCACCCGACGGATCGCCTTGTGCGGCGTGTAGACGCGATCGTCGGCAGGGATCGGGCGTCCGTCCCACGCGCCCCACGTCTCGGCCAGCCGCAGGACGTGTACCACCATCTGCGCCACCGCGTCGGCGGGATCTCGGTCGTCGATCTCCGGTCGTTCGTCGGCCATCGCGCACCTCCGTCCGTCTCGGTCGGGACCAGGGTACGACCGAGACCATTCGGGTATTCTCGAATCATGGAATCGGAGGTCGACGTCGCCGCGATCACCCGCCTCCTCGCGAACCGGGCCCGCCTCGCGATGCTCGAGCTGCTGATGGACGGCCGGACCCACCCGGCCGGGGACCTGGCCCGGGAGGCGGGCGTCGCCCTCTCGACGGCGAGCGGTCACCTTGCCGAACTCGCCGAAGCCGGACTCGTGGAGGCCGAGCCCGTCGGCCGGCAGCGCCGGTACCGACTCTCGCGGCCGGAGGTCGCGCGGGCGATCGAGGCACTCGCGCTGATCGCGCCCCGCAGACGCGTGACCTCGCTCGCTGGCGCTTCGGCGGCTGAGCGGCTGCGCGAAGGGCGGACGTGCTACGACCACCTGGCCGGGCGACTCGGCGTGGGGATCACCGATGCCCTGCTCGCGCACCGGGTGCTCCGGCGATCGGACGGGGGGTTCGTCGTGACCAGCTCGGGCGTGCGCCTGCTCGGATCGATCGGTGTGGACGTCGGCACCGCGCACGAGCAGCGGAGGGCGTTCGCGCTCGCGTGCCAGGACTGGACCGAGCGCCGCTCACACATCGCAGGTGCCCTCGGCGCCGAGCTGTGTGACCGGCTGTTCGAGCTCGGATGGATCGAGCGGCGTGGCTCGGGCCGGGCGGCTGCGTTGACCGAGGCCGGCTCGGTGGGGCTGAGGGACCTCCTCGAGCTCGAACTGGAGCGGTCGGCGTAGGACCGGACGTTCGAGACGACCGATACCGGGATCTCGGATCCGGCCGCAGTTCGTGGGTCGGTGAGTGTCACAGGAGAGGCGCCGTTCCGTCTTCGTTGTCGAAGAGCGAGGATGGACCGAGAATGGATGAAGCGCACGGAGGGTGGACGGAGCGACGGTGAGCCTCCTCTCGCGGAGCCCGGTGGCATCGGTGCAGCCGGTGAAGTTCTTCCTCAACTGGGGTCGGCGCTACTCCCTGTGGCTGATGAACTTCGGTCTGACGTGCTGCGGGATCGAGCTCATCGCATCGTCGATGTCCAAGCACGATTTCATGCGGTTCGGCGTCATCCCCGTCGCTCACGGCCCCCGGCAAGCGGATCTGCTGATCATCGCCGGAACGGTGACCGACAAGATGGTGCCGCCTCTGATGCGTGTCTACGAACAGATGCCCGAGCCCAAGTACGTGATCTCGTTCGGATCGTGCGCCAACGTCGGCGGTCCGTATTGGGACTCGTACTCGGTGACCAAGGGGGTCGACCAGATCATGCCGGTCGACGTGTTCGTCCCCGGCTGCCCGCCTCGACCCGAGGCGCTGCTCGACGGGATCATCATGCTCCAGCGGAAGATCGCCGACGAGAAGATCGCGGAGAAGTGGGCGGGGTAGGGCGTTGACAGAGTCGCGCCTCGCGGGTCAAGCGTCGTCCCCACGCGCCCACGAACGGACGAACTCGACCGGCCGGTAGTTGAGGATCCGCTCGCGAGGGATCCCGGCGAGCGCGGCGATCGCCATCCCGAACGGCAGGAACTCCAGCTCCGCCGCCGTGTGTGCGTCGCTCCCGATCGAGAACCACTCGACGCCCTCCTCGCGCGCGAGGGTCGCGAGCTCGACGTTCAGGTCCTGCCGAGGGACCGTCGCGTCGAGCTCCAGCGCCTTCCCCAACCTCGCGGCCTCGGCGAACACCCGGCGCCAGTCGGCATCGAGGCCGGCTCGCCGGCCGTACATCCGTGCCTTGGGGTGCGCGAGCACGTGCAGCCGCGGCTGCTTGAGGGCGGCGAGGTAGCGTTCGGTCTGGTCGTCCTTCGACCGCAGCGCGGAGTGGAACGCGCCGAGCACCAGGTCGAGGCTGGCGAGCGAGTCGTCGTCCATGTCGATCGTGCCGTCGGCGAACAGATCGACCTCCATCGACCGGAGCACGCGGAACCCGTCGCCGGCCCCCTCGAACCTGCGGTTCATCGCGTCGATCGCGCGACCCTGCTCCGCGAGCTCGTCGGGCGTCATGCCGTTCGCGATCGTGAGCGCCCGTGAATGATCGGTGACGGCCACGAACGGCCGTCCCAGGGACCTGGCGGCCTCGACCATCTCCTCGAGCGGCAGGCCGCCGTCGCTCCACGTGGTGTGCATCTGGAGGTCGGCACACGGGGTCGACTCCCACGCGGGGTCGGCATCGAGCGTTCGTCGGACCTCCGCGTAGGTGAGGAAGCCGCGCCGCGTCTCGTCGGGCTCGGGGATCGCAGGTGGTGCCTCGAGCCACGCTTCGATCCGTGCGGCCACCCACGGCCCGACCGCGCGCAGCTCCGTGAGCGGACGGCCGGCACCCGCGAACCCGCCCGCCTCCTCCGGCCAGAACCGAGAGGCCCTGGATGCTCGCTCCAGCGCCCTCCGGCGGTGGTCGGTCTCCTCGCGAGCGGCATTCCAGAGCAGCTCGCCGAGATCGCCGTTCGTCGGCGACGTAGCCGAAGATCCGTCGGCTGCGGTCGTCGCCCCCTACCCCGCCGACGGAGGCGGTCCCGGCGGCGGCGCCGTGACGGCTGTTGGAACGGTCGAGGACGCTGCCGGAGCCGTGGTCGGGATCGTCACGACGTCCGCGGTCGTCGCCGGCGTCGCGGCCGCTTGCCTCATCGATTCGTAGCGTGCGGCTGCGATCTTCCGGTCGATCCAGGCGATCAGACTGTGCATCCCGAGCGCGAGGAGCCCGTACATGAACATCGCGAAGAGCATGGAGACGTCGAAGACCGAGCCCTGTTCACCCTCGACGGAGGGGAAGATCCCGCGGAACGGCTGCATGATCCTCCTGGCCGCTCGGTAGACCCAATCGACGAACGGGGCCGTCGTGTTCGCGTTGAAGAGCTGGAGGAAGAACGCGGTCGCGAGGACGACGATGCACACGATCGCGAAGCCGTAGACGAACAGGATGAGCGCGCGGCTGATCCGGTACGCCGGACCCACCCGGCCGGCAGCGGTTTGATGGGACATGCGGGCCTCCTTCTGGTCGACGTGATCTCGTGCGCGGGGGCGATCCCCACCTCCTTCGAGGACTCAGTGACCGAACAAGCCTAAGCCCACGACCGCCTCAGACGCGACCCGCGCTCCGACGGGAACCGATCGTGTGCCGGCTTCGTCCGAAGTCAGATGAGGGGTACGAGGCGCATCCTGCTGGCATTCGGTGTGCTGGGTGTGGTCTCGCTCGCGGCGTGCGCCGATCCGATCGGACCCAGCGGCGCAGGATCGGCGACTCCTACGCCCTCGAGCCCCGCGACCGAGCCCGCCACCGAGCCGGCCGCCGAGGTGGAGTACGGATCGGATGCACCCCCGCCGGTCACGGTCCGATCCGGCGATCGGTCCATCGATCTAGCAGCGTGGACCTTCTGCTTCGGCAACCTCTGCGCGGACGGAAACCAGCCCGCCGACCCGCCCGACGTCGGCAGTCCCGAGGAGGTCACCGTGGAGTTCCCGCTTCCCGGGTGGTCCTTCACGGCGAGCTTCGTCCCCGCGGGGCAGAGATGCGGACGGGTGCAGCAGGCCCCGCTGACGGAGACCGCCGACGGACGCTTCATCCTTCGCCCCATCGGCCACGCCGACACCTACGACGTGACGCTCTTCGGCCGAGGGAACGGCGACCTGTTCGTGACGTTCCGCTGGACCACGCCGACCGACGGCCCGCTTCCCGAGCCCGAGGCTCGGCTGGCGGTCCTTGCCGGCCACGACGGGCAGGTCGACAGCTACGGGGTCGAGCTGGAGGTGTCGAACCTTGCACGCACTCCCCTGAAGGCCGAAGCAACCATCACGGTTCGCGCAAGGAGCGGGGAGGAAATCACGTTCGAGGCCACCCGAGCCAAGTCGAGATGTTGGCCGGAGGGGACCGTGTACTGGGACGGCCCGGACCAACGAGGTCTCGACGCGGCCGCCCTGGGCAAACGTCCCTTCACGTACGAGGTCGACCTCGTACTCGACGGCACTCACTACGTGGCCACCGCCTCGTGGCCGACCGATGAGATCGCCGGCAACGAGCCGTCGGTCGCCCTCGAGTTCACCCCTGACCTCCCAGCAGTCGCGTAGGCGGCGAACCACTCCCTCTATCAGGGTGGTTCGACCACGGTCCGTTCGAGGCGATCCAGGAACGGAGCCTGGGCGGCCTTGATCTTCACGCGGGCTTCGTCCAGGTCGAGCCATGCGACGCGGTCGATCTCCGGGAACTCCTGGATCCGGCCGGTCTTTGGAGGCCACTCCATCTCGAAGGAGTTGCTCACGGCGGTGTCCGGGTCGAGATCCCCTTCTAGCGCCCAGGCTAGGACGCGCTTGCCGGACTTCTGACGGATGTCGCCGAGCTCGATCGTCGGACCGTCCGGCAGCTCGTGTCCCGTCTCCTCGGCGAACTCGCGGCGGGCAACGACCAGCAGGTCCTCGCCGGGGTCGACCTCCCCCTTGAGCACGGTCCAGTGATCCGCGTCCTTCCCGGCGAAGTACGGACCCCCGGGATGGCCGAGCAGCACCTCCAGGCGACCGTCCCGTCTGCGCCACAACAGGATGCCGGCGCTGGTGCGGCCGGACTTGTCGACCCTCGGTTTCCGGACGCGCGCCATCGAGAGGATGATGCCAGGTGCGAGCGTCCGGAGCGATGCGCGTTCCGGCCGGATGTAGTAGGCATGGGTCATCGGCAAGTGCGTCCCGCGAGCGGATCGTTCGTAGGGGCGCGAAGGGAGGGATCGAGACCGTGAGCGACTCGATCGGAGGCAACGGAGGCGTCGGGCAAGGCGCCTCGAACGGAACACCCGGCGCCGTTGCGTCGGGCCCGCCGCTGTTGCGGCAGAAGCGACCGCTGGGTGCGGTGATCACCTCGGCCATCGACGGCACCCGAAACCTGGTGCGCAAACAGGTCGAGCTGGTCAAGATCGAGATGACCGAGGCCGTGGCGGTCCGCGCGAAGGGCGCCGGCATGATGGCCGCAGCCGCAGTGATGGGCCTGTTCGCACTCGGCTTCGCGGCGGCCGCGGGGGCGGCCGGACTCGACCTGGTGCTGCCGACCTGGGCCGCCATCCTGATCGTGGCAGGCGTGTTCGTCGCGATCGCAGGTGTGCTGTTCCTCGTCGGCCGCAAGGCCATCAAGGAGGCCCCGACCAAGCCGGAGCAGACGCAGGAGACCCTGAAGGAGGACGCCCGATGGGCGAGGCAGCAGCTCGCAAAGTGATCGAGATCGACGAGGCCCGCACACAGCTGGAGCTCGACCTTCGGGAGCTCGAGGAGCGCCTGCCTGCCCCACTCCGTTCGATGAAGAGCGTGGTCGGCATGTTCATCGGGTCGGCGGTCCTGATGTTCCTCGTCCTCCGGCGTTTCCGGTCGAAGAAGAAGACCAGCGCCCCCGAGGTCGTCATCCGGGTCGTCCGCGAGGATCGCTGACCGATCCGCGTAGACCAGAGGCGTCGCCGCCTCGGTTCGACGACGGCATCTCGCTCGATGCGTCGAACGAGGTGGTCCCCGGCCTGTGGGTCGGCCGCTTGGAGATCCAGCCGGCGGAAGTGTTCGCCTCCGGTTACGAGGTCGTGATCATGCTCGAAGAGGTGACGCGCGATGGCGTGCGCCCACCCAGGGGCGGGATCTTCCTCAGCTGCCCATCGACGACTCGGATGAGCGGCTCCCGGACGAGGAGGTCCTGCGGGTCGTCGTGGATCTCGTCGAGCGGTCGGTCCGTGCGGGGCGTCCCACGCTGATCACCTGCATGGGAGGGCTCAATCGTTTCGGGCTGGTCGCGGCGTTGCCGCTTCGGCGCTTGGGCCACTCCGCGGACGAGGCGCTGGGACTGCTTCGCGCCGCGCGCGGGCCCTACGCACTCGGGAACAAGTTGTTCGAGGGGCGGCTTCGTTCGGAGGTGTGACGCGATCTTCTTGGATCACGCCGATATCCATCCGCGTGCCGCCGCCGGCCGAGATGCGATGAGGTCCTGAGAGCCGACCGAGTGCCGATCAATCCCAGGATTGGTCGTCGGCGAACCGCTCGCCGAGCTCGATCCCGTTCGACGTGATCTCGAACTCGAGGATCCGAGGATCGTGGGCGCTCGCGCGGGTCTTCAACACCGTGAGCGCGCGCTTGATCCGCCCCTGGCCGCGCAGGAACTGCAGGAGCAGGACGTTGTCCGACAGGTGTGAGATCCCGTATTCGGACAGGCGCGTCACGCCGAACAGGTCGGCGACCTCCTGCGTCATGAACACGCCGATCCCGGCATGTGCGGTCCGCTGGAGCAGTGAGTACATGTACTCGCGGAACCGGATCTCATCGGTCGCGGTCGCTCGCAGGTCTCCCAGGCTGTCGATGAGGATCCGGCGGATGCCGCGTTCCACCACCGTCGCCAGGAGCTCGTAGACCCACTCGTCGAGGTACATGTCGACCGAGCTGCGGTACATCACGTGCACGTCCTCGTGGTCGAGCGACCAGCCGAACCCGTTGACGATGCGTTCGAGCTGCGTGGGGTTCTCCTGGAGGCCGGCGATGAGACCGGGCCGGCCCATCTCGGCGCCCTTGAAGATGTAGTGCAACCCGATCAGGGTCTTGCCCGAGCCGGACGGACCCGCGACGAGCGTCGATCCCCCGGGCCACAGTCCGGAGTCCAGCGCCTTGTCGAGGGCGGGGATTCCCGCCGAGACGCGCTCGGTCTCGAGCGTGTATGCGGACTGGTCCACCGGATCGGCCAGCCTCGGGAAGACATGGATGCCGTCGGCGGAGAGCCGGTACTCATGCCTCCCGCTCAGGAAGCCGCTGCCCCGAAGCTTCAGGACCTGCAGGACCCTCGTTTCGCGAGCCGCGTCCGGTTCGGTGGCCAGCGAGATGATGCCGTCGGCGACCGCGAACTCCGGAGCGACCGCGACCTCGTCGGGTCCGTACTCGCCGACCCACAGGGACGTCGTCGGGTACGCCGACAAGCTGCCCGCGAGGTCATGGAGGAAGCGCCGGTACGCCGTGGCGTCCGGGGCGAACGGGCGCAGGGCCTTGAAACTGTCGATCACGAGCAGCCCCGGACGCCGATCTCGGAGTATCGCGACCACCCGTCCGAGGGTCTCGATCAGCGCGGCCTGATGGCTCAGGCTGGCGCCCAGATCCTCGTAGAACACGCGGGTGCCGATCGCGGTCGCGTCGAAGAAGGACAGGGTCTGCCCGTAGCGCAGGATCTTCTCGAGCGGCTCGGAGACCGTCGACAGGTAGACCGCGGGTCGGTCCTCGCTCGCGTTCTCGAACAGGTATTGATTCGCCGCGATCGTCTTGCCGGAGCCGGGCAGCCCCATGACGACGTTGATGGAGTTGGCGATGAGGCCGCCGCCCAGGACGGCGTCGAGCCGCTCGCTCCCGCTGGAGACCCTGTCCGTCACCGCGCGGGGACGACCTCGTGCAGGAAGGAGCTCGTGCCGAGCAGGTCCTTCACCGCGGACACGAGCTGGAGCGGCTCGAGCGGCTTCTGCAGGAACCCGGACGCACCGGCCTCGAGCGCCGCGTCCCGCGTCGCGACGCTGGACAGCGCGAGGACGGGGACCCCACGATCGTGGACCTTCCGACACAGCTCGAGCCCCGCGCCACCGGAGATGAGGAGATCGATGATCGCGAGCTGCGGCCGATCCGCCGCCAGCGCGGCGACGGCGTCGGACACGTCGAGCGCGAGGACGACCTCGAACCCCTCGGTCTTGAGGAAGAACTCGGCGAACTCGGCCGCGTAGGGATCGCGCTCCGCGAGGAGGATGACGATCCGCGTCCCGGGGTCCGGCGCCGTCAGCGGAAGGTTGCCGGATGCCTCGGAGAGCAGGCGGTGCGCGTCTCCGGGCGAGATGCCCTCCCGGACCCGGTCGGCGACGAAACGCAGGCGCTCGACGTCCTGGCGGGAGTAGAGCCGGTGGCCGCCGGCGCTCCGTACCGGCTGGACGACGGCGTAGCGCTCCTCCCAGGTCCGGAGCGTGGCCGGCGGGACCCGAACCATCCGCGCGACCGCCCCGATGCTATACGTCGCGACTTCGGACACGGCGGTTCGAGCATACGCTTCCGGGGTGCCGAGATAAAGAGCGGTTATCGACCTATCTGGGGGGATGAAAGAGAGTCAATACTTCCTCAGAATATCTCGTCAGAGGCCCTTCCTAGCTTGACGCCCAGGCGAAAAGGGGCGTAACTTCCTCACTAGTTCGGGCATTCGGAGCCAGGAGGAAGATCGATGGAAGCGCTGCTGAGGATCGAACAGAGCTCTGGCATCCGCCTGACCGGTGAGCTTGACATGAGCTCGGCTGTCGAGCTCGCGAGGATCCTCGAGGAGGCCGTCGAGCAGGGCGGGACGATCCTGGTCGATCTCCGAGAGCTCACGTTCATGGACTCGACCGGGATCGGCGCGTTCCTGGAGGCGGCCATGGCGCTCCGAGGGCGGGGCTGCCTGATCCTCCACGGCGAGCAGGACCGCGTGAGACGGATCCTCGACCTCGCGCAGCTCGATGGGTCGATCCCGAACCTACATCGGGTCATCGACGGCGGCCGGGATGGAGACATCGCCGCCAGGAACGGCTTCACGCGCACCGCTTAGCCCCCGCGCGGCGCGCCCCACCTCGAACCAGACCGACTTACCCGCTCCTTCGGGCTCGACGCCCCACGACGAAGCGATCGCGTCGACGAGGAACAGACCCCAGCCCCGGGCTCGGTTGCTCGCCCTCCGCTTGTCGACCTCGAAGGGCGGAGCCGGGTCCATCACTTCGACCCGCAGGTAGCCGTCGATCAGGACCCGGAGCACGATCTCCTGGGAGGGACCCAAGTGCGCGTGCCTGACGACGTTCGCCACGAGCTCGGTCGTAAGCAGTTCCCCGTCGGATGCCACCGATCTGGGCAGACCCGTTGCCAGGGCTCCGACAGCCGCTCGGGCGAGGGTAGGCGCGAAGGGCCGGGGTGGGATCCGAAGCTCGACCTCTGATCTCATAGGGCATCCTCATATCGACCCTGGGATGCTCGTACCCGGCGGACACATCACGTAACCGCCTTCGCATCCGCCGCAGGATCGGTCAGGCGGCCGCAGGCGCCGGGGGGATCGGTACCGGCGCTGCCGGCACGACCACCTCAGGCTTCGCTCGCGCGGTCACCCAGAGCGTCCCCAGTCCCAGCACCGTCCCGACGAGCCACGCGAGCCCGCCGAGGAAGGGGACCAGAGCGATCAGCCGCAACGCTCCCCAACCGGCAAGGAACGCGACGAACCGGGAGGTGGGCACCTTGACCACGAGCCGGCCGAGGGCGAGCGCGCCGACCACGTAGCCGATCGAGTAGATGAGCGCGAGGGCGAGCAGGAGGAACAACCCGAGCGGGATCCCGACGAGGGTCACGAACAGCAGGACGGCGACGAGCGGGAGCACGATGAACCACAGGAAGCCGAACCCGATCGTGGCGCCGAGCCGGTCCCGGAGCGCTCGGATGCTCGCCGGATCGAGGCCGGGAGCGAGCAGGAGCAGGACCAGGCCGAGCACGAGCGTCGACACCGTGTACGCGAGCCACCACGCGAAGCGGCCGACGAACCTGATGTCCCAGTAGTCCCATCGCCTCTCGAGGTCGTCGACGCTGCCCCCGACGGTGGCCCCGTCCTCGATCAGGGGTGCCTGCCGGCTGACGACGTCTCCGCCGACTCGCGCCCCCGAGCGGAGCACGACGCTCCCGTTGAACACGATCACGTCGTCACCGACCGTGCCCGTGATCTCGGTGCGCCCGTTGAACACGACGAGCGTCTCGGCGACCGTTCCGTCGATCGTCGCGTCCCCGTTGAAGATGACCGCGTGCTGGACCGACTCGCCCTCGGGCACCACGAGACGACCGGTGACCACGATCTGGTCGTCGGTGTCCGGCCCGCCGTCGTCCTGCGCGAGGGCCGAAGGAGCGAGCATCACGAGGAGGACGAAGAACGACCCCGCGAAACCGATACCCGCCCACCTACGGACCTCTCGCATACGTTCTACCCTCTACCCTTCCCGGAGGTGCGGCAAAAGTGCACGTGGCCCCGAACGAGAGGTGGGGAGCGATGAGCGGCAACGCGGGCGCGGCAGGCGGAGGTGCGTTCTACGGTCTCGGCATCATCGGTGCGCTGGTGTACTTCTGGCAGCAGGCCGATTCGTTCTGGGATCACGTGGGCGCGGTGTTCCAGGGCCTGTTCTGGCCGGCCTTCATGGTCTACGAGGTCTTCCAAGCCCTCGGCGACTGAAGCGACGCCGCCCTCAGCGCCACTCGACCGTGACCACGTCCACCGGCTCCGAGGTCCCGCGGAGCGTCACCGTCTGCGGCTCCGACACCGGGAACCTCGAGCCCGCCGACGTTTCCTTGCTGGCGACGATCTCGCTCCCGTTGGCGAGGCCGGCGATGCGGCTCGCCTCGTGCACACCCTTGCCGGAATAGTTCCGTCCCAGCTGCGTCGCGCCGGTCGCGTGCACGCCGATCCGGACCTTCGGCGCGAACCCGTTCTGCCGCCGGTGCTCGTCGAGCCGCCGCTGGATCGCGACCGCGCACGCGAGCGCCTCCTCGGGCGAGTCGAACCCGACGAAGAAGCCGTCCCCGGTCGCGACGACCTCGTCGCCCAGGTGCTCGGCGAACATCGACCGCAGCGTCTCGTCGTGCCAGCGGAGCAGCGCCTGCCACGCCTCGTCGCCGAGCGCCTCGACGAGGTTCGTCGAACGCTCGATGTCGGTGAACATGAACGTCTTCTCGACGCGGCGAGGCGCCTCCTTCCCGCGCAGCTGCCACGGCAGGAGCTCCTCGACCTCCTCGACCACGATCGCGCCCGTCGGGCACGCGAGTGCCGCCTCGCGCAGCATCTCGTCCTCGACGCTCGTCGCGTCGACCACGCCTGCCTTCGAGAAGTCGCCCTCGTACCAGTCGAACGCGGTCGGCGCGATCGTGATGCACGTCCCCGCGCCCACGCACCGGTGCCGGTCGACCCGAGCCCGCAACATCAGCGCACCGTCCTCACACGACCCGCTCACGGAACGCGAACGCAGTGGCCTCGGCGCGCGACGAGGTCCCGATCCTGGCGAACAGCTCGCCCAGTTTGCGCGCGACCGCCGTCTCGTCGAGCCCGAGCTCCTCGGCGATCTCGCGGTTCGTGCGTCCCTGGATCAGGCAGCGCAGGAGCTCGGTGTCCGCCGCGTCCAGCTCGGCGCCTTCGCCGTTCCCTGCGGAGCCGGAGATCGCGTCGAGCGGACCCGCGAGGGCGGAGAGCTCGCGCCCGACCGGGCCGCGGAACCACTTCACCCGGACGTCCTCGTCGAGGGTCCGCTGCGCGATCATCGCGAGCGAGAGCTGGAGCCACTCACACGTCTGGTCCCACTCCGGCGCGTCCGTCGCCACCAGCACCCTCGCCACGGGCACCACGATGTCGAGGTGCAGGTCCTCGTGCTTCGCCGCCGCCAGCGCGGCCCCGGCCGCCCGAACGTGCCCGAGCGCGGTCTCCGCGTCACCGCGAGCCATCGCCACCTGGGCGAGGGCGGCGTCGGCCTCGGCGCCCCACGGCGGATGGCCGGGCAGATCGGGGGCGAGCTCGGCGGCCGCGCGCGCGGACCGCTCCGCAACCTCGAGGAGTGCATCGTCCTCCTGCTCGGCCCCAAGTCGAGCGGCGGCGAGCGCGAGCTGCGCGAGGGCCTCGCACCGCGCGGCGGGGTGTCCGCGTTCGGCCGCGAGGTCGGACGCCCGCTCCAGGTGATGCCGCATCCGCTCGGCATCGCCGGCGCGAGCATGCGCGAGCCCGCGCCAGGACTCGAGCCGGCGGGCTCGAAGCGGCGTCGGGCTCTCGATCGCGGTCGCGGCCGCCCGGTCGAGCCAGACCTTCGCCTGCTCCACTTCGCCGATGTCCGCGAGCGCGAGCGCGGTCCCGCCGGCGGACAGGAACTCGAGCGACTTGTCTCCGATGGACCTCGCCCTCTCGTACGCCTGCTCGCCGCGGGAGATCGCGAGGTCGGGGATCACCTTCGCGCGGGCGAACAGGTGGACGCCGTAGAGCATCTGCGCGTCGAACGCAGCGCGCTCGCTCTCGTTCGTGAACGTCTTCATCGTGGACACGATGCGACGGATCTCCTCGATGTGCTTGGCCGCGTCCGATCCGAAGTGGATGTCCGCGCCCCAGGTCAGATACCCCATCGCGATGATCGTGGACATCTCGCCGCGCCGGTCGCCGAGCCGTTCGAACAGCTCGAGCGCCTCTTGGAACAGCGCGCCCGCCTCCTCGACCAGCGGGGCGATCGGCAGCTCCCCGACCATGTCGTTGATCGCCTCGCCCGCCACGACGCGCCGCACGTACGGCAGGTGCTCCCCGGCGTCGACGCGATCGACGAACCACTCCCGGATCCGACCGAGCTGCACCACGCCGATCTCCCGGAGCACGGCGGCGAGGCTCGCGTCGTCGCCCATGCCGCGGGCCAGCTCGGCAGCGTGCCGGTACGCCTCCTCGGCCGCGTCGAAGTCGGACTCCCGAGGGGTCGGCGAGTACCCCTCGCCGAGCGGGCTCTTCAGCAGGACCTGTCCGAGCTCGATGCACGCGGCGAGCTCGGTCCGTTCGTCATCGCGCTCGGCCGCGAGATCCCGAACCTCGCGGGCCAGGGTCGCGGCCAGCTCGTACTCCTCCTGCATGCGGTACGCCGCCGCGCGGCGCAGGCGAACGTCGAGCTCGAGCGCTCGGTCGCCCGAGGGCCTCGGCCAGCGCGGACACCTCGGCCAGGCCCTGGAGGCGATCGGCCGGACGTCGCAGCATCTCGAGGGCCCGATCGCGAGCCTCGAGCAGCTTGACCCGCTCCGTGGGGCCGGCCGCGGACGGCAGTGCGACGTCGACGACGCGCAGCACCTCCTCGGGGGCATTGGCGTCGAGGGCGAGGCGCGTGGCCTCGAGCGAGAACTTCACGCACACCTCGGCGTTGCCGGCGGCCTTCGCATGGTGCGCGAGCAGCGGAAGGCTCGCAGGGCGAGGGCTCGCCCAGTAAGAGGAGGTCCACGATCGCGACGTGGATCGCCTGCCGGCGCGGCGCGGACAGGCCGGCCGACGCGAACTCGCGGATCTGGTCGTGCGGGAAGCTGTAGTCGGCCGCCGACTGCTCGTCGTGCTCGACGAGCAGACCAGCGGCGACGGCGGGCGCGAACGATCTCGGCGAGGTCCTCGAGGCTGGTCGTTCGGTCGTCCACCCGGAGCTCGATCTCGCGGAGGTCCTTCAGGCTGAAATGTCGACCGAGTACGGCGGCCACGGCGAGCGCGTCCTTCGTGTCCTTGGGCAGGTGCGCCGCCCGTCGCGAGATCAGCGTCCTGACGGCGGAGGGAACGAGGCGCTCGGCGTTGCCGGCGAGCGTCCAGACGCCGTCGATCTCCTGGATCATCCCGCCGTCGCGGTACGCGTGCGCCATCTCCTCGACGATGAACGGGACGCCCTCGGATTGGGCATGCATCGCGGCCGCGCTCGTCGCGTTCAGGCTCGCGCCGAGGAGCTGCTGCAGGAGCGCCTTGGTCTCGGGCTGGCCGAAGCGTCGCAGCCGCATGCGCCGAACGAGCCCCACGCGCTCCATGTCGGCGACCAGGTTGACGGCCTCGGTCGCGAACGCGAACTCCTCGGGACGGATCGCGAACAGCAGGAAGATCGGGTTCGCGGCGTCGGCGCGGACGATGTATCGGAGCAGTCGGAGGCTGTCGTCGTCGGCCCACTGGAGGTCGTCGACGAGGATCGCGACCGGACGCAGCGCCGCCAGATCGCGGATCGCGACGGCGCCGAGGTCCAGCGTCCGGAGCAGCTTGCGGTCCGGCGGCAGGCTCGCGAGGCCCGGGTCGTCCTGCCCGGTCATCGCGTCCATGCATCGCGCGAGTGACGCTTCGGCGGGCGTGCTCGTCGCCGCCTGGAGGGCCTCGACGGACCCGACGATCGAGCGCGCGACGAGGAAGGGTCCGCGGAGCTCCTCGTCGCCGGTCACGCCGATCGTGGTGAACCCGCGAGCCGTCGCCATCTCGCCGGCCGCGAGCAGCAGACGCGTCTTGCCGATGCCCGGCTCGCCCTCGAGCGTCGCGCCGACCAACCGGCCCGAGGCGGCGGCGGCCAGCTCCTGTTCGAGGGCGGTCACCTCTGCCGGACGGCCGACGAGCGCGCCCTGCGCGCGCAGCGCGTGCATGGCCAGGGGTGACGACACGGCGTGGGCGGCCGTGAGCGCCCCGGCGCCGGGTCCGTCCTGTTGCGATCGTGTCACCACCTGCGGCCTCCGAGCTGCGATCCGTGGGCGCCAGAGTAGGCGGCGCACGCGGATTCGGTCACACCACGCCGGCCTTCAACCCGGCCCTGGCGGGCCGGTGGGATCAGCCCGCCGCGACGACGGCGAGGACCTCGTCCGCGTAGCGTTCGAGCTTGGCCGGTCCGACCCCCGAGATCGCGGCGAGGTCGGCCCAGTCCTTGCACCGGCGCTCGGCGATCTCGGCCAGCGTCCGGTCGTGGAACACGACGTAGGCGGGCACGCCGTCCGCGTTCGCTCGCTTCCGGCGCCACTCCTTCAGCCGGTCGAACAGCGGGCCGCCGCGGCCGACCGTCACCGCCGGACCGGCGGCCGCCTTCGCTCTGGAGGGCGCCGACGGCGCGAGCCCCATCTCGTCGAGGAACGGGCTCGGCTGTGCGCGACCACCCGCCGGCCAGGTGAGGAACAGGTACCGGCGCGCACGCGTGATCCCGACGTAGAGGAGCCGTCGCTCCTCCTCCGGGTCGGCCTTGGCCCGGCCCGAGCGGAACGGGAGCTCGCCGTCGAGCAGACGCGGCAGGAACACCGCGTCGAACTCCAGCCCCTTCGCGCGGTGGTACGTGAGGAGGTTCACGCCACGGCCGCTGTGCTCGGTCGAGAACCGTCGGGCGAGCTCGGCGCCGAACGTCGCCGCGTTCCCGCCCGGGTGCGCCTGCTCGAACTCGGCCGCGAGCGATCGCATGCGGCCGAGGTCGGACTGTCGCGTGACCTCCTCGTCGGCGTCGGGCGAGGCCTCCGGGTCGTAGCCCAGCTGGTCGGCGATCGCCTCGACGGCCGCGGCGACCGAGCCGAGGGCGGAGCGCATCAGCCGCTGCAGGACCGCGCGCGGACCCGGTCGGCGAAGGAACGCGCCGTCGCGCACCTGGTACGGGATCGCCGCGGCCGCGAAGGCCTCCTCGAACGGCTCGGAGCGGGCGTTGATCCGGTACAGCACCGCGATCTGTTCGAGCGGCACGGCCTCCTCAGCATGGAGACGCCGCACGGCCTGGACGACGGCGCCGACCTCGGTCCCCTCGTCGGGCTCGGCTCGCGCGAGCGGTGGAGGTCCCGACGGCCGGGTCGCCCGGAGCGTCTTGCGGAACCCGCCGAGGCGGGTCGCGAGCCGGTTCGCGAGCTCGAGCACCTCGGGCGTGGAGCGGTAGTTCTCCTCGAGACGGACGACGGTCGCGTGCGGGTACCGCGTCGTGAAGCCCAGGAGGTGCTCGGGCGACGCGCCCGTGAACGCGTAGATCGTCTGGTAGTCGTCGCCCACCACGCAGAGGTCGTCGCGGTCGCCGAGCCAGCGCTCGAGCAGACCGGCCTGCAGCGGGTTCACGTCCTGGTACTCGTCGACGGTGAACGCCGCGAAGCGCGAACGGACCTCGCGGGCGGCGTCGGGGTGCTCGTCGAACAGCCGCAGCGCGAGCCCGAGCATGTCCTCGAAGTCGAGGCGGCCCATCGAGCGCTTCCGCCGCTCGTACCCGTCGAAGACGCGATGCATGAGGTCCGGCGGGATCGGCGGCTCGTGGTCACCGAGCTCGTCGAGGTACCGCGCCAGGCGGGATCATCCGGTTCTTCGCCCACTCGATCTCGCCTGCGAGCTCGCGCCGAGGCAGGAACCTGTGCGGAGGGGGGAGCGCGTTCGCCAGCGACGCGATGAGCGGGGCCTTGTGGTCGAGCACGTCGGGGAGCGGCTCGCCCGTGTGCGAGGACCACAGCCGCGAGAGCTGTGAGAACGCGGCCGAGTGGAACGTGCGCGCCTCGACCCCTTCGACGCCGAGCGCCGCGAGCCGCGCTCGAAGCTCCCCCGCGGCCTTGTCGGTGAACGTCACCGCGAGGATCTGCCACGGCTCGAACGCGCCGTTTCGGACCTGGCACGCGATGCGATGCGTGATCGTCGTGGTCTTGCCCGTCCCCGCGCCGGCCAGGATCGCGACCGGTCCCCGGAGCGCGAGCGCCGCCTCGCGCTGCGCGTCGTTCAGTCCGGCGAGGACGCTCTCGAGGTCGGGCACCGTCCGGACCCTAGCATCGCGCCCAGACGTCACTCGCGCGGCCGCGCGTCGCTGCGTCCTTGCATCGACGTTTGACCTGACCGAAGTGAGATGATGGGGGACACGCATCATCCGCGGGGACCGTTTGCGTCGAGGCCGTGAGCAGCCCCTCCGAGCGAGGAGGCACGATGACGACCCCGATGGACCCGGCCCAGATCGAGGTCCCCGCCACCCACGAAGGTGCATCCGAGCCCGCTGCGATGAGCGGTCCGGCCGGATCGGCGTGGGACTTCTTCCGAACGGCGGAGGGCACGATCCTCCGCGTCGAGGAGGACCACGAGGGAGCGCTGCGGGTCGACCGCCTGAAGGAGGGCGTCTGGTCCCAGGCGCCGCGCGGGATGATCGGGCTCAGGTTGTCGAGCTCGAGTCGCAGACTCACCGCCGCCGAGATCCTCGCGCTCCCACTCGCGAACGTCAGCGCTCCGGATCCGCACTTCGGTCTGTCCAGGTAGGCCCGGCACCGCACGAGAAGCTGTTCGGTCGATCGAAGATCGGCTCGGGCTCGCGTTGCGTGACGGCGTTGCAAGGTCGACACTTCGATGATGTCGCGGACCCGGGCGAACCGGACGGTCGCGCTCGCCGCCGCGCTCCTGCTCATCCTCATGGGGGCGTGCACGTCCGAACCGGAGCGGCGGGACCTCCCCGACGTCGACATCGATGCCACGACAGAGCCGTCGCCCGACGCCCCGTCCGACAGCCCCGCGGCGACCGTTCCCTCGGACGTGGCCGCCCTCGTCGGACGGCTCGCCGTCCTGGATCCGGTGGGCAACCTGGTCACGGTGAACCCGGACGGCTCGGACCAGGTGGTCCTCGCCGAGGTCGAGCCGGGCCAGAGCCAGGTCCGGCAGCCGACCTGGTCGCCCGACGGCCGGCGGATCGCGTGGGTGCACATCGAGGTCACCGAGGCGGGGGGCCTCGCGGCCGCCATCGCCTCGGCCGGCGGCGATGGCGCCGAGCCCTCCGAGGCCAGAACCTCACTGGTCCCGTTCTACCTGTCGTGGGATCCCACGTCGTCCCGGATCGCCTACCTCGGTTCGCCGAACGAGAACGCCATCGAGCTGAGCATCCTGGAGGTCGCCGGGCGGAGCTCGGGGACGGCGATCGACACCGGGCAACCCTTCTACCTCTCGTGGGCGCCGGCGGGGGATCAGCTGCTCGTGCACGTCGGCGAGGACCGGCTCGAGCGGCTCGGCCTCGACGGTTCGCTGACCACCGTGGCCGACCGCCCCGGCACGTTCCGGGTCCCGGTGTGGACGGACGACGGCCGGACGTTCTTCTACGCGCTGGCCGCCGCGGGAGGCCATCGCCTCGTCGCCCACGACGTCGAGACGGAGACGACCGGGGAACCGCTCGTGCCGTTCGAGGGGCTGCTGACCTTCGTCGTGAGTCCGGACGGTCGGCGGATCGCGTTCCAGGTGCTCGAGGAGCAGCGCGCGCTCCCGCTCTCGGTGCTCGATGTCCGCACGGGCGAGATCGTCGAGATCAGCGATGCCCTGATGGCGGCGTTCTTCTGGAGCCCCGACGGCGAGCGCCTCCTGTACCTGGATCCGCAACCCGACGAGGACCAGTTCTGGTACCGCTGGGGCGTGTGGGACGGGGCGTCGTCGTTCATGACGTCTCGCTTCGTACCGAGCCTGCTGGTCGTGGGCGAGTACCTGCCGTTCTTCGAGCAGTACGCGCAGAGCATGAGCCTCTGGTCGCCGGACGGCAGCGCGTTCGCGTACGCGGGGGAGAGCGAGGCGGGCGAGGAAGGGATCTGGATCCAGTCGGCCCGGCCCGACCGCGCACCGGTGCTGGTCGCCGACGGGAGCTTCGTGGCGTGGTCGCCGGAGTGAACGGCTCCCCGAGATGACCCCCGGCCGCGTCGAGGTCACCCGCCCCGACAAGCTCCTGTGGCCCGCCGCCGGCATCACGAAGCAGGCCTACGTCGACCACCTCGATGCGGTCGCCGATCACATGCTGCCGTGGCTGCGTGACCGGCCGCTCTCGTTGATCCGCGCACCGGACGGCGTCGACGGGCAGCGGTACTTCCAGAAGAACACGCCGAAGTACGCACCGAAGTGGATCCGGACCGTCACGATCCCGGCGCCGAGCGCCAACCGGGACGTCGCCTACACCGTGTGCAACGACCCCGACACCCTCAGGTGGCTCGGGAACCAGGCGGCGCTGGAGTTCCACCCGGCGCCGGTCCGACGAGATCGCCTCGAGCGTCCCGACCTGTTCGTCGTCGATATCGATCCGCCCGACGACGCGTTCGATGCGGCGGTGGAGGCCACGCTCCTCGTGCTCGAGGTCCTCGATGACCTCGGGATCGCGACGCTGGTCAAGACCACGGGCGGCAAGGGCCTCCACGTCGTCGTGCCGATCGTCCGGCACGTCTCGCCCGAGCAGCTCCGGCACGCCGCGACGAGGCTCGCCGAGATCGTCACCGAACGCCGTCCCGACCTCGTGACCGCCGAGTTCCGCAAGGCCAAACGCAAGGGGCGCGTCATGCTCGACCCGTCTCGCAACGGCCCGGGTGCCACGCTCGTCGCCCCGTACTCGCCTCGCGCACGATCCGACGCCACGGTCTCGTTCCCCGTCCTGCCCGAGGAGCTTCGATCGATCGCGCCGGACGACATCACGATCGCAACGGTGCCGCGGCATCTGAACGGTGCGGCGGTGTCCCGCTGGACGGAAGCGGCGAGCGACGCGCACCAGCGCCTACCTGCGTCGCTCCTCCGCGCGTGACCGGATGAGCTCAGGATGGACCGAGCGCGATCCGGGTTCGGCTTCGCACGCGGTCTCCGTTTCCGCCTGGCATGCGTCGGACCCATCGCCGCCGTCAGCCTCGTCCACCCCGCGGTCGCCCACGAGGACGTCGTCGCCCGCGGCTCCGCGGAGTGAGTCGGGACCGCTCCCGCCCGCGAGCGCGTTGGGTCCGGCGTCGCCGACGATGACGTCGGTGTGCGCGGAACCCGTTACGTCCTCGATCGCCTTGAGCGTGTCCGTTCCCCACCCCGTGGCGGTTCCCGCCGACAGATCGACGACGAGGGGCTCGAACGAATCGAAGTACGCCGCCAGATCGACGCCGCCGGCACCGTCGAGCGTGTCGTCGCCCGGCCCGCCGACGAACGCGTTGGCGCCGGCGTCACCGATCAGCGTGTCGTCGAAGTCCGATCCGATCACCGCCTCGATCCCGGTGAGGTCGTCCGTCCCCCACCCCAGTGCTATCCCGACCTCGAGATCGACGGTGACGGGCTGGGGCGAGTCCTCGAACCGCAGGATGTCGGCGCCCTCGCCGCCGTGCAGCACGTCGTCGCCCGGACCGCCGTCGAGGACATCGGCACCGAGCCCCGCGAGGGTCCCGGAACCACGCCCATCGATCGTATCGGCGCCGTCCTGGCCGACAAGCAGGTTCGAGACGTCGTCGCCGAGCAGCACGTCGTCGAAGTTCGAGCCGACCAGACCCTCGACGTCGATGAGACGATCGGCGCCGTAGCCGGTCACGCGGTCGGTTTCGAGATCTCCCTCGACCGGTCCGGGCGCATCGAAGAACTCGGCGAGGTCCTGACCGTTGCCACCGTTCAAGACATCGTTCCCCCGACCGCCGATCAGACCGTCGAAGGTGCCCGGACCGCCGAGGAGCCGGTCATCCCCCCGCCCACCGAACAAGGCCTCGACCGATCCGGCTCCGGTCGAGATGACGTCGTCGCCCGGCCCGCCATGGGCGGTATCCGAGGCGCCCCCGGCGAGGATCCGGTCCAGGCCGGCTTCCCCGCGGATGAAGTCGGGATCCGGACCGCCGCAGACCCGATCGTTCCCGCCTCCTGCTTCGATCAAATCCCATCCGGCGAGCGAGATGATGACGTCGGCTCCCCGGGTCCCAACCAGCTCATCGTCTCGGTCGGTCCCGATGATCGTCGCGACCTTTCCAAGGCAACGTGGGACCGCGACCGCACCCGCTGCCTGACCGGTGAACGAGGGCGCCACACAGAGTAGGAGCAGCAGCGCACTCGCCGCGGTTCTCCTCATCGATCCGGCGGGCTAGAGGAACTGCTTCGCAATCATCATCGAGCCTCCACGCCCGTCATCGGGCCTTCGGGCTCGGCATCCTAGCCAGGGAATCTCAGAGGGTCCCGCGGGAAGGGGCGCCCGCAATCGCAGGCGCCCCTTCACACGCCAGAGAAGCTCCCGACGATGCGCCCTACGCGTACCGTCCGCACTCCGAGCAGGCGTACCAACCCCCCGCCGGGTCCTGTAGCCGGAAGGTCGTCTGGTGACCACAATGCGCGCAGGTACGCATCTGGTACGCGGGGAGGTCGCTGCTCACGAGCCGCACGGGTGCGGCGCGGACCTCGCGTTCCCACCTCGACCGAACCGCGCTTCGTCGCATGTTCACTTCCTTCCCCTTCAGCGCAACCCCGAAACCGCTTGACGGTGATCCGTCTGTCGCGCGATCCGGGCCGGGCTCCCGGCGATCTTCTGAACGACCGAGTAGCGACCGCCCTCGGAGACCATCTGGTCGATCTCGGGGTTCTCGTGGTCGATCGCGATCGCGAACCGCGTCGAGTACCCGCGCACGGCCTCGTACTCCGGCCGGGTCAGGAAGATCCGCTCGAAGCAGGCGGCGTCGCTGCACTCGCACACGTACGCGTCGGCCGTCTCCTCGTCCTTCAGCACGTCGCGGATATCCTCGGTCCACTCGTTGCGGTCGCGCGAGCGAGCCTCGTTCCGAACCTCCTGATCCCGCCAGTCGTTCATACCCGGACGGGTTCGGTGAGCAGGTATTCGGTCGCGGTGAGCTCGAAGATCCGTCGGATGTGCGCGGGCGCGTGGACCAACCGGAACTTCATGCCCCAGTCGTGCACCCGGTGCTCGTAGGCCATGACCGCGAGCCACGCCGCGCTGTCCATATAGGTGACCGCTCCGAGGTCGAGGACGACGTCACGGCGGCGGACCTCGCCCATCACGTCGTCGAGCGCGGGGATCGCCGCGATGTCGAGCCGCCCGACCAGTCGAAGATGGGCGGCGCCGTTCATCCGCTCGAGGTCGGCCGAGAAGGTCTTCGAGGGCTCCACGCGATCCCACTCCGTTCCCGGAGGTACATCACCTCCGACTCGGGAGCGAGTGCTGGGCTCCGGGTGCGCCCGATGGACAGGCACGACGGGCCGAGGACGTGGGGCCCGTTCGGCAAAGCTACGCCCCCCCGTCCACGCAGGTCAATCGGCCGAGGAAACTACTGCGGGACTGGACTATCGTTCCGTGCCTGCGGTAGCCTCTGGAGGCGGTGAGAAAGACCGCCAACAAGACGGCCGAGGGCAACAGCGAACGGCTCCGGATCCTCGTCGCCGACGGGCGTGGGCAGAGGCTCGACGAGGTCGCGCGCAGCGTGTCCGGCCTCGGGCACGACGTGGTGGGGCAGGCGACCCTGGCGGACGTGACCCGCCTCACCGCCTCCCTACTTCCGGACGCCGCGATCGTGATCGTCGGCGAGAGCTCCGAGCACGCCCTCGACCTCATCGGGAAGATCGTCACCGAGGCGGCGTGTCCCGCGATCGCGATCCTCGACGTCCAGGACGAGGCGTTCATCCACCTGGCCGCCAAGCGCGGGATCTTCGCGTACATCACGCAGGAACAGGTCACGTCCGGGTTGCAGAGCTCGCTCGACATCGTGCTGAGTCGGTTCGCCGAATACCACGGCCTGGAGGGAGCCTTCGCCCGACGCGCCGTGACCGAACGAGCGAAGGGCATCCTCATGGAGCGGCACGGGATCGACGAGCAGCGGGCATTCGAGATGCTGCGCGACGAGGCCCGCCGAACGAGCCGCAAGATCACCGACGTCGCGGAGGCCGTCGCTATGAGCGTCCGGTTGCTCCCGGCTCAGCCGAGCGACTAGGTCCCGGCGCCGCTCTGCAACTCCTTCCAGCCCTGGCGTTCGAGCAGCAGCGAGATCGCAGCGCCGAGGACCAAGGACCAGAAGAAGGGTCCGAGCTCGAAGAGCGTCATGTCCGAGAGCGCGATCGCGAACGCGAAGATCGGCCCGAGGACCAGCGGGCCGCGCGTGATCTCCTTCAACGCGCCGATGAGGGCGCCGACGAGGGCCAGCCCGGCCATCGCCAGCAGCAACGTCGAGGGCACCAACACCGCGAGATCCGCGGCGACGCTCGCGAACACAGCGATCAGCAGCCCGGCGGCGACGGGGAGGTACACCGACCGATAGCGGATCGACGATGGTCCGGCTGCAGGTCCGGCGGTCAGGAGCACGGGCGGCAATGCGAGCGACACGGCGATCGGACCGAAGAGCGAACCGAGGATCGTTCCGACGCCACTGACGACGTCGAGCACACGCTCCGGAGGAGCGAACCCCTGGCTGCGCAGGTAGACGATGGACGGGATGTTCGACTGCACCGTGAGGAGCGCGACGAGTACGGGCGTCGCGGTGGCGATCGCGCTCCACGAGAAGGAGGGGCGCACGAACTCGAGGTTCGGTAGCGAGAACGACGACGGGAACACCCCGAGCTGTCCGGTCAGCGCGGCGGCCAGGAGCCCGGCGACGAACGCCGGGAGGATCGGCGGGACGCGAGTACCGAACAGTCGCTGGCTGAGGAGGTACGCGGCCAGGGCACTGCCCACCATGAGCGGTACCTCGTACGGGATGCGGACGCCGTCCCTGGATGTGCTCAGCGACGTGAAGATGTTCACGACGAACGGCATCACCGCGCCGGCGATCAGGCCGTTGACGATCGGTGTGGGGATCCAGGCTGCGATCCTGCCGGTGAGCCCGAAGAGGGCCGCCGCGAGGACGATCGCGCCCGCCAGCATCGAGGCGCCGGCCAGCTCCGGGAAGCCGACCCGATCCCCGAGCGACGCGAAGAAGATGATCGCGAAGATGTTTCCCGTGAGGAGCAGGGGTTGGCGATACCGGACGGTCAGGATCGAGTGCGATGAGCGTCGGGAACCCGTAGAGCACCGCGATCCAGCTGCTCGTCTGCTCGTCCGTCAGGCCGAGCCCGTTCGGACCCGCCGCGGTCAGGACGATCCCGAGGACCGCGAAGTAGACGATCGTGATGGGGATCGAGGCGATCAATGCGGGAAGCGTTCGCCGGAGCTCGCTCGACCTCCCTGCCACGACCACCTCCCGGTGTTGCCAAGCGAACCCGCCCCGAGGAACGATAAGCGTTCGCGGTGGCAGACTGTCATCGTGGAGGACGAGGAGCTTCTCGCCCGGGCCGAGGGAGCCCTGACCGAGATCAGGGTCGCCCACGGGCTCTCGGACCGCCAGGCGTCGGTGCTCGCGGCCTTGCGTATCCGCCTGAAGGGGAGCGCGGGAAAGTCGCTGGAGGAGATGCTCGAGGCGACGGGCGACCTCGAGCCGTCGGACCAGCTCGACCAGGAGCTCGCGAAGTCCGAGGGCGAGTCCAAGCCGACGCTGGACGACCTGCTGAAGGAGCCGAAGCCGAAGCCCGAGTGGCCATCCTGATCGGAAGGAACCTCGAGGCTCCGATCGGTGTACCCGCACATCCGAACCTACGCGCTGCTGCTGTCGACCGTGCTCCTCATGGCATCGGCGTGCTCGCCCGCGAGCGAGGAGCCGACAACGCCGACCGCGGGCCCGACCGGGGCGCCGGCTCGTTCGGACCCGAGGCGCCGATCGCGTTCCACTCGGACCCATCCGGACGCGACGACACGTACGTGATGGACACGGAGGGCCGAGGGCTCTCCGAGGTGACGAGGGGCATGGTGGAGACGATCGCGCAGCCGTTCTGGTCACCCGACGGTTCTCGGCTCGTGGTCGCCTGCTGCACGTCCGAGCCGGCACGGCTGCTCCTGGTCGCCGGTCCCGGGGCCGAACCCATCGACATCGCACCGGGGATCATCGGGAGCGAGCCACCCGTCGTGGGCGCCAGACGGATCGCGGATCGTGTTCGAGTCGATGCAGGAGGGTTCGCTCTACTTGGTGGACGTGACGGCCAACGCGCCGGGTCACCGCTTCCGCTCGGGATCGATGGCGCCGGGGCGGCGTGGTCACCGGACGGCGCGCGGATCGCCTACTTCGCCGAGCGGGACGGGAACCTGGACATCTATTCGGTCGCGGCCGATGGGACCGACGAGGTGCGCCTCACCGAGGATCCGGCCGCCGACCACTCCCCAGTCTGGTCGCCGGACGGCGGTTCGATCGCGTTCGTGTCCGAACGGGACGGCGACCAGGACATCGTCGTGATGAACGCGGACGGGTCGGACCAACGCGACGTGAGCGGCAACGCCGTCCCCGACGACTTCCCCGCGTGGTCTCCCGATGGCGGGACGATCGCGTTCGTCTCGTACCTGGAAGGCGCCGACCCGCTCACGATCGGTGACGGCAATGCGGAGGTCTTCGTCGTCGCGCCCGAGGGAACGAGCCGGAGGAACATCAGCCGCCACCCAGCCTGGGACGGCGATCCGGCGTGGTCACCGGACGGGACCAAGCTCGTCTTCACGCGCCGGGCCGGTCACGGCGAGCTCTACCTGATGGCTCCGGACGGCAGCGATCAGCGTCGGCTCCGCGGGCTGCCCGGGACCGCGAACGACTGCTGCGCCGCGTGGCGGCCGGAGCCCTGAGCGGCCATCGAGTCGAAGCGGGCCGAGCCCACGTCGTGGGCCCGGCCCGATCACTCTCGCGCTTTGCCCTCACGAACACTTCCGCCTCGGGAGGCTTCGTCCGGTGACCAGCCGGAACCCGTGAGGTCGGTGAACTGGTGTGGATTCTGCCGGTCTCCCGGCATGACGGGCGGGGCGGAGGCCCCAGCCCGCGAGGGACGGCTCAGCAGCCAGTCACCTCGGGGGTCTCCTGCTGTTCATGCAAGTAGGACCACCTCCTCTCTCCCGTGCCGCCAATCGTGCGACAGATCCCGTTGGAAGGCAACACCGTCAAGGTTCGGATCGGATCGGGGCACTGCCTACGAGAGGCGGCCGAGGAGCTCGGCGCCCCTCGGGCCGACCCACGCGACGATCGTGCGGATCGACCGGTTGAGCGACGTGCCCGCGGAGGCATCCACACCCGCGCCGGTGAGGAGCTCGGTGAACCGCTCGAGCCGCGCCGTGATGAAGGCACGGTCGGGGCCGGGCATCCGGAGCTCGCTCCTGGCCTCGTCGAGCGCCCACCCGGCCTCCCAATGCACCTCGTCCGGCAACTCGAGCCGGTCGAGCGATCTCCGCAGCGTGCGGATGGCGTGGAGAGCCTGTCTCGGGTCCGGCGAGAGGACCCGCTCGACGGCGACCTCACGTCCGCCATCGGTTACGTCGACGACCTCGGCATCGCCGACCGTGTTCGAGAGCTGAACCATGGTGTTCCCCTTGTCGAGGATCGTGATCGCATCCATCCGGGGTCCACAGTCGTACGTTTCCGGGCCCCGGCGCGCTGACCGACGCCACAGCCCCCGTGTGACATCCGTCACATTGAGGACGGCCTACCGACCCGGGCCGCTGTTGTCGTCGTCCTGCTCGTACGCGTCGTCGAGGCCGAGGTCGTGGAGCTCCTTGGAGTCCAGGCCCGGACCGATCGCGGCCGTCACGACGGCGACGGCGAGCACGACGATGATCGCCGCCGCGATGAGGGATCCGATCAGCTGCTTCGTGTAGTTCGGCTTGGCCATCTCAGCTCCAGAGGTAGTCGCCGGCCGAGGTCACCCAGGTCAGGATGAACAGGCCGAACACGGCGAGGCCGAGGTGCGGCAGGAAGCGCTGCATGGACTTCCACCAACGGATCACGATCACCTTCAGCACCAGGACGCCGACGAGCGCGGAACCGGCCGCGACGTGGATCGTGGCCCGGGTGGTCTCCTCGTCGAACGCGTGCTCGATCCCGTCCCCCACCGAGAAGTACGTCCAGCACATCCACGCGACCAGGAGGGTGATCGGCAGGATCGTGTCGCCGATAGCGCGGTGGGCGAACGACGCCGCCCTCGGCCCCAGGAAGGACGTCTTCACCTTGTTGTAGCCGACCGCCATCATCGCCACCTGATAGCAGGCAAGGGCAACGGCGACCGAGGCGAGCACGGTCTTGACCTGGGCCACGTTGCCGAACGTGATCGCGTCGACCAGATCCTCCATCCCGGGAAGCGTACCCACCTCGACGGGTCGGCAGGCCATGACCCACGCCGGTCGCTCGAACGGCTCTAGGTTCGCCCCTTCAGAGCCATGTAATGGTCGCGCTGCCCCTCGTCGAGGTGCTCGACGGCGTACCGCAGGGTCGTCCGCGGCATCGTGGCTGCGAACCCGTCGAGGAACCGCAGCAGTCCGTCGGGGTCTCGCTTGCCGGCCTCCCGTACCCAGCCGCCGACGGCCTTCTGGACCAGGTCGTGGTCATCGTCGACCAGGACCTCGGCGATCGTGAACGTCTCGGCGGTGTCGCCCTGCCGGATGAAGTAGTAGGTGGCCACGATGGCGGACCGGCGCTCGTACCAGTGTTCGGACCTGGCCAACCGGAGCAGGATGTCGCGAGGCGCATCGAACTCGAACAGGTAGCCGCCGACCACGTACGGCGCGCTTCGATCGACCAGGTCCCACGTGTCGATCCGATCGTGTCGCCGGATGTAGAGGTCGAACAGCTCCTTGCGGCGCTCAGTCGATGTACGTCTGCCCCGAGCCTGGAAGTCCATGACGCTGACCGCGCCCACCCGCACTTCGTGCACCGGGCTCTCGAGCAGGACCTCCACCTGGTCCAGTGGCATCTCGACGAATTCCTTGGCCAGCGCGAACACATCCCCCATCCGCACACCGATCGAGATGTCGAGATCGGCCGGGTGCTTCGGCCCCGGTTCCAGGTAACGCCGTGCCTGCTCGACCGCCTCCGGCGAGCCGAGCGGCGTCAATCGCTCGATGAATCGCTTCGCCTTCAACTGTTCCGCCCCCAACGGAGCACCTCGCTTCGATGTCGGCCAGCGGATAGCTTCTCGCATCTCTGCTCGCTGGGCCGCCGATGAGTTCCGCAGCCTCGTGCGGTCTGATTAGGGTGAGCGTGGAGTGGGGATGACCCATCCGCGAGGACCGGATCCCCGATGGGGGAAGGAGTCGAGGCGGCATGAACCTGAACAGCGTCTTGATCGGGACCGAGGATCCCAGGCCGTTGGTCGAGTACTACACGAAGCTCTTCGGGGAACCCTCCGGGAGCGACGGCGGCTACACCTGGTGGCAGATCGGCACCGGCGGGTTCACGGTCGGCGAGCACAGCGAGGTCAAGGGCACGAACGAGATGCCCGGCAGGATCATCTGGAACATCGAGACCACGGATGTGAAGGGCGATTTCGAGCGCCTGAAGGCGGCGGGCGCGACCGTGGTCCTGGAGCCCTACTCGCCCGGGGGGCCGACGGAGGGCGGGGAGCCGGCGGAGGGCCCAGAGATGTCGGTGGCCACGTTCGCCGACCCGGACGGCAACTACTTCCAGCTCGTCAGCCCGATGTAGCGATGCTCGGTTGGGTCGGCAACGTCGAGCGCGCGACGCTCGACAACCACACGTTCCGCACGGTCATGTTCACCGGCGAGCACGCCCAGCTGACGGTCATGCGGCTCAGGCCGGGTGAGGACATCGGTCGCGAGGCGCATCCACATCTCGACCAGTTCCTGCGGATCGAATCGGGAACCGGCCGGGTGGAGTTCGGCCGGACCGTGGACGAAGTCGAGGAGACGCACGACGTCGAGGACGACTGGGCGATCATCGTCCCGGCCGGCATCTGGCACAACGTGGTCAACACGGGCGACGGCGATCTGAAGCTGTACTCCCTGTACGCGCCGCCCGAGCATCCGGATGGGACGGTCCATCGCACCAAGGCGGACGCCGCTCACGACGAGTAGGAGACTTCGGGGTTGAAGTCGGCGCGCTTCGTCGGAAGGGGGCTCGGATGGACGCTCTGTTCCTGATCGGCCGGTTCCTCTTCGGCCTGCTGTTCGTGGTGAGCGGGCTGGCGGGACACCTCGCCGGCTACAAGCAGCTGACGGGATACGCCGCGGCGAAGAAGGTCCCGCTCCCCGGACCGGCCGTCCTCGTGAGCGCGTCGCGATCCTCCTGGGCGGCATCGGGATCATCGCCGGGATCTGGCCGGACCTGTCGGCACTCGTGATCGCCGTGTTCCTGTTCTGAACGTCCTTCCTCATCCACAACTTCTGGACCGTGAAGGGCGACGCGATGATGCGCCTCACCGAGATGACGCAGTTCCAGAAGGACCTCGCGTTGCTCGGGACGGCGCTCGTGATCTTCGCGGTGACGGCGTACGGCGGCGAGTTCGGGCCCACCGTGACCGATCCGCTGTTCGAGCTGTAGCCGGAGCGCCGTGAGGAGGCTGGATCGATGCATCGGCCTCGATGATCTAGGCTCCGGCCGATGCAGACGTGTCCGAGTTGCGGCCGGGAGAATCCGGAAGACTTCACGTTCTGTCCCGGCTGCGGACGAGCGCTCACACCACCGCCACCCGGCCGCGAGGTCCGCAAGACGGTCACCGTGGTCTTCTGCGACGTCACCGGCTCGACCGCACTCGGCGAACAACTGGACCCCGAGTCGCTCCGCGACGTTCAGTCTCGGTACTTCGAGTCGATGCGGGCGGCGATCGAACGCCACGGCGGCACGGTCGAGAAATACATCGGCGACGCCGTCATGGCCGTTTTCGGCATCCCGCAGCTCCACGAGGATGACGCCTTGCGCGCGACGCGTGCCGCCGCCGACATGCGCGAGGCGCTCGCCACGCTGAACAAGGAGCTCGAGCGGGACCGGGGTGTGACGATCCAGGTTCGGATCGGCGTGAACACCGGCGAGGTCGTGGCTGGCGCCTCGGCCACCGACCCGGCGATCGTGACCGGCGACGCCGTGAACGTGGCCGCCCGCCTGGAGCAGCACGCGGCGCCGGGCGAGGTCCTGCTCGGCGAACCCACCTACCGGCTCGTGCGCGAGGCCGTGGAGGCTGAGCCGGTCGATCCGCTCGAGTTGAAGGGCAAGACCGAGCGCGTGCCGGCATGGCGCCTGCTCGGGGTCCGCGAGGTGGTCTCGGCGGTCCCGCGGCGTCTGGACTCCCCGATGGTGGGACGCGAGCGCCAGCTCGCCCAGCTCCGGCAGGCCTTCGAGGCGGCGGAGGGCGATGCGGCGTGTCAGCTGTTCACGCTCCTCGGGCCGGCGGGCGTCGGCAAGTCCCGTCTGGTGGAGGAGTTCGTCTCGGATGTCGGCGGTCGCGCCGAGATCCTTCGCGGTCGATGCCTGCCCTACGGCGAAGGGATCACGTACTTCCCGGTCGTCGAGGCGATCAAGCAGGCAGCGGGTCTCGCCGACTTCGACCTGCCCGACATCGTCGAGGCCAAGGTCTGTTCCGTGCTGGAAGGGGACGAGCACCAGGAAGTCGTGTGCCGGCACGTGTCGCAGCTGATGGGCGTCGCGGAGGCCGCCGCGGGCGAGGAGACGTTCTGGGCGATCCGGCGCTTCTTCGAGGCCTCGGCCCGCGAGCGACCGCTGGTCCTCGTGTTCGACGACATCCACTGGGGTGAGACGACGTTCCTCGATCTCGTCGAGCACATCGCGGACTGGTCGCGCGGCTCGCCGATCCTGCTGCTCTGCATGGCGCGGTCCGACCTGCTGGACGTGCGACCAGGCTGGGGCGGAGGGAAGCTGAACGCCGCGACGGTGTCGCTGGAACCGTTGAGCGAAGAACAGTCCTCGGCGTTGATCGCGAACCTGCTCGGCTCGACCGAGCTTCCGACGAACGTCGCCGAGCGGATCGTCGATACAGCCGAGGGGAACCCGCTGTTCGTCGAGGAGACCCTCGCGATGTTGATCGACGACGGACTCGTCGTCCGCGAGGACGACCGGTGGGTAGCGGCGGGTGACCTGTCCGACGTCACCGTGCCGCCCTCGATCCAGGCGCTCCTCGCCTCGCGCCTGGACCGCCTCAGCCCCGAGGAACGCTCCGTGCTCGAGGCGGCGGCCGTCGTCGGCAAGGAGTTCTTCGTGGGCGCGGTGCGGGACCTCCTCGACGAGGACGCGCGGTTGCGGGTGTCCGGAGATCTCATGGCGCTCGTCCGCAAGGAGTTGATCCGGCCCGCGCGCACCACGCTTCCTGGTGAGGACGCGTTCCGGTTCCGACACCTCCTGATCCGCGACGCGGCGTACGAGGCGATCCCGAAGGCGCAACGCGCCGAGCTGCACGAGCGCTTCGCCGATTGGTTCGAGCGCGTGGCCGGGGGCGCGGTCGTCGAGCAGGAGGAGATCGCCGGCTACCACCTCGAGCAGGCCCACGGGTACCGCACGCAGCTCGGTCCTTCCGATGAGCGCTCCGAGGTCATCGGTCTCCGCGCGTCCGCGCACCTCGCGTCGGCCGGCCGGCGGGCGGCCGGGCGGGGCGATCTGGTGGCCGCGTCGAACCTGCTCCGTCGGGCCGTCGACGTCGGCCCGACACGAGGCACGGTGCGCGCCCGGATGCTCTACGACCTGGGAGATGCCCTCCACTGGGCGGGCCAGGTCCAATCGGCGTTCGCGGCCTTCGACGAGGCCGTCGGGGTGGCCTCGGATGCTGCGGATCGCTCGCTGGAACTGCTTGCTCGGATCCGGCGCTCCTCGACCCAGATGTTGACGGACCCCCACGGCATGTCCACGGAGGATCTCCGCACCGAGCTCGAGGACGCGGCGAACGCCTTCGAGGAGGCGGGTGACGAGGCCGGCCTCGCGGTGGTCTGGAAGGAGCTGGCGGAGATCGAGTGGATGCCGTGCCGGTACGATCGAGCCGAGCGCGCGGGTCGACGTGCGATCGAGCACGCGCGTCGCACCGGCGACGAGCGCCTCCTCGCGAACGCGTTGATCATCTCGCTGGCAGCGCCCCTGCTCGGCACGGCGACGCCGCAGGATGGGATCCGAGGGCTCGAGGATCTAGGGGCGGACCTCTCACGCAGCCGGCAGCTGGAGGGAGTCGGTCTGATGGTGCGCGCCTTCTACCTCGCCATGCAGGGTGACTTCGACGAGGCCCGGCGTCTGAGCGAGCACGCGGGGGAGGTCGCGCTGGGGCTCGGCCTTCAGTCGGACCTCGCCGGGCAGCACGAGCAGCTGGGCGCCATCGAGCGCTACGCGGGTGACGTGGCCGCCTCAGAGCGAGCGTTCCGTCGCAGCTACGAGCTCATGGACGCGCTCGGCGATGAAGGGCATAAGTCGACATCGGCGGCTGCTCTAGCCGAGGCGCTCTGCGCCCTCGGGCGCTTCGAGGAGGCCGAACGGTACGCGGAGATCGCCCTGCGCGTCGGGGCGGAGGACGACCTCGCGTCGCAGGCGGTCGGGCGGTCGGCGCGCGCGCTCGTCCTCGCCGCGCGCGGCGAGCTGGCCGAGGCCGAGCGCTTGGCGCGTGAGGCTGTCGAGTTGTTCGCCGACGCGGAGTCGCCGAACTTCCAGGCGGACGGCTGGATGGACCTCGCGAAGGTCCTCGAGATCGCGGGCAAGCCGGAGGAAGCCGCCGATGCCGCGCGCGAGGCGCTTACACAGTACGAACGGAAGGGGAACCTCCCCGCCTCGAAGTCGACGCGCGCGTTCATCGACGCGCTGCGGTAGCGGGTCGCGGCACGCGGTCTCCAACCGCGAGTACGCTTGCCGTGATGCCGACCGCCGTGTGGACCGGGACGCTGAGCTTCGGCCTCGTCGCCGTTCCCGTTCGACTGGTCCCCGCGACCGAGCCGAAGGACGTGCGCTTCCACCTCTACGACCGAGAGGGCCGACGCGTGCGATACGAGCGCGTCGTCGACCCGGGTCCGGAGGGACGGGAGGAGCCGGAGGAGCCTGCCGCGAGCGTTGTGGCTCCTGCCCATGAGCGCGAGCCGGAGCCCGAGGGCCCGCGTCGGGACGACCTCCGACCGCACACCCGGGCCGGTCGCCTGGGACGAAGTCATGCGCGGACGCGAGAACGAGCACGGGCGAGGTCGTGATGCTCTCCCGCGAAGAGATCGAGCAGGTTCGGCCGCAGCGGAGCCGCTCGATCGACGTCGAGGACTTCGTCGACCTGGCGGACATCGATCCCGTCTCCTTCGAGAAGACCTACTACGCCGTGCCGCGGTCGCTCGACGCGGCGAAGCCGTACGTCCTGCTCCACCGCGCGATGCGCGAGGCCGGCCGCGTCGGCATCGGGCGGTTCGTCCTTCGAACGAAGCCGCACCTCGTCGCCGTTCGGCCGATGCGGGAGTTGCTCGCGGTCGAGACGCTGTTCTTCGGCGACGAGGTCCGCGACCCGACGGCGCTGGTGCGCGGGCTCGACGGCGTCGAGGTCGACGACCGTGAGCTGGAGCTCGCCCTTCGCCTCATCGAGAGTTGAAGACCGAGTGGGACCCGGCCGCCTACGCGGACACCTATCGCGAGGAGCTGCTTCGGATCCTTTCGGAGAAGGGCCGACGAAGGAGGCCGAGCCCGAGCGCCCGGTTCCCGGCGAGCCCTCGGCCGTCGAGGAGCTCATGGCCGCGCTGAAGGAGAGCGTCGAGGCCGCGAAGACCAAGCAACAGAGGAAGCGAACCCGGTCGACGAAGGCCGGCCGAGTGTGACGGAGTTCACGGCGCCACGACCCTATTCAGCAGCCGGTGGCGGCCTGCATCGCCGTGCACACCTCGTCGAGACGCTCGGGATAAGCCCGCGTAAACGCCGATCCTCGTCTTGCGGCACTAGGGGTGCCGACTCCTACACGAGCCCACGCCGAAGGACCGAGACCGCTTCGTTACGCGTGAGGACCAGGTACCGGCGTGGCCCGGGCGTCCGGGACCTCGCTCCACCAGACGTCGCCGCGCGCTGGATGGCTCACCACGTGAGCCCGGCCTCGTCCTCCTCGGCCTCGAGGGCGTGCAGGAGCCGGCCGTCTGCCGCGTCGGTCGCGCTCGCGAGGCCTTCATCGTCGGTCTGTGGGATCCGCTCGTACCCCGCAACGATCAACTCACCGACGCGACGCCGTCGCTCCGCCTCCACGAGTGCTTGCAGCGCGGTCCGCACCGCGTCGGCCTTCGTTTCGAACCGGCCATGCTCGACGAGCTCCTCGAGGGACTCGGCCATATCGTCTGATATGCGTATCGCGATCTGCTCTGACATACGCTAGGCATACCACCTTAGCCGGTGCAGCCTGCCGAGGGGCCTCCGGCCACGATCTCGAGCTGCGAGACGACCGCATCGAGCTCCTCGAGCAGCGGGCTCTGCATGCGCGACCGGAACGCCCGCTCGATCGAGCGGTAGTACCAGAGGACGCAGTCCCTTCCTTGCTCGGATCGGTCCCAGACGGACGCCGGGTCGTCGGGGAACTTCACGGCGCGCAGGAGCGTCCGTGTATTGTTGAGCTTGTCGGCGACCGAGACCCGGAGCGCGGAGTCATCATGCTCCTCGCGGACGCGGGCGATGTACGCATCCTTCCGGCTCCTTCCACGGCGGCATCGGATCCTCGAACGAGTCCGTGCACGCCGCGACGATCCCGGCGACGCGCTCGCCGAACCGCCGGCGAACATCCTCCAGGCGCTCCAGACCCCCCTGGTCCTCGCAGACGTCGTGGAGCAGCGCCGCGATCGCCTCGTCCTCGCTCCCCCGTCCTCGAGGACCAGCGCCGTCACCCCGAGCAGGTGGTTCACGTACGGGATCTCGGTTCCCTTGCGCGTCTGTCGACGATGCGCCTCGCTCGCGTAGCCGAGGGCGTCCTCGAACCGTGTCCCGAGCTCCACGCGCGCGACCGTAGCAGGCGCGCCACACGAAGGGTGAGAGCCTGACCCGATGGGGATCGAGCCCGGGTGACCGATCGTCGCGACCGCGGGCGTCACCGCTCGCACCGTGTCCGCCGCCGGCGCGCGACCCTGGCCTTGGCGGGCCTCGGCGTCGCCGTGGCGACCATCCTCGCGTTCGTCGTGTTCCGCGACCAGGGCGTCGAGCGCGTGTGCCGCGACCCGACGAGCTCCGCACGCGCGGGAACGTCACACTGATCCCGGAGGCGATGGACGCGTTCCTCCAGGCCGAGGACGCCGTCGGGCAGAACATCGACGTGGTCGAGAGCTACCGGACCTGCAAGGAGCAGGCGGCCGCGTGCGAGGGGATCTGCGGAGTCGGCAAGGCTGCCCGGGCGCGTGCGCCGCCCGGCCTCTCCTGGCACCAGCGCGCGGCCGCGATCGACGTCACCCAGGAGATGCTCGACACGCCGGGGGTGATCCGGGCGCTCGAGGAGGCCGACTGGTGCCAGGCGCTCCCGGGCACCGACCCGGGCCACTTCTCCATGGCCGCCGACGATGATCGCTGCGTACCTCGGGCCGAGCCGCCCTCCAGGGGGCTCAGCTCCCCCGGCCGGTCACGAACCAGATCCCGTGAACGGGTTCGTCGCCGAGGTTCCACAGCCGGTGCGGGACGGTCGAGTCGAACGCGATCGAGTCCCCGGGATCGAGCTTGTGGCGCGCGAACGCGAGCTGCACGCCGAGCCGCCCCGAGATCACGAACCCGTACTCGCGTCCGGGGTGCCGCATCAGCCGGTCGTCCGGCGCCGACGAACCGCCGACGTCGTAGATCACGTGCATGAAGTCGACGTCCTCGGGCTGGTGGCTCGTCAGCCGCTCCCAGATGACGCCCGAGTCGAGCTCGACGGCGTGGCGCTCGGCGGGTCGCACGACGGGGCCGGCCCCGGCCTCGCCCTCCACGTCCTCGGCCCCCGCGGCGGCGACCAGGGACAGCTTGTGCGCATGCACCTGGAAGATGTGATCGAGCTGGAGACGCCGAGCTCGGTCACGATCGCGTACAGCGTGCTCACCGACGGTTTGGACTGACCCGACTCGACCTGCGAGATCAGGC
>CAVYTE010000023.1:0-12827 GCA_963771385.1 uncultured Actinomycetes bacterium
ACGAGGTGGGTCGCCTCCGGGCAGCCACCCCGTCGTGATGCTCCCGCCGTTGCCATCTCCGGTCTGGCTCACGATGCACGGGGCGAAGGCCGCCTTGTTCGCGTTCGAGCCGCCCGGGCAGTTGGGCGCGAGGCCCACCCACAGCTCGCCGGCCTGGCACACTGCCGTTCGTGTCCTGCAGCGTCGCACTGCCACCGTTGTGGAGCCACGGTCCCTGGGTCTTCAGACCGACGCACCAGTCGACATGCGCTTGGCCGTTGCTCGAAGCGGCCTTCATGTTCTGCCGGGTGACGTGGCTCACGAGGAACACCGGGCTGGTGCCGTTGGTCTGGTGGACGAACACGTCGTTCGAGAAGATCAACGTCTGTCCCGCGCAGAGTATGGTTGGGCAGGACCGACGATGGGAGCGAGCTGGCCGTCAGGACATCGTTGCCCGACGTCGAGTACGTGTCGCGAAGTTGGCGGATCTTCACCTCGCAACCGGCGCCGCTACACACCGCCTCCCAGATGTCGAATGCCGATGAGTAGGGGCCCGACAGGCCCGCGTATGTACCCACCGTCTTCGGTTTGAGCTTGTAGTCCGTGAACTGAGGCTCGTTCGGAGTCGCGATGGAGAGCGTTCCGGCACCGAACGTCGCCACGCCGAGGCTCGTCGTCTCGCGGCGTGACTAACGGGGTTCCGGAGGCGAGCCCCGCTCCGGTCGCCAGGTCGAAGCTCACGTCGACAGGGAAGTAGCTCACGCGCTGGCTCGCGCCGTTCAGGAGCTCCACCTGGACGAAGTTCGATGAGGCGTTGAACGCCGTGCCCGTGATCAGCGTGTCCTTCAGTGCATCACTCGGCTGCCGACCGCTGACGAATCCGAGCGAGCAGCTCGTGTGGACCTGCGTGCTCAGGTCGCTCGTGCCGTTGCCGTAGATCCGCCCCTGTGAATCGCGAGCCACGAGCCCCCAGTTCCAGTTGCCGCTCACGCAGCCCGTCTTCACCGCGAACTGCACCGTGGCAGAGCCGGAGGGCGAAACAGAGAGGCCGGACGCTACCAGGGCGTTGCCCACGACCTGGAACGCCGGTGCTCCTGGCGAGGGCGATCCTGCCGCGAGCTGCCAGTTCGCCGGTGGCGTCAGCGTGAAGCTCGCGAGCGTCCTCTGGCTCGGCGAGATCGTGAACGTCAGGGTTGCTTGTTCACCCGGGTTCACCGGATCCCCCGATAGATTCCCGGTCACGACCGGGTTAACGGCATAGGCCGCGGGTACGAACAGTCCTGCGATCACGAGCGCGGTCAAGGCCGCGATCATGGTTGAACGGAGCTTCTCCTTCAATTGATCCACCCCCTGGTGGTCGCCATACGTTGCTCGGGAGGCCAGGCGCACCCCAGGCCAAAGCCGGGGAATCATCCCCAATCGGCCTATATCGTCAACCGGAGGACCGACGACGGACGGACTAGGTTCAGGGAATCAGGTGCGACGGGGCGGGTCACCGCCCGGGAGCCAGCCGCGGATGAAGAGGCCGCCGCTCCCATCGCTCGTCCGGCTGACGATGCAGGGAGCGAAGCTCATCGCGTCGGTCGCCGGGCACTTCGGCGCCAGCCCTACGTAGAGGTCACCCTCGTCCAGCCCGCCGCTCCCATTGGTGTCTTGCCTCGGGAAACTCCACGGGCCCGGGACCTTGACCCCCACACACCAGCCGATCTGCAGCCTGTTGTTCGGCGGCTTCATGTCTTCCCGGGTGATGTGGGTGACGAGGAACACCGGCCCCGTGCCGGTCGTCTCGTGGAAGAAGATGACCGTAGAGAACACCAGCAGTTGCTTGGCGCAGACGATCGTCGTGTCCGAGTCTCCCAGCGGAATCTCGCTAGCTGACAAGTCAACGTCCTCGGTCGTCGTGTACGTATCCGAGCTGCTCCGGCCAGTCGTGAGGCTCACCTCGCAGCCTGACCCCGAACAACCGCCGTCCCAAACGTCGAAGCCGTCGGAGGGGTCGCCCTGGACCCCCGAAACGACGGGGATCAGGAGGTAGTCCGTGCTGAGGGGTTCGTTCGCGACGGAGATCGCAAGCTGTTCGTCGAAGGTGGCGTGGCCGCCGGCGTCGGTCTCCTCGGGCGTGACGGAGAACGCAGCAGGGCCTGCGCCCGAACCACCGGCTAGTTCGAACGTCACCACCGCGCCGACGATCGGCCGGATCCCCGCGTTCGTGCGTTGCGTGACGCGAACCGTCACGTAGTCGCCTTCGCCGCTGGGATCGAACGGCTCCGCCGTGATCAGCTCGCCGATCCTCGCATCCTCCGGCTGGTTCACGAACTCGATGATCGGGTCGAAGGCGGTCGCAGCCGGCCCGGTCAACCCGCTGACGATGAGCATCCCCACGATCAGGACGAATGAAGAAGCGATACTGAGTCTTCTGGAAGTCATCTTCCCCTCCTGGTGGTCGCCGTAATGTCGGAGGTCCGGCGCACCCCCAGACCAGACCAAGCATCATCCCCCTTTTCGGCCTATGGCGTCAAACGGAGTGCCCTAGGGCAACCGCTCTAGAGGATCGGGAGATAGCGCTCCAACTCGTACGGCGTGACGTGCGACTTGTAGGCGTCCCATTCTTCTCGCTTGTTGCGCAGAAGGAACTCCAGCACGTGGTCTCCGAGGGCTTCGCGAAGCACGTCGGATTCCTCTGCCAGGTGGATCGCCTCGATGAGGTCCTCGGGGAGGGACTTGATCCCCGCGACCTCTCGCTCGTGCTCGGTCATCTCGTAGATGTTGTTCGAGGCTTCCGGCGCGAGCTCGTACTCGCCCTCGATCCCCGCGAGCCCGGCGGCGAGCATCGCCGAGAACGCGAGGTACGGGTTGCACGCGGGATCCGGTGAGCGGTACTCGATCCGCGTCGCACCCTCCTTGCCGGGCTTGTACATCGGGACACGCACGAGGGCGCTGCGGTTCCGACGCGCCCAGCACACGTACACGGGCGCCTCGAAGCCGGGCACGAGTCGCTTGTAGGAGTTCACCCACTGGTTCGTGAGGAGCGTGATCTCCTGCGCGTGCCGCAGGAGCCCCGCGGTGTAGGACTTCGCCGTCTTCGAGAGGTGGTACTCGTCGGTGGCGTCGAAGAACGCATTCCGGTCACCTTCGAAGAGCGACTGGTGCGTGTGCATCCCCGATCCGTTCACGCCGGCGACCGGCTTCGGCATGAAGGTCGCATAGATCCCGAACTCGTGCGCGACCTCCTTCACGGTGAGGCGGTACGTCATCACCTGATCGGCCATCGTGAGCGCGTCGGTGTAGCGGAGGTCGATCTCGTGCTGTGACGGCGCGACCTCGTGGTGGACGTACTCGACGGGGATCCCATCGACTCGAGGTAGTGCACGGTCCGCTTGCGATAGTCGGTGGCCACGTCCAACGGCGTCTCGTCGAAGTAGCCGCCCTGGTCGAGGAACTGCGGGTCCTCGAGGGACTTGAAATAGAAGTACTCGAGCTCCGGGCCGACGTAGAACGTGAAGCCCTTCTCCGCGGCGCGCGCGACCTGGCGCTTGAGGACGCCGCGCGGGTCGCCTGCGAACGGGGTGCCGTCCGGCTCGAGGATGTCGCAGAACATCCGCGCCACCGCGTGCTCCGTCTTCCACGGGATCACCTGGAAGGTGGACGGATCGGGGAACGCGACCATGTCGGATTCCTGGATGCGGGCGAAGCCGTCGATCGAGGACCCGTCGAAGCCCATCCCTTCGCTGAGCGCACCTTCGAGTTCCTGCGAGGTGATCGTGAACGCCTTGAGGAACCCGAGCACGTCAGTGAACCAGAGGCGGATGAAGCGGATCCCTCGCTCCTCGATCGTGCGCAGGACGTAGTCGGCTTCGGCGGAAAGGGCCATGTCGTCGAGGGTACGGGGGCTCTTACGACCGCCGGTTACGAGGGCGTAAACGTTCGTGACACGATGCTCAGGTGCAACGGAAGCGCGTGGCGTCGGGCTCGCCGTACGAGCCGGTGATCGGGTTCTCTCGCGCCGCCGTCGCCGGACATCACGTGGCGGTCGCGGCAACGGCGCCGATCATGCCCGACAGAGGCGAGCCGCCGGCCGATGCGTACGGCCAGGCGAAGCGGTGCCTCGAGATCATCGCCGCGGCGCTGGAGGAGGCGGGCTCGTCGGTGCAGGACGTGATCCGGACGCGCTGCTACTTGGTGGCCGCGGAGGATTGGCAGGAGGTCGGCCGCGCGCACGGCGAGGTGTTCGCCGACGTGCGTCCCGCGAACGCGATGATCGTGGTGACGGGGTTCGTGGATCCACGTTGGAGGGTGGAGATCGAAGCCGACGCGGTTCTGGATCACGGCTAGGGCGCCACCTGTCAGGAAGCTGACGCTCCTCGGCTTGCCGGTGTCCACGTGAACCGTCAGGAAGCTGACGGTCAGGAGCCCTGCCCGATGGGCGTGGCTACGATGCCGATGTGCTCACGCCCGAGATCCTCGGCCGGACGTTCGCGGACGCACCGGATCCCGAGCTGGCGCGGGTGGCCTTCTCCCGGGTCGGGGAGGACGCCCATGCGCGCGAGGTGCTTGGCCGGCCTGAAGTGCTCCCGGTTGCCTCACGACTGCTCGGATTCTCGACCGCGGCGAGCGACCTGCTGGTTCGTCACCCCGAAGAGATCGACTCGCTAACCGATGTCCACCCCAGGGATCGAGAGGCACTGGACGTGGAGCTCGCGCACGACGCCACGATCCACGGCACCACTGCGGGGCTCCGACGGTTCCGCCGGCGGGCGATGCTCCGCATCGCCGCTCGCGACCTCGCCGGTGCGTCCTTCGAGGAGGTCGTCGCCGAGGTCAGCGACGTGGCCGACGCGTGCCTCGCGCACGCGTGCCCGGACGGATACGCCGTCGTCGCGCTCGGCAAGCTCGGCGGCCGGGAGCTCAACTACGCGAGCGACGTCGACCTCCTGCTCCTCCACCGCGACGACGTGGGTGGGGACATCGCGGAGACCACGGCCGCCAACCTGATCGCCGACCTCTCCGATCCCACCTCCGACGGGGTCGCCCTCCGCGTCGACCTGACACTGCGACCGGGGGGTCGGTGCGGAACACTGGTTCGCACCCTGCCCGCCACGCTCGCCTACTACGAGCGCGAGGCCGCCACGTGGGAACGTCAGGCGATGATCAAGGCACGGGCCGCCGCGGGGGACCGAGCGCTCGGCGAGGCGTTCGTCGACGGCGTCGCCGAGTTCGTCTACCCGAAGGACCTGCACGAGGCCGCGATCCACGACGTTCGGCGTTCGAAGGTGCGACTCGAGGAGTACATCCGGCGCCGCGGCAAGGAGCTCACCGAGGTCAAGCGCGGCCGCGGCGGCATCCGCGACGTCGAGTTCGCCGTGCAGCTCCTCCAGATCGTCCACGGCCGGCGGGACCAGCGGCTGCGTGATCCGAACACGCTCAACGCGCTCGCCGCGCTCGCGGAGGAGGGCTACGTGGCGCACGAGGACGCCGACGCGCTCGCAGACGCCTACCGGTTCCTGCGCCGACTGGAGCACCGGCTGCAGATGGTGCGTGACCTCCAGACCCACGACCTCCCGGCCGATCGGCACGCGCGGACCACCGTGGCGCGCTCGCTCGGGCTCGGCGGCGCCGACGCGCTGCAGGCCGAGTACGACCGCACGACGGACCTCGTCCGCGGGATCCACGAGCGCCTGTTCTACCGGCCGCTCCTCGAGGCGTTCGCGGGCCCGGTCCAGCCCGCGCCCGGACACGACCGCGAGGCGACCGAGGAGCTCTTGGCCGGGCTCGGGTTCGCCCAGCCGTCTCGCGCGTACGAGTCGCTGCAGCGGCTGGTGGATCCGGCCACGCGGATCGGCAAGGTCCTGTCGCACGTGTTCCCCGTGATGGCGCCCGCACTCGCCCTCGCCGCAGACCCAGACGCCGCACTCGTCCGCCTGGAGCGGATCGCGGAGGCGGTCGGGGACCGGTCGGGACCGGCGGACGCGCTCGCCGCCGACCCGCAAGCGGCTCGGCGCCTGGCCCACCTCGCCGCCGCCAGCTCGTTCGCGACCGACCTGCTGGTCGCCGGGCCGGATCGGATCCTCGCGCTCTCCGGCAGCCTGTTCGGGGCGCCCGCCGTCGACTCGCAGGCGCAGCTCGTCGAGGCGGTGGCACGGACCGCAGCGCGCGAGCTCACGCCCCGCGAGACGGGGGAGGCGATCGCCGCCGTGGCGTACACGGTCATCGAGGAGTCGGTCGCCGCCGCCGAGCCCGACCTCCCGTTCGCAGTGGTGGGCTGGGAAAGCTCGGCGCGAAGGAGCTGAACGTCGCGAGCGACCTCGACGTCGTGTTCGTCTATGAAGGGGAAGGCCCGGATGACCTCGCGCGCGCGACCGCCGCGGCCGAGCGCGTGATGCGTCACGTGCACGAGGCCGGCTGGGAGCCCGACGCCGACCTCCGGCCCGAGGGGCGGAGCGGCCCGCTCGCACGTTCGATGGCGGGCTTCCTCGAGTACTGGGAGCGCTACGCGGACCCGTGGGAGTTCCAGTCGCTGCTGCGGGCGCGCCACGTGGCGGGCGACCCGGACCTCGGCCGGCGCTTCGAGCTGAACGCGGCCGACTTCGCGTATCCGCCCGACGGGCTGACGCTCGACCGGGTGGTGGAGGTGCGCCGGATGCGCGATCGGATCGAGCGCGAGCGCGTGCGGCCCCCGGAGGCGTCGAGGTTCCACTTCAAGCTCGGTCTCGGCTCGCTCGCCGACGTGCAGTTCGCCGTGGAGCTGTCCTTGATGCGGTTCGGCGGCGCTGAGCCGGAGGTGCGGTCCCGGCGGACGCTCGAGGCGATCGAGCACCTCGCGGCGGCCCGTCACCTGGAGGATCAGGTCGCGCGCGACCTCGCGGAGGCGTTCGTGTTCCTGTCAGACGTGAAGAACGCCCTCGAGATGGACCGGCGGGTCCACGCGGAGGCGGTCCCGGCGGCGCCGGCCGAGCAAACGGCGCTCGCCCGGCGCCTCGGCTTCGAGGAGTATCCGAGGCAGGCGTTCCTGGAGCGCTACCTGCACGTCAGCCGAAGGTGTCGCCGGGCGATGGAGCGAGTGTTCGCCCAGGCGCTCGCGTAGAGAGCCAAGGAAAGGAGAAGGAACGATGCTGCAAGGAGTTCAAGGAGTTCGTCTCGAAGGGGAACCTGGTCGAGATCGCCGTCGCGCTGATCCTCGCGCTGGCGTTCGCCGCGTTGGTCACGTCCTTCGTCGACAACCTGATCAACCCGATCATCGGGGCGATCTTCGGGCAGCCGAACTTCGACAGCCTCGTGATCGAGATGGGCGACGCCGAACTGCGGTACGGGGCGTTCCTCACGACGCTGCTCAACTTCGTGATCGTGGCGTTCGTGCTGTTCCTGGTGGTCAAGGCCTACAACAGCGCGTTCCCGAAGAAGGAGGCGGCCGCCGGACCGACCGAGATCGAGCTGCTCACCGAGATCCGGGACGCCCTGAGTAGTCGCTAACCCCATTTCCAGGTATGAAGGTTGTATGGCCACACAACCGATACCTACGGGCATGGAGATCGAGGCGACCTCCGACGCCCTGAAACTGATCCGCGCGCGAGGCGGGATGCTCTTCGTCTGGATCGAGGCGGGGATGCGAGGACTGCGGTTCCTGAAGACCTCGACGGAGCCTCCGGAGGACGCGCTGAACTGGGAGCGGACTGAAACCGAAGGAAGGCTTCCTGGTGTTCACGCCCCCCAAGATGCGGAAGCCCCGGACGCTCGGCCTCGAGGTGCGGGGGTTCATGACGAAGCTCCGCATCAACGCGCTCTGGAACGGCTGCGCCTTCGTCGTGTGACGGGGATCACAGACGATCTCTGATCCGATCGCTTGAGTCGGCCAACTTCTCACGAAGGAGGTCGGTTCGATGATGAAGAAGCGGTGGCTGCTTCTGATCACCCGGGACATGCGTCTGTACATGCCACCGGAGCTCTTCTGGTCGCGGCAGGCAGCTGAGTTCGAAGCCCGACGCTGGCTTTGGTTCCTATACGGCCTGACGGGCGTATCGGACAAGCGGTTGGCCGGTGGTCAGGTGAAGGTCGGAGTTCGCAACGTGCTCCACCTCGTCGAGATGGATATGCCGGAATCCTGGGGCGCGATGCGTCTGTGGGCCTGCCTGGCGATGAACGAGGACACGTATCCCAAAGTCGATGCGGAACTCATCGCAGGCGACTTCGACGAAGGACACGCTTGGGTGCTCCAGCATTCCCGCAAGCAGGAGGCCCCGAGTGAGTCGTTCGGTGCCGAATGGTGCTACGAGATGACTTTCCATCGACGCGGGGTCAAGCACTACGCTGCCGCCCACAGGCTCAGGAGCTCCTAGGTTGTCCCCGGGTCTGTGAGAGGCATCACGGAATCGCCCCCGATCACAGGGCAGCCTCGGTTGTGACTGAAGAGGTCAAGGCGTGGGTGGCTACTGGTGACGGATGGCACCGTGCTGGAGGCGGCGCCTGAGGTCTTTTTTGACGAGGGGATCGCAAGGTTCTTCGCTGAGAACTGGGCTTGGTTCCTTTCATGGGGAGGGCGAGTTCCGCATTCGAAGCGACCCTTCGACGGACGACTTCAAGTCGGACATCAGGGATGTCGACTCGTCCCGACCACTGTCCCAAGCCCCGCAGAGCAACGAACTCTGGGTGGGAACACATTGGACGGAGGACGGGTACCCGGATCCTGAATCGGTCCTTCTCCCAGGGTTGAAGGCTGCTCACGCCTGGGCCATGGCGCCCCTAAAGAGAGTGCCCCGGATGAAGTCAACAGTTCGCGGTGGCATGTAGCTGCGACGTTCGACGTGGCGATGAAGAGGCCTATTCGGTGGCTTACGCCGCGAAAGTCGTTGGACGGTCTCCATTAGCCACGTAACGGACGGAGCGCCTCGTCCTCGACTGCCTCGAGCCAAGTCGGCGAAATTCTTCCACCCTTCACTATGCGAAGCTCGCGCATCATCCGGACGACATCAGCGCCAGCAATGAGCGTTGTCGGATAAGCATCAGCGAATACCTCTTCCTGTGCCTGCTTCGTGAAGTAGGAGGTCGTGACGAAGATGCCATACTGCCCGCGGTTGAGGCGCCAACCAGGCGACTCACGTGACCTGGGAGAAACGGCGGTTGTTAATGCGAACTTCTTGGCTTCGCCAAGGAACTGAATCTCGTACCTCAATGGGGGCGGAAAAGTGAACGTTCCGAAGAAATCGAAGCCCCCGTCCTGGTGGGACGCGTTCGCGTGATGTTGTGTCGAACCTCCTCGATCTCGCGGAACAGGCCAACGACTGCAGCTTCGAACTCGGTGGGGGACTTCCCGGCGAGCTGCTCGAGGATGCCGGCATCGGGAGTCCCCAGATCCGGGAGCTGGCTCTCCCGATCGCGAATCAGAGGCGCCCAAATTTGAAGTCGGTCGACGAATCCAGCTTGGTACCGTCGCCAGGAGTCGGGCCCGTCGTGGGTGAGTTGATCAACTGTGGACGTCGTGGCCCGACCGTGGAGCCAATCTAGGTCTACGAACTCTTCATCTAATACCGTGAGATGAGCTCTGTAGTTTCGCACCGGTCGACCGTGGTCCTCGAACCAAGTCAGTTCCAAGCGGTCGAGCACACAGAGGCCGTTGAAAGTTGCAACACCAGCAGCAGGCTTTGAGAAATGAAGGATGGGCGCGATGAGCTCACGTCGGTCTTCCAGCACTTGATCGAACGATGCCCGTCAGCGCCCGATTGCCGATGAAGTCGTTCAGGGTTCTTTTAGGGTCGTACTTCGCGTCGCCCCAGTACACGATTCTCCCGTGAGGCAAGTCCACGAGGTCTTCCCACGGATTCGAGGCTGACCCTGTCGAACGTTGATCGGTTACTAGGACTATGTAGGCGTGCACAGGAAGGCGAAGTTCAGTGAACTTCTAGGGGTCGAATCCCGCCCATGTTTCGGATGCCGCTTCCGGGGATGTTGATCCAGCGCAAGAACTGGTCGTCTGGATCCGATGAAGACCCGCTATCCCTGTACTGATGTCCAAGGCGGTACTGCAGCATCCGATCCACCCTCTAGCGTTGTCTGTGTGAGTTATGCCGTCATCATGCACTTGGCTGCAGAGGAGATCGGTGGAAGCTTGGCGTGATGTCTCGGCAGTGACCGACTCCCGGACGGAAGCAGTTCCGGGTCGCTGTGACGGCGTACCCGTCCTGCTCGTGCGGGCCGGGGAGGAGTTCTTCGCGATCGGGAACCAGTGCACCCATCAGGGGGCAGCGCTCGATGCGGGGTCGTCAAGGTCGCGGGTCCGTGCGGACCGCGACCTGCCCGGCTCACGGGAGCACGTTCAACCTCGAGACCGGCAAGGTGATGAGGCCGCCCGCCTCGAAGCCCGTTCCCGTGTACGACGTGAAGGTCGAAGACGGGCGGGTCTTCGTCCGACCCCGAACCGAGTCCTAGAGCTTCTCGATCGAGCGGGCTTCCAGCCGCGGCCCGTACGCGGGTGGAGAGATGTGGCTGCGCTCGAGGAGCATCTGGACGCGGCCTCGCTGCCCCCGGTAGGGCTCCAGCAGCTCCAGCATCCGCGCGTCGTCGGCGCGGGCTCGCCGGCGAGCGACCACGCAACGACGTCAGGCAGGTGGTAGTCGCCGACCGAGACCGCGTCGGGATCGCCGAACGACAGCCGCATGACCTCTGCCGTCGTCCAGGGACCGATTCCTGGCAACGCCTCGAGCCGGCGTCCCGCCTGGTCGAACGGGACGTCGGCGAGCGCCTCGAGCGACGCCGCCCGCGCACACACGGCTCGCAGCACTTCCGCGCGGCGTCGCTCCACCCCCCACGGGTGGAACCGGAAGTACGGAAGCTCGGTCAGCGTCGCGGGCTCGGGGGGGAGCGAAGGCCGCCCGTCGCCGGGCGCCGGTTCGCTCACGTCGGGCGTCATGCGCCGCCACGCGCGCCGCGCCTCCATCCCCACGACCTTCTGCTCGAGGATCGCCGCGATCAGGGTCCGCACCACGTCCAGCGCGCGCGTGAGTCGGACGGCGCGATGCTGCTTCCACACTCCGGCCATCACGTCGTCGTGCGGCTCGAACGCGGACAGGTCGTCTTCCGCGCCGATCAGCGCGGGCGCGTGCTCGAGCGCCCAGGCGGCGCCGGTCCCCACCCGGTCGCGCGCACGACCTTCGCCGACCTGCTCCAGTCGCACTGTGGCCGGGCCTTCGGGCGTCCGCGCTGCGCGCCACACCGTCCTGCTCGATCCGCATCGTCGGGTCGCCCGTCCCTCGCCGGATCGGGAACATCGTGGAGGCCAGGTCGTACGGCTCCTCGACCGGGATCGCACGCGTCCGTTCTTCCCGCACGACGATCATCCGAGGGGCTCGGTGAAGAGGAAGACGTCGACGAGCCCGGCAAGGAGGGACTCGGCGACACGCCGACGTCGGACGCCAGGTGTCGCTCGATCTCGAGGCTCCCCGTCTCTGGGAACTGCGTCACGACGTCCCACGCCACGAGCTGCATCCCGTCGCCGTCCTCGTCGGCCCGGAAATAGAGGACCTCGGCCGAGAACGGCACGTCGCCCTCGGCGGTGAAGCCGGTCGGCCCCGCGCCGCCGGTCGTCCCCACACGGAGGAACACCGTCCCGTCGACGACCTCTTCGCGGTTCTCGTGGAAGTGGCCGGAGAGGACGAGTGGCACCATCCCGGCGACGCCTTCCGCCATGCGGTCGTCGTGGACGAGCACGATGTCGGGTGGCTCGGGAAAGCGCGCCGACATCCGTCGCGACGCGTTCCGCTGCCGCCTCGACCAACTCGACGACGTCCTCGTCGCCGGTCGGCGTCCCTCGCTGCTCGTTGAAGTAGGGGTGCCCGAGCCCGTAGACCGTGAAGTCGTCGACGTCCGCGGTCTCGCCGTCGAGCACGACCGTGTTCTCGAGACGACCGAGCGCGTCCTGGAAGTCGGCAGAGTCGTGGTTGCCTCGGACCCACACGTACGGCAGCTCGAAGTCGGGGATCTCGGCGAGGATGAACTCCTCGTTGGGAGCGCCGAACGAGGTCGTGTCGCCGGTGTCGACCACGAGGTCGACGTCGAAGCTCTTCGCGAGCTCCTGCGCGAACCCGTAGCCGAGCGTAGACAGGTGGATGTCGGAGATGTGCAGGACGCGGACCTCGTCACCCCGGCCGAGCGGGTTCGACTCGACCGCCGCGTACGCCCGCGCGGCGCCCGCCACGACCCGGCGGAGCTCGTCGCGGAAATACCCGACACGCTCGATCGCGCCCTCGACGGGACCGAAGAGTTGTGGCACCAGCCGGAGCGAGCCCGTGTAGGTCGGCGCTTGGAACGCCGCCGTGTTGTAGCCGATCGCCGTGAACCCGACGGAGAGGACGACCGCGACGAGCCCGGCGACCGTGGCTCGAAGGACCTCGAGCCATCGGGTCCGGAACGCGAGGAGCCCGAGGGCCGCCGCGCCCACCACCCCCACCAGGACGACCCATCCGGCGAAGCGTCCCGCCTCGGCCAGCGTGTTCCGTTCGACCTCGGCGGCGACGGGGTCGACCCCCCGGCGCAGCCCCTCCTGGAGCGCCTCGACGTCGACCTCCCGGAGCGACGCCCGGAGGTGAAGGGGGGCGCCGTGGGTATCGGCCCGGAGCCTCCCGAGCGGGGGGAGCGAGATGTCGGTGACGCTCCGCCCGAAGTCGGCCTCGAGCTGGACCTGGAAGGGACCGGCGTCGACCGTCGTCTTCGCGAACGCCTGGAGTGCGAGCGCCGCCCCCGCGACGCCGACGAGGATCGGGCCGAGGAGCCTCGCCCAGCGAGGCATGCCAGCCATGCCGGGCACCGTAGCAGCGGCCCCGGTTCCGCCCGATGTTCCTCAGGCCGGATCCGTCAGGCGAGCG
>CAVYTE010000024.1:0-41125 GCA_963771385.1 uncultured Actinomycetes bacterium
ACGGGGGATTTGCGCAAAGCGAGACTCCGGCGTTGGTCGCACGCTCACTCTGATCAAGGTGATCGGGGCCGAGGGACGTCGTAGATCGTCGGATGCACCAGACGAGCCGTTCGAGCGCGTGTCAGATCGTGACCTCGCCCGCCAAGATCTCCTCGGCACGGTGGCACGCGACGGTTCGGTCGGCATCCAACGCCCTCAGCTCCGGCACCTCGATCCGGCACCGCTCGTACGCGTACGGACACCTCGGATGGAACGGGCATCCGGGAGGCGGGTTCGCAGGATCCGGCACGGTGCCGGGAAGGACGATCCTCGACCGACGCGCCGCGAGATCGATCTCCGGGACGGCCGAGCGCAACGCGAGCGTGTACGGGTGCGCCGGCCTCGCGAGGATCTCCTCGGTCGGGCCGTGCTCCACGATCCGCCCCAGGTACAGCACCGCGGCCTCCTCGCAGAGCTGTTCGACCACCGCCAGGTTGTGCGAGATCAGCACGTACGCGAGCCCGCGTTCGCGCCGCAGCTTGGCGATGAGCTCGAGGATCCTCGCCTGTACCGTGACGTCGAGCGCGCTCGTCGGCTCGTCGAGGACCAGCACCCTCGGCTCGACCGAGAGCGCGCGTGCGATCGCCACGCGCTGGCGCTGGCCGCCCGAGAGCTGGTGCGGGTACCGCCCGGCCATCTCTGGGTCGAGGCCGACCTCGGCCAGCAGTGAAGCGATCCGATCGTCGACCTCCGCTCGGGGAACGATCCCGTGGGCTCGCAGGGGCTCGGCGATCGTCGAGCCGATCTTCGCGCGCGGGTCGAGCGACGTGGTCGGGTCCTGGAACACGATCTGCACGTCTCGGCGGTACGCGCGGAGTGCGCGGCCGGAGCCCACGACCTCGCTCCCGTCCAGGCGGATCGCGCCGGACGTCGCCGAGACCAGCCGCATGAGCGCCCGCGCGATCGTGGTCTTGCCCGAACCGCTCTCGCCGACGAGCGCCAGCCCGTAGGGCCCGGCCGGCAGCCGGAACGAGACGCCGTCGACGGCGCGCACCGGGCCGAACTCGACCACGAGGTTCTCGACCTCGAGCAGGGGAGCCTCGGCCGCCGTTACCGCGTTCATGCCCGCGCCCCGATCTTCGGGACCGCCGCGACCAGCCGCTTCGTGTACTCGTCCTCCGGCTCGCCAAGCACCCGCGCGGTCGGGCCCTCCTCCACGATCCGGCCGAGCTGCATGACCGCGACGCGGTCGCACAGTTCGGCGACCACGGCCAGGTCGTGGCTGATGAACAGGACACTCATCCCGCGCTCCTCGCGCACACGGCGCAGGAGGTCGAGGATCTCGGCCTGCACGGTGACGTCGAGCGCGCTCGTCGGCTCGTCGGCGAGCAGTACCTCCGAGCGCAGCGCGAGCGCCATCGCGATTGCGATCCGCTGCGCCTGGCCGCCCGAGAGCTCGTGCGGGTACCGCTCGAGCAGGTCGGGGGAGAGGAGGACCTCGCGGAACGCGCTTGCCGCCCGCTCGGCGGCCTCGCGCTTGCCGACGCCGTGCAGCCGGAGCGTGCGCTCGAAGAGCTCGCCCACCTGGAGCAGCGGGTCGAGCGAGGACACCGGGCTCTGGAAGATCATCGCGATGCGGCTGCCGCGGATCTCGCGCAAACGGCTCTCCGGGGCGCCGACGAGCTCCTCGCCGTCGAGGCGGACGCTTCCCTGGACCCGCGCGCCGAGCGTCGACGCCAGGCCGAGCACGGCCAGTGCCGTGATCGACTTGCCCGAGCCGCTCTCGCCGGCCAGGCCGAGGATCTTGCCCTGGCCGAGCTCGAGACGCTCGAGGTCGACGACCGTGCGCGGGCCGAACGCGATCCGCAGCTCACGGAGCGAGAGCTTCGCCTCGGTCATCGCGTCGTCAGCACCCTTCGGGGATCGAGCACGTCGCGGAGGCCGTCGCCGAGAAGGTTGAACGCCACGGCCGTCAGGAAGATCGCGGCGCCCGGGAACGTGACCAGCCACCACTGGGTCGTGAAGAACGCCTGGCCCTGGCTCACCATGAGCCCCCAGTCCGGCGTCGGGTCCTGCGCGCCGAGCCCGAGGAACGACAACGCTGACGCCGTGAGGATCACCCCGCCGACGTCCAGCGAGACCTGCACGATGATCGGCGTGATCGAGTTCGGCAGGACGTGCCGGAGCAGGATCGTGCGATGGGGGACGCCCGTCGCCTTGGCGCTCTCGACGAACGGACGTCCGGTCACGGACGCGGCCTGGCCCCGAACGATCCGCGTGTACCACGGCCACCACGTGACCGAGATCGCGATGACCGTGTTCGTGATCGAGGGCTGCATCACCGCCGCGAACGCGAGCGCGAGCAGGAGCGCCGGGAACGCCAGGAAGACGTCGGTGACGCGCGAGATCACCTCGTCGATCCAGCCGCCGAAGTACCCGGCGGCGATCCCGAGCGGGACCCCGATGAAGACCGAGATCGTGAGCACGAGCACGGCGATCACCGGCGAGATGCGAGCGCCGTAGACCACGCGCGAGAACACGTCTCGCCCGACCTGATCGGTCCCGAAGTAGTGCTGGGCCGACGGCGGTTCGAGCGTCTGGAACGGATGCGTCGCGCTCCCGGCGTCCTCGGGGAACGGCGCGATAAGCGGCGCGAGCACGGCCACGAGGAAGATCGCGATGCACATCGCGGCGCCGACGGCGAGGAGCGGGTTCCGCCGGATGACCCCGGGCACGCTGCGGAGGCGGCCGGGAGGTGCGAGCACCTCCTCGCGCGACTCGAGGTCCGGGTAGCTCGGGACCCTCGACATCAGCTCACCTGGATCCGCGGGTCGATGACCGCCTGGACGATGTCGACGAGCAGGTTGCCGATCACGTACACGATCGCGACGAACAGCGTGACGCCAAGGATCGCCGGCGTGTCGAGCGCCCCGATCGCGTCCGCCGCGTAGCTGCCGAGCCCCGGTCGGTTGAAGATCGCCTCGACCAGGAACGTGTTCACGAGCGCGTACGCGAACACGAGCGCGAGCAGCGCGACGACCGAGCTCCACGCGTGCCGCAGGGCGAAGCGCCCGAACACGCTCCGCTCGGGGAAGCCGAGCGCCCGCACCATCCGCACGTGGTCCTCGCCGACCGTGTCCAGGACCGAGGCGCGCACCATCCGGGTGATGACGCCGGCGGGGTACGCCGCGATCACGATCGCCGGAAGGACCACGTGATAGAGCGCGCTGCCGAACACGGCCCAGTTGCCGGTCAGCAACGAGTCGACGATCGGCATGTTCGTGATGCTGCGGAGCGGGCTCGTGTAGTCGAGGTCCGGGGTGTACGTGCCGGCGACCGGCAGCAGGTGCAGCCACTGGAAGAAGACGAGCTGGAGCACGATCGCCAGCCAGAACGACGGCATCGAGACCCCGATCACCGCAACGAGGCGCGACCCCATGTCCGGGACCTTCCCTCTCCACCGGGCGGCCACGAGGCCGAGCGGGATTCCGACGGCCAGCGCCAGCAGCATCGAGATCGTCGACGAGCTCGATCGAGGCCGGGGCGCGCCGCCCGATGTCGTCGATCACGGGCCTCCGGGTTCGGAGCGAGACGCCCCAGTCGCCGGTCGCGACGCCTCCGACGTACTCGGCGATCTGGACGGGGAGCGGGCGATCGAGCCCGAGCTCCTCCCGCGCCTTCTCGATCTGCTCGGGTCGCGCGCGGGGACCCGCCCACGTCGCCGCCGGATCGCCCGGCACGACTCGGGCGATGACGAACGTGAGCACGACGACGCCCACGACGACCAGCGCGGCGAGCGCCAGCCGCCGGACGACGAACCGCGTCACGCGGCGGGCGTCAGCTCGTAGCCGAAGACCACGTTCGGGTAGGCCGGGTTGTCCACGAAGCCGTCGACCGAGCTGAGCATCGCCCGCTGATACACCTGCGTGTACAGCGGGATGGCCGGGGCGTCGTCGAACAGGATCTGCTGCATGTCCCCGTACATCTGGGTCGCCTGGTCACGGTCCGTCGCGGCGACGACCGAGGCCTGGTCGATGTCGGAGTCCAGGCTCGGGTTCGAGTAGTACGCCAGATTGAAGAACGGCGCCTTCTCGGTGCGGAACAGGTTGTAGAACCAGGAGACCGGGTCCGGGTAGTCCGGCCACCAGTAGAAGATGAAGATGTCCTGGCGGTCGGCGGGGTTCGCCGACTTGCCCTGGTCCCACTGGGTCTGCCACTGGAGCCCGCGTACGTCCAGGTTGACGTTGAGGTCGGCGAGGTTCGACTTCATGAGCGTGGCGACGAGTTCCTCGTCCGCGTCGCCCTTCAGGTACGTGAGCGAGAGGTCGATCGGGTCGCCGCTCGGGCCGAACCCGGCCTGCTCGAGCATCGTCCGCGCCTCGTCCACGTTCTGCTGGTACTCGAGCCCGTCCGTGTGTCCCCACAGACCCGGCGGCACCACGCCCGAGAGCGGGTCGGCCGCGCCCTCGAGGGCGGCGATCATCCCGTTGTAGTCGATCGCCTTGGTCACTGCGTCGCGGACCTGCGGGTCGGCGAGCGGGCCGTCGGCGGTGTTCAGCATGCCGAGCAGCGTCTGCCACGACGGGGCGCTCTCGGTCTTGAAGCCGTCCTGCCCCTCGAACGAGGCCCACAGCTGCGGGCTCATCCGCTGGACCATCGAGACCTCGCCCGAGCGAAGGAGCTGGGCGGCGGTGTTGGCCTCGGGCGTGACGCGGAAGACGTAGCGCTCGTAGTGGTCGGCGTCGTCCCACCCGCCCCAGTAGTCGGGGTTGGCCTCGAGGCGAAGCTCGATCTCGTCGCCGGGGTTGAACTCGGAGACCATATACGGGCCGGTGCCGGCGTCGTTGCCGTCGGCGAACCAGTCGCCGAGGTCCTGACCGCCGCTCGCCGTCGTGTCGTAGATGTACGCCGAGTAGGTGCCGGACGAGACGAGGTCGAGCGGCGACGGGTACGACAGGTGGAACACGAGGGTCGTGTCGTCGGGGGCGTCGATCTTCTCCACCGCGCCCCAGATGTAGGCCGCACCCTCGCCGATCTCCATCGTCCTCTCGATCGAGGCCTTCGCGGCCTCGGCGGTGAGCGGGTTGCCCGTGTGGAAGGTCACGCCGTCGTGAAGCGTGAACGTCCAGGTCAGGCCATCCTTCGACGACTCCCACGAGTCGGCCAGGAGCGGTTCGACCTCCTGCGTCGCAGCGTTGTAGCGCGTGAGCGTCTCGTAGATGTTGTGGAGCGCGATGACCTCGTTCGAGTAGCCGGTCGCCGGGTCCCACCCGATCATGACCTCGGAGTTCACCGAGTAGGTGAAGGTGTCTGGCTCCGCGTTCGTGCCCCCTCCGGTCGCGTTCGAACCGCCTTCGTCACTCGTGCAGGCGGCCGCCGCGACGGCGAACGCGGCCACCACCACGACCCAACGGAACCGGGCAGATGCCATGGTCTCCCCTCCCTGTTCGGTGCCTCCGGTGCTTCCGGCGTCAACCCCAGGCGAGCGGTCCGCCCGCTTTGACCCTTATACGTACAGCAGGATCGGTCAGGTATGCCAGGGGCACCTCCTCGATCTCGACCACCTCCACGCTCTCGCGGGCGGCTCCTGCCGAGACCGCACGCTCGATCGCCTCCTGTGAGGCCTCGGCGATCGCGGCCTCGCGGCCCCCCGTGCCGAGATGGAAGACGCGGTCGACCTCGCCGCTCACCGAGGCGATCGCCGCCCCGATCGCGTTCGCCACGTCCGAGTGGTCCGGGCGGAGGACCTCGCTCGTCCCCGGCAGGTCCTCGGGCACGAGCGGGGCGCCGCCGCCGACCGCGACGAGCGCCACCGGCTCGCGCGAGGTCTTCACGCGATCGATCGAGTCCGCCAGCATCGAGTCCGAACGGGTCATCGCAGCGGCGAGGAGCGGGCCGTGGTCGGTAAGGCGCGCGTTGTCGCCCAGCGCGAATCGTTGCGCAGCGACGCCCGCGTCCGTGAGCGTCGGCGTCGAGCCCCCGAAGACGAGTGCCTCCTCCCGGATCCGATAGCCCACGCTCTCGGGACCGAGGGCGTCCTCGGACACGATCGTGCCGCCGCCGAGCGCGATCGTGACGAGGTCGGGCATCCGGAAGTTCGTCCGGATCCCGCCGATCTCGACGCCGAACGACGACTCGCGCGGGAAGCCCCGAACGAGCACGCCCACGTCCGTCGAGGTCCCGCCGACGTCCACGACGATCGCGTCCGAGCGACCGGTGAGGTACGCGGCGCCGCGGATGCTGTTCGCGGGGCCGCTGCCGATCGTCAGCACCGGGAAGCGGATCGCGAACTCCAGGTCCATGAGCGTGCCGTCGTTCTGGGCGAAGTAGGTCACGGGCCGCAGACCATGACGTTCGAGGGCGCCGCCGATCGCGCTCGTCACGCCCCGGGCGACGTCGGTGAGCGAGGCGTTGAGGACGGTGGCGTTCTCGCGCTCGAGCAGGCCGAGCGAGCCGATCTGGGAGCTGAGCGAGATCGGCAGGTCGCCGAGCTCCTTGCGGACGATCTCCTCGGCCGCGCGCTCGTGCTCGTCGGAGACGGGCGCGAAGACGCTCGTGATCGCGATCGCCTCCGCTCGGCCGGCCGCCTCGCCGGCGAACCGCGCGATCGCGTCCTGGTCGAGCGGCGAGAGCTCGCGCCCGTCGAACTCGATCCCGCCCTCGACGATCAGCTCGCCCGCCGAGATCACCGAGCACAGGTCCTCGGGCCAGCCGAACAACGGCCGGATCGCCTGCGTCGCCGGGCCGCCGAGGCGCAGCACGCCGACGCGCCGAAGACCCCGGCGTTGGAGGACGGCGTTCGTCGCGTGCGTCGTCCCGAACATCGCGTGCGTGATCCGAGTTCGATCGACCTGCTCGACGACGCCGGCGATCGCGCTCTCGATGCCGGACGTCACGTCGGGGGTCGTGGGTACCTTCGCCTTGGCGAGGAGGCGGTCCTCGGCGTCGAGGACGACGGCGTCGGTGTTCGTCCCGCCGACGTCCACCCCCAGCCGCAGGTCAGGCGAGGGCATGCAGGTCCTCCACCGGGGCGTAGTCGAGGTCGTACCCGAAGTGCCGCGGCCCCGCGAGCTCGAGCCCGCGCGCCGTCCGCCAGATCGGATCGCACGGGAACGCGATCACGGTCACGCGCTGGCCGTACCGGAGGCGCTCGGTGGAGATCGCGTTCGCGGACTGCGAGTCGAGCACCGTGATGATGTCGGGGACCATCGCGAGCGCCCGTTCGCCTTCGAGCGCGACGAGGTTCTCGTTCTGGATCTCGAGCCGGAGCGTCCGGCCGGCGTCGGCGTCCAGGCCCTCGATCGTCGCCGACCCGCGGACGAACCCGGCAGTCGTGCGCCGTTCGACGTCGACGACCTTGCCCACGATGAGCCGGGCGGCGTGGATCTCGCGGGCGAGGGCCTCGACCGGGTCGTGCTCGGCCTCCGCCACGACCGTGCCGAGCCGGACGGCGAGCGACACGGCGTGGTTCACGACGGCGCCGGCCTTCGCCTGCTCGACGGTCAGCTGGTACTCGCTCGACCACGACATGCCGCCGAACTCGACCGCGGCCGCGCGCTCCATCCGCTCCATCCAGTCGCCGTCGGTGGCGCGGAAGACGATGACGTTGCCGCGCTCGTCGGTCATGACGGCCGGGTTCGGCGAGATGCCGGCGATCTCCATCGTGACCTGCGGGATCTCGGGGAACGCGCGGCCCATGCCGTCGGCGTCCACGACCGGCAGGCCGAGCCTGGCGGCCCACACGAACGGGATGACGCCGTTCGAGCCGCCGATCTCGGCCGACATCAGCGCGACGACCGGGCGGTTCCACAGGGTCTCGACCATCTCGCGCAGGCGCCCGCCCTCGTCGCCGCTCTCGATCTTCTCGATCGAGACGGTCGGGGCGCCCACGCCGCCGCACGGCATGAGGAGGCTCTCGTCCGGGAGATCGTCGAGGTCGACGAGCGGCACGGGGCCGAAGTCCTCGACGGCCTGGAGCGAGGCGAGGAGGCCGATCTCGGTGTCGCCCCCGCCGCCCGCGCCCAGGATCGCGCACCCGCGCGCGAGCGCCGGCAGCGTCGAGGCGTCGAGCCGCATGGGGCGGATGCTAGCGAGTTCGACGACGAAGCCACGAAGCGCCAAGACCCGACCGAGGGGCCAACCCGAGCTGCATCAACTCAGGGCTGGCCGCGTGGCGACGTAACGCCACACGGCACGGGATGCGACGACCAGGATCGTTGCGATGAGCCACGTCAGCACCACCCACGACCGGGACAGGTAGAGGTCGGTCCAGAAGGTGAGGAAGACGAACCCGATGATCGAGAGGGCCATCGCCAGCGCCGCTCGACGGAGTTCCGCAACGGGAGCTACCAGCCGGTCGCTGTAGAGGCCGAGAAGCCCGAACGTCGCAACCGTGACCGAAGCGATCATCCCCACGACAGCGAGGTAGCCAGAGTCAGGGAGGGAGCCGAAACGGATCTGGTGGGCGACGAGCAAGGCGGCCGTAACGGAGAGGGCGTCGGTGAGGGCGACCCAGTGCCGCATACACTGATCCTAGACCCCGCGCGCAAGTGCCGCCGATACGCTGACGGACCTGAGCTATCGAGAACCGTACACCTCGCGCGCCTCGCGCTCGGTCACGATGCCGTCCTCGAGGTCCCCGCTCACGAGCTCGCGTTCGCGCTCGAGCGGGTCGCCCGCGCCGCCGCCGGTTCCCGTGACGAGGCGGACGAGATCGCCCGCTCGCAGCGGGTAGCGCGCCACCTTGCCGAACCGCTCGCGCGTCCCGTCCGCGCGGACGACCTCCACGTAGTTCGGCGAGCCGTCGTGACCCCCGTCGACCCCCCAGGGCGGGTACCGGTGGCGGCCGAAGCCGACCGTGAGGCTGCCGTCGGAGAGCATCCGGTACTCGCGCACGAGACCGCGCCCGCCGCGTCGCCGGCCGGCGCCCGCCTCGACCACGTCGAACCCGAACCGCTCGACCCGGATCCCGTAGCGCTGCTCGCACACCTCGGCCGGGATGACGTAGGTCTCCCCGTCGCCGACCGAGACGAGGCCGTGCTCGCCGTCCTTGAGGACGCTCGCGCCCCAGCCGCCGGCCTGCGGCTCGACGAGCAACGTCGGCTCGCCCGTGTCGGGATGGGTGCACGCGATCGCCGTCGCGCACACGGAGACGAAGCTTCCCGCCGTCAGGACCTCGGGCAGGGCGGGCGCGAGCGCCTTCCAAACGAGGTCGGTCGCGGCCTCGGTCGCCTCGAAGTAGAGGGCGACCGGCGCGGGCCGTTCGGCCGTGAAGATCGTGCCGGGCGGGCAGACCACCTCGAACGGCCGGAACCACGCGTCCGAGCCGGGTTCGTTCGGATCCGTGATCGCCTTGAACACCGTTCGGATCCCGGAGACCAGACCGCTCCGCGTGCAGTTCACAGGCCCGGGCACCTGCGGGTGGGTGCCCGTGAAGTCGGCGACGACGCGCCCGCCGTCGATCTCGACGCGCACGCGGATCGGGAACGGTCCGTTGCCGAGGCCGTCCTCGTCGATGAAGTCCTCGGCCTCGAACACGCCGCGCGGCAGACGCGCGACGGCGGCTCGGGCGAGCGCCTCACTGCGCTCGTGCGCGGCGGCCATCGCGGCCGCGACTTCGTCGACGCCGTACCGACGGCAGAGCTCAAGCATCCGGCGTTCGGCGACCTCGAGGCAGGCCGCGAACGCGGTGAGATCGCCGATCGTCATGTCGGGCAGGCGGCTGTTCGCGCCGATGATCGCGACGAGGTCGCGGTCGAGCTCGCCGCCGCGAGCCACCCGGACGAAGGGCAGCTGCAGTCCCTCCTGGAAGATCTCGACCGAGTCGGCCGTCCACGAGCCCGGGTCCTTGCCGCCCACCTCGGTCCAGTGGCCTTTCGCGGCAGCGAACGCGACGAGCTCGCCCTCGACGAAGATCGGGCGCACCATCGCGACGTCGGAGAGGTGGCCGCCGCCACCCGCGTAGGGGTCGTTCGTCGCGACGATGTCGCCCGGTGCGAGATCCGGAACCCGAACGAGCGTGTCGCGCGCGGCCTCGCCGAGCGGGCCGAGGAACCCCGCGATGCCGTTGCCCTGCGAGACCAGCTCGCCGCGCGCGTCGGTGAGGCCTACGGCGAAGTCGAGGACCTCGTAGATCACCGGGCTCTGCGAGGTTCGCTTGAGGGACTCGAACATCTCGTCGGTCACGGCGAAGAACGCCTCGCGGAGGACATCGGTCGTGAAGCGGTCGCTCACGTGTCCTCCTCGATCACGAGGTTCGCGAGGTCGTCCACCGTCACCGACTGCCCGGGGAGGACGAGCACGGTGGTGGCGGGCTCCTCGACCACGCAGGGGCCGGCGAGGCGATCGCCGGCGTCGAGGGTTCGGCGTTCGACGACGGTCGTTCGCTGCACGCCACCGTGCTGGTCCAGGTCGACGTCGCGCGGCCGGAGCTCGGGAGCCGGTGTCGGCGTGGTCGACCACTCGACCGGTTCGTCTCGCGCCGCCGAGACGCTCACGCGGGCCTCGACGATCTCGACGGCGGTCGGGAGGCGGAAGGCGTACGTCTCCTCCGAGGCGGCGTCGAACCGCTCCCGCAGGCGCTGCAGCAGATCGTCGTCGATCGGCCCCTCGCCGAGCGGCACCTCGAGCGTGTGCTCCTGGCCCACGTACCGCAGGCGGGCGAACCGCTCGGTCCGGCGCTCGCCTGCCTCCCGTTCGAGCTCGGCCGTCGCCTCGGCCTGGAGCTCGCCGAACAGCGGCCCGACGATCGCCGGGTCGAGCCGTCCGACGTGGGTACGAACGGCGTCCGCGCGGAGGTCGCCGAGCAGCATCCCGAGTGCCGAGAAGTGGCCCGGCGCGGGTGGGATCACCGTTCGCGCCACGCCGAGCTCCCGCGCGAGCAGCGCGGCGTGCAGCGGACCCGCGCCGCCGAACGCCACGAACGTGAAGTCGCGAGGGTCGTGGCCGCGCCGCAGCGTGACAAGCCGGAGCGCGCGGGACATCTGCGCGACGATGGAGCGAAGGACTCCGCGAGCCGCCGTCGCGGCGTCCACGCCCATCCGCTCGCCCAACCGAGAAAGGGCACGCTGCGCCGCGCCGACGTCGAGCGGCATCGCCCCGCCGAGGAAGTACTCGGGGTCGAGTCGTCCGGCGACCAGATTCGCGTCGGTGAGCGTGGGCTCCTCGCCCCCTCGGCCGTAGCACGCCGGACCGGGTTCGGCGCCCGCGCTCCGGGGTCCGACGTGGAGGCCGCCCGCTTCGTCGACCCACGCGATCGAACCCCCGCCGGCGCCGATCTCGACGATCTCGACGACGGGGGCCTGGATCGGGTAGCCCGCGCTCGTCGGGGTTCGCTCGACGTGATGCAGGGTGTCGATCGGCACACGTCCGCCACGAACCGCCGAGGTCTTCGCCGTGGTGCCGCCGATGTCGAGGGTCAGCACGTCGTGGACCCCGAGCCGCCGGCCGAGCTCGGCGGCGGCGGTCACCCCGGCGACGGGGCCGGACTCGAGCAGCGTGATGGGCGCCTCGGCCGCGCGCTCGAACGACGAGACGCCGCCGCTCGACCGCATCGCGTACAGGGCCGCGTCGACACCCGCGCCCCGAAGTCCCGAGCGAACGTCGTCGAGATAGGTGGCGACCGTCGGCTTCACGTACGCCGACAGCACCGTGGTGCTCGTCCTTTCATACTCGCGCCACTGCGAGCTGATGTCGTGTGAGGCCACGATCTCGACGTCGCGCAGGAGCTTCGACAGGAGTTCGGCGGCCCGGCGCTCGTGCTCCGGGTTCGTCCACGCGTGGAGGAAGCAGATCGCGACGGCGTCGACATCGTGCGTGCGCAGGTGTTCGGCCACGGACTCGAGGGCGGGCTCGTCGAGCGGCACGAGGATCGCGCCGGTGTGCGAGATGCGTTCGGGCACCTCGAAGCGCAGCCGGCGCGGCACGAACGGCACCGGTTTGCGGTAGGACAGGTTGTAGAGATCCGGACGGTTCGCCCGGCCGATCTCGAGCACGTCGCGGAAGCCCTCCGTGGTCACGAGTGCCGTCCGGGCGCCGCGACGTTCGGTGATGGCGTTGATCACGATCGTGCTGCCGTGCACGAACGCGCCCACGTCGGTTGGTGAAGTCTCGGAACGCTCGAGCGCCGAGAGCACGCCCTGCTGGAGGCGCGACGGCGTGGTGTCGACCTTGGCGAGTACCAGCGATCCGTCGCGCCGGTCGACCGCGGCGAGGTCGGTGAACGTCCCGCCGATGTCGATCGCGAGCGCGACGGGGCGGCGGGAGTCGTCCATCCGCGCGTTATACCCCGCGCGCGGTTGCCCCGTTGCGTCGGAAGCGCTCCGGTGGATCAGGCGGAGGCGGATCTACCGAGGCCCCCGCGCCTCCGCCTCTCGCGAACGTCTGAGCCGCTGCTCCGCCTCCGCCTTGTCGCCCCGCCGCTCCGAGACCTCGGCGAGGGCGCGCCAGGTCCAGCTCGCGAGCTGGCGTTCGCCGAGCTCCTCGGAGATGCGGATCGCCTTGCGGAGGTCCTCCTCGGCCTCGTCCAGGCGGCCGAGCTCGCGTTTGGCGATCCCACGCTCGGCGGTCGCGTCGCCGAGCTCCCACCGCGCGCCCAGGTCCTCGAACACGGCGATCGCGCGGTCGAAGCACGGGAGCGACTCCTCGAACTTGCCCTGATCGTCCAGGATCCGGCCCCGCTGCACCGTGGTCATCGCGATCGAGAACTGATCGCCGATCTCCTCGGCGAGCGCGTACGCCTCGTCGCTCAGCGCGAGCGCTCGCTGGAGCTCCTCTTCGGTCGGCTGTGAGCGGCGCGTCGTGTTGATCGAGAGCGAGTTGAGCGCCCGCACGCGGGCCCAGCCGTCCTCGGGGTCGGCGACCTCGAGCGCGCGCCGCCAGATCTTCTCGGCCGCGTCGTGGTCGCCGCGCGTCCACGGGACCCAGCCGGCGAACAGCAACGTGCGGACGCACGCCCACGGCTCGTCGTAGCGCTCGGCCGCGGCGAGCGACTCGTCGAGCAGCACCTCGGCCTTGTCGACGTCGGCGTCGACGTTGATCGCGATGTCGCCGAGGAACCGCAGCGCGAGCGAGAGCGTGAACGGGTCGTCGACCCTGCGGCCGAGCTCCACCGCCCGGTCGAGCACGTCTCGGGCCGCCGGGTACTCGCCGAGCCAGTACCGGGCCTCGCCGATGCCGGCGAGGGCGCGCGCTTCGCGGACTGCCCACGCGTCCTCGGAGCCCGCGAGCGCGAGCGCCCGCTCGTAGCGGTCGATCGCCGTCCGGCTCTCCATCCGGCGCCGCGCGCGGTCGCCGGAGTCCAGGAGCGCCTCGGCGGCGCGCTCGGCCACGGTTCGGTCGTCGCGGTCGAGGTCGAGCGACGCGGCCGCCGCGAGCTCGAGGTGGTCGGCCGCCCACGCCGGGTGGCTGTCCGCGAACAGCCGGTCGGAGATCAGCTGGTGCAGCCGGACGCGCTCGCGCTTGGGCAGGCTCGCGTACGCGACCTCCTTCAGCGTCGCGTGGCGGACGCGCCAGCGCGCCACCGGGTGCGTATCGTCCTCGGGCACGAGGATCTCGGCCTCCTCGAGCTGCCGGATCTCGTCCTGGGTGGCCTCGGGGTCGATCGTCCGGAGCTCGGTCAGGTCGAACGAGACGAAGAACGAGGACGCGCGCCGGGTGAGCTCGCGCAGGCGAGGGTCGAGGTGGTCGAGGCGGGCCGCGACGACGGCCTGCACGGTGGGGGGAAGGCTCGCGCGTGGCGCTGAGGTCTCGCCGTCGGGGAGCAGCATGCCGGTCGTCTCGATGATGAAGAAGGGGTTGCCGCCGGCGCGCTCGGCGATCTCGGCCGCCTCGTCGTCGTCGATGCGCCGGCCCGAGGCCTGCCGCGCGAGGACGACCGACTCGTCGTCGCTCAGCGGCTCGAGCCGGAGCCGGACCGCGTTCTCGGTCGTCGTGCCCCACGCGGGGCGGTCGTCGAGCAGGCTCGTGCGCGCCAGCGCGAGGACGAGCGCCTTGCGGTGGCCTTGTCTCGCGGGCGAGCCGAGACGCTCGATCAGCTCGAGCATCTGCGGTCGGAGCTCGTGCGCGTCCTCGAACACGAGCACCGCGGCCTTCTCGCGCGCGAGACCGTCGACGAGCGCGACGAACCCGCCCTGCACGTCCTGCACGAACGACGCGTGCGACGGGCGCTCCGCCATCCCGAACAGGAGCGCGAGCCGTTCCTTGAGCTGCTTGGCGTCGGCGGGGTCGGTCATGACGCGGTCCGCCAGGTCGTGCAGTCGCCGCCGGGTCTTCTCGGGCGGGTCCTCCTCCTCCAGACCGGCGAGCTCGGCAACGATGGCGGCCGCCGGCGCGAACGTGGCCGTGTCGGTGAACGGGCGCGCGCGGCCGGTGAGGACGGGGATCGTCTCGTCCATACCGGCGACGAGCTCGTCGGCCAGGCGCGACTTCCCGATGCCGGGTTCGCCGAGCACGCTCACGAGCACCGGGTGGCCGGTATCGGTCGCGCGGCGCAGGCTCTCGCGCAGGATCGCGAGCTCGCTCGAACGCCCGACGAACGGGATCGTCCTGCGAGCGCTTCGCGGGGTGAGCCCCTCGACCGGGAAGCCGGCGATCGTGTCGCCGTCGAAGCCCTTCGCGGTGGCCTGGCGCTGGTCGCCGTAGGAGACGGCGTTCGCGGTGAGCGCGACGGTGGTCTCGCCGGCGAGCACCTCGCCGGGTGCGGCGGCGGTCTGGAGGCGGGCGGCGGCGTTCACGACCGGGCCGGTGACGAGGAGCTGTCCGGCCGGCCCGAGACCGGTGGCGGCCTCGCCGGACTCGATGCCGACGTGCACGTCGAGGGGTGTCGTGAGGCCGAGGGTTTGGCTCAGCCGCCGGGTGCGGCCGCGGATCGCGAGCCCGGCCCGCACGGCTCGGAGGGCGTCGTCCTCGTGCACGGTGGGCAGGCCGAACACCGCCATCACCGCGTCCCCGATGAACTTCTCCGCGCGGCCGCGGAGCGCGAGGAGCTCCTCGGACGCGGCCTCGAAGAACAGGCCGAGGATCTCGCGGGCGCGTTCGGAGTCCAGGCGTTGCGCGAGGCCGGTGGAGTCGACCAGGTCGGCGAAGAGCACCGTGACCACCTTGCGTTCCTCGGTGCCGAGCGGGGTGCCCACAGGCGTGCCGCAGTTCGGGCAGAAGCTGGCGCCCTCCGGGAGCGGTTCGCCGCACACCGGGCAGGGGGTCATGGGTTCAAGGATAGGGGCCGTGGGCGACGTGACCCGGCGGGGCGTTTCCGGAGCCGGCCGACACCGAGAAGGGGATCGGGGACCGACCCGATGGGCGGACCGGCGCGTCAGCCTTCGGCCATGCCGAGCGCTGCGCGCAGCTCACCGAGCATCCGCTGCTCGCCCTGGCTGACCAGCTCGGCGCCGAACCCCATGAAGCCGCCCTCCTTCGCCCCGTCGGCCGCAGCCTGTGCAGCGGTCAGCAGCCATCGGCGGAAGGCCTCCGCCTCCTCGGGCGTCGCCTTGGCGGTCAGGATCTCGTTCACGCCCGTCAGCTCGTCGAGGATCGCCTTCCCGGCGAGCGCGGACCTGTCCGGCTTGAAGCCCGCCATCGGGTTCTGCTTCTGGTTCACCATCGAGAGGATCTCCTGCGAGACTGCGACGAGCAGTTCCTCCTGGCTGGGCGGCGTGGACGCGGCCTTCAGCGTCGCGATCGTCTCCTTCGCCAGCTCGATCGGGCCGCCCGGATCGGCGATCGAGATGGCCAGCCCGGCAACGAACGGCGCACGTCGAAGTCGAACCCACTCCTCGTCCGTGTAGTCGGCCTTCGAGGTCATCTGTGTCCTCCCTCCGCTCGCGCGACGATGGGATCGGACCGAGGCTCGAAATGTATCGAACCGCGGAAGCCGCTGGTTCCCCCGTCACCCGGAGCCGAAACCTAGGATGGGCGGGTGGATGGCGACACCCTGCTCGCCTTCGTCCGGTTCCACGCCTGGGCGAACGACCGGGTCCTGACGACGGCGGCCGGCCTCTCGGATGCGGAGTTCCGGAGGGCGGCGAACCTCGATCACGGCAGCGCCTTCTCGACGCTCCGGCACCTCGTCGACGTCGACTGGAGCTGGCGGGAGTTCTGCATCGGGAACGACGTCGGGGATACCTATGTCTGGGACCACGGGTTCGTGCTCGATGACATGCGGCCCTCCACGCCTTCTGCCTCGAGGAGGACGCGCGCCTGCGGAGGTACGTGGATTCCCTCGACGAGGCGGCGCTGGCCGAGTCGTTGGCCATGAGCGCGGACTTCGCGGCGCCGCGCTGGCTGGTCCTCGCTCATGTGGTGAACCACGGGACGCAGCATCGCAGCGAGCTGGCTCGCTACCTCACCGAGTGCGGGCACTCACCGGGCGATCTCGACCTCCTAGACGCGCTCGAACTGCGATGGCCGGGAGAGGCCGATGGAGGAGCTGGCACATGAGCCTTGCTGCCGACCGGACGCAGGCGCTCGCCGACCGCCTTCGGGCGAACACGCTCGGGGCGCTCGAGCTCTACACCCTCTACCTGGGGGAGCGGCTCGGCCTCTACCGGGCGCTCGCCGACGGCGAAGCCGTCACCTCGTCCGAGCTCGCCGAGGGAACCGGGACGGTCGAGCGCTACGTGCGCGAATGGCTCGAGCAACACGCGGCGAGCGGCCTTCTGGACGTGGACGATCCCGCGGCCGAGCCGCTCGCGCGCCGGTACCGCATGCCGCCCGAGCACGTGCCCGTGCTCGCCGATCCGGATCATCTCCTCTACGACGCCTACAAAGGCGTCGACATCGTTCGCGCTGCGCGGCCGCTCCCGGACCTGGTGGAGGCGTTCCGAACCGGCGGCGGCACCCCGCCCTTGCCGTGGGAGCCGGAGGGTCGCGCCGAGTTCAACCGCGCGATCTTCCTCAACCTGCTCGGCACGGAGTGGCTCCCGGCGATCCCCGACGTCGACCGTCGTCTGCGCGCCGACCCGCCGGCACGGGTCGCCGACGTCGCGTGCGGCAGCGGCTGGTCGGGCATCGCGATGGCCCGCGCGTATCCAGCGATCACGGTGCACGGGTTCGACCTCGACGAGGACGTGATCGCCGTCGCACGCGGGCACGCCGAGACCGAGGGCCTGGCCGAACGCGTGACGTTCTCGGTCGCCGACGCGTCGGACCCCGACGTATCGGGGACCTTCGACCTGGTGACGATCTTCGAGGCGCTGCACGACATGTCCCGGCCCGTCGAGGCCCTCCGCCTCGCGCGCGGGATGCTCGCCGACGACGGTTCGGTGGTGATCGCCGACGAGCTGGTCGAGGACGTCTTCACCGTGCCGGCCTCGGTCGGGGAGCGCCTCTCGTACGGGTGGAGCGTCGTCTCGTGCCTGCCGTCCGCGATGGGCGACCCGCAGACCGCCGCGACCGGCGCCGTGATGCGGCCCGACACGCTGCGCCGGTACGCGGCGGAGGCCGGTTCGGCGATCTCGAGATCCTGCCGATCGAGACCGACTTCTGGCGGTTCTACCGGCTGCTGCCGTAGTTCAGATCTTGTTCACCGAAGTGTGACCTGTCTCACAGACGCTCGAACACCTGTTCGATAGGCTTTGGGGCCCATGGGCAGCCTTCGGTCAGCCCTCGACGAGCTTCGAGCCGAGGACCTCCGCTCGCTCTCGAACGAGGCGCTCGCGGGCCACCTGGACGAGATCGAGCGGTCGGACGGGCTGGTGCGACGCGCACCACGTCCGCCACTGGGCGGACGGGGGCGCGACCTCCCTCGCCAACCTCGTCCTGCTCTGTCGACCGCACCACCGGGCGATCCACCGCGGCTTCGGCGTCCAGATGCTCGATGGTCGGCCCGCGTTCACGCGACCTGACGGGTCGATGATCGAGGATCGGGCTCCACCGCTCACCTGACCTCGCCTCGACAACCCGGGCAAGAACGAACCCTCTTGTCGAGCTCCCGGCCGTAGCTGCGCTCGAGGTCCGTGGTGCTCCAGCCGGGCCGTGGCAACCCGTGTTCGACGGTGGCCACGTGGGTTCCCACCACCCGAACGGGCGAGCACAATCAGGCGGTGAGCGGCGAGATGCGCGAGGAGCGCAAGGTCGTCACCGCCCTGTTCGCCGACGTCGTCGGGTCGACCCAGCTCACGGAGCGGCTCGACCCCGAGGATGCGCGCGAGCTCCTCGGCGACGCCGTCCGGCGCATGGTCGACGCCGTCGAGGCGTTCGGTGGCACGGTCAAGGACCTCGCCGGCGACGGCATCCTCGCGCTCTTCGGCGCCCCGATCACGCACGAGGACGACGCCGAGCGGGCGATCCGCGCCGCGCTCCGCATCGTCGGGCATGCCCGAGACGACGACGGCGCCAGTCCCTGTCGGTCCGGGTCGGCATCGAGACCGGGCTGGTGGTGCTCGGGCCGATCGGCGGAGGAGGTCGGGTCGAGTACGGCGCGACCGGCGACGCGCTGAACACGGCCGCCCGCCTGCAGTCGCACGCGTCGCCCGGGTCCGTCCTCGTCGGCGACGTGACGCGCCGGGCCGCCGGCGACCTGTTCGCGTGGGGCGACGAGCTGCGGCTCGAGCTGAAGGGCAAGGCCGAGCCGGTCTCGGCGTTCGAGGTGACCGGCGAGCGGCGCGATGCCGCGCCCGCATCGGCTCCGACCCCGATGGTCGGTCGCGAGCGCGAGTTCGAGCGCGCCGCCGAGGTCGCCGACCGGGCGCTCGTCGGCGAGGGCGGGCTCCTCTTCGTCTACGGGGGACCCCGGCATCGGCAAGAGCCGGTTGGTCGAGGAGCTGCGCGGTCACGTCTCGACGCTCGCCGGTCACGTGGCTCGAGGGACGGTGCGTGTCGTTCGGCGGATCCACGCCGTACCTCCCGCTGCGGGACCCGATCCTCGACGCGCTGCGGCTGCCGCGGGGCGAGCCCGTCCCGACGGCGGTCGTGCAGGAACGGGTGCGGGCGCTCCTTCCCGGTGACCTCGACGATGCCGTGCCGTACCTGCAGGCGATGCTCGGAACGGTCGACGACGAGATCCACCAGCAGTCGCCGGAGACCCTGCAGCTGCGCGTGCTCGACGCGCTCCGCCGGCTCGTCCTCGCGCTGGTCGAACGCGGTCCGGTCGTGATCGCGATCGAGGATCTCCATTGGGCCGACGCCTCGACCATCCACGCGCTCCGGCTGCTGCTGCCGGAGGGTCGGGACACGCTCGCTCCTGTTCGTCCTCACGGCGCGAGGCGGCGACGGTCCCGCCCTGTCGTTGAGCGGCCGAGCGTACCGAGGTGATCGAGCTCGCGCCGCTGCCGCACGACCGTGTCGACGAGCTCGTCGACACGCTGCTCGAAGGCGAGACGATCCCGGCCGACCTGCTCGGGCGCGTCGTCGAGACCGCCGGCGGCAACCCCTTCTTCCTGTCGGAGCTGATCCGCTCGCTCGTCGGGTCCGGCGCCCTCGTCCGCGAGGGCACCACGTGGGTCGTGACCGATGGGCGGCGCGAGCGTCGAGCTGCCGACCACGATCGAGAAGGTGATCCTGGCTCGGCTCGACGCGCTCGAGCCGCGACCCCGCGACGTGCTCACCGCCGCGTCGGTGCTGGGTCGTGCGGTCGACCTGCCCCTCCTCGAGCGGTTGGTCGGATCCGACCCCCGCGCCGAAGCGGACGAGCTGGTGCGCGCGGGCCTGTTCGAACGCGACGGGCAGCCGGACGAGCTGTGGTTCGCGCACGCGCTGATCCAGGAGGTCGCGTACGGGTCGCTGCTGAAGCGGCGGCGGCGCGAGCTGCACGCGACGGCCGCCGCGGCGATCGAGGAGCTGTGGCCCGAACGGATCGACGAGTCGCTCGGCATCCTCGCGCTCCATCACCGCCGGGCCGGCGACCTCGAGGCGGCACGACGCTGGCACGACCTCGCCGCGGTCCGGGCCGAACGCCTGCACGCGGGCGACGAGGCGCTCGAACACCTGACCGCGTCGATCGACCTCGCGCTCGAGCTCGGACGCACCGCTGCCGACCGCGACGTCGCAGAGCGGCTCGTCACGCGCGCCCTGATCCGCGCCCGGACGGGCGACGTCGCCGGCGCCCGGGCCGACCTCGAGGCGGTGCTCGCCGAGCCGGAGGTCGTGCCCCAGATCTCGATGCGCGCGCACGACGAGCTCGGGTTCGTCCTCGCCGGGCGCGGCCGACTACCGCGAGGCGGTGCCGCACCTGGAGGCGGCGCTCGAGGCGGCGACGAGCTTGGCGACGCCGACGGCGAGGTGAGCGCGCTCAGCCGGCTCTCGATCGTCCACGCGAACCGGCTGGACTTCGACGCGGCGCTCGCGTTCGGCGAGCGGGCGCTCCGGTCGAGCGACGCCCTCCACGACGAGCACGCGGAGGCCATGGCGATGGACGCGTTGAAGCAGGTCGCCCTGCAGACGGGCGACTTCGAGACGCTGGAACGCCTGGCCGCACCCCTCGCCGAGATCCACCGGCGGAACGACGACCTGTGGCTGCTGCAGTTCGCCGTGGTGGAGGTCGCGTACGCCGACCTCGCGAGGGTCCGCCTGGATCGCGCGTTCGACCGGCCTCGAGGAGTCGCTGTCGATCAACCGACGGATCGGCGACATCGGCAACGAGCCGATGTACCTCGCGATCCTCGGCCGCGCGCATCGCGGCTCGCGGCGACTACGACGAGGCCCTCGCGGTCGGCCGCCGCGGCGTTCGACCTCGCCCGCGAGCTGGGACACGGCGAGTGGACCGGGTGGGCGGCGGCGTGGCTCGGCTCGACGCTGGTCGAGCTCGGCGCGTTCGGCGAGGCGGCCGGGCTGCTGGAGGAGGGCGCCGAGGCCGCCGATCGGTCGGACGCCGGCCTCCATCTCGTGCGATGCCTGGGGACGGGGGCGTGGGCCGCGGAGCGGCTCGGCGAGCGCGATCGAGCGGTCACGCTCGCCGACCGCGCCGCGGCCATCCTCGACCGGATCCGCGTTCGGCCGCCGAGGGCCTGGGTCGCCGGGTACGACGCGTACGTCGGCGTGGCGCGCCTGCGGCTCGCGATCGGCGAGCCCGAGCTCGCCGAGGAGCTCGTCTCGCCGATCGTCGTCGCGTGTCGGGCGTGCGGGTGGAGCGACGGCGTCGTGGACGGCTCGCTCGTGCTCGCGGAGGCGGCGCTCCGCCGCGGCGACATGCAGGGTGCGGTCGAGGCAGCCGAGGGTGCCCTCGAGGAGGCGCTCCGCACGCGGTCTGCCGACGGCGTGGCGAGCGCACCGGGTCGTGGCCGAGGCCTGCCGCGCGCTGGGTGACGAGCGAGCGCGCGGCCGAGCACGCCGCCGAGGCCGAACGCGCGTTTGCGCAGCTCGTCGAACGGATCCATGATCGTTCGATCCGCGAAGCGCTCGTGTCCGCCGCGACGAGCGGACCGTCCTCGGGAGGGGTGGAGCGATGACGGTGAGCAGCCTGCACCACGTGGCGATCCGGGTCCAAGATCCCGATCGTTCGCGAGCGTTCTACGAGAGGGCCCTCGGTCTCTCGTTCCTCGAGCTCCCGGTCGGCAACGAGATGACCGGCATCTGGCGAGGCGCGCCGTCCGAGGGGACGCTCCTGGCGACGCAGGCCGGCGACACGTTCGTGGTCCTCGAGCCGCCGCTCGAGGGGACGCCGGACGACGACCGGTTCAGCGAGCGCCGGATCGGCGTCGACCATCTCGCGTTCGGCATCGACGATCGGTCGACGCTCGACGAGCTGGTCGAACGCCTGCGCGCCGAGGGCGTCGAGACGGCCGGCGTCGAGCACGACCCGGTGCTCGACAAGGACTACGTCGCCTTCCGCGATCCCGACAACGTGCAGTGGGAGTTCTACATGCGGTAGACGGGCCCCGTCTGCGGCCACTGCTACGCTCGGCGGATGGCCCAACCCCGGCCTGCGCGGCACGCCGTGATGCGGCCATGATCCCGATCCGGGACTCGAACCCCGCCCGGCGCGTGCCGGTGGTGACCATCGCCCTGATCGCCGCCAACATCGCCGTGTTCGTCCTGTGGCAGCCGTCGTTCGGCACCCAGGAGGAGCAGCAGGTGTTCTTCCTCTGCCACGCCGAGATCCCGTTCGAGGTCTCGCACCAGGAGAACCTCGCGCAGGGAGGGCTCGAGGCCCGTCTGGCGCTCGACGAGGACTTCGGAGCGGGCGGGGGGGCGTTCCTGCAATCGATCGTGCAGCAGGAATGCCCGGACAAGAGCTGGCTGCTCGCGGTGTTCGTCGCGATGTTCCTGCACGGAGGGTGGCTCCACCTCGCCGGCAACATGCTGTTCCTGTGGGTGTTCGGGAACAACGTCGAGGACCGGCTCGGCTACGTCGTCTATCCGCTCTTCTACGTCCTGGGCGGGCTGGCCGCCTCGGGGTTGCAGCTCGCGTTCGATGCGAACTCGACGATCCCGAGCCTCGGCGCGTCCGGAGCGATCGGAGCGATCCTCGGCGCGTACATCGTGCTGTTCCCGCACGCCCGGGTCACGACGCTGGTGATCTTCTTCTTCATCACGGTCGTGGAGATCCGCGCGGGCATCGTCCTGGCGATCTGGTTCCTGCTCCAGGTGCTCAGCGGCGTGGGCCAGCTCGGGTCGGAGCTGAACGGCGGCGTCGCGTACTGGGCGCACGTCGGAGGGTTCGGGTTCGGCGCGCTGGTCGCCTGGCTCTTCTACCGGCGTCGCGGCGGGATCGAGCCACCCGTCTACGGCGTTCCGCGCAGGCCCGACGTCTCCTGACCCCCTCCGTCGTTCCCCGTAGTCCCGATGGCCGTTGCGAAGGTCACGTCCTTCGGGTGACGCCCGCGCTCCCGGTTCGAGCCGAGTTCGCGCACGATCGGGACAGTCCATCCCGAAGGAGGGGAGAGCGATGAAGGAGCAGGAGATCGTGAAGCGTCGCCCGGCGGAGACGAAGGCCGGAGCCTTGGGAGGAGCGGCGATCCTCGCCATCTCGGTCCTCGAGGCCTTCAACTTCACGGTGACGGGTGCGTGGCTGAAGGTCATCACGGGGATCGTGGCGTTGGCGCCCGCGTGCTTCACGTGGCTCGACCTCAACAAGGGGATCAGCGGCGTCGTCCGACGCCTGATCCACGGCCGCGACGAGGTCCAGCCGAGGGTCGCCGCCTGACGGTGCCGCTCATCCCGAGCTCGCTGATAACATATCTGTTATCATCTCCTAGAGATGGACGCCGCCCAGACCCTTCGGGACGCACGACGGCGGGCCGGTCTCTCCCAGCGAGGGCTGGCCCGGCGCGCCAACACCCAACAGCCGGCGGTGGCTCGGATCGAGTCCGGCGCGGTCGTCCCCCGGGTGGACACCCTCGACCGGCTGCTCGCCGCCTGTGGTCTGGAGCTCGCGACCGTTCCGCGGCCCGGGACGGGCCTCGACCGCACGCTCATCCGGGAGCGCCTCCGCCTGACACCCGCGGAGCGTGGTCGACTCGCCGTTCGAGCGTGGGAGAAGACGCGTCCGTTCGTTCGCGCAGCCCGCGGATGACCGAGCCCCCGTTCGACCCGCTCTTGGCCCTTCGCACGCTGCTCGATCACGACGTCCGGTTCGTCCTGATCGGCGGCTATGCGGGGGCGCTCCGGGGCTCGCCGATCATCACCGGCGAGGTCGATGTCTGCTACGCGCGGGAGGACGCGAACCTCGAGCGGCTGGCGGAGGCGCTCCGCGCGCTCGACGCGCACCTCCGCGGCGCCCCACCGGACGTCCCGTTCCTGCTGGATGCCCGGACGCTTCGCGCCGGCGACCACTTCACGTTCAGCACCTCGGCCGGCGCGCTCGACGTCCTCGGCACACCCTCCGGAACGAACGGCTTCACCGACCTCGACGCGAACGCGACCGACGAGGAGATCGACGGGTTGACCGTCCGCGTGGCTTCGCTCGACGACCTGATCAGCATGAAGCGCGCCGCCGGGAGGCCGAAGGATCTCATCGCGCTCGAATGGCTGTCCGCGGTGCGTGACGAGATCGAGCGCGGCGACGAGGGGTAGTTCGCGATCAGCCGGCGCGAGGGCGAAGGAACCCGCCGAGGTGGTCGCTCCGGACGGTGAGGGGGACGCCCTGTGCGTTCGCGAAGCCTCGCATCGCTTCGAGCACCGGCTCGCCAGGCATCCCGTAGATCTCGTATCCCCTCGTCTCGATGAACTCCACGGCCATGCCCATCCGTTCCTCGACGCCCTCGAGGTGCAGGCCCATCGCGTCCGCGTCGGGGAAGACGTGCACGACGCTGACCTCGGTGCCATCCTCGTTCACGTATGCGAGGAAGACGACCGTACCGGGCTTCTCGGCGTTCAGCCCCCTCGCGACGTCCCCGAAGGCGGCCCTGAAGCCTTCGAGCTTGCCCTCCTTCACGGCGTTGTGGCTGATGAAGACGATCGGTCCGGACATGGACAACCCCCCTCCCTGTGTCTCGCGTGGATCCTAGGCGTGAGTGAGATCCCGCTGCCGACCTCAGGCGGCCGTCAGCTCGGCCGGATGGATCGTGATCGTGCGGAGCCGGCCGTCGCGCCAGACGAGCGCGTCGACCGACCGGCCGATCACGTCACCGACCATCAGCCGCTGGAGGTCGCGCGCGTCCGAGATCGCGACGCCGTCGAGCTCGACGATCAGGTCGTTGGACCTGATGCCGGCTCGAGCGGCGGGGCTGCCCGCCACGACCTCCATGACCTCGACCCCGTGGTCGCGTCCCACGGCGGCGGCCACGCGCGGGGGCAGGGGACGCCCGCCCCCCGCGATCCCGATGTACGCGCGCTGGAACCGCCCCGACGTCATGAGCGCGTGCATGATGCGGCGCGTGGAGTCGTCGATCGGGACCGCGAGGCCGAGCCCGACGCCGGCGACGGCGGTGTTGATCCCGACGACGCGAGCGTGTCCGTCGGCGAGCGCTCCGCCCGAGTTCCCCGGGTTCAGCGCGGCGTCGGTCTGGATGACGTTCTCGACGACGCGGCCGGCCTGCACCGGGAGGGCGCGGCCGAGGGCGCTCACCACGCCCGCCGTGACCGACCCGGCGAACCCCATCGGGTTCCCGATCGCGACGACGAGCTGCCCGACGCGGAGCCCCGCCGCCTCGCCGAGCTCTGCCGGCTCGATGCTGCCGCTGTTCTGGAGCCGGAGCACCGCCAGATCCGAGAGCTGATCCCGACCCACCACGTCGAAGGGGACCTCGCGCCCGTCCACGAACGAGGCCGACCCGCGATCGGTCCCGCCGACCACGTGCGCCGAGGTCAGGGCGAACCCGTCCGGGGTGATGACCACCCCCGAGCCCGCGCCGTCGACCCGAGCTCCGCGCACGCGCGCTCGCACCTGCAGGCTCGCGACCGACGGGATCAGGCGTTCGGCGACCGACGTGACCACGCGCGAGTAGGCGTCCAGCGCCTCCTCGTCAGGGTCGTTGCCGCCGTCCATGGGTTCCATCTTCTCGCGGGAACGCGCCAACGTCGTGGGAGATCCCGACGCTGTCGGTGCAGGGCCGTACCGTCGCCGACCATGGCGACCGTGACGGCCGGAGGGGATACGGATAGGATATGGAGCATGACCAAGCTCCAGATCCGCTCCATCGAGCCTCCGCTGGACGAACCCGAGACCACCGACGCCGCGATCGACGTGCTGAAGTCGATGGAGGCGATGGGCCTCCTGCCCGACGACGTCGACGAGCTCACGCTTGAAGTCATCCGCGCGGTGGCCACACGGGCCGCCGAGGTCGGGATCGGCGAGGCCGCGGCGGCGTCGCTCCGCCGGCCACCTCGGCCGCCCGGCCACGTCGCGGCCGCGCTCCGTGAGCTCGGGCTCGCGCTCGAGGGTTCGCCGATGCCGGCGTTCGAGTGGCCGGCGATGATCGAGCTTTTCGGCGTCGAGCGGCTCGCGGCGCTGCTCGGCGTGTCGGTCGCGAGCCTGCGCCGGTACGCCAAGGACGAACGTCCGACGCCTGACGTCGTGGCCGCGCGGTTGCACCTGCTCGCCCGGATCGTGGCGGAGCTCCGCGGCGCCTATTCGGAGGTCGGGGTCCGTCGATGGTTCGAGCGCGTCCGAACCACGCTCGGAGGACGCCCGCCGGACGCGCTCCTGTCGGGTGCGTGGGATCCCGACGGCGCCGACGCCGAAAGGGTCCTTGCGCTGGCGCGCTCGCTCACGGCCTCGCCGGCGACGTGATCGTCTACCGGCACACCGACCCGCGCTTCCCGTTCCTGTGGGAGAGCGGTGGACAGCCCGGCGGCCGCTGGAACGCGGAGGGTGAGGGACCGGTGAACACGTTCGCCGACCGGCCCGAGGGAGCGTGGGCGGAGCTCCTTCGTCACGAGGAGATGACGGATCCGCGCGACGTCGCCGAGATCCGTCGCTCGCTGTGGGCGGTCGACGTGGGCGACCTCCCGACCGCCAGGCCTCGGCTGCCGCGCGCCACGATGACCGGGGGACCGCGTTCCTACGTCGCGTGCCGGCGCGAGGCCTCACATCTGCGCGAGCGCGGCGAGCGTGGGTTCACGGCGCCATCGGCCGCGCTGGTGCGTGGCGGCGCCCACGGGTGGCGGGTCGCCGGCGGTCTGCATCCCGGACCCCGGCGCGACGGTGTGGTGATCGTGCTCCTCGGCGCTCGTCCCGACGCCGTGGGTTGGGAGGCGGCGTACGAGGGCCGACCGTCCGACGAGCTGCTGTCGCGCGTTCGTCACCTCGGAGTGCGGTAGAACGCGCCGCGCTAGCGGCGCAGCCGGCCCTCCATCCGCGTGAGGCGATCCTCGATGGCTCGCAGGCGACGGGTCGCCGCATGCTGGCGTCGCTTCCGCAGCACGAACGCGAGGAGCATCAGGCTGGCCCACGCGCCGGCGGTGATCGCGGCAACGCGCTTGACCCGTTCGGTGGCCGGTGGCAGGTAGGTCGCGAGCTCCTCGAGCTCCGAGTCCAGCCGGCGCTTCGTCTCCTCGATCTGCACTACCGCTTCAGTCTCTGTTTGGCCCATTCGACGTCCTCCTTCACGATCTGCCTCGTCCGCTCGGGCGTCGCGGGGGCGGCGAGCGCCCGGCGCCCCAGTACGGCGGCGATCACGGCGAGCAGCAGGTACACACCACCGACGATGAGCAGCGCGGCCCACCGAGGTAGCACGAGATCGAGCGCCGCGGCACCGGCCAGACCCAGGAACCCGATCACGAACAGCCCCAGGATCGCCGCAGCCGTCAGCAGCCCGCCTCCGGTGGCTTTCTCGGCCGCGATCCCGCGGAGCTCCTGTTTCGCGAGGGCGACCTGTTGCCGGATCAGCAGCGACAGGTCGGCCCCGATCGACCGGATGAGGTCCTGGAGGCGCTGCCGAGCCCCTTCGTCCGTTGCCACGTCCATCGCGACTCCTTCCACGGTTGGCTTCGGGCGGTTCCTACCCGCTCCGCGAGCCGCCGAACCCGTCTCCAGACGTCGTCGACGCGTGAGGCCCTCGAACGTCGGGACCACCAGGTCGGCCTCGGAGAGGTCGAGCCCGGCGGTGGCCTCGTTCGGGACGCAGACGCACGGGATGCCGGCAGCCTTCGCGGCACGGATCCCGTTCGGCGAGTCCTCGACGGCGAACGTCTCGCTCCCCGGCACGTCCAGGAGCTCGAGCGCCGCCAGGTAGAGGTGGGGGTTGGGCTTGGCGCGCGCGGCGTCGCCGTCGGCGCTGACCATCGCCGACCATCCGTCCGGCCAACCGAGGCGCTCGAGATGGGTGACGAGCCACTCGCTCCGGTCGCTGCTCACGAGCGCTCGCCGGACGCCGGCTCCGTCGAGCTGCCGGAGGAACCCCGCGACCCCCGGCCGGAGCGGAACCTCGCGGGCGGCTTCGCGGATCCGCTCCTCCGTGCTCGCCCGGATGACCTCGACGTCGAGCCCGTCGTCGTGCAGCCGGTTCAGCGCGGCATAGGGGTCGAACCCGCCGACCGTGCCGATCGCGGCCGACCATGTCTGCAGCGTGAGCTCGTTCCCGTGCTCTGCGTAGAGCTCCCGGAACACGCCGAACACGGCCGTCTCCGAGTCCCAGAGCGTTCCGTCGAAATCGAACAGCACCGCGCGCAGGGACGGCTCGGCCGTCATGGCGTCCGGTGCCGCAGGAGCTCGCGGACGGACGCGAAGAACCGGTCCGCCGACGCTCGCCACGTCGGCAGCGTCTCGGCGCGGCGTCGGGCGCCCGCCGCGAGCCGCTCGCGGAGGTGCGGGTCCGTGGTGATCGCTCGCAGCGCCGAAGCCAGGCCGGCGAGGTCGCCGGGCTCGGCCATGAGCGCCTCGCGATCGTGGTCGGCGAGCCGCGGCAGGTTGCCGGCGCGCCATCCGATGACGGGGAGGCCCGCCGCGATCGCCTCGGCCCACGCCGTGCCGTACGCGTCGACGAACGAGCAGAGCGCGAACACGTCGGCCGATCGGTAGAGCCGGCCGACCTCCTCGATCGGCACGGAGCCGCGCACGACGACGCGGTCGACGAGGTCCGGCGCCGCGATCCGGCGGCGGACGCGCTCCGCGTACCGGCGGATCGGTGTCGACGGCGCCCACCAGCCACAGCGTCGCGGCATCCTCCGGCAGCGTCGGCGAACGCGTCCACCAGCTCGAGGATCCCCTTGAGCGGTGTCCAGTTCGCGACGCAGAGCACCGACGCCGCGCGGCCACGGCGCAGGTCGAGCGGCGGGCCGCTCGCGACGGGGACGTCGCACCCGGGCGGGACGACGGCGATCCGCTCGGCCGGCACGCCGATCGCGCGCAGGTCGTCGACGAGGCTCTCGGCGGCGACGACGATCCCGGCCGCCGAACGGTACGCGAGGCCGTCGAGCCTCCGCTGCGCGATCAGGCGCGCCCTCGCGTGGCCCACCCCGCCCGGCGGCTGGTGGACGACCGCGACGACGGGTGTGCGGAGCCGACCGATCCAGGGCGCGGCGAACGCCGCAGCGATGCTGTCGAGCAGGATCGCGTCCGAGCCCTCGGCCGCCGCGCGGAGCGTTCGGGCCGCCGGCAGCGCCGGGATCGGCCAGGGGAGCGACGGGATGCGGTCGAAGCGCATCTCGGCTCGGTGGTCGGCCGCGGCCGCCGCCATCATGCGGTGGTAGCGGTAGCCGCCGGTCCGTTGGTTCGGATCGCCGAGCGTCACGAGCGAGAGCCGGAGCTGCGCACGCCTCGCACGGACGTCAGACGCGTGCACGGATCCCTCCGAACGCGTCGGCCGATTCCCAGACCCGCACCGACACGACCTCGGCCCCGTCGTCGCCGAGCGGTCTCGCGAGGCGGGCGTGGATCCACGCGGCGAGGATCTCGACCGTCACGGCCTCGGTCCCGCAGACCTCCGACAGGTCGCGGTCGCGAACGACGATCGGCCACGTCGGCCAGCGAACCGGTGACGACGTCGAGGTCGCAGACCATGCCGCGCTCGTCGAGGTGCTCCCGTTCGGCCACGGACCTCGACGCGGTAGTCGTGCGGGTGCCGCTCGTTCTCCGGCGGCGGTTGCTCGGGCATCCGGTGGAACGCGCGGAAGGTCGTCGAGGCGCCGACCTCGAACATCAGAACCTCAGCGCCACGTGCATCACGCCGTCGTCGCCGCGATCGAGCGCCGCGTACGCCGCCGCCGCTCGTTCGAACGGCACCTCGTGCGTCGCCAGCAGCTTCAAGGGCAGCTCGGTCATCAGGCGTGTCGCGGCGCGCCGGCGCCGCGGAACGTCCCAGCGCCCGGCCAGCCGTGCAGGGATCGTCGAGACCTGGGTGCTCCTGATCTGGAGCCGGCGCCGATGGAACGCCCGGCCGAGCGGGAGCCGCACCTCCTTGGTCCCGTACCAGCTGCACACCAGCGCCTCCCCTTCGTGCGCCAGGAGCTCGAGCGCGACCGGCAGGGCGGACGGGCTCCCCGTGGCGTCGACCACGAGCGGCACGCCCGCGCCCGACGTGGACGCTGCGACCGCCTCGCGGATCTCGCGACGTGTCGATCGCGCGGATCCCGAACGCGGCGGCGGTCCCGCGCCGATCGCCTCGCGGATCGGCGCCGAGCACGTCCGCGCCCGATCGCTGCAGCAGGGCCGCCGCCAGCACGCCGACCGGACCGAGACCCAGGACGACGACCGGCTCCTCGATCCGCGGGCCGGCGTCCAGCGTGACCTGGAGCGCGGTCTCGACCAGAGGGAACAGGGTCGCGATGCGTCCGTCGACGCCGTCGACCGCCACGACGTCGGCGGCACCCACGGCGAAGCGGTCCTGGTGGGGATGGAAGGCGAACACCGTCGTTCCCTCCCCGAGCCCGTCGACGCCGGAGCGCTCGACCTCGCCGACGCAGCTGTAGCCGTACGCGAACGGGTACCGGAAGCTGCCCCCCAAGGAGGAGATCGTCTCGTCGAGCTCGAGGTCGGGGTCGAGCTCGCCCCGATAGGCGAGCAGCTCGGTCCCGCCGCTGATGCCGGACCATCGCGTCCGGACGAGGAGCTCCCCGGGGCCCGGCGGTCGCACCTCCACGCGCTGGATCTCGACGCGGCGGGGGGCGACGAACCGAAGCGCGTGTCCCTCCACGCGGTTGCGGTACCCGTGGGCGGCCCCGCCCAACCGCGGTCCGCGATTGCGGACCGGTCGCAGATGGGAACAGCACTGCCGGGTGTCCGAAACCGCGTTCGTCCCGGAAGAGGTCGCGAGCCTCATGCTGCCCACGCCCTTCGGCGAGTGGGAGATCCACGCGTTCGAATGGGAGGGCTCCGTCCATCTGTGCCTTGGTCGAGGCACGATCGGCGACGGTGAGGACGTCTTGGTCCGGATGCACTCCGAGTGCGTGACGGGCGACTCGTTGGGCTCGTTGCGGTGCGACTGTGGGATCCAGCTCCGGCACGCGTTCCGCGCGATCGCCGCCGAAGGCCGCGGCGTGCTCGTCTATTCGACCGGGCACGAGGGGCGGGGGATCGGGCTGGTGAACAAGCTCCGCGCGTACATGCTGCAGGACGAGGGGTTCGACACCGCCGAGGCGAACGAGCATCTCGGCTTCCGAGTCGACGAGCGGACCTACGGCGACGTCGCGGCGTGCCTGCGGGCACTGGGGGTCCGCTCGGTCCGATTGATGTCCAACAACCGGGACAAGGCGGCGGCGCTCGAGGCAGGTGGCATCACGGTGCGAGGGGTCGTCGGCCTGCCGACGGCGGCGCACGTTCGGAACGTCCGCTACCTCGGGACGAAGCAGGCCGTGATGGGGCACGCGGCACCCATGGGGGAGCCCCTCCCGGACGGCGCGGGGCCGCCACCCGACGTCGGCTCGCTCCTCGGCGACGTCCGCGCCACGACGACCCGGCCGTACGTCATCGTGAAGTATGCGCAGACGCTCGACGGGCGGATCGCCACGTCGACGGGCGACGCCCGGTGGATCAGCGGGGAGGAGGAGCGACGAGCCTCACACGCCCTCCGCGCCGCGTGTGACGCCGTGCTCGTGGGCGTGGGAACCGCCCTCGTGGACGATCCGCAGCTCACCGTCCGCATGGTGCCGGGCGCCTCGCCCGTGCGCGTCGTGCTGGACTCCCGGCTCCGGATCCCGGACGACGCGCGCATGCTCTCCGACGACACCGCGACCACCGTCGTCACGACAGGTGCCTCCTCGGCCGAGCGCCGTACCGAGCTCCGCCGACGCGGCGTGTCGGTCCTGGTCGTGCCGGCCGGCTCGAACGGTGTCGACCTCGGCGCGGCGCTGCACGCGCTGCTCGATGCCGGGTTGCGCTCCGTGCTCGTGGAGGGCGGGGCGCGCGTGATCACGTCGTTCCTGTCGCTCGGGCTCGCCGACCGGCTCGTGGTCGGGATCGCGCCGCGCGTGCTCGGCAGCGGGACCGAGGCGGTGAGGGACCTCGGCATCACGGAGGTCGCGAGCTCCATCCGGATCGAGCATCGGGCGGTCCACGTCGCCGGAGACGACGTGCTCATCGCCGGAGACCTCAAGCGCTGAACGTCGGAGGCGTACGGCGGGTCGTTCTCAGCGCTTGCCCTGGCTCGAGGCCGCGAGCAGGATCTGCGTGACGAGGTACGGGCTCACGCCGAGCTTCTTCGCGATCTGCTCGGGGGTCATCCCCATGGCCCGGTAGGTGAGCGCGAGCCGCTCCTGCGCCCCGCTCCACCGCGGGCGCGACGGCCGGGCCGACGACCGTGGGACCAGTTCGGGAGCGGGCTGCGGGGTGTGGGTGGTCGGCGTTCGCGAACGCGTCCGGGCCGACCCCGAGGCCTCCGGCTCCTTCTTGAAGCGGCCCTTCGCCATCTCCCGCTCGGTGTGCTCGTCGAGCACCACGAATTGATCGGCGGCCTTGTTCACGCCGACGCTGGCGATCCGGAGTGCCTTCGCCGCGCGCTCGCGGCACGAGCGCTTGGTGCAGTAGTCGTACTTCTCGGCTCGCTCGGGATGGAGCTCGTCGCCGCAGATCGTGCAGTTCGCCATGGGCTCCTCGGGTGCTGATGGGTGGGCTCGGCAGGCACTATGCAACCGCAGGGAAGCCCCGGACATTCCCGCCGCGATCCATGCAGCGTGTATGCTTCTTGCGTGCCCACGATCCCGTGGGCGGTTCTCTGCGGCCCCAACGCATCGGCCGCGCGCGTTCAGCCCCAACCACTCGGCTGAAGGCTTGACGCTGGAGGCACGAGTGAAGACGAACGCACCGACGACCCCCGCCGCCGAGATGCTCGAGCTGCTCGAGCCCACGATGCTGCGCGGCCTCGAACGGCACCTGTCCGCGGCCACCGAGTGGTTCCCGCACGAGTACGTCCCCTACGAGGTGGGCCGCAACTACGTCGACGAGCCGTGGGAGGAGACCGACAGCGCGCTCGGCATCGTGTCGCGAACCGCCCTCGAGGTGAACCTGCTCACCGAGGACAACCTGCCCTACTACCACCTCGCGCTGTGGGAGATCTTCGGCCGCGGCGGCGTGTGGGGCGAGTGGGTCCGCAGGTGGACGGCCGAGGAGGGCCGGCACGCGATCGTGCTCCGCGACTACCTGACCGTCACGCGCGGGCTCGATCCGGTGATGCTCGAGCGCGGGCGTATGGACCAGGTCTCGCGCGGCTACTACCCGGACGGGAACGGCGGCTCGCGCGCCCTCGACCCGCTCGACGGCGTCGTCTACACGACGCTGCAGGAGCTCGCCACGCGGATCGCCCACCGGAACACCGGAACCTTCACGCAGGATCCGCTGATCGAGAGGCTCACGGCGCGCATCGCGACCGACGAGAACCTCCACTACGTCTTCTACCGCGAGCTCGGGAAGGCCGCGCTCGAGATCGCGCCGTCCGAGATGATGCTGGCGATCAACCGACAGGTGACCGGGTTCGCGATGCCGGGCCTGGACATCCCCGAGTTCAAGCAGAAGGCGATCGAGATCGCCAAGGCGGGGATCTACGACCTCCGGATCCATCACGACGAGGTGGTGCTTCCGGTGCTGTTCACGCATTGGAAGATCGACAAGGTGACCGGGCTCTCCGACGAGGCCGAGCAGGCTCGCGACGGCATCACGAACTACCTGTCGATGCTGGACGCGATGGCCGTGCACTACGAGGAGAAGCGGGCGGCGCGCGAGTCGGGCTGAGGCTGGGGGTTATCGCGGGCCCTCGAGTGGGCTCGGCTCGCGGAGCACGACGAAGTCGGCCAGGCCGTCCTGGGTCGATACCGAGATCGGTTCGGCCGGGTCGGGACGTTCGACCGGCGGGAGTTCGACCCTCTCCACGGCCGAACCCTACGCCCGCGCTCCGACACGTCCGTCCCGCGGGTATCCTTCGAGCCGATGGCCGCGTACGAGTACCTCTGCATGGCGTGCGAGCACCGGTTCGAGGACCGGCGCCCGATGACGGCGTCGGTCGACACGGCCCTCGCCTGTCCGTCGTGCGGCGGCGAGCGCGTGCGCCGGCAGTTCTCGTTCATCGCCGGCAAGGCGCCGACAGGCGAGACCCGGCCCCATGCCTCGGGCGGGTGCGCTTGCGGCGGCGCCTGCGCGTGCGGCGGCTGAACCGGTCCTAGACCCCACAACCCCCCCGCTCGTGCGACGAACCCGACCAGGTTCCGTGGCGTTTCGGTCGCAACGCTTGTCCCGCTCGCGTCGACCGACCACCATCGCACCATGGACCCGGAAACCACGATGACCCTCGCGCTCGCCTTGGTCGGGATCGGTGCCGTCGCCACGGGATCGCTCGGGATCTGGCTGCCGGCCGGGGAGCGCCTCGCGGCCGGTCTCGCCCTGGTCGTCGGCGCGGGCATCGGCCTCGTGGTGATCGCGATCGGGAGCCAGGTCGTCGGTGACTCGCTCGAGAGCCACGCGAACGTCCTCCTCGTCGCATCGGCGCTCGGGCTCCTCGGGACGCTCGCGAGCCTCACCGCGCTGTGGCGACGGACGGCCCGCGAACGCGCCGCGGTCTCAGCGCCGGCGCGAGAGGGCTAGCGCCAGGCGCTCCAGCGACGTCTCGGTCATCGGCTGCAAGATGACGATCAGGTGGCCGATGCCGAGGGCCTCGTACGCGTCGATCGCCTCGGCGAGCTCGTCGACCGAACCCATGAACGACCGGTCGCCGTCGTCGTCGGCGGCGGTCGCGCGCTCGGGGTCGCGAACCTCGATCCCCACGGTGCGTTCGAGCGTCTCGGGGTCCCGACCCTCCGCCGCGAGCGCCGCATCGAGGTGCTCGAGCCGCTCGCGGAGCCGTTCGTCCGGCGCGCCGAACCACGCGGTGTTCCACGCGTCCGCGTACCGAGCGGTGAGCCGCAGCATCCGCGGGCGGACGGCCGCCACCAGCACGGGGATCCTGCGTGTCGGGGTGGGTTCGAGCACCGCGTCCCGGGCCTCGTGGTAGCGGCCGTCGAACGTGACGGTCTCGCCGCGGACCAGCGGGACGACGATCTGCAGCGCCTCCTCGAACCGATCGACGCGGCGATCCTTCGCGAAACCGAACGCGTCGTACTCGGCGTCGTGCCACCCGGCGCCGAGGCCGAGGATCAGCCGTCCGCCGCTCACCTCGTCGGCCGTCGCGGCCATCTTGGCGACGAGCGCCGGGCTGCGGAAGCTCGAGCAGAGGACCAGCGTGCCGATCTCGACCTGTTCGGTCGCGGCCGCGAGGGCGCTCACGACCGTCCACGCCTCCAGCTGGCCGTCGACCGGCCCGTCGGAGGGCATGTAGAAGAAGTGGTCGAACATCCACACGGAGTCGAGGCCGTGCGCCTCGGCCGACTGCGCGAACGACCGGACCGCCGGCCACGACGGTCGATCGCCCTCGCTGTCGCTCGCCGCTCCCGGCACGATCACGCCGATCTTCACGCGCGGAGTGTAGGAAACTGGCGCGCGATGGCCGGTCCGCTGCGCGTGACCCGTTCGGTGGTGGTTCCCGAGCGCGAGCTGCGGTGGCGGTTCAGCCGTTCGTCCGGCCCGGGCGGTCAGTCGGTGAACACCGCCGACTCGCGCGTGGAGCTCAGCCTCGACCTGGCGAGGACCACGGCCCTTGGTCCGGTGCAGCGCGCCCGCGTGCTCGAACGGCTCTCGAAGCGGCTCGTCGACGGCGTGATCACGGTGACCGCGTCGGAGCATCGCTCGCAACTCCGCAACCGTGAGGCCGCGCTCGAACGGCTCGCCGCGATCCTCGCGAGGGCGCTCGCGCCGCCGCCTCCGCGCCGGCGTCCGACCAAACCCCGACGCGGCGCCGTCGAACGCCGCCTGGCCGACAAGAAGCGGCGGGCGCGGACGAAGCGGCTCCGCCGGAACGAGGAGGACTGAGACCGGAGCGAGCGGTCTAGCGGGTCGCCGTCACGCGGAACCGCTGGCCACAGGTCGTGCACTTCATCGACGTCCGCGCGGCCGGGCCTGCGTGCGTGTACGGCTGCGTCTTCGTCGAGCCGCAGAAGGGGCACACCGGCCGCGACGCGACGGGCCGCGGCGCGTCCCGCGTGACCCAGGCGTCCTCCAGATCGACCGAACCACCGGCTTCGAGCAGGAGATCGCGGGCGGCCTCGGCCTTCTCGAGCGAGGCCTTTTGGAGTGCGACGAAGGGGAGCTCGAGCTGATCGAGCTCGACCTGCGTCGTCGAGATCTTGCCGAGCGCGTCGGCGACCTCTCGCTCGCGGCCCTCGGACCATCCCGTCAGCAGGACGGTCGCCCCCTTGATCTCGTCGTGCCGGCGCGGTCGGTCGCCCATCGGCCTCCTTTTCGCGCCCGAACGACGTCGGCAGTGTAGAGCACGGGTCGCTCGTGCGATCGACAGCGTGCCATCATCCGGTCCGGAGGTCCTGCTGGTGACGGATGTCGCGACGCTGGAGCGTGCACGGCAAGCGCTCGATGCGCACGCCTGGCAGCAGGCGTACGAGGGGTTCGCGTCTCTCGACGACCATGTCTCATCGAGCGAAGAACCGGGCCTCTCCAGCGACGACCTCGAGCGCTTGGGCGAGGCGGCGTGGTGGAGCGCGCACCCGAACGAGAGCATCGACGCGTTCGAGCGCGCGTACGCCGCGTTCGCCGGGGAGGGCAAGCGGCGTGATGCCGCTCGCGTCGGGCTCCGGCTCGCGATGGAGTATGCCGACCGGTTGGACTCGGCGGTCTGGAACGGCTGGCTGCAGCGAGCGGCCCGATTGCTGGTGGACGAACCGGAGGGCTTCGAACAGGGATGGCTCGAGCTCTGCCTCGTTCGGGCGAGCTTCGAGCGGGGCAAGATCGAGGAGGGTGAGCGGCACGCGATCGCGGCCCAGGAGATCGGCGCCCGATCGGGGAACCCGGACCTCGTGGCGTTCGGGCTGGCCCTGCAGGGCGCGATCCTCGTGAGGCACACGCAGGTCGAGGAGGGTCTCTCGCTCGTGGACGAGGCGACCCTGGCCGCGGTCGGCGGCGAACTGACGCCGTACGTGGCCGGCAACATCTACTGCCTCACGATCGGGGTCTGTCGGAGCGTCGCCGACTACGGTCGGGCGGCGGAGTGGACCGAAGCGGCCACGCGATGGTGCGAACGGGAGGCGATCACGGGGTTCCCGGGCGTCTGCCGCGTGAACCGAGCCGAGATCATGCGGCTCCGCGGGTCGTACGCGGAAGCCGAGGACGAGGCCAGCAAGGCGCTGAGCGAGCTCGAGGCGTTCGGCCGGCTGCCACAGGCGGGGGCGGGCGCCTACGAGCTGGGCGAGATCCGGCTCCGCCGAGGCGATCTCGACGGCGCCGAGGAGGCGTTCGAGCGCGCCCACGGCTTGGGGCACGAGCCGCAGCCCGGCATCGCGATGCTCCGTCTGGCCCGTGGGCGCGTCGAGGGGGCCCGGTCGTCGATCGGCACCGCTCTCGGGGATACGATGGACCCGCTGGATCGTGCTCGTCTGCTGCCGGCGCGGGTCGAGATCGCCCTGGCCGTGTACGACCTCGCTGAGGCGCGCGAGGCCGCGGAGGAGCTCGGCGAGACCGCCTCGGCGATCGACGCGCCGATGCTGCACGCCGCGGCGCATCAGGCGCTCGGTGCGGTGCTCACATACGAGGAGGACGCGACCCCCGCGATCGCCGAGCTCCGCAAGGCCGTGCGCGGATGGGCGGAGGCCGACGCGCCGTTCGAGGCCGCACAGGCGCGCCGCTGGCTCGCCGTCGCGTACCGCGCGGGCAGCGACGAGGCGTCCGCCGTGCTCGAGCTCCGGGCCGCGAAGGCCGCGTTCGAACGCATCGGCGCACTCGGGGAGGTCGAGCGGTGCGAGGAGATGATCCGCGCCGGCGAGGAGGGCGACGCCGGTCGCCGGGTCATCCGGACGTTCATGTTCACGGACATCGTCGGCTCGACGGACCTGGTCCGCACGATCGGCGACGAGGCGTGGGAGGGCGTCCTGCGTTGGCACGACGACACGCTGCGAACACAGATCGGCTCGCACCGCGGCGAGGTCGTCCACACGACGGGCGATGGGTTCTTCGCGTCGTTCGCCGAGGCGTCGGCCGCGGCGAGCTGTGCGGTCGCGATCCAGCGACGCCTGACCGAACACCGGCGCAAGCACGGGTTCGCGCCCCAGGTGAGGATCGGGCTTCATGCGGCCGAGGCGACGGTGATCGCGGACGACTACGCGGGCCTCGGCGTGCACGAGGCCGCGCGCGTGGGTGCGATCGCCGAGGGTGGCGAGATCCTCGCGACCGCGTCGACCGTGTCGACCGGGGCGATCCCGTTCGGGTTCGGCGACGAGCGCGAAGTCTCGCTGAAGGGGCTCGACCGCCCGGTGCGGGTGGTCTCGATCGACTGGCAGACCGACGTGGAGTCGAAGCTGTCAGATCAATGAGACGGTCGGCTCTCCGATCGGGTGCGTTCGTTCGCTCGCTTCTTGAGCCGCAGGTCGGCGAGGCTCATGACGAGATGCGCCGCGAGGATCTCTCGATACTTGGGGGCGCTCCTACCGGCCTTTCGGCCGACATGCGTGTCGATAGGATCTTCCTCTCCGGTCGGTCCCGCCATCGGAGCTCACAGCAGGGTCTCGGCCCGACGACGGCGTGACTTGACCGCGCTGGGTCAGACCACGGGCTCGAGCGCGATCACCGGGATCCAGCGGCTGGTCTTCCGCTTGTACTCGGCGAACCCCGGACGTCGCTCCACCTGCCGCGCGTAGAGCTCGTCCGCCTCGGGCCCGGTGATCTCCACCGCTCGCACCGCGACGACACGGTCGCCGAGCTCGACCGACGGCTCCGCATCCGCGAGGACGTTGCGCACCCAGTACGGATCGGTCGGCGCCCCACCCTTCGTGCCGAAGACCACGAACCGCTCGCCGTCCGGTAGGTAGTCCAGGGGCTTGATCCGCGGAAGGCCGGTCTTCACACCCTTGGCATGGAGGATCAGCAACGTCGCACCTTCGAAGTAGCCGCCGACCTTGCCGCCGTTCGCCCGGAACTCCTCGATGATGCCGGTGTTCCGGTCGCTGCCTCCGGGCATCTTCCCTTACTCGACCCGCGACTTCGGAAGCAGGTTGACGCTGACCGTGACGGCCTCCGCGATCTCGATGATCTTCCGGTTCGATCGCCGGGCCTCGTCCCGGAGCATCTCGAACGCCCGCTTCTCGTCCACCGAGTGCCGCTCCATCAGGATGCCCTTGGCCCGCTCCGTGATCGCCCGGCGGGCGAACGCGCCCTCCAGGCCCTGGTACTCGGCGAACCGGGACAGCACGACGTCGAGCGAGCTCTGCAGCGCGGAGGCGTCCCGACCGAGCGTGATGTACGCGAAGATCCCGCGTTTGGCGGCGTCGCGGATGAAGGCTTCGTCCTCGATGTCGAGGATCGCGATCACCGGGCAGGAGGCCTCGGTCACGATCCGCCCGATGAGGTCGAGCGCGTGTTCCGTGCTCTCACCGACGATCACGATCGCGGCGTCCGGGTGCACGGCCGCGGTCGCCGCGGCGACATCGCCGAGGCTCGCCTGGCCCACGACCTCGTGGCCGAGCTCGGTCACGCTTCGAAGGACCTCGTCGAGGCGGTGCCCGTGACCGTCTGCGACGAGGATCCGGAGCCCGTCGAGCCCTCCGCCATCCCTCATGGCAGTCGTCTCCAACCCCACCAGCCTAACGCAACCCATTGCTTGTTCGCGATGGGAGGCGTACCGTGGTTCCGCGACCCCAGATCCTGGTCGCGTCGCGCCGTGTGGCGCATCTCGGAGCCTAAAGCCACGCTCCCATGCCAGGAGGGCTGAGCCCTCAGGAAAGGGAGTCGCGATGCAGGTTTCCTCCGAGAGCTTCTCGGTGCTGATCGAAGAGTCGAGCGGCACCTCGCACCTGTTCCTCACGGGTTGGCTCGATGCCGCCGCGGTGCCCCCGCTCCTGCACGCGATCACCCGTGCCAAGCCGCGCGACATCGTCCTCGATCTCGACGGGCTGGAGCGCGTCGACGGGGCCGGGTGGCTGGGTGTCATCTCGTGCGAACAGCGTGTGGCGAACTGGGGCGGCCGGCTTCGGGTCGACAACGGCATCCGGAAGATCCTCCAGCTCGATCCCGCCCAACGTCGATCGCCGGGAGGGTGATCGCATGAGCGAGTGGCGGGACCAGGAGGTTCGGAACGAATCGAGTTCGCGCGATCGGAACGAGTGGATCGCCGAGACCCGTGGCTCGCTCGCGCTCGACCAGCGGGCGACCGAGGTCTACGTGTGTGAATGCAGCGATCGGTCGTGCGGAGTGCGGATCAGCCTGACGCGGATCGAGTACGAAGAAGTGCGCGGCTACCCCACGCGCTTCGCGATCGCGACCGATCACGAGAATCCCGAGGTCGATCAGCTGGTGTCCGAGGAAGGCCGCTTCACGGTGGTGGCGAAGATCGCCGGTGATCCGGCGCGGATCGCTCGCGAGACCGACCAGCGGCACCGAGACGCCGAGTAGGACGCCCGGGATCTCCGACTCCGACGCGCTCATCGGGACCAGCGCCGGTGTGTTCGAGCCAACCGAGGAAGGCGCCAGAGCAGGATCCGGCGTTCGGCTCGAGAGAGGTCACCGCGCTCGCCGCAGCGAACGGCGTCGCCTGGGCGGTCGCGGACCGGCGCTCGATCGTGCGGCGAGAACCCGATGGGACCTGGACAGACGTCGCTCGGAGCGGCGAGCTCGAGATCGGGTGCCTGTCCCCGACGCGAGAGGGCGTGTTCGCCGGTACCGACGAGGCGCACCTGCTCCGTTTCGACGCCGACGATCGCGCGCTGGAGCCCGTCGCCTCCTTCGACGCGGTCGAGGGCCGGGACGCGTGGTACACCCCGTGGGGCGGTCCGCCCGCGGTCCGCTCGATCGCCGTAGATGTCGCCGGCCGGATCCACGCGAACGTCCACGTGGGCGGCATCCCGCGCTCCCTCGACGGCGGCGCGAGCTGGGAGCCCACGATCGACATCGACGCCGACGTCCACCAGGTCGTCGCGCATCCGAGCGAACCCGACGTCGTGCTCGCCGCCGGCGCCGTCGGGCTCGCCGTCAGCGAGGACGGGGGAGCGAGCTGGCGGATCGAGCAGCAGGGCCTGCACGCGACGTACGCGAGGGCGGTCGCGGTCGCGGGCCACACCATCCTGCTCTCGGTGTCGAACGGGCCCCGCGGGGGCCGAGCTGCCGTCTACCGGGCCAGGCTCGAGCCGGATCTCCATCTCGAGAAGTGCACCGACGGGTTGCCCGAGTGGTTCGACGGGAACGTCGACTCCGGCTGGCTCGTCGCTCGCGACTCGGTCGTCGTGTTCGGCACCGCCGACGGCGACATCTTCGCCTCGAACGACGAGGGCGAACGTTGGACGCGAGCGGCCGAGGGGGTCCCCCGATCAGCACGCTCTG